>CAWFYM010000013.1:0-70890 GCA_963820065.1 uncultured Actinomycetota bacterium | reverse complement strand
CGGCCGACAGTGCGAGGGAATCGCTGACCGGCAGGATCGGGGCCGAGTCGATGACCACGTAGTCGTAGTGTTCGGCCATGTCGGCGAGCAGGCGCTGCGTTCGCCTTCCCGCCAGCATCTCACTGGGGTTCGACGGCACCGCGCCGGCTGTGTACACGCTGAGCTGATGGCCGCCGTCGACAGCGACATGGTGCACCACGCGACTTGGGTGAGGTCACCGAGCAACAGGTCGGTGAAGCCCGGCGTCGGTGACGACCCCGAACACCTCGTGCACCCGCGGACGCCGAAGGTCGCAGTCGATGAAGGCCACCCGATGCCCGGCCTGAGCGAGCACGACGGCAAGGTTCGTCGACACGGTGGTCTTGCCGTCGCCCGCCGTCGAACTCGTGAGGTGGATCGACCGAATCGGACGGTCGAGGCCGAGGAACTGCAAGTTCGTGCGGAACCCTCGATACGACTCGACCGACGCATGGTCCGGGTGGCTCAGCGACACGCGGACGGTTGTCGGTCGGCCGGTCGGTGGGCAGCACCGCGAGCACCGGCTGGTTCGCTCACCCGCTCCAGGTCGTCCTCGCTCGCGGATCTTGTCGTCGAGGTAGTCGACGAGGAACGCGCCACCGAACCCGATCAACAGGCCGACGACAGCGGCGAGGATCACCGTGCGGGCCGGGCGTGGGTTCGACCGGTTCGGTCGGCAGTTCGGCGGTGCGGATGATCGTGGCGCCGCCCGTCTTCAGGGCGGCGTCGACACGCAACTGGTCGAGCGTGGTGTTGAAGTTCGACAGCTGGGCGAACAACGACGTCCGGCCCGGGATCGTTCGTCCGGCAGCGCGTCGAGCTGTGCCTGCAGGCCGTCGATCGCGGTCTGGACCTCGGTGCTGGCCGCGAGCAGGTCGGCGACGCCTCGCTCGCGGCGGACGTCGATGTAGGCCTCGGCGTAGGCGTTGGCGTAGGTCTGGGCGTTGGCCGGTCTCGCGTTGGCGGACTTTGAGCACGATCACGTCGGTCTCACTGGCTGCTGATGCGTTCACCGGCGGTGGTGTACGTCAACCAGAGGTCGGCCTACGCCTGCGGGGATGGCCTCAACCCTCGATCACCTGGATCTTGGTTCTGGACGGCCCGGTTGTTCAGCGCAGTCACCTGCGAGTCGAACAACCTGTCTGGCCCTCGAGGCTGGACGAGGACGTCCGGCCGATGCCACGTAGATCGGGGTCTCGTAGCGTCTCACAGCGCCAGGGCGATCCACCGTGGCGATCAGCACCGCCGCGACGACGATCGACTTCCGCCGCCCGCACCACTCTGGCATAGTCCCGGAGGGTCATTTCGTCGCTGTTGTTCTGCATGGTGAAGTGCCATTCATAGGCGAGCCCGTCAGTGGAGCCGCAGCGCTCGCAGCCGCCTCGGGACTGGGTCCGGTCAGCTCGCCCACGCCACACCGCCGGGTGCCCGATCGGCGCACTGACCCTGAAAGTGCACCGTGCAGTCGAGTCGAACCCAGGTTCGCACTCGCGCAGGGCGCGAGCGCGAGCACCCCAGACGCCGTCGTGGACGAGATAGCGGGACGTATCGGACGCATAGACGCCCGCTCGAGTCGGGTCAAGAACACGCACGGTCGGTCAACCACCGGTACACCACTGCGTCGACCAGCACAGCAGCCCGCCCGCGCTCCAACACCCTCGCCCCTTAGAGGGCAGGCGAATCGTTCGAATTTCGACCAGTACATTGACGTGGCAGAAGAGCGCCAACGATGCACCAGTCCGGCTGCACAGATCTACCAGTGCTCTTCGCCGCGAGTTCGGCAGCGCAATCCGAACTGCGCTCGGAGCACGCCGACTCGGAATAGCGAACCGGCCCCCGGGGCTCCTGCTCCAATCGAGACCGAACAACCGCCGACGCAAAGCTGTGCTGGTACTTTGCGGCGCATGTACAGATCCCCGAGGGCTCCTGAAACCGGCATGGGTCTCGACTCTGCACGGATGGTCCTCAGCACCTTCGGGAAAGGCGGCTACGAGAAGGGCCGTTCTGTATGGGTACAGGCATCATGGCTTCTGATCCAGCCCGTTCTTGTACAACCGTGGTTCGTACCCAATCGCCTCCGGCTGTGGATATTGCGCAAGTTCGGGGCCCAAATCGGTCTTAGGTGTTCAGATCCGCCATCGGGTGCGGCTATTCACTGGCCGTGGAAACTCGAAGTCGGACACGACAGTTGGATAGGAGAAGGAGCGTGGATACTCAATCTAGAGACGGTCGAAATTGGGTCGAACACGTGCATTTCTCAGGATGTACTGATCTGTACTGGAAGTCATCAATTTGACTCGCATTCCTTCGAGTATGACAACGCTCCAGTACGAATTGGCGATCGAACTTGGCTTGGTGCACGCGCAACAATTCTCCGTGGCGTCACTATTGGCTCAGACACGCTCATCGGGGCGACGGCACTTGTTCATCGTTCAGTCCCGAGCGCTTCAAGAGTCCTAGCACCCTCCACGGCCGCGTCGCCCCGACCAGGGCACGATTACACACATTACGAAGAGCGCTAGGTCATCAGGTTGTCCTTTCAACGGAATCGCCACCACCCAACAAGCAAATCTCTCACGCCATGACCCTGCTCGTATTGAGCGCGACGCTCGTAATATCGGTGAGTACATGGACCTGGAGCAGCGCCGGGTCCGCTCATTTGGGGCGGAGGCGAATCTCGGCGGTGCGAGTATAATTGGTATGTCCGCACGATATTTCGGCGTCGCCTACGGACTCGGCGGTCTCTACTTCGGAATCACGCCTCCGTCCGATTCTCGCTACCAACTCGACGAACACATTCTGGCCGCAGCCATAGCTCTCGGAGCGCTCCATGTCTCTGGAAGATTTTTCGGTTCGTGGCTTTTCGACCGAACCCAGAGTCGGAAGTCGAGACGACTAGGCCCGGTCCAACGTTGGAAACCTCTGCGGCCAGAACTTGCAGCATTTCTCTTCCTAATAGGGACGATTGCCCGCTTAGTGGAAATCGCCAGGGGGTCATTCTTCCATCGCTCAGAGAGCCTCGTTTCGTCAAACAGTGGCTGGGTTCTGTCGACTCTTCTCCCTTCTTCCTTTGATCGTATTGGGCAGCGGTAGCGAGTACGCAAGTCAGGCAACCCTCTCGGCGTGGAAGTAACCTTGTTGTGGCACTGTTTGTATTTGAAATCGCTATCGCACTACCGAGCGGAAGACTTCGCGAGAACGTTCTTCTGCCCTTCATTGTTCTGCTGATCTCGACGGTCGTGACGGGCGGCAAAGTTCCACGTAGGGCGATCGCGCTCGTCGCAATCGTCTCGACGTTCGTGGTATTTCCATTGATCAGCTCATATCGTGGAGACCAACACACAGACTTATCGAGAAAACCAATCCAGCATCTCGCCTCGACCACAATCCAGACCTTCACTCACTGGCAAGACGAGCTTCTTGGCGCTGGCCTCGAAAGTGTGCTGGGAAGATTGTCTGACACTGTGTCCGTAGGTAAAAGTCTGGAACGGGGAGGCGAGGGCTGGCCAGCGGATGCCGGTGAGACACTCGCCTGGATCGTCTATACACCGGTGCCGCGATTCCTGGGATACTTCGAAGCCCGATCCTGGTCTGTTCGGACACATATTCGGGCGCCACGTCGGGTTGGTAGGTCCTTCCGACTCGTTTACCAGCGTGGTGGTCGGCCATCCACTTGAACTGTACGCCAACGGTGGCGTTCCACTAGTTGTTGCAGGAAGTGCCTGCCTAGGCTTTCTATTCAGTGCCCTCGACCGCGCTTTCAGCCGACGGACAGGTTCTCCAATTGTAGTTGGACTATTCTCCCTCTGGGGATGGACTATCGCTCGCAGTGGAGCCACGATTTTGTCGGCTGGCCTCGCGTCAGCGCTTCAGAGGCATGCTTCTCACGAGCGCCTTGGTGTTTGCCATAGGCGCAGTTCTGCCCACTGGTCCGTCTCCCCAAGGTCCCCGGTCATCACATCTCGTTCGCAAGGCGTCGAAAAATCGCCACGTGGTCCTCACGTCGAACACACTGGGTAAAGATGAACGTCTACCGTCGACGGATGCTGTGGCTAAATGCGGGGTCCGAAGTGGTCGCGACGCAGTCTCGCCATACCGCTTGGCCCCTGCCAACGAGACTCGCCGTTCCCTGCTTCGACTGCTTAAGTTGGCCCAACAATTCACAGCTCCGCTGCATTGTCGTGGTCGCAGCTCGCCGCTTTATCAACTAAACGGAGAGGCGAAGCTTCAGCGGCCAAGGAGACCGAATGGCACTGATAGCTAGCGGTAGGCGGGGCAGAATTTCCAATACAGCGTCTGCCCCTACCACATTTTTGGATCAAGCGGTTTCGTCGATTACTAATCTCTTACCACAGATTATTGCACTCTCGCTCAGTGCATCCCAGTTCAGAAATTTCACTCTTGCCTGGGGTTCCATACTAGTCGTTCAATCAGTTGCTCGTTCTTCCCTTGCAGAGTATCAACTGGCCAACCGTTCGCCCGTCATGTCTACAAGCCGCTTACAGTTGGGGGTCGCCATATCTGGATTGGTAGGCGTGGTGCTGTGCACGTTCGGCCCAGCTACGGTGGTCGGCGTTGCCTTACTAGTTCCTGCTCTGTGTCGGTTTGAGGTGAGGCGGTATGCGCTCCTTGCCGCACGGCCACGCTCAGCTTTAGCACTCGACTGCTTGTGGCTCCTCCTTCTTGGGCCGACAACTATCCTGGCCTTCGCCATCACAAAGTCGAGTTCAGTTGGTCTGATTCTGGGTTGGCTGCTCTTCGTCGTAGCTGTCGAACTGGTCATTTTGGTGTCGGGCCATCATAAGGCGAGAGCGCCAAGCTGTGGGTGCAGAGATGCTGCGTTGGCAGCAACCTTTATCGAACATGACAAAGTATGGATCCACCCTACCGCCGGGCCGCTTGTTGTCGATGCCGTCGTAGCGCAGTCGATTGGCTATATTCACCTTGCAATCTTGGCCTACGCGCTCTCCGTTCAAGGCTTCGCAACTTCTCGAGCCACGTTGGTGTTGGCCGGCCCATTGATTTTTCTCGGTCCCGTGCTCACGATTCTGACTCTCAAGTCTGGCTCGTGCTGTTCGGTCGAAAGCGTCGATAGCGGTAGCCATGAGCGCAGGAGCTGCCTGGTATGTTGTAATGGTTCCGCTGCTCCCTTTGGCGCACAGCGCTCTGCCGCGGATACCCGGTGGTATTTCATTCCTTTTCCTCGGGGCGTCGATATGGCAGATTGCGTATATCGGTCACGTGCCACTGGTGGCCGAACTGAAGACATACCGGAACGCGGCGCCTTATCGGTTTCCGTTTGATCGCATTGTTCTTCCTCTTGGTTCCCTTAATCGCATTTCTCGGAACGAATCCAGAGCGATGGTGGCCGATCGCTCACGCAGGATGTGCACTCCTTTCGCTATGTGCGCTCTATTTCTACGCAGGATTCACACGCGCGCCGTCGACAGTGAGTATAGGTCGGGTCAGGATCGGTGGGACTGGCTGCACTGTTGACCGTAGATGGGTCCAGAGCGTTCCAGGCTGCGCTTCCCGGAACGATGCACTCGAGCCTCCGCGAGTTGGGCGGCCGTGTCACAATGCATGCGCATGCGCATGCCGGGCGACGGGAACGATGAAGAACCTGCGTCCACGCGGACACCGCCTACTCATGCCGCTAGGGGCGATCCAGTCCTGCGTCAAACAAGTGCTTAGCCCGATGTTGAGCGCCTCCACCTGAGCGATGACGAGCATCACGTGGTGCCTTCCGGTGCCCGGGGCGACAGTTCGCCGAGCCAGCCCTGAGATCCCGTTCGGGAGCGCGACCAATCCAGTCCATCCGCACCGCATCGAGGTCACGCTGTGCGAGACGAGCCGGTTGCTGGGCCACGAGACGTAGGACTCAGCCTTTGGCGCTACGCTCCTTGGTCGAGACACTGAGGCCGACCGCCTCCAGTAGCGACTCGGCAGCAGCGCTCAGAGAGCACTCGTTTTCGTACATGTTCCTGGCAAGGTCGGCGTAGTTGGCACGACCTTCGCGTAACACCCGTCGAAAGAGCCCGCGAGCGACGGATTCGGGATCCCGCCCATCCACGACTTCCCCGGCCCCGTAGTCCGCCACCAACGGAGCGAGCGCGACATCCGCCGAGAGCACAACCGGACATCCCGTCGAAAGCGCCTCGGCAACCGCGGACTCCGAAGCTTTCCTGCGATGACGGGAGACAGAACACCGCCGCATTCTGAAACAGTTCGTCCTTTTGCTTTCCGTCTACATGGCCGGCCCACACGACCGCGGTCCTCAAGACCATAGTTCCGGGCAAGCCGTTCGATGACCGCCCGCGTAGAAGAATCGACGGATCCTGCGAAGACAAGGGCGCACTCGAGTCTCGCGGGCAATCAGCGCGAAGGCGATCAGCAATTCGGCGGGACGCTTCTTTTCGACCACTCGACCGAGGAAGAGTATGTATTTACGGGGTTAGCCCGTTCCTCGGCGTCTCGTGACTTGCGGAGTTCTTCGGCTGACCGATCGGTGCTGCGCCATATTGGATTACAAACGACGGCAGAATTGAAAGTCCAGGGTAGCCGGTGCTACGCCGCTGCTTCCTGCTCAGAGGTCCACAGAATTGCCGTCGCTCGCTCGAGATTCCGCCGAGTCGAAAGGCGATAGACCAGCTGTTTGACTAGGCGGCTCCGGCGATCCCTCTCAAGGAAGTGCTGGTCCAGCATTCCATGCGCGTACACAAAGCAGTCGGCGCCAATTTCCCAGCCGCGAGCCTCACTCCGTCGGCCACCTGGCTCCCCCAAATCCCGTGAACAACAACGCTCGGGGACCTGAGGGACAAGCCAAGTCTTACGGCGAGTGGGCTCCAGGTCCAAACTCGCGACGCCGGGCCCTATGGCAATCTTGATGGAGCCCTCGGGAACTCCAAGCAACTGTTGCCCGAGGTGAATCAGTGCGGAAATGATCGCAGTGCGAATATCCTGTTCATTTAGCTCATATGTGATCGCTTGAAGGGCGACCGCCGGGCCTCCATACGTAGAGGTGTAGGACGGAATCACCCGCACGAGATCTACGAGCGCTGGATTCGGAGCGGTTAGCACTTCACGCCGAACGGCTTCCTGGAAGATCGATCCAGAAAATTGACTGCCCAGCGCGGCAAGCCCATTCGGGCCATTGAGAGCCGCTCATCGGGATTGTCGTGGAACCATGCCAACGCAGTCGATACATCGCTGACACGTGGCTCTCCAGCGAGTCCGTTACGGCCCGACTCCACGACTTCGTTCAGAGCGGGTCGGTCTGCGACCAGCACCCGGAGGCCGTGCTGCCATCCCTCGAGCACCACCAACCCAAAGCCCTCCTGTTCCGACAGAAGGCAAAATAGGTCGGAAGCGAGGTAGGTACTGCTCGCGCTCCACGTCGGATACCGAACCATTGAAAGAAACTCGGTCGCCCACGCCTCGGGCGTGCGCGAGCTTCTCCAACTCGTCCCGCCGGTCTCCGTCTCCAACAATGTCCAGAGTAATACGTCGCCCATCAAGTTCAGGGCTTGCGATTGCTTCGATCAGAAGATCGACATTCTTGACGTTCGCTGCCCGACTCAAGTCGCGCCACCGTAACCACAGCCAGACCCGGCCGGGGCTTCGCCGCGAGCAAGATATCGGGCGCTTCTGAAATTTGAGAGGGTGGAATGGTTAGAGGAATGACCGCTATTCGGTGTTGCGGCACGCCGGCAGCGCATGCAACTCGTTTAGTGGACTCGGAAAATGGCGACACACCAGACGGCGCTCTCTTCCAGAAGGAACCACCTTGCCGGAAGCGAGAACATCGGTTCGACCTCGCGTCCATAGAGGAACAGACAAACGCCAATCGAAGGACGAAGTCGCCGAAGCACATACGCTAAGGGAAGGAGATTTCTGTGCGCAACTATGAGAGTGTCAGGCGGACAGCGGAGGACCGACTTTATGGCGCTGATGATCAGACAGAATCGAGCATTGCGGGTGAATTGACTACGCAGCAAGCATCTGCCCTGGCGGGTCACCGCGTCTCCTTCGCTAGAGCCTCTAGAGCTTCACGTAAGCAACCAAGAAATGTCTGAATGCCGCCGTTACCATCGGCATCGAGACCTAGAGCAAGACAAGTCGTCCCTCGAACGCGGCCTTCATCGAAGCCATACCCTACATAGGCCCACTCGACCGACGGGCACTCTTGAGATAAGGCGACATCGGCGCGCATGCCGAGAAGGGCATGCAATGGCCACTGCGGCTGCGACATGCGAAACATCGACCGCGACGTGCTTCCATGATGTATGGTCGTAACCTTTCCTGAGCCCCGCCCACGAATGTTCTTGGCGCCGTCTCCGCGCCGCCGCTGGTTGGTGCCAGAGTGAGCTTCATCGCCCCCGGGCCCGGCCCGACAATCGGCGGCTATGGTTCTGGCCGATGCGAATACTGATCGTCACGAACCTCTTTGATCCTGGTACGCGGCGGCGGGGCTTCAGTCATTACCGACCTAGCGCTCGGGTTGGTCGATACCGGAAGTGACGTTGTCGTACAAACGGCCTATCCATATTACCCCGAATGGCGTGACAAGTCCGGTCGGAACGGCATTCGCATCGACGTGGAACAAAATGGTGCTCTTATTATCAACCGTCATGGAATGTATATTCCTTCGTCGCCTGCCAAGGTACAACAACGAGTCGTACAAGAGATCTCATTCTTTCTTAGCCTATGCCGGGGCATTGTCTCTCTAGGACAGTTCGACGTGGTGATCGCCTACTGCCCGTTGATCTCGTGTCTTGGGTATCGCAGCGGTTCGAAAGGCCGTGCGAGGCGAGCGAATTCTGCTCAATGTGCAGGATATCCCGGCAGAGGCTGCATCGGCAGGTAATATTCTATCTGGTGGCATACGCTCCCGGCTTGCTAAGTGCGTTCAGAGATTTCTCTTTGAACGGGCTAACCAGACATGCACAATCGCGCCGGGCATGGTCGACCAGGTACAGAATATCGTTCGACGATATCTGTCCCAGTCGAATACTTCCCCCAACTTCCTACACAGATCCATGGAAGTTTCGATTGAAAAATTCGCACACATGCGAGGCGATTTTCGATCAGCGGTTCCGGTCCCTGGGACTCTCAGGATGCTATATGCCGGGAATATTCGGCGAAAGCCAGAACCTCATCGAATTCTGTGAACGCATCGCCTCAGACACCTCGCTGGCGTTTCAGCTGTCAATCTTCGGCGCTGGTTCTGAAGCTGGCGCAGTCCGAGACTGGATCGCTAGATCGTGCGATGGCCGCTTCTCTTTCGAGGACTTCTTGCCCGAGGATCGCTTCGTCCAGGAGCTGCTCCTCGCAGAAGTCTTCGTAATTACGGAGGTCGAGGACGCAGGTTCATCGTTCATTCCGAGTAAACTTATTCCGGCCATTTGTGCTGGTACACCTATTCTTGCCGTGTCTGGAGCCCGGAGCCCTCTAGCGGTTGAAGTGTCCGACTACGACTTGGGGGTAGTGACCCCTTGGAGTGATGCTGGCACGGGCGTCGATACTATTCGCCGCTTGGTCCATGATCCGGTTCAGCGAGCAGCGTTAGCGTTGTCTCTGTCTGGTCGTGCAAGAGCGTACGGCCGTGAGGCAGCAATCCAACGAATGGCCACGATGCTTTCAGACTTGACGGGCAAGAACTGATGCGTCGCACCTCCCACGAGATCGTCGATGGATGACGACCGATAGCGCGAGCGATCTCGCAGACTCCATGCGCCATGCGCCGTGCGCAGGGCGATCTCCTCACGCTCAGGAAACAACAAGTAGCGGCCCGACAACGGCTCCAGATCGAACGGTGGCGTGCTGCCCGCATTGTGGAACCACCGCTGCCCGACCTGCCGCCCGCCGACCGCGATCGCCGCCTGCGCGGGAATTGAACCGTTGGTGATCTCGATCCAGAACAAGCGCTGCGTCTCGCGCTGATGCGGCGGCACCCCCGGCGACCTCACGGGTTCACGCACTGCCCGATCTGCCGCCCTGTTGACGACGAACCATCGAACACCTCCATGATCACGAGGTGTTGGGACGATTGATTGAATCCGCCGTGGACGCCGTGGACGCCGTGATCGGCGTGGACGATGCCGCCGGGGTCGCGGCGTCGGTTGCGGATGGCCATGTCGAGGGCGTTGATGACCAGAGTGGTGTCCTGGTCGGGAGTCGATGGACCAGCCGACGATCGCGGCGGCTGAAGGCGTCCAGGACCGCGGCGCAGTAGACCTTGCCCTTCTCGGGTCGGGTGCTCGGTGATGTCAGTGACCCAGAGCTGGTTATTGCGGTCGCGGTCAACGAGGTCCAGGCGATGATCGGGACCCAGCCCGGGAACGGTCGTGTGGGGTCCCTTCGCCCGGGAGATCTAGCGCAGCCAAGCCGTTCGCATCGACCGCTCAACCGTGTGACGGGCCACCGAATGTCCCGAGCGGTTCAACTCGGATGGGACCTTCCGCGCCCGATAGACCCAGTAGTTGACAGGGGGACGTTGCCGATCCGCGCGGACGTTGCGGCGTCGCTGACCCACCTGCCAGACGGCGGCCGGGACCGGTGGGCGTAGTAGGTGCTAGGGGCGACCTGCAGCACTGCGCAGATCGGCTCGACCCCGAATGTGTCCTTGTGGGCGTCGATGTAGTCGACGATCACCGCTGTCGGCGTTCGAGCTCGCCGCGAAGAAGGCCGAAGCGCTCTTCAAATCGCGTTCGCGCGTCGCAGCTCCACGGTTGTCCCGCTCCAACTGCGCAATGCGCACAGCATCACCGCCCACGGTGCCCGCCCTGGCTCCCTCATCGATCTACGGCTGCTGGATCGAGTTACGCAACGTCTCGGGGGTGACCCAACTGCTCACAGACCCGCCGGAACGCCCCCATCCGCGTCACCGGATCACGCCTCGCCTCGCCCGGGGACCGGATCGCCCGCTCCCGAAGCCCCTCCGGGTACTTCCCCTGTTGCCAGAACTCCCCATCTTTCCGTGAAATGAGAGCCTCCCATCAGACCCTGGGCGCGACAACCCAGAGTTGGCCGGCGGGACTGGTCGGTCACTCGAGTCAGAGCAGCAACGGACGGCCGAGGTCGTGGCCTGATCATCGCAATCGTCCACACATCTGACTCGGTGGCCAAGCAAGCTGTCGCAGCAAGCGCGGCGTCTCAACGATGTCAGTACTCCAGCAAGATCGAGATCACCCTATAGCTCGTCGTCGCGCCCAGGTGACTCACGGCGGCGGCCGGACTTTGCGGGGGCTCGGCGCTCCCTGACATGATGCTGACGCACTCGAAGTGCGTCGGCATGGCGACCGCCAGCGCGAAGGAGATGATCAGAAGGTGCCCAGGCTGGGGATGGGGGACGTGCGCCGGAGGCAGATCTGCAACGGTGCTGCACGCGTGATTGCTCAGCGCGGGTTTGCCGGGACGACGATGCGCGCCGTGGCAAATCAGGCCGGCGTGAGTACGGGCATGCTCAACCACTACTACCCCGAATCGCGCCGAAATGTTGGCCAGCACCTTGACATTCGTTTCAGAGCGGCTCCACAGGTTCGTGCGGCCGCGGCAGTTAAGGCGCACGCGCAGGGTCCGGAACGTCTCCAAGCGTTCGTTAGGGCAATGATGCCGCACGACTCCGAGACCTTTGAGAGTTGGCAAGTTTGGATCGCCGCATATGGCGAAGCCATTCGAGGATTCCCGCCTGCGAGAAGTGATCGCGAAACGGCGCGCCTGCGTGGTTCGCCCTTCTGGAGCAAGCTGTGGAGGGCCTCGAACCTGAAGACAGAGCGGTACCCTTCACGTCGGAGTTCGACGCGATGCTCTACGGGCTCGTCGTCCAGTGGCTAGCAACACTCCCGCCTACGAACCTTGATGCCCTTGAGAGGACAATCGTTGAGTTCGCCTTGGAAAGATCAAGGTACGGCAAACCGAGCGGCCCCAGTGAGATCGCATCTGTTTCCGAACCCGAGCTCGGCGACGATGAGGAGTTCGTTACGCAACAGTGTGTCGATGAGGTCCCCGACGGAGTGGCTGTCCGCCAGTCCGCGGTAGTGGGCCTTGAATAGTCCGCGGCGGTGAAGTATCGGAACTCTGTCCACCGGTGTCGGCCCCAGCGATGCTCAGCGCGATGAGGTTGTGGGACTTCCCGGTGCCGGCGGGCCTGATGAGGCAGACGTTCTCGCCGGCGCGGATCCCCTCCGAGGAGGAAAGGTTTCGAGCGTGGCGGTTGGGATCGATGAAGGCGGTGTCGTCGAAGTCCTCGAGTCGCTTGGCGACGGGGAACGCGGCCCCGCCTCATCCAGGTGCGGAGGTTGGACTCGACCGGGAGGCGATCTCGCCCTCGACGAGGGTGCCTCAGAACTCCCCGGGCTTCAACCGCTCGGTCTTCGCGGTGACCAGCAGCTCGGGTGCCAGCCGTCGCATCGCGGCCATCATCAACCGTTTCAGGCCCCGTTGGGGTCGGCTGGCAGCTACTGCGTTTGGTAGCGGTCGCTACCGTTCGGGATCATGAACGATGGGACGTTAAGGCGACCGAAACTGGAGCTGATCATCCTTGACTGCCCTGGACGCGTTGGTCCTAGCGCGGTTCTACTCGGCGGTGCTTGGTTGGGAGTTGGACGAAGGCGCTAGCCCGATTTGGGCCAAACTGGTGCCACCGAAGAGCATCACCTCCGGGAACGACACCGACGCCCGTCCGACCTTGGCGTTCCATGCCATCACAGACTGGGTGGAACCGACCTGGCCTGGCGGTGAGCATCCACAGCAGTTCCACCTTGATCTGTCCGTCGATGACATCGGCACCGCTGAGCCCTCGGTGCTAAGCGCGGGCGCTCGGGTGCACGAGCACCAACCATCGACAGAAGGACGGTTTCGTGTCTACGTCGACCCGGCGGGACACCCGTTCTGCCTCATCGCGAGATAGTTCCCATCGCGGAACTCGACGAGTGACCCCTCGGTCTACATCCTGGCTCGAGCAGACTCCCCGGTTGACCGTAACGCTGCTCACATCGGCAGCCGTGGTGGTAGCGGTAGGGCTTGGCGACGAGCTGTTCGAAGAGTCGGGCTGCGAGGTGGAGGTGCTGTCGCAAGCACTCGCCGCCAAGACGACGGCGAGTGCCACTGTTGCCGCCAGTACCCGAAGGCCAGCGGCGTCCACCTCGCATGAGGGATCACCGCCTCCGAAACGCGAATCACCCACCTGCTGGCGAGGCCTTCCCCGTCTCGAGAGCCTTCCTACACCCGTCCCACAGACAAGGAACCCGTAGGAGTCGAAGCTGTGGATGACCACCCTTTCGTGGTGCCGCTATGCAGAATTTGCGCTCGCGTCATACAGGGAGGTGTGCAGAAGAGGGGCCAACACGCGAGTCGGCCCCTCTCACTTCTCAAGATCACGCTGCGTGACTTCGGCTCGATGACGTCGTTCTTCCTGCCCGCCTCGCCGCTGTGGCTGGGCTCGGCCACCAAGCGACGACCGTCGAACGAAGGGCCGCACGCATGCAGGGATCGGCCAGGACATCCGGACCGTCGGCAATCAGCGCCTCGAGAGTCCGCAGTCCTGAAGGCCGAGCATCACGACCGTCGACCCGCGAACATGCCACGGAGGGACATCGAGGACCTCCGCTAGTTGTAGGCCGCCGCGAGCTCCCGAACGGGTGCGGCTGTCGTCAGCGGAGCCACCAGAGACGGCATCGACGATCTCCGCGGCCGGACGTTCCATCCAGCCCGCCTCGACCAAAGCACGCACGACGATGGGCAGAAGGTCGCTCGACTCAGTCCCGGTCGACGTCGGGGACGCAGGCAATCCCATTCCCCGCCCCTCAAGGTCGGTGAGACTCACCGGAGGGTCGTGACGGAAGGCGCCTCGCGTATCCGCTGCCTGATCGCTGGCGACGTTGTCCGCGGCGTCGGGTCGGGCCGCCCGCCAGGCAGCTCGGACGTCCGTGCAGTACATCCCCGCCCCGGCTCGCCCATTAGCCGCGCGTCGCGCGGTCGCCCAGAGCACCCCCCATGGCGAGCGCGCTGACCTCAGGGACGGCAGGGTCATCGCCTCCCAGGTTGCCTCCCATGCGGTCGCTTCAGCCTGGTCGGCGGCCGGGCCTGAAAGCCCCGTGGCGGCAACGTTTGGGCGGCGCCGTGGCACGGATGTACTCGAGCAGCGTCGCCGCGGGACGGGAGTTCCAGCCGGCTCGATCGATGTCTTCCAGGAGCGTGAGCAGACCCTCGCGGTCTCGGGAGACAGCTGAACCACAGTCGTCATGCGTGCCAACTGATGAACGGACTTGGGTGCTGGGGTCGGTCGTGAACATGGAGAACCTCCCGGTGGGGTGACGGACACCGGGAACGCTCCGCGGAGGGGGTTGTCACGGGGCTGGCGCCAACGCATGAGCCCTCCGACCTGCGGATTCACCACTCACCTGCGTCGAGGCAGGCCGTCGCGACAGCCTCGCGCCAGCCCCATGACAACCGGGGGATGCCTGCCCATTGCTACTGCCGCAGAACCTGTATAGCACACGGCCGCTCGCGCCAGCCCCGCTGCAACCGGGCCCCGGCACGGTGGCACCCCCGACAGAGGAGAGCCGCAATGGGACGAGCACCCGCGAACGCACCCGCCCTGCAGTTGATCACCGCGACGATGACCAATCGTCGCCAGCCGGGCGACTTCACGTCACCCGTTGTGAACCTGACCGTTCAAGCCGACGATCGCCTGCTCCTCACGGTCGTGGAGGCAGCCCGCCGCCTCGAGATCAGCCGTAGCCTGCTCTACGAACTGATCGCGGTCGGCGAGATCCAAGTCGATCCACGTCGGCCGGCTACGACGCATCCCGGCTGATGCCCTCACCGACTACATCAACCGCCAAAGACCTCAGCACCCAGACCCGGCGGCCTAGCCTGTCGGCGCTGAAGTCCTGGGCTCCGGGCACCGTCGACCGGACGGTGGGCGATGCATCGGGTGACCGGGTCAAGGTGATGCGGCTCCGCTACGCGGGCGCATGCGCCTGTGGCGTTGAGGTGCCAGCAGGAGCTCAGGCCGGCTGGGACACGGCGACGAAGTCAGTCATCTGTCCCGACAGCGATTCCTCGCCACCTCCCGGAGCACCCCGGTGGAGCCGGGTGCGCCGGGCGCGTCGCTACGGCGAGAGCACGAGAAGCGTATGACAGCTCGGGAGGGCCGGGTACGGGCTAAGCACCCGCGCATCGGTGGCCTCATCCTGGCCGTCACCGATGAACCCGCATCCACCCGGGCGTTCGCCACAGACACCATCGTAGAGGGAGATCGCCGCTTCCTTGGAGAATCGTGCCGGAGAAACCGCCCTCTTCCTCCACAACCGTCGACTTGGCGGCTCGAGCCGCGGCGACATCGATCACATCGCTATCGCACCCTCCGGGGTCTACGTGATCGACGCGAAGCACTATGACGAGAAGAAAGGTCGAGGTGCGCCGGTCAGGCGGCTGGTTCTCCGAGACCCGTGAGCAACTGTTCATCGGCGGGCGGGACCGCACTCACCTCCTGCAGTCCGTCTCAAGGCAGGTCACCGCGGTGAGACACGCGCTGGACGCGCTACCCGGTGCAGAGCACCTGCCCGTAAAGCCGGTGATGTGCTTCCTTGGCGCGTACCTCCCGTTGATGACCACGCTGCGTATCGCCAACGTCCCGTTGCTCGGGCCCAAGGACACCGCGGCCGCGCTACGGACCTCAGGGCCTTTGGACGGAGCGGCTCGCCAGCGCATTCACGCGCACCTGGCCGCCCGGCTACCGCCTGCCTAGGCTCCGCGAGGCCCCAGCCGCCGGGAGCGGCTCCGATTACTCATGCCCTCCCGGGACGTAATCCATGCTTAGCCGCTGTCGGCCCACGCCAGGCGCAAGCTCCAGTCGAGTTCGGGATCGATGTGCCGCCACGACCGCGAGGTGAGCGGCTGGGGCGCTGACTCTCTCAACAACGGGACCCAACCACCCGGATCCACCGCTGTCCGGCCACATCCGCCGACAGGCTTTGCTGACATTCTGCCTACACGCAATCAGGGCCATGATCGATGATCATGGCCCTGACCTGCATAAACGTTGGTAGCGGGGGCAGGATTTGAACCTGCGACCTCTGGGTTATGAGCCCAGCGAGCTACCGAGCTGCTCCACCCCGCGTCGGTTCCCCCACTGTAGACGACCACTCACCTTCGGGACAAACGCGGGCGGCATGGTGGTACGCCCAGCGGAGCTAAGGCGAGAAGTTGGCTGCCGCGGCGTCGCCACCCGCGCCAGCGTCCGCGGTCGCTGCCGGATCCGGGACCGGCTGCCCGGTGATCTCAGCCTGAGCCGCGGTAGCGCGGGCAATCGCGTCGGCCAACTCGTTCTGGGCCACGCCGTACGCCGCAAAGTCGCCGTCCTGCAGAGCCTGGTCGGCTGCCTCGATGGCAGCTTGCGCGTCGAGCAGCGCCTGCGACAGCTCTTCCTCAGCGGTGCCTGTGCCTCCCGGCGGCGTGCCGTTGCCGTTGCCGTTGCCGTTGCCGTTGCCGGAGTCGACGACCTGGCCGAAGACCTCGGCGAGCGATTGTTCGAGGGTGTCCGCGTAGCCGACCCGGTTCCCGAACGCCACCAGGACCTTGCGCAGCAGCGGGAACGACTCCGCGCCCTGGGCGCGGATGTAGAGCGGTTCCACATACAGCAGACCGCCGCCGACGGGCAGGGTGAGCAGGTTGCCCAGCTCGACCTCAGACCCGCGGCTGCGGAACAACGACAGATCCCGAGCGACATCCGGGTCGGACTCGAAGTTGTTCTGCACCTGCGTCGGCCCCGGGATCGTGGTGTTGCGCGGCAGCCGCAACAGCCTGATCGTGCCGTAGTCGGGGCCTGGTTCAGCGTTGACCGCCATGAAGGCGGCGAGGGTCTCACGCTTCTGCGGAGCAAACGTCGTCGTCAGGCTGAATGCCGCAGAGGACTGCCCCGGCATCTGCACAGACAGGAAGTACGGCGGTTGGGCCGTCGCCGTCGAGCTCTCGTTGGTCGGGTCCGACGGAACCTTCCAGAAGTCCTGCCCGCTGTAGAACTCCAAGGGGGTGGTCACGTGGTAGCGCGAGAGGATGTCGCGCTGCACCTTGAACATGTCCTCGGGGTAGCGGAAGTGCTCCAACAGGGACGGCGGGATCGCGGTGTAGTCCTGGACGGTCCCGGGGAACGCCTTTTCCCACACCTTCAGGACGGGGTCGGTGCTGTCCCACTCGTACAGCTTCACGGTCCCGTCGTAGGCATCGACGACGGCCTTCACGGAGTTGCGCAGATAGTTGACCTGGTCGGCGCGCTGCGCGGCCACCGAGCGGTTCAGCGTGAGCGTGTCCTGAGTGACATCACCGAGCGTCGTGCGCTGCGCGTAGGGGTAGCCGTCTGACGTCGTGTAGCCATCGACGATCCACACGATGCGGCCGTCGACGACAGCCGGGTAGGCGTCGCCGTCCACGGTGAGCCAGGGTGCGACCTGCTCGACGCGCTCCCGTGGCGTCCGGTCCCACAGGATCTTTGACTCCGGGTTGACCAGGTTCGACAACAAGATGTTGCCCTCCTGGAAGCGAACCGCGAACACCAGGCGGTTGAAGAGGGACCCGACGGGCACCCCGCCGGTGCCGTCGTAGGTGTTGTTGGCCTGCCCCGTCGGGCTGGTGTCGTCAGGGAAGTCCAGCTCCTGCGGCGCGGCGCCTGCAGGAGCCCCGACGATCGAGTACTGCGTGGTGTTCTCACCGAAGTAGATCCGGGGCTGGTCAACGGTGATCTCGCCCTGGGTTGGGATGTCGTAGGCGATGAAGTCGGGACGGCCGTCAGCGTTGGCTGTGTTGCCGTAGGCCGCGACGAATCCGAAGCCGTGCGTGAAGGTCGTGTGCAGGTTGGCGAAGTTCTGCGACCCCGCCGGCAGACCGGAGTAGTCGATCTCTCGCACGGACACCACGGCGTCGCGCTCCACACCGGCGATGTTGTAGCGGTCGACATCGAGCGGTTCGGGGAAGCCGTAGAAGCCACGGATCTGCTGCAGCTGCTGGAACGTTCTGGACACCACCGCGGGGTCGAGGAGCCGCACGTTCTCGACGGTGGCGCGGTCTGCCTCTAGAGCCTGAGGGGTGGGCGTCGACGTGGCGACGTACTCCTGCTCCTGGATCGTGGAAAGGCCGTAGGCATCGCGAGTCGCGGTGATGTTGCGCTGGACGTAGGGGCTCTCCTTGACCGGCTCGGACGGCCGCACCTGGAACTGCTGCACGATCGCGGGGTAGATCCCGCCGATGACGACGGCGGAGAGGACCAGCAGGCCGAGCCCGATGACCGGCAGCTGCCAGGTGCGCCGGAAGACGTTGGCAAAGAACAAGATCGCGCAGACGACGGCGATCCACAGCAGGATGTTCTTGGCGGGCAGGATCGCGTTGATGTCGGTGAACCCAGCGCCGGTCAGGCGCGGGCCGGCACCGGTGAATCGGGACCCGTCGGCGACGACGAGGTCGTAGCGGTCGAGCCAGTAGGAGACCGCCTTGAGGAGCACGAACAGACCCAGCAGGACCGACAGGTGCGCTCGAGCGGCAGGAGTGAAGCGCTCACCAGGCGACTGCAGCTTGATGCCGCCGTAGAGGTAGTGGACTGCCGCAGCAGCGACCAGGCAGACCAGAACCGTGGCGAACCCGAAGCCCACGAGATAGCGCAAGAAGGGCAGCCGGAAGACGTAGAACGAGATGTCGGTGGAGAACTGGGGATCGTCAATTCCGAACGGCTCGCTGTTGATGAACAACAGGTACTGCCGCCACTCGCCTGCCGCCGTACCGCCGGCGAGGACTCCCAAGAAGATCGAGACGCCGATCACCACGCGGCGCCGGATCGGCTCGAGGGACACGCGGTAGCGCTCGAGGTTCTGCTGCTCCTGGGTCATGCCGCGGAACGCGGGGCGCAGGTGATAGGCGAGCCAGATCGTGAAGAGCAGCGCCGCACCCATGAGCAAACCGAACAGGCCGAACAGCAACAACCGCGTCGTTAGCTGCTTGGTGAAGACCCCGGTGAAGCCCACCGACTTGAACCACAGCCACTCGGTGTAGTAGCCGCTGAACACGACGAACAGCACGAGGAAGGCGCCGAGGATGACCAAGGTCGGGATGAGCACGCGACCGCGCCGAGGCACGACCTGGACCGGCCCGGACTGCTCTTCGGGCGGTGGACCGTCAGGTGGCATCTCGTACGACACTTCGACAAAGTACCTGGCCTCTCCGGCATTCGCGGCATCGAGGCAAGCCGTGCGGCCGGATCGATACCGCTCCGTGACGCCCGACCACCGTGACCGGCGATCCGGCAGGATGATCGGGTGACGACCTCTCTTCCCCCCGCCCCCGACCCGCTCACGGCCGTCCTGCTCGACCTCGAGCGGCACGCCTCGGCCGCCGGCTGGGACCAGCCGTGGCGACTGTTCGCCCTCGTCGAAACCGCCGAGCTGCTCGCCCACGAGCCCACGCTCGCCGAGACCCTGGGGCCCGACACCGCCGCTCCCTGGACATCGATCGAGCAGGACGAGCTGCCCCGAGCCGAGACCTTGGAGGAGCTGCTGCACCAGCTCGCGTGGCCCGAGGCCGTGGCCGGCGCGGCGCTGGTGGTCGAGCGCGTGATGCTGCCGGCAGACGTGGAAGGGGACCTGCCGGCTGACCAGGCGGAGATCCTGCGGGCGGTGGCCGCGCATCCGCAGCGGCAGGACATGCGTCTGGGGGTCGCCGTGCTCCGCGCGGGTGGGCAGGCGTGCACCATCCGCTTCCGCAGCCACGACAACGAGCAGTCCGTCCTGTCCGGAGACAACCTCGCACCGGGGCTGGCAGAGGCCCTCAGCGCCACCTTCGCCGACTGACCGGACGGCCTCTCGTCGTCAGCAGGTCGGCAGCTGCGCGCTGACGCCGTCGGCGTCCAAAGCTTCCAGCGAACCAGTCGCGCTAGCCAGGCTGTCCACCTTGATCAAACGGAGGCCGGGAGGAGCCGCCGGAACAGCTTCCTCGCAGTTGTCGGCAGGAACCAAGAACAGCGTCGCGCCCTCGCCGCGAGCGCCCCGCATCTTCTGCTGGATCCCCCCGATGGGCCCGACCATTCCGTCGACGTCCATGGTGCCCGTCCCGGCGATGTGCAACCCACCGGTCAACGCGCCAGGAGTGAGCTGGTCGTAGATGCCGAGGGCGAACATCAGGCCAGCGCTCGGGCCGCCGACATTGTCGAGCTGGATCTGGACGGTCACCTCGGAGGAGTAGCCCTCCCGCGGGATGATCCCGATCACCGGGCGGCTGGCATCGTCAGGTGCAGCGGCAGTGGTCACGACGACGCGCTGTCGGGCGTCGGACCGCTCCACCCGCAGCCGTACGTCATCGCCTGGCTTGACCCGACCGATGGCCGCACGCAGCTCGTCGGGGTCAGCGACCGGCTTCCCGTTGACCGCGAGGATGACGTCGTCCACCTCGAGCAACCCCTCGGAAGGACCCTCCGGATCGACCGACGACACGACCACAGTCGATGTCATGGGGATGCCGGCCTGGCGCAGGGCGGCCACGGTGGCTGCGTCCTGGCTCTGCAGCATGTCCTCGGTGTTCTGCTGGTCGATCTGGTCCTGAGGTACGTCGGGCGGGTAGAGGAGCGCCTCGGGAACCACAGCGACCGAGGGGCGGACCCATCCCGCCAGGGCCTGGATGAGGGAGATCGGCCGCGCCGGGCCACCGTTCTCCGAGACGGTCGTCAGGTCGAGCTGCCCGGCCGTGGGATAGGTCTCGGCGCCCTCGATCGTGATCAGCTGCTCACCGTTGACTTCTCCCAACGTGTCATAGACGGGACCCGGGGACAGGGCCACGTACGGGACGGGGAGCATGACGCCAACGACGACGAGCACGACGAGGAACGCGCCCGCCAACAGCTGGCGCAGCAGGCGCGGCGACATCAGGCCGACAGGTCGGTGTCGCCGACGCGGCCGCGGTCCTCGCGATCTGCGGACCCCTCAATCGGTTCGGCGACGCCCTGGGCGTCAACGGGCCCGGCGCCACCCTGAGGAGACTGGCGTTCCATGGCCTGCCGGAAACGCTGGTGCTCAGCCATCGAGTCCTGGGCATCGGCCCGTGGGCGCGTGCGATGGGTGAACGCGACCCACACAGCCGCCAGTGCCGTCGCCACCAGCGGCACGACAAGCCAGTACAGGACGGTCACGGGACCAGGGTAGGTCGCCGCGTCATGGCGCGCCGACCCACTCGGCCTCCCCGCTCGCGAATCGCTGGTGCTTCCAGATCGGCACCTCGTGCTTCAGCTCGTCGATCAGTGTGCGGCAGGCCGCGAATGCCTCCGCCCGGTGGGCCGCCGAGACCGCGACCACGACGGCCAGATCGCCGACCTCGAGGTCACCGAGGCGGTGCTCAGCAGCCACGGCCACGACGCCTTCGGCGCGCGCCACGCGTACGGCCACCTTCCACAGCGCCCGGGATGCCGAGGGGTGCGCGGAGTAGGACAACCCGACGACGTGCTGGCCTTCATCGTGATCGCGGACGGTGCCGACGAACAAGGCATGGCCGCCGGCCGTCGGGTCAGCCACAGCGAGCCGCAGCTCGTCGACGGACAGCGGTGTGGAGCGCAGACTCACGATTCGGACCCGGGCGGCAGCCTCGACGTCTTCGGGCGGCACCGCCTCACCGGCCTCGGGCCCGTTCCCCTGGTCGCTCACGGCTGACACCCTAGGCCGAGATTGGCGCGCCGCGACGCTGCGCCGTCAGCGAACCTGAGGACCCATGG
The DNA here is from genome assembly GCA_963820065.1 of uncultured Actinomycetota bacterium. Lineage (GTDB taxonomy): Bacteria > Actinomycetota > Actinomycetes > DATJPE01 > DATJPE01 > JANPBY01. The sequence continues at coordinate 49,127 of CAWFYM010000013.1, read as the reverse complement.
GGAGTCAGCCAGGCGCCCCGCTCGTTACCGTGGAGTCGGGTCGGTTCGCCCTGACCGCTCCGACCAGGAGCGCGCGTCCGCCCACGAGATCGCCCAGTGACACGAGGTGCATGGTGACCAACGATCCTTTCGGCTTCACCCCAGGTAGCGACGACCCCGACGACGGCACCGAGAGCGGGTCTGGCTCGCCGGCCGGCATGCCGTTCGGCCAGGACAACCCCCTCGCTGCCCTGTTCGGTGGCGGAGGCGGACCGGCCGACATCGGCGCCGCCCTCCAAAGCCTTGGAAAGCTGCTGTCGTACGAGGGCGGCCCGGTCAACTGGGACCTCGCCCGCGACACAGCCCGACAGGTCGCCGCGGCCTCTGGCGACCCCTCCGTGTCCGCGTCCGATCGTCGGGCCGTCGAAGAGGCCGTACACCTGGCCGAGGTCTGGCTCGACGGAGCGACGGAACTGCCGGCCGGCGCGACCTCCGCCCAGGCCTGGAGCCGGGCGGAGTGGGTCGAGGGAACCCTGCCGGCGTGGCAGCGGCTCGTCGAACCGGTAGCGCAGAAGGTCGTGGAGACCTCCGCGACGGCGATCCCCGAGCAGATGCGAGAGATGGCCGGCCCCATGGTGGGGATGGCCCAGCAGCTGACCGGGGCGATGTTTGGTGGTCAGGTCGGGCAGGGCGTCGGACAGCTGGCCACTGAAGTCGTGACCGGCTCCGACGTCGGGTTGCCGCTCGGACCCCGCTCGGTTGCCGTGCTGGTGCCGGCGAACATCCGCGAGTTCGGGGCCGGCCTCGGCCTCCCCGACGATGAGGTCCGGCTCTACCTGGCTCTGCGCGAGGCCGCCCACCACCGGCTGTTCGCTCACGTGCCCTGGCTCGACGGCGCGCTCCGTGCCGCGGTCTCGGATTACGCGGCAGGGATCACCGTCGACACGGGGCGGCTCGAGGAGATGGTGCGCGGGATCGACCCCAACGACCTGTCGGAGGTGCAGGGCGCCCTCGAGCAGGGGCTGCTCGCCCCGGAGGACACACCCGCCCAGCGCCAGGCCCTGGAGCGCCTCGAAACCCTCCTCGCTCTGGTCGAGGGGTGGGTCGACGTCGTGGTCACCGGCGCCTCCTCGGCTCTGCCGTCGTCGGGGGCGATGCGGGAGACGGTCCGCCGCCGCCGGGCCACGGGTGGACCGGCCGAACAGACCTTCGCCACCCTCGTTGGCCTCGAGCTGAGGCCACGTCGGCTGCGCGAAGCGGCTGCGCTGTGGGAGGCGCTGGCCGAGGCTCGGGGCACGCAAGGACGCGACGCACTCTGGGAGCACCCTGATCTCCTCCCTGGAGGCGAAGACCTGGACGACCCAGCTGCATTCGTGGCTGGCAGCTCGGGGGATGCGTTCGACCTGTCCTCGCTGGACGATCTGCCGGCGAACCCGGAGCCCACAAGCGCTGATCCGACTCCCTCCGATCCCAGCGCCGAGGAGTCCAGCGACGCGAATTCCGGCGACGAGGACTCCAGCGGCAAAGACCCGGACGCCCCCGAGGGATGAGCCTGCTCGCCGACGCCGTACGCACGCTCGAGACCTGGGTCGCCCCCGACGAGGCCCAGGAGCGGCTGCGGCAGGAGTTCCTGACCCACCTTGCGACGCATCCTGACGGGCTGTCACGAAGCTGCGCACCGGACCACATCACAGCCAGCCTGCTCGTCGTGTCTCCGGGACCGGGCCTCGCTTCGGACGAGGATCGGGCGCTGCTGACTCTTCACGCGCGCAGCGGCCGGTGGCTGCAGTTCGGTGGGCACGCTGAGCCCGAGGACACGACGCTGGTCGGTGCTGCGCTGCGGGAAGGTCACGAGGAGAGCGGCATCGACGACCTCACGCTCGTCGCCGGAGGCCCGCTGCTGCTTGACGCCCACCAGGTGAACTGTCGAAACCCTGAGGCGCGCAGACACCTCGATGTGCAGTACCTCGCACTCGCCGACGCCGCCGCGACGCCCCAGGTGAGCAGCGAGTCGTTGGACGTGCGCTGGTTTCCGGCCGACGACGTGCCCGCGGATCGCTCAGTCGTCGATCTGATCGCCGCGGCACGGGACCGCCTCGCCGCCGACCCAACCGTGCATCCGACGAAGTGACTGCCAGCCAACGATGACTCCGAAACCGGCCCCGGTGCGGAAGGTCAGTCGTCGGTGAGCTCGAGGTGGCCGGCGGTGGAGAACCCGTCGAGATAGCCCCTGGCTCGTTCGGTCTTGGGGTAGGCGGACAGCTCCGCCCAGAACTCCGCCCCATGGCCGGGGACGAGCAGATGGGCGAGCTCGTGAAGGAGCACGTAGTCAACGACGTAGGACGGCATCCCCTCGAGACGGCGGGACAGCCGAATCGTCCCGTCGGCGGGGGTGCAGGAACCCCATCGGCCCTTCTGGTTGTCGACCCAGCGCACCGAGGTCGGTGTCGCTCGGCCGCCCAGGTAGGTGCGGGACAACGACTCGGCTCTGGCTGAGAGCGCCTCATCGGTCGGTCGGCGCCGACGCTCGGCTCGCTCGAGGCGCTGGACCATGACCCCGACCCACTCGGCTTCCTCGGCCTTCGACATCCGGGCGGGCAGCAGGACGACGGTCCGGTCGCCGTCGCGGTAGGCGCTGACCGTGCGACGGCGACGCGCGCTGCGACGGACCTCCACCTCGGGCATCCCGCGATGCTACGGCGCCGCGGCGACACCCTTCGGGGGCGTACGCCTCCAACTGCGGCCCGAAACGGTGACAGAAACAGCGAGCAATACTTCTCCACAGCCGGGGGACGGCGTTCGCGCAGGTCAGCCGCTGGAGATCGGGCAAGAATCGGCGCCGTCCCCAGGCCCCGCACCGTTGGTCCACAGGGACGCGCCACGACGTCCCCAGGACGTCCACACCTTCGTCCACAGGCTGAGGCGGTCGCCCGTTGACGATTCGGGTCCGGCGCGCATAGCGTCCCCGCCCATCGGGGCTCCCGAGAAAACTCGCCAAGGCGTCCGCAAGGGGAAGGCGGACGGTGACGGCGTGCGACTCGGGAGCCCCGTCTGTACGTCCTGGGGCAGGACCGAACCCGCCGATGCGGGCCCGATCCCGCCCCGACGAGGCTCGGATCGGCCCTGAAACCGACCCGGTCTCACCCACGCTGAGGCGACCCTCGACGGATCGGCGCATCCCACCTGCGGTGCGCCGACGCCGCGGCGAGCCCCGCGTGACGTAAGGTGACCGCCGATCGCAGCGCACGCACCCGAGCGTGCGCCGAGGCAATGAGGAGGACCGCGATGGCCGACGACTACACCGGCGAGGCCTACTGCGTGAAGTGCAAGGCGAAGCGCGACTTCACCGGCGAGATCAAGGTGAGCGCGTCTGGCCGCCGCATGGCTCAGGGCCTCTGCCCTGTCTGCGGCACGAAGGTCAACCGGATCCTCGGTAAGGCCTGAGCCCCACTCACGCACAAGCACGTCCAGCACGGCTCGCGAAGCGGTCGCCCCCCAGGGCGGCCGCTTCGCGACGTCCGGGGCCTCTGGGGTCAGCGAACACGGGGATCATCGGCCCTGCCGGTAGCAGAAGGCACCTGGGGACGGCTGGCTCTGTCCACACCCGCTGAGGTCCAGAGTCATCCGATGGCCGCTCCGGTACGTCGACCGCTCCTGATCCCCTCCCTGATGCGCGTGTGGCGCGGCACCAACCGCCTGCAGCTGGGCGTGGCCACCGAACGCCCTGTCGTGCTCGCCGGACTCGATCCCCACGACGTCCAGTTCTTGCTCGACCTTGACGGACGCCACGACCATGCAGCCGCGCTGCGCCAGGCGAGCGTGCGGGGACTCACCACCTCAAGGGCCGAACAGCTGCTCGGGCTCGTCGACGCCGCGGGCTGTCTGGCCGACGGTGCCTCCGATGCCCGAGGAGTCGCCGCCCTCGACCCGGCTGACCGGGGGCGCCTGGCCGCAGACCTCGCGGCCCTGTCGCTCAGCGGCGCGGGCCGGTCGCTGGGGCTCCCCGAGCTGGCCCGTCGACGGCGCGGGCACGTCGAGGTGCGCGGCGCTGGTCGCGTCGGAGCCGCGGTGACGACGCTGCTGGCCGCGGCAGGCGTGGGGGCGGTGACAGTGATCGACGACGGCGCTGTCGCCCCGGCTGACGTCGCGCCGCTCGGTCCGGCGCAGGACTCGATCGGTCGTCCTCGCTCCGACGCAGCGGTCGAGGCGGCCCGGCGGACGACGCCTTCGCTGGCCCGCGATCGAGCCGGTCGCCCCGATCTCGTGGTTCTGACCGACGAGCCGGTGATCAACCCGGCTGATTCGGACGACTTGGTCGCGGCCGGGGTAGCCCACCTGCCCATCACGCTGGTGGAGACCACGGCCGTGGTCGGCCCGCTCGTCCGCCCCGGACAGGGGCCCTGCCTTCGATGCGTGGACCTGCACCGGCAGGACCGCGACAGGGACTGGCCACTCGTCGCGGCCCAGCTCAGCCGCGACCGCGACGACCCAGGTCCCGCCGCAGGAGTCGCCAAGGGCGCGGTCGACGCGTGCGACGTGGTTCTGGCCACGGCCGCCGCGTCACTCGCCGCCCTCCAAGTCCTAGCCTGGCTCGACGCTGACGGGCCGACTGAGGGAGGGGACGGCCAGGAGGGGTGGGAGCCCGGGACGTCGTACGTCCTGCGGCTGCCCGGCGGTCGGACGCGCCGGCGGATCTACTCCGAGCATCCCCGCTGCGGTTGCAGCTGGGGAGGGAGACAATGACCGAGTGACCGAGCTGCCTCGAAGAGCCGTGACCCGCACGGCCAAGCTGGCGGGACTTCCGCTCGGGTTCGCCGGTCGGACCGCGCTCGGCGTCGGCAAGCGGGTAGGCGGTCGCCCCGCCGAGCTGGTCACCGCCGAGATCCAGCGTGCCACCGCCGAACAGATGTTCCGGGTGCTCGGAGATCTCAAGGGCGGGGCCATGAAGTTCGGCCAGGCGATGAGCGTCTTCGAGGCCGCCTTTCCCGACGAGCTGGCCGGCCCGTATCGCGAGGCGCTGACCAAGCTCCAGGAGGCCGGTCCTGCCATGGACGCGGCCACGGTCCACCGGGTCCTGGCTGAGACCTTCGGCCGTCAGTGGCGCCGCCGCTTCACCTCCTTCGACGACGTTCCGGCGGCCGCCGCATCCATCGGCCAGGTCCACCGCGCGGTGTGGAAGGACGGACGCGAGGTCGCCGTCAAGGTGCAATATCCGGGAGCCGACCAGGCCCTTCGGGCCGACCTCGACCAGGTCGTCCGGATGGCCCGCTTGTTCGGCTCGATGATCCCGGGGTTCGACGTCAAGCCCCTGGTGGCCGAGCTGCGCGAGCGGATGGTCGAGGAGCTCGACTACCGCCTCGAGCGAGAGGCGCAGGCGGCCTTCGCCGCGGCGTATTCCGGCGACAGCGACATCGCCGTGCCCGAGGTGCTGGACGGCGGCGAGCACGTCCTGGTGTCGGAGTGGATGGACGGCAGACCGCTGTCGCAGATCATCCGGTCGGGCACCCAGGCTGAGCGCGACCACGCGGGCTGTCACTACGTCCACTTTCTGTTTGCCTCCCCCGAGAAGGTTGGGATGCTCCACGCCGATCCCCACCCGGGCAACTTCCGGGTGCTCCCCGACGGCCGGCTCGGAGTGCTCGACTTCGGGGCCGTGGCCAGGCTGCCGCACGGGCTCCCGGCGTCCATCGGTCGGCTGCTCGCCGTGGCCCTCGACGGGGATGCCGCCACGGTCGAGGCCGGACTGCGCGAGGAGGGCTTCATCAAGGCACGAACCTCCGTCGACGCGGAGGCGGTGCTGGGCTATCTGGCTCCGTTCGTCGAGCCGGCTTCCCACGACACCTTCCGCTTCGACAGGCCGTGGATGCAGACCCAGTTCAAACGGGTCAACGATCCGCGCAACGAAAACTGGTCGACCGGTCTGAAGCTCAACCTCCCGCCCGAATACCTCCTCGTCCACCGGGTCTGGGCCGGAGGGGTCGGAGTCCTGTGCCAGCTCGAGGCGGAGGTCCCGGTGCGCTCCGAGCTCGAGCGCTGGCTTCCTGGCTTCTCTCCTCGCTGAACGGCAAGAACCCCCGCTGGGAGGTGACGGTCCGCCTGCGACACCGTTGGTGTCGCACACTTTCTCGTCACTCCCAGCGGGGGCCGGGTCGTGCATTGCCGCACGTGCGGGGCCTGTCGTGCTGCTGACCGATGCCCGTCACGCGGAGGCGAGGTGCAACCGAGCCCGCAACGCGGCGTGCTCGGCCTTGCGGAGCCGACGCTGTGCGCGCCGGTGGACCCGCAGCCGACGCACCAGGCGTTCCTGCTCGGCCTGGGCGAGACGCTGTTGATGCGCCTGCGCCAGATGTTCTGCTTGAAGGTGGTACATGGCAAGGCTCCTTGGTGTGTGGTCGGGCTGCGTCAGCAACCCGCCTGTGCTTGTTGGGGTCGAGCGGGTCTCGATCTGGGATCGGGGACCGTGGTCGCGGTTCACGCGGCGTCAGCCGCTGGCGCCGCGGCTGCCGGAGCAACCTCGGACTTCCTGGGGCGCCCCCGGGGCCGCTTGCGCGGCACCACGACGCCCTGGATGAACAGCTCACCGCCCCAGACACCCCAAGGCTCGCGGCGCTCAAGGGCACCGGTGAGGCAGAGGGCGCGAATGGGGCAGTCGGTACAGAGAGACTTCGCGTACTCGACGTCTTGCGGAGACTCAGCGAAGAAGAGCTCCGGGTCGAACGACCGGCACGGAAGCAGCGAACCGACTAGGTCGGGCTCGTAGGTCTCGAGCGCGATCATCGGGTTTCACCTCCGGGTTGACCTCATGGGTGGGGGACAAAGAGAAAGGCCGCGGATCCCTGGTGGGGGGTCCGCGGCCTGGAGGCTGCCGGTCTTGGGATGGTTAGACCGGTGGGCTCCAGGCGCGGGACTTGCCAGCGGCGGCGGGCGGGCACACTGCACCCGTGACACCGAACGTGGGCACGATCACGGACGCCCGGTTGAAGGCGTGCGAGAAGGCGCCCAGGGTGCTGGTCTCCGTCACGAAGCTCATGTTCTCCACTGGGGTCACCTCCTCTACTCGTCGCTGCTGCCGGGCTCGGTCGCCCGGCAAGCCGGTCCTGGAAGAGTAGGGAACCAACACCGGATGTGGCAAACACTTTTTTCGGCGTGTTCTTGAATCCGTCCGAAGCCCACTCGCGATCAGTCGGACAGCGCCTGTTCCCGTGGTGCCGAAGTCTCGGATCTCGGGGCGTCAAGGTCGAGCTGTTCTGCCTCGTCGGAGCCCTCGACCAGCGACTCGGGCGCGGCCCCGCCGACCAGCGCGAGGACCGCCGTGGCATAGCGCTCCAGCTTGGTCGCACCGACGCCGCTGATGGTCGCAAGCTCGCCCCGGCTGGTCGGACGACGCACGGCGATCGCCTCCAGGGTGGCGTCGGTGAACACCACGAAGGCGGGCACTGAGTCGGCCCGGGAGCGAGCCAAGCGCCACGCCCGGAGTCCGTCGTAGAGCCCTTCGTCGTAGGACGGCGGGCAGGCCGCGCAACGACCTCGTTTGCGTTCAGCCGCGGAAGCGAGAACGCCGCCGCAGGTCTGGCAGTGCTTGTCGAGGCGACCGCGTGACCGGTCCGATCGACGGGTGCGACCGGTTGCGCGTCCGGAACCGGAGACAGCCGCGCGCCCTTCGTGCAACCCCTCGAGGAACCGGGACGGTTCGCGGGACCGGGAGCCGCCGGGGTTGCGCGCCCAGCCCCACGACACGGACAGGTGCTCGCGGGCGCGTGTCACGCCGACGTAGAGCAGTCGCCGCTCCTCCTCGATCGCCTCGGCCGTCTGGGCGTGAACCAGCGGGAGCATTCCTTCGACGGCTCCCACGATGAAGACCGCGTCCCACTCGAGACCCTTGGCGGCGTGCAGTGACGCGAGGGTGACGCCCTCGACGGTCGGCACGTGTTGGGCCGCAGCACGCTCGTCGAGCTCAGTCACGAGATCGGCGAGGGTGGCGCCCGGCCGTGTCCGCGCCAGGTCTTCGGCCAGTCGTACGAGCGCCGCCACGCTCTCCCACCGTTCGCGCGCGGCACCTCCCGCCGGAGCCGCCGCCGGGTCCCAGCCGGTGGCCGCCAGCACGTCGGTGGTTTCCGCGACGACGTCGCCCCCGCCCGAAGCCCGTGCGGCGCCACGCAGGAGCATGACCGACTCCTTCACCTCCGGCCGCTCGAAGAACCGCTCCCCTCCCCGAAGCACGTAGGCGATGCCCAGAGCCGTCAGGGCGTCTTCGTAGGCCTCGGACTGCGCGTTGATGCGAAACAACACCGCGACCTCCGACGCGGAGGTGCCTGCGTCGATGAGGTCCTTGATCGCTGCCGCCACACCTGCCGCCTCGGCCTGCTCGTCGGGCCAACCGCGCAGGGTCGGGGCCGGGCCTGGAGGGCGCTGGGCGACCAGCTCGAGACGTGCGGCGGCGGTCGGGCCGGTCGCGGCCGCGAGCACGCGGTTGGCCAGGTCGACGACCTGGGGGGTGGAGCGGTAGTCACGCACCAACCGGACGACCTCGGCGCCCGGCCACCGGCGCGGGAAGTCGAGCAGGTAGCGCGAGGACGCACCCGTGAAGGAGTAGATGGTCTGGCTGGCGTCACCGACCACGCACACCGAGGTGCGATCACCGAGCCACAGCTCGAGCAGCCGCTGCTGGAGCGGGTTGACGTCCTGGTATTCGTCGACCACGAAGTGGCGGTAGGCCGAGCGGACCTCCTCGGCGACGTCGGGCCGCTCCTCGAGCGCAGCGACGGTGAGGAGCAGGACGTCCTCGAAGTCGATGACATCCTTGGCGCGCTTGGCGATCTCGTAGCCGCCGAACACCCGACCCATGGTCGCTGCGTCAAGATCCATAGGCGGGGTGCGGCCCGCGGCCGCCGCCGCCGCGGGGTAGTCCTCGGGCGACGTGCGCGTCACCTTGGCCCACTCGACCTCCGCGGCCAGGTCGCGCAACCCGGTTGGCCCCGGCGCCAGCCGCAAGCGTCCGGCCGCCTCGGCGAGCAGCGGCACCTTGCGCTCGGTCAGGCGCGGCGACGGGCCACCGACCACACGCGGCCAGAAGTATCGAAGCTGGCGCAAGGCAGCCGCGTGGAAGGTGCGGGCCTGGACACCCCCGACCCCCAGCGCGCGCAGCCGCCCACGCAGCTCGCCGGCAGCCCTCGTGGTGAACGTCACCGCGAGCACCGACTGGGCCGGGTGGAGGCCGGCCTGGACGCCGTAGGCGATGCGGTGGGTCAGAGCCCGGGTCTTGCCCGTGCCGGCCCCAGCCAACACGCACAGCGGGCCGCTCGGGGCAGTCGCGACGGCACGCTGCTCAGGGTCGAGAGCGGCAAGGATCTCGTCGGGCGAGGGCACGGACCCATCCTGCCCGGCTCCGCCGACGGCGACGCGCCCGGTCGCCGACGTGGTGGACACCACACTCGCGGGGGAAGGTTTGCCAGCCGGGCGGCGTTAGTTGAAGACTGACGCAATTCCGCTGCCGAACCGATCAGGACGGGACGCACCTTGGCCACCTTGACGATCTACACGACGCCCTGGTGCGGACCCTGCCACCGGCTGAAGGCTCAGCTCGATCGCGCGGCGATCGACTACGAGATCGTCGACATCGAGCGCGACCCCGCGGCCGCGCAGTTCGTGGAGTCGGTCAACCACGGCAACCAAACCGTGCCCACGGTGGTCTTCCCGGACGGGGCGACGCTGACCAACCCGAGCGTGTTCCAGGTGCAGGAGCTGTTGGCCCAGTCGGCCTGAGACCGGAGACGTACGGCTCACCAACGGGCGACTCCCCGACCAGGCAGAGCGCCTCCCCACCAGTGCTCGATGAGCCTACGGGCGATGGACAGCCCTGGCGGGAGCACCACGTCACCCGACACGACCGCCGCCTCCAACTCGGCGCGAGTGAACCAGGCCGCGTCGCTGATCTCGTCGCCGTCGACGCGCAACGTGGTCGGGTCGTGGCAGCGGCCCTGAAGCCCACCATCAGTGAGGCCGGGAACGGCCAGGGCTGCGACCCGAGGTAGGACACGTCGGTCACCGCGACCCCGACCTCCTCCTCCACTTCTCGTTGCACGGCGCGCTCGAGGGACTCCCCGGGCTCGACGAATCCGGCGAGAGTGGAGTAGCGCCGGTCCGGCCAGCTGGGGTTGTGGCCGAGCAGCCCGCGATCGTCATCGTCGGTGACGAGCACGATGACCGCCGGGTCCGTACGCGGAAAGTGCTCGGCCTGGCAGACCGGACAACGGCGGGTGTGGCCGGCCGCCGCCATGTCCGTCGCGGCCCCGCAGCGGGCGCAGTGCGGATGCGTCCGGTGCCAGTGGGTGAGCGCGACCGACTGGACGAACAACCCTGCGTCGCGGTCGTCCAGGCGCGCGCCGACCTCACGCAGTCCGGCCACGGCCCGCTCCGGCACGTCCTGCAGCGGCTGCTCGCTCAGGGCGGCGAACCAGGGCGCCCCCTCAGCGTCGACGCCGAGCAGGATCGGCTCGACGTCACCCGCGGCGTCGGGGCGTAGGCCGGCCAGTCGGTCGCCGGAGACGTAGGTCCGGCCGTCGTGGATCAGCACGACGCGGGCCCTCGGGTCCGCCCAAGCCGCCGCGACCCACGAGGCGTCCTTGCGTCGTTCACCGACGGCGTCGATCGCCGTGCGGGCGAGCGCCAGGTCCACCAGCGGGGCTCCCCCGCCGTTGCCCCCCCGGGGCGGTCGCCCGACTCCCCCGACCGCACCAGCCATGGGGGCGACCCTATGAGACCCGTACCGTCAAGGCATGCCAGCCCGAGCCTCGATCGACCCCGCCCCGGACGGCGCCGCCCGGGTGGCGACGTTCAACCTTCTCCATGGGATGACGCTGCCGTCGGTTCCTGGGCTCGCCGAGCCCTCGTTGAGCGTCGGCGACTCCGACGGACTGGAGGCCGCGATCCAGGATCTGTCGGCCGACCTGTTGGGCCTGCAGGAGGTCGACCGGCACCAGGAGCGGTCAGGCGTGATCGACCAGGTCGAGGTCGCGGCGGCTGTCATGGAGACCCCGCACTGGCGCTTCGTGCCCGCGATCCACGGGACCCCGGGTGTGGAGGCCGACTGGTCCCCCGCCAGCACCGACGACGGGAGGGAGACCGACGGGGCGACGTACGGAGTCGGCATGGTGTCTCGCTTTCCGGTGCGCCGCTGGTGGGTGCGCCGCTTTGAGCCAGCGCCGTTCTCGCTGCCGCTGCTGGTGCCCCAGGAGCCGCGGCCGCGCCTGCTGCGGATCCCGGACGAGCCACGCGTCGCGCTGGCCGCCCTCATCGACGGTCCCGCCGGGAGCTTCACCGCCGTGACCTGCCACCTGTCGTTCGTCCCCGGCTACAACTGGCGACAGCTGAGAGCTGTCGCGCAGTGGGTAGCCCGGATGCCGAAACCGGTCCTGCTGCTCGGGGACTTCAACCTGCCGGGAGCCTTGCCGCGGCTGGCCACCGGCTGGGAGTCACTCGCACGCGGAGCGACGTACCCCAGCTATCGCCCGCGTGTGCAGCTCGACCACATTCTCGGTCTGGGCATCGGCAGCGAGGACGTGCGGGCCGAGCACGTGGTGCGCCTGGGGATCAGCGACCACTGCGCCCTGGCGGTCGACGTCGACCTCGACGCCGCCACGGCCCGCCACCCCGCAGCGAGTTGATCGTGAGAGATGCACGACGACACGCCGTGCGAGACCGTGCATCTCTCAAGATCAACACGATTTCAGCTGGCGCGGCTGACGAGCGCGGTGAGCTCGGCGACGCCGGGGAGGTCGTCGTGGCGCACGATCTCCCCGCGGGCCACGTAGTAGAAGGCTGCCCCGACCACTGACTCCGGGACCCGGGCGATCTGCGCCCAGGCGGCGCGGTAGACGGCGAGCTGGAGCGGGTCGGACGACTGCGTGCCGGTCTTCCAGTCGATGACGTCGTAGCCGCCGTCGGGCCGAAGGTAGACCGCGTCGATCCGGCCGCGGACGACGCGACCGCCGAGCACGAGCTGGAACGGTGCCTCGACGCGGAGGGGGGGTGTCGTGGCGTAGGGGCCGGCGAGGAAGGCCGCCTGCAGCGACTCGAGGTCAGCATCGCCGACGCGGTCGTCGTCGGCTGCGCCCTCGAGGTCGCTGCGATCGAGGAGCGGTTGCTCGCCGAACAAACCCTCCACCCAGCCGTGGAACCGCGTGCCGCGCCGGGCTGCAGGAGCTGGAGGTCGAGGCATCGGTCGGGCCAGGGCGCGGGCCAGCCCGTCGGGATCGGCCGCGAGGCGTACGAGCGAGGACGCGGAGAGCGCGGCTGGCACCGGTACGTCGTGAACGGCCGTGTGCAGCGTGCGGGCCTCCTCGAGAAGGGCGGCCGCATCTCGGTCCCAGGCCGCCGTCAGCTCCCCGTCGACCTCCGGACCGCCTGCTCCGCCGGCGCCTGGAAGCACGGAGCGTCCCTGATCGCGAGGATCCTCGAGCTCGGCGAGGGAGGTGAGGACGAGGTCGCGGGCGTGGCGGCGCTCGGCCAAGGCATCCTCGTCGAGAGGCAGCGGCCAGGTGAAGCCCTCGCCGCCGGCCTCGGCGAGCCATGGGTTGGCCTCAACCTCGGGAGCCTCGGTCCACACCGCGACCGTCCCGTGGCCGGCCAGGCAGTGGGCGTGGACCTCCTCGAGGAAGGGCGACGGGCCGCGCCGCCGCTTCTGCGTCGGACCCCACCAGTGACCGGTCACCACAAGCGTGTCCTTCGCACGGGTCAAGGCCACATAGGCCAGCCGTCGCTCCTCGAGCTCGTCGAGGGCCTTCATCTCTGCCTTGAAGGCGGCCAGCCCCTTGGTCGACCACTGGGGCGAGAGGGGGAAGTCGGACGCGTCCCCGCGCAACCCCGTCGGCAGAGCGGACCCGCTCGTGATCCAGGACGACCGCCCGCGCCCCGACGGGAAAACCCCTCGAGTCACGTCAGGCACGACGACGATCGGCCACTCGAGACCTTTGGCCTTGTGGACGGTCATCAGCTTGACCGTGTCACCGGAAGTCGGCGCCGCCGTGTCGAGCCCCCGCTCGAACCGCTCGGCCGCGGCCAGGTAGGCGAGGAACGCGCGGACGCCGGCGTCGCCGTCGAGGTCGGCGAAGGCCGCCGCGTGGTCGAGGAACGAGGCCAGGGCCTCCGATCGGCGGGTGCGCGGCGCGTTGGGCGCGGCGCCCACCTCGACCTCGAGACCCGTCGTGGCGAGCACCCGGTGGAGCAGGTCGAGGAGCGGGTCACCGACGTGGCGGCGCAGGCCGCGCAGCTCGGCGTCCAGACGGGCGAACCGTCCGCGCGCCTCGGGCGAGTAGGCCGCGCCGCCCGGTCGCTCGAGCGCCTCGGTGAGCGACACGACCTCGGCCGGGTCCACACCCGCCACGGCCTCTTCGAGCAACTGCTCGACGTCGACCGCATCGACGTCCGCGCCCTCGTTAACCGAAGCGGCGTCGTCGGGGTCAGGGGCACCCGGACCGGTGCGTACGAGGTCGGCGGCGCGACGACCGAGCAGCACGAGGTCACGCGGACCGATGCGCCACCGCGGTCCGGTCAGCAGCCGTACGAGCGAGGTGTTGGCCGTCGCGTCGATCAAGACGTCCAAGGTCGCGACGAGATCGGCCACCTCGGGGAGGGCGAGCAACCCACCGAGCCCGACGACCTCCACCGGGACCCCGCGGGCAACCAGCGCGTCGTGGTAGGGCGCGAAGTCTGCGCGCACCCGCACGAGCACCGCGATGTCGCGGGGGCGGGTGTTCGGGTCTTGCAGCTGGCGGGCGACTGAATCGGCCACCCACTCGACCTCGTCGGCCTGCCGCTCGAAGAGGCCCACCACGGTGCGGCCGTCGGCCTCGACGCCGGGTCTTGGCGCGAGCTCGAGCAAACCTGGGTGCCTCGCCCGCAGGTCGGCCGACAGCGCGTTGGCCAGCTTGAGGAGCAGGCCACCGCTGCGGTTGTTCTGCGCGAGGTCGAAGCGCCGCGCCGGCATCCCGTCGGTCTGGGGGAAGTCGTCGGGGAAGGCATCAATGTTGCCGACCGAGGCGCCGCGCCAGCCGTAGATCGCCTGACACGGGTCACCGACAGCGGTGACGGGGTGGCCGTCGCGGAAGAGCGATGTGAGCAGGACCATCTGGGCTACCGACGTGTCTTGGTATTCGTCGAGGAGCACGACCTTGTAGCGCCGCCGCTCGGCGGCGGCCACCGACGGGTGCTCGCGGACCAGGCGTACGGCTTCCGCCAGCTGGTCACCGAAGTCGAGCACGCCGAGGCTGACCTTCTCCTGACGGAGCAGGTCGACCACCTGCGCCAGCTCGCCCCGCTGGAGGGCTGCATCGCGGGTCTTGAGCACGTCGGCGACCGGCTTGGCGACCCGGCCGATCTCGCGGACCAGCGCCTCATCGTGGACTCGCAGCTTCACGGTGGAGACGAGATGCTCGGACAGCTCGCTGTCGAGCGCCACGATCTCCCCGACGAGAGAGGGCACGGTCTTGTCGAGGCTGTCGAACGGACCCGGGGCCCGCCGCAGCACCCGCTCCGCGAGCTGGAAGCGCGTCGCGTCGGCGAGCAGCCGCGCCCCCGGCTCGACGCCGATGCGCAGTCCATGGTCGCGCAGCAGTCGTCCCGCGTAGGCGTGGTAGGTCGCGACCGTCGGCTCGCCGTCGACCGGCAGCGCGTCGGAGGCTGGGTCACCCGAGGCCTCGGTCGGCTTGGGCGACGGCAGCAGCGCCAAGGCGGTGCGGATGCGGACGGCGAGCTCGGCCGCGGCTTTGTTGGTGAACGTGAGCCCCAGCACCTCCTCGGGGCGTACGGCACCGGTGCCGACCAGCCACACGACCCGGGCGGCCATCACGGTGGTCTTCCCGGAGCCGGCGCCGGCGATGACGACACCGGGCTCGAGCGGCGCGGTGATCGCGGCGAGCTGTTGGTCGGTGAACGGGACACCGAAGAGCTCGCGCAGGGAGCTCGGGGTCATGGGCGGCCCTGGATCGGGTGCGTCAAGGAACGACAGCTGGGTCACCGGACCACCTGCCGGCCTTCGTCGCGCGCCGGGCACGACGCCTTGAACTGGCAATAGCTGCACGACTCGCCGGGGGTAGGCGGGAACTCCTCCGCCGTCATGGTGCGGACGGCCTCGGCCAGGTGGCGATCGACGTCGGTGGTGCCGTCCTCGTGGACGGCTAGCGGTGGCTGCCCCTGCACCTTCGGTCGACCGCCCTTGCTGCCGGCACGGAGCTGGACGAGCTCGGCTCCGCCGCTGACGGCGTCATCGAGCCCCTCGAGGTCGGCGACGGCGCCCTCACGGACCGCGACCTGGTAGACGCCGAGCTGGGGGTGCTCAGCGACCTTGGGGCCGGTGGGCAGGCTCTTCCCGGTCTTGAGGTCGATGACGTGGACCAGCCCGTCGCGGTCGACCTCCACCCGGTCCATGGAGCCGCGGAGCACGACCTCACGGTCACCGACAGCCAAGCTCACGGTGAACGGGTGCTCGGAGGCGACGAGGCGGCGGCCGCGGTCCTCGGTGTGCCAGGTCAGGAACCGTTCAAGCGCCTTGCGAGCCTCGATGCGCTGACGCACCGACTGCCATCGGGCCTCGAACGCCAAGGCGTCCCAGACCCGGTCGAGCAGCAGCATGAGCGGTTCGATCTCGGCGGGACTCGTGCCCTTGGCGACGTCGTCGGCGATGGTGTGGACCACGGACCCGAACCCCAGGGCCGTGCTCCGCGCGGTGGCGGCCTTGGCTTCGTGCTCGAGGAACCAGCGCAGCGGGCAGTCGAGGAGCCCCGAGAGCGAGGAACCCGACAGCCGGATCGGTGCGCCGTCTGGGTGCAGCGGGTGTTGGGGGTCAGTGAGGTCTTCGAGTCCCCACCAGTGGTCGGGGTGCGCCCCCGGCACGAGCGGGGTGCCCTCGGCGGAGGTGGCGGACGCGAGTCGCGCGAGGCGTACGGCTGCTGCTCGACGCATCGGCTCGTCGACGCTCGGGTCGGCGGCCGTCGCCCGCAGCTCGGCGACGAGGGCGGTCAGCGTCAGCGGGCGGCGCGGACGCTCGGCGACGGGGACCACGGGGACGCCGAGCTCGGCGACGAACCGGCTGGGCCGCGAGCCGTCGTCCTCCGGCGAGTCGACCGCGGTGACGACGAGGCGACGGCGGGCTCGGGTGACCGCGACGTAGAACAGTCGGCGCTCCTCCGCGAGCAGCTCGGCCGGCGCCGGCGGCGGCGCGTGGCCGTCGGAGGTCAGCTGCTCGGCCTCGAGCAGGGAGCCGCGTCGCCGGAGGTCTGGCCAGCCGTCCTCCTGGACATCGATGACCACGACGAGGTCCCACTCGAGACCCTTGCTCCGGTGGGCTGTGAGCAGCCGAACGGCGTCGCCGCGCAGGGCGCGCTCGGCGAGAGTGTCGGCGGGAATCTGCTGGGCCTCGAGCTCCTCGAGGAAGGTGCGGACGCCTCGGCGCTCCGTGCGGTCCTCGAACCGCGAAGCCGCCTCGAACAGCGCGACGACGGCGTCGAGGTCACGATCGGCCAGCCGGCCGGCTGGACCGCCAGCCCAGCTCGCTCGCTCGAGGCGACGCGGCAGGGACGTGCCGTCCCACAACGACCAGAGCACGTCATAAGCCGAGCCGCCGTCGAGCGAGACCTCCCGCGCCTTGGCGAGAAGGGCCGCGAGTCGCGAGGCCGGTCCGACGATCGCGTCGTCGAGAGCCACGAGGCGTTCGGGCTCGGCGAGCACCTCGCGGACGAGCTCGGCGCTGGGCCTGGGCAGCGCTGCTGCGGATGTCGCACGCTCCTCGTCGCGCAACAGCCGCCCAAGCCGGCGCAGGCCGGACGCCTCCATCCCACCGAGCGGGCTCAGCAGCAGGTCGGCTGCCGCCTCCTGGGTGAGCAGAGCCGGCTCGGCCACGACCCGCAAGGCGAGCAGGAGCGGGGCCACGGCGGGCTCGCGCGCCAGCGGCAGCTCATCCGAGGCCACCTCCACCGGCACACCCGAGGCGCCGAGCACGCGACGGAGGTAGGGCAACGACCGAACGCCGGATCGGACCAGCACGGCCATCTGCGACCACGGAAGACCGTCGTCGAGGTGAGCGCGGCGGAGTACGTCAGCGACGGCGTCGAGCTGTGCCGACGGCGAGGGATAGGTCCAGACGTCGACGTCACCGGCCGGGAGCCCGCCGGCTGGGGCGAGAGCCCGATGCTGGCGCAGCGCGTCGGCGAGGCCTCCGCCAGCGAGCGGCATGCGTCGGGCCACCGACCGAGAGGCGGCCAGCAGGTCTGCGCCGGCCCGCCGCGAGACGCGCAGTGAGGCGACCCCTGCCGGGTCGCCGTCCCCGGTCAGGAAGCGGGTTCGAAAGTCGAGGAGCCCGCGGACCTCGGCCCCACGAAAGCTGTAGATGGACTGGTCGGGGTCGCCGACGACGACGAGGTCGCGGCCATCACCGGCGATCGCCGAGAGCAGGCGCTCCTGGGCCGGGTCGGTGTCCTGGTATTCATCGACCACGACGAGGTCGTAGCGGGCCCGCAGGGCCGCCCGACCGGACGACGACTCCGCGTGCACGACGGCGCGATGGACGAGCTCGGCGTAGTCGAGCGCTCCCAGCTGATCGAGGACCTCGAGGTATTGCTCAAGGAACCGCGCGGCGGCCCGCCAGTCAGCACGGGCCCCAGCCTCAGCCGCGAACTGCGCGAGGTCGGGCGGCTCGAGCCCAAAGCCCCTCGCCCGGGCGAGCAGGGTGCGCACCTCGTCGGCGAAACCTCGGGTGCCCAGCGCGACCGCGAGCTCTTCAGGCCACTCGCGCAGCCCATCGGCCCGGTCACCGGCGAGCAGCTCGCGAACGACGACGTCCTGCTCCGGTCCGGACAGCAGCCGCAGCGGGCGCCCGAGGTCTTCACTGGGTCGGGTTTCCCCGGCGAGGGCGTAGGCGAAGGCGTGGAAGGTCCACGCCGACTGCGCTTCGACGGTGCGGCCGAGCCTCGCGGCGATGCGGTCGCGCAGCTCGCTGGCGGCGCGGCGGGAGAAGGTCAGGGTCAGGATGCGATCGGGCGCGGTGCCCGACGCGACTCTCGCGCAGACTGCTTCGACCAGCGTGGTGGTCTTCCCGGTGCCCGGTCCGGCGAGCACCAGCAAGGGCCCGTGGCCGGGGGTGCCCACGACTCGGACCACTGCTTCCTGGGCTTCATCGAGGGTCGGAGGCACGACCGCCGGCAGAGTCTCGGCAACCAGCCGGAAAGGGGCCCGGCCTGAAGCGGCCCGGCGTGGGCCTGCAGTCGCCGGCGTGGAACTCATAGGTGCAGCGAACCAGACCGCGCCGACGCCTCGACCTCCGACGGGCGGGTCCGAGTCAGTCGGGGACCCAGCGGCATCGGGCGACGTCGACGCGAACCCCAGGTTCGCGGAACGGCGCATGCTCGCTCGCGAGACGTCGAGCCGCCTCGTCCTCGTGACCGGGGGGCATCAGTCCGCCTGCGCGAATCACCCTCCACCAGGGAACGCCGGAGCCGAACCGGCTCATCACACGCCCGACCGAGATCGCGGCGCCTCCCACGTGACCGGCGACGTCGCCGTACGTCATGACCCGACCAGAGGGGATCTGCGCGACGAGGTCGAGGACCTGCTCGGCGTAGGGAGTAGGCAGCACGCCATTCATCCTGGCTGATCTCTCAGGCGTTCTGCCTAACGCCGGGAGGGAGTCCCTCACCCGGGAGCCCGGATCCCCGACCGCTCGATCCCGCCGTGACACGATCACCCGGTGAGCGGCGGCGAGGTGGGGGTGGGCGAGGCCCGCCATCCAGACTTGCTCGGGGTCGAGATCGTGGAGCCCGAGAAGGCCGACCGCGTCCGGATGCCGAGCGACCTGATCCGGCTGGCGTTCCTGCTGGCGCTCCTTGCTGCGCTGCTCGTCCTAGCCACGTTCGCTACCGAGACGAGCGACGGCGTCGAGAGCGACGTGACCGATGCGGTCTCCCTGCTGCCGGGGCCGGTGCTGTTCGTCATCAACCTCGTGGTCGGCTTCGGATTCCTGGGGTTGCCGATCGTCGTGGGCGTCGACCTGATCCTCAGGCGACGTGGTCGCATGCTGCTGGACGCCCTTCTCGGCGTCGCCGTGGCCATCCTTGTCGTCGCCATCCTTGACGCGGTCATCCTCAACGCTGACGGTGCGGCCCGGCTGTTGGCCGCCTTGACCAAGCCGGGAGGGGCTACCTCGCCCTTCGTCGCCCTGATGACGGGGATCTGCGCCTTCTTCATGGTCGCTCGGGTCGGGTCCCGACGTCTTGGCCTCGTAGGTGCCTGGGTGGTCGTGACCGGCTTCGTCATGACCGCCTTGATCGGCGGCCAGCTCACGCTGGCGTCACTGGCGGCCAGCGCACTCCTCGGCTTGGCCGTCGGGGTGTTGGTGCGCTATGCACTAGGCACCCAGGCGTCGCGTCCCGGCGGCGAGGAGATCGCGCTTGCCCTGATTCGCGCTGGTGTCAGCCTGACGCGCCTCGCGCGGGTGGGTGTGATGGCACGTGAGGGTCGTCGCTACCTGGCCGACCGGGTCGACGCCCCGGCGCTGGACGTCGTCGTGCTCGACCGAGATCAGGAAGGCGCCGGCCTGGCCTACCGGCTGTGGCGGATAGCGCGGGTCCGCCGACATGCCGCCGGGCGGGCGTACGTCTCCGTGCGCCGATCTCTCGAGCACGACGCGCTCCTCACACTGGCGGTGACTGCTGCGGGAGCGCGTACACCCGCGCTCGTGGCCACCACCGAGGTGGGCCCCTACGCCGCGCTCATGGCCTTCGAACAGATGCCCGCCCGGCCCTTGGAAACGCTGGACGTCGAGGAGGTCACTGACCCGGTCCTCGACGACGCGTGGGCGCAGCTCGCGGCGCTCCGGAGAGCACGGATCGCCCATCGGGGCCTCAGCGGTAGCACCGTCCTCGTCTCGAGCGAGGGTCGGGTGGTCCTGAGCGGACTCCGCGGCGGAGAGGTCGCCGCCTCGGAGCTGGCCCTGCGCATCGACGTCGCTCAGATGCTGACGACCGTGGCGCTCTGCGTCGGCGCGGAGCGGGCCGTAGCCACAGCTGCCGAACGGCTGGGGACCACGACGCTTGCCGAAGCCCTGCCCGTGCTCCAGCCGTTGGCTCTTACGTGGACCAGCCGACAAGCGGTGCGCCACGACAAGCAGATCCTCCGTCAGATCCGCGCGGCGATCCTTGCGGTGCTGCCCCAGGACATCGTCGTGCCCACCCACGACGTCCGGCTCGAGCGACTGTCTGCCCGGACGCTGTTCGTGGTTGTCGGTGGAAGCGTCGCTGGCTACATCGTCCTCACCCAGCTCAGCAACGTCGACCTCTCAACGCTGATCTCGACCGCCGACTGGCGGTGGGCGGTGGTGGCTCTGGGGTTCTCGCTGGCGACGTACATCGGCGCGGCGCTGAGCCTCACTGGATTCGTGCTCAAGTCGGTGTCGTACGTGCGCGCCTTCCTGGCGCAGGTGGCGGCGTCCTTCGTCAGCCTGGTCGCGCCACCGGCCGTGGGTGGCATGGCGCTGAACGCGCGGTTCCTGCAGAAGGCCGGCGTCGACCCATCCGTGGCGGTGGCCACCGTCGGCGTCTGGCAGGCGATGGCGTTCCTGGTGCACATCGTGATGCTGATCCTCTTCGGGGTCATCGCCGGGACCCAGGCCGAGACATCGTTCGACCCGCCGCAGGGCGCCATCCTCGGGGCCGTGCTGCTGCTCCTGGTGGCCGCCGTCGTCATCTCTCTGCCCTGGGGGCGGCGGGTCGTGGTCGCCCGGATCACCGATGTGGCGGGGCGGGTGATCCCCGCCCTGTTCGCCGTGGCCCAGCGACCCAGCAAGCTCGCGGAAGGCATCGGCGGCAACATCCTGCTCAACCTGGCCTATTGCGGGGCCCTGGTCGCGTCGGTGCGCGCCTTCGGCGGTGAGCTGGCGTGGCCGGCGGTCGCCGTCGTCTATCTGACCGGGAGCGCGATCGGCTCGGTGGCGCCGACACCTGGCGGGCTCGGCGCCGTCGAGGCCGCGTTGGCGGCGGGGCTGACGGCAGCCGGGCTCGACGGCGCCACAGCAGTGTCGGCGGTGTTGCTGTTCCGCGTGGTGACGTACTGGCTGCCGGTCGCGCCGGGCTGGGTCGCCTTCCAGTTCCTCCAACGCCGCGACGCCCTCTAACCCCGGCAACCTCACCCACGACTCGCCGGCGAGGTCACGCGTCGAGCGCGCCCATCGCCGGCGAGTCG
Organism: uncultured Actinomycetota bacterium; assembly: GCA_963820065.1. Lineage (GTDB taxonomy): Bacteria > Actinomycetota > Actinomycetes > DATJPE01 > DATJPE01 > JANPBY01. Next base: position 27,923 of record CAWFYM010000013.1, on the reverse strand, counting down.
TGGGTGAGGTTGGGTCAGTAGACGGGCTGGCTGGGGTCGATCTGGTTGACCCAGGCGAGCACGCCGCCTCCGACGTGCTGGCTGTCGGAGAAACCAGCGGCCTTGAGCACGGCGAGCACCTCGGCTGATCGGCTGCCGACCTTGCAATAGAGGATCACCGGCTTGTCCTGGGGCAGGTGGCTGAGCCCGTCGCCGATGAGGAACTCGTTCTTGGGGGTGAGGACCGCCCCGGGGATGCTCACGATCTCGGCCTCGTTCGGCTCGCGGACGTCCACCAGGAGGAAATCGGTCTCGCCCTTGTCGCGCGCCTCGAGCATTCCCTCGAGCTGGCGGACGCTGATCGTCGATTCCCTGGCCGCCTCAGCAGCCTCGTCGCTGATCGTCCCGCAGAACGCGTCGTAGTCGATGAGCCCGGTCACCGGCGCCCCGGTCGGATCCTTGCGCAGCTTGAGCGTCCGGTAGGTCATCTCCAGGGCGTCGTAGACCATCAGTCGGCCAAGCAGCGGCTCGCCGATCCCGGTGATGAGCTTGATCGCCTCGGTGACCATGATCGATCCGATCGACGCACACAAGACACCCAGCACGCCGCCTTCAGCGCAGCTGGGCACCATGCCCGGGGGCGGTGGCTCGGGGTAGAGGTCGCGGTACTGCGGGCCGTGCTCGGCCCAGAACACCGAGGCTTGTCCTTCGAACCGGTAGATCGAGCCCCAGACGTACGGCTTGCCGAGGAGGACGCACGCGTCGTTGACCAGGTAGCGCGTGGCGAAGTTGTCGGTGCCGTCGAGGATCAAGTCGTACTGCGCGAAGATCTCCAGCACGTTGTCGGAGTCCAGACGCACCTCGTGCAGGCGTACGTCGACGTAGGGGTTGATCTCCTTCACCGAGTCGCGCGCTGACTCCGCCTTGGAACGCCCGACGTCGGACTGCCCGTGGATGATCTGGCGTTGCAGGTTGGACTCGTCGACGGTGTCGTACTCGACGATCCCGAGCGTCCCGACACCGGCCGCGGCGAGGTACATGAGCGCGGGCGAGCCGAGCCCACCGGCTCCGACGCACAGCACCTTGGCGTTCTTCAGCCGCTTCTGCCCGGTCATCCCGACGTCCGGGATGATCAGGTGGCGGCTGTAGCGCATGACCTCATCGACGGTCAGCTCGTCAGCGGGCTCGACCAGGGGTGGCAGCGACACGGCAGGTGCTCCTCGGAACTCTTGGACACTCATCGGGGACGTACTTCAGACGTCATCCGTGGCTACAACGCTGCCAGGCACCGCCCTGTTCCAGGCCACCGCCTCCCGCGCCCAGACGGTTGATCTTGAGAGATGTACGGCGACACGCCGTATCCAGCGTGCATCTCTCAAGATCAACGGGATCACGGCGGCCGAATCGGGTGTCAGACTGGGTCCATGACCGAGGGACGTCGCCCGCTGATCGGGATCACCTGCTACGTCGAGCAAGCCCGCTGGGGAACCTGGGAGATGCCGGCCGCGCTGCTTCCCTACACCTATGTCGAGGCCGTCGAGAAGGCCGGCGGCGCCGTGGTAATCGTCCCGCCGAACGCCGCCGACGCGACGGAAGTGATCCGTGCCCTCGACGGGTTGCTGCTGGCGGGAGGTGCGGACCTGGGACCCGAGCTGTACGGCGCCGCCACCGAGCCGGAGACCCTCGGGGTCCGACCCGATCGGGACGCCGGCGAGGTGGCCGCGCTCGACGCGGCGCTCGACCGTGACCTCCCGACGCTGGGCATCTGTCGTGGCATGCAGCTGATGGCGATCGCTGCGGGAGGCTCGCTTCACCAGCACCTGCCTCGTGTCGTGGGCCACGAGAAGCACCGAGCCGAAGTAGGAGTGTTCAACCTCCACCCCGTACGGATCGCCGAAGACTCCCTCATCGGCTCGCTTCTCGGCAGCCGCGCCGACGTCGCGTCCTACCACCATCAAGGCGTCGAGTCCGCGGGCAACCTCACCGTGACCGCCTGGGCCGACGACGACACCATCGAGGCGGTCGAGGACCCGACAAAGCGGTTCGCCGTCGGCGTGCTGTGGCACCCCGAGGTCGCCGACGACCCGCGCCTGTTCGAAGCGCTCGTCGAAGCGGCTCGCCCCGCCTGATCGTCCACACGACGACACGCCATCGACGACAATGGATGCCCCATGCCCGAAGGTCACGTCACTCACGCGCTGGCTCGTGACCTCCGCAAGACGTTGCGGGGCACGTCGGTACGTGCCACCTCGCCCCAAGGTCGCTTCGCCGACAGCGCCGCTCTCGTCGATGGGCTTGCTCTGAGCCGTACCGATGCGTGGGGCAAGTACTTGTTCTTGCACTTCGGCGCCGGCCCGGCGGCGCGCATCGTGCACGTCCACCTCGGGCTCATCGGCAAGTTCCAGCCCGTTCCTCCGACCCGTGTCCCTGGCCCAGGCGTACGGCTGCGTCTCGCCACAGACGAGCACGCCTGGCAGCTCACCGGGCCCACGCGGTGTTCCCTGGTGACTCCGGCGGAGAAGAAGGCGATCCTGGAGCCCCTCGGCGCCGACCCGCTCCGTCAGCGCCCCGACCTCCCACGGATGCGGGAGCGCATGAGTCGCCGAAGCTCGCCGCTCGGGGCGGTCCTCCTTGATCAGACGGTGATCGCCGGCATCGGGAACGTCTATCGGGCAGAACTGCTGTTCCTGCAAGGCATCCACCCTCTGCGGGCCGCGAGCTCGCTCACCGACGCCGACGTCGGCGCGCTGTGGGACGAGACGGTCCGCCAGCTCAAGCGCGGACTGCGACTTGGCCGCATCGTCACCACCGACCCCGCCGAGATCGGCCGCTCGGTCAGCCGGATGCGGCCGGAGGACCGGCTCTACGTCTACCACCGCACGCACTGTCGGCGCTGCGGCACCGAGCTCCTGACCCTCGTCGTGGGTGGTCGCCCCCTCCAGTTCTGCCCCGTGCACCAGCCCCTCTAGCTCGCCCAGCCTGGACGAGAACGGCCGGCTACAGCGGAGTGACGTACGCCGCCGAGATGCCGCCGTCCACCAGGAAGTTCGACGCCGTGATGAACGACGAGTCGTCCGAGGCGAGGAAGGCCACCGCGGCAGCGATCTCCTCTGGCTCGCCGAACCGACCGACCGGGATGTGGACGAGCCGCCGCGCCGCCCGCTCCGGATCCGAAGCAAACAGCTCCTTGAGAAGTGGCGTGTTCACCGGTCCCGGCGACAACGCGTTGACCCGGATCCCCTCGCGTGCGAACTGGACGCCCAGCTCGCGTGTCATGGCCAGCACCCCACCCTTCGACGCGGTGTAGGAGATCTGCGAGGTGGCGGCAGCCATCGTGGCCACGAACGACGCGGTGTTGATGATCGAGCCCTTGCCCTGCCGCTGCATGTGCGGGATCACCGCCTGGCAGCCGAGGTAGACGGAGGTGAGGTTCACCTCCTGCACCCGCCGCCAGACCTCCAGACCCGTCTCGAGGATCGAGTCGTCCTCCGGCGGGGAGATGCCAGCATTGTGGAAGGCGATGTCCACGCGCCCGTAGGTCTCCACGGCAGTGTCATAGATTCGCGCGTTGTCCTCGGGGCTCGTGACGTCGGCGGCGACAAAGAGACCATCGAGCTCCTCCGCGACCTGTTCACCCGCCTCACCATTGAGGTCAACCACGACGACGCGGGCGCCCTCCGACGCCAGCCGTCGTGCCGAGGCGAGGCCGATGCCACTGGCACCCCCGGTGATGACGGCCACCCGGTTGGTCAAACGATCAAGGGCCATCAGAGCCTCCGAGTCGGGATCGGGTTGGGAGGGAGAACGGGCTTGGTCGGGAACGACAGCGACGCGGGTCAGCCGCGCGGGTCATCGGGTCGTGGCTGATTGGCGAGGAACCGCTCGAGCTCGGCCCCCAGTTCATCAGCGGTGGGCAGCTCGCTGGCCGCCAGCCCAGCGTCGTACTGCTGCTCCAGACTTTCCACGAGCGCCGCCCCCTCGGTGGAGTCGCTCAGCTGGCTGTCGACCGCGATCCGGGTCTGCTCCCCGGCTTCCCGAAGGTCCGCGTCCGGCAGCGTCAGCCCCGCGGCCCCCGCCAGTCCTTCGATGAGCGCCACGCTGGCTGGCGGGTAAGGCACCTGGACCAGGTAGTGGGGGACGCCGGCCACCAGCCCCATCGCGTCCAGCCCGCGCTCGCCGAAGCGGAACTCCAGGAGGTTGCCCGCGCTGCCTGGCACGACGACGGTGCCGACCCAAGGGGTGTAGCCGGAGACCAGCTCGGCTCGGGTCGCGTGCGCTGTCAGCCGAACCGGTCGGGTGTGAGGGATGCCCATGGGAATCGCCGTCAGCCCGACGGTGAGCGAGACGTCCAACTCGCCGACCAGCCAGGCCACGGCGCCGATGAAGCGCTCCCACTGGTTGTCCGGTTCGGGCCCGACCATGAGCAAGAAGTCCTTACCGGAAGGATCGGTGACGGCCTTCACGGTGAGCGATGGCGCGTCGACGCTCTCCCAGTGGTCCTCCACAAAGACCATCGGCGGTCGACGCGCGCGATAGTCATGGAGCACGTCCACGTCGAAGGTCGCCACGTCGCGGTGCGGCAGCGACGACAACAGATGGTCAGCGGTCAGCTGTACGGCGCCGCCGGCGTCGACGAAACCCGTCAAGGCGTGCACGAGCACCGGCCGGTCAAGTGATCCGACCTCGTCGGCCAGTCTGACCAGGCCGTCAGGGTCACCGCGGGTGCCTGTCACGACAAGAACCCTCTCAGCAAAGCCGAGGTCGCGTCACAGTGCTCCTCCATCGCCAGCCGCGCCCGGCCCGTGTCTCCCGCAAGGACCGCCTCGACGACGACCGTGTGCTGGGCGTCTGAGTGGACGATGTTTCGCTCGAGCACGGGGATGGCCGCCAGCAGTTGGCCCACCCGCAGCTGGACATCGGCCACCGCTGCAAGGAGCAGGTCAGAGCCAGCGAGCTCGGCGATGAGCAGGTGCAGCTTGCTGTCGGCACCCCTGCGAAGAGAGTCCGCGGACGCGTCGGTGCACGCGAGCAGGGTTTCGCGCAAACGGGCGCGCTCCGCAGCGGACAGATCTCTCGTCGCGGCCAACCCAGCCGCGCCCGGCTCGACGACCCGACGAAAGTCCAGGGCATCCGAGAGCCCCTCCCCCATGTCACGCGCGATCGACCCCGCGTCCGCGCCTCGATGCACGTCCGGGTCGTACAGGACGAAGGTGCCGCCGCCTCGTCCCCGGCGGGTCTCGACGTATCCGGCCTTCCGCAGGGCCTCCAAGGCCTCGCGAAGGGTCGTGCGACCCACCTGAAGGGCGTCCGCCAGCTCCCGCTCGGGGGGCAGCCGCTCGCCGGTGGCCACCACGCCCAGCTTGATGGTCTGCACCAGCCGCTCGACCGTCGTCTCGAAGGCGTTGCCTCCTCGCTGGGGACGCAGCAGCGTGTGCGGGACGGTCACTCCTCCATCATGACGCCCGGCGCGCCAGCGCGCGGCGGGGGCGACCGCCGCGATCGGGGCGCGGGCTGCTGGGGGGCTCAGCGCGGAGCGGAGACGCCAGCCAGGAGATCGTCGTACGAGTCGCCGGTCAGAGCAGCCCTCACCGAGTCGTACCGCTCGACTGCCCACCCCCGCCAGTCGGTGGCGCCGGGTTCGACCGGCTGGGCCAGAGCCCAGGCGATCCAGGTGTAGCGCGCGAGCTCGCCCCAGGCGCGGGCTCGGGCGTACTTGCGCGGGGACGGCGACCCCCAGTAGGCCGCGATCAGGGAGGCGGCCGCGTCATCGCCGAGGCTGCCCTCGACCATGAGGGTCCCGAGGTCGAAGCTGGGCTCGTTCGGTGCCGCGTGCTCGAGGTCGATGACCCACACGGTCGTCCCGTCGTCGATGAGGTTCCCCGGCACCAGGTCGTTGTGCGACGCCACTAGACCTTCCGGTTCTGCGGCCAGGACCCGCTCCAGCCGCCGCACCTGGGGCAGGACCGTGAGGTACCAGTCAGGCAGGGCGGCCGCCCCCTGACTCACTCGCTCGAGGCAGGTCTCCCTGTGGCCGGCGAGGTCGAAGGACCCGACCAACCCGACGGCCGCGTGCAGACGCGTCAACGCCTGCGCGACCCGGCCGAGGCGCGCCTCGTCCTCAAGGTCATCGCTGGTGAGCGCTCGTCCCTCGACCCATCCGCGGATCCACACATCTGGGTCGGTCCGGTGGTCGAGCACGGCAGGGCCCGCGCCGACGTCGGCGGCCGCGGCGCTGGCCCGAAGCTCTTGCTCGCGGTCGACGCCCCGACCCACGGCACCCGACCCGAGACGGACGACGTAGCACCCCTCGCTGGTGCGGACCCGGACGCTGCGGTTGGACAGACCGCCCGCCAGCTCGTCGACGACGCGCCCGCGACCGGCCAGAACCGGAAAGCTGTCGAGGACAGCCTCCAGCTCAGCGTCCACGTTCAGCCTGCAACGGCGGATCGGGCGTAACGGTCGAGGTGCTCACCGACCAGCCGGGCCACCACGGCTGGCCGCTCGATCTGAGCGACGTGCCCGGTCGCCGGAAGGATCACAGCCTGGCTGTTCCGGAAGGTGTTCTTCGCTCGCGCCGCCATGGCCGGTCGGACCAGACGGTCCTGGTTCCCGTACACCAGCAAGGTCGGCGCCTCTACCCGAGACGCCTTGGCCCACAAGGAGTTCTTGCTTCGGTCGAGGTACGCACGGACGATCCCGTGCGTCGAGCGCACCACGGCGTCGGGGCCGTACGGCAGCCGCTGACGAGCCGCCACGTCGCGCTCGGCGGCAGCACGCCACTCGTCCGGGACCGCGCCTGGCTCGGCGAAGCACAGCTCGATGAGGGCATCGACCCGCTTCTGCGGCGACAGCTCGGCCACCTTGCGCGCCACCAGCGGGCCGAGCCCTGGTGCGGCCAGGAGGACGACCTGAGAGCGCCAGCGCCCGGGAGCCAGGTCTGGCAAGGCGGGTGACACCAAGGTGAGCGTTCGCACCAGATCCGGTCGGTCTGCGGCCACCGTGGTGGCGATGGCACCGCCCATCGAGTTGCCGAACAGGTGAACCGGGCCTCGCCCGGCCGACTCGATCAGGTAGATGACCGCGCGGGCGTGTCCACCGAGGCTGTAGTCCCCGTCATGCGGCGGTGGGCTGTGCCCGAAGCCGGGAAGATCCGGAGCCCGGCTGTCCAGGCGATCTCCCATCAGGCCCATGAGGGCGGTCCAGTTGAGGGAGGAGCCGCCGAGTCCATGCACCAGCACCGCAGGCTGGGCATCCTCAGCCGCCGGGGCCGCGCGGACATTGAGGGTCAGGTGGTCGGGTAGGGCCACGAGCTCGTCCGGCCAACCGTCGAAGGGCGTATCCGTTGTCACCCAACGATCCTCACACGTCGGGGGCGCCTCCACGCGATCGGGGCCGACCCCACCTGACGAGAACGGCTTCAGACGCCTTCGACCGCGGGCACTCGCCCGTCCGCTATGGCCGCCACCAAGGCCGCGTGGTCGCGTTCGTTCTGGTCGGCGTACGCCTCCGCGAACGCGAGGACGGCCCGGTCGAACGAGTTCCCGGTCCCGACGTAGGCGGCGATGGCGATGGAGTCCCCCGATCGCGCGTGCGCCCGGGCCAGGGTCCATCCGCAGGTCCGGCCGTAGAGGCCCAAGCCCTCCGGCTTCAGGATCGTCGGGTCGAATCCGCCCTTACCGTCGCGCAGCTGACGGACGTAGAAGTCACGGCTGAGCCCGTCAATCCCCTGGGCTCTGTGCCACCCCAAGAAGATGTCACTGGCCGCCTGCATGAGTCGCTGACCGGCCACGACACGGCGCCCCGCGTTGTCATACGCACTGCGACCGACATACGGCTCGAGGACAGACGGCAGCGCCTGCTTGATCTGGAGGAGCAACGGATCATCCGAGTCCCTGCCCCGAAGGAGGGCGACCCACGCGCGCGTACCCACGCTCCCGACTCCGACCACCTTGCGGGCGACGTGCTGGAGCTCGTACTCCTCGACGAGGTGGCGACGATCGTCCGAGAGGGTCACTCGATAGCCGCGCAGCCAGGCCCGCAAGGCCTCTTCCAGCTTCTCGCTCTCTTGACCTTCGGCCAGTTCCTCGATGGGGACGATGAGCGGCGGCATCGAGACGAACCGGGGTTCACCATCAACCACGGTGGTGAGCTTGGACAACGCCTGCAGGTTGTCTCGGGACTGCGCCTTGGTCTGCACGCCGCGCAGGAACTTGCGCCGTTTGGCGTCGATGTGTGGCTCGAGCGCCTGGATGATCGAGGAGAGGTCCAACCGCGCGTACCAGACGTCCAGGTTCGGCATCGCTGCGAACTCGGACATCGCCGTGCGGTAGCCGACCATGGTCTCGCGCACCGCGTCGGCGCGATCGCTGCGGGAGAAGCCGTTGGCGCGGGCGGCAACCACCACCGAGGCCGCCAGGCGCTTCACATCCCACTCCCAGGGGCCAGGAAGGGTCTCGTCGAAGTCGTTGATGTCGAAGACGAGCTGGCGTTCCGGGGAGAAGTAGATGCCGAAGTTCACCAGGTGCGCGTCGCCGCAGGCCTGGACCGTGAGGCCGGATCGCGGCGTGCTGGCCAGGTCAGCGGCCATGACAGCAGCCGCACCGCGGTAGAAGGCGAACGGAGAGGCAGCCATCCGGCCGTAGCGCACGGGAACGAGCTCGGGCACCCGCGCGGCGGCCTGATCCTGGAGGATCGAGATCGGATCACGCCGGCTGGCGTGCGGCTCGAAGCCCGCGTGACTGGCGCGGGGGACCGCGGTGCGCGCCGCCCGACCCCGCGCCACGCGCTGGTCAGGAGTCAGATGCGCGACCCGGTCGTGCCGAGATCGCTGATGGGCCGAGGGCGCCGCAGACTTTGTCACCACGTGATTGTTCCCGAATCCACCTCGCGGCGCAGCCGTTTCCCGCGGCTGGCACTCCTAGCGTTCCGCGGAGCAGAACGACCGTACGGGAGACACCTCCCCGCTGAGAACATGATCCGTCGGCAGCGCGTCCGGTCCGACGAACCCAAGGAGCGAGCCCATGGCGCGGATGGACCCCATCCCGTTGGAGGAATGCACCGACCCGGACCTCGCAGAGGCGCTAGGACACTTCACGCGCACCCTCGGCTTCGTCCCCAACAGCCTGCTCACGATGCAGCGCGTACCCGGCATAGCCAAAGCCGTGGTCGGGCTGAACCGGGCGGTGTTCGACGCCAACGGCCGCGTCGACCTAGGTCTCAAGCGACTCGTCGCCCACATGGCCAGCTTCGCCTCGGGGTGCCAGTACTGCAAGGCCCACACGACCGTGAGTGCCACGCGCCACGGCATCGACGACCAGAAGATGGCCGCGATCTACGACTATCCGACCAGCCCGCTGTTCACCGCCAAGGAGCGGGTCGCGCTCGACTTCGCGCTGGAGGCCGCCTCGGTGCCCAACGCCGTCACGGACGAGTCCTACCGGGCGCTGGCCGAACATTGGTCCGAGGACGAGATCGTGGAGATCCTCGCGGTCGTCTGCATGTTCGGAGTCTTCAACCGATGGAACGACTCACTCGGCACCCCCCTGGAAGAACTCCCCACGGCCAAGGCCTCGCAGCTGATCGGTGACAAGGGCTGGGAGGTGGGCAAGCACAGCTAACGACCAGGAACCGCCCGCGGCGCAGCGACTCACACATCCAGGCCGCGCGCGTGCGCGAGCAGGACGTCGCGCAAGGATCGCGCTGGCTCGACCGCGGGGACGTCGACCTCGACCCAGCCGTCGATGATCCGGGCCGGGTAGGACGCAAGAACGTCGGATGGCTCGTCGGTCCGCGCCCCGGTCGTGACGTCATAGCGCCACCAGTGCTCGGGGCAAGTGATCACGCCGTCTCGAAGCACGCCGTCGGACAGTCGACCCTGGCGGTGAAGACATACATCCGAGACTGCGTACGGGCGACCCTCGACCATGGCGACCAGGGCCGCGCCTCCCTCGAACTCGGCCCGACGGCAGGCCCCATCCGCCAGGTCGCCCACGGGGCACACCCGCTGCGTCGCCCCAGACTCGCTCACTCGGGAAACCTGAGGACGACTGCCTTGGCCTCGGTGAAGAACTCCTCGGAGTAGGCGCCGCCTTCACGGCCGAGACCGGAGTCCTTCATGCCACCGAAGGGGGCGCGCAGATCTCGGACGAAGAAGCAGTTCACCCACATCGTTCCGGTACGGACCTCGTGCGCGACGCGGTGCGCCGTGTTGAGATTGGTCGTCCAGACCATCCCGGCGAGGCCGTAGCGACTGTTGTTGGCCAAGGCGATCGCCTCGTCGACGGTGTCGAACGGCATGACGACCTGGAGCGGTCCGAACACCTCCTCCTGTGCGACTCGTCCGGAGTTGTCAACGTCGGCAAAAACGGTCGGGGCGATGAAGTTTCCCGCTCCGAGGTGGCCCGACGTGACGCGCGTTCCCCCGGTCATGAGCTTGGCGCCTTCACCCTGTGCGAGCTCCACGTAGGACATGACCTTGTCCAGGTGCTCGGTGGACACCATCGGCCCTACGTGGGTCTCCGGTTCCCGCGGATCCCCGACGACGAGGGCCTCGGCTGCATCGACGTAGCGCGCGAGGAACTCCTCGTAGACTGGCCGCTGCACCAGTAACCGCGAGCCAGCCAGACAAACTTCGCCTTGGTTGCGGAAGATGCCGTCGATCGTGCCGGCCAACGCGAGGTCGAGATCGGCGTCCGCCATGACGATGCTTGCGCTCTTTCCCCCCAGCTCGAAGGAGCACCGCTTCAGCGTGCCAGCAGCGTTCGCCATGATCGTCTTGCCCGTGGCGCTCTCACCGGTGAACGTGATCAGGTCGACGCCAGGGTGTGTCGTCAACCGCTCGCCCGCAGCGCCGGGACCGAAGCCCTGCACGACGTTGAACACTCCGTCCGGCATCCCCGCGTCGGCGAAGCACTCCACGAGCATCGACGCGGTGACAGGGCTTTGCTCAGCCGGTTTGAGGACCACCGTGTTGCCGAACGCCAGAGCAGGGGCGACCTTCCAAGACTCGAGCATGAGCGGGAAGTTCCAGGGCGCGATACACGCGGACACCCCCACGGGCTCGCGGATCGTGTAGGTCAGCACCCGGTCCCATGGTTTGGGGAAGGCCTCGCTGTGGGCGTGCTCGGCCAGGTCGGCGAAGAACCGGAAGTTGTACGCCGTCCGCGGCACGTCCTTGGCCCGTGCCTCGCTGATCGGCTTTCCCATGTCGAGGGTTTCCCACGAAGCCAGGTCCTCGAGTCGATCCTCGATCAAGGCCGCGGCGCGGTAGAGAATCACGCGACGCTGGGCCGGGCTCATTCGGGGCCATGGTCCCTCGTCGAACGCTCGCCGTGCCGACTCGACCGCGCGATCCGCGTCGGACGTGGACCCCTCGGCCACGACAGCCACCACGCGGTTGTCGATAGGCGACACAGACTCGAAGGTCTTTCCATCGAGGCTGTCGACAAAGGCACCGTCGATGAAGTGCTTGACCTGGCGTGGGCTGTTGTTCACGCATCCTCCGTGCGACTAGCTACGGCTTGCACCTGGGGCTGGGCCGCTGGTGCGCGCACCTCGGCGTAGGAGCGACCACCGATTCCCCACTCGTCGGCGGAGACCTCATAGATGGCGACCCGCACCCGGTCGATCGGGGTGTCAAGGGCAGCAGCGGCCGCCTCGGAGAGCCCATGGATCAAGGCCTGCTTCTGTTCCGGAGTACGCCCGGCCACCATCGTGACCTGGATCAGCGGCATGGCTCAATCTCCTTCACCGGCAAGCGATCTCGATCGTGCCCAGACGGTCGAAGCGCGCCACGATTGTGTCTCCCGGAGCGACGGCAACGGCCTCGGTGAGAGCCCCCGCCATCACGATCTGTCCGGCCCGAAGACCGCGCCCGCGGGCCGCAAGCGCGCGGACGAGCCAAGCCACGGAGGCAGCGGGGTGACCGAGGACGGCCGCGCCAGCGGCCGTGGCGATCAGCTCCCCGTTCTTCTCGAGCACGCACCCGACCAGGCGCAGATCGATCCCTCGTGGGTCGATGGCGGTGCCGCTCAGGACGAACCCGGCCGACGAGGCGTTGTCGGCAACCACGTCGGGAAGGGTGAACGCGTAGCCCGCGAAACGCGAGTCGAGGACATCGACGGCCGCGAACAACGCATCGGTCGCTGCCAGCACATGCGCGGCGGTGACATGAGCCCCTGCCAGGTCCCGGTCCAGAAGGAAGGCCACTTCCGGCTCGCACCGCGGCTGGATGTAACGCTCGCAGACCAGCGCCTCGCCGGCGTCGAGCTGCATGTCGCCGGTGAGCCAGCCGTAGATCGGCGAGTCGACCTTCATCTGACGCTGCTTGGCCTCGCTGGTCAGACCGAGCTTCGCTCCCACCACCTCAGCCCCCGCAGCGACGCGAGCATCGACAACAGCGTCTTGGACCGAGTAGGCGGTCGCCACATCCAGACCGTTGATGGTGTTCGTGAGCGGAGTCACGGCCGTCCGGTCACGCACGGCCGCGATCAAGGTCTGCACCAGGGGCGCGGTGTCCAGCTGATCGGCGCCACTCATGCCGAACCTCCGGTGGCCGAGTCCTGAGCTGGTGCCGCGGCGTGCGCCCGAGCCAGCTCCACCGCGACGTCGATGATCATGTCCTCCTGACCGCCGACCACCTTGCGGCGGCCCAGCTCGAGCAGGATGTCTGCTTGCGACACCCCATAGCGTTCGGCGGCACGCTCGGCATGCAGCAGGAATGACCCGTAGACACCCGCATAGCCGAGCAACAGACCAGCCCGGTCGATCACCTGCTGGCGGGGCATCATCGGGCGGACGATCTCCTCGGCCACGTCCATCAGTCCGAGCGCGTCGACGCCGGTGGCGATGGAGTACTTGTCGCACACGGCGGCGAGGATCTCGGTCGGGCAGTTGCCTGCGCCGGCCCCCAGACCGGCGCTCGTGCCGTCGAGGTTGCCGGCACCCTCCTCGAAGGCGGCGATCGAGTTCGCGACCGCCATCGACAGGTTGTTGTGTGCGTGGAGGCCCACCGGGACGTCGAGGCCATCGACGAGCGTTGCGATGCGGGCGCGTACGTCGGCCGTCGTCATCGCCCCCGCTGAGTCGGCGATGTAGACCGCGTCTGCGCCGTAGGACTGCAACAACTTCCCTTGCTCCAGCAAGCCTTCCGGCGTGTTCATGTGGCTCATCATCATGAAACCGATGGCCTCCATCCCCAGCTCCTTCGCCAGCGCGATGTGCTGCTGGGTGATGTCGGCCTCGGTGCAGTGGACGGCGATCCGCGCGACCTCCACGCCGAGCTCGCGTACGTCCCTCAGGTCCTCGGCGACCCCGATGCCCGGCAGCAACATGCAGGCGATCTTGGCGTTGGTCGTCGCCTCGACCGCCCGGGCCACAAGTTCCTTCTCGTCGACCGCGGAGAACCCGTAGTTGAAGGACGAGCCCCCGAGCCCGTCGCCGTGCGCGATCTCGATGACCTGCACGCCAGCCCGGTCGAGCCCGCGCACGATGGCCACAACATCGTCAACCGTGTACTGGTGGGAGACCGCATGCGACCCGTCGCGCAGCGTCGAGTCGATGAGTCGGAAGTCCGGCGTGACTGCGCTCGCGGCCCCGTCCGTTTCGATGACGCTCATACGGACACCCCCGCGTCGGCCAGAGCCATGGCCTCCCCGACCCGTACGGCCGCAGCCGTCATGATGTCGAGGTTTCCCGCGTAGGTGGGAAGGAAGTCTCCGGCTCCCTCGACCTCCAGGAGCACCACACTTCGGAAGGGAACCGCCCCGCCAGGGGTGTTGAACGGGCCCTGCTCAATCACCGGGGGCTGCTTGAGCCGATAGCCGGGAACGTATTTCGCCACGTCGGCCACCATGGCCTCGATCGAGGCGAGCACTGCTGCGTGGTCGGTCCCCTCAGGTAGCCCGCAATAGACCGTGTTGCGCATGAGGATCGGTGGATCGGCCGGATTGAGGATGATGATCGCTTTTCCGCGCTCGGCGCCGCCCACCTCTTCCAGGGCCCGCGCCGTGGTGCGGGTGAACTCATCGATGTTCTGCCGGGTGCCCGGCCCGGCCGACGCCGAGGCGACGGTGGACACCATCTCCGCGTAGGGCACGCGGGTCACCCGGCTCACCGCCGCGACCATCGGCGTCGTGGCCTGACCGCCGCAGGTCACCATGTTGACGTTCGGCGCGTCGAGGTGGGCATCGAGGTTCACCGAGGGGATGACTTTGGGCCCCCGCGCAGCCGGAGTCAGGTCGACAGCCTTGATCCCGAGCGCAGCCAAGACCTTGGCGTGGCGGACGTGGACGTAGGCACTGGTTGCGTCGAATACCAACCGGACCGCGTCTGGATGATCCGATACCCAGTCGATGCCGTCGGCAGAAGCTTCGACTCCCAGGCTGCGTGCGCGGGCCAACCCCTCGCTCGCCGGATCGATGCCAATGAGGGCGACCAGGTCGAGGACTTCCGAGCGGCCAATCTTGATCATCAGATCGGTGCCGATGTTGCCGGATCCGATGATCGCGCAGGGGTATCCCATGTCGAGCCCTCTCAGACGATCCGCAAGGAGACCGGACCGAGCCGGTCGAAATCTGCCCGGTAGACCTCACCCGGCGCAACGGGTAACGCGGCGTGAAGCGCACCAGTCATGACCACGTCACCCGCCGAGAGCGAAGTCCCCAACTCGTGCAGGGTCCGGACGAGCCACGCCACGGCCGCGGCTGGATTGCCGAGCGCCGCCGCCCCCGCGCCGCTAGCCATGACCTCGCCGTTGCGGCTGAACACCATGCCGATCAGCCGGAGGTCGATGTCCGCGAGCGGGACCGCTCGGCCGCCGAGGACGATCGCGCCGCTGCTGGCCATGTCGGCCACCGTGTCGGCCAAGGTGATCGTCCAGTCCCGGATCCGGCTGTCGACCAGCTCGAGCGCGGCGACGGCCCCTTCCGTCGCGCGCAGCACGTCGACAGCGGTGCAGTCGGGCCCCGCGAGGTCCGCGCCGAGCACCAGAGCGATCTCGGCTTCCACTCGTGGGGCGATGAAGCTTTCCGCAGGGACCGCGGCCGCATCCGCATGGACGTGGGATGCCATCACGGGGGCGAAGTCGGGCGACTCGACCCCGAACAGCTGCTGCATGGGTGCGCTGGTCAAGCCCAGCTTGTAGCCGACAATACGGTCGCCGTCTTCCAGGTAGCGCCTGACGACGCCTTGCTGCACGAGGTAGGCCTCGGCTACCGATAGGTCGGGGCGGGCCTCGGTGAGCGGCGCGATCGAGACCCCCGTACGCCGGGCGGAGTAGATGGCGTCGGCCAGCCCATCAGCCTCTGCGCTCGTCAACGTCATGCCGGTCCCCCTCGGGCCACAGAGTGATCGCGCCAACCCAGTCTGCGGCTGATAGCAGCCGCAGACTCCACAACGGGGCGGGCGAAGCGCTGCATGCTGTCACCGTCCAACCGCTGCACGGGTCCAGCGACGGACAGCGCTGCCACGACGTCGCCCAGGGCGCCGCGGATCGGCGCAGCGAGTGAGCCGACGCCGATCTCGGTCTCCTGGACATTTTCGGCGTATCCCTTAGCTCGGACCACCTGCAGCTGGGTGCGAAGTGTGCGCTGGTCAGTGACCGTGAAGGGCGTCTTGCGAGGGAGCCGCCAATCCTTGAGCACGAGGTCAAGCTCCTCTGGAGGAAGGAAGGCCAACAACACCTTGCCCGTCGAAGTCGAATTGGCGCTGTTTCGGTGACCGACCCGCCCGAAGAGTCGAATCGTCTGAGGGCTCTCGCGCCGTTCGATGTAGACCACCTCGCGGAAGTCGAGCACCGCGATCTGCACGGTCTCCTTGGTCAGGTTGCGCAACTGCTCCATCACGGGCGTCGCGGCAGAGTGGATGTCCATGCCGCTTTGCACGCTGGCGCCCATCTCGTGCACCACGAGCCCGAGGCGATAAGCGCCGGTCTCGGGGTCTTGTTCCAACAATCGCTCGCTCGCCAGGGTGTGCACCAGCCGGTGGGCGGTGCTCTTGCCGATACCCAGGCGTCGGGCCAGCTCGCTCACTCCCAGCTCCCGCTCTCCGCCCCGACCGAACTCTTTGAGCAACCGGGCGGCATTCGCGACGCTCGTGAGCACCTGCGTTCCACCGGTGGACCGCTTGTCATCAACCACGGGGAGCTCCCGACGTCTGCGTCGGCAGTTGCCCGCGCACAGCGCTCAGGAGGGCGCGACGCACCGCTTCTGCGGATCTCTCGCGTGCGGCGAGGCGGACGCTCGGGTCTCCCGGCAGGATCGCCTCGGCGAGCAAGGCCACCGCCTGAGTCAGGCCGACCCGCTCGGCGACGGCCATCTCGTCAACCAACTCTGCGCGGGCGCCGACAGCTGCCCGCAACGCCTCGAAATCGCGAGCGGCAGCGGCGTGCTGATTGGCCAGACCAGTGCCGGCATGCTGGGCGTGGTGGGGGGTCAAGCCGCCGCCCGGGCTGACGGATAGGTGATAGACCATCCGACCCACCCCAAGCACCCGCCGGACGTCGGAAGCTGCCGCCTCACCGCTGTCGCCCAGCAACCCCAACTCAGGGAGCACGACGGGGTCGAAGAATCGAACCGACCAGGACAGACCGGGAAGCTCGTCGGCCACGACGACCTCGGGGCCGGTCGGAGGGGGAAAGGCGTCAGCGGTGGCGACCAGATGTAGCTGCCGGGCAGCCGCAGCGGCGACGACGAGGTCCGGGGCGGCGAGCAACGGGAGCCTTGCCCGCTCGGCCGGTGGGAGCAGCCTTGCCTGATCGAGGTAGGCCACGTGGAGGGACCGGACGAAGTCAGCGACGAGGGCACGCATGTCCTCGGGGCGTGGTGACTCCATCCGTGGACCGTAGACCACCCCGTCCCGCATGGCGGCACGTGGTCCTGTCATGCGGGACACCGCGTCGTAGCGTCGGCGACACCGACCCGACGCACGAAGCATCAGACTGCGAGGTGGCCCGTGGGCGTGCTGCGGATGGCCCATGTCGACGTCACGGTCACCGACCTCGACCTCGCTACCGCCTACTACACCGAGGTCATGGGCATGCTCGTCTCTGGACGTGACGAGGACTCGGTCTACCTGAAGTGCTGGGACGAGGCGGACCATCATTCCTTGCGCCTCGCCTACGCCCCCCGAGTCGGCCTCGACCTGATGGCGTTCAAGGTCGAGCACGAGGACGACCTAGCCGACCTCGAGAACGCCGTGTCTCGCTATGGATTCCCCGTCCAGCGGATCAGCAAGGGTGAATCCGTCGGCCAGGGCGAGTCCATCCGGTTTGCTACCCCGTCGGGGCACACCATGGAACTGGTCCGAGACGTCGAGCGGGTGGGCGGCGTCCTGCCCAAGATCAACCCACCGCCCTTCGCCCAAGGAATCCCAGGGATCGCACCGCCGCGGATGGACCACCTCCTGGTCACGGCCGAAGAGGTCGGCGAGGCCACGACGTTCTACACGGAGGTGCTGGGTTTCCGGGTGACCGAGCAGCTGCTCGACGGCAATGGTCACCAGATCGGCACCTGGATGGAGCGTTCCCACTCCCCGCACGACCTTGCCGTCGTCACCGGGCCCAATGGTGGCCTCCATCATTTCGCCTACTGGCTGGACGACTGGGACCACGTGCGGCGCTCGGCCGACATCTTGGCCTACAACGGCATCCAGATCGACGTCGGGCCAACGAGGCACGGCATCACCCGCGGCACGACGATTTACTTCTTCGACCCGTTGGGCACCCGCAACGAGGTCTTCACCGGCGGTTACCGCCCAGATCCAGATTTCCCGACCATCACCTGGACCGAGGACAACGTCGGGCGCGCCATCTTCTACTACGAGGGCGAGCTCAACGAGCGTTTCATGAAGGTCCACACCTGATGAGCATCCTGCGCCTGTCGCACGTCGAGCTGCGTCAGCCCGACCTCGAGCTAGCCGCCGCCTACTACTCCGAGGTTGTGGGGATGGTCGAGACGGCGCGGGAGCCTGAACGCGTCTTCCTCAAGTGCTGGGACGAGCACCAACACCACTCGATCGTGCTCACTGACGCACCAACACATGGGCTGGCCCACCTGGGGTTCAAGGTCACGGAGGCCGCAGACCTCGACCTCTATCAGGCGCGGCTCGAGAACGCGGGAATCGCGGTCAAGCGTCTCCAGCCTGGGGAGTGGGCAGCAGGTCATGGCGAATCAGTCCGATTCGACCTTCCCAGTGGCCACAGCATGGAACTGGTTCACGCCATGGAGCAGGTCGGCAACTTGTTGCCCCTGACCAATCCACCGCCCCGACCGCTTGGCCTCGTGGGAATAGCACCGCCAAGGATCGACCACGTCTTCCTCACTGCGGAGGATGTCGCTGGGGTCACGGAGTTCTTCACCGAGGTCCTGGACTTTCGAGTCACCGAGCAGGTCGTCGGCGACGACGGATTCAAGATTGCCACGTGGCTCGAGGTCTCACACAGCTCGCATGACATCGCCCTGATCACCGGGCCCAATGGTGGGCTGCACCACGTCGCGTTCTGGGTGGACGAGTGGACAGACCTCCGCAATGCCGCGGACATCTGCGCGTACCACGGGGTCCGGCTCGAGACGAACCCCACGCGTCACGGAGCAACGCGCGGCCACTGTCTCTACTTCTTCGACCCCTGTGGCAACCGAAACGAGGTGTTCACGGGCGGCTACTGGGTGGACCCCGATGCGGAACCGACCACCTGGACCGAGGCGGAGATGGGTCGTGCCCTGTTCTACTACGACGGCGTTGTCGACCAGAAGTTCCTGACGGTGCACTCATGATGGTTCGCTCGTGACCGCGTTCCGGATGCAGGACACCGACGCGACTCCGTCCGCCGGCGCTCAGCGTGTCGAGTTGCCCCGCACAGAGCGTCCGGACGCTCCGGCTTACCTCACCCGCTATCGCCAACGTCAGGCGGAGAACCGCGCGGGCGACCTCAATCCCTCCGACGACGCCGGAACCATCCCGCTGTATCTACGGCGCTTCCGTGACCGCCACCACGACGGCGACGCGGCTCGAGCGGACGCGCCGACCGAGCGGGCACGCCCGACGTGGGACGGCGCCGAGCTCGCCGCCACACGCGCCTGGGCGGAAGTGACCCGGACCAAGGAGATCGTGCCGGAACGACGCGAGCAGGCGGCCGATGTCGTCACGGACGTCTACTTCGTCAGGCACGGCGAGACCCAGGGGTATTCCTCGGAAGCGGGGCTCACACCGCTGGGATCGTGGCAGTCCCACAACCGCGGACGGGAGATCGCCCGCCGGGTCTACGACGGGCATCGGGTGGCGCTGGCCAGCGCCGACACCAACCGGGCACGGCAGACCGCCGAACACCTCAAGCGGGGGCTGCTCGACGGGATGTCGTTGTACGGCCGTACGGCCGAGGTCGGCGAGGTCACCGCCTACGACGAGTTCTCCAACTTCAGGGTGTGGACCCCCGAAGGCTTCCGTGACATCACGGCGGCGTTCCGTCTCTATCAGCGCGAGATGGAACGCTACGAACGCACGGCACTCGGCGAGCGCCCGGGATGGCTCGTCGAGGTCGACAGGTTCTGGGGCATCCAAGACGGGGGCGGCGATCCGATCACCCACTGGCTGACGATGCCGATGCTCTACCTCGAACCACCCACCTCATGTGTACGACGCTTCTGGACCGGCCTGCTGCGGGTAGCCGAGGAATCGGCGGGTCGGACCCTCGTGGTCACGACGCACTCCGGCCCGATCCGAGCTTTCGCCACCTGGGCCATGGGTTATGACCCCGGAGAGCCCTTCAACACCGAGTTCGTCCGAGTCCGCCTGATCGATGGGGGCGTCACTGCGCTCGTCCTCTATCGCAATCGCGTCCAAGAAGTTCATGTACCAGCAGCCGAGGAACTGCCGGACTGGTCGGCGCGAACCACGACGGAGCTCGCCGCAGGAGGGGTCCGATGAGCGTGGTGGTGTGGTTCGACGCGTTCGTGCCGGAGCAGCGCGCTTCCGTGGGCGGCAAGAGCGCCAGCCTCGGTGAGATGGTCGCGGCAGGGCTCCCCGTACCACCAGGGTTCGCGGTGACCACCGAGGCGTTCCGTCGCGCACGGGACGAGTCCGGGATCGTCGATCACATCGCCGAGCTCCTCGAGGGCCTGGACGTGGACGATCTCCCAGCGGTGTCCCGGCGCGCGACCGCCATCCGGCAGTTGATCATGTCCTGGCCTATGCCGACCGACGTCGAGGCAGAGATCGCCGAGGCCTACGCGAGTCTGTGCGAACAGTGCGAGATGGCCGACGTCCCCGTGGCTGTGCGCTCATCGGCGACGAGCGAAGACTCCCCGGACGCCTCGTTTGCCGGCGAGCACGACACCTACCTTTGGATCTGCGGGGCCGAAGCCGTCAGTCAGCACGTACGGCAGTGCTGGGCCAGCCTGTACACCGACCGGGCGCTGTGCTACCGGGTCGAGATGGGTTACTCCCACCTCGACGTGGCCATGAGCGTTGCGGTTCAGAAGATGATTCGGCCCAAGGCTGCCGGGGTCGCCTTCACGCTCAATCCTGGCAACGGAGACCGGTCGACGATCGCCATCGACAGTGCGTGGGGGTTCGGCGAAGGCGTGGTCTCCGGCGAGGTGACCCCCGACAACTTCCTCGTCGACAAGGTGCTCTACGCGATCAGCCGGCGGACCATCTCACCCAAGACCCACGAATACCGCCTCGTAGACGGTCAGCAGGTGGAGTTCCTGGAAGTCGAGCCCGAGCGGGTCAACGTGCCCAGCGTTACCGACGCGGAGATCCAGGCGGTGGCGCGCTTGGCGCGCACAGCCGAGAAGCACTACGGCTGCCCACAGGACATCGAATGGGCCATCGACGCCGACCTGCCCCAGGGCTCGAGCGTGGTTCTCCTTCAGTCCCGGCCGGAGACGGTGTGGAGCAAGAAGGACCGCGCCGTCACCCACGGCACGACCGACCTCATGAGCAGCATCGTCAGCACCCTCGTCAACCCGTTGTACTCCCGCAAGGACTAGACCCGGAGGTCCGCAATGGCCGATCGTTTCCCAAGCCCGTTCGACATCGAGACCCCCACGGGCGCTGAGGGGTGGGAGGCGCTCTACAGCTACTCATCGCTGTTCAGCGAGGATCGCCGCGAGTATGAGGACGCGGGTTTCTGGTTCCAGGACGGCGTGCACTGGCCAGAGGTGATGACGCCCTGGGACGCGACGTTCTACGAGTACGCACTCGCCTCGCTGTCGCAGTACAACACCCGCCACTACCTGATCCCGCCGGCGCTCGGGGTCGACTTCCGGATCCTCAACGGCTACGCCTACTTGGCCCCGGTCGGCGTGGCCGACCCGGAAGAGATTGGCGCGCGTGTACCGCACTTCATGGAGCGGGCCGGCTTCTACTTCGGCAACTGGGACGAGCTCTACGACAAGTGGCTGGTGAAGATCCGCGCTCTGGTTCAGGAGATGACCGAACTGCGCGTCGAACCGCTCCCCGAGAAGGAAGATCTTGAGGTGATCACCTCGGGCCGGGGGATCGGTTCCGGTTACGACCTACAGGCCACTTACCGCAAGCTCCTCGACCTCTCACTCCAGCTGTGGCAATACCATTTCGAGTTCCTCAACCTCGGGTATGCCGCGTATCTCGACTTCTTCGGCTTCTGCAAGGAGGCGTTCCCGAGCATCCCCGACCTCGCGATCGCGAAGATGGTCGCCGGCGTCGACGTCGACCTGTTCCGGCCCGACGACGAGTTGAAGAAGCTCGCCAGGATGGCCGTCGAATCCGGGATCGCTGACCACTTCGCTGGCGACCCTGAGTCAGTGCGCGACGCCCTTCGCGGAACCGAAGCGGGCGACGCCTGGCTGGTTGCCTGGGAGGAAGCCTGCGAGCCATGGTTCAACTTCTCCGCGGGCTCGGGCTTCTATCACTCCGACAAGATCTGGATCGAGAACGTCGAGATCCCCTTCGGATTCATCCGCGACTACATCGCCAAAGTGCGTGAGGGGGTCGACCTGGCCCGTCCCATCGCGGCCCTGCACGCCGAGCGAGACCGGGTCGTCAGCGAGTATCGCGAGCTGTTGGCCACCGACGACGATCGGGCGGCCTTCGACGGCAAGCTCGGTCTGTCGCGGACGGTGTTCCCCTATGTCGAGAACCACAACTTCTACGTCGAGCACTGGGCGCACTCGGTGCTGTGGCGCAAGATGCGCGGGCTCGGCGAGATCTTTGTCAAGGAGGGCTTCTTCGCCGAGGCGGACGACGTCTTCTTCCTCAAGCGCGACGAGGTTCCCGAGGCTCTGTGGGATATGTACGCGGCGTGGGCCGTCGGCACCAAGCCGCGCGGGCCGCACTACTGGCCCCGAGAGATCGAGCGCCGCAAGGGAATCCTGGATGCGCTCAAGACCTGGAAGGCCGTTCCTGCGCTGGGTGAACCTCCGGAGGTTGTGACGGAGCCCTTCACAGTCATGCTGTGGGGCATCACCTCCGACAGCGTCCAAGGCTGGCTGTCGTCGTCCGAGGCGGGCGACGGTGGTCTCAAGGGGTTCGCAGCCTCCCCCGGCTTGGTCGAGGGTCCGGCGCGCGTCATCTTCTCGGCAGACCAGATCGGCGAGGTCGAGGACGGGGAGATCCTGGTTGCCCCGCTCACTGCCCCAAGCTGGGCGCCGATCTTCGGCAAGATCCAGGCGACCGTGACCGACGTCGGCGGCATGATGAGTCATGCCGCCATCGTCTGCCGTGAGTACGGGTTGCCGGCGGTGACCGGCACAGCGTTCGGCACCTCGACCATCAAGACCGGGCAGCGGATCCGAGTCGACGGGAACACCGGCCACGTCACGGTTCTGGAGGACTGATGCTTACCGTCGAGCAGAACGAGGAGCTGACCCGCGTCGGTCCCGGTACGCCGATGGGCGAACTGCTCAGGCGCTACTGGTACCCCATCGCCTTTGAGCAGGACTTCGACGAGCGACCGACGAAGACGGTGCGGCTGCTGGGTGAGGACTGGACGCTCTACAAGACCCCCTCGGGTCGCTACGGCATCATCGCCGAGCACTGCCCGCACCGACGGGCTTCGCTCACGTACGGGGTCGTGCACGACGACGGCATTCGCTGTGGCTATCACGGATGGAAGTTCGACTTCGACGGGTCATGCCTCGAGCAGCCGGCCGAGGCGGACAACCAGAACTTCCGCGACCGCGTGAAGGCCAAGGCCGGGCCAGCACAGGTGATGGGTGGCATGGTCTGGGTCTACGTGGGCCCCGGACCTGCGCCGGTCCTGCCCCGTTTCGACGTGTTCGTCCTCGATGGTGTGCGCGATGTCGGGGTGTCGACCCTTCCCTGCAGCTGGCTGCAGATCATGGAGAACTCCGTCGATCCCCACCACGTGGAGTGGCTGCACGGCTACTACTTCGAGTTCCTCGGCCAGACGCAGGGCTTCGACGCGCCCAAGTCCTTCCAGAAGAAGCACGTCAAGACCGCCTTCGACGAGTTCGAGTGGGGCATCATCAAGCGCCGCGTCCTCGAGGGGCACAGCGAGGCCGACGACGACTGGGCGATCGGCCATCCTCTGGTTTTTCCGTTCTACATGAGGGTCGGCGGCCAATACATCGACCAGATGCAGATTCGCGTGCCGATTGACGACACCCACACGTGGACGTTGTTCTACTCCCTTCACCACCCGCCTGAAGGAGGGTGGGATCCGCAAGATCGGCCGGTGGTCTATGAATTCCCCTGGCAGCGTTCTGACGGAACGTTGATCACGGACTACGTCGAAGGCCAGGACGTGATGGCCTGGGTGTCACAGGGCCCGATCGTCGACCGGTCCTTGGAGCACCTCGGCAGGAGCGACGCCGGGGTCGCGATGCTTCGCAAGATGTTCAAGGAGAACATGCGGAGAGTCGCCGACGGGGAAGACCCGACTGGCACGATTCGCGAGGAGCACGACGTCATCACGCTGCCTTGCGAGAAGGACAAGTTCGGCGCTGGAGCTGCCTTCACTGACCAATGGATCACCGGCGGGTCGATGCGCTACAGCCCCATCAAGGAAGACCTGCTCAGCCTGCATCGCGACGCTGCCGCCGCCCGCGCAGAGGCTGGAAGCAGTGGCTAGGTCCAGCGCAGTGCATAGTCAGCTCCCGCCGGACCCCCACCTTCTTCCCGACCCGGGGGAATGGTTCGCCCCTGACGCCGAGCGGCACCTGCTCGACCGACCGCAGTTCTGCCCCATGTGCGGCACCTCGCTCGCCGCGGGCATCACGACCGAGTACTGGACCGCCGACGAGCGCGTATTCCTGACGTGGTGCGCGACCTGCCGATGGACCGGAAACGTCGTACGTTTTGACCGCGCCACCATCTACGAACCCGAGCACTGACAGGCTCGGCAGAGGTGGATGCGCAACGGGTCGCCGACTCGATCCTGACCGCTCGGCGTCAGGGTGCCTTGCTGGAGGCTCCGCTGCTCGACGGACCAGTCGGGCTGACGGAGGCCTACGCGGTGCAGGACCTGGTCGTACAGGCTCGCGTCGATGCTGGCGAACGGATCGTCGGTTGGAAGCTCGGCTACACCTCTGCGGCCATGCGGCGACAGATGGGCATCGATGAGCCAAACCTCGGGCCGCTCACCGACGCGATGATGTTGGTGTCTGGCGCGGCCGTCCCCGAGGCCGGCCTGCTCCACCCGCGGGTCGAGCCTGAGATCGTCCTCATCGCGGGTGCGCCTCCTCCGGGACGGGAAAGGGACCCGGACGCGGTCGTGGCGGCGGTTACCAGCGCTCGAGCGGCGCTCGAGGTGGTCGACTCGGTGTTTCGGGACTACCGCTTTCGGCTTGAGGACAACACAGCCGATGGGTCGTCGGCCGCCTATGCGGTGCTGGGTCCGGAGCTGCCCTTCGACGACGAAGGCGTGCACCTCAGCGACATGCGGGTGACGTTGAGGCGCAACGGCGAACCCTGCGGTGTCGGGGTGGGCCGAGATGCGTTGGGGGGACCGTTCGAGGCCCTGCGGTGGTTGGTTGCGGCACTCGCAGACGGTGGGCGGCAACTGGTCGAGGGCGACGTGATCCTCACTGGTGGTCTCACCGCCGCCGTGCCCCTAGAACCCGGAGACGTCGTCCACGCCGGCTTCGATCGTCGCCTCGTCTCCGTCGTGAGAACCGAAGCGGGCGTCGCTGGATGAACGCGCTCGTCCTCGACTTCGGCGGTCCGGTCCTGCGCACCCCGTTCGAACTTCTGCGCGGCGGCGAGCAGAGCGCCGGCCTTCCGCCTGGCAGCCTGGCGTGGGCGGGCCCGTTCGATCCGGACAGCGATCCCGACTGGCGGCTCCTGCAGTCAGGAGGGATCAGCGAACGAGAATACTGGCGACGGCGCACGGAGGAGTTTGCCTCGCTGACGGGTCGTCCGGCCGAGTTCACCGCCCTGACGGGAATGCTCTACGACGCGCCCGAGTCCGATCTCGTTCGGCCCGAGGCTGGTGAGTTGATCCGCGACGCAAAGCTCGCCGGGTTCGTCGTCGCCGTGCTCACCAACGACTTGCTGGCGTTCCACGGCGCTGAGTGGGTCGCCGGTTTGGACGTGCTTCGTCAGGTCGATCTGGTCGTCGACGGATCCGTCGAAGGCGTGCTCAAGCCGGATCCTGCGGCCTACCAGCTGGTGCTGGACAGGCTCAAGCTCGAGGCGATCGACCTGCTGTTCGTGGACGACCAACCGGCGAACATCCGGGGCGCCGTGTCGCTGGGCATTCCCTCGGTCGCCTTCGACGTCACCGATCCCGCCAGGACGTTCCGGACGGTGCGAGAACTGATGGGCTTGGGCTGAACGGGACATCCCGAACTCAGTCACGCTGTCCGAGGCCGTGCTCGAGGAAGTCACCGACTAGGCGTGTAAAGCGATGGGCCGCCTCGATCTGGACCCAATGACCACAACGACCGAAGACGTGCAGATCCGATCGGTCGATGAGCCGGTGGAGCCGGCTTGAATTGTCCAGGGGGATCACTTGGTCATCTCGGCCGTGCACGATCAAGGTCTCGTGCGACAAGGCGCCGATCTCACGCTCGTCGAGGGCGAGACCGTCGACCCATCGCTGGCGCGGTGCCGGAAACATCGCAGCGTAGGACGCTGCCGCAGCGGGCTGCGCAGCAGCGACCGCTCGGCGAGCAACCAGCTCGTCGGTGAGGCGCGACCGGTCGAAGGCGAACAGCGGCATGACCTCTCGGAGCGCGGCCTCGGTCGGATCGCAGCCCCAGACGGCGTCGAGTCCTGAGGTGATCGGGAAGGACACGCCGACGCTGCCCATCAGCACGAGCCGGTCCACTCGGTCGGGATGAGCAGCGGCGAGCGAGAGCGCCAAGGCCCCGCCAAAGCTGTTTCCGACAACGCTGACCCGCTCCAACCCGAGCGTGTCGATGAGGTCAAGCAGATGACGAGTCCACGACGAGCGATCGAAGATGAAGTGCTCCGGCGCTGCCGTGTCCCCAAAACCGACAGCATCGGCCGCCACGACGTGAAAGCGGCGCGCCAGAACAGGCAACGTCATCGACCAGTTGGCCCAGGCAGAGACCCCTGGCCCCGAGCCATGCACCAGCACGACCGGTGAGCCCTCGCCGGCCTCGTGCACGCGCGTAGGGATACCCCCGACCTCGAGCATCGATCCGGCTAGGACGTCCTGCTGAGCGGCCACGGCTCATTCACTCAGTCGGCGCTCACGACATCCATGACTGTCCCGCGGTGTGGGTCAGGCTGTCGCGAGGTGAGATTCCAGCCGGCGGTTGAGGGCGTCAAGCGTGGCGCGGATGACGGCCTGCCGTACGTCCTCGCGGACCGCACTCACACCGGTCAGCCGCTCTGCACCCCTTCGAGTCACCATGGAGATCTCGACGACGACCGCGCGATCGACACCCAGTGGTGGGGTCTCGAGGTGTTCGAGTTCCAAGCGCACGGCCCCGCCGAGACACTGCTCGACGGCGCGCAGGGTGGCCGCCGCCACCGAGCGGTGGACCGACGTCGAGGTGGCGGCTCCGTCCGCGCGGCCGGTCCAGCGGGTTTCGCCGTAGCCGAGGGTGACCTCGGTCTCCACGCCGAGCTCGGCCGCGACGAGCTGCATCCGCTCGATGAGCAGCCGCGGTCCGCGGACCGGCTCGTCCGCGAGGTCTTGTGAGCTCTCGGCATCGAGGGAACGGGCCACCGGGGTCTCTGCCACCGGCTCTGGTTCGGCTGCTGTGCTCTCGTCCGGCTCCGTGGGCTCGCTGTCCTCGCCTGCTGGATCCGGGAGGGACCACCACGGAAGGCCGGGAGTCGGCTCATCAGGGTCGACCGAGGCCAGTCCCCCGTAAGCACCCGGGCGATACCCCGACCAAGGATCGGTGGCTTCGGACGCCACGTCCGACGGCTCCGCAGGATCGGTCTGCTCGAACTGCTCCGTGTGTTCGGGTTGCACGGGGCGTTCGGGTTCCTCGGGCGGCTCAGCCTCACGCCCTTCACCCTCGTCCGTCTCGCCGTTCGGTACCGCGCTCAGTCGAACCGGTCCGGTCTCGTCGACCACCGAGACGTGATCGGTGTCGACCGCCAGACCGAAGTGCTCGCGCAGGATCCGATTGACGGCCGTCGCCACAGCCACCTCGTCGGCACCCGGCATCAGTGACAGGTGCAAGGTCCCGGCCCCTCCGATGCGTCGGTCGGACGAGATCGAGGCGTCAGCGACCCCGTCGACGGCGCGCAGCGCCGCGACCACGTCCCCGGTCGTCCCGGGCCCCCCCTCGGCCATAGCGAAAGTGTGACAGGTGGGACACTAGGATGCTCTGCGTGACCGCCGCTTTCGCCCGGACGGCTCATCAGCCGCAGACTCGGGCTGCGAGTCGTCACTCTCCGTAGTCAATTCGGTCGGCTCCCCGCGCGCCTTCTTGGCTGCTTCGACGCTAGCCCGCAGGGCTGCCATGAGGTCGACGACCGAGCCGTCATCACCCCCCTCGGCCGCTGGGGCGACGACCTCG
>CAWFYM010000012.1:0-191227 GCA_963820065.1 uncultured Actinomycetota bacterium | reverse complement strand
GATGCCGATCTGGATGCACTCGCTCGACAGGTGCCGCTGCGCAACGGCGAAGCGCCCGCACGCCCGGAGTGATTCCGGACGTACGGGCGCTGTCGCGCCGTGCTCGATCAGACCGTGTCCGATCAGGCTCAGCTTCAGATCAGAGGTTGACCGGGCGAAGCACCCGGGCGATCCCGTGAGCGATCTGCTTGTTGCCGGCGTTGATGTCCAACGCCGCGGGGATGAGCAGCGGGTTGAGGGCATCCGGGTCGTTGTCGACCAGGCGGACCTTCAACGGGCTGGTCGAGCGAACGCTGACCTTGAACGTGCCGCCCTGGGCGGTCGTCAGGGACTCACCGTCAGCGGCAAGGGCTGCACCCGAGTCGATCGTCGCGCCGGGCACCACGTGGTAGAGCAGCACGGTCTCGACCGTGTCGATCCCGAGGCTGGCCACGGCCGCGAACGTGTCGGGCTCGTTCAGCCAGTTGCCGGTCAGGTTGTGCACCAGGCGGCGGAACGCGCGGTCGGTCGGGATGAAGGCGGTCAGCGCGACGTCGCCGTCGGCGAGCAGCGCGACCGGGGTCCCGTCGATGCCCTTGGTGGCGATGACGGCGTCAACGGCCTCACGGACGATGTCGAAGTCGTTCCAGTTGTTGTCGAACCCGTTGCCGGGGACGAGGTCGTTGCCGAGGACCGCGGCGAGGGAGTTGTTCCCCAGCCCGTCGGCCTGGGCGGCGGGTGCTGCGGCGAGGGTTCCGACGGCGAGAGCGCCGGCGGTGGCCACGACGGCCAGATGCTTGGCAATGCGCATGAGAGTCGCCTTTCTTGGATCTGTTGACCCAGATGGGTGATGTTCCACTCCCGTCTTCCGAGCGGGCGGCGGCCCTGGATGCAGTCGGTGCGAAATTTCTTCGAGCGGGTCTCCGTGCGCCTCCAGCCGCCCTCCGTTTGGGCCGGCGGCGTGCTGACCTGGGATCATCGCCCGGTGCCTTCGCCCGAGCCCTCCGTCGACCCCGACGAGCTGGCCGTGGCCCTGCGCGTGATCGCCCAGACCCAGGCAGCTGCCGACCGAGCACCCCGACGCGGTCGCCGTACGCCGGGCGACGGCGGCGATCTTCAAGTCCGTGAAGAAGCAGCGGCGTACTGACAAGCGCCAGGCCGTCCAGGCCGCCGACCAGTCGGTCATCGCGGCCACCGCCACCGGGGCCGCCGACCGCATCGACGACGAGACCCGCGGGCTGCCGCTCAGCTCCTCAGCCGACGGCGCGCTGGCGGGCACGCTGCTCCGCCCGCACGCCTGCTACATCTGCAAGCAGCGCTACTCCGAGGTCGACGCGTTCTATCACCAGATGTGCCCGACCTGCGCGGCCACCCATCACGCCAAGCGCGACGCCCGCACCGACCTCACCGGCCGCCGGGCGCTGCTCACCGGTGGTCGGGCCAAGATCGGGATGTACATCGCGCTTCGCCTCCTGCGCGACGGCGCGCACACGACGATCACCACGCGCTTCCCCAACGACGCCGTACGGCGCTTCGCGGCCATGCCCGACAGCCCGGACTGGCTGCACCGGCTGCGCATCGTCGGGATCGACCTGCGCGATCCCGCCCAGGTGGTGGCGCTGGCCGACTCGGTGCGCGACCAGGGGACGCTCGACATCCTCATCAACAATGCGGCCCAGACCGTACGGCGCAGCCCCGCGTCCTACGCCGCCCTGGCCGCCGCCGAGCAGGCTCCGCTCCCGCAGGGTCCGCTGCCCGAGCAGATCACCTTCGGCCGCACCAGCGACGCCCACCCGGTGGCGCTGGCCGGTGCCGTCGCTCCTGGTGTGGGCGCGGCCGAGGTGACCGCCTGGGCGATGGAGGCGGGTCAGCGACTCCCGCCCGGATCGAGGCGGGGACGGCGATCGACGCGGGCGGGCTGGTGCCCGACCTGGCCCCCGTGAACAGCTGGACCCAGCACGTGGACGAGGTCGACGCCCTCGAGCTGCTCGAGGTGCAGCTGTGCAACAGCACGGCGCCGTTCATCCTCGTGAGCAAGCTCCGACCGTCGCTGGCCGCCTCGCCGGCGCGGCGCACGTACGTCGTCAACGTCTCGGCCATGGAAGGCCAGTTCTCTCGGCGCTACAAGGGTCCTGGGCACCCGCACACCAACATGGCCAAGGCGGCAGTCAACATGCTCACGCGCACGAGCGCGCAGGAGCTGTTCCAGACCGACGGCATCCTGATGACCAGCGTCGACACCGGCTGGATCACCGACGAGCGGCCGCACCCGACCAAGACCCGGCTCGCGCAGGAGGGATTCCATGCGCCCCTCGACCTCGTCGACGGCGCGGCCCGGGTCTACGACCCGATCGTGCGCGGTGAGGCGGGGGAGGACCTCTACGGCTGCTTCCTCAAGGACTACGAGCCGGCGCCCTGGTGACCTGACCCGAGCAGCGCCTCGATCCTGACCCGGTCGTTCGTCGACCCAGCCGCGGGGATCGCTACAAGGAGGGCTTGCTCGGCGTCGCGGGCGGTGGCCCGTCGCGCGTCGGCGGGCGCGTAGAGCGTCTCGGGGTCGGTCGTCAGCCCGGAGAAGAACTGCTCCCAGGCTGCGAGCCGTTCGTCATAGGCCAAGACCGCTGCCTGCGCGTCGTTGTGCCACGCGAGGACCGTGACGCCGCCCAGACTCGCGCGCGCGGCCTGCATGCGGTCGGCCCCCTGCTGGCCGACGGCGGCCAGGTCCTCGGTGAAGCTCGCGCGGACCGCGTCGGTGAAGCCCGAGCCGGACAGCACCGGCCGCCAGTAGTCGACGACGCCGTCCACCCGCATGTCCGCATCAGCGATCGTCGCCTCGTCGGCAGCGACCGTGTCGAGCAGGGAGTGCAGCGTGCGTTGCTGCTGCCACTGGTCGAGACCGAGGGCGACGACGACCAAGACGACCGCGACGATCAGAAGCCGTCGGTGGCTCCTGGACCACGCGCTGACCCGCGCCAGCCATGCGGCTCGGGCCGTCGGGTGTGCTTCTCCGGGCTCGCGCCCGTTGAGCACCTCGACGCTCACCTGGACTCCTTCAGCCGTCATGCGCGACGGCCGTGGGAGGGCCGCACAGGGGCCAGGCTTTCACCGCTACGCCGTTCCGGCCAGCCGGCCGTACCTGCACGCCCACTGCTCAGACGTTGCGTCCGACCAACCGTGGGCTATTGCGCACCATGGGTCGGACGCACGGGTGAAAGCGCGCGAACTGGTGGCCAGGCGGCGCTGAGCCCGACAGGATGGGCGCCCTGCGGGGCAATGTCGGGAGGGCGCCAAGCGGCCATGGGCTCCCTCCTGCATGGCCTCGGCGCGTTCTGCGTACGGCTGCGCTGGGTCGTCCTCGCCGCCTGGTTGGCCCTCGCGATCGGCATCACCGTCGTCGTCGGACAGGTGGGCGCGGAGACGAACAACGACCTCACGCTGCCCGGCACCGACAGCCAGGCCGCGTTCGACCTGCTGGCCAAGAGCTTCCCGCCGCAGCAGAACGGCAGCAGCCCGGTCGTCTACCACGCGACCACTGGGCGCCTGGACGACAACGGCCCCAACCAGAAGGCCATCGACGACAGCTACAAGGAAATGCTGACCGTCAAGCACGTGGCCTCGGTGACCAACCCGCTGGCCAACCCGGCCGCGGGGCTGCTCAGCGCGGACGGCACGTACGCCTTCATGCCCGTCCTGCTCGACGTCGACTCCGGTGATCTCTCGGAGCACACGGCCGAAGAGGTGTTCCTGGTCGGCACCTCGCGTGCCGAGGCCGTGGGCCTGGAGTCAGCGGTCGGTGGGCCGGTGGGATCGGCGCTCAGCTCGGCTGACACCGAGTCGAGCGAGGCCCTCGGGCTGATCGCCGCGATGGTGATCCTCACGTTCACGTTCGGGACGCTCGTGGCGATGGGGATGCCCATCATCACCGCGATCGTCGGCCTGCTGACCGGGCTGGGCATCATCGGGCTGCTCGGCCACCTCATCGACATCCCGACCGTTGGCCCGACGTTGGCCACGATGATCGGGCTCGGGGTCGGGATCGACTACGCCCTCTTCCTGGTCACCAAGCACCGCGATCAGGTGCACAAGAAGGGGATGGACCCGCGCTCGTCCATCGCCGAGGCGATCGCCACGAGCGGCGGAGCTGTGGTGTTCGCCGGCGGCACGGTCGTCATCGCTCTTCTCTCGCTGGCCGTCGCCGGTATCCCCTTCGTCACCGCCCTGGGCTACGCCTGCGCCATCGCGGTCCTCACCGCGGTCATCGCCGCGATCACTTTGCTGCCCGCAGTGCTCGCGATCGTCGGCGGGGGCATCGACCGGCTCGCGCTGCCGGCCTTCCTCCGGCCGAAGCCGAAGGCCGAGGGGGAGGGCTTCTGGGCCGGCTGGGCGGCCATGGTGGTGCGCCACCCCATCGCGTGCACGGTCGCGGCGGCCGCCCTGCTCATCCCCCTGATCATCCCGGTGTTCTCGCTGACCCTCGGCCAGGAAGACATCGGGGTCACGCCGACCAGCACCACCGAGCGGCAGGCGTTCGACCTGATCTCGGCGGGTTTCGGGCCGGGCTACAACGGCCCGCTCGTCGTCGCGGTGAAGATGGAGCCGGTGGCTGAGCCCAGCGCCGAATACACCGAGCAGTACGACCAGGCGCTGGCGCTGCAGGCCGACTTGGAAGAAGCCCAGGCGACGCTGCCGGAAGAGGCGGCCGCGCTGGAGAAGCAGCAGAACGCCTTGTTGAAGCAGCAGAACGAGTTGCTGAAGCAGCAGAAGCAGCTGGAGAAGCAGGGAAAGGCGCTGGAGTCACAGGCCGCGGCGTTGGCTCGCCAGGAGGCGTCGCTGCGCGCCCAGGAGGCATCGCTGCGGGCTGAGGCGGCGCAGCTGCAACGCGAACGCGACCGTTTGGTCGCGGAGGCGAAGCGGCTGGCCGCGCGGGAGAAGGAGCTGGTCAAGAAGCTTGCCGCCAACCGCGCCAAGCAGACGGTGGTGGAGGACGCCCTGGCCGTAGCCGTCGACCCGGTCGTCATCGCCAGGCTCGAAGCGCGGCTGGCCGACCTGGAGGCGAAGGAGACGGCGCTCAAGAAAGAGATCAAGGCCGGGGCCAAGGAGGCCAAGGCCCTGCTCGCCCGGGCGAAGACGCTGCTCGACCGCAAGGCCGTACTCGAGCGGCAAGCAGCCGAGCTGCAAAGGCAGGCTGATGAGCTGAAGCGCCAAAGCGACGTGCTCAAGGCGCAGGCGGCGCAGCTCGCCGCCGAGAGTTCTCAGCTGGCGAAGCAGGCCAACCAGCTCAACAACGAGGCAACCGACCTCCAGACGCAGGCTGACGAGCTGACCCAGCAGCAGGAGCTCGCTCAGGAGCAGCAGGCCGAGGCCGAGCAGCTTCAGGCCGAGCTCACGGCCGAGCTCACCATGGCCGGGGGAGACCCTCGGGGCACCGACCCACGCATCGTCACCCTGCAGCTCGCGCTGGCCACGCCCGAAGACGTCCAGGTCGTCGTGCCCCCGCAGATCAACAAGTCCGGCGACGCCATCATCATCAGCGTCATCGCCAAGACGCGGCCCGCTGACCCGTTGACGGCCGCGTTGGTGGAGCAGCTGCGCGAGGAGGTGATCGGGCCGGCGCTCACGCCGGGCATGGTCGCCGACGTGGGCGGCAACACCGCCTCCAACGTTGACCTCGCGACGCTCATCACGCAACGGCTGCCGCTGGTGATCCTCACCGTGATCGGCCTGAGCTTCCTGTTGCTGCTCGTCGCCTTCCGGTCGCTGCTCGTACCGGTGCAGGCGGCCGTGACCAACTTGCTGTCGGCGGCGGCCGCCTTCGGAGTCGTCACCGCGGTGTTCCAGTGGGGCTGGGGGCTGGACGCGATCGGCCTCGATTCGCCGTACGGCACCGTGCCCATCGCCAGCTATGTGCCGCTCATGATGTTTGCGGCGTTGTTCGGGCTGTCGATGGACTACGAGGTGTTCTTCGTCAGCCATGTGCAGGGCCACCACGCGGAGGGGATGTCGCACCGCGACGCCGTGCGCGCGGGTCTGGGGTCCAGCTCCAAGGTCATTGCCGCGGCGGCGCTGATCATGATCTCGGTGTTCGGCAGCTTCATCATCAACGACGATCCGATCGTCAAGCAGTTCGGCGTCGGGTTGTCGGTGGCGGTCGCGTTGGCCGCGATCCTCGTGCTGCTGCTTGCGCCGGCGATGCTGACGCTGTTCGGGGAGACCACCTGGCGGCTGCCGGGCTTCCTCGACCGGTTGTTGCCCGACCTCGACCTCGAGGGTCATCGGCGTTCGGCGGCCGCGGACGCGGCGGCGTCCGACGAGCCGGAACTGGCCCCCGAGCCGGCCTGATTTTTGGCCCGCCCGGGATTCTCTTTCCACAGGTGGGTTCTGGGGGGTTGTGGCTGTCGGTGGCTTGTGACAGAATCGTTCATACGTTCGAAGTATGAGTAGCGGCCTTTGAGAGCCATGGATGCGCCGGGGTTGTCCCGGTTGGCGCCGAGATCGGATCGGTGTCCTGCCTCTGTCCGTTGGTCCAGCCGCTGCTCGCCTCGTGTTCTCCCACCTCCCTGGTTCGTCTGGGGGTGGTGCAGAACCGAGGTCCGAGCGGGGTGTTGGGCCGGTGTCCCGCCTGGGAGGTGACCGCCCCTCATGTCTGTTGTTGAGCTTCCGCCGCGAGGCGTGTTGTGCGCCATCGGGCGGGCTGGCGAGGCGCGTGAATGCGCTGGCCGAGCATGACCTGACGACCTTGTCTGGCAGCGAGGCAGTGGACGCTCTGGGGGCGCTACGCCCGATGCTCGCTCAGCTGGAGTCGGTGGCGGTGACCGCGGCGCATGTGGTCAAGGAGTCCGGGGTGTGGGGGCTGGACGGGTCGCGCAGCGCCAAGGCGTTCCTGGAACGAGCCACCGGCGCGCCGGGCGCGAAGATCAGCACCCACCTCAAGCTCGCGGACCGCCTCACGACGGTGCTGCCGTTGACGGCTGACGCGCTTCGCGAGGGGTCGATCACCGTTGACCACGCGCTCGTGCTGTCGCGTGGGGCGTGCGGCAGCCCGGCCCGGATCGACGCTTTGGCCGACCCGGTCCGGGGTGAGGGTTTCCTGTTGGGCCGCGCGCATCTGCCGGTGGATGAGTTCAAGACCTTCGTGGCGGCTTGGGCTTACCGGGTGGACCCCGACGCCGAGGACGCCAAACGCAAAGCCGCCGCGGATGACTTCCACTTCGATCTGGCCGAGACGATGGACGGCACCCACCTGCGGGGGTTCTTCGCCCCCGAGGCCAGCGAGGTGCTGAAAACCGCGCTGACCGCGGCCATCGGGGTCCCAGCGAGTGATGACGGGCGTTCCCCGTCCCGGCGTCGCCATGACGCGCTGGCCACGTTGTGCCAGCTCAGCCTGGACGGCCCCGGTTTGGGCACCAGCGGAGGGGTCCGCCCCCAGCTCGTGGTCCATGTGGACTGGGCGACGCTCACCGCGATGCCCGGCGCGGCCGGCCTGGACCCCGCGGTCCTGCAGGAAACCGGCACCCCGATCCCCAGGAGCGTGTTGGACCGGATCGCGTGTGACAGCGAGGTGACCAGGGTGGTGTTCGGGCCGCAGTCCCAGGTTCTGGACGTCGGCCGATCTCAACGCACCTTCACCGGGGCCAGACGCAGAGCCCTGGACGCCAGAGACCGCGGCTGCCGAGCCCCCGGCTGTCACGCCCCACCCCGGTTGTGCGAAGGACACCACAAGATCCCCTGGTCCCTCGGCGGCACCACCAGAGTCCACGACGGCTACCTGCTGTGCTGGGCCCACCACGCCTGGGTCCACGAACGAGACATCCACGTCACCCACACCACCAACGGCGGACTGCGGTTCGAAGACGCCCACGGCCACTGGTACGGAACCACCTACCCCCGCGGAGCATCGCCGCCGGGCTGAAGTCATCTGTCGGCTGCAGCTGCTCACGGCTGCAGGCTCGGCATGGCCCCCGACGCGGTCGTCTTGGTGATCTCGCCGGTCGTCGGGTCGATCCACGCGACCTTGACGTCGGTCACCGTCCCACCTTCGACGACACTCATGGACGCGATGATCCGCTTGCCGTCGGGTGTCCAGCTGGCTTCGCCAGGACGCCCGGAGGTGGTCTTGTAGTCGACCTTGGTGATCTGTTCCAGGCCTGAGCCGTTGGACGCGACGGTGTAAAGCTGGGACTTTTCTCCGCCGTGAAAGGCGTCCAGATCCCACGACGCAAACAGGATGCGGTCAGCGGTCGGGTGCCACCGCGGATAGCCGGCAAACAGGGCTGGGTCGGTCACGGCCTTGGGTGCTGCCGCGGTCGTCGGGTCGGTGTCGACCACGACGATGACGCTCTTGTCGATCCTTTCCTCCGACGCGTCGGGGTAGCTCTCCAGAGTTGCCGCGACCTTTGAGCCATCCGGCGACCACGTCGGGTGATAGAAGGCCGTGGTGCCGTCGGTTGTGGAGGCGATGGTCGTCTGCTCGCCGGTCTCAAGGTCCACGGTCACCAGGTGGGAGGACCCCCAGTCGCCGTCGCTCGTCTTGTCGTATTGCACGACCAGCATCTGCGAGTCGTCCGGTGAGAACGCGGGGTACGACATCTCGACGCACGGGGCCGCCTTGCAGGCCACTCGCTCTACGGCGTTGCTCCCGTCAGCGTTCGCCGTCCAGATGGTCGCGGTGTCGTCGCCGAGCACCTCCCAGGTGAACTCCGAGCCGTCATGCGACCAGCTGGCGTGAACGGCTGCACCCGTTCCCTTGGGCACTACTCGCACTGGCGGGGCTGTCAGGCTTTCGTCGGAGACGATGATCGACTTCGTGCTCTCGCCGCTTGGATACCACTCGGAAAGCACCAGTGGTGGTGGCGGCAGAGCGACTGCAGGGGTGAGCCCCGTGTCTGCCTCGGACGTGGGGGTCGCCGATGCGGATCCGCCGCCATCGCCAGCACTGCCGCCAGATCCGCCGCACGCGACCAGCGCGGCAGCGGCGACGGCGATCGCTGCAGCCGCAGTGGGGGCGCGGCGCGGAACACGACAACTGAGTTGCTCGAAGCCGGTCACGTTTCCTCCTGATGAGCACCGCGCTCCAAGAGGGGCGCAGGTCAATGCTCTCCAGCGAGGGCACTACTCAGTAAGAGGGATTTCCCTTAGGACTGCCCGCCGCTTTCCCTGGGGCCCTAGAGCAGTCGAAGCCCTAGACGGCGCCGTGCTCCGAGGCCACGGCGTCGATGCGGTGGGCGAGCTCCACGTCGAGGTCGGTCACTCCGCCGGCGGAGTGGGTCACGAGCCCGAACGTCAGTGCCGTCCAGCGGATGTCGATGTCGGGGTGATGGTCCATCGCTTCGGCGGTCTCGGCCACGGCCTGCACGATCTTGATGCCGTCGAGGAAGGTGGGCGCGGTCACCGTCCGGTGCAGCCCGGACGCATCGCCGGTCCACCCCGTGAGGTCGGCCAGGTGTCGGGTGATCTCGGCGGGTTCCAGGGCTGCGGTCATGAGCCAGAGCCTGGCACGCCTGCTGGCATCGGCGCACCAGGCAAGCCGAAGGCCGGCTAACCCGAGGCCGTCTGGACCGCGATGACCACGGCGGACACGACGGCCACGACGATGGCGAACCACCGGAAGACGGCAGGCCTCAGCCGCCGGGCCAGCCGTACGCCTCCGACGCCACCGACCACCGCACCCGCGGCGACGGCCAGGGCGAAACCCCACTCCACGTTTCCGGTCGCGATGAACAGGATCGCGGCCACGCCGTTGGCCACGAGCGCGAGGGTGTTCTTCAACGCGTTGGCCCGCTGGATGTCCGGCTCGTAGAGGGCGCCGATGAGGGCGAGCAAGATGACGCCCTGGGCAGCGCCGAAGTAGCCGCCGTAGATCGCGGTCAGCCCGACGCCGACCACGAGCAAAGCCGAGGTGCCTCGAGCGCCGCCGCGCTTGGTCAGCCACCGGTTGACCCGCGGCTGGATGCCGGTCAGCACGGCAGAAAGGATGAGCAGCAAGGGGACCACGTTCTCGAAGGCGGC
Organism: uncultured Actinomycetota bacterium; assembly: GCA_963820065.1. Classification (GTDB taxonomy): domain Bacteria; phylum Actinomycetota; class Actinomycetes; order DATJPE01; family DATJPE01; genus JANPBY01. The sequence goes on along the minus strand of CAWFYM010000012.1, from coordinate 181,243 downwards.
TGCGGGCAGCGCCAGCAAGAGCGTGGCTCCGACGATCCCTCCCACGGTCGCCACGAGACCCAGGCGGATCAGCACCGGACGGCGCCCCACGAGCTCGGCGCGGTATCCGGCCACCGCACTCACCGTTCCCGGCAGCAGGCCGACGGTGTTGGTGGCATTGGCCGTCACGGGGGGAAGCCCCGTGGCCAGCAGCAAAGGAAAACTGACCAGGCTGCCCGCCCCGACGACCGCGTTCATCGTTCCGGCGATCAGGCCGCCGGTGAGGGCCAGCCCGACATCGGTGGGGTCCACCGCGAGGTCAGCTGGAGGGAGCCTTCGGTCGTAGAGCAACCAGCCGCGGGTTGTCCGGCCAGTCGCTGGCCGCGCGGGTGAACGCTGCGGCGGCTTCTTCCTGTCGCCCCTGCCCGGCCCGGATCACCGCAGTGGTCAGCAGGTCATCGGCGGTCTCGTGGGGTCCGCGCTGCCAGCCGGCGCCCTCGGCGATCCAGCGCTCGGCGTCGTCCCAGCGTCCGTTGATCGCGGCGTGCCGGGCGTGCAACCCCGACAACGTCATGCTGCTGCTGACGTGCCGCTGCGCGTCCTCGAGCGTCGTGGTCAGCTCGGGCTCGGCCGCGTCGACCGGGATCTGGCCGGCCTCGACGGCGTCGAGCAGGGTACGGGCGTGCGCGATGGCGGCGTCGGCGCGCCGGCGACCGTGCGAGGGGGCGGCCGACAGCAGCTCGCGCGTGGCCTCGACGGCTCCGACGAGGTTGCCCTGCGCGGCGCGTGCGTCGGCCAAAGCCCCGAGCGCGGTGCGGTCGTGCGGCCGACCGTGCAGGCGTTGCAGCGCCATGGCTTCCGCGGCGGCGGGATCGGCGCTCACGGTCTTGGCCGCCTTGCGGGACCCGCGGGTGGGGATCGTCGAACCGAGGTTGACGACCGGGTCGTACTTCAGGTCGGCGACGCGCTCCTTGAGCGGGATGAGGGCGTTGTCGGTGATCTTGATGTGCTCGGGGCAGACCTCGGTGCAGCACTTGGTGATGTTGCAGTAGCCGAGCCCGTGCTCCTCCTGCGCGACCGCGCGACGGTCGGCGGTGTCGAGCGGGTGCATCTCGAGCTCGGAGATCCGCATGAGGAACCGCGGGCCGGAGAAGGCCTCCTTGTTCTCCTCGTGGTCACGGATCACGTGGCAGACGTCGTTGCACATGAAGCACTCGATGCACTTGCGGAACTCCTGGCTGCGCTCGACGTCGAGCTGAGCCATCCGGTAGTCGCCCGGTGCCACGTCGGTGGGCGGTCGGAACGACGGCACCTCGCGGGCCTTGACGTAGTTGAACGACACGTCGGTGACCAGGTCGCGGATCACCGGGAACGTACGCATCGGGGTGACCGTCACGACCTCTTCGGCGGTGAAGGTGCTCATCCGGGTCATGCAGAGCAGGCGTGGACGGCCGTTGATCTCGGCGCTGCACGAACCGCACTTGCCCGCCTTGCAGTTCCAACGGACGGCCAGGTCGGGGGCCTGGGTGGCCTGGATCCGGTGGATGACGTCGAGGACGACCTCACCTTCGTTGACCTCGACGCTGAAGTTCTCGAAGTCGCCGTCGCTGTCGTCGCCGCGCCAGACCCGGAACTGGCCTTCGTAGCCCATCAGTGCCCCTCTCCAGCGGCCGCCGGTAGCTCTTCGGCGGTGAGGTACTTGGACAGTTCCTCGTTGTCGAACAACGCGAGCAGGTCTTCGCGCATGGGCGGAAGCGGCTGCTTGCGGATCGCGACCCCCGGACCGGAGGCCTCGCAGATGATGTTGACCTTCCGCCACTCCGGGTTCATGCCGGGGAAGTCGTCGCGGGTGTGGCCGCCGCGTGACTCCTGGCGCTCCAAGGCTGCTCGTGCGACGCACTCCGAGACCAGCAGCATGTTGCGCAGGTCGAGGGTCAGATGCCAGCCCGGGTTGAACGCCCGCCCGCCCTTGACCGACACGTTGGCCGCGCGAACCTTCAGCTCTTCCAACGCGGCGAGGGCTTCGACGACCTCGTCCTCGCGCCGGATGATGCCGCAGAGGCTGTTCATCATCTGCTGCAGCTCGTGGTGCACGGTGTAGGGGTTCTCGCCGCCCTCGTGGTCGAACGGCGCGAGTGCTTCTGCCTCAGCGGCCGCCAGCTGCGCCTCGGAGACCGTCGGCCGTGCGTCGCCGAGCCCGGCGACGTACTCCGACGCACCAAGCCCGGCCCGCCGGCCGAACACCAGCAGGTCGGACAGGGAGTTGCCGCCGAGCCGGTTGGACCCGTGCATGCCGCCGGCGACCTCGCCGGCAGCGAACAACCCCTTGACCGTGGACGCCGCGGTGTCGGGGTCGACCTCGACACCGCCCATCACGTAGTGGCACGTGGGGCCGACCTGCATGGCCTCCGCGGTGATGTCGACGTCGGCGAGCTCCTTGAACTGGTGCCACATCGAGGGGAGCTTCTTGCGGATGACCTCGGCGGGCAGCCGCTTGGAGACGTCGAGGAAGACCCCTCCCTGGGGTGATCCGCGCCCGGCCTTGACCTCGCTGTTGATCGCTCGCGCGACCTCGTCGCGCGGGAGCAGCTCAGGGGGTCGCTTGTTGTGGTCGGGGTCGGTGTACCAGCGGTCGGCTTCGTCCTCGGTCTCGGCGTACTTCCCCCGGAACACCTCGGGGACGTAGTTGAACATGAACCGCTTGCCCTCGGAGTTGGTCAGCACGCCGCCGTCGCCGCGCACCGACTCGGTGACGAGGATGCCCTTGACGCTGGGCGGCCAGACCATGCCGGTGGGGTGGAACTGGATGAACTCCATGTTGACCAACGTGCCGCCGGCCCGCAGCGCGAGAGCGTGGCCGTCGCCGGTGTATTCCCACGAGTTGCTCGTCACCGTGAACGACTTGCCGATGCCGCCGGTGGCCAAGACGACCGCGGGTGCGTCGAAGGCGAGGAAGGAGCCGTCCTCCCGGCGGTAGCCGAAGCAGCCGGACACGCTTCCCGACTCGTCCTGCAGGATCGTGGTGATCGTCACCTCGGCGAACACCTTCAGCCGTGCCTCGGCGTCGCCGTGGGCCGCGAGGTCGTCCTGCTGCAGCGAGACGATCTTCTGCTGGAGGGTGCGGATCAGCTCCAGGCCGGTGCGGTCTCCGACGTGGGCCAGCCGCGGGTATTCGTGCCCGCCGAAGTTGCGCTGGCTGATCTTGCCTTCCTTCGTACGGTCGAACAGCGCGCCGTAGGTCTCGAGCTCCCAGACCCGGTCGGGCGCCTCCTTGGCGTGCAGCTCGGCCATCCGCCAGGAGTTGAGGAACTTCCCGCCGCGCATGGTGTCGCCGAAGTGCACCTGCCAGTTGTCGTTGCTGTTGACGTTGCCCATGGCGGCGGCGATGCCGCCCTCGGCCATCACCGTGTGGGCCTTGCCGAACAGCGACTTGCAGATGATGGCCGTGCGCAGCCCGTGCTCGTGCGCCTCGATGGCGGCGCGCAGCCCGGCGCCGCCCGCGCCGATGACGACGACGTCGAAGGAGTGGCGCTCGTGGTCGCTCATGCGGTGGCCCAGTCGTGGAAGGTGTGAGTCGCGGTCATCGTCAGGCCGCCTAGTTGATGAATCGGAAGTCGGTGATCCAGCCCGCCGACACCGACATCACGTAGAAGTCGGTGATCGCCAGGGTGGCGAGGGTGATCCATGCCAGCTGCATGTGGCGGGTGTTGATCCGGGAGACCCAGGTCCACAAGCGGTAGCGGATCGGGTGCCGGGAGAAGTGGTTGAGCCGACCCCCGATCGCGTGCCTGCATGAGTGGCACGACGCGGTGTAGACCCACAGCGCGATCACGTTGATCCAGAGGATCACGGTGCCGAGGCCGATCCCGAAGCCCTCGGGGCTCTTGAACGCCTGGACCGCGTCCCAGGTGTTGATGACCGAGATGAGCGCCGCCGCGTAGAAGAAGTAGCGGTGGAGGTTTTGCAGGATGAGCGGCTCTTGGGTCTCACCGGTGTAGGTCTTGTGCGGTTCGGCGACCGCGCACGCGGGCGGCGACAGCCAGAACGACCGGTAGTAGGCCTTCCGGTAGTAGTAACAAGTCAGCCGGAACAGCAGCAGGAACGGCAGCGTCAGCGCGGCGTAGGGCAGCCACCACACGTCGGGGAGGAAGGTGCCGAACTCGGCCGCCTCGGGCACGCACCCGTCGGAGATGCACGGGGAGTAGAACGGTGTCAGGTAGTGGTATTCGCCCACCCAGTACCACTGCTGCATGAACACCCGCACCGTGGCGTAGGCGATCCAGGCCAGCAGCCCGACGACGGTGAGTACCTGTGGCACCCACCAGCGGTCCTGGCGAAGGGTGCGGGCCTTGATCCGGGCGCGGCCCGGAGCCGTGGTCACGCCGGCCATGTGTGCTGCCTCCGATGCCTTTCTCGTGGAGGATGTCGGGTCCGACGAGGTGGGATCGCGACGTCCGCTCGTCGCCTACCCTAGAGCCCGGGTGTCGCGCCCGCTGTATGGCCCTCGTCACTGTTTTCGTGGGCCCCGTCGGCTCCTGCGCCTCCCCACGTCCGGCCCACCACCTCTGGCCAACTCCGAGGCCGCCCCAACCCCAAGAGACGAGCACCCCCCGCATGTCCTCCCGCGACACCGGCCCGCGCGCCAGCCGTACCGACCTCCGCAACGTCGCGATCGTGGCGCACGTCGACCACGGCAAGACGACCCTGGTCGACGCCATGCTGTGGCAGTCCGGCGCGTTCTCCGCCCACCAGGCCGACGAGGGCTCGGTCAAGGACCGGGTCATGGACTCGATGGATCTCGAGCGCGAGAAGGGCATCACGATCCTCGCGAAGAACACCGCGGTCCTCCACGAGATGGCCGACGGCTCGGCCGTGACGATCAACATCATCGACACCCCCGGGCACGCCGACTTCGGGGGAGAGGTCGAGCGCGGCCTCGAGATGGTCGACGGCGTGCTCCTGCTCGTCGACGCGTCCGAGGGTCCGCTGCCGCAGACCCGGTTCGTCCTGCGCAAGGCGCTGCAGAAGCGCCTGCCCGTCGTCCTGGTCATCAACAAGGTGGACCGGTCCGACGCCCGGATCGCCGAGGTCGTCGACGAGACCTACGAGCTCTTCCTCGATCTCGACGCCGACGAGAGCCAGATCGAGTTCCCGATCGTCTACTGCCAGGCGAAGGCGGGGAAGGCCTCGCTGGAGCGCCCGCTCGACGGCGAGAGCCCCGCGTCGCCCGACCTCGAGCCGCTGTTCACCACCATCGTGGAGACCGTGCCCGCGCCGTCGTACGTCGAGGGCGCCCCGCTCCAGGCGCACGTGACGAACCTCGACTCGAGCCCCTACCTCGGCCGCTTGGCGCTGTGCCGCGTCCACGAGGGCACGATCACCAAGGGCCAGTCGGTGGCCTGGTGCCGCACCGACGGCACCACCGAACGGGTGAAGGTGACCGAGCTGCTCATGACCCAGGCGCTCGAGCGCGTACCGGTCGAGCGGGCCGGCCCGGGCGACATCATCGCCGTGGCCGGGTTCCCCGAGATCACCATCGGCGAGACGCTGGCCGACCCGGACGACCCCCGTCCGCTGCCGGTCATCACCGTCGACGAGCCGTCGATCTCGATGACGATCGGCATCAACACCGCGCCGTTGGCCGGGCGTTCGGGGTCCAAGCTGACCGCGCGGCTGCTCAAGAGCCGCCTCGACGCGGAGCTGATCGGCAACGTCTCGATCCGGGTGGTGCCGACCGAGCGACCCGACACCTGGGAGGTGCAGGGCCGCGGCGAGCTCCAGCTGGCCGTCCTGGTCGAGATGATGCGCCGTGAGGGCTTCGAGCTGACCGTCGGCAAGCCGCAGGTCGTCACCAGGATCGTCGACGGCAAGATCCACGAGCCGATGGAGCACCTCACCGTCGACATCCCCGAGGACTACCTCGGCGTCGTGACCCAGCTGATGGCCCTGCGCAAGGGCCGGATGGAGCAGATGGTCAACCACGGCACCGGCTGGGTTCGCATGGAGTACGTCGTGCCTGCGCGCGGGCTCATCGGGTTCCGGACCGAGTTCCTCACCGAGACCCGGGGCACCGGGCCTGCTCCACCATGTCTTCTCGCGCTACGAGGCCTGGCACGGCGAGCTGCGCACCCGCCCGACGGGATCCCTGGTCGCAGACCGGAGCGGCCCGACGACTGGTTTCGCGCTGGCCAACCTGCAGGAGCGCGGCACGATGTTCGTGGGGCCGGGCACCGACGTCTACGAGGGGATGATCGTCGGCGAGAACTCCCGCTCGGACGACATGGACGTCAACGCGACCAAGGAGAAGAAGCTGACCAACATGCGTCAGTCCTCCGGAGACATCCTGGTGCCGTTGATCCCGCACAAGCAGATGTCGATGGAGCAGGCCCTGGAGTTCTGCCGCGAGGACGAGTGCGTCGAGGTGACCCCGGCGACCGTACGGCTGCGCAAGGTCATCCTCGACCGCACCGAGCGGGACAAGGTCCGGGGACGCGCCAAGCGCGCCTGAGGCCCGGTCCGGCGCCCAGCCGATCGCTCCGCAATTCCGCGAAATGCGCCCGTTTGGGGGCCGGATACCGCAAGATCTGCGCGAAAGGCTGCGCTCGTGTGCCGGTCGTATCACGATATGGACACGGGGCGCGGCGTGCCGTTGGGTGTACCCGCGTCGTGACGTAACGTTCGGGAGTCCTGCCGACCCGGCAGCTGTCCCGGCGTCTCGACGATCTCGAGAAAAGGAGTCCCTCTCGCATGAGCCTTGTGGACGCGCCGGTCGAGGTAGCTGCACCAGAGCAGAAGGACATCGAGGGCCGCTCCCTCAAGGCGATCGCCTGGTCGCGGCTCCGCAAGGACAAGGCGGGAATGATCTCGCTGGTCATCATCATCTTGGTGGCGTTGACGGCCCTGTTCGCGCCGTTGATCACCCACATCCTGGGCATCAGCCCCACGGAGTTCGACCGCTCGGTGCTCGATGACGAGCTCGGCGGGCTCCCCAAGGGCTGGGCGCCGGACGGCAACTGGTTCCAGAAGGGCGGCCTGAGCTGGTCTCACCCGCTCGGCGTCGACCCGCAGACCGGGTGGGACATCATGGCGCGGCTCCTCTACGGAGCGCGCGTGTCCTTGTTCATCGCGAGCACCGCGACCCTGCTCATCGTGATCTTGGGCACGACCGTAGGGATCATCTCGGGCTACTCGCGGGGATTCCTCGACTCGGCTCTCGGCCGCCTGATGGACATGGTGATCGCGTTCCCGCTGATCCTGATGGCCTTGGCGCTGTCGCAGCCGCTGACCGATCGCATCGCCCAGACGTTCCACCTCGGGGTGCAGTCCGCGCGCGTGACCTTCCTGATCCTGGTCTTCAGCCTGTTCGGCTGGCCCTACCTCGCGCGCATCGTCCGTGGCCAGGTCCTCAGCCTCCGCGAGCGCGAGTTCGTCGAAGCGGCCGTGTCGCTCGGGTCGGGCACCCCGCGCATCCTGTTCCGCGAGATCCTCCCGAACCTCTGGGCGCCGATCCTCGTCGTGGCGACGATCACGCTGCCGGCGGTCATCGCCGGCGAAGCGGGCCTGGCGTTCCTCGGAGTGGGCGTGCTGCCTCCGACGCCCACCTGGGGCGCGATGCTCGGCGACTCCACGCGCTACTTCCAGACCATTCCCACGCTGCTCTTCATTCCCGGCATGGCGCTGTTCATCGTCGTGCTGACGTTCAACCTCTTCGGCGACGCGGTTCGTGACGCGCTCGACCCGAGATCGGGCCGCGTGTGATCGCGCCGCGGGCCACACCACAGACTTCCCCGGCGCTCGGAGCCGGGGAGCGACGCACGATCTGTGCGGAGCACGGTGCGGGGCGACTGCCCCTCACCACGATCAGGAGGAAATGACATGGGCATGGCCAAAATCGGCCTCCGCACTGTCGCCTTCGCGGCTGCCAGCACCATGCTGCTTGCAGCCTGCGGCGGCAGCAGCGGCGGCAGCAGCAACACGCCGGGCGGGGGCGACACTCCGACCGCGGGCGGGACGATCACGATCCTGTCCCAGGCAGAACAGTTCAACAACGTCGACCCGCAGCGCGCGTATACCGGTGAGGACATCGCGTTCTTCAGCGGGACGATTTTCCGCACGCTGACTCAGTACGTCTACTCGGCCGACAACACCGAGGGCACGACCCTCACCCCCGACATGGCGACCGACACCGGTACCGCCACTGAGGGCGGCAAGGTGTGGACGTTCACGATCCGCGACGGTGTGACGTTCCAGGACGGTTCGGCGGTGGGCTGCTCGGACATCAAGTACGGCGTCTCGCGCACGTTCGCGACCGACGTCATCACCAACGGTCCGGCTTACGCGATCTCCATGCTTGACATCCCGAAGGACAAGGACGGCGCCTCGGTCTACAAGGGCCCGTACGACACGTCCAAGGCCAACGACACCGCCGCGTTCGACCAGGCCATCGTCTGCTCGGACGACAACCTGACGATCACCTTCAACCTGGCGCAGCCGGTGCCTGACTTCAACTACACGGTCACCCTGACCGCGTTCTCTCCGGTTCCTGAGTCTGCTGACCAGGGCGCGACCGGTGGCGAGAAGTACGACGACATGCCCGTCTCGTCCGGTCCCTACCAGATCCAGACCTACAAGAAGGGCAAGGGCGGTTCGTTCGTCCTGGTTCGCAACCCGAACTACAACCCCGACTCCGACGACTACCGCAAGGCCTACCCGGACTCGTGGGTCGAGCTGTTCGGCATCGACCCGTCGGTGCAGACCCAGCGGGTGGAGACCAGCACGGGTGAAGACGCCACCGCACTCACGTCCGAGCTCCTGTCGGCCGACCTCGCGGCGATCTTCAACGACCCGCAGTACGCCGACCGCCGCGTCGACGCACTCGACCCGTACGTTCGCTACCTCGCGATCAACGTTCAGAAGGTTCCGAACGTCAAGCAGCGCCAGGCCATGATGGTGGCGCTCGACCGTGAGCAGCTGCGCACGATTGCTGGTGGAGCGTTCGCCGGTGACCTGGGTGACGGTGTCATCAAGCCCAACATCGGTATCGACTACGCGCCTACTGGTCTCTGGACCGGTCTGCTCGGCCAGGAGATCCCGGATGCGGGTGACCCTGAGTACGCCAAGCAGCTGATCCAGGAGTCGGGCGAGCCGATGCCGACGATCACCTACGACTACCCGACCACGCCGGACAACGACAAGTCCGCCGCGGCGATCCAGGAGTCGATGGGTAGGGCCGGCATCACGGTCAAGCTCAACCCGCTCGAGCCCGGTTCCTACTACGGAATCGTGTTCGACCCGGAGAAGGCTAACGAGATGAACTCCGCTGGTTGGGGCCCGGACTGGCCCAACGCTTCGACGGTCATCCCCGAGCTGTTCACGCCCTCCGGTGGCTTCAACCTGAGCCAGGCCGACGACCCGGACTTCAACGCGAAGTCGGACGCCGCGAAGGTTGAGCCGGACCGCCAGACCCAGGCCACGATGTGGCAGGAGCTGAACACGAACGCGATGGAGCAGGGCTTCGCCATCCCGACTCGGTTCGGCAAGGACCAGCGTCTCGCTGGTACTGGGATCGGCCCGGACACCATCTACCTCTGGCCCGCCTACGGCTCATGGCCGTTCGGCGCCATGTGGGTGAAGAGCAGCTAGTCAGCTCTAAGCACGCAGCTCGATAGCACCACCCGGGTCCGGGAGCGGAGGCTCAGCCCTCCGCTCCCGGACCCGGCCCTTTTCGGCCGGGGCCGGTAGCCCCCACCAATTCGTGTGTCCACCACACCCGCCCGCTCCCGGGCGGGCACACTGTGTCGCGACGCGGTCCTACCCGCGAAGCGCGCTGGCAGGAAGGGTCTGACATGGCCGGTTACATCGTCCGGCGGCTGATCGCCATGTTCGGGATGCTCATCGCCTTGAGCATGGTCGTCTTCCTGCTCTTCGCGCTCGTGCCGACCGACGTCGCCCGCCTGACCTGTGGCAAGGCCTGCACGCCCGAGATCGTGGAGGCCAACCGCACGCGGCTGGGCCTCGACAAGCCGCTGTACGAGCAGTACTACCTCTTCGCCAAGGGCATCGTCTCCGGACGGACCTACGGTTCCGGCACCGCGACCTTCGACTGCCCCGCCCCCTGCCTCGGCTACTCCTTCCGGCAGGGCGAAGACGTGACGACCCTGATCAAGGACGCCTTGCCCGTGACGATCAGCCTCGCTCTAGGGGCCTTCGTGCTGTGGATGATCGTCGGTGTCGCCGTCGGCATCTTCGCCGCGCTCAGACGCGGGACCTGGCAGGACAAGGGGGCCATGGGCTTGGCGCTAGCCGGCTATTCCCTGCCGTCCTTCTTCATCGGCTTGTTGCTCTACTTCATCGTCATCCTCAACTTGAACTGGCTCCCGAACCCGCACTACGAGTCTGTCTTCACCGACCCTCTCGCCTGGTTCCAGACGCTGCTCCTGCCCTGGATCGCCCTCGCGATCCTCTACGCGGCGTTCTACTCCCGCATCACCCGCGGTCAGATGCTCGAGACGCTCGGCGATGACTTCGTGCGTACGGCGCGGGCCAAGGGGCTCCCGGAGCGCACGGTCATCACCCGGCACGCCTTCAGGGCCGGGCTGTCGCCGCTCATCACCGCAGCCGGGCTCGACCTGGCCGGGTTGCTCGGAGGCGCGATCATCACCGAGAGCATCTTCTCGCTCCCCGGTATCGGGTCGCTGTCGATCCGATCGGTCCTCGACTACGACCTGCCCGTCATCGTCGGAGTGACCCTCGTCGCGGCGACGTTCATCATCGTCGCCAACTTGATCGTCGACCTGCTCTATGCCGCCATCGACCCCCGGGTGAGGCTCACGTGACCGGCGCATTCCTCGAGGTCCGCAACCTCGGAGTGACCTTCCCTACCGAGGACGGTTGGCTTCAGGCTGTCGATGGGGTCTCGTTCTCGGTGACCAAGGGACAGACCCTGGCTATCGTGGGCGAGTCTGGCTCCGGCAAGTCCGTCACGAGCGGCGCGATCATGGGCCTGCACAACCGGAAGGCCGTCAAGATCGTCGGAGAGGTGTACCTCGACGGCAAGGAGCTGATCACGGCGTCCGACAAGGAGCTGCGCGCAGTTCGCGGCACGAAGATGGCGATGATCTTCCAGGACCCGCTGTCGTCGCTGCACCCGTTCTACTCGATCGGCAAGCAGCTGGTCGAGGCACGGCGGGTGCACACCAACGACTCCAAGGCCCAGGCGCAGGTGCGAGCGATCGAGATGCTCGACCGAGTGGGTATCCCCAGCGCCGCCAAGCGCATCGACGACTACCCCCACCAGCTGTCGGGCGGTATGCGTCAGAGGGTCATGATCGCGATGGCGCTCATCAACGACCCCGAGCTGATCATCGCCGACGAGCCCACCACGGCCCTCGACGTCACCGTCCAGGCGCAGATCATCGATCTCCTCCAGGACCTCCAGCGCAGCATGGGCACGGCGATCGTGATCATCACCCACGACCTGGGTGTGGTCGCCAACGTCGCCGATGAGGTGGTCGTCATGTACGGCGGTCGCGTGGTCGAGCACGGCGATGTCCGTGAGGTCTACTACCGACCCGAGATGCCCTACACCCTCGGGTTGATCGCCTCGGCCCCTCGGATGGACACCGTCAGCGACCGGCTGGATCCGATTCCTGGCCAGCCGCCCTCGATGCTCAACCTGCCCAAGGGCTGCGTCTTCCGGCCACGGTGCACGTACTCCGACCTGGTTCCGGGCGACCGCTGCGACACCGAACGGCCCGAGCTGCTCCCCGCAGCGCCGGGGCACGAGGTGCGTTGTCACCTCGACCCAGCCGTACGCCAGGGCATCGCCGTGGAGCGGCTCGGCGAACTGGCGGCCGGCGCCGCAGGATTCACAGGAGGTGCCGCGTGACCGCGGTCGAGCAGGCCCCTGCGGCCGCACCCTCGGAGTCGGGCGATCCCCTGCTCAACGTGACGGGCTTGCGCAAGTTCTTCCCGGTCACCTCTGGCGCGATCCTGCGCAGGGTGGTCGGGCAGGTCCAAGCCGTCGACGGGATCGATCTCAAGGTCTACCCGGGCGAGACCGTCGGCCTGGTCGGCGAGAGCGGCTGCGGCAAGTCCACCGCGGGCCGCACGATGATCAAGCTCATCGATCCGACCGAAGGCACCATCGAGTTCAACGGCCAAGACATCACGGGCCTCTCCCGACGGGAGATGGTGCCGCTGCGGCGCGAGATCCAGATGATCTTCCAGGACCCGTTCTCGTCGCTCAACCCGCGCCACACCGTCGGTTCGATCATCTCCACGCCGTTCGAGATCCAGAAGATCACCCCGCCTGGTGGTGTCAAGAAGGCCGTCCAGGACTTGATGAAGCGCGTGGGGCTCAACCCTGAGCACTACAACCGCTACCCCAACGAGTTCTCCGGCGGGCAGCGGCAGCGCATCGGGATCGCCCGCGCCGTGGCCCTGCAGCCCAAGCTGATCGTCTGCGACGAGCCCGTGTCGGCGCTCGACGTGTCGATCCAGGCCCAGGTCGTCAACCTGCTCGATGACATCCAGAAGGAGTTCAACCTCTCCTACTTGTTCATCGCGCACGATCTGTCGGTGGTGCGCCACATCAGTGACCGGGTGATGGTGATGTACCTCGGCAAGGTCATGGAGCTGGCCGACCGAGACACCCTGTACGCACGCTCGCAGCATCCCTACACGCACGCGCTCCTGTCGGCCGTACCCATCGCCGACCCCGACAAGGAAGCCTCCCGCGAGCGGATCCTGCTCGAGGGCGACCTCCCCAGCCCGATCAACCCGCCGAGCGGCTGCGTGTTCCGGACCCGGTGCTTCAAGGCTCAGGACCGCTGCGCCGAAGAGGTTCCGGCGCTGCGCGAGGTCGAGCCCGGCCACGTCGTGGCGTGCCACTTCCCCGAGGAGCGCGACGTCGTCGGTGTCATCGATGTGGCTCTGGGCGCGCCTCCCGCCGCCGACCCACCCGCAACGGGGTAATTCACCGTTGCTAGAGCACCGGTAAGTTACCCCGTTCCGAGGGCGCGGCGGAGAAAGTCGAGCTCGAGGCGCAGGATGTTCTCGGTGACGACCTCCTGGGGCGTCATGTGGGTCACGCCCGACAGCGGCAGCACCTGGTGGGGGCGACCGGCCTCGAGCAGCGCCCGTGACAGCTGCAGGGTGTTGGCGACGACGACGTTGTCGTCGGCCATCCCGTGGATGATCAGCAGCGGGCGCTCGAGCAGCGGCGCGAGGGGGAGCAAAGACGTCGAGGCGTACGCCTCCGGCTGCTCGTCGGGAAGCCCGAGATAGCGCTCGGTGTAGGCGGTGTCGTACAACGTCCAGTCACTGGGCGGCGCCCCCGCCACTGCGGCATGGAAGACGTCGGGGCGCTTGAGGACGGCGAGGGCCGCCAGGTAGCCGCCGAACGACCAGCCGCGGATGCCGACCCGCCCGAGGTCGAGGGCCTCGGGGAAGGCCTTGGCGGCCGCCTCGAGGGCGCGCACCTGGCCGTCGAGCGCCGGTCCCGCGACGTCCAGGCGCATCGCACGCTCCCAGGTGGGGCTGCCCGGAGTCCCGCGCCCGTCGGCGACCACGACGGCGAAGCCCTGATCGGCGATCCACTGCTCGCCGAGGAAGGCGCGCGCTGCGTAGACCACGGCCGCGTGGTGGGGGCCGCCGTACGGCGAGAGGATCACGGGCAGCGGCCCGTCGCCCGGAGACCAGCCCGAGGGCAGCAGCACCAAGGTGCGGGCGTCGTCGTAGGGCCCCTTGATCAGCCGAGGCGCGGGCACCAGCCCGGGGTCGTCGGCGAGGGAGGCGATGGTGGACGTCGCTGGCCCCGTCGGGTCGGTCGCGTCGCCCGGGTGGGTACGCCTGACCGTGACGCGCACCCCTACCGAGTCGAGAGACTCCTCGCGAAGCAGGGTCGTGCCGGCCGCACGAGTACCGGTCACGTGCGCCCCCGCGCGCCCGAGTTCCTGGACGTCTCCGTCGTTGGTCAGCAGCACCAGGCGGCGCTCGACCGGGTCTTCGTGGACCTGGAGCAGGACTCCCTGCTCGTCGACCTCGCCGACTGCTCGCACCTGCAGCCCGGTTGGCGTGCGGGGTGCGCCGTCGAGGCAGACCCGGTAGGTGTCCTCGGAGATCTCCACCGTCAGCAGCTGCTCGCCCCACCACTGCGGTGACCCGGGGATGACGTCGACCCAGGCCTCGTTGCGGATCTCGCGGACCAAGCGGGTGGACCCCGAGGTGACGTCCTCGACGGCGAGGACCTGCTGGTGCTGCTGACGCCGGTCCATGACCAGGAGGAGCGGGGGTCGGTCGGGCTGGACGTGGACATCGACCAGGTAGGGGAAAGCCTTGTGGTCCCAAGGGATCTCTGATCGCGAACCGTCCGTGCCCACACGCCACAGGCTGACCTCGGCGTTGGGGGTGCCGGCCGCGGGGTAGCGGTGCTGGTAGGGCTCCCGTGAGGGATCGGCGGGATCGGCGACCCACCAGCGGCCGACGGGCGACTCGTCCACCCGGGCGACGAGCAGCCCCGATGAGTCGGGCAGCCACCAATGGCCGCGGTATCGCTCCAGCTCTTCGCTGGCGACGAACTCGGCCAGGCCCCAGGTGACGTCCGGACCGTCGGGCTCGGCGAGCGCCCGCGACGTGCCGTCGTGCGTGCTGACGAGGTGGAGGCCGCCGTGGGCGACGTACGCCACGTGCTCGCCGTCCGGGGACAGGCGGGGGTCGACCACCGGGCCGGCGGCCGGAAGCTCGCGGGCGCCGCCGTCGTGAAGGTCGGCCAGGAACAGCCTCGACGACAGGGCGAAGCAGGCCTGCCGCGCTTCTGTGTCGATGGCGAACCCGGTGACACCCGCGCCGCCTTCGCGCATCCGCTCGCGTCGGGCCAGCTCCTCAGCCGACAGGGTCTCCGCCGCGTCCTTGCCCAGGAGCTCGTCGGGGTCGACGAGCACGGTCTCGGTGCCGGTGACGACGTCGAGCGACCACAGCAGACCGGTGCGCGCCGTGCCCGATCGCGAGCGCAGGAACACGACGCGCGTGCCGTCCGGCGAGATCGTGAACGCGCGGGGGATCCCCAGGCTGAACCGACCGGTCCTGGCCATCCGGCGAGGGAACGAATCCTCGCCCACCGGGGCCGGCCGAGAAACGTGCGCGGGGTCTGCGTGCGGCGGGCTGGGTGCTCATGGAGCCATCCTGTCGGTTGTCCGGGGGCCGGCGCACGCTCGATAACCTGAGCGCATGCCCGAGTCACCGCGTCACGGCCTGCTGCTCGTCCACGCCCACCCCGACGACGAGTGCATCGGCAACGGGGCCTCGATGGCTCGCTATGTCGCCGAGGGGGTCCCCGTCACGCTGGTGACCTGCACGCTGGGCGAGGAGGGGGAGGTGCTCGTCCCCGACCTCGAGCACCTCGCGGCCGCTCACGACGACCAGCTCGGACCCCAGCGCATCGAGGAGCTCTCGGCGGCCATGGCCGTGCTGGGGGTCACCGACCACCGCTTCCTGGGTGGCGCGGGGCGCTACCGCGACAGCGGAATGATGGGCCTCGAGACCAACGAGCGCCCCGGCTGCTTCTGGCGCGCCGACGTCGATGAGGCCGCTGCCCACCTGGTGGAAGTCATCCGCGAGGTCCGACCCGCCGTCGTCGTCACCTACGACGACAACGGCGGCTACGGCCACCCCGATCACATCCAGGCTCATCGGGTGGCGATGCGCGGGGTCGAGCTCGCGGCCGACGCCGGCTTCCGCCCAGACCTCGGGCAGGCGTGGGCGGTGCTGAAGGTGTACGAGAACGTCACCCCTCGCTCGTTCCTGCAGCAGGGGATGGACGCCATGAAGGAGGCCGGCGTCGACTTCTTCGGCACCGACGATGTCGACTCGCTGCCGTTCGGCGTCCCCGACGAGATGGCCACCTGTCGGGTCGACGCCGTCGACTACGAGCCGCTGAAGATGCGCGCCCTGGCAGCCCATGCCACGCAGGTCACCGTCGACGGGCCGTTCTTCGCCCTGTCCGACCACCTCGGCCAGCGGGCCTGGGGCTATGAGTTCTACCGCCTCGTGCGTGGCGAACCGGCGGGTCCGTACGACGAGGACGGACGCGAGGTCTCCTTGTTCAACGGCGTCGCCGCCGGCTGAGAGCGCAGCTGGCCTTCCCGTCAGCGGCACCCGAGGGAGAACCCAGTCAGCCGAACGGATCGTTCTTCGGATTCTGGATGCGCCAGACGGGTGAACGGGGCAGACAGGTCCGTCGCCGGACAGCAGACTCGAGTGGTGACTCAGTGTCTCGACCTTCCGGCGACGCGCCGTCACCCGAGCCGGGGAGGACCACGTGGCGACTACTGAGAGTGACGATCACGGACGATCCGTAGTCGACGCGCGCACCGCCGATGTCGGCATCAACCGCGAGCTCAAGCGCCGCCGCAGGCTGTGGACCCTCGCGCTCGTGCTGGGGATCCCTGCGCTGTTCCTCTGGACACGCATCATCGACGGCCGTCCGTTCAACCCCTTCGCGCTGCCGCACCTCGACCCGCTGCTGCTCATGCCGGGACTGTTCTTCCTCGCGCTGATCCTCCTGCTGGTCGGCACGACGCTGGGCGCGGGTCGGTCGCCGCACGTGGTCTACCGACCCGAGCAGATCGATACCCGCCTCGACGACGTGATCGGCATCGATGCGGTGAAGGAGGACGTGGTCCGCTCGCTGAACCTGTTCCTCGCCCACAAGGCGTTCCGCGAGGAGATGGGTGGCACCCCACGCCGTGGCCTGCTGTTCGAGGGCATGCCCGGGACCGGCAAGACGTATCTGGCCAAGGCCATGGCTGCCGAAGCCGGCGTTCCGTTCTACTTCGTCTCCGCCACGGCGTTCCAGTCGATGTACTACGGCGCGACGGCGCGCAAGATCCGCTCCTACTTCAAGGCGCTGCGCAAGGCCGCGCGCGCCGAGGGCGGGGCGATCGGCTTCATCGAGGAGATCGACGCGATCGCGATGGCGCGCGGCGGGCTGTCTGCCACGACCATGCCCGACGTGGCTCGCGCCACCGGCGCCCCCCTGTGCTGCGGGGGGTTGACCGGCCTGCCGACCGAGTACGCCTCCGCGTCCGGAGCGGGCGTGATCGCCTCCGGCGCTCGTCCGGTGACCAACGCTGTGGTCAGCGAGGGTGTCGGTGGCGTCGTCAACGAGCTGCTCGTGCAGATGCAGTCCTTCGACGAGCTCTCCGGCGGCCAGAAGTTCAAGGCCTGGTGGATCGACCGCATCAACCCCTACCTGCCCGCGCACCGACAGATCGCGAAGCCCGCGCCCCCGTCGACCAACGTCCTGCTCATCGCCGCCACCAACCGAGCGGACAATCTCGACCCGGCCCTGCTCCGTCCCGGCCGCTTCGACCGCCGGCTCACGTTCGAGACCCCAGGCAAGGCCGGGCGCCGCGACCTGATCGACTACTTCCTGGGCAAGAAGAGCCACCACCTCGACCTCGACGAGGACGAGCAGCGTGACGGGCTGGCCTCGGTGACCCAGGGCTACACCCCGGTCATGATCGAGCACCTCTTTGACGAGGCGCTGGTCAACGCGTTGCGTCGTGGCGACCAGATGATGCACCGCGGCGACATCGAGAAGGCCCGGCTCGTCGAGGAGGTCGGCATGGGACAGCCGGTCGCCTACACCGTTCACGAGAAGCGGCTCATCGCCACGCACGAGGCCGGCCACGCCACGATCGCGTGGCTCGTGGCGCCGTACCGCCGGCTGGAGATCCTCACGATCATCAAGCGCAGGGACGCCCTCGGCCTGCTCGCGCACGGTGACGCCGAAGATGTCTACACGCGATCCAAGACCGAGATGCTTCACCTCGTGCAGATCGCGATGGGAGGCCAGTGCGCCGAGGAGCTGTTCTTCGGCGACATCTCCACCGGCCCCGGGGGAGACCTGCTCTACGCCACCAACGTGGCGGCCCAGATGGTCGGCGCCTGCGGCATGACCGACACGTTGATCTCCTACGGTGCCGTCCAGAACTCCGCCTTCTCCGACACCAACCTGGTCGGTCGCGTCCTCGCTGACGCCGACGGCCGCGCACGGGTGGAGGACCTGCTGCAGCAGCAGAAGATGGTGGCCCGCGAGCTGCTCATGGCCAACCGACACCTCGTCGAGGCTCTGCGCGACGCACTCATGGAGCGGCACGAGCTGGTCGGACGTGAGATCACCGACATCCTGGCCGGGGCGCGTGACGCCCGGGTGATCGACCTGCGGGAGAGCGCCTCCACGCCAGCCTGACGCGCCGGCTTCAGCGGCCCGCTCGGAGCGCCGATGACTGCCCCGTGGAGACCTCTGCTGCCTCGACGTCGGTCAGGGACGCTCGCGTCGCCCGTGGCGCCGACGATTCGGGTGACACCGACGCTCAGCTGGCGCCCGAAGCCGTCGTGGTTCGGCTGGGCGGCGGCCGGTACGCCGTACCGATGGCTGACGTCGCCGAGGTCGTTCCCGTCCCCGTGGTCACGCGGGTCCCCGGATCCCCTGGCTGGCTGACCGGCGTCGTGAACTGGCGCGGGCGCGTCCTCGCCGTCGTCGACCTCCGGCCGCTCGTCGGCGCCGATGCGTCGCCTCTGCCGTCCAGTGCGCGTCTCGTGGTCCTCTCCGACGACACCGCCGAGGCGGCGCTGCTGGTCGAGGCGGTCACCGGGCTGCTGCGACCCGGAACGGCCGGACCGGAACCCGTCCCAGCCACCGTCGCCCCGTCGGCCGCCGAGCTGGTCAGCGGGCTCGTGGACGACGGCGGACCCATCTCTTTGCTTGAGGTCGCGGCGGTTCTGCGCCTGCGCAGCACCCTGCCCAGCGCCCGTCGCGGGGCATGACCGCCCCGCCCGCTGCGCTGCCGGGGGCGCCCGACGACGTCGGCACGTCCCTGCGGCTGATGCGCATGGCCTCGATCGCGCTGTGGATCGAACTGGTCCTTGCTGTCGGTGCTGTCGCGGTCGGAGACGTCGAACCAACGAGGGCGCTCATCGCCTGGCTGGTGTTCGGCGCCGCCATCGCCACGCTTGCGACGGCGATCGCCCTGGGGTCCGGCCGGTTCTTCTCCGGAGGACTGCGCGACGAGCTGTCCTGGCCGACCGTGGTCACGCTGGTCGGTCACGTGGCCTGGGTCACCGCGGTCGTTGCGCTCTCCGGTGGTCTGGACGGCCCGCTCTGGCCGATGTTCGTACCGATCGTGCTGTTCGGCTCGATCGTGCTCGACCGGGTCCAGAGCGCGGCCCTGTCGGTCTTGCTCGCGATCTTGCTGCTCGCCGCAGCGCAGTGGTCCGGGTCACTGGACGGCGGCGGGTCGGCGCTCGACATCGTGGCCGTGGGCTGCGTCATCGGCTGCGGGCTCATCAGCGACGAGCTCGCGTCGTCGTTGTTCAAGCTCGAGGAGGAGTCAGAAGACGCCCGCTTGGCCCTGGAACGACAGGTCGAGGAGCTGTCCGCTGCCCTCGCCCGCGCAGCAGCCGGTGAGCTCACACCGATCGAGGTCGAGCTGGCCGGCGACCGCCTGGTCACGTCCTTGACCGAATCGTTCAACCACACGGTGGGGAACTTGCGGGTGTTGGTGGATCAGATTCGTGGTGGGGGTGAGCAGATCGCGTCGTCGGCGGGGGAGTTGTTGGCGTCGGCTGAGGAGCATGCGGTGTCGGCGACGCAGCAGTCGTCGGCGGTGGCGGAGACGACGAGCACGATTGAGGAGTTGGCGGCGACGGCGGCGCAGATTGCGGAGACGGCTGAGTCGGTGGCTCGGTATGCGTCGGAGACGTTGCGGCATGCGGAGCAGGGTCGGGTGGCGGTGGGGGCGTCGGTGTCGGCGATGGATGTGATTGCGTCGCGGGTGGATTCGATTGCGTCGCGGGCTTTGAGTTTGGGTGAGAAGTCTCAGGAGATTGGTCGGATTCTTGAGGTGATTGATGATTTGGCGGATCAGACGAACTTGTTGGCTTTGAATGCCGCGATTGAGGCTGCGCGGGCTGGTGAGCATGGGCGTGGGTTCGCGGTGGTGGCTGCTGAGGTGCGGAAGTTGGCGGAGCGGTCGCAGGAGTCGGCGGGTCAGATCCAGGCGATTGTGACGCTGATTCAGGCGGAGACGAACGCGACGATCTTGGCGTCTGAGGAGGGCGCGAAGGAGGTGCATGCGGGGGCTGGGTTGGCTCGGGATGTGGTGGATGCGTTGGAGCGGATCTCGGGGATGGTGGATGAGACCACGACGGCGGCTCGGGAGATCTCGATCGCGACTCAGCAGCAGCGCAGTGCTTCGGATCAGGTGGTGTCGGCGATGACGCAGGTCTCGGATGTGTCGCGGCAGTACGCGGTGGGGTCCAAGCAGTCCGCCGCCGCGGCGGCGCAGCTGAACACCCTGTCCGCCGAACTCCGAGCCAGCATCGCCCAATTCACCGTCACCGGATCTTGAGATCGGGTTTCTGCACCGGTCGGGCTAACTCGACCGGTGCAGAACCCCGATCTCGGCGGTGGTGGGCTGGGGGTCCTGGTCGGGGTGGTGGGCGGTGGTCGGCCTACCATCCGGCCTTCGCTTCGCTCGGCCTCCCGCCAGGCCCGCCACGGCCGTCCACCGCCCACCACCCCAACCAGGACCTCTGCATGTTTGCTTCGTCGTGGTGCTGGCTCTGATCGTCATGTGGCGTCCTCCGCCCACCACCCCGACCAGGACCTCTGCATGTTTGCTTCGTCGTGGTGCTGGCTCTGATCGTCATGTGGCGTCCTCCGCCCACCCGCTCCCTCCTCGCTGCGCTCTTGCCCTTTCCCGCGCGCCGATGGGGTCACCCGTATGGGCTAAAGGCGGGGGTGGTGGGGGCCGACAGTCAGACGGGGGACGGGCTTGCGCGGGGCGTGGCCCGCTGAGGGTTTGAGAGGACGAGCGTGGACGTCTCCAAGGGACTCACTGCAGCTGCTGCTGGCGCCATGGGCGTCGGGGTGCTGCTGGCGAGCGCTGGGGCGGTGCTCACGGAGCGGTTCCGCACCGAGGCGGTCGTCTACTGGCCGGCGTTCCTTGCGTGGGCCGCGGTAGGCGTGGTCTTGGCCGTGGCGACCGCGGTGGTCGCCGTACGGCAACGGGCCGGAGACCTTGAGACGACCCTGCAGTGGACCCGGTGGATGATCCCCGCGCAGGTGGTCTACATCACCGGCATGGCGACCGTCAGCGGCGGTCTGCTCGGGGTCGGCGGGACCTTGTTGGCCATCTTGGCGTTGTTCGCGTTCCTGCTGGAACGGATGTGGCAGGTGCACGGCTTCGTCGTGCTTTCGCTGCTCA
The DNA here is from genome assembly GCA_963820065.1 of uncultured Actinomycetota bacterium. Taxonomy (GTDB): domain Bacteria; phylum Actinomycetota; class Actinomycetes; order DATJPE01; family DATJPE01; genus JANPBY01. Next base: position 159,992 of record CAWFYM010000012.1, on the reverse strand, counting down.
GCTTGGTGCTCATGGGAGTGCTCTCGCACACGTGGGTCGACTCCGCGATCCCGCTCGCTGTCATCGCCTTGTTCACGGTGCCTGGCATGGTCTACCTGAGCGCCATCGTCGGACGGCTCACCCATGGGCGTGAGGCGACGATCGAGCGCGAGCGCGCGGCGCTGCAGCGCCAGATCGGCGACCTGTCCGAGCGGTTGGCCTGCGTGGCTGACGGCGAGCTCGTGGGTGCGGGGCCATCGCCTGAGGGCAGCCTCGAGTCGATCGTGATGCTCACGGCGTCGTTCAACCACACGGTGGGGAGTCTTCGTTCGTTGGTGGATCAGATTCGTGGTGGGGGTGAGCAGATCGCGTCGTCGGCGGGGGAGTTGTTGGCGTCGGCTGAGGAGCATGCGGTGTCGGCGACGCAGCAGTCGTCGGCGGTGGCGGAGACGACGAGCACGATTGAGGAGTTGGCGGCGACGGCGGCGCAGATTGCGGAGACGGCTGAGTCGGTGGCTCGGTATGCGTCGGAGACGTTGCGGCATGCGGAGCAGGGTCGGGTGGCGGTGGGGGCGTCGGTGTCGGCGATGGATGTGATTGCGTCGCGGGTGGATTCGATTGCGTCGCGGGCTTTGAGTTTGGGTGAGAAGTCTCAGGAGATTGGTCGGATTCTTGAGGTGATTGATGATTTGGCGGATCAGACGAACTTGTTGGCTTTGAATGCCGCGATTGAGGCTGCGCGGGCTGGTGAGCATGGGCGTGGGTTCGCGGTGGTGGCTGCTGAGGTGCGGAAGTTGGCGGAGCGGTCGCAGGAGTCGGCGGGTCAGATCCAGGCGATTGTGACGCTGATTCAGGCGGAGACGAACGCGACGATCTTGGCGTCTGAGGAGGGCGCGAAGGAGGTGCATGCGGGGGCTGGGTTGGCTCGGGATGTGGTGGATGCGTTGGAGCGGATCTCGGGGATGGTGGATGAGACCACGACGGCGGCTCGGGAGATCTCGATCGCGACTCAGCAGCAGCGCAGTGCTTCGGATCAGGTGGTGTCGGCGATGACGCAGGTCTCGGATGTGTCGCGGCAGTACGCGGTGGGGTCCAAGCAGTCCGCCGCCGCGGCGGCGCAGCTGAACACCCTGTCCGCCGAACTCCGAGCCAGCATCGCCCAATTCACCGTCACCGAGCCCAATAACCGAGCAGCGGTCGGCGTCGCTGCGAATCAGGAGTGAAGGGTCATGTCGATCACGCACGAACGCCCCGCGGGACCCCGAGCCTCTGAGCGGCCAGTCGGCCCGGCCGCAGTTCAGGCGCTGGAGGCGATCGACCGGACCAAGGACGGCGGCGCGTCCTTGCCGTTCAACCGCCGCAATGCCACCGAGACCATCGGTCTGCATATCGGGCTGACCGGCTTCACCGCCGTGATCGTCGGCTTGTGGGCGTCGGGCACCGTCGGCGCCGTGGACGGCGCGGTATGGCTCCTGCTCGCGGCCCAGGTGGTGATCGCGGCCGTGGCGGCCGGGCTGTCGATCCGGGCGCTTCGGCGCGGCGACTTCTACTCGACCACCGACGTCTGGGACGGCTTGTGCGGTACGGGCCAGCTGCTCGCGGCCTCGATGATCACGATCTGGACCGGCGGCGTGTCCAGCCCGGTGTGGATCGTCGTGCTGCTCGCGGCTGCCTATCTCGCCACCGTGCTCGTCTATGCGAGCGGCTGGATCATCGTCGGGCTCCTCGCCGTGGCCGCCCCGGTCAGCGGATGGCTGTCGGGGACCGTCAGCGCGGACATGGTCCCCGCGGAGACCGCCTGGACCGTGGCCCTGACCATCGGAATGCCTGCGGCTTTCATGATCGTGCGAGGAGTGTCGCTGTCGCTGTATGAGGCGGCTGAAGGGACGGCGTGGCAGCAGGCTGTGCTCTCCGTGCAGGTCCGGGAGCTGGCTGAGGTGCTCGGGAAGGTCTCCCACGGAGACCTGTCAGGCAGCGGTGAGCTCGCCAGCGTGAGCGTCGATGACGGCGAAGACTCCGAGATGACCCAGGTGATCGTCGAGCTCGCCTCGGCCTTCGACCACGCCGTGGGGAGTCTTCGTTCGTTGGTGGATCAGATTCGTGGTGGGGGTGAGCAGATCGCGTCGTCGGCGGGGGAGTTGTTGGCGTCGGCTGAGGAGCATGCGGTGTCGGCGACGCAGCAGTCGTCGGCGGTGGCGGAGACGACGAGCACGATTGAGGAGTTGGCGGCGACGGCGGCGCAGATTGCGGAGACGGCTGAGTCGGTGGCTCGGTATGCGTCGGAGACGTTGCGGCATGCGGAGCAGGGTCGGGTGGCGGTGGGGGCGTCGGTGTCGGCGATGGATGTGATTGCGTCGCGGGTGGATTCGATTGCGTCGCGGGCTTTGAGTTTGGGTGAGAAGTCTCAGGAGATTGGTCGGATTCTTGAGGTGATTGATGATTTGGCGGATCAGACGAACTTGTTGGCTTTGAATGCCGCGATTGAGGCTGCGCGGGCTGGTGAGCATGGGCGTGGGTTCGCGGTGGTGGCTGCTGAGGTGCGGAAGTTGGCGGAGCGGTCGCAGGAGTCGGCGGGTCAGATCCAGGCGATTGTGACGCTGATTCAGGCGGAGACGAACGCGACGATCTTGGCGTCTGAGGAGGGCGCGAAGGAGGTGCATGCGGGGGCTGGGTTGGCTCGGGATGTGGTGGATGCGTTGGAGCGGATCTCGGGGATGGTGGATGAGACCACGACGGCGGCTCGGGAGATCTCGATCGCGACTCAGCAGCAGCGCAGTGCTTCGGATCAGGTGGTGTCGGCGATGACGCAGGTCTCGGATGTGTCGCGGCAGTACGCGGTGGGGTCCAAGCAGTCCGCCGCCGCGGCGGCGCAGCTGAACACCCTGTCCGCCGAACTCCGAGCCAGCATCGCCCAATTCACCGTCACCGGGTCTTGAGCCGTGCTTCTGGGTCCTGGTCGGGCTTCTCGACGGTGCGGGGCCCGATCTCGGCGGTGTGGGCTGGGGGTCCTGGTCGGGGTGGTGGGCGGTGGTCGGCCTACCATCCGGCCTTCGCTTCGCTCGGCCTCCCGCCAGGCCCGCCACGGCCGTCCACCGCCCACCACCCCAACCAGGACCTCTGCATGTTTGCTTCGTCGTGGTGCTGGCTCTGATCGTCATGTGGCGTCCTCCGCCCACCACCCCGACCAGGACCTCTGCATGTTTGCTTCGTCGTGGTGCTGGCTCTGATCGTCATGTGGCGTCCTCCGCCCACCCGCTCCCTCCTCGCTGCGCTCTTGCCCTTTCCCGCGCGCCGATGGGGTCACCCGTATGGGCTAAAGGCGGGGGCAGCGGGGGCCGATGACACGCACGAGGGGCCGCTCGTGGCGCCGGACACGTTCTGGTGGGGAAAGGACAGTCGATGGAGAGCCGCTTCTCGCGTCGCGACATGCACGCGACGGTGTCGGTTCATTCGCTCGTCGTGGTGCTGGCTGCCGCCTTGTGGTTGCTCGAGGCGCGGTTCACCCCCGAGGTGGTCGTCTCGACCTGGCTGACCGGTGCTGGTGTGGCGGCTATGGCCGTTGCGGCTGCCGTGGCGTGCGGTTGCGCCATCCGTGCGTGGCGCTTGGAGCTGGAGATCGCGTCGACCTCGGTGTGGGACCCGGCGACGTCGTTCGCCCAGCTGGTCGCCGCCGTGGTGCTGACGTACTCCCTCGGTGGTTTTGCCGGGGCAGGCTGGGGCTTGGTCTTGGTGCTGCTGCCCTACTTCGGGGTCGTGTTCGAGTCGCTGCAGCTGCGGATGCTTGCGGTCGGCAGCGGCGTGGCCGTCGCGCTTGCCGGCTTCCTCGCGGGTACGGCGACCGAGGCGAGCGTTCCCGTCGCTGTGGTCGTCATCTCGGCCACCGTGTTGGGGATGTGGTTCACCGAGCAGTCCGCCACCTACATGTTCGAGATGCGGCGTGAGGCCCAACGACAACGCCAGGCGGTCGAGGCGCGCGTCGCGGAGATCTCCGAAGCCCTCAGCGCGACCGCCCAGGGTGACCTGACGGTCCAGGCGCTGGCCATGGAAGCGTCCGAGGCGACCGACGACATGCTCGACTCCGAGCGTCATCTGCGCCTGCTCACCGACTCCTTCAACCACACCGTCACCAACGTGCGGGTGTTGGTGGATCAGATTCGTGGTGGGGGTGAGCAGATCGCGTCGTCGGCGGGGGAGTTGTTGGCGTCGGCTGAGGAGCATGCGGTGTCGGCGACGCAGCAGTCGTCGGCGGTGGCGGAGACGACGAGCACGATTGAGGAGTTGGCGGCGACGGCGGCGCAGATTGCGGAGACGGCTGAGTCGGTGGCTCGGTATGCGTCGGAGACGTTGCGGCATGCGGAGCAGGGTCGGGTGGCGGTGGGGGCGTCGGTGTCGGCGATGGATGTGATTGCGTCGCGGGTGGATTCGATTGCGTCGCGGGCTTTGAGTTTGGGTGAGAAGTCTCAGGAGATTGGTCGGATTCTTGAGGTGATTGATGATTTGGCGGATCAGACGAACTTGTTGGCTTTGAATGCCGCGATTGAGGCTGCGCGGGCTGGTGAGCATGGGCGTGGGTTCGCGGTGGTGGCTGCTGAGGTGCGGAAGTTGGCGGAGCGGTCGCAGGAGTCGGCGGGTCAGATCCAGGCGATTGTGACGCTGATTCAGGCGGAGACGAACGCGACGATTTTGGCGTCTGAGGAGGGCGCGAAGGAGGTGCATGCGGGGGCTGGGTTGGCTCGGGATGTGGTGGATGCGTTGGAGCGGATCTCGGGGATGGTGGATGAGACCACGACGGCGGCTCGGGAGATCTCGATCGCGACTCAGCAGCAGCGCAGTGCTTCGGATCAGGTGGTGTCGGCGATGACGCAGGTCTCGGATGTGTCGCGGCAGTACGCGGTGGGGTCCAAGCAGTCCGCCGCCGCGGCGGCGCAGCTGAACACCCTGTCCGCCGAACTCCGAGCCAGCATCGCCCAGTTCACGGTGTCCTGACGTGGCTGCCAACGGCTGGACCGACGACCCCGAGCTGGTCGCCATCTTCCGCGCGGAGGTGGACGAGAAGCTCGACTCCCTTCGCGACGGGCTGCTCCGGCTCGAGGGTCACCCCTCGCCCAAGCAGCTGATCACCAGCTTGTTCCGTGACGCGCACACGGTGAAGGGATCGGCCCGGGCGCTGGCGCTCGACAGCGTCGTCGGCCTCGCTCATCGCGCGGAGGACCTTCTTGGTGCTCTGCGGGACGGCCGCTTCGCCGTCCGCCGCGACCTCGTCGACCTCCTGCTCGCCGTGGCCGAGGCCATCTCGCGGGCTATGCCAGGCGCGACGTCCCCGATCGCGCCGGCGGACGTGCAGGCCTTGGTGGACGCTCTCGACCGTGCCTTGGCCGGTGAAGACCCGGTCGAGGTGCCGCACCTCAGCGTCTCCGCGGCAAACCACTCGGATGAGGACCCCACGGGACGCCCTCGGGTCGGCGAGTCCGTCCGCGTGCCGACCCGGCGGGTGCACGATCTGTTGGACATCGTGGGCGAGGCCGAGCTGGAGGGCCGTCGCGTCCAGCGTCAGACCACGATCGTGTCCGGCCTCGTGGCCGAGCACGCCGCGTGGTCGAAGTCGCTCCGTACGGCCACCGTCGGCCGTGACGTCCTGCCGCCCGAGGTCGCCGACGCCGTGGCCGGTCTGGTCGGTCTCGCCGACCAGCTCTCCAGCGCGGCCCGTGACCTGCGCGGCCGCGTCGAGGACTCCCAGAACAAGCTGGAACGGGTACGCGACGGCGCGATGAGTCTCGCGATGGTGCCGGTGCGCCGCGTGGTCGCTGCCTTCCCACCGCTTGTCCGCGAGGTGGCCGCCGCCACGGGCAAGGAGATCGAGCTGGTCCTCGAGGGCGAGGATGTCGAGCTCGACACCCGCGTGCTCGACGGCGTGGCCGACGCCCTGAAGCACCTCGTGACCAATGCTGTCGACCACGGATGCCAGAGCCCGGACGAGCGCCGCGCCCTTGGTCTGTCGGGGCCGGCCACGGTGCGCGTCGCCGCCCGTACCGCGGGCTCGACCGTCATGCTGAGCGTTTCCGACGATGGGCCGGGGATCGATGAGACGGCCCTGCGTGAGGCAGCCGTAGCGCACGGGTTGCTGGCTGAGGACGCCGTCGTCACCGGGTCAGCGCTGCTGTCCCTGCTGTTCGTGCCCGGGTTCACGACCCGTGAGGCCGTGACCGAGACGTCTGGGAGAGGCATCGGTCTGGATGTCGTCCAACGAGCCGTCGAGGACCTTGGCGGCTCTGTCGAGGTCGAGAGTCCGGTCGGCGTCGGAACCACGTTCACTCTCACCCTGCCGGTCACGCTCGGAGTGATGCGGTGCCTGGTCGCCCGGCTCGGGGGCGAGCGGTTCGCCCTTCCGGTGACCAACATCGTCGAGACGCTCAACCTGCGAGACAGCGCATCACAAACCGTCGCGGGGGCGCAGGTGATGATCCGGCATGGCCAGACCATCCCCGTGGCTGACCTCGGAGACGCCCTCGGCATCGTCGGTGAGCGGGACCAGCGGGTCGCGGTCGTCGTGCGGTACGGCGGTGGCGGGGAACAGCTGGCCTGGGCCGTGGACGCCCTCGAGGGTGAGACCGAGCTCGTGGTCAAGGACCTCGGTTCGTTCCTCGGTCGCCCGGCTGGGCTCAACGGCGCCACCATCGACGGCGACGGCACCGTCTTGCTCCTGCTCGACGTGCGCGAGCTGGCGCTCCAACAGCTGGCCAGCGGGCGCGCGTTCGCGATGCCGAGCCCTGCGGGTCGTCAGCCGTCGGTCGACATGGTCCCGGCCGCGTCGGCCAACAAACGACCCCGTGTGCTGGTGGTCGAGGACTCGATCGGGGTCCGCGAGCTGCAGCGCGTGATCCTGGAGGGCGCCGGCTACGACGTCGTGACGGCCGTCGATGGCCAGGACGGCGCGGGTCGGCTGGCCGGTGACCCGTTCGACCTCGTGCTCTCCGACGTGGAGATGCCGGGGATGGACGGTTTCACGCTCACCCGGGCGATCCGGCGTACCCGTGGCTGGGAGGACGTACCCGTCGTGATCATGACCTCGCGGGGTGATGACGCGGACAAGAGGGCGGGTCTGGATGCGGGTGCCAACGCCTACCTGCTCAAGAGCGACTTCGATCAGGCCGAACTCGTGGATACGGTCCGTCGTCTCGTCGGACGCTAAGGAAGGACAGCCATGCCCACCGTCGTGATCGCCGACGACAGTCCCACGCTGCGCCGCATCGTGGGGATGGTTCTCGAGCGCGAGGGGTTCACCGTCGTGAACGCCGAGGACGGTGTCGAGGCTGTCCAGGCGGTCTTCGCCCACCAGCCCGACTGCGTGATCCTCGACGTCCAGATGCCGCGCGTGTCCGGCTACGTCGCGGCGCGCGTGCTCAAGGACGACTGGCAGACCTCTGACATCCCGGTGCTGCTGCTCACCTCGCTCGATGCCGCGAGCGACCGCTACTGGGGCGAGCACGTCGGCGCCGAGGCGTTCTTGACCAAGGACTTCGAGGCGCCCGACCTCGTCTCGACCGTGCGCGGGCTGGTCGTGTCGGCTGATGAGGCGCGTGGCGGCCGGGAGCGGCTGACGCCCGACACGCTCGAGCTCTCCGACGACGATGTCTTCGGGCGGGTCTGCGACCTGCTCGACCGCAAGCTGTTCGAGGCCCAGGTGGCGGCCGAGATGACCGGCATCGCCGGCGACGTCCAGGGCTTCGAGGAGACCGTCGCCGCGGTGCTGAACGTGCTCGGCAAGATCGTCGACTACGACCTCGCGTCGGTCCTGATGCTCGACGACCGGACGACGTACCTGACGGTGGCCCGCGAGACCTCTCACGCGCAGTACGGCGAGTTCTTCGCCGCCGTCGCCGAGGACGCCGCGCAGCTCACCGGCCAGTCGATCGGCGTTCACGACCTGCAGGCCCGCGTGGCCGATGAGCACGGCAACCTCGGAGCGGAGGACGAGGGGTCGATGGCGACGTTCTTGTCCATGCCGCTGCGGGCGCGCGGGCGCGTGGTCGGGGTTCTCGGGTTGTCCAGCGCGGTGAAGAACGCCTTCGGCGAGACCTCGCTCAACACCCTGCGTCTGGTCGAGGCCCCCGCGGCCGTCGTCATCGACAACGCGAGGCTCTCGGGGTTCCAGCCCGTCTAGCGCGTGGGGGAACGCGGCTAGGGCGTCCCGCGTCTACCATTGAAGACGGCTGTCGCCCTTCACGGGGTCACCAGCACAAGATCTGCCCTCGACCCCGGAGCGACCTCGCGCGTGACCAGTGACCTCACCCCTCCCAGCGCACCTCCCCCCGGTGCCTCACCCACCTCCGATCCCACCCGCCGCCACACCTGGGTGATCGCGGGCGGGTTCGTGCTGGGCGCTGCGGTGCTGTACGGGCTGCTGCTGGCGGTCTCCGGAGGCGACGTCCCCGGTGGCACCACCGTGCTCGGCGTCTCCATCGGCGGGCAGTCGCAGGAGGAGGCCGTCGCCACCCTCGACAGCGAGCTGGGTGACCAGGCGGCGCAGCCGATCGAGATCTCGGTCGACGGGACGGTCACCTCGGTTCCCCCCGAGCAGGTGGGGCTGTCCTTCGACTCCACGGCCACGGTGGCCACTGTCGTCGAGCGCACCTACAACCCGATCACCCTGGTCACTCGCATGGTCGCGACCGACGCGGTGGAACCCGTCGTCACCGTCGACCAGGACACGCTCGCGGCCTACCTCGAGGAGGTCGGTGGCACGGTCGACGAGCCGGCGCAGGACGGCGACGTCACCTTCACCCGGGTCACGGCGCTTCCCGTGACGCCGCTGCCCGGTCGTGCGCTCGACCGAGCAGCAGCCGGGGGCGCGTTGCGCGCAGGCTATCTGCGCTCCGACTCCCCGATCGTTCTCCCGATCGTGGACGTTGCGCCCGCGGTCGACACCCTCGCTGTGGATGAGGCTCTCGACACGTTCGGGCTGCCGGCCATGTCCGGCCCGGTCACGCTCCGGGTGACCGGCACCAATGCGGCCGCTCCCGTCGACGTGACCCTCCGACCGCGCGACTTCGGCCCGGCCCTGGCGATGCGCCCGACCAGTGAGGGCACGCTCGAGCCGGCCATCAAGGGCAAGGCCTTGCGGAGCGTGGTCGACGACAAGCTCGGTGACGTCCTGCGCGAGCCGCGCGACGCAACCTTCAAGATCGTGAAGAGCAAGCCCGTGGTGGTTCGTGGGCGCGCCGGCCAGACTGTCGATGGCGCTGAGCTGTCCGCTGAGCTCGCGACGGCTCTGGTGAAGACGGAGAACCGCACGGCGACGGTCGGCGTCGCTCGGACCAAGCCGGCCCTCACCACGGCGGATGCTCGCGCCCTCGGCGTCAAGGAGCAGCTGGCCACGTTCACCCAGCCCTTCCCCTACGCCGCCTACCGGGTCACCAACATCGGGCGGGCCGCGCGCTACATCGACGGGACGCTGTTGATGCCCGGCGAGACGTTCAGCATGAACAAGACGGTCAAGGAACGCACCGTGGAGAACGGCTACACGGTGGGCACCGTCATCTCAGGCGGCAAGTTCGCCCTCGAGCTCGGCGGCGGGGTCTCGACGATCACGACGACGATGTGGCACACGGCGTTCTATGCCGGCCTGGAGCGGGTCGAGCAGCGCGGCCACTCCTTCTACATCTCGCGCTATCTCCCGGGCCTCGAAGCGACGGTCGCGTGGGGCAGTCTCGACCTGAAGTTCCGCAACGACAGCCCGAACGCCGTGCTGATCAAGTCCAGCATCACCAGCACGTCGGTCACCGTGAGCATGTACGGCACGAAGCGCTACAACATCAGCGCCGAGTTCGGGCCGCGCACGAACATCCGGCCCTACACCACCGTCTATGACACCTCACCCGGGTGCGTGCCCCAGCCCGGCGTCCAGGGGTTCCGGATCGTCGTGACGCGGGTGTTCAAAGACCTCGACGGCAACGTCGTCAAGCGGGAGCCGCTGACCACGAGCTACAACGTGGCCAACGACATCTACTGCTCGCCCAAACCGAAGCCCAAGCCCAAACCCACCGAGACGCCCAAGCCCAAGCCGAAGCCGTCCTCCTCCAAGCCCGGCTGAGGCCCGGGGGCTCAGAGGGCTTCCGCCACGAAGCGGAGCCGTACGTAGTCGAGGACCCACCCGTCCGGTGTGTGCAGGCCCGCTGCGGCAGCGTGGACGTCGATGCGCTCGAGCAGCGTCGCCCGGGTCGACGCGTCCAGCCCACCGATCAGTTCATGGCCGAACATCGTCGTCCAGGTGGCCGCACTACTCCCGTCGGGCAAGGTGGTCGGCCGGTCCACCAAGGCGACGAACCGGACGCGGAACCCCGCCGCCTCCAGGCGGGCGGCCTGCTCGCCGGGCGTGGGAAAGCACCACGGAGAGACGGGGGAGGGCAGCCCCACCTCGCGATGGGCGGCGGTGATCGACGACCAGATCCGGGCGACGTTGCCGACACCGCCCTGCTCGGCAACGAAGCGCCCACCCGGCCGGAGCAGCGCCCGTGCGGCCGCCAGGACGGCGGACTGGTCGGGCATCCAGTGCAGGGCCGCGTTGGACACGACGGCATCGAAGGGGTCGCCCAAGACCCCCTCGGGTCGCAGGCTGGCCGCGTCGCCGATCAGGAACGGCGTGTCCGGATGGGCTTCGCGTGCTCGAGCGATCATGGCTGCGTCCACGTCGACCCCCACGGCGGCTACCCCAAGGGCGCTGAGCTGGGCCGTCTGGTGCCCCGTGCCGCAGCCGAGGTCGAGGATCCGTTCGCCGGGCTCCGGCTTGGCCAGGTCGAGCACCACGGAGCCGTGCTCGGTCACGAAGCCAAAGGTCTCGTCGTAGGTCTGGGCGTCCCAAGTCATGGCGGCCAGGCTAGCCGGTGGTCCGTAAAGTGAGACAGAATGTCTTGCTATATGGATACCTGACTACCTGGCTCTCTGGTTCCCTGGCTCACAGCGCCGGCCCTAGTTCAGCCGGGCCCTCGCCAGTCGTGCCTCGTGCCGCAGCCTGGTGGCCCGCTCGGGGTCCAGCAGGTCGATGACCTCGGCGTAGTGCTCCAGGTCGACGGCGCCGCCGACGTAGTCGCCCAGGCGCGCTCGCAGCCGCCCTCGCTCGGCGCGCAGCTCGGCGGGATGCCCCGGCAGCAGGAGGGAGAGCTCCGTGGCCCACAACGCGGTGCGGATCCGCTCCGGGCGTCCGGCCCAGACGCGGATGTTGGTAAGGACGCGGAGCACGGTCGGCACGGCCGTCCACCGGGCCGGAGGAACCTCGGCGGGCACCGGACGCCCGCCGCTGAACGGGTCGACCAGCAGGAAGTCGCCGTCCGGGTCGCCGAGCCCGACCAGGTAGTGGCCGGGCAGCGACGTACCAAAGGCCTCGAGGCCACCGCGGCGGGCCACCTCGAGCCACACCACCGACAACAGGATGGGCAGGCCGCTGCGCCGCCGGAGCACCTCCGGGAGCAGCGAGGCGCGTAGGTCGCCGGCCTCCTGGGGTGTACCCCGGAAGTCGCCCAGCACGGCCCGCAGCCGGTCGTGGTCGGTCCCCGTGCCGGGAAGCCGGGCGGCGAGGTCGTCGAGGATCGGCGCGCAGCCGTCCGGGTCGAGCGAAGGGTCGGCCTCGACCGCGATGAGCGAGCACGCCAGGCCGAGGTCGACGTGCTCGTCGGCCACCACGGACGCGAAGCGCGCTCGGGACTCGGCGGTCACAGCAGGTCCTCGGCCGGCGGGCCGGTCGCAGCTTCCGGCGTCGGTTCGAGCCGGTAGTGATAGTCGTGGTGCTCGTCGAAGCCCATCCGTGAGTAGAGCGCGAGGGCCGCCTCGTTCTCCCGCGCCACCTGGAGGTAGGCGTGCCGGTTGCCCTCACGGCCCGCCCACGCCAGCAGCTCGCGCATCACGTGGGTGCCGAGCCCTCGACGGCGCTGCCCCTCCGCGACCTCGACCGCCGTCACGCCGATCCACCCGTCGCTGACCGCGCCGCGGGCGATCGCCAGGATGGCGCCGTCGTCGTCTCGCACCGAGGCGAACACGGGCGACGTCCCGGCTTCGAGGACCTCGACCGCATGAGCGGGCAGCGTGCCGCCGCGGTAGTGGTAGGCGGCGAGCCAGAGCTCGTCCGGTGTCTCCGTCATCGTGAGTGGCGGCAACGCGTCGGCGCGCGGGGTGGCGGTGAGGACGGCCTCCAGGTCGGCCACCATCACCGCGACCGGATTGTGGCGGCGCCACCCTCGCTCGGCCAGCAGGTCGTCCAGGGGGGCGGCCAGCGGCATCGGGAGCTGGAAGATGGTCGGCTGTCCTCGATGACGGTAGAACGCCGCGACCTGCTCGAGCGCATGCTCGACCTCGATGCCGGGGTCGCCCAGCGGGAGCGCGGAATTCGCGCGACCGGTGAAGCCCTTGGCCGCTCTCAGTACCCACGCCCCCAGGTGCTCCTGCTCCAGCCCCGGCCAACCCGCCCACGCCACCTGCTCCAGGGCCACGTCACTCCACGACTGCGCGCGTCGCGGACGGCGTGCGCCTTGATCGCTGACGCGCCGTACGGCCGTGATCGTGTCGACGGGGATCGACGCGATCGAGCCCCCGCGGCGGCGCACGAGCACCACGTCGTCATCGACGGCCTCGACGACACCGATGACGTCGGTGCGCAGCGGCCGTCCGTCCCGGGTGCCGACGCGCTGACGAAGGCTGATCCGACGACCGATGTCGTCCGGTCCGAGCGAAGGCTCTTGCGACACGTTCCTCCCTCCGGGACCCCGGTCGCGACAGCGGGGCTGACGGCCGCGATACTAGGCGGCGCCGGTACGGCGGCTCGCGAACGGCGCGGGTCGACCGCATGAGGAGGGATCCGTGACCTACGTCATCGCGCAGCCTTGCGTCGACCTGCTCGACAAGGCGTGCATCGAGGAATGCCCCGTGGACTGCATCTACGAGGGCGAGCGGATGCTCTACATCCACCCCGACGAGTGCGTCGACTGCGGAGCCTGCGAGCCGGTGTGCCCGGTCGAGGCGATCTTCTACGAGGACGACGTCCCCGATCAGTGGAAGGACTTCTACAAGGCCAACGTGGAGTTCTTCGACGACCTGGGTTCTCCCGGTGGAGCAGCGAAGCTGGGCAAGATCGAGAAGGACCACCCGCTCGTCTCGGCTCTGCCGCCTCAGGCTCAGGAGCACTGACCGCGCTGGGCGATCCCGGCGCCGCCCACCAGGGCGGTGCCTTGTCGGCACGGCTGCCTGACTTCCCCTGGGACACGATCGCCGCCGAGGCCGTACGCGCTCGCGCGCACCCGGACGGCGTCGTCGACCTGTCCGTGGGGACGCCCGTCGATCCCGTCCCGCACCTCGTGCAGGCGGCGCTGTCGGCGGCCGCCGACAGTCCGGGCTATCCGGCGACGGCGGGGACCCCGGCGCTGCGCGCGGCGGCCGCCGGTTGGCTGTCGCGTCGTCTGGGCGTCACCGCCATCGATCCCGAGTCACAGATCCTCCCCACCATCGGCAGCAAGGAGCTGGTGGCGTGGTTGCCGACGCTGCTCGGGCTCAACGCGTCGTCCGTCGTGGTGGTGCCCGAGCTTGCCTATCCGACCTACGCCGTCGGCGCAGCGCTCGTCGGCGCCCGGGTGGTCGCGAGCGACTCCTTGACGGCCCTCGGGCCCGAACGCGTGGCGCTGGTCTGGATCAACTCTCCGTCCAACCCCACCGGTCGTGTCCTGCCGGCCGACCATCTCGCGAAGGTGGTCAGCTGGGCGCGAGAACGAGGCGCCGTGGTCGCCTCCGACGAGTGCTACGCCGAGCTCGGGTGGGACGCGGTGCCGGTGTCAGTGCTGCACCCCTCGGTGTGCGGCGGGTCGAGCGAGGGTCTGCTCGCGGTCCACTCGCTGTCCAAACGGTCCAACCTCGCCGGCTACCGAGCCGGCTTCGTCGCCGGCGACCCCGGGCTGGTCGGTGAGCTCCTGGCCGTGCGCAAGCACCTCGGGATGATGGTGCCTGCGCCCGTGCAGGCGGCCGCCGCTGCGGCGCTCGACGACGACGCTCACCTGGAAGCGCAGCGCGAGGTCTACGCACGCCGCCGAGTGCTGCTCCGAGAGGCGTTCGAGGGAGCCGGCTTCCGCATCGCCCACTCCGAGGCGGGGCTCTACCTCTGGGCCACCCGAGGCGAGCCATGCCGGGACACGCTGGCCCGGCTCGCCGACCTCGGCATCCTGGTGGCGCCCGGGGACTTCTACGGGGTCGCTGGCGCGAAGCACGTACGCATCGCCCTCACCGCTACCGACGAACGCATCACCGCCGCCTGTGGACGCCTCTCCGCAATGGGGTAATTCACTGTTGCTGGAGCGACCGTAAGTTACCCCGTTGCGAGGGTGTAGCGGACCGGCTGGTCGAAGCCGATCCGGCCGTCGGCGTCCCTGGTCGCCTCGAGCAGCGCGACGGCCCGGGCGCGGACGTCGGCGAGCTCGACCTCGGGGACGAACTCCCACATCTTGCGCTGCCCCGTCGATCGGGTCCACTCGTACCACTGGTCCCCGCCGGAGAACCGCACGGGCACCGTGATCGCGTGTGTGCTCACCTGCGTGAACCCTGCGTCCGTCACGAGTGCCTCCATGCCGGCATCGCTGGCGAAGGGCCCGGTGACTCCGGAGGTCCGGGCGTCCAGCATCTGAGGTGGGAGATACGGGTCGAACACCGCGTCCACGGCCCGCCAGCTCTCCGGGAGGGGTCCGAACGTGGAGATCCCGAGCCGACCTCCGGGACTCAACAGCGCGCGCCAGGCGCGCACGGCTGCGCCGGGGTCGGCCAGGAAGAACAAGACGAGCGAGGACGCCACGACGTCGAAGGACTCGGGCGGGAGCGGAGGATCGGCAGCGTCAGCCACGAAGACCTCCCCGGAGAAACCCTCAGCGGTCAGCGTCGCGTCGGCCGCCGCCACCATCGCTGGTGAGAGGTCGAGGCCGGTCACCGTCCCCGACGGCCCGACCGCCGCGGCGAGCCGCAGCAGCGCCGCCCCCCGGCCGCAGCCGATGTCGAGGACCCGTTCCCCGGTCTGCGGCTTGAGGCAGCCGACGAGCCCCTCGGCGATCGGTTGGAAGTAGTCCACTCCGACCTGGTCATAGCTGTCGGCCAGCTGGTCGAACAGCGCGGCGACCTGTGCGTGCTTGTCGTTCGCGTTCATGACTGCTCCTTGGCGGGCCTCGCGAGCACGGGTCAAGCGCCGGACTGGACGTCGACGTGGATGTGGTCAAGGTGGCGCTGGATGGCCGCAGTCTCCTCGTTCGTGCTCTGGTCGGCGGGAACGAACGTCCGCCAGCCCTGCCCCGAACGAGCCGCGGTCCAGATCCGGTCGTCGTAGATGACCGTGGCGATCGCGAGCCGGTCGGCGTTGGCCACGAGCCAGTGCGCCAGCGCCCAGCCCTGGCGGGTCTTGGCCGGGTCGTCGTAGGGGCGGAAGAACACGTCGATAGCCCGGCCGTCATAGTGCGCCGAGCCCTCGATGTGCCCGCTGCTGACTCCTCCGGGCGCGAACCCGCCGAGCGATTGCGCGCCGAACGCCGACTCCATCGCCCGGCGTACGCCCGCCGCGCGCGGCGTCAGGCCGGACGCCTTCTCGGTCTCGGCGGCCACCGAGTCGGGCCGGATGGTGCAGGTGAAGGCGGCCGGCGAGCTGCCCGACAGGGCCGAGGCGAGGACCCGGGCGTCGCTCTCGTGGTCGGCGTAGGCGGTGGGGAAGCCGCTGCGCTGCACCGTCTGAGCCGCGTCGGTGACGGCCATGGTGCGGTAGCCGTCGACGGTGACCAGCTCGTCGTAGAAGCGGCCGGCGGCGTAGGTGGGGTCGGTCACCTGGTCGTAGGAACCCCATCCCTGGGACGGGCGTTGCTGGAACAGCCCGGCTGAGTCGCGGTCGCCGCCGGGGAGGTTGCGTAGGTCGGACTCCTGGTAGGCGGTCGCCAGCGCGATGGTGATCGCCCGGGCCGGAAGGCCACGGGTGGCGGCGACCGCGGCGATCGTCGCGGCGTTCGTGGCCTGTTCCGCGGAGACGTTGACGGTTTGACCCGCCGCCGTCGCCGTGCAGCCGGTGGGCGAGAGCAGCTGGCCCAGCGGCCCGGACCGTACGAGCCATCCGACCGTCGCCACGACCAGGGCGATGACCAGGAGCGCTGTCACGACGGAAACCCAAGTTGGCCGCCGCGGCTTTCCCGGCGGACGGTCCCCTGTCACGGGCCCCTCAGGTGGTGCGAGCGCACCGGCGAAGTTCCCCATGGTGAGAGTCAGGCGTTGGAGTGCAGGGCGGCGTTGAGGGTGCCCCAGGAGCGGCCGTGGGGGACGGCCTCGAGCGCACCGGTGACGGAGTGGCGGCGGAAGAGGATGCCGTCCTGACCGGACAGCTCCGCCGCCTTCACGACCGACCCGTCCGGCAGGGTCACCTTGGACCCGGCCGTGACGTAGCAGCCGGCCTCCACCACGCAGTCGTCGCCCAGCGAGATCCCGATGCCGGCGTTGGCACCGATCAGGCTGCGCGCGCCGACGCTGATGACGTGCGTTCCGCCGCCCGAGAGGGTTCCCATGATCGAGGAGCCGCCGCCGACGTCGGAGCCGTCACCGACGACCACGCCGGCCGAGATCCGCCCCTCCACCATGGACGCGCCGAGGGTGCCGGCGTTGTAGTTGACGAACCCCTCGTGCATGACCGTGGTGCCAGGAGCGAGGTGCGCCCCGAGCCGGACCCGGTCGGCATCGGCGATCCGGACGCCGGTCGGCAGCACGTAGTCGACCATCCGGGGGAACTTGTCCACCCCGTGCACCGTCACGTGGCCGCGTGCCCGCAGGCGGAGCCGTACGGCCTCGAAGCCCTCGACCGAGCAAGGACCGGCGGAGGTCCAGACCACGTTGGTGAGCAGGCCGAACACTCCGTCGAGGTTGGCCTCGTGGGGGCGGACCAGCCGGTGGGAGAGCAGGTGCAGCCGCAGGTAGGCGTCGGCGCCGTCGCTCGGGGGGGTCGACAGGTCATCGATCACGGTGTGCACCCGCTGGGTCCGGGTGCCGCGGGCGCTGTCGGAGGTCACGAGGGAGTCGAGGTCCGGCAGGTCGGCAGCGTCTGCGCCGAGCCCCGGAGCGGGATACCACGCGTCGAGCAGGGCGCCCTCGTCAGCGAAGGTGGCGAGGCCGTGCCCGGAGGCGGCGGAGGTGGAGAACGTCACCCCACTAACGTACCTACGTGACCACCCCTGACCCGCTCGATCTCGCTGCCGACGTGGTGACTCTTACCACGGCCCTGGTGAACATTCCCTCCGAGAGCCGGCACGAGAAGGCCATCGCCGACGCCGTCGAGACCGCCCTTCGGCGGCTCGGCCACCTGTCCGTCGAGCGGGTGGGGCACACGATCGTCGCGCGTACGTCGCTGGGCCGGGGCGAGCGGGTGGTCCTGGGCGGCCACCTCGACACCGTGCCGGCCGCGGACAACCTCCCGGCGGAGCTGGTCGATGGTCGACTCGTCGGCCTCGGGTCCTGCGACATGAAGGGCGGCGTCGCCGTCGCCCTCCGGCTGGCGGCGACCGTGCCGGAGCCGGTGCGCGATGTGACCTACTTCTTCTACGAGGCGGAGGAGATCGAGGACCGATACAACGGCCTGCGCCTGTTGGCCGAGCAGCGTCCCGATCTGATCGTCGGTGACTTCGCCGTGCTCATGGAGCCGTCGGGCGCCGGTGTCGAGGCGGGCTGCCAGGGGACCTTGCGCGCGGAGATCCGCACCGTCGGACGGCGAGCCCACAGCGCCCGCTCGTGGCTCGGGGTCAACGCGATCCATGCTGCGGGCGAGGTGCTCGACCGGCTGCGCGCGTACGTCCCGCGCGAGCCGGACGTGGACGGGATGCGCTACCACGAGGGCCTGAACGCCGTGTACGTCTCCGGGGGCGTGGCCGGCAACGTGGTCCCCGATGCGTGCACGGTGACCGTCAACTACCGCTTCGCCCCGGATCGGTCGGCGGCTGACGCCGAGGCGCATGTCCGTGAGGTGTTCGAGGGCTTCGAGGTCGAGATCACCGACGTGGCGGGCGGGGCCGTCCCAGGGCTCGCCCACCCCGCGGCTCAGGCTTTCGTGGCCGCCGTGGGGGGCGAGCCTCGCGCGAAGTTCGGCTGGACCGACGTCGCGAGGTTCTCGGCGCTCGGAGTGCCCGCTGTCAACTACGGGCCGGGTGACCCGTCCCTGGCGCACACCCGCGAGGAGTACGTCGAGACCGCGCAGCTGGTCGAGTGCGAGGCGCGGATGCGCGACTGGCTCACGCTCGGCTAGTCGCGCATCCGCTCTCGGCTCAGGCCTGCTTGTCTTAGGCCTGCTTGACCGCGCTGACGTCCAGGGTGATCTTGACCTTGTCGCTGACCAGCACACCGCCGGCCTCGAGCGCGACGTTCCAGGTCAGACCGAAGTCCTTGCGGCTGATGGTCGTCGTCCCGGAGAAGCCCGCGCGGGTGCTACCGAACGGGTCGCTGACGATGCCCTCGGTCTCGACGGCGATCTCGACCGGACGGGTGACGTCCTTGATGGTCAGGTCGCCGACGAGGACGAAGTCGCCGCCGTCGACGCGAACCTCGCGGCTGGTGAAGGTGAGGGCGGGGAAGTTCTCGACGTCGAGGAAGTCGGCACTGCGGACGTGATTGTCCCGGTCGTCGCTGCCGCTGTTGATGCTGGCGGCGTCGATCGAGACCGTCGCGGAGCTGGCGGCGGGGTTGTCGCCGTCGAGCACCAGGGTGCCCTCGAAGGTCGTGAACGATCCACGGACGGTGGCCACCATCGCGTGCTTGGCGGCGAAGCCGATGCGGGTGTGGCTCGGGTCGATGGCCCAGGTGCCGGTGAGGGCGGAACGCTCGATGGTGACGGTCATGGTGTCCTCCTGAAGTAGTTGGTTGAAGACTCAACTAAATCCGAGAGTAAGTCATTCCCTGATGTTGTGCAACTTTCAACTATCGGTGGGCTGCGCGCATGCCCGGCTCGGGTTGGTTCTGCGGCTAGCGTGAGGGTTGTGACTGACTCCTCCACCCGGCGCAGCGGCGCGTCGCCGGACCGTCCCGTGCCCGTCGAGGAACGCCACCGGGGACCGGTCACCCTGCGCCGCAAGCAAGTGCAGGACACCACGACCGACGAGCGGCTGCTCGACTCCCACGGGTCGGGCGACTGGGTTCACACGGACCCATGGCGGGTGCTGCGCATCCAGTCCGAGTTCGTCGAGGGCTTCGGGATGCTCGCCGAGCTCGGCCCGGCCGTCAGCGTCTTCGGCTCGGCGCGGGTGAAGCGGGACACCCCCGAGTACGCCACCGGCGAGCGCCTCGGCCGCGGGCTGGTCGAGGCGGGCTTCTCGGTGATCACCGGCGGTGGTCCCGGCATCATGGAGGCCGCGAACAAGGGGGCGTGCGAAGCCGGTGGAGTGTCTGTGGGCCTGGGCATCGAGCTGCCCTTCGAGTCGGGACTCAACCCCTTTGTCGACATCGGCATCAACTTTCGCTACTTCTTCGCCCGCAAGACCATGTTCGTCAAGTACGCCCAGGGCTTCGTCGTTCTCCCCGGTGGCTTCGGCACGCTCGACGAGCTGTTCGAAGCGTTGACCTTGGTGCAGACCGGCAAGGTGACGTCGTTCCCCATCGTGCTGATGGGCCGAGAACACTGGGGCGGACTCGTCGACTGGTTGCGGGGGACGGTGCTCGGCACGGGCAAGATCTCCGACCCAGACCTCGAGCTGATCAGCCTCACCGACGACGTCGACGAAGCCATCGAGATCGTCCTTCGCGCGCGTGAGGACCCGGCTCGCGCGGTCGGGCAGCAGGCCGCGATGGCGGCGCGGATGGTCGCGGAGGGGCGGGCCGCCGGCGGGCCGTCGTCGGAGCCGGCGTGACCGAACCGGGGCCACCCGAGCCTCCCGTCCGCCGCACCGTCTGCGTGTTCTGCGCATCGTCGACCGTGATTGCCGCCGAGCACCTCGACACGGCGACCGACGTCGGACGAGAGATCGGGCGCCGGGGATGGACCCTGGTGACCGGGGGCGGCACCGTCGGGTCGATGGGCGCGGTGGCGCGCGCCGCGCGCGCCGAGGGCGGACGAACCGTGGGAGTCATCCCGCGCGCACTCGTGGCCATGGAGGTGGCCGACCACGACGCCGATGAGCTGGTTGTCACCGAGGACATGCGTGACCGCAAGGGAGCCATGGACAGCCGGTGCGACGCGTTCCTCGCCCTGCCCGGCGGGATCGGCACGCTCGAAGAGCTCTTGGAGGTCTGGGTCGCCCGAAGCCTGGGCATGCACCACAAGCCGATCGTGGTGCTCGATCCGGACGACACCTACGCGGCGCTGCACTCCCTCGTCGACTCCTTGGTCGGGCAGTCGTTCGTCCGGCCCGAGGCTCGCGACGCCGTGGTCTGGACGCGCACGGTCGCGGACGCCTTCGAGGCGCTGGACGCCGGATGGGCGTCGGTGGCGATCCCGCCTGCGCCCACCCCCGAGGAAGTGCTCGAAGCCGAGCCGTGAGTCGTACGGACTCCGCCTCGGTTGCTCAGGCCAGACCGCGGCGGACGACCGAGGGTGGGCGCGTGCCCCGGATGGACGCCACCATGTCGAGGGTCTCGCGCGTCTCCACCACGTTGTGGGCCCGGAACACCCGAGCCCCGAGCCAGGCCGACACGGTCGTGGCCGCCAGCGTGCCGGTCAGCCGCCCGTCCACGGGGCGGTCGAGGGTCTCGCCGACAAAGTCCTTGTTGGACAACGAGACCAGCACCGGCCAGCCGGTTGCCACCAGCTCGGGCAAACGCCGAGTCGCCTCGAGGGAGTGCCAGGTGTTCTTCCCGAAGTCGTGCCCCGGGTCGACCATGATCGCGGAGCGATCGACGCCCACCGCGACGGCCCGCTCCGCCTCGGAGGTCGTACGGCTGATGATGTCGGCCATCACGTCGTCGTAGCCGATCCGGTGGGGGCGAGTCCGCGGTGACAGGCCACCGGCGTGGGTGCAGACGAGGGACACTCCGTGCGTTGCTGCGACCTCCGCCAGGAGCGGGTCGGTGCCTCCCCACGCGTCGTTGAGCACGTCCGCGCCGACCTCGCAGCACACCTGCCCGACCTCGTGGCGCCAGGTGTCGACGCTGATGACCAGATCGGGGTGCCTGTCGCGGACGGCGGCCACGAAGCCGACGGTGCGCCTGATCTCCTCGTCCGCGTCCACCTCGTCGCCAGGCCCGGCCTTGACCCCGCCGATGTCGACCAGGTCGGCTCCGTCCGCCACCGCTCGATCGACCGCCTCGAGGGCCGCGCCCTCGGCGTAGGTCGCCCCCCGGTCGTAGAAGGAGTCCGGAGTGCGGTTGATGATGGCCATGACGAGGAGCGCGTCGTCATCGAAGACGCGTCGACCCAGACGGAGCGGCACGCCCGAAGCCTGCCTCAGCTCGACGAATCCCGCAGGACCTGCGCGGCCTGCTCCATCGCGGTGATCTTCGCGCGCGCATGGTCGCGGGGGAGGAACCACATGCCGCAGTCGGGCGCGAGCCCCACTCGGTCGGGTCCGAGGACCTCCACCGCGTCGCGGACCCGACCGACGATGTGGTCGACCTCCTCGACGGGCGCGTCCGTCGCCAGGTCAAGGGTGCCGAGCACGATGTCCTTGTCACCGGCGTGCTCAAGCAGCTCCGGGGTGTGCCGCGGCTGTTCGTACTCCAGCGAGATCGAGTCGACCGAGGTGGCGGCGAGCAGCTCGAGGGCTTGCGCATAGACGGGGGTGGCGCGCTTCTCGGCGATGTTGCGCGCGTAGCCGTAACACATGTGGACCGTCGTCCGGCAAGTCACGCCGTGCAGCGTCCGGTCGATCGCCTCGGCGGCGAACGACTCCACCTGGCTGTACCGGAAGTGGGCTTCGGGCTCGTCCAGCTGCACCAGGTCGACACCGGCCGTGACCAGGGCTCGCAGCTCGGCGTTGAGCGCGTCGGCCAGCGCGAAGGTCAGCTTCTCCAGGGATCCGTAGTGCTCGTCGACCAGTCGCAGCGCCAGGGTCGACGGACCGATCACGGTCATCTTCGTCGGCCGGTCGGTCGTGCGGCGCAAGAACTCGAGGTCGCCGTCAAGCACGGGCCGCTCCCAGGTGATCGGGCCGGTCACCCGGGGGAGCTCGAACGTCGGGGGCGGTGCGGGCTTGCCGTCGGCGTCCGACGTCTGCGCCCGGGCCTTCATCGTGAGGTAGTCGTTGACGTCGTTGGCGAAGTTGGTCACGGCGCCCGGGTGCGCCTGGTCGATCCCGCCGAGGGCGTAGAAGTGCCCGGAGAACGTCTGCCGCCTCTGCTCCCCGTCCCCGACGTAGGTCAGACCCGCGCGCTCCTGGTCCTGCACGGCCAGGCGTACGGCGTCGTCGAGCGCCTCCGGTCGCTGCGGCTGCGGGATGCGCCACCAGGTGCCCTCGGGGCCGTAGACGAGGTCGTGGTCGCACAGCCACTGCGGCTTGGACCAGGAGCCGACGAGCTGCGTAGCGAAACGGGGGACCGCAGGGCGGGACAGCGACATGGCGGCAGGGTACGCGCTCGCGTGGCACGATCGGTGGGTGACCTTCCTGTTCGTGCTGATCGCGATCGGTGTGCTCGGCGTGGTCGCGGTCGTCGCCGGGGGCCGCGGCGGACAGCTCGCCGCGGCGGAGGACGATCGCCCCGGCCCCTGGCTGCCGGCCGACCGCCCGATCAGCGCCGACGACATCGACGCCGTCCACTTCGGCGTCGGTTTCCGGGGCTACCGCATGGACGAGGTGGACGAGGTGCTCGACAGGTTGGCGGCAGAGCTGCGCGAGCGTGAGGCAGAGCTGCGCGACGCCCGGTCGCCCCAGCGTTCGGATCCGGCCGCCGGGCGGTCGGATGAATGAGCCGCTGCCGTACGACAGCGAGGTCGTGGTCGACGTCGTCGTGGACGCGCCGGTCGAGCGGGTCTGGGAGGCGATCACCGACTGGGAGCGCCAAAGCGACTGGATGCTCGGGACGACGGTGCGCGCCACCGGACGCGGTGGTGACGGGAGCGGTCACGGCGTCGGCGCGTGCCTGGAAGCGTTCACCGGCGTTGGCAAGGTGGGGTTCCTCGACACCATGGTGATCACCTTGTGGGAGCCGCCGCACCGCTGCGAGGTCTTGCACACGGGTCGGGTGGTGCGCGGCACCGGGGTCTTCGAGGTGGTCGAGCTGCCCGGAGACCGGGCCCGGCTGGTCTGGTCCGAGCAGCTGGTCCTTCCCCTGGGTGCGTTGGGAAAACTGGGCTTCCCGGCTGTCGCGCCGGCGTTCAAAGCCGGTGTAGCCACCTCGCTGCGCAAGCTTGCTCGAGCCGTGGAGGAAGAACACCGCGGCCGGTCCTCCTCGGATGGATGACCTGGTCGTCGGGTCGGACGGCCTGGCGCGCTGCGGCTGGGGTGCGTCCACCGCTGACTACGCCCTCTACCACGACGAGGAGTGGGGTCGACCGGTCCACGGGGACGACCGGCTGTTTGAACGGCTGACCCTCGAGGCGTTCCAGTCCGGGTTGTCGTGGCTGACGATCCTGCGCAAGCGCGAGGCGTTTCGCACGGCCTTCGGGGGCTTCTCGATCCCGGTGGTTGCGTCCTATGACGAGGCGGACGAGCATCGGCTGATGAACGACGCCGGCATCGTGCGAAACCGGCTGAAGGTCGCCGCGACCCTCACGAACGCGAAGGCGGCGGCGCAGCTGCTCGCCACCGAGGGCGAGGGAGCTCTCGACCGGCTGATCTGGTCCTTCGCGGACTCTTCGTCGCGCCGTCGACCCGAGCGGATGTCCGACCTGCCTGCGAAGACGGAGGCCTCCACGGCCATGGCCAAGGCGCTGAAGGCGCGTGGGTTCGTGTTCGTCGGTCCTACCACGATGTATGCCGCGATGCAGGCCTGCGGCCTGGTCGACGACCATCTGGTGGGCTGCCACCGCGCCTGACAGCGCTCGGCTCAGGGTCTGAGGCAGGCCTCGATATGGCGGGCCGCGGCCGGCAGCAGGCGGGCCGACTCGGCGGCGAAGTAGTCGGCAGCCTCGGTGCCCGGCCAGTCGGCGGGCAGGAGCGACAGGGGCAAGCCAGGGTCGCGGAACAAGAACTTGCGCCACTCGTGCACGAGCCGACTCCGCAGGGCGAACGCGCCCTCGTCGCTCTGGGGTTCAGCGGCGAGCAGCAGGCTCGCGTCGACCAGCCACTGCGTGTAGGCGTCCGCGAGCGAGTCCAGCTCCCAGGCGCGGGTGACCATGTCGGTGACGGAACCGGAGCCGGTCTCCGGCCCGTCGTGGACGGCGTCGAAGCGCTGGACGCGCAGGCCCTCGGTCACGATCAGCTCGACGGCATCGGGGTGGGGTCGGGGTGCGACCCAGGTGCGGTCGGAGACCTGGGCATAGCCGAGGAAGGGCAGCTGCGCGGCCAGGCGCTGCCGCGCCGTTCGTCGGGTCACGCGGGAGGTGACGAGCACGTCCCAGCGGCCGTCCCACGCGAGGTCGCTGCTCCGATAGACGCGCTCCCCGGCGTCGTCGAGACGATGGATCCCCTTGGGCGTCAACGCGTAGCCCGGGCCGGCGTCGAGACGCACGGGGGCCAACCAGCCCTGCCCGACCATCCGCGACACGGCCGTGCGCACGGCAGGGGCAGCGATGTCGAGGGCGCCCATCAGCCGGATCAGCGCGGCCACGGGTGCGGCATCACCCCGGCTACGGAGGTGGTCCCCATAGAGGTCGAACAACGCGGACCGGGCGTGCATCCCGGCAGTCTGCCGTCTCGCCGGACCCGGGGCGGCTCGACCCGCTGGCCGCTCCGGTTCGCCCGCGGGAGCGTCCGGGTTTCGTCCAAGCGGGGGCGGTGCGGGATACTGGGCCCAGAGACCGGCCCTCGCACTCGTGGGTCCGGATGTGCCACGCAGGAAGGGGAAGCGCATGGCGGCCATGAAGCCGCGTACGGGCGACGGCCCGCTCGAGGTGACCAAGGAGGGCCGCGGCATCGTGATGCGGGTGCCCCTCGAAGGAGGCGGGCGCCTCGTCGTCGAGCTCACCGCAGCCGAGGCTGAGGCTCTCGGCGACGCCCTGAAGGCGGTGGGCTGAGCCCCCCGACGCTGATTCAGGAAGCCCCGATCGCCCCTCGTGCGGTCGGGGCTTTCTTGAGCGCCGGGCCGAGCGAGCGAAGGCCGACGCTAGCGGCGGACGGCCACCAGGAGGCCGTCACCCACAGGGAGCAGGGCGGAGACCAGCTCCTCGTGCTCCCGGACGGTCTTGCCGAGCTCGCGGATCGCGACCGTGTCGGGGTCTCGCTGCGCCGGGTCGGCCACCCGGTTGCTCCACAGCGCGTTGTCGAACACCACGACCCCGCCCGGGCGCAGCAGACGCAGGGCCTCGACCAGATGGTCGGTGTAGTCCTGCTTGTCGCCGTCGACGAGCACCAGGTCGTAGGCACCGTCGGTGAGGCGAGGCAGCACCTCGAGCGCGCGGCCGGTGATCAGTCGGGCCCGGTTCGGCGCCACGCCCTCCTCGGTGAAGGTCTCCCGAGCCAGCTTCTGGTGCTCGGTCTCGGTGTCGATCGAGGTGAGCACCCCTTCGGGGTGCATCCCGCGCAGCAGCCAGACACCGGCGACGCCGGTGCCGGTGCCGATCTCGACCACCGATCGGGCGTCGAGCAGCGAGGCGAGCATCCGGAGCGTCGCTCCGGCGCCGGCGGTGATCGCCACCGACCCCACCTCGTCAGCGCGTTGGCGCGCGTGGGTGAGGACATCGTCCTCCGCCACGAACTGCTCGGCGTAGGTCCAGGACTGTTCGAGGCTGCCAGGCACCTGCGAAGGATACGGGGAACGCGGGGCTGGCTCGCAGCGTTTGGTCCTGGGGACGGGTCGCGCGACCATAGAGGGGTCACCCGGCTCCGCTGGAGCGCGGTCGTCGGGACGGGATCGGATCGGGAGGTCGGATGAGCAGCGCGGAGGGCGTACGGGCGGAGCCCCGCAGCGCCGCCGACCTGCGCTCGGTGGACCCGGCGGACCTGTCCTGGGAGGACGTCGTCCGGCTGCACGGGGACCGGGTCTACCGCCTGGCCTACCGCCTGACCGGAAACCCTCACGACGCGCAGGACCTCACTCAGGAAGTCTTCGTCCGCGTCTTCCGGTCCCTCGAGCGCTACACGCCGGGGTCGTTCGAGGGCTGGCTCCACCGGATCACCACCAACCTGTTCCTCGACGGCGCCCGCCGCCGGGCCCGCATCCGGTTCGGGCCGCTCGGAGACGACGCGGCCGACCGGCTCCCGGGCCGTGAACCCACCCCCGAGCGGACCTACCTGGACGCCACGTTCGACGCCGAGGTCCAAGAGGCCCTCGATTCCCTCCCCCCTGCCTTCCGCGCGGCCGTCGTCCTGTGCGACATCGAGGGGCTGAGCTATGAGGAGATCGCGACGATCCTCGACGTACCCATGGGCACCGTGCGCAGCCGCATCCACCGCGGCCGCAGCCAGTTGCGCGAGTCGCTCCCGCACCTCGACCCGGCCAGGCGCGGCCGAGCCAACGAGGCGGTCCTCGAGCCGTGAGCGACCACATCGGAGATCGGGCGGCCGCCTACGTCGACGGCGCGCTCGACCCGACAGCCGAGGCCAAGGTCCGGCAACACCTCGGCCGCTGCGACAAGTGCCAACGCATCGTCGAGGCGCAGTCGGGGGTGCGCGACCTGCTCCGGGAGACCAGCCGAGACCACGAGCCACCGCCCGCGGCATCGGGGTTCCTCGATGCGCTGGCTGCCATGCCCGTCGCGGGGGTGCCCAAGCCGATCGTCGACCCGTCCGCGGGCCAGCGAACGGTCGCGAGTGCCGTCCGACGAGGAGTCGTCTCGGGCGTAGCCATCAGCGTCGCCCTCATGGCGACGGCCTGGGCTGTCGGCAGCGAGACCGACGCCGCGCCGCTCGTGGCCTCGCCGGAACGGCTAGCGGCCCAGCACGAAGCCACGGCGGGGGAGATCCCGTTCTGGGGCAGCCAACCATCGTCCGCGAGCGGCGCGCCGACATCCGGCTCGGCCCTCGACACGCTCCGCCGGGGGGCAGGCGCGGCTGCGTCGCTCAGCTATCGAGGCGTCGAGCAGGTCAGCCCCCGCAGCGGCACGTCGGCCGTGCAGGTCATCGAGGTGAGCCACATCCCGGGCCACGGCACGTCGGTCCGCTCGATGAGCCCGGACGGCGAGACGGCGTCCTTCCGCCCCCTGAGTGCGACGGCCACCGCCGACGGCGTCGACGCGCTGGCGCTGCTCGAGCTCGGCTACGTCCTGCACCCCGAGGGGACCGAGCAGGTGGCCGGGCGCCTGGCCGACCGGGTGTCGGCCTCGACGCACGACGGGGTGGTGGTCGCAGACTTCTGGGTCGACCACGCCACCGGGCTCGTGCTTCGCCGTGAGCTGCGAGACCTCGAGGGCCGGGTGGTGTCCAGCGCCGCCTTCACCTCGGTGAACGTGGACGACTCGTCGGTCATGCCCAAGCACCTCCCCGTGGCGAGCAGTGCCACCTGGGGAGAGGCGCCCGAGGGCTTCCAGCCGGCAGCCCTGGCGGCGCAAGGGTGGTGGTGTCCGGGGGAGTCGATCCCGACGGGCACGTCCACCCTGACCGCGCTCGACGCCCGGCTGACGTCGGGACCGGAGCCGGACGTGCTTCATCTGGTCTACACCGACGGGCTCCGATCCCTGTCGGTGTTCGAGCAGCAGGGCCGCCTCGACCCGCGCCGGTTGGACGGCTTCGCCCGTGCTGAGGTGGGGGGCCGGACGGTCTTCAAGAGCGGCGGAACGCCCGCTGAGGCGACCTGGGCCGAGGCCGACACGGTGGTGACGGTGATCGGTGATGCCGCAACGGTCGACGCCGTCCTCACGACCCTGCCGGCGCCCGAGGTGGTGGGCCCCGACCCCCTTGGGCGGGCGGGACGTGGGCTGGCCCGCGTAGGCTCGTGGTTCGATCCGTTCGGCTGACGCCGGATCCTCGGAGGTGAGCCGGTGAGCCAGGACGATCCCCCTGCGTGGTGGGCTCGCGCCAGCGACCCATGGGCACCACCTCCCTCGGACCAGCCGCCTACCAACAGCGGCGGCAGCGGCGGCAGCGGCGACGAGCCGCCGGTCCAGTCGACGGTGCGAGCGACCTATCCCGACCCTGCGACCGAGGCCCTGTCGCCCTACGACGCGGTCCACGGCAGTGCCTACCCGGACCCGGCGCCGACGTCCCCCCTGTGGCCGTACGACATGCCCGCTGACCCCGCGACCTCCGCGTGGGACACCATCGGCCGGCCGGTCAAGCCCGAGCGCCCGGGCCCGGGCTGGGTCAGCCTGCTGGCGGGGGCGCTGGGCATCGCGCTCATCGCCGGTTTGCTCGGGGGTGTGATCGGGGCCCGAGTCACCGACGGTCGCGTCACCAACGCCGGCGTCTCGCTGGGGACCACGCCCGCGGGCGACTTGTCCCGGCCCGCAGACTCCGTCGCGGGAATCGCCGAGCGGGTGCTCCCCACCGTGGTGTCCATCGAGGTGCGCTCAGGCAACGGGGGCGGCACCGGCTCCGGTTTCATCCTCTCCGAGGACGGCTACCTCCTCACCAACAACCACGTCGTGGCCGCGGGCGGCGGCGGTGGACGCATCACCGTCACGTTCAACGATGGGTCCAGCGAGCAGGCCGAGGTGGTCGGCACCACGACCACCTACGACCTCGCCGTGCTCAAGGTCGACCGGGGCGGGCTGCCCGTGGCCGCCTTGGGCAACTCCGACTCGGTGGTGGTGGGTGACACCGCGATCGCCGTGGGTTCGCCCCTGGGCCTGTCGGGCACCGTCACCTCGGGGATCATCTCGGCGGTCGACCGCCCGGTCACCGCCGGTGAGGCCACCAGCGCCGACATCTCCTACATCGCCGCCCTGCAGACCGACGCGGCCATCAACCCCGGCAACTCCGGCGGCCCGCTGGTCGACGCCAGCGGCCGGGTCATCGGGGTCAACTCGGCGATCGCCACGTTGGGGGGCGACCTCGGGTCTCAGGCGGGCTCGATCGGCCTCGGCTTCTCCATCCCGATCAACCAGGCGCGGCGTACGGCCGAGCAGCTGATCCAGACGGGTTCGGCGTCCTACCCGATCATTGGCGCCAGCCTCGACCCGACCTACACCGGAGACGGTGTCCGGATCGCGCAGGACGGCATCAACGGAGGCACCGGAGTGACCTCTGGCGGTCCGGCCGAGCAGGCGGGGATCCGTCCGGGCGACGTGATCGTGGCGTTCGACGGAACCCCCGTCGCCGGCCCCGACGAGCTGATCGTGGCGATCCGGGCTGGAGTTCCGGGGGACACGGTGACGGTGACGTTCGAACGCGGCGGGTCCCAGCAGACCGTGGACGTCGTGCTCGGCGAGGCCACCGACTGACACCCGAGAGGCCGGTCCCACCCCAGGGCCAGGCGCCGTACTCTTGACGGGTGTTCGACGTCGGGTTCTTCGAGCTGGTCGCGCTGGCAGCCATCGCGCTGTTCGTGTTCGGCCCCGACAAGCTCCCCAAGTTCGCGGCCGACGCTGGACGCATGCTCCGGCAGCTGCGGGCGATGGCGCAAGGCGCCAAGGACGAGGTCACCGGTGCCCTGGGCCCGGAGTTCAACGATCTGAACCTCAGCGATCTCGACCCGCGCTCGTTCGTCAAGCGGCAGCTGCTGGAGGAGGGCGACGATCTCGAGCGGCTGTTCTCCGACGACGCAGACCCCACAGCCGACAGCCCGTCGGTGAAGGGGAAGAGCAACGGCAGGGCGCCCACGGCGGGGGAGGCGACGCCCCCAGCGATCAGCTACGACGGCGACGCCACCTAGGCGTCGGTCAGGCGCGGCCGGCTGGCGTCAGGCCGAGCGACCGGCCGGCGAGGCCCCGGGCGCGTCGCGCCAGACCTCCGGCGATCTCGAGCAGGACGGCCGCGGCCGCGCTCGACGGGTCGGTGAGGACGACCGGTGCTCCAGCGTCCCCGCCCTCGCGCAACCGGACGTCGATCGGCACCTGGCCGAGCAGGGGCACCTCGACGCCCATGACCCGGGTCAGGGCATCGGCGACGACCTGACCGCCCCCCGTGCCGAACAGGTCGAGGCGCTGACCGTCGGGCAGCTCGAGCCAGGCCATGTTCTCGATGACTCCCGCGATGCGCTGGTGGGTCTGCAGGGCGATCGAGCCGGCTCGCTCGGCGACCTCGGCCGCGGCGACCTGCGGCGTGGTCACCACGAGGATCTCGGCATTGGGCACCAGCTGGGCCACCGAGATGGCGACGTCGCCCGTGCCGGGAGGCAGGTCGAGCAGCAGCACGTCGAGGTCGCCCCACCACACGTCGGCCAGGAACTGTTGAAGCGCGCGATGGAGCATCGGTCCCCGCCACACCACGGGGGTGTTGCCCGAGGTGAACATGCCGATCGAGATGACCTTCACCCCGTGGGCCGACGGGGGCATGATCATGTTCTCGACCGGCGTTGGCCGCTGGTCGACGCCGAGCATCCGTGGCACCGAGTGCCCGTAGATGTCCGCGTCCACGACCCCCACCGCGAGCCCCTGAGCCGCCAGCGCCACGGCCAGGTTGACCGTCACCGAAGACTTGCCGACGCCACCCTTGCCGGAAGCGATCGCATAGACCCTGGTGAGTGACTCGGGTTTGGCGAACGGCACTTCCGGCTCGGCGCGTCCGCCCCGCAGCATGCTGGTCATCGCCTTGCGTTGCTCCTCGGACATGACCGCGAGCTCGACGCGCACAGCGGCGACCCCCGCGACCGTCTCGACGGCGCGGGTGACGCGTTCGGTGATCTCGGTGCGCATCGGGCAGCCGGCGACCGTGAGCAGGATGCGTACGTCGACGCCGCCGGTCGCGTCGACCGCGACGTCGTCGACCATCCCGAGCTCGGTGATGGGGCGGTGGATCTCCGGGTCGTCGACCGTGGCCAGCGCAGCGGAGATCTCAGGAACAGTGGGCACGGGCATGACCCCAGCCTACGTTCGGCCCGCTAGGAGCCGTTGCCCCGCCGATCCGCAGGGTCGTCCCGGTCGTCCTTCAGCTCCTCGAGCAGCTCCTCGAGCAGGTCGCGCAGCTCCGAGCGCAGGAAGTCGCGGGTGGCGACCTCGCCGAGGGCCATCCGTACGTCGGCGACCTCCCGCGTCAGGTATTCGGTGTCGGCGATCGAACGGTCGTTCTGGGCGCGGTCCTGGTCGTAGGTGACTCGGTCTCGGTCGACCTGCCGGTTCTGTGCCAGCAGGATCAACGGAGCCGCGTAGGACGCCTGCAGCGACAGGGCGAGGGTCAGCAGGATGAACGGGTAGGGGTCGAACTCCAAGGAGTCCGGCGCGAACACGTTCCAGGTGATCCAGCTGATCACCACAGCGGTCATGTAGACCAAGAACCGCCCCGTGCCGATGAACCGGGCTACCCGTTCCGACAAGCGGCCGAAGGAGTCGGGGTCATAGGTGGGACGCGGCAGGCGTCGACTCGGGTCGAGGGGCTGGTCGAGGCGCACCACGCGCGGCTCACGCGCCACGGGACACCTCTTCCGGCGCGAGCTCAGGCTCGTCGTCGCGCTCGCGCCAGTCGTCCGGGAGCATGTGGTCGAGGACGTCGTCGATGGTCACGGCGCCGAGCAGGTGATCGTCGCCGTCGACGACGGGGGCCGCGACCATGTTGTAGGTCGCCAGGTAGGCCGCAACCTCGGGCAGCTCCGCGTCGGCGGTGACGGCCTCGAGGCCGGTGTCGCAGACCCCCGAGACCAGGGCGGACGGCGCTTCGCGCAGCAGCCGCTGGAAGTGGCAGATGCCGATGAAGCGTCCGGTCGGCGTCTCGAGCGGGGGGCGGCAGACGTACACCTGTGAGGCGAGCGCCGGCGAGAGGTCCTCGTTGCGCACCCGCGCCAGAGCCTCGGCGACGGTCGCATCGGGAGGCAGCACCACCGGCTCGGTCGTCATCATGCCGCCCGCGGTGTATTCGTCGTAGGACAGCAGCCGCCGGACGTCCTCGGCCTCGTCGGGCTCCATGAGGCCGAGCAGCTGTTGAGCCTGCTCCGGCGGGAGCTCGCCCAGCAGGTCCGCGGCGTCGTCCGGGGCCATGGCCTCGAGCACGTCGGCCGCGCGCTCCCTGTCGAGCACCCCCAGGATCTCCACCTGGTCGTCCTCCGGCAGCTCCTCGAGGATGTCGGCCAGCTTCTCGTCATCGAGCGCGGCCGCCACCTCCGCGCGGCGCTTGGGCGACAGCTCGTGCAGCACGAGGGCCAGGTCGGCGGGGCGCAGCTTGTCGAACGTGGCCAACAGGTTCGCGGCCCCCTGGTTGTCCTCGGTCAGGGTGAACCCGGTGACGTCGAGCCACTCCACGGTCATCGTCGCCCCCCTGCGGCGGAAGCCTCCGGGTGCGCTCTTGCGGACGTGGACCTGGCTGATCTGCCAGTCACGGGTGCGGGTCTGAGCCATCGCGACGTCGAGGACGGTGACGGTCTCGCCGGTCTCCACCACGGTGACCTGCCGGTCGAAGAGCTCCCCGACGACGAGGGTCTCCGAGGGGCGCTGCTCGAAGCGGCGCATGTTCACCAGGCCGGTCGTGACCACCTGGCCGGGGTCCACGGCGGTGATCCTCGTCATCGGGAGGAAGATCCGCCGGCGCATGGGGACCTCGACGACCAGACCGTTGACCCGTGGCGCCTGGCTTCCGATGCCAAGGCCGACGACGACGTCACGGATCCGCCCGACCTGGTCGCCGTTCGGATCGAACACGGACACACCGGCCAGGCGGGCGATGAACACCGTCGCGCCGCTCACCTGTTCAGGCTACTGGCGCAACCGGGACGGACGCGGGGAGCGCGCCGGGCGTCGGATCACTAGTCCAGGCGCGTTGCTAGCCTCCCTCGGTGACATCACGTGCTGATGGCGACCCCCGCCGGCTGACGTACGACATCGTCGATGTGTTCACCGACCGGGCCTTCGCGGGCAACCCGCTCGCCGTGGTCCACGGCGCCGACGATCTCCACACTGACCAGCTGCAGGCGCTGGCGCGCGAGTTCAACCTGTCCGAGACGGCCTTCCCCATGCAGCCGTCGGACGCCGACGCGGCGGCGGGAGCGACGTACGCGCTGCGCATCTTCACCCCGCTCGTCGAGCTGCCCTACGCCGGGCACCCGTCGGTCGGCACCGCCTGGCTGCTGCGGGAGAAGGGCATCATCGGCGACGGCGCGGTCGTGCAGTCCTGCGGCGAGGGGTTGCTGCCGCTCGAGCTCGCTCCGGGTGGGGGACCGGTGCGGCTGACTGGCGGGAGGCCGCAGTGGGGCGAGGCCGCCGACCCCACGGATGCGCTGGCCGCGGTCGGGCTGACCGCAGCAGACCTCGACCCGGTAGCGCCACCGCGCTGGGCCACCGTCGGTATCGGCTATCTGGTGCTGCCGGTACGGGCCGACGCCTTGGCGCGCTGCCAACCCGATGTGGGCATCCTCCGGACGGCCTTCGCCCACCCAGCCTCGGTGTCGACCGGGGTCTACGTCGTGTCGTGGGACCCGCAGGCGTGCGAGGTCCGATCCCGGATGTTCGCCGGAGACCTCGGCATCCCCGAGGATCCGGCGACCGGCTCAGCGGTCGGATCGACCTCGGTGTGGCTGGCCGCGAGCGGGCTGGTCCCCGAGGGGGCGACGACCTACCGCGTCGTCCAGGGGGTCGAGATGGGCCGGCGATCGGTCATCACCGCCGGTGTGACGGTGTCTGACGGTGAGCCGGTCGCCACCTGGATCGAGGGCACGGCCGTGCACGTCGCGAGCGGCAGCATCTCCGTGCCGGCCGCCACAGTGGAGGGCTGATCCGCAAAACGCGTGGTCACCGATGGCCGACCTGGCAGACTGTGGGGCGAGGTGAGGCGCCCATGAGTTCGCCGGTGACTGAGGGTGACGCCGCGTCAGCAGCGGGGTCGCAGACCGTCGCCCCGGTGCTTGCGCGTCCGGGGTCTCGCACGTTCGCCTTGGCCGTCGACCTGTTCGCCCTGGGCATCCTCACCTTCCTGGTGTCTGCGTCGATCACCGTCGTCGCCATGGCGACGGGGGTGGTGGAGACCCCTTCGGAAGTGCGGACCTCAGTCGTGGCTCGCGTGGCAGAGCAGATGCCTGCCTGGGTCGACTGGGTGACGGCAGGCATCGTCGGCCTCGGCGCCGTGGTGCTTTCCGGTGCCTTGTGGCGGTCCCGCACCAGCATCGGCCTGCGGTTCGCCGAGCTCGAAGCCGTCCGGCCAGGGGTCGCCGGAGCGGCGGCCCGCTGGCGGTTGGCCGTGCGTTGGCTGGTGCCTCTTGCGCTGTTCAGGGTTCTCGACCTTCAGATCGGCGTGACGCTCGCGCTCGTGCTGGTGCTTGCCGGATGGGTTCCGTGCCTGCTCGGTGGCCGTCGGTCGCTGTATGACCTCATGGCCGGCCTGGTCGTGATCGATCCGGTCAAGACTGACCGCGCCGCACTCGCTGCGCATCGGCAGGCGAACCCGTGGAGCCCTCCGGCCGACTGAGCGGCCGTGGGCGGGCGTCAGCCTCGAACGATCCGCACGTTGAAGGTCGGGTTGCCGACAGCACCCATGATCCGCAGCCACAGGGGTAGCCACATCTCTGGCCCGCGGGCCGCCTCGATACCTCCGAGATCGTGAATGTGCGCCGACTCCCAGCCAGCCTGGGTGAGCAAGCCGCGGACGACGTCCTTGGCCGTCTGGTCGTCGCCGGCCAGGAACAGGTCCGTGGGCTCGGGCAGCGCCGCCGGGTTGAGCATCAGGTCGGCGGTCAGGGTGTTGAGCGCCTTGACGACGCGAGCCGCAGGGACAGCCCGCTGCAGCTGCTCGGCGAGGCTGTCGTCGTTGACGACCGACAGGGTGGGCGGGAAGCCGTGGGAGAAGTCCAGCGGGTTGGAGATGTCGATGAGCACCTTGCCGGCTGCCTGCTCGGCCACGCCGGTGACCACCGCGACGGAGGCCTCACCGCTCGTGGCGTTGACGATGACCTCGCCCCACGCGGCGACATCGGCGAACGTGCCCACGCCGCCACCGTCATCGACGGTCGCGAGCCAGCCCAGCGCCTTCTCGTTGTCGGCGGTGCGGGAGCCGAGCCGAACCTCGTGGCCGAGCGCCAGCAGACCCGTGGCCACCGTCGTGCCCACGGTGCCCGTTCCCAGTACGGCGATCCTCATGACGCTGCTCCCATCTGCGCGGCCCCCGAGTCGCCTGCGTCAACGCCGGACGTCCCCGATCTCATCCCCGCCCCCCACCACTCCCTCGTGATCATGCGCAGATGGCCCCTCGGGGACGGCGGTCAGTCCGTGCGCAGCCTGGCGTGCAGGTGGGCGTCGTCGTAGCCGCCCTCGTGGTCCTCGAACGCCTGCCGCATCGTGCCTTCGAGCCGGTAGCGGCAGGCGGTGGCGAGCGCACACGACCGGTCGTTGGCGATCGCGTGCTCGAGGGTGATGCGTCGCAGGCCAAGGGTCTCGAAGCCGTACGCCGTCACGGCCTCGACCATCCGGCGAGCGAGCCCTCGCCCGCGATGCGCCTCGAACAGCCCGTACCCGATCTCGGCCACGCCCTCGTCCAGGTCGATCTTGTGCAGGGCCACCCGGCCGGCCACGCTCAACTGACTGGTCCTCACCAGCCACTCCATCCGATCGGCCGTGTCGCGGGAGCGCACCCATCGCTGCGTCTCGGCCAGACTCGTGGCCGCGGCCAGCGAGCTGAAGCGTCTGATCGCCGCATCGTCGTGCGCCAGCGAGAAGATCTCTGCGGCGTCGTCGTCCACCAGAGCGGCGAGCCGGACGTCGCCGAGGTCGATGACCGGGATAGGGCGCAGTTCGGTCATCCGGTGTGGGCGGCGTCCGTGGCGAGGTCGCCGGGAAGAAGGTCCCCGACCCAGGAGTCGTAGCGGACTCCGCGCGAGACGCAGTGCTGGCGCAGCGTCCCCTCGAGCACGCGGAAACCGACGGCTTCGGCTGTCCGGCGCGAGGCGGTGTTGCCCACATGGGCAAACCAGATGATCGTGGCGAGCCCCGCCTCGTCGAAGCCCCACCGGCAGGCCAGCTGTAGCGCCCGCCGCATGTGGCCGCGGCCGCGAAGCCACGGGGCGAGGGCATAGCCCACCTCGGCCTTGCCCGCGCCGTCCAGCCGGAGGTCGAGGGCGCCGCCGTAGCGGTCGTCGTCGGCCGAGGTCACGACCCACAAGGGGTTGCGACCCTGCACCCAGCCCTCGGACTCGGGGCCGTTTCCCGCGACGAACTCGACGGAGTGTTCGTGGGTGTACGGCACCGGCACGGTGGTCCAGCGTTGGGTTTCGGGGTCCTGGCAGGCCTCGGTGATGGCCTCGACGTCCTCGGGTCGGAGGGGTCTCAGCACGATCACACCATCGGTCAAGGTCACGGGCTCCATGCTTGGATCCTGCCCGCGGAACCGGGCCTGGCGCGAGGGACTTTTCGCCCTGACTCCGGAGCGATGCCGACAGGCGCCGTGCGTGGTGGGACGCCAGGTCACGAGCCGATTACGATGTCTTGACCGGCCGCAGTGTCCTGCGGCCCCGACCTGGAGAACTCGTGCCTGCCTTCTTCGACCGTCTCATGCGCGCTGGTGAGGGCAAGATCCTCAAGAAGCTCGACCGGATCGCCGCCCAGGTCAACAGCGTCGAGGAGGATTTCGTCGCCCTCAGCGATGCCGAGCTGCGCGAGGAGACCGACAAGTTCCGGTCGCGCCTTGCTGACGGCGAGACGCTCGACGACATCCTCCCGGAGGCGTTCGCGACGGTCCGCGAGGCCGCCAAGCGCACGCTGGGCCAGCGTCACTACGACGTCCAGGTCATGGGTGGTGCCGCGCTCCACCTCGGCAACATCGCGGAGATGAAGACCGGTGAGGGCAAGACCCTGGTCGGAACGCTGCCCGCCTACCTCAACGCGCTCAACGACCGCGGCGTCCACATCGTCACGGTCAACGACTACCTGGCCGAGCGGGACGCCGAGTGGATGGGTCGCGTTCACCGCTTCCTCGGGTTGTCGGTGGGGGTCATCCTCTCCGGGCAGCGGCCGGCGGAACGCCGCGAGCAGTACGCGTGCGACATCACCTATGGCACCAACAACGAGTTCGGCTTCGACTACCTGCGCGACAACATGGCCTGGGACAAGGCCGACCTGGTCCAGCGCGGGCACGCCTTCGCCATCGTCGACGAGGTCGACTCCATCCTCATCGACGAGGCGCGGACCCCGCTCATCATCAGCGGCCCCGCCGATCAGGCCACCCAGTGGTACACGACGTTCGCCCAGCTGGTCCCGCGTCTGAAGCGTGCCGACCTCGACAAGGGCGTCGACGGTGACTACGAGGTGGACGAGAAGAAGCGAACGGTCGGCATCCTCGATTCCGGCGTGGAGAAGGTCGAAGACCACCTAGGCATCGACAACCTCTACGAGTCGGTGAACACCCCACTGGTCGGCTACCTCAACAACGCCTTGAAGGCCAAGGAGCTGTTCAAGGCCGACCGCGACTACGTGGTCATGAACGGGGAGGTGCTCATCGTCGACGAGCACACCGGTCGCATGCTGGCCGGTCGCCGCTACAACGAGGGGATGCACCAGGCCATCGAGGCCAAGGAGGGGGTGGCCATCAAGGACGAGAACCAGACCCTGGCCACGATCACCCTGCAGAACTTCTTCCGCCTCTACGACAAGCTGGGCGGGATGACCGGCACGGCCATGACCGAGGCCGCGGAGTTCAGCCAGATCTACAAGCTCGGCGTCGTCCCGATCCCGACCAACCGCGACATGCAGCGCCTCGACCAGGCCGACCTCATCTACAAGTCGGTGGAGGCCAAGTTCTCCGCGGTCGTCGACGACATCGCCGAGCGGCACACCAAGGGTCAGCCCGTGCTGGTGGGCACCGCGAGCGTCGCGACGTCCGAGCACGTCGCCAACCTGCTCCGGCGGCGCGGGCTCCCGCACGAGGTGCTCAACGCCAAGCAGCACGAGCGCGAGGCGCAGATCGTGGCCCAGGCCGGGCGCAAGGGCGCGGTCACCGTCGCCACGAACATGGCCGGGCGAGGCACCGACATCATGCTGGGCGGCAACCCGGAGTTCATGGCCTCCAACGAGCTCGCCCAGCGCGAGCTGTCCCCGGTCGACACGCCTGAGGAGTACGAGGCGGCGTGGCCGGACGCTCTCGAGAAGGCCATGAAGGCCGTCGAGGCCGAGCACGACGAGGTGGTCGGCGCCGGCGGTCTCTACGTCCTCGGCACCGAGCGCCACGAGTCCCGTCGCATCGACAACCAGCTGCGCGGACGGTCTGGTCGCCAGGGTGACCCCGGGGAGTCCCGGTTCTACCTCTCGGTGCAGGACGACCTCATGCGCTTGTTCCAGGGCGCCCGGATCGAGTCGATCATGACGCGGTTCAACCTCCCCGACGACCTGCCCATCGAGCACAAGATCGTCAGCAACGCCATCCGCAGCGCACAGTCGCAGGTGGAGGCCCAGAACTTCGAGATCCGCAAGAACGTACTCAAGTACGACGACGTCATGAACCGTCAGCGGCTGGTCATCTACGAAGAGCGTCGCCGGGTCCTGGAGGGCGAAGACCTGCACGAGCAGATCGCGCCGATGATCGACGACACGATCGAGGCGTACGTGACGGGCGCCACCTCCGAGGGGTTCCCCGAGGACTGGGACCTCGACCAGCTCTGGACGGCCCTGAAGACGCTCTACCCGGTGTCGTTCTCGGTCGACGAGCTCGTCGAGCGCTCCGGCGGTGACCGCGCGGGACTGTCCGCGGAGTTCATTGCCGAGGAGGTCAAGTCCGACGCGGCCCAGGCGTACGCCGATCGCGAGGAGCGCCTCGGGTCGGACACCATGCGCGAGCTCGAGCGTCGGGTCGTCTTGTCGGTCCTGGACCGGAAGTGGCGTGAGCATCTCTACGAGATGGACTACCTGCAGGAGGGGATCGGCCTGCGCGCGATGGCCCAGCGCGACCCCCTGGTCGAATACCAGCGCGAGGGCTACGAGCTGTTCGTCGCGATGATGGACGCCATCAAGGAGGAGTCGGTCGGGTTCCTGTTCAACGTCGAGGTCACCGTCGAACCAGGCGACGGCGACGACGAGGGCGGGTCGCCGAACGGTACGGCTGCGGTGGCCGCCGCGGCCCCCCTGCCCACCCAGGAGATCGACGCCTCGCAGCCGGCTGCGCCGGCGAAGCTCGTGGCCAAGGGGCTAGGCGCCAACCGTCCGCGCACCCTGGAGTACTCCGCGCCGAGCGACGACGGCGAAGTGAGCCGCCGACAGGAAGATGAGGCCGCCGACATCGTCGTCGACCCCAACGCCTCGCGGGCGGAGCGGCGACGGCAGCAACGGGAAGCCCGCAAGCGGAACTGAGCGACCACGCCGGGCGCCTCGGTGCTTGGGTGGTTCACACGAGTTCCAAGGCGGTGGCCCTCCACCGCCCGTCGAGTCCCTCCAGACGCAGGGCATAGGCGCGGGGTCGGCGACCGTCGTCGACCATGGCGCACACCTCGGCCACCCCGTCGGCGGGCTCCGCGACGTGGATGGACCGAACCAACGGCCGGTGACCGGAGTGGGTGTCGCGCGGGGCGCGACTGCGGCGGCGGACCTCGACGCGGCGTCGTACCTGGTCGAAGACCACGGGGTCCGACCACCGGACCAGCTGGCTGACCGGTCGGTCGAGTGACAGCATCTCCGCGATGCCCTGCACGAGTCGGGTCGCCCAGGCAGTCGGCTCGGGGAGCTCACCTCGGGGCGTCGGCACCGGGCCGAAGTCGTCGCCGTCGCCGCGGCGTCCGCGGACGAGCCTGAGCTGGGGCGAGCGCGGAGCCGCAGGCAGGCCTGTCGGCAGGAGCCACTCCAGCGGCAGCTCCTCCTGCGGCTGTGCGACGAGCTGGAGGGTGGGTCGGTGGTCTGCGAACGGAGGATCCGGGTCGGGAGCGGGTACCAGCCGCAGGGCGGGAAGCAGGTCATCGGGTGCGACGCTCATGAGGGAAACGCCTTTCCCGGCACGACCAGGCGCTGCCCGGGGTGGATCACCGCGGGATCCGGGCCGATCACGGATCGGTTGGCTCGCCACCACCGTGGCCAGGCCCGGGCGATAGCCGCATGGGTGGCCTCCGGGCCGATGGCCCGTTCGGCGATCGACCACAGGCAGTCCCCGGGCCTGACCAGGTAGGTGGCTCGCGTCTCGGGTCGATCGAGGTCGGGAAGGTCTGACGCGGGTTCGCTCATGCGTTCCATGGAAGGCATGGAAGGCATGGACAGCACGGGTTGCTCCATGGCGGGGCGGGCGTGCGCGGGCACGCCGAGCAAGGCTCCTCCGGTCGCGCTCGCGACGACGCCCCACCGGAGGCTGGTGCGGACCGCCTCACCCCAGCTGGTCGGCGTGAGGGCTGTGGCCAGCCGGTCGAGCGGCTGCGCAATCAGGCTCGCCGCCGTGCCGGCCGTACGAGCCAGGACGGCCAGCACGGTGAGTGCCGTCCCCGCGGCCAGCCAGCCCAGCACCGCCCAGCCGGTCAGGGCTGCCGCGGCCGCGACGGCGTCGTCGGGCCCTGACCCAGCGGAGTGAACCGCTGCGAGCAGGGCGGGCGTCGACGAGCCCAGGACCACGGTGGCCAGGGCCAGGCCAACGAGCCAGCTGAGCCAGGCGAGGGCGACACGAAGTTCGCACATCAATGCCTCCATTAGCTTCTGTTTACCTGTGTTTGCTATGCCTAGTGTCCATTCGGTCCAGTGTCAAGAGACGGCTTCGCCCGTGCGGATCGCCGCAGAATCGGCGGTGCCTTAGGTTCTGGACCCGTGCGCTGGGACGAGTTGTTCGCCGACCTGGAGGCTCAGGCGGAGGCCGAGGAGCGGGCCGAGCTGGCCGCCGAGGTCGCTGACCGGGCCAGGCGCGAGGCAGCGCGGTTGCGGCTGGTCGACCGGTTCCGTGGTGCGCAAGCGGTCGGGCGCACGCTGGGGATCGGCGTGCGCGGCTCCGGCTTGATCCGCGGCCAGGTCCGGGCTGTGGGCAGCGACTGGCTACTGGTCGACGATGGCGAGCGAGAGACTCTGGTCTCCGTGTCCGCGGTGGACGACGTCGTCGGCCTGGGTCCGGAGTCCGCCGAGCCGGGCAGCGAGGGTGCGGTCAGCGCCCGCCTGGGTCTGGGGCACCCCCTGCGAGCGCTCGCCCGGGATCGAGCCGAGGTTCGGGTGCACACCCAAGGCGGGGCGGTGCTGACCGGGACGATCGACCGGGTCGGGGCTGATCACCTCGAGCTCGCCGAGCACCCAGCTGGGGAGTCCCGGGTGGGGCGTACCTCCCGGCTGGTCGCCTTTGCCAGCCTGGCCTCGCTTCAGGTGAGGGGCTCCTGAGTCGCGTCGGCCCCGCTCAACGGGTGATCGGCCACGAACTGGGCGGTCTGGGTGTACATCCGCTCGATGTAGGCCTCGAGCTGCGCCCGTTCGACCCGCCACTGACCGCGCCCGCCGATCTTGATCGCTGGGAGGTCGCCGCCGCGCACCAGCGCGTACGTCTGGGCTGAGGAGATGTTGAGCACCTCAGCCACGTCGGCGAGGGTCAAGAACCGGTTCCCTTCGGCCACGGGCCGATCATGGCAGAGCACAGCGCTGCGGAGCACCTCCGGACCGTGGCTGTGGATCACCCGTACGGGTGTGGAAACTCTCCGCGCCGTTGCGCCGACCTGAGCCACGATGGACGCGAGCATCCAGCGCGTGTGGGGGGGTGTCGATCACGAACGCCGACGGACAGGGGCCGGCCCTGCCTGGACCCGACCCAGCCTCCCCGCAGGCGCGCCGACTCGTGCGTCCGCGTTGGCGCGACGCCCGACTGCTCGGCGGGATCCTCCTCATCCTGATCTCGGTGGTGCTCGGCGCCCGAGTGCTCGCCGCGGCCGACGACAGCGTGCCGGTGTGGTCGCTGACGCGCGACCTGTCCACCGGGAGTGTCCTAGGGCCTTCGGACCTTCAGCCGGTGGATGTACGGCTCGGGTCAGCGGCCAGTGCCTACGTCGGCGCCGAGACCGGGGCACCCACCGGGTGGGTGCTGGCTCGACCCATGACGCGAGGCGAGCTCCTCCCTGTCGATGCTGTGACGCGGCCTGGGCAAGGTGCGCCCCTGCGGCAGGTCACTGTGGCCGTCGAACGGCTGCACGCTCCGGCCGGGCTCGCCCGGGGCCAACGGGTCGATGTCTACGTGACGCCGGACGACGGGCCGACTCGCCCGGTGCTGGCCGCCGCCCTGGTCGCCGACCTGGTCCAGGAGGCGGGTCGGCTGGGTCCGTCAGGATCCGCGCTGGGGGTCGTGCTCGCCGTACCACCGGGAGACGTGCAGCCGCTCGTCCAGGCGTTGCAGGACGGGGCGATCGATCTCGTCGCAGGCTCACCCATCGCAGGCTCCGAGGCGTCGTGAGCTCCGGCGTGCCGGTGCTGCTGGCGTTGCAGGGGTTGCCGGCCGAGTCGACCTTCTTGGCGACCTTCGCCAGGGTCGGCTCCGGCGTGGCTGTCGTGCGGCGCTGCGTCGACCTCGCCGACCTCCTGGGCGCCGCCTCGGCCGGCACGTCGCGGGCAGCCCTCGTGTCGGCGGACCTGCGTCGCCTCGACCACGAGGCCCTCGACCGGCTTCGCGGGTACGGCGTTGCTGTCATCGGCGTGGTGAGCGACGCCGGTGAGGGCGCTGAGGGGCGACTGCGGATGCTCGGCGTCGACCGCGTCGTCGTGGTCTCAGCCGACGACCCCGCCGCCGCCGCCCGGGAGGCCGCCGCACTGACCGTCGACCTGAGCACGATCCGGGCGCATCCCCCGCCGGCCAGCTCCGTCGACCCGCCCGAGGCGCCGGGACGATCCGGGAGCCTGGTGGCGGTGTGGGGCCCGACCGGAGCTCCCGGGCGCACCACGGTGGCCACGTATCTGGCGTGTGAGACCGCGGCCCTCGGGGCGTCCACGGTGCTGGCCGACGCGGACACCTACGGCGCGAGCGCCGCCCAGCTCTTGGGTCTGCTCGACGAGTCTCCGGGCTTGGCCGCGGCCACGCGCGCCGTCAACGCGGGCACCCTCGACCGTGAGGCGCTGGCGCGCTCGGCGGTCGAGGCCACGCGCGACTTGCGCGTGCTCACCGGCGTCGTTCGCGCCGACCGCTGGCCGGAGCTGCGTCCCACGGCCCTGGCGCAGGTGTGGGCGTGCTCGCGCCGCCTGGCCGACCTCACCGTGGTCGACTGCGGGTTCGGGCTCGAGCAGGACGAGGAACTGAGCTATGACACGGTCGCCCCCCGGCGCAACGGCGCGACCTTGGCGACGTTGGCCGAGGCAGACGTGCTGCTCGCGGTCGGCCGCGCCGACCCGATCGGACTCCAGCGCCTCATCCGTACGCTGCCCGAGGCCCGCGCCGCCGCCCCGCGCGCGACAGTCCGGGTGGTGCTGACCCGGGTGCGCAAGGGTCCGGTCGGACGGCGGCCCGATCGCCAGCTGCAGGAGTCCCTTGCCCGCCACGCAGGTGTCGACGAGGCCGTGCTGGTGCCCGAGGACCAGGATGCCTACGACCGGGCACTCGCGCAGGGTCGATCGCTGCGGGAGGTTGCCCCGCGATCGGCGGCCCGCCTGGCTCTGGCCGCCCTGGCCCGCGACCTCGTCCAGCTGCCCGCCGACAAGAGCGCCTAGCCGCGCGTGGGAGGCTTCCGGCGTGTGCGCAGCCCTCGATGAGCAGGCGAGCGGACGACCCGACGAAGCCGCCCTGACCCGCTGGGCCGACGCCCATCTGGCCGGTGACGGACCTTGCCGGGTCGAGCCGTTGGGGGAGGGGCACAGCAACCTGACTTTCGCGTTGACTCGCGCCGGCGCTCCGCCGTACGTGCTGCGCCGCCCGCCCGCTGGGCCTCTCCTGCCGACCGCCCACGACGTCGTGCGCGAGTCCCGGTTCCTGACCTTGCTGCAGGAGTCGCCGGTCCCCGTGCCCACGGTCGCGGCGGTGTGCGAGGACCCCCAGGTGATCGGCGCGCCGTTCTACGTGATGGAGCGCGTCTCCGGCGAGGTCATCCGTCACGGGATCCCCGACTGGCTCACCCCAGAGGCGCGGCAGGGTCTGGGCCTCGATCTGGTCGACACGCTTGCCGCCATCCACCGGCTGGACCCCGGCCCGTTCCTCGAAGCGGGCCTCGGCCGCAGCGAGGGCTACCTCGACCGGCAGCTCGCCCGATGGATCTCCCAGCGCACGGCGGTGCAGGAAGCGGTGGCAGCTGCGGGGGGTCGCGCCCGGGAGCTCCCCGACTACGACGCGGTCCGCGATTGGCTGCTCGCGCATCGTCCGGACCCTGTGGCTGCGGTCGTGGTGCACGGAGACTTCAAGCTCGACAACGTGATCTGTGACCCGCAGACGTCGACGGTCTCCGCGGTCGTCGACTGGGAGATGGCCTCGGTCGGTGACCCCCGAGCCGACCTGGGCTACCTGTTGTCGTTCTGGCCCGAGCCGGGGGAGCCCGCAGCCTTCGACGGGATGTCTCCCACGGCCGCTGGCGGATTCCCCACGAGGGCCGAGCTCATCGAGCGCTGGAACGGGCACCTGGCCCTCGACGTGGACGATCTCGGCTGGTTCGTGGCCCTGGCCATCTGGAAGCTCGCGATCCTGCTGGAGGCGAGCTATCACCGCTGGCTCGCCGGGATGTCCGGCGACCCGTTCTTCGCCACGCTCGACGAGGGGGTCCCGGCGCTGCTGAGGCGGGCGCGCGAGGTGTCCGGTGCCTGACGGTTCACTGTCCGGGCTCGTGGT
This sequence comes from uncultured Actinomycetota bacterium, assembly GCA_963820065.1. Lineage (GTDB taxonomy): Bacteria > Actinomycetota > Actinomycetes > DATJPE01 > DATJPE01 > JANPBY01. The sequence continues at coordinate 115,287 of CAWFYM010000012.1, read as the reverse complement.
CGACTGGGGCGGCGTGCTCACGAGCAACCTCGGCGACTCCATGGCCGCGTGGGCCGCCTCCGACGACGTCGATCTGGAGCACTTCCGACGCCTCATGCGCGAGTGGCTCGGCCCGAGCGGCGGCGCGGAGGCTGTGTGGAATCCCGTCCATGCCCTCGAGCGTGGTGAGCTGGAGGTGCCCGAGTTCGAGCACCGGCTGGCCGGCGCCCTGCAGACCCGGTCCGGGGAACCGTTGGCCGCCGAGGGCCTGTTAGAGCGGATGTTCACCCGCTTCGAGCACGCCCCAGACATGGTCGGGCTCGTGCACCGAGCCCATGCCGCCGGGATCCGGACGGCGCTGCTGTCGAACTCGTGGGGCAACACGTATCCGCGAGACGGCTGGGCGGACATGTTCGATGTGGTCGTGATCTCCGGCGAGGTGGGCATGCGCAAGCCGGAGCCCCGAATCTTCCATCACACCCTCGATCTGCTCGAGCTCCCCCCGACGGCCTGCGTCTTCGTCGACGACCTGCCTCCCAACGTCACGGCGGCGGTCGAGCTGGGCATGGTGGGGGTCCTGCACGCCGACTATGCGAGCACGGCCACCGAGCTCGAGACGCTGTTCGGCCGGCGACTGGCTGAGTGACGGCGCGTGTGGCACCGGGCGTTGGTTCGCTCAGGCTGAGAACAGCAGGGTGAGGCCGCCGAGGGTGAAGAAGACCATCAGCGCCAGCACGGGCAGCTGGGCGCGGACGGCCGTCTTCTCCGGGGCCAACGCGACCGTCCGGTCATGGGCGAGCACGACGCCCAGCACGTGGCCGAGGACGACGGCAAGAACCTGGATCGTGGCGACCGTGGTGGCCCCGACCAGCGCGAAGGACACGCCGCGGTCGGCGGTTCCGAGCCAGTCGGCACCGGTCCCGAGCGGGTCGGACAGCCGGCTGAGGGTCTGCTGGCCCACGACCACGAACAGCGACCAGTAGTGCGCGATGGCGTACCCAAGGGCGATGGGGACGACGGTGTGGGCGAGCTGGCCGGGCATGGTGCGTTCGAGTCCCGTGACGCCGGACAGTCGCCCCGACAGCCAGGTCGCGCCGGTGTAGGTCGCGCCGACGACGGCCACCATGGCCAGAAAGCCCGCGGTTGACACCACTTCGGTCGGCAGCGGGGTGCCCTGCACCCAGCCGGCCCACCAGGGGGAGCTGGACAATCCGTCGTAGGCCGTGATGCCGAGGAGCGTGCAGACCACAGCCGCCGTGCCGGGAGCGGAGGCGAGACCGGCCAGGCCGTTGAGCGGTGACCGCGTGACCAGCGTCCCGTCGGCGCGTCGCCCCAGCACCGACAGACGGCCGAACAGATCGGACATCACCTCGAAGCCGTCGGCCTGGGCGATCCATCGCCGCCCGAACAGCACGGCGCCGCCGAGGACCCAGATCGTGTAGCCGAGCACGTACCACGTGAGGACATGGGTGGTCGCCCGGTCCGGAGCGACCAGCTCGAGCCAGCCGAACGAGAGGACGGCCAAAGCCGCAGGCCACCGCCCGAGGCGCGCGGGAGCCGGGAGCAGCCCGTGGTCCGGGTCGTGGACGAGCAGGCGACACCCGATGAGGTGAAGGCTCCTGAGCGGGTTGAGCATGCGCCACACCGGCCCGAAGAGCACCGAGGCGAACACGAGGGTCCCCACCCAGAACAGCACGTAGACAACGCCGGCGGACGGGTTGAGCGCGTCGTCGGGCCCGAGCAGGAGGCCGAGCAGGAAATAGCCGGTGAGGATCAGGCCGACGGCGCGCAGCACCCACCGGAACCACGGCACGTCCAGGGTGTCAGCCAGACCCGACGGCAACGGTCGGCCCGCCGCCGCTCCGGTCAGCCGGGGCTGCCGCCAGAGAGTGCCCAGGGCCACGAACGAGGCCACGAGGGCCACGACGGCTCCGCCGAGCGCAGCTGCGAACGGGATAGGGAGGTCTTGCCGGGTGCCGACGCCGTGGGCGATCCGCGTGCCCAGTACCAGCAGGTCGGAGACCGCTGGTGCCGGCGTCACTGCACCTTGACCTGGAAGAGCAGGAGGTCGGGGTCGTGCAGCTCGACCTCGTAGACGCCTGGCTGCGACGGGGTCGTGAACGTGAAGGACTTGGTGCCTGGCTCGATCTCGGTCTCGAGCTCGGGGTCGGCGGCGTGCACGTGCAGCTCTCCGGAACGGTCAGTGGTCAGAACCAGCGTGATCTCTTCCCCGGCGGCGACGGTGACCGTTCCCGGCGCAGGAGTGACCTTCTTGCCGACGACGGCGACCTCGACGGTCGTTCCAGTCGGGGTCTCCGACTCCGATGCGCTCGGTGACGGCGTTTCGGCTGGGCTGGAGGCGGCGGGCGTGGTCGCGGAGCTCGTGGCAGCGGGCTCAGCCGATCCGGACGAGCCGCAGCCGGCCGCAGCGAACGCGACGACAATTAGGGCAACAGCGGTCGGGGCGGGTCGCACGGTGAATCCTCCGGTCGGGACATGGACGGTACGTAAGACAAGGCTCTCGGATACGCCCGAGAGCCTACGGATCGACGCGCCACACGGGCGAACGCCTCGCCGTCTGGGACGAGCGTGACACGATGAGAGTTCCCTGCCCCTCAGGGCAGGGCTACGTCGAAGGAGCAAACAGGCTGTGCCCGACCGGCTGAACGCTCTGGACGTGACGTTCCTCTACCTGGAGGAGCCGACCACCCCCATGCACGTCGGCGGGATGGCGGTGTTCATGCTGCCCGAGACGGGCTTCGACTACGACCGGCTGGTCCGGCTGATCCGCAAACGGATCGCGTTCGTCCCCCGCTACCGCCAACGCATCCGTTGGATCCCGGGGCACATCGCCTCCCCGGTCTGGGTGGACGACGAGAACTTCGACGTGACCTATCACGTGCGGCGCTCCGCTCTCCCCAAGCCCGGCACCGACGCTCAGCTGCGCGAGCTCGTCGCGCGCATCATGAGCCGTCCGTTGGACCGCAACCGACCGTTGTGGGAGATGTACCTCGTCGAGGGCCTCGAGCGCGACCGCTTCGCGATCCTCACCAAGACCCATCACGCGATGGTCGACGGCATCAGTGCCGTCGACATCGGGCAGGTCATCCTCGACGTCACCCCGGAGCCCCGCGACACCCCCGTCGACACCTGGCGCCCGGCCCCTGAGCCGTCATCGATCGAGCTGGTGGCCGGCGCCGTCGGCGACCTGGTGCGCCGGCCGGGCGCGGCCGTCGACGCGGTCAAGACGACCGTGACCGACGTCCGCCGCACCGCCGGGCGGGTGGCCGGCGCCGCGGGCGGCGTGCTGGCCATGGCCCGCACCGTCGCACGGACGGCACCGTCGAGCCCCCTCAACGCCGAGATCGGCGAGCAGCGGCGCTACGCCACCGCGGACATGTCGCTCGAGGACTACAAGGCCGTCCGGCGAGCCCACGGGGGGACGGTCAACGACGTCGTTCTCGCCGTCGTCTCCGGCGGCCTTCGGTCGTGGCTGATGACCCGCGGTGAGTCCGTGGGCGGCGCCACCGTGGTGCGGGCGATGGTGCCGGTGAGCATCCGCTCGGACACCCACCAGGGCGCGCTCGGCAACCGTGTCGCCTCCTACCTCGTCGACCTCCCAGTGGGTGAGCCGAGCGCGATCATGCGGCTGCACCAGGTGTCGTACGCCATGAAGGCCCACAAGGAGACCGGGCAGTCGGTGGGCGCCGAGGCTCTCGTGGGGCTCGGCGGCTTCGCGCCGCCGACGCTGCATGCCGTGGGGGCTCGGCTCGGAAGCGGGCTGTCCAGGCGTGTGTTCAACCTGGTCGTGACCAATGTGCCGGGCCCGCAGATGCCGCTCTACAGCGGAGGCGCTCGGATGGAGGCGGCCTATCCCGTGGTGCCCCTGGCCAAGGGGCAGGCCGTGAGTATCGGGCTCACCTCCTACGACGGCGGGGTCTACTACGGGCTCAACGCCGACCGTGACGCCATGCCTGACGTGGACGTCCTCGCGCAGTGCCTCGTCGACGCCCTCGACGAGCTGACGGGGACCTTGCCGTGAGTCCGCATCAGCTCCGCAGGGGGTTGGTGCTCGGCGCGGGCGGGGTCTTGGGCGCGGCCTGGATGATCGGCGCGCTGCGTGCCCTCGAAGAGGTCGAAGGGTTCGACGCGCGAGACGCCGAGGTGATCGTCGGGACGTCGGCCGGGTCGGTCCTCGCCGCCATGCTGGGCGCGGGGGTGTCAGTCAAACACCTGCTGGACCATCAAGGCGGCGTTCCGGTCCTCGACGGACCGCTGGCCGGATACTCCTACGACTACGACCGGGCCACGGGCGGCGCGCTGCCGGGACGCCCTCGCCCGGGGATCGGGTCGAGCAAGCTGTTGCTGCGCGCCGTGCGCAGCCCGCGGCGTGTCCCGCCCCTCGCCGTCATGTCCTCGCTGCTCCCCGAAGGCCGGGGGTCTTTGTGGTCGGTCCCCAACCTGGTCGGGGCCGTCACGCCGGACGGCGAGTGGTCACCCCACCCTGCGCTGTGGATCGTGGCCATGGACTACGACGCGGGTCGCCGGGTCGCGTTCGGTCGACCGGGAGCCCCCGAGGCCTCGCTGTCCGACGCGGTGCTCGCCTCGTGCTCGATCCCCGGGTGGTACGCCCCGGCCATCGTCGGAGGTCGTCGCTACATCGACGGCGGAACCTGCTCGGCCACCTCGGTCGACCTGCTGGCCGGAGTCGGACTCGACGAGATCTACGTCCTCGCGCCGATGGCCTCCTTCGACTACGACCGTCCGACGGGCGTAGGCGCCCGGCTGGAGCGCGCCTTCCGACGCTCGGTCACCCGAAGGATGCTCGGCGAGGCGGCCAAGGTCCGGCGGGCGGGCGGCTCGGTCACGATGCTCGGCCCGGGTCGCGAGGACCTTGAGGCCATCGGGGCCAACATGATGGACCCGACTCGCCGCGCGGCGGTTCTCGAGACGTCGCTGCGCACCAGTGCGGAAGCGTTGCGTCGGGCCCGGGCCGACGAGCTGAGCTGGATCTGAGCGTGGCGGCACAGGTTCGGGTCTACGTCCCGGCCACGCTCTCGCTGCTGGCCGAGCTGGAGCGGACGGGGGAGCTTCGCGCCCCTCGGGGCACCGCGGTCACTGCCGACCTGCGAGCCCTGCTTCCCGAAGAAGACCAGGAGGGCTGGGAGTTCGACGCCCTGCTCGAGGCCGCGGAGCTGTCCCTGGACCTGCTCGCGGCCGACCCGTCCACGCCGACGCGTCGGGTGGTGGTGGCCGCCGACCTGCCCGAGGACGCCGTGGTCGTCGACCCTGCGTCGGGTGCCGCAGCCGTACGCCTGACCCGACCGGTCTCGCGCAGCTGGGTCGTCTCGGTCCACGTGGACGAGGTGAGCGCACAGGACGCAGTCCGCCGCCGGCAGGTCGACGGGGTCGACCTCCTCTGGTACGACGCCAGCGAGCTGGTGGGCCTGATTCACCGCTGAGCCCACGTGCCAGGATGGCTGGGTCGCGTCCCCCCGACGCGCCACCGCCCGAGGAGTGGTCCGCCATGCCGATGGATGCCGTCACCCGCGTGCCCGAGCCGGTCAACGAGCCGGTGCTGCTCTATCCGCCCGGTAGTCCGGAGCGCAGCGAGCTCATCGGGGCGATCGACGCGCTCACGGCGACTCCGGCCGAGCTCACCTGCGCCATCGGAGGCGTTCGTCGGATGGCGTCGGGCGAACCAGTCCAGGTCGTCCAGCCGCACGCGCACCGCGAAGTCCTCGGCGTCACGCACCAGTCGACCGCGGAGGACGCCAAGGCCGCCATCGGGGCGGCGAAGGAAGCGGCGGTCCCGTGGCGAGAGCTCTCCTTCGACGACCGCGCCGCGGTCTTTCTCAAGGCCGCCGACCTCCTCGCAGGTCCCTGGCGGCAGACCCTGAATGGCGCCACCCTTCTCGGCCAGTCGAAGACGGCGTTCCAGGCGGAGATCGACGCCGCCTGCGAGCTCATCGACTTCTGGCGGTTCAACGTCGACTTCGCTCGCCAGATCCTCGCCGAGCAGCCCAAGTCTTCCCCTGGCGTCTGGAACCGCACGGACCATCGGCCGCTCGAGGGTTTCGTCTACGCGGTCACGCCGTTCAACTTCACCGCCATCGCCGGCAACCTGCCCACGGCGCCGGCGCTGATGGGCAACACCGTGGTGTGGAAGCCCGCGCACACCCAGCAGTTCGCCGCCCACTTCCTCATGAACCTGCTGGAAGAGGCGGGCCTGCCGCCGGGAGTCATCAACATGGTTACCGGTGACGGCATCGCTGTCTCTGACGTCGCCTTGGCCGACCCCGAGCTGGCTGGGATCCACTTCACCGGCTCCACGCGGGTGTTTCAGATGCTCTGGCGCCGGATCGGCGAGAACATCGACGGCTATCGCTCCTATCCACGCATCGTCGGCGAGACTGGGGGCAAGGACTTCGTCATGGCGCACCCGAGCGCCGACATCGATGTCCTCCGGACCGCCATGGTGCGGGGAGCCTTCGAGTACCAGGGCCAGAAGTGCTCGGCAGCCTCGCGGGCGTACGTGCCGCGCTCCCTGTGGGATTCCCTCCGCGACGATCTCGCCGCCGAGGTGGACGCGCTCTCGATGGGCCCGACCACGGACCTGTCGAACTTCATGGGGGCCGTGATCGACGACCGATCCTTTGCGCGGCTGTCCCAGGCCATCGACCGGGCTCGGTCCACGGACTCCATCTCGGTGCTCGCCGGTGGCACCTACGACGACAGCGATGGCTACTTCGTCCGGCCGACGGTCCTCGTGGGCACCGACCCCACCGACGAGATCTTCACCACGGAGTACTTCGGTCCGATCCTCTCCGTGCACGTCTACGACGATGACGACTACCCGGCGACTCTGGCTCAGATGGAATCCGCCTCGCCCTACGCCCTCACCGGCTCGATCGTCGCCCAGGACCGCCGGGTGGTCGCCGAGGCCCTGGCGCAGCTGCGCTTCGCGGCGGGGAACATCTACATCAACGACAAGCCCACCGGCGCGGTCGTCGGGCAGCAGCCCTTCGGTGGAGGACGGGCCAGCGGCACCAACGACAAGGCCGGTGCGGCTCAGAACCTCCTGCGATGGACGTCCACGCGCTCGATCAAGGAGACCTTTGTCCCGGCCAAGACCTCGAGTCATCCCCATCAGGGCTGACCTCGAGGGATAGCCTCCAATCGCGGACAACGGCGTCCGCAGGAGCGATGGTAGGACCGACGATGCTGAGCAAGCTCGACGAGGCCAAGGCTGATCTGCTCGACCGGGCCACGCATGCAAGCGGGCTCCCCGATGCGCCGGAGGATGCGCAGTTCCTGGCGCGCTACTACCGGCGGGTGGCCGCCGAGGACATCGTGGGGCGGGATCCCGTCGACATCGCTGGTGCCGCCTACTCGCACCGCGACCTGGCGCGGGTGCGGCCCCAGGGCACGGCCCAGGTCCGCGTGTTCACACCGACGGTCGACGAGCACGGGTGGGCGTCGGGCCACACCGTCGTCGAGGTCGTCACGGACGACGTCCCGTTCCTTGTCGACTCGGTCTCCGCCGAGATCGGACGCCAGGGGAAGGCCATTCACCTGGTCGTGCACCCGCAGCTGGTCGTCGTCCGTGGCTTCACCGGCGATCTGATGGAGGTCGTCGACGAGGCGGATGGTCGGCCCGAGGGGTCGATCCTCGAATCGTGGATCGGGGTGGAGATCGAACGGGTCACCGACCCGGTCGTCCTCGCCGAGCTCGAGGCCGGGCTGCGCCGTGTGCTCTCCGACGTGCGCGAGTCGGTGGAGGACTGGCCGAAGATGCGGGCGGCCGCGGCCGCTGTCGCCGTGGACTTGGCGGCCCACGCGCCGCCTGGCGTGCCCGACCAGGAAGTCGCCGAGGCGCGTGAGCTGTTGGACTGGTTGGTCGACGACCACTTCACCTTCCTCGGCGTGCGTGAGTATGAGCTCGTCGAGGTCGATGGCGAGGACACCCTGATAGCGAAGCCGGGCAGCGGTCTCGGCATCCTGCGCTCAGACCAGCGGATCTCCAGCTCCTTCGACAAGTTGCCCCCGGAGGTCCGCGCGAAGGCGCGGGAGCCCAAGCTCCTCGTGCTGACCGAGGCCAACAGCCGCTCGACGGTGCATCGCCCGGCGTACCTCGACTACATCGGCGTCAAGTCCTTCGACGCCGAAGGTCGAGTGATCGGCGAGCGTCGGTTCCTCGGGCTGTTCACCTCCTCGGCCTACGCCGAGAGCGTGCTGCGGGTGCCGGTGCTTCGACGCAAGGTCCGCGAGGTGCTCGATGCCTCCGGCTTCGAGCCGGCCAGCCATGACGGCAAGAACCTGCTCCAGATGCTTGAGACCTATCCGCGCGACGAGTTGTTCCAGATCACGGCGGAGGAGCTGCTGCCGATCGCGATGTCGGTGCTGTCGATGCAGGAACGTCGTCAGACCCGACTGTTTCTCCGACGCGACGTCTACGGCCGATTCATGTCGTGCCTGGTCTATCTGCCCCGCGATCGCTACACGACCGAGGTTCGCCTCGACATGGAACAGATCCTGCGCGAGGCCTTCCATGGCCAGGCCGTCGACTACACCGCGCGGGTGTCGGAGTCGGTGCTGGCGCGGTTGCACTTCGTGGTTCGGGTGGCCACCGGTGACGCGCTCCCCGACGTGGATGTTCCGGCGCTCGAGGCCCGTCTGGTCGAAGCGACGCGCGCCTGGGTCGACGACTTCAACGACGCTCTGGTGGACCAGAGCGGCGAGGAGCGTGCCGTCGTGCTCCAGCGCCGCTATCACGATGGCTTCCCCGAGGGATACAAAGAGGATTTCCCTGCGCGTACCGCCGTGGCCGACGTCCGTCAGATCGAGGGACTCACCGAGGCGGGCGCCCTGGCCTTCAACCTCTACAGCCCGGTCGGCGCGGGGCCGAACGAGCGCCGATTCAAGGTGTTCAGCCTCGGTAAGCCGCTGTCGCTGTCGGAGGTCCTCCCGGTGCTGCAGCGCCTCGGGGTCGAGGTCACGGACGAACGGCCGTACGCCATCGAGCGGCAGGGCCTGACGTCGGCCTATCTCTATGACTTCGGGCTGCGCGCTGACAGCCGCTCGGGGACCAGCGCCTTCGGAGGCGCGGCGGGCAAGGGCTTGTTCGAGGGCGCCTTCGCCGCGATCTGGACGGGTATGGCCGAGTCCGACGGCTTCAACGCCCTGGTGCCCCGCGCAGGCCTCAACTGGCGTCAGGCGGCTGTGCTGCGTGCGTATGCGAAGTACCTGCGGCAGGCGGGCTCGATGTTCAGCCAGGACTACGTCGAGTCCTGTCTGCAGACGCACCTTTCGCTGGCACGGCTGCTGGTGCGGCTCTTCGAGGCGCGCTTCGACCCCCTGATCTCGGGGGACCGGGAGGAGCTGTGCGAGGCGCTCGTGGAGGAGATCACCGGGGGACTCGACGACGTAGCCAGCCTCGACCACGACCGGATCCTTCGATCGTTCCTCGCCATGATCGAGGCGACGCTGCGCACCAACGTGTTCCAGCCGGATGCGGACGGCGTCCCGAAGCAGTACTTCTCGTTCAAGCTGGACCCGCAGCGGATCCCCGATCTGCCCAAGCCAAGGCCACGTTTCGAGATCTGGGTCTACAGCCCGCGCGTGGAGGGCGTCCACCTCCGCTTCGGTGCGGTGGCCCGTGGGGGTCTGCGCTGGTCGGACCGGCGCGAGGACTTCCGCACCGAGGTTCTCGGGCTGGTCAAGGCGCAGGCGGTGAAGAACGCCGTCATCGTGCCGGTCGGGGCCAAGGGCGGCTTCTGTCCCAAGCAGCTGCCGGATCCTGCCGTCGACCGCGACGCCTGGCTCGCCGAGGGCATCGCCTGCTACCGCACGTTCATCTCAGGGATGCTCGACATCACGGACAACAGGGTCAACGACGCTGTGGTCCCACCGCCCAACGTCGTCCGGCACGACGGCGACGACACCTACCTCGTGGTGGCTGCCGACAAGGGCACGGCCTCCTTCTCAGACATCGCCAACGGCGTGTCCGCCGACTACGGGTTCTGGCTCGGTGACGCCTTCGCCTCGGGCGGCTCGGTCGGCTACGACCACAAGGCGATGGGCATCACCGCCCGGGGGGCGTGGGAGTCGGTGAAGCGCCACTTCCGCGAGCTCGGGCACGACACCCAGACCACCGACTTCACCGTCGTGGGCGTCGGTGACATGAGCGGTGACGTGTTCGGCAACGGCATGCTGTTGTCGGAGCACATTCGCCTGGTCGCCGCCTTCGACCACCGGCACATCTTCCTCGACCCCAATCCGGACTCCGCGGCGTCGTACGCGGAACGCCGACGCCTGTTCGACCTGCCGCGCTCGTCGTGGGCCGACTACGACCCGTCGCTGCTGTCGGAGGGCGGCGGGATCTATCCCCGATCGGCGAAGTCCGTGCCGATCACCCCGCAGGTGCGCGAGGCCCTCGCCCTGGGGTCGGCTGCGGTGTCGCTCACGCCAACCGAGCTCATGAAAGGGATCCTTCGCGCCCCGGTCGACCTGTTCTGGAACGGGGGGATCGGCACCTATGTGAAGGCCGACGAAGAGACTCACGCCGAGGTCGGCGACAAGGCGAACGACTCGATCCGCATCGACGGGTCCTATCTGCGGTGCCGGGTAGTCGGAGAGGGGGGCAACCTCGGCTTCACCCAGCTTGGCCGCATCGAGGCGTCGCAGCACGGCGTGCGCATCAACACCGACGCCATCGACAACTCGGCGGGCGTCGACACCTCCGACCACGAGGTCAACATCAAGATCCTGCTCGACCAGGTCGTGCGTTCCGGCGATCTCACGACCAAGCAGCGCAACGAGTTCCTCGCCACCATGACCGACGATGTAGCGGCACACGTGCTGCGTGACAACTACGAGCAGAACGTGCTGCTGGGCAATGCCCGGGTCCAGGCTCACTCGATGCTCACGGTCCACAAGCGATTCATCCGGCAGCTGGAGCGCACCGGCGACCTCGACCGGACGCTGGAGTTCTTGCCTTCGGATTCCGAGATCGACACCCGCCACGCAGCGGGAGTCGGGCTCACCTCTCCGGAGTTCTCGGTCCTGGTGGCGTACTCCAAGTTGACCCTGTCCGAGCAGCTGCTGGAGTCCTCGCTGCCCGACGAGCCTTGGTTCGGGCGTGCCGTCCGCGGCTACTTCCCGCCGCAGCTGGTCGAGAAGTACGGGGAGCGGCTGGAAGGCCACCCGCTCCGCCGGGAGATCATCACGACCGTCATCGTCAACGACCTGATCAACCGTGGCGGCATCACCTTCTCCTACCGCGCGGGGGAGGAGACCGGAGCGAGTCCGGTCGAGGTCGCTCGGGCGTACACGGTGGTGCGCGAGGTCTTCGGGCTCGAGGAGTTCTGGGGACGGGTCGAGGCGCTGGATGCGAAGGTGCCCACGAAGGCTCAGACCGCCCTCTACCTCGAGTGCCGCCGCCTCCTCGATCGCGCGACGCGGTGGCTGCTGCAGGCTCGCCGGACCGCGGTCAACGTGCAGGCCGAGGTCGAGCACTTCTCGCCGGTGGCGGGCCTCACGCCGTCCGTACCGCAGCTGCTGCGCGGGGCGGAGCTCGATCGGCTCCAGCAACGGCAGAAGGACTTCGTGGAGCTCGGGATTCCTAGCGACCTCGCCTATGACGCCGCTGCCAAGCTCGACGCCTTCTCGCTGCTCGAGGTGGTCGAGATCTCGGCCAACACCGGTGAGCCCGCCGAGAACGTCGCGGCCATCTACTTCGCCCTCTCCGAACACTTCGACGTCGACCGGATGCTGTCGCGCATCACCCAGCTGCCGAGGGACGACCGCTGGTCGGCGCTGGCCCGGATGGCGCTGCGCTACGACCTGTACGAGGTGCTGGCGGCGCTGACCCGCAGTGTGCTCGTGGCGGCGCCGGACGGCGGCACGCCCGACGAGCGCATCACCATCTGGGAGGAGGCCAACGCGGAGGGCCTGGCTCGCGCGCAAGGCACGCTGGGCGACATCCGCCAGGCTGAGACCTTCGACCTGGCCACCTTGTCGGTGGCGCTGCGCACGGTCCGCACCTTGGTCCCAACGGGCGGCGGCTCCTAGGGCCTTCGCCGATCAGGGGAGCTCGATCAGCACGTCCTCGCCGTCGACGACCACCGGGAACGTGGTCAGCGGGGAAGGCTTGCGGCCCATGGCCACCATGCGCTGCGACCAGCGCGGGATGTGCCGGCCGGCAAATCCTGTTGCCCAGTCGAGATTTTCCCCGGAGCACAGCTCGAAGCGGGAGTTGTGCCACGGGCACTGCACGACGCCCTCTTCGTAGGACTTGCCGCCTGGTCCCTTGGTCAACGACAGACCCAGGTGGGGGCATCGGTTCTGCGCGGAGCAGAACGTGTCACCGTCGTGGACGACCACCACCGAGGTGCCATCTGCGTCGACGGCCACGAGCTCGCCTGTCGGAAAGTCCTCGACCGTGCCGACCTTGACCTGACGGGTCATCCCGGGTTCCTCCCTCAGTTGCCAACATCAGCCTAGTCGTGGGGGGTAGCCACTCCCGGCGCCGGCGAACCCCGCGGCCGTGGTTCTCCTTCGTGGGGTTCATGGGGCTCGGAGGCACGCGTGGGTTTGGTGATGCCCTTGAGCCGCCGCGGTTGTCCCCAGATCCGGTGAACTTTCTTGCCGGTCCGACGGACCAGTCCTACGTTCCGATCGCGGGGGCTTGATCGGACTCAAGGGGTGGGGTCAGCGGTGAGCCTTCTGGTCGATCCGGTCGCGACCGTCGAGGGTGAGGTGCGCGACCTCGTGCGGCGCCGCGGCGTCGATCCCTTGGCTCAGCCGCAGACCGTGCGTGCCCTGGTCGCCGAGGTTCTCGCCGACTACGACGTACGGACGCTGTCTGGCGACCTGCCAGCGCTTGGCGATCCGCGTCGGGCCGCCCAGTCGGTGTTCGACGCCGTGGCCGGGTACGGCCCGCTGCAGCCCTATCTCGACGATCCCACCGTCGAAGAGCTGTGGATCAACGACCCCGGGCGGGTGTTCGTCGCGCGTCAGGGCCGCAGCGAGCTGACCACAGTCGTGCTCACGGCGAACGAGGTCCGCGACCTTGTGGAGCGGATGCTGAAGGCGTCCAACCGCCGGGTGGACCTCAGTCAGCCCTTTGTCGACGCCATGCTCCACGACGGAAGCCGCCTGCATGTGGCGGTGCCCGACGTGACCCGCGAGCACTGGTGCGTCAACATTCGGAAATTCGTCGCTCGCGCCAGCCACCTCGACGACCTCGTGGCGCTGGGCACCATCACCGCGCAGGCGGCTGCGTTCCTCGATGCCGCCGTGGTGAGCGGGCTCAACATCATCGTGGCGGGAGGCACCCAGGCCGGGAAGACAACGCTGCTCAACTGTTTGCTCGCGTCGGTCCCGGCCCACGAGCGCATCATCACCTGCGAGGAAGTCTTCGAGCTCAAGATTGGTGCTCCCGACTGGGTCGCGCTGCAGACGAGACAGCCGAGTCTGGAGGGAACGGGCGAGATTCGACTCCGTCGACTCGTCAAAGAAGCGCTGCGCATGCGTCCGCAGCGATTGATCGTGGGCGAGGTCCGGCAGGAGGAGTGCCTCGACCTGCTCATTGCGCTTAACAGCGGCGTGCCGGGCATGTGCTCGGTCCACGCCAACAGCGCGCGTGAGGCGGTGACGAAGATGTGCACGCTCCCACTGCTCGCCGGCGAGAACGTCGGCCACGCTTTCGTGGTGCCGACCGTGGCCTCGTCGGTCGATCTCGTCGTCCATGCGGAGACCGACCCGGCGGGACAGCGAAGGGTGCGCGAGATCGTGGCTATCCCGGGCAGGGTGGAAGGCGACGTCGTCGAGGTCGAGGACGTGTTCGTCACCCGCGGAGACCGATTGGTCCGAGCCGACGGCTACCCACCCCACTCGGAGCGCTTTCAGAGGCACGGCTTCGAGCTTTCCGATCTCCTGCGGCCCGGCTGGGACTGACTCGTCGTGGGAGCTCTCGCCGGCTTGGCGCTCGGTCTCGGACTCGTCCTCGTCATCGCGGCCCTGACCTCAGATCCGCTGGCCGCGCGCCCGAGACGACGCCATGCGTTGGGCGACCTGGTTGCTCAGTCCGGCGTTGTCGGCGTCACCCCGACGGGAGTGGTCTTCGCGTGCGTGGGGACGGGCTTCGTCGCCGGATTTCTCGTCCTCGGGGTCTCGCGAGCCCCGGTGATTGCCGGGGCCTTCGCGTTGATCGGCGCATCGGCGCCGGTGAGCTATCTGCGGTGGCGTCGCCGACAGCGCGCCGACGAGCTGAGGACCCTGTGGCCGGACGTCGTAGACAACCTGGCCAGTGCCGTGCGCGCGGGACTGTCGCTGCCGGAGGCGCTGACTCAGCTGGCCCAGCGCGGACCCGAACCGCTGCGCCCGGCGTTTCGGGCCTTCGGCGAGGACTACCGGGCCACGGGCCGGTTTGGCGAGTGTCTCGACCGGTTGAAGGACCGCCTCGCCGACCCCGTAGGCGATCGGATCGTGGAGTCGCTTCGGTTGGCCCGGGAGGTAGGGGGCTCCGACCTCGGTCGACTCCTGCGCACCTTGAGCGCGTTCTTGCGCGAGGACGCCCGCACCCGCTCCGAGCTGGAAACCCGTCAGGCGTGGACGGTCAACGCGGCCCGACTCGCAGTCGGAGCACCGTGGATCCTCCTGGCGCTCCTGAGCTTCCGACCCGAGGCCGTCGATGCCTACAACTCGACGGCCGGACTGGTCTTGCTCTCCGTCGGCGGTGCGATCTGCGTCGTCGCCTACCGCCTGATGCTGAGGATCGGCAGGTTGCCGGCCGAGGGACGGGTGCTGCGATGAGCCTGGCGATGCAGGGAGCGGCGCTCGGGCTCATGGGCGGCGTCGGGCTTGTCGTCGTGGCGAGGCGAGTGCCGATCGCACGCCGTCCCACCCTCGAGGACCGGGTCGCCCCCTACCTCCGCGACGCGGCGTCCGATCCCTGGCTGCGGGGCAGCTTCGGGCCGACCGGGGCAGCCGGCGCCACGAGCGCCTTTGTCCGCGGTGCCGTCGACCGCCTCGACCGTTGGGTGGGTGGGGGACGCTCGGTCCGTCGCCGGCTTGATCGGCTCGGCGACGGCCGGTCGCTGGAGCAGTTCAGGGAGCAACAGCTGGTGTGGGGCGGCTTCGGCCTCCTCATCGGTCTCGGGCTCGCCCTGCTCCTCACGGCTCGAGGGACGTCGCATCCGGTCGGGCTGCTCGTCGTCGTGATCACCTGCGGCGTGCTGGGGGTCTTGGTCGCCGATCGGCATCTGTCCTCCCTCGTGCGTTCCCGCGAGGAGCGGATGCTTGTCGAGTTCCCCACCGTCGCGGAGCTTCTGGCCTTGTCGGTCGCTGCCGGGGAAGGCGCTGTGGGGGCCCTCGAACGTGTGACGACCCGCAGCCACGGCGAGCTCGCCCGCGAGCTGTCCCGCGCGCTCGCCGATGCTCGGGCGGGGGCGCCTTTGGTGGCTGCCCTCGAGAAGGTGGCGGATCGCGCCGAGCTGCCCGAGCTGCGCCGCTTTGTCGACGGCGTCGCCGTGGCGGTCGAGCGTGGCACGCCGCTGGCCGAGGTTCTTCGTGCGCAGGCCGTGGACGTACGCGACGCCGGGCGTCGCCGTCTGATGGAGGCGGGAGCCCGCAAGGAGATCGCCATGATGCTTCCGGTGGTGTTTCTCCTCCTTCCCCTGACGGTCGCTTTCGCTCTGTTCCCAGGCTTTTACGGCTTGTCCATCACCACTCCCTGAGGAGGTTCCATGCACCACGACCATCTCGCCCCTGCAGGCCGAATCCTCGGCATGGTCAGACGGGCGTCCAGCGTGTGGGACCTGCTGCTGAGCTATTGGCGGTTGCGCTTGACGGTCGTGATTCGCCAGCCTCAGCGCGGAGACGTCCCTGGGTGGGTCCTGGTGACGGTGATGACGGCCGGGCTCGTCACCGCGATCTGGTTGGTGGCAGACGACCAGCTCACCAACCTCTTCAGCAACGCGGTCGAAGGTGTCACCGGCCCCTGAACGAGATGGCGATGATGGCGCGGCGATGGTCGAGTTCGTCCTCGTCTCGGTCCTCCTCGTCACCTTGTTCATGGCCGTCGCCCAGCTGGCGCTCGCCCTGCACGTGCGCAACACGCTGATCGCGGCCGCAGCCGAGGGTGCCCGATACGGCGCCAACGCCGATCGGGGTCCCGACGACGCGGCGCAGCGAGCCAGGGACGTCATCGCGACCAGCCTCTCGCCCCGGTTCGTGGGTGACGTCGAAGCCGGCTTCGACTCCATCGATGGTGTGCCGACCGTCGTGGTCGAGGTCAGGACGACGTTGCCGCTTGTCGGTTGGCTCGGTCCGTCTCGCGCCCTCGTCGTGCAGGCCCATGCGCTGGACGAAGAATGACCATCCGGGCGGGGGGTGACGCGGGCAACGCCATGGTCGAGTTCACCTTCCTTGGCGTCCTTCTGTTCGTGCCGCTGGTCTACCTCGTCGTCGCCGTGTTCGACGTGCAGCGGGCGGGCTACGCCTCGAGTACGGCGGTTCGCGAGGCGGGTCGTGCGTTCGTGAGGGCCGAGTCGCTGGGAGAAGCCGAGGCGCGCGCACGAGAAGCAGCCCGAATCGCCCTGGCCGACCAAGGTCTCCAGCTCCAGCCTGGTCAGCTCGACGTCACCTGCTCGGCCGATCCCTGCCTCACCCCTGGCGCCGTGGTCACGGTGACGCTCTCCCTTGACGTCGCTCTGCCGTGGGCGCCGGTCCTCGGCGATCGCCCTGCAGCCAGCGTCGCCGTGAGCGCGCGTCACGACGCCGTGGTGGATGCCTTCCGTTCCGCAGCGGTGCGCCCATGACCGGTGGATCCAGCGAGGCCGCGGCAGGGGGCGATAGCGGGTCGGTCCTGGTGCTGCTGCTGGGCTTCGCCGTCGTCGCGGTGCTGCTGGTCGCCGTGGTCACCGACGCGTCGGCGCTCTACCTCACGCGTCGGTCGCTCGCCGGCGCAGCTGACGGGGCGGCGCTTGCCGCGGTGCAACAGCTGGACCGGGAGGCCTTCTACACCGGCCCCGACGGCGGTGCTCTGCCGCTCGACGCCCAGTCCGCCGTCGACACGGTGCGGCTCTACGCCTCCCGATCCGGGCTCGACGCACGGTTCGACTCCTTCGGCGTCGTTGAGGTCCGCACCGATCCCCAGTCAGTGACGGTGACCTTTCAGGCGACCCGAAGACTGCCGTTCCTCGGGGTCCTGCTCGGCGCCACCGAGGGGATCGAGATCTCGGCGACGGCTACGGCGCGAGCGCCGTACGTCGACTGATCCTGGGCTAGATCTGGTCCGCGCCGCCCCCACTACCTTAATCTCAAATTCACGATCGTTGCAGGTCTGCCCGGAACTCCGCCGCCGTGTGCTGCTTCTTCTCATTCGTGATCTCCAGAGTCACGTTGCCTCGCTGCCATGCCAAGATCACGAGGCGGACGTCGAGCTCCTTCAGGATCACGTGGTGGAGCGAGGAGGTGCCGTCACCGATGATCAGCGGGATGCCCTTGTACTGGTTGTAGCGGCAGGTCCGGACACCACGCTCGAGCCCGAGGTCGATCTGGAGCCCGCGGAGGCCGCCGACAGTCACTCGCGCGGGGCGCGACACGATCAACCCGGGCACCGACTGGTACCACTCGACCAGGTCTTGAGGTGTCGCTCCGACGCCGTGCTCCCAGTCCTCCTTGCAGTTGATGGCCGCTGCGTGCACGTTCTGATAGATCCCCAGATAGCTACCCCCCACGGTTCCCTCCTGGGGATCGTCGTTCTGGAACAGCCAGAAGTTGCCTTGTAGATCCTCGAAGTTCGTCCAGCCGCTCGGCACCGTGTACGTGATCCCTGGCTCGAACGTTGTCGTGCCGTACGTGCCGGCATCGAGCTGCCCCAAGCAGCTCCCGCCATGAGGGTTCGGGCAGGACGCCGCGTGCTCGCCGCCGCTCGATGCGCCGACCGCGTCGGCGGCGGGCGTCGCCGACGCGGAGACGGGTGGAGGTGGTGAGGGGTCGGCCTGGCTGGTCGCGCAACCGTTGAGGCCAAGCGCGAGAATGATGGAGGCCGCCATCAGGGTCTTGTGCATCGCTGCTCCTTCGTGTGTCCCCGTAGGCCGGGAGCCGACTGTGTTCGCCCGAGGTATCCATCGGGCTTCGTGGGGTATCCGTCCGGTATCCGACTCGTTGACGAGCCCGACGGCACGTCGGAAGATCACGGGCGTGGGCATTCGCGTGCTCGGCCCGGTCGAGGTTGATGGTGGCGAGTCGTTGCGACCTCGCGACCGGTTGGTGCTCGCGGCCTTGGCTGTACGTCCGGGTCGGGCTCTCGCCGCCGACGAGATCGCGGAGGCGGTGTGGTCCACCGAACCGCCCGCCTCGTGGCCAAAGCAGGTGCAGATCTGCGTGGCCCGACTGCGCAAGGTGCTCGGTTTCTCGGCCATCGCGACCCGACCCGAAGCCGGCTACAGCCTGGTGACTGAACAGGTCGAGCTGGACAGCATCGAATTCGTGGAGTTGCTCGATCGCGGTCGACATCTGGCCGCGGCCGGTGAACCAGATCGCGCTGCAACGGCTTTGACGCGGGCACTAGCGCTCGTCCGCGGCACCCCGTTCTCCATGCTGGAGCACTGGCCGCCGGCCGGGATCGAGGCAGCCCGCGTCGGGGAGCTGGTGCTCGGGGCAGAAGATGATCTCGTCGAAGCCAGACTTGCGGTAGGCGAGCATCGCGAGCTGGTCAGCCTCGCCGAGTCGTTGGTGGCCCAACAGCCCCTCCGCGAACGGCGGTGGGCCGCGCTCGCCTTGGCCCAGTATCGGTGTGGGCGACAAGCCGACGCTCTCCGTACACTCCGGCGGGCGCGGGCGCTGCTCAGGGAACAGCTGGGAGTCGACCCAGGGCCGGACCTGGTGTCCCTCGAGGAGCTGGTTCTGCGCCAGGATGACTCTCTCCGCAGCGCGCCGACTCCTCGGATCGTCTCGGCTGAGTGCCCTTACAAGGCTCGCTGCGTTGGACGTGGGGGACCCGCTCTTCGGACGCGACTCCGAGATCGCTGCCTGTCTAGCGCGATTGTCCGACTCACCCGTGCTCGTGGTGACGGGTCCGTCAGGTTCGGGAAAGTCGTCTCTCGTGCGGGCTGGGCTCGTGCCCGCCCTGGAGCGGCGTGGGATGCGTTGCCACGTCGTGGTCCCCGGGCCGGACGGCCAGGTCGCGATGCCAAGTGACGCCGGTCCGGACCCGTTGCTCGTGGTGGACCAGTTCGAGCAGACGTTCCTGGCCGAGCGGTCCGGCGCCTCGATCCGGCAGACGTGCGCGGACGTCGCTGCCTACGCGTCCCGAGCGCCGGTCGTGGTGACCGTTCGCGCGGACCATCTGGCCGGTCTCGCGGCGGATCCGACGCTAGGGAAGCTCGCGGAGGACCACTTGCACCTGCTGTTCCCGCCAGTCGGGGACGCGCTGCGTGAGGCGATCGAAAGGCCTGCGGCCGAGGCCGGGCTGCGCCTCGAGGAAGGCCTGGTCGATCTCATCGTCCGCGACACCGAGGGTGAACCGGGTGCTCTGCCCCTGATGTCCCACGCGCTGGTGGAGACGTGGCGTCGCCGGGACGGCAACGTGCTCACCGTGGCGGCCTATCGCGCCTCGGGTGGGATCACCGGGGCCGTGGCCCGGTCGGCCGATCGGCTGTACGAAGGACTGGCGCCTGGTGACAGACCCATCCTCAGGGCGGTCCTGTTGCGCCTCGTGACGCCGACCGTGGACGGCCAACCGGTGCGCTGCCGGGTCCGTACGGCAGCCTTGCGCGAGGACCCAGTCCGCGAGCGGGTCACCGGACAGTTGATTGCGGCGCGCCTGCTCACCGCCGAGGACGGGATGGTCGAGATCTCCCACGAGGCGCTGGTTCGGGCCTGGCCCCGGCTGCGGGCCTGGCTGGACGAGACTCGGCCGAGCTGCGCGTGCTCCGGCACCTGGCGGTGGCGGCTGAGGGTGGGAGAACCTTGGCCGGCCCGACAGCGAGCTCTACCGGGGCGCGAGGCTGGAAGCCGTCGAGGAATACCGCGAGAGCGGCGAGGTCGCGGAGCGAAGCCTTCAGCGCCGCGTAGCGGTCCTTGCCGAGGGAACGCGCCAGCCGACGCTCCACGGTGACCATGGCGGTGTCCATCGCCTCGCAGACTTGGTCGCCGGCCGCCGTGCGCACCACGAGCCGCGCACGCCCGTCAACTGGGTCTGACGCGCGTCTGACCAACCCGTCGGTTTCCATGGCCTCGACCTCTTCGCCCATGGCCTGCTTGGAGATCATCGCGCGCTCGGCGAGCTGGCCTTGGCGAAGGCCCGCGGCCGGGATGAGCTGCAGGATCCGGATGCGTCGCGGGCCGACTGCCCAGACCGACTCGTCGAGGACCGACGCCAGCTCCGCGGCAGCCCGGCGCTGAGCGGCCTCCAACCACAGCAGTAGGTGGTCAGGAAGATCAGCCACGTCTCTCCTCTGGATGCGCCTGCGCGTCGGGGATTTAGTCAAGTAGATTGACTATCTCACCCGAGAGCTGGTTGCGGGCCATCACGTCGCGGAGGACACCATGCGGATTCTCATCATCGGCTGCGGCCTGGTCGGCACGGAGCTGGCCCGACGGCTGCGCGCCGAGGGCCACCAGGTCGTGGGCACCACCACGACGACGGCCAAGGTCGCAGCGCTGGAGGAGGTCTGCGACGACGTTGCCGTTCTCGTCGGCAGCGACCGCGTCGCGGTGCACGCTGCCGCAGCGGGAGCGGACGCGGTGGTCGTCGCGGCCGGTCCGGCCGCGGCCCAGGCGATGACCGTCGAGCAGCGCGAACGCACGTACCGCCGGGTCCTCGTCGACACGGCCGAGTCCGTGTCCACGATCCCGGGTACGCCGCACGTCGTGATGCTCTCCTCGCTGTCGGTCTACGGCGACGCCGCCAACCATCTCGACGTCATTGACGAGAGCTCCCCGCTGACCACCAGCTCGGATCCGAGCCCCGCGCGCTTCCAGGAGGCCGAGCGCACCTACCGGGAAGCCTGCGGGGATCGACTCACGATCTTCCGCTGCGCCGACATCACGGGCGGGGATGACCCGCCGATCGCCGACAAGCTCAGGATGGCCCACCAGGTGCTGGCTGGATCGGTGCCCTTCCACGACGAAGCGCTGTTCTACCGCGTGCACATGCTCGATGTGGTGGCGGCCGCGAAGTACGCCATCGATCACCGGCTCGTCGGCACGTTCAACCTCACCCACGCCGAGGTCCCGCCGGCGATGCAGCCGTTCTTCGACGCCCTGTGCGCGTTGGACGGCCTGCCGCCGCTGACCTACCGCAACGAGCTGCGGGCACCCACCAAGCCGGTGTCGGTGAACGCGCTGCTCAGCACCGGGTTCCGCCTCGAGCACACCGCAGTGGAAGCCATGCCGGACGGGGCAACCCCTGCGCCGAGCCGGGCGGCACCCACGGTCGATCGCTCTGGCCGGGAGCTGGTGACGTCGGTCCTCGATCGGATCGTCGCGGGCCTCGACCTGGTCGAGGAGCGCGGCGCGGACGGCGGGTCCGCGTTGCCGCTCCACGCGGTTGGAGGTCCGCTCGACGGGCAGCACATCGGTGACTTCCGCGTGTTCGCCCGGGGTGACGGCACCCGGCTGGTGCACAGCGTCCTGGCCATCGACGAGTTCGGGATGGACACCCACCAGATCTACGCGTTCACGGGGCCGACCAGCCCGGTTCCCCACTTCTTCCTCGACACGGCGATCTCCCCGAACACCAACGGCACCTTCCACGTCGGACTCGACCTCACGCCGCGGGCCGACCTGGGTGCCAATCTCGACTACAGCCTCGCTGTCTACTCCGGGTTGACCGAGGCGAGGGCTCAGGCCTTGAGCGAGCCCGGAGTGCAGCCCGTCCCGTCCCTCGGACCGCTGCAGCTGTCGATCCGCTCGCCGTGGATGGTCGCGGCCATCGTCTCGCCAGGCGAACTCGCGGCGCTGACTCCCGTCGTGGACGACTACCTGGGCCAGTGGATGAAGCTCATGGACGGCGGACTGCCCCCCGACGTCGCGGCGTCTCTGGCGGAGACCGACCTCGCTGAGCGTGACCACCGCAACCGGGAGGCGATCTTCTCCGCCCGGACCAATCCCGTGTGGACGCTGCTCGACCGCCTCGTCGGAGCCGACACGGCAGCCGAGATGCGGCGACTGCTCGTCGCGTAGGCTCGGCCGACGTGGCCAGCACCGACAACACCGTCGCTCAGAGCGATCTCGATGGCACCCTGACGAGCATCGAGAAGGTGCTCGACCTGCCAGCGATGCGGAATGAGCTGGCTGAACTCAACGAAGCCGCCGCTGCCCCCGACCTGTGGGACGACCAGGAGAGCGCCCAGAAGGTGACCTCCCGGCTGTCTCACGTCCAGAGCGAGATCAACCGGGTCGAGAGCCTCCGGCGCCGCGTCGACGACGTCGCCGTGCTGTTCCAGATGGCGGAGGAGGAAGGCGACGACGCCACTCGCGTCGAGGCGGAGGCCGAGCTAGCCGCCCTCCAGCGCGCCGTCGCTGAGCTCGAGGTTCGCACCCTGCTGTCGGGCAAGTACGACCAGCGGGACGCCTTGGTCACGATCAGGTCCGAGGCCGGCGGAGTCGATGCCGCCGACTGGGCCGAGATGCTCATGCGCATGTATCTGCGCTGGGCCGAGCGCCACGGCTACGACGTCGAGGTCTACGACGTCTCCTACGCCGAGGAGGCGGGCATCAAGTCGGTGACCTTCGCCGTCAAGGTGCCCTACGGCTACGGCACGTTGTCCGTCGAGCAGGGCACCCACCGGCTGGTCCGCATCAGCCCGTTCGACAACCAGGGCCGCCGCCAGACGTCGTTTGCCGGCGTCGAGGTGCTGCCCGTGGTCGACCAGGCCGACCACATCGAGATCCCTGACAACGACATCCGGGTCGACGTCTTCCGCTCGTCCGGCCCGGGTGGGCAGAGCGTCAACACCACCGACTCCGCCGTACGCATCACCCACGTCCCCACCGGCATCGTCGTCTCTTGCCAGAACGAGAAGTCGCAGATCCAGAACCGGGCCGCGGCGATGCGCGTGCTCCAGGCGCGGTTGCTGGAGAAGCGCCGGCTCGAGGAGCGGGCGGCCATGGACGCGCTCAAGGACGACAACGCCGGCTCCTGGGGCAACCAGATGCGCTCCTACGTGCTGCACCCCTACCAGATGGTCAAGGACCTCCGCACCGAGTACGAGACGGGCAACACCGGCGCCGTCCTCGACGGCGAGATCGATGAGTTCATCGAAGCCGGCATCCGGTGGCGCAAGCAGACCTCCGCAACGGGGTAGTTCGTCGGTCATAGACGCCGGGCAAACGTCCCCACTGTGGAGCGGGCTAGGCGACGATGCGTCGTTGCATGGGAACGCGTGAGCGGGTGAACAGGTACGCCGCCGCTCCGGCCAGCAGCGGGACCCCCACCAGGACCACCGCCAGCTGGGGCCACGGCCACACCACTCGCAGCGATGCTGTGGCGCCGATGATCGACAGCGCGGGTACGACTCCGGCCCCGATGCCCAGGACCACCCCGAGGAATCCGAGCACCAGAGCTTGCGCTCCGGCCAGTCGACGCCGGAGCCGAGGCGCCGCTCCGACCGCGGCGAGCGTCGCATGGTCCGCCCGCGCGTCCGTGAGCGACAGGCCCGTCGCGATGCCGGTCGCCCCCAAGGTCACGACTGCGGCCGCGACGGCGAGCGCCAGCAACCCGAGCCCATAGGTCGACGCGTAGCCCCGCTCGACGTACAGCGTGCTCGCGACGCCTTGGTCCACGGCGCTGGTCAAAGCCGCCCGTGCAGCGTCCTCCTGATCGGTCGTCGCCCCGCCGGAGAGCCGAAGCAGCAGCGTCGTCGGCTGGACGTCGAGGGGGAGATCCGCGACCGCACCCTGGGACACGACCACGTTGGCGATCATCTGATCGGCTGGCGTCGCGACCGCGGGTACCCGCAGGCGGACATGATCACCCTTGTCTGGAATGAAGACGAGGGTGATCATGCCGTCGCCGTCGATCAGCAGCGGGTTCGCAACCACCGCGCCGCCGCTCTCGAGCGCGTTTCGGGCGTTGGGCGGCGGTGCATCTCCGTTCGCTCCAAGGGCCTCGGGACCGCCGACGACGACGCCGTTGCCGAAACGCCCGATGCTGAGGTAGTCGACGTTTGGCTGCGTGGCGCACCGTGGGTCTGTGGCAGCCATCTCAGCCGCGGCCTCCTCCGTGAAGAACACCTCGCTTCGCCAGGCCGGGCACACGTTCTGCGGCGGGATGCGCACGGTCAGACGCGCGCAGCTGGTGTCGCAGGGAGCGAGGGTGGTCAGGGCAACGCTGCTCTCGACCGGGAGCGTGCTGACCGTCGCGGCCAGCACCACGTCCGGGTCGACGGCGATCGGTCCGTCACCGTCGCCACGCAGGTCAGATCCCCAGCTGACCAGCGACACCGAGGCCGTCCCCGCGGGCGCCCCAGGGGTGTAGGACTCACGGTCGTTCTGGTCCAGCGAGGCCACGTAGAGCATCACGGCGACGCTGCCGGACACGGCAGCGAGGATCGCTGCCACGGCCGGCGCCGACCGGCCACGGTGGCGCTCAGCGTCGCGCAGGGCCAGCCGCCCCGCCAGGGGAAGGCGCGGGGCGACCCGGGCGACGAGGCTGACGACGGTGCCGGCGCAGACCACAAGGCCGAGGAGCACCAACGCCGCCGACCCGACCAGGACGACGACCGGCAGGTAGCTGTCGCCACCGGTGGAGGCTCGTTGCTCGGCGACGACCCAGCCAGCACCCAGGACCGAGCCGACGACCCCCACGGCGATCATCGCCACCCCGATGACGGGCGTACGGCGAGATCGCGGCGGAGCTCCCGAACGCCCGCGCAGGGCGGCAACCACATCGAGCCGCGAAGCCTGGCGGGCAGGGACCACAGCGGCCAGCACGCCGGTCCCTACGCCCAGGAGGAAGACGGCGACGAGCTCGAGCGGTCGCACGTCGAAGCGTGCGAGGTCGAGCTGCGGGATCCATCGCCGCACGACCAGGTCGGTCACGCCGGCGGCAAGGACGGCGCCGATGATTCCCAACACACCGGCCACGGCTCCCAGGACGAGCCCACCACCGAGGACGACCCGTCTGAGGTCCCGTCGCTCCCCACCCGAGGCCGAGATCAGCGCCAGGGAATGCGCTTGGCGCCGCGCGCCGACAGCGAACGCAGCACCGGCGAGCAGGACGACTTCGAGGGCGGCGAGGCAGGCCACCATGGCAAGGATCAGCGCCGCGATGAGGTAGTCGGAGACTCCGCCTGAGAACGCCTCGCCATACAGTTCATCGAACCGAGTCGTGGGGGGTGGGTTGTCGAGGACTGCGCGCGACGTCACCACGGCGCCCTGCTCGTTGTAGACACTGACGTCGTCCCATGACACAGGTGGTCCGATGAGGAATCCGGAAGCTCCGTAGGTCTCTGAGAGCGGGATCCCATCCCTGGCTCCGATCAACGTCCCCGGCGCGGCGATCACGGAGGTCAGGCCCCGGTCACCCTCGCGGGCCACGGTGCCGACCACGGTGTAGGTCCGTTCAGGGTCGGTCAGTACGAGTGATTCACCCAAGGTCAGCCCGGTTCGATCGAGCATCCGAGGCGTGAGCATCACTTCGTCGTTCGACGTCGGAGCACGTCCTTCGAGCAGGGTCCAGCGCCCCGCCATGGCTGGATCGGTGGCGTCCACTTCGGTCCACGCCAGCGGCGCGACGCCGGCCCTGGTCTGGACGCCGACGGTAGTCCCACGCTCGATCAGCATCCGAGTACCGGTCGGCAGGGTCAGGTCCGCGAGGTCCGGAGTCAGCCCAGACCCATCCCGCGTCGTCAGGAAGCGGTAGTCACGCGGGTCAGCCCCTTGGAGGAGGCCAGCATCAGGTGGGGCCTGCATGGACACTGCAGCCTGGCTGGCGCCGAGATCCCGCGCGAGCTGCTCGTCGGGGTTCGCGGTCGCCGTACGCCACATCACGTCGGCGTAGCCCAGCGCCAGTACCGGCAGGCCGATCATCGCGACGATCAGGACCGAGCGCGCCTTGGCGCGTCGGGCGTCTCGGGCGGCGATGCGCAGGGTGGGCCGCCAGGTCACCGACGCACTCCCAGCAGGCTGTCCGCGTCGGCGACTGACCCGGTGTCGTCGACCGTGCGACCGTCTCGGAGGAACACGACGCGGTCGGCCCAAGCGGCGTGCCGGGCTTCGTGGGTGACGAGGACGCCCGCGGCGCCCCGATCGACCCGCGCGCGCAGCACCCGGAGGACCGCCTCCCCCGTGACCGAATCGAGCGCACCGGTCGGTTCATCGGCGAGGACGAGTCGGCGGTCTCCGACAAGCGCACGAGCAATGGCGACCCGCTGTTGCTGCCCGCCGGACAGGTCGTCGGGGAAGCGATCGGCCAGGTCGGCGACTCCGACTTCCTCCAGCGCCGCCAAAGCGTCCCTACGGGCCGCGCGAGCGCCAAGTCCGTCGAGCTCGCGGGGGAGGGCCACGTTCTCGGCAGCTGTCAGCGCCGGGACGAGGTTGAGGTCCTGGAAGACGTAGCCGACTGACCGCCGCCGAAGGGCAGCCAGTCCGGCGCGGTCGAGGCCCGATAGTGCAACGCCTTCGACCCGGACCTCCCCGTTCGTGGGGGAGTCGAGCCCGCCCGCGAGCAGGAGAAGTGTGGACTTCCCGGAGCCGGAGGGTCCCATGACCGCGACCAGCTCGCCGGGCGACACGGACAGGCTCACGCCATCGAGGGCACGCACGGCCGTGTCGCCCGCCCCGTGGACGCGATGGACATCGATGAGCTCCAGAACTGGGCCAACCGCGTCGTGCTCGAGGATCTCAGTCATCGCGTGGCTCCCTCGACGGTGGCCGGCTGGTGCGGGCCACGGCGGTCGACCGTGGACGTGGCAGCCGTACCCGCGGACCGAGCGGCGCGCGCGAGCCGCGCTTCACAGTGGTCGAGCCACCGGATCTCCGCCTCGGCGGCGAAGATCAGCGACTCCAGGACCAACGACCAGGCGAGGTCTTCGCGGTCTGTCCCTTCAGGCGGCGGGGCGACCTTCAGCCTCGTGTAGGCCTGGAGGGCTCGCAGGGTGGCCGTGCGCTGGCGCTGGAGCACCTCCCGAACATCGATGCCGGGCACCGTGACAGCCAGGGCCAGCTTGATGGCGAGCTCGTCGCGCGCTGGGGCACCGCGCTCGACCGGGCTCGCAAACCAGGCGCGGACGACTTCGCGGCCAGCGTCGGTGATGGCGTAGAACACCTGGGCGTCGGTGGCGTCTTCGTCCGCGTCGCTTGGGCCGCCGGGCTCGACGAGGCCATCGCGCTCGAGGCGCGCCAGCGTCGAATAGACCTGACCGACGTTGAGCGGCCAGGTTCCGCCCGTACGCCGCTCGAACTCCTGGCGCAGCTGGTAGCCGTACCGCGGCTGCTCATCGAGCAGGGCCAGCAGGCTCTGGCGGATCGACATGGGACCTCCGTCGGTGGATGCATACGCAGTATGCCATACCCAGGATGCACGGAAGCTTGCCCCCGTTTCCCGTTGATCTTGAGAGATGTACGGCGACACGCCGTTGCCAGCCTGCATCTCTCAAGATCAACACGGACGCGGGGACCTGCGGCGCGTCCAGCGCCAGCCTGCACGGGGAGTGGCCAGCGGCGACGTAGAGTGTCCGGCGGTCGGACGTCTTCCCCCGTCCTGTCCCCGAACCCGGCCACCCCTTCACCTGTGATCCGATTTTCTGACGTCATCAAGATCTACCCCAACCAGGTTCGGCCTGCGCTGGATGGCGTCACCCTTGAGGTAGGCAAGGGTGAATTCGTCTTCCTGGTCGGTGCCTCCGGGTCGGGGAAGTCGACGTTCCTGCGCCTGCTCCTCAAAGAGGAGCGCCCCACCGCTGGGCGTGTCGAGGTGCTGGGCAAAGACCTCGCCCGCCTGTCGAACTGGAAGGTCCCCGGGCTTCGACGCCAGATGGGCACCGTCTTCCAGGACTTCCGGCTGCTCCCCAACAAGACCGTGTTCGAGAACGTCGCGTTCGCGCTGGAGGTCATCGGGCGGTCCGAGTCGACCATCAAGCAGATCGTGCCCGAGGTGCTCGAGCTGGTCGGGCTGGAGGGCAAGGAGCTACGGCTGCCCGGGGAACTGTCCGGCGGCGAGCAGCAGCGCGTCGCCATCGCCCGGGCCTTCGTCAACCGGCCGCTGCTGCTCATCGCGGACGAGCCGACGGGGAACCTCGACCCCTCCACGTCCGTCGGGATCATGAAGCTCCTCGATCGGATCAACCGCACGGGCACCACCGTCGTGATGGCCACGCACGACGCGGCGATCGTCGACCAGATGCGCAAGCGCGTGATCGAGCTCGAGGGCGGCCACCTCGTCCGTGACCAGACCAGAGGCGTGTACGGCTACTCGAGCTGAGAGCGAGCCCTTCCCGCGCCGGACCCGGCGCCCAACCTGAGGACAGCGACGACAGATGCGATGGCGGTTCGTGCTCGGCGAGGTCGGCATCGGCCTGCGCCGAAACCTCACGATGACGGCCGCGACCGTGATCACCGTGGCTGTGTCGCTGACCATGCTCGGGGGAGCGTTGCTCACCCGGGCTCAGGTCGATCAGATGAAGAGCTTCTGGTACGACAAGGTCGAGGTCGCCGTCTACCTGTGCGGCGACGCCTCCTCCGAGACCTCCTGCCCGGACGGCGCGGTCACTGAGGAGCAGCGCACCCAGATCGAGACGGATCTGAGGGCTCTGCCCGAGGTCAGCGAGGTCTACTACGAGTCGCAGGAAGACGCCTACATCCGGTTCAAGGAGCAGTTCAAGAACAACCCGGCCATCGTGGAGAACACGACCCCCGATGTCCTGCCCGAGTCGTTCCGCGTGAAGCTCCAGGACCCTGAACAGTTCGCGATCATCTACAGCGCCTTCAACGGCCGGCCGGGGATCGAGGAGGTTCAGGACCAGCGAGCCGTCCTCGAGAAATTCTTCAAGTTCCTCAACGGCATCCAGGTGGGCGCGCTGTTCATCGCCGTGTTCATGATCGTTGCCGTCGTGCTGCTCATCGCGAACACCATGCAAGTGCTGTCGTTCAGCCGACGCCGGGAGACCGGGATCATGCGTCTCGTCGGCGCCAGCAACGCCTACATCCAGCTGCCGTTCGTCCTCGAGGCGATCCTGGCTGCCCTGATCGGCGCGGTCCTGGCGGTCGCCGCGCTCGCCGTGGTCATGAAGTGGGTGATCCTCACGTGGCTGGCCAACAACTTCCAGTTCATCGCCTACATCGGCTGGTCCACGTTCTGGAGCATCACGCTCGTCGTCGTCGCGATTGGTCTCGTTCTGGCGGCCCTGGCCAGCTGGGTCACCGTTCAGCGATACCTTCGAGTCTGACAAGGGGGGACCTGACGTGAGATTGACGTGGGCTGCGCGCCCGCGACGCCGAGACTTAGGTGTCGTGGGTCTGGTCGCGACCGCCCTCGTCCTCACGCTCAGCACTCCTCCGGCGGCTGCCGACAGCGAGGACCAGCTGCGCAAGAAGGCCAAGCAGCTGCAAGCGCAGATCAAGTCCCAAGCCAGTGACGTCGGGGCGACCTCACGCCGGGTCGGGCAGGCTGTCGCTCAGCTGACGCAAGCTCGGGCCCAGCTCCCGGCCGCCCGCGAGGCCGTCGTCCAGGCGCGGGCGCAGCTCACGGCTGCCCGACTGCAGGACCAGGCTGCCGCGGCGGCGCTCAAGGCGGCGCTGGCCGAGCAGGCCAAGGCGGCTCGCGCCGTGGACGACGTCCAGACGCGCATCGACGCTGGCTATGCCTACGTGGGCAGTCTCGCCCGGCAGGCCTACATCCAGGGCGGTTCCTTCGCCGAGCTCGGCGTCGCCCTCGAAGCGGAGTCCCCGACCGACTTCGCGGGTCGCATCTCGGCGATGGACAGCATCGGCCGGGCTCAGGACGCCGTCCTCGAGCAGCTGGCGATCGATGAGGCCAACCTCAAGATCAGCCAGCGCACCCTCGATCTCGCCGCCGAGGAGACCGAGCGCAAGCGTGTCGCCGCCGCTGACCAGCTCAGCCGCACGCGTGACCTCGCCGACAAGGCCGCACGCGCCAAGGTGCGGGTCCAGGCCCTGGTCGCGCAGGCCCAGCGGGGGCTCGCGGTCGCCGAGGCGGCCAAGGCCCAGGAGCTGGCCAACCTCAAGAAGCTCAAGGCCGCCCAGGCGAAGGTCAAGCGAGACCTGGCGGCGGCGAGCCGAGGAAGCGGCGTGCCCACGGGAGAGCTGCTGTGGCCCGCGTCGGGCAGCCTGTCGCAGGGCGTCGGCCCGCGCATCCACCCGGTGTACGGCTACCGGTCCTGCCACACGGGGATCGACATCGGTGCGGCGTACGGCTCGACGATCTCGGCCGCCCTGGGCGGACGGGTGATCTCGGAGTACTCAGACGCCGCGTACGGCACCGTCACCCTGATCGACCACGGCAACGGGTTCTCCACCTTCTACGCCCACCAGTCCGCGCGGCTGGTCAGCGTGGGGGCCAGGGTTTCGAAGGGGCAGGCGATCGGCAGGGTCGGGTCCACCGGGTTCGCGACCGGCCCGCACCTGCACTTCGAGGTCCACATCAACGGAGTTCCGTACGACCCGATGGGTTGGTTTGGCGGCACGAAGCGCCCGGTCGCCTGTTAAGCAGGTCCGATCCGCGCGTCGCCGATCTAGACTTCCGAGGTGTCCACCCCGATCCGACGACTCCGACCGAGCGCGCGCCTGCGCCGCTCCCTCGGCTACGTCGTGGTCGCCGGGGTCGCCTTCAGCGCCGGTGCGCTGCTCGTCAGGCCGGCTCCCGTCACCCAGGAGGGCGTGCTTGACGAGGCGGCCGCTCGCATCGCCCGCGACGCCGCTGAGCCGGTCGACCAGGAGACCCTCGAGAAGGCCGCTGTCGAGGGGATGCTCGACACGCTCGGCGACCAGTGGTCGGCCTACTACGGGCCGGCCGACTTCGAGACGTTCAGCGCTGCCCTTGAGGGTCGCTACACCGGCGTCGGCGTGTGGCTGACTCAGCCGCTCGACGGCACGATCCAGGTGGCCAGCGTCCAGGCCGGCACCCCGGCAGCCGACGCTGGCGTGAAACCGGGTGACCAGATCGTGGCCGTCGACAGCATCCCGACGGCCGGGCGCACCGTGTCTGAGGTGGCCCGTCTCTTGCGTGGCGAGACCGGCACGTCGGTCACGGTGACCGTCGTCGACGAGAGCGCGACCCCGCGCACGGCCACCCTGAGCCGGGTCGCCGTGACCAGCGACGACGTGACCGTTGAACGCGTTGCCGGCGGAGTCCTGCGGGTGCGGGTCTCGTCCTTCACCCGTGGCGTCGGTCGTCAGGTCCGTGCCGCGGTCGCGGCGGACGCCAGTACGGCCGGCGACCGGGCCGGGATCGTGCTCGATCTCCGGGGCAACCCCGGTGGCCTCGTCGACGAGGCGGTCGAGGTCGCGGGAGCGTTCCTCGACGGGGGAGTCGTCGTCAGCTACGACCGGCGCGGTCGAGGGGTCCGCACGCTCGAGGCGGCCCCCGGTGGCGACGTCGGCACCCCGATCGTCGTGCTGGTGGACCACGGCACCGCGAGCGCCGCCGAGATCGTGGCCGCGGCGCTCCAGGACCGTGGGCGTGCCGTCGTCGTCGGCGCCCGTACGTTCGGCAAGGGCTCCGTGCAGGAGCCGGCCACGCTGTCGGACGGATCGGCGATCGAGCTCACGGTCGGGCATTACGTCACGCCGGGCGGGCGTGAGCTCGACGGAGTCGGTGTCGACCCGGACGTCACCGTTGCGTCCACCGACCCGGCTGTGGCCGAGCGGCGAGCCCTCGATGTGCTGCTGGGCCTCGTGGCTGCGCTCCCCGAAACCGGTCGGGGCTGACCGTGTCTCGCGAGCAGGGCCGCAAGCTGATCGCCCAGAACAAGAAGGCGCGTCACGATTACCACATCGAGGACGTCTACGAGGCCGGCCTGGTGCTGACCGGCACCGAGGTGAAGTCTCTGCGCGCCGGACGAGCTTCCCTCGTCGACGGGTTCGCCAGCATCGACCACGGTGAGGCCTGGCTGCACAACGTGCACATCCCGCAATACACGGAGGGCACGTGGAACAACCACGAGCCTCGTCGGGTGCGCAAGCTGCTGTTGCACAAGACCGAGATCAACCGGCTCGTGGGCAAGACCAAAGAGTCCGGGCTGACCATGGTGCCGCTCGCGTTGTATTTCAAGGACGGCCACGCCAAAGTCGAGATCGCGCTCGCGCGAGGCAAGAAGTCCTACGACAAGCGCCAGGCTCTCGCCGAGCGCCAGGCGGAGCGGGAGACGGCCCGCGCCGTCAGCCATCGCGCCCGCGGCATCGAGTAGGGCGTCGTCGTGCGCCGTCCATGGTCTGTGCTCGGCGGCGCCCTGATCGTTGCGCTCCCAATCCTGCTGGCCTCGCCAGCAGCCGCGGCGGCAGGGGACGAACGCATCACGTCCTACGACGTGACCGCGACGGTCGGAACCGATGGAGTTCTCGGGGTTGTCGAGACCATCGCCTATGACTTCGGCACCCACCAACGGCACGGGATCTACCGGACGATCCCAGTGCGCTACCCCTACGACGAGACCTATGAACGAGTCCTCAAGGTCGATGACATCAAGGTGTCGAGCGACGCCCCCGACGACGTGAAGACGT
This sequence comes from uncultured Actinomycetota bacterium, assembly GCA_963820065.1. Lineage (GTDB taxonomy): Bacteria > Actinomycetota > Actinomycetes > DATJPE01 > DATJPE01 > JANPBY01. Next base: position 82,614 of record CAWFYM010000012.1, on the reverse strand, counting down.
CGAACGAGGGCAACGACCTGGTGGTGCGGATCGGGGACGAGAACGTCACGGTGAGCGGACCGCACACCTACACGATCAGCTATCAGGTGCGTGGCGCCCTCAACGCCTTCGACGACCACATCGAGCTCGGGTGGAACGCGATCGGTTCGTCGTGGTCGGTGCCCATCCGGGCAGCCTCGGTCACGGTGACGATGCCCGGCAAGGTGGGCGCCGTCGCATGCTTCGCCGGACCCGACCAGTCCGCGTTGCCGTGCACATCCGCGGCTGCGAAGGGCGCCACCGCCTCGTTCACCCAAGCCAGGCTCGAGCCCTATTCGGGCCTCACGGTGGCCGTCGGCGCGCCGCTCGACTCCGTCACCGCGGGCGCCGCAGCCCCGATCCTTGACGAGACGTTCGCCGTCACGCGGGCGTTCTCCGCCGCACCCGCACCACTGGCTGGCGCGGTGGCGCTCCTGGTCGTCGGGGTCGGTGGGGTCATAGCCCTGGTGTGGCGGCACGGGCGCGACCGGCACTGGCCCGGGGTGACCCCGGGCCTCGCACCTCCCTACGACGTGGCCGTCGAGCAACGCCGTCCGCTGTTCTCCTCCCCGGAGGGGGCCGTGGAATTCCGGCCTCCGCAGGACCTGCGGCCCGGACAGGTCGGGCTGCTGCTCGATGAGCGTGCCGACACCTTGGACGTGTCGGCCACCCTCGTCGACCTCGCGGTGCGTGGCTATCTCCACATCGAGGAGCTGCCGCGGGCTCACTGGTTCGCTTCCCGAGACTGGCGCCTGTCGCGGCTGCGCCCCGACGACGCCGACTTGTTGTCCTACGAGTCACTGCTGCTGCGTCACCTGTTCGCGACGGGCGACCAGGTGGAGCTCTCCGACCTGAAGAAGACCTTCGCGCCGCACCTGGCAGCCGTACGCAAGGCCCTCGAGAACGACGCGGTTGGTCGGGGGTACTTCCGCGCACGACCGGACACCACGAGGGCGGCCTGGACCGGCGTCGGTGTGGTGGCGGTGGCGGCCGCGATCGGGCTCACGTGGCTCCTGGCCGCGACGACTCACCTCGGGCTGCTCGGGATCGCCCTGCTGATCGTCGGGTTGGCCCTGCTGATGTCGGCCCACCGCATGCCAGCGCGCACAGCCAAGGGAAGTGCAGCGTTCGCCCAGGTGCTCGGATTCGAGCGCTACGTGTCGACCGCCGAGGTCGAGCAGCTGCGCTACGAGGAGTCCGTCGACGTCTTCAGCCGCTACCTGCCCTACGCCATGGTCTTCGGTGAGACCGAGCGCTGGGCGAAGGCGCTTGCGCGGCTCGGTGCCGCCCAGGCGGCCGGGGGGTCGGCGACGGCCCTGGCCTGGTACTCGGGCCCGAGCGGGTGGGACCTCGGGTCGCTCGGAGACAGCCTCGGGTCGTTCGCGGAGTCGAGCGGGTCGACGTTCTCCGCGACGGCCGCCTCCTCGGGAGGCTCCGCCGGGTCTTCGGGTGGAGGCATGGGCGGGGGCGGCGGGGGGAGCTGGTAGCCCTGGACAGCGCTGTCGTCCTCGGTCTCCTGCTCGTGGTGGGTTGGGTGCTGGTGTCGGGCCGCTTCGATCGGTGGAGCATCACGGCGCCGATCACCCTGCTCCTCGCGGGCTATCTCGTTGCACGCGTGGGCCATCTCGATGTGGCCCTCGAGGCGGCTCAGCTCCGTCGGTTGGCCGAGGTCGCCTTGGTCTTGGTGCTGTTCCGGGACGCCTCGGGCGTGACCCGATCCTCGCTTCGCAGCGAGGCTTGGTTACCCGTACGGCTGCTGGCCGTGGGGCTCCCTCTGACCATTGCCTTCGGGACCCTCGTCGCATGGATGATCTTCCCCGGGCAGGACTGGTGGGTCCTTGCCCTGCTCGCCGCAGTCCTCGCTCCGACCGACGCCGCACTGGGTGCGTCGTTCGTCAGCGATGGGCGGATCCCGTCCCGGCTGCGGACCCTGATCAACGTGGAGTCCGGGCTCAACGACGGTCTGGCGACGCCCTTTGTGCTGTTCTTCCTGGCCGGCGCTGCCACCGATCAGGAAGCAGGATCGATCGCCAGCGCCATGGCTGACGCCGTGGTGGAGGTCGTCGTCGCGCTCGCCGTGGGTGCGGTGGTGGGGGGGATCGGTGCGCGTGCGCTGCTCGTCGCACGCCGGCGCGGATGGTCGCAGCAGGGCCTCGACCCGATCGCCGTACTGGCCCTGGCTTCCCTGACGTACTTTCTCGCGATCCAACTCGGAGGCAACGGATTCGTCGCCGCATTCGTCGGTGGGCTGGCCTTCGGCATCACCGCGCGCCGTCAGGAGCACGATGGTCTGGTCTTGACCGAGCAGGTGGGAACCCTTCTCGGCCTCGCTGTGTGGCTGGCCTTCGGGCTGACGGCGTTCCTGGTGCTTCCGACGGTCACGTGGCCGTCGGTCGTGTACGCCGTGCTCAGTCTGACCATCATCCGGATCATTCCCGTGGTGGGTTCGCTCACAGGCTCCGGGATCAGCTTCCGCGACTCCCTGGTGGTCGGCTGGCTCGGGCCGAGGGGTCTGGCGTCGATCGTTTTCGCGCTGATTGCCGCCGAGTCCCTGGTGGGCGGCGACGAAGAGCTGATCCTGGCCACGGTGACGGTGACCGTGATGCTCAGCGTCCTCGCCCACGGCCTCTCAGCGGGCTGGATCGCGCGCAGCTACGGGCGTCTGACCGAAGCGAGCAAGGACGCCCGTCACCCGATGGACGGCTGAAGACCGGGCCGCAACGTGCCGACTGACGGGGGATGGGTGGTCTGCGAGCACGGCGGCTGACGGTCGGCGCCACACTCGTGGCTGCCTCCGTCGGCGCCTCGCTGGCTTCTGCGCCACCGGTTCCAGCGCTGCAAGGGCAGGTCGTCACCGCTGGCGTCGCCCTCGAGGCGGTGCCGGCGGCGACGCTGAAAGGGACCTCGTGCCAGGTGTTCCCGTCGAACAACTACTGGAACACCTCGATCAAGGATCTCCCCGTCCACCCGCGGTCCGCTCAATGGCTTTCGCACATGCATCCTGGGAGTCGCCTCCACCCAGACTTCGGACCCTCGTACGGTGACATCCCCGTGCCGTACGGCATCCCGATCACGGTCGTGTCCGGCTCGCACAAGAAGCACGCGGTCTCGTTCACCTATGCGTCGGAGAGCGACCGCGTGAGGTACCCGCTCGGCGGCGACACCCTGATCGAGGGTGGCCCCGGAGCGTCGGGTGACCGGCACGCCATCGTGGTGAACAAGAAATCCTGCCGGGTCTTCGAGACCTACGCGACGCGCAAGACCGCCAGCGGTTGGAAGGCCGGCTCAGGGGCGACCTGGTCGCTCAAGAAGAACACCTTGCGCCCAGCCGGGTGGACCTCAGCAGATGCGGCGGGCCTGCCCATCCTTCCCGGGCTGCTTCGCTTGGATGAGGTGAAGTCCGGCGCGGTCCGGCATGCCATCAGGTTCACCACCGACGTGACCTCACGCTGGTATGTGTGGCCGGCGCGGCACCAAGCTGGTTCGAAGAAGTCGCACGCCTACCCGCCGATGGGTGCCAGGTTCCGGCTCAAGGCGTCGTACTCGACTGACGGGCTTCGCAAGGGCACCCGCGTGGTGCTGAAGGCGATGAAGCGGTACGGGCTGGTGCTGGCCGACAACGGCTCGCCGTGGTACTTCCAGGGCACCTCGGAGAAGGGCTGGCCGTCCGGCTTGCTCGACGAGCTCAAGCGAGTGCCCGCATCGGCGTTCGTCGCCGTCGACACGTCGTCGCTGAAGATCGACAAAGACAGCGGCCGGGCGCGGCAGCCTTAGCGGCGCTGCGGCTGCGACAAGCCGAGCATCAGCTGGCCGGCGATGATGAGGCTGGCGAACGCGAAGAGCAGCGCAGCCGCGGCCGACGCGAGTGCTGAGCCGGTCTGGCCGTACAGGGCCGGGACGAATCCGATGGCGAGTCCGTCGAAGGTCATGGCCCCGGCGGCACCCCAGACGAACACGGTCCGCTGATCGTTGTGGCGTAAGTCGGCGATCCATTGGAGGAACGAGACGGTAGGCGGGGCTGCGAGGGCGCACAGCGCGAAGACCGCGATCCGCCAGGGTGTCTCCAGGAACAGGAAGGCGGGCACCAGGCTGATGACGATGGCAAACACGAACGCCACAAGGGCGCCGGCGATGAAGCCGATCGCCGATCCACCGCTGCGGGCGTGATTCATGTGTTGTCTCCCGCTGTTTGTAGTGACGCCGGCCAAGGACCTGCAGTGTCTCGCCTGGCCGGCGCCCGCGCGGCTCATGCTGCAGCACGAGAGCTGGGCCTCTGAGCTACGGGTCAGGGTCGCCGGGTGGATCAGGTCCCTCCGCACCGGCAATCAGGCGCCGGCCGGTCGGGGTCCGCCACTCATGGTGACCGTCGCTACGCCGGGTGAGTGTCCAGCCCGGAGCGAGGTGCTTGAGGTGATGGTGGTGCACGCACAAGGGGGCGAGGTTGCATTCGCAGGTCGGCCCGATCGGCCAGGGTGTCTTGTGGTCGAGCTCGCAGGTGCGGGAGGAGCGCAAGCACCCGGGGAAGACACAGGTGCGGTAGCGAGCGCAGATCAAGGCTGCTAGTCGTCGGCTGGGCCGGTAGGGGCCGGGACCGTTGACCCGGTGAGCCTCGGCGCCAGGGCAGGCGAGCTCCGCCTCGAGACGATCGGTGACCGCCGTCCCATCGACCGACCCGCCCGTCGATTCGGCCAGGTCGAGGAGCTCGCGGACGGTCTGCGCGCTCACGGGGCCGAGGCGGCCGGCCTCGCCAACCGTGTCAGGCGTTGCCGGCGCATGCGCCACGCCGTCAAGGATCAGGTGCAGGTTGATGGCGGGAGCAGTCTTGGTGTCCTGCTCTGTCGACCCGTCGGTCTCGACCGACTGGCCGAGCAGCAGTGCGGTCGCCACGTCGGCGCGCTTGGCATCCATGGAGCGTGCTTGGCGGTCACCGTCTGCGATGGCGGTCGGGTCTGTCGGATCGGCGGGCGCGGGCGGCGGGTCCGCCAGCGAGTGCGCGAGCCCGTCGATGTGGGTGAAGGCGGCCACGCCGGTCGAGTTGGGCACGTGGATGCTCAGCCAGCCCATGCCGTCGTCGCCGGGCTCGAAGATGACCCGTCGTTCGGTGCGAGCCTTCGTCTGACGGTTCGCGGCGACCTCAGGGTCGAGTCGGGTGACGAGGGTGCGCGCGGCGCGGCTGACCCAGGCCGTCGTGGCTTTGGCCGTGATCGACGCGCGCAGGTCGGGGTCGAGCCCCTCCATCTCGGCCACGCTCATCGACCCGAGCTCGCGGACGGCAGGACGACCCAGCCGGTCGAGCAGCGCCTTCTCGATCTGCTCACAACCGTCCTGGTCGAGCGTCGCAGTGGCGTCGAGCACCCGCCGGGCGACGTGGCCCGCCAGCAGGCCGGCTTCGAGCGCATCGAGCATCCGCGGGTGTCGGTGGACGAAGGCGTCGGCCTCAGCCACCCGGGCGCAGGCGGCGTAGCGGGACAGCCCCGCCCCGACGGCGACCTCGTCGACGGCGTACGCCGAAAGACCTCGTTCGTTCGGGTCATCGGAGGGCGCCGGGCGGCGAGCAGCGAGCTCGGCTACCCAGCGGTAGCCCTGAGCCGCAGCGGCGCGGGCCACGCGCTCCAGTCGGCCGATCTCGTCGACCACCTCGGTGTCGGACCATTCCGAAGCTGCTTTCGCCGCCGAGGGTTCAACAGGCTCGCCGGCCTGCACTGTTGTACGCCTTCGAGGACTCGCGCCGTGGTCACGCGCGTCCAGCTCGCGGTCGAAGTCGGCCACGATCACCGCGAACGCCACGTCGACCTCGCCGGCCCGCAACTGGTCTTCCGACGCCGCCTGCGGCGGATCGGGGACTGAGGCGGCTGCGAACATGTATACGAATCTAGACCAGCCCATCGACACTCCGCCGAAACCATCCACAGGCGAGATTCGTCGTCCGCGATCGGCCGTCCGGCGCCCCCGCGGCGCTTACTCGGAGGCGCAGCGACGGCGGCGTGCCGTACCCTGGTGGGACAACTGCACAGGGGGTGAACGGTTTCGACTTCGGATGTTGTTGCAGGGGAAGCGGGCCGAGGATCGCGGTACTGATCTCGTCAACCATGTGCCGCAAACCAATAAGTGCGAACTCAAACCGCACCGATTTCGCTCTCGCTGCCTAAGCGAAAGTGACATCTGTCAGACCGGGTGTGCTTCCGCCCCGGACCCTGGCATCAGCTAGGAAGCTCCACTCGACGCCCCGGCCGCGGGGGCGTCGAGGACACCCAACAGCGGCTGGGCCTGGTCACAGCTTGCCTGCGTGACTGCGAGGGCCGAGAAAACCACAGCAGGCTGCGCCCGGAGAAGCCCTGGTTCGACACCGAAGGACGCGGGTTCGATTCCCGCCACCTCCACCTTTGTCATGCCACTGACCTGCGGAAGCGCTACAGGTGCGTCCGCAGGCCCTTCTGCCGATTCGTCGAGTCCGACGGCGCGCGGTCCGACGCGGCCGCTCGGATTGACAGTGGACGAGCAGCCTGAACTCAACGATCCTGAGCGCGTGACCTCCGCTGCGCGCCGGGCCCTCGTGGGGCGAGACGAAGAGTTGCTGGCCTTGCGTGAACTGCTGGAGGACGTCGGCTCCGGGCACGTGGCGACAGCCCTCCTCGGGGAGCCGGGCCTCGGCAAGACCGCTTTGGCGCGTGAGCTGGAGCAGGAGGCGCGGTCGCGCGGCTTCCAGGTCCTGACCTCCCGAGGGAGCGAGGCCGAAGCGGCCCTCCCGTTTGCTGCTCTCCACCAACTCCTACGACCACTGTTGAGTGGCCTCGACCGTCTGCCCGAGCAGCAGCGGGGCGCGCTCGCTGCATGCTTCGCGCTCGGTGACCCCGTGGAGGTCAATCCGTTCTTCATCTCCTTGGCCACCCTTGAGCTTGTGGTGGAGTCGGCCGTCGACTCTCCGCTGCTGCTGAGCCTCGACGATCTCGACCGGATGGATCAGCCCTCGGTCGACGTGCTGGCGTTCCTGGTCCGTCGTATCGAGGGCGAACGCGTCGCGGTGCTGGCCACCACACGGGTGCCCGTGCCGTCGTTCGCTGATACGCACGCGGTTCGGTGGCTGGGGCTGGACGGCCTCGATGCAGATTCGTCGGTGACCCTTCTGCGTGCCCAGGCGCCTCAGCTGCCAGCGTCACTGGAGTCCCGTGTGGTTCGCCAGGCCGGGGGAAACCCGCTTGCGTTGCTTGAGTTCGCGACCTCGCTTGAGTCAGGGGGGCAGTCTTGGGCGGAGCTCGACGAGGACCTCCCCATGTCAGCGCGGCTCGAAGGCGCCTTCGCTGTGCGGGCCGACGCGCTCGACCCCGGCGCACGCGCCCTCGTCGACGTCGCGGCGGTCGACGATGGCAGCAGCCTTGCCGACGTTCGTGCGGCGGCCGGGCTCGTGCTCGGGTCGCCCGTGGATGACACCGCGGTGGAGCGTGCTGTGCGTGTCGGCCTCCTCACGGTGGTCGGCGATCGCTACCGGATCCCCAATCCGCTGATCGGTTCGGCGCTGCGTCACGCGATGGCGCCGGACCGGCGTCATCGCGCGCACGCGGCGCTGGCGGAGGTCGTGGCCGCCGACGGGGACCGCGCGGTGTGGCACCGGGCCTCGTCGGTGGCGGGTCGCAACGAAGAGGTCGCGGCAGAGCTCGAGGTCGCGGCTGGCGATGCGCGTCGACGCGGCGCGGTCGCCACCGCGGTGTTGTGGTTGGAGCGCTCGGCCGCGTTGACGCCGGACCCGGAGACACGGTCATCTCGCCTGCTCGGGGCGGCAGAGGCCGCCTTTGAGTTGGGCCGGCTCGACCAGGTTGAGGAGCTCAAGGCGCGGGTCGCCGGAGCGCCACTGCGCACGCGCGACCGTTCGCGGCTCACCTGGCTCGAGGGTGCATTCCACGACGGTTCCTCGAGCGAGCCAACTGAGATCCGTCGATTGGTCGGCCTTGCGCGTGCCGCCACGGGTGACGGCGACGTCGACCTTGCCGCCCAGCTGCTCTTCGGCTCTGCCCGCAGGGTCTGGTGGCGTGATCCGGGCGGAGAGGTGCGCACCGAGATCGTCGACGCCGCACACGGGCTCGGCCTCCCCGCCAGCGACCCTCGGCTGCTCGCCGTGATCGCGCTGACTGAATCCCTCGACGCCAGCGCCGTCGTGGCGCAGCAGCTCGACGAGTGGCCGGCCGATGCGCGGGGCCGACCCGACCTCGCTGGTCTTCTCGGCATCGCCGCGTTCTGCGTCGGTGACTTCGACCGCGCCATCACGTTCCTCTCGACAGCCGCGGGTGAGCTACGGGCTCAAGGGAGACTCAGCCTGCTGGCCGAGGTCCTGTCGATCCGGTCGTGGGCGGAGGTCAACCTCGGAGTGTTCGATCCGGCGCGATCAGCCGAGGAGGCAGTGCGGCTCGGCGACGAGACGGGCCAGGCCGTATGGGCAGCGAGCGCCCGGATCGCTGTCGCCTTCACGGACGCTGTCGCTGGTCGGTGGGACGCGCGCCACGTTCTGCTGGCGGAGGCCGAGCACACGGCCATGAGCACGCCGAACGCGAGCTCATCGCTGCTCGCCGCAATCCAGCAGACGCGAGGTGTGGCCGAGCTCGGATCCGACCATCCAGAGCAGTCCTACGGCGAGCTGCACCGCATCTTCGTGCCCGCGGATCCGGCCCACCAACGAGTCCAACAGCTCTGGGCACTCGGGTATCTCGCGGACGCTGCATCCCGGACCGGGCGACGCGACGCCGTACGAGGGCTGCTGTCGTCCATGGAGGAGCTGCTCGGCGAGTCGCCGGCCGCAGGCTCGGTGATCGCACTCGAATACGCCCACGCCGTGCTCGCGGACGACGCCATCGCCGAGGAGCGTTTCAAGGCGGCCCTTGACGGGGCTGCAGCCCCCTACCCATGGCACCGCGCCCGTCTCCAGCTCGCCCTCGGGGAGTGGCTGCGCCGGCAGCGGCGCGTGCTGGAGTCGCGGGAGCCGCTCCGATCCTCGCGGGGCGCGTTCACGGCTCTCGGTGCGGCGACGTGGGCCTCGCGTGCGGACCGAGAGCTCCGGGCGACGGGGGAGCCCGGCTGGCTCCCGGCCTCAAACGCCCGTGATGGCCTCTCGCCGCAAGAGGCGCAGATCGCGGAACTCGCCGCGCAAGGCCTGTCCAACCGGGAGATCGGCCAGCAACTGTTTCTCTCCCACCGCACGGTCGGCTCTCATCTTTATCGGATCTTCCCGAAGCTGGGGATCACGAGCCGAAACCAGCTCGCGGGCGCCCTCCGCACGGAGTGGGCCTGACCGACGGGCAGGGCTGCTCACATCGTGGCGATGAGCCCACCATCCAGCGAGACGCTCGCGCCGGTCAGGTTGGGCCACCGACCGCTGGCAAGCACCACGGCCAGGTCTGCGACCTCGTCGGGCCGGGTGAAGCGGCGCGTCACCATGCTCGCCGCGGCAGCCTCCTCGACTGTCCTCGGATCCTGACCGGTTGCCGAGCCGACGACGTCCGCGACGCCGCCCGCACCGAGCCACAGATCGGTAGCCACCGGGCCGGGGTTGATCGTGTTGGCCCGGATCCCCTGCGCGCCGAACTCCTTCGACACCGACTTGGTGAGGTTCACCAGCGCTGCCTTGGCTGACGAGTAGTCCACGACCAGCGGATCGGGAAGGTGGGCGTTGACCGAGCCGATCGTGACGATGCTGCCGCCGCCTCGCGCGACGAGCACCGGCAGTGCGGCGCGCAGGGTGCGCACGTGGGCTAGCAGGTCGAGCTCGAGGGTTTGCAGCCACATCTCGTCGGTGACGCTCGCGAAGCCGTCGGGCCGGGGGGCCACGAAGCCGACATTGTTGACCACGATGGCGAGCTCGGGCCCTGCCGCCGCCACGAGGTGCGCTGGTCCGTCGGCTGTCGCCAGATCGACCTCGACGGCCCGGACACCCTCGACGCGGAGTGCGGCCAACTCGGGCGTGACCGTTCGCGACCCGGCGACCACTGTCGCGCCCTCGCGTACGAGCGCGCGCACCGTCGCCAGCCCGATGCCTTTGCCTGCTCCTGTGACGACCGCGGTCGTGCCGCGAAGCTCGAGGTCCATGCGAGCGAAGGTAGGAGCCGGGTGGCGCCCGCGACTTCGGTCAGATGACTGCGGCGGCGCTCGGGTGCGACTCAGTCAACTGACGGAAGCCGGGGGAGGGTCGGCGCCACGACGATCGCCTTATCGCCCGCACCCAGAGGAGGACTCATCATGACCGACACCCGACCCCCCGTGGTCTTCATCCACGGCCTGTGGCTGCACTCGACCTCGTGGCAGCCTTGGATCGAGCTCTTCGAGCAGGCGGGGTACGCAGCTACCGCGCCTGAGTGGCCCGGAGTCGCCGACACAGTCGCCGGTGCCCGCGCCAACCCCGACGCCATCGCTGACAAGGGGATCGACGACGTCGTCACCCACTATCTCGCCCTGATCGAAGACCTCCCGGCCAAGCCGATTCTGATCGGGCACTCCTTCGGAGGGATGATCTCCGAGAAACTGCTCGGGATGGACGCCGCCGCCGCTGCCATCGCCATCGACGCTGCGCAGATCAAGGGCGTCCTGCCGCTTCCGCTGTCGGCCCTGCGGGCGACGCTGCCCGTGTTCAAGAATCCGGCCAACAAGCACAAGGCGGTGTCTCTGACGAAAGAGCAGTTCCGCTACAGCTTCGGCAACACCCTGCCCATCGAGGAGTCTGACCGGATCTTCGATGCCTGGACGATCCCCGCGCCTGGCAAGCCGCTGTTCGAGGCGGCAACGGCGAACTTCTCGCTGCACTCCCCGGCCAAGGTGAACACGGGCAACGACAATCGCGGGCCTCTCCTGCTCATCAGCGGGGGGGAGGACCACACGGTGCCCGCGGTCATCACCCGGTCGACGCTCAAGCAGTACCTCGGCTCCCACGCGGTCACCGAGCTCCACGAGTTCAAGGACCGAGGGCACTCCCTGGTGGTCGACAGTGGGTGGAAGGACGTCGCATGGGCGTGCCTGGAATGGCTCGCTGAGCAGGGCCTGCAGCCCGAGTCGTGACGCGCAGCCGCCCTGGCTGACTACGGCAGTAGCCGAAGATGACGACGCGGGCCGGACACCGGTCGGGTGCTGAAGCCGTCCGCTACGGCACCCCACCAGGACGGTGGCTGCTCCTGGCCACCGTCCTCGGGTCCGCCCTGGCGGGCATCGATGCGACCGTGGTGAACCTGGCGCTCCCGGCCATCGGCGCGGACCTGGACGTGGGCTTCGCCGCTCTGCAGTGGACCATCACCGCCTACACCCTGACGCTCGCGTCGTTGATCCTGCTCGCGGGGGCCCTCGGCGACCGCTACGGGCGGCGCCGGATCTTCATCGTGGGCGTCTCGTGGTTTGCCCTGGCCTCGATGCTCTGCGGGGCAGCACCGAGCGCCGGATGGCTGATTGCCGCCCGCGCGCTCCAGGGAGTGGGCGCCGCGCTGCTCACCCCGGGCAGCCTCGCGATCATCCAGGCGACCTTCGCCCCGGCCGATCGGGCCCGGGCGATCGGAGCGTGGTCCGGGCTTGGCGGCGTGGCCACGTCGATCGGGCCGTTCCTCGGGGGCTGGCTGATCCTGTGGGCGTCGTGGCGGTGGGTGTTCCTCATCAACGTCCCGTTCGCAGTCGTGGTGGTCATTGTTGCCGTCAGGCACATCCCCGAGACGAAGGACCCCGGGGCCTCGCACCACGTCGACGTCTGGGGTGCTGCGCTGGCCCTGATCGGGCTCGCCGGTGTCACCTACGCGGTCATCGCCGCTCCAGTTCTCGGAGTCGGCTCCGCCCAGGTCGTGCTCTCCGGTCTGGTGGGGCTACTCGGACTGGCCGGGTTCGTCGCCGTGGAGGCGCGCCAAACCCATCCGATGCTGCCGCTGTCGATGTTCTCCTCCCGGCAGTTCAGCGCTGCCAACGCCGTGACGTTTCTCGTCTATGCGGCGTTCGCAGGTGTCTTCTTGCTGCTCGTCGTCCAGCTCCAGGTCGTCGCCGGCTACAGCGCGCTCGGAGCAGGAACCGCCGTGCTCCCCATCACCGTCGCCATGCTGTTGCTGTCCGCCCGGGCTGGACAGCTCGCCCAGCGGATCGGACCGCGGCTGCCGATGACCCTCGGACCTCTGATCTGCGCGGTGGGTGTCCTGCTGATGCGCACCATCGGCCCCCAGGCGAGCTATGTCACCGATGTGCTCCCGGCCGTCACGGTGTTCGGCGTGGGGCTCGCCCTCCTCGTGGCGCCTCTGACCGCAACCGTGCTCGCCGCCGCGGACATCCGTCACGCCGGCGTCGCTTCGGGAGTCAACAACGCGGTCGCCCGGGCAGCCGGGCTTCTCGCAGTCGCCGCCCTACCGGCCGTTTCCGGGATAACCGGCGACGCCTACGGCAACCCCGTGTCGTTTGCCCTCGGGTTCCGCGCCGGGCTGCTCGTCGCGTCCGCCCTCCTCGTGATGGGTAGCGCCATCGCGTTCGCGACTATCCGCAGCGTCCCGTCTCGGGGCGGATCTTCGGGGACGTCCCCGATGTGCTGTCCCGTCGAAGGGCCCTCGTTGGCGCACGTGAGCCGATGAGACGCCCGCGCCGCGATGGCCCATCCGATCATGAGACTCCGAGGGATCCTCGTCGAGTCAGGACCTGCCGAGGCCATGGTTGGCGACGAATCTCCGTTCGGGGTCCACGGCAGCGGCAATCTGACGGAGGCGTTCCAGGTCGTCGTCCCGGTAGAGCCGGCCCGCCCCGACGCGGGTATCCGTGAAGGTGGGCGCGAGGTGGGGCAACGACCAGGACGCCATGGCCCGGGTCACCGAGAATGCCGCCGAGCGACCCGCCACGGCTGCCTGTGGCGTGGGCGCCATGGCGAGGCAGTAGAGCGCGTAGTCCCCGGGGACAGCCGAGAGTGCCCCGCCGTCGGCGGGCGGGCGGGCGAAGGCGCCGCCGAGATGGCGCAGCTCGGTGAACAGCAGGCCGGTCGTCGTCCCGGGGCCGACCTGGCGGAGGAGCTCGTCGACGGCGTCGGGCATCGAGTGGTCCGAGGACGCTGTGGTCAGCCACGGCCGGCGTGGGTCCGGGTGGGTCCATGTGCATGGCCAGCAGTCCCGAGGCGGGGATCCGGCCGAAGGTGTCGAGCTCCGGCGCAAGGGCGCGGAGCCCGGCCAGGATCCCCTCGGCTCCATCGTCCTCCTCGAGGACGGCTCCGTCGATGACGACGACGTCCCGACCTGAGAGGAAGGGAGGCAGCTCGGGCAGCGGCGGGAAGCTCATCACCCGCAACGAGGTCGTCACTGACTCCGGGACCGAGCGCGTCCACTCGATCCACGCGGGCACAACCTCGGGCGCGCGGTCGCGGTCCCACAAGAGGAGACCGGCGTAGACGTCCGGGTAGGGCAGCAGGTCGATCTCGATGGCCACGACCACCCCGAAGTTGCCGCCGCCGCCTCGCAGCGCCCAGAAGAGCTCGGGGTGCTCCTCGCTGGTGGTCCGCACAAGCCGGCCGTCCGCGGTGACGACCTCGATCGCCCGCATCGAGTTGGCCGCCAGACCGTGCTTGCGGCCGTAGAAGGACAAACCACCACTCAGCGAGTAGCCGGCGACGGCCACGTCGGCGGCGCTGCCGTGCAGGGCGGTGAGGCCATGCGGCGCTGCAGCGGCAACGACGTCTTGCCACACGGTGCCGCCCAGGACGCGCGCCGTGCGCGCCTCGGGGTCGATCGTCACCCCGGTCAGCGAGGACAGCCGTACCAGCACCACGTCGTCCAGCGGTTGTTCACCCAGGGCAGCGGCGCCGTGGCCCGTGCTCTGCGGCGCGATGCGTAGGCCCGCCTGGATTGCGGCCTGGACGACGTGAGAGACCTCCTCGATGCTGCGGGGGACCGCGACGGCGGCCGGGCGCTGGTCGACCGCGACGTTCCACGGCATCCGGGCCGCGTCGTAGCCGTCATCACCCGGCAGGTGGACCTCGCATGCTCCGCGCAGGGCATCGGCGGGGCTGGTCACGCTGGTGTTGGCGGTCATCGGGGATTCCTCTCGTCGTCTGCTCTGCTGTCGGGTCTTACACTGCGGCCCGGGCCTGGTGGCGACCATCCCGGATTCGTGGGGAGTTTTCGACGGCCCCGTCTGGGATGCGGGTGCCCCAGATTTATGGGATAGCGCCTGCGGCGGGGCGTGTCGCAGAATGGTGCACATGGGCCCGGGGCTGGTCGAGGCGAGGGTTCGCCAGGACGTCGATGTCGTTGCCCGGGCGGGCCTCAATCTGGACACATTCCTCGAGGAAGCCGTCGAGTCCGTCGCGCGGGCGGTTCCCTGGGTCGGCGCTTGCATAGCCACGCACGACCCCAGCACGCATCTGCTCACCAGCGCCCGGAAGTACGGATATCTGCGTGACCTCAACGAGCACGACCACGAGTTTGGCCTGATCGAGTACGGGAGCGTCGAGCCCACGGCTTTCTCCGAGCTGGCCAAGGCCGAGAGCCCCGCGGCCGGTGTGCACCACCTGACCCACGGCAACATCGAGGAGTCGGGCCGGATGAACGCCTTCATGAAGCCACGCTTCGGCTTCGCCGACGAAGCCCGGCTGCTGTTTCGGGCGGGTGAGCAGGTGTGGGGCGCGATGGCGTTGTTCCGTGGCCCGGAGGACCCACCGTTCGACGGTGTCGAGATCGATTTTCTCGCCTCGCTCTCCGCCCCACTCGCACACGGTGTGCGCACCGGGGTGCTGACGCGGCTGGTTGATGCTCCGCCACCGGTCTCCTTGTTCGGACCGGCTGTGGTGATCGTGGGCGCCGACGACCAGATCGTGCAGATGAGCGTCGGTGCCGAAGAGCGACTCGGCGGCCTGGCTACGGGTGCTGCCGCCGCCGACCCGCTGTCTCCCGTCGCGTCGCTGGTCGGAGCCGCCCGCCGCTACGCGCGGGGTGACACCGACGTGCCTCCTCGATGCCGCGTGCGCACCGCCAGCGGTATGTGGCTGGTCCTGCACGCCGGGCCGTTGTCCGCCGCTGGGGACCGGGCCGGCGAGGTGGTCGTGACGATCGAGGAGGCCAGGCCGCCGGAGATCGTGGCCCTCGTTGTCGCCGCCTTCGGGCTCACGTCGCGCGAGCGGGATGTCACGCAACTCGTGCTTCAAGGGGTCGACACCAAGGAGATCGCCGCGACGCTGCACGTATCGGCGTACACCGTGCAGGACCACTTGAAGTCGGTCTTCGAGAAGGCCGACGTTCGCTCGCGGCGCGAGCTGATCGCGCGGATCTACTTCGAGCAGTACGTGCCGCGGATGGGCACCGAGCTCACCCCGTCCGGTTGGTTCGCCTGAGTTGCACGCCGTTGGAGGGTTCGCCTCCACTGTTGGCGGCCACTAGCGCGACGCTATGAGCATCCAGCGTTGTTTCTGGAGCCCGCCGCTCGCCTGAATGAGCAGGTCCTGGGTGACAGGATCCTGTTCCGCCGTTGCCGCAATGGCTTCGTCCAGCCCGGCGATCATCTGAGTCAGCACCCCGTTCACGAGCTCAACCGCCTCGCTGTCCGTGATAGGCCCTGCCGGCATTTCGTTCGGCCAGCCAGCGGCCAGCCGACTTCCCGAGCAGATGGCCGACGCGCGTCCATCCGGTGCGGTACCGACCGTGACCGATCGCTCGGCCACGGCGTCCGCATACTCGCGAACCTCCGCGACGATCTCGTCGAGCTGCAGATGTACCGCGCGGAACCTGGGCCCATTCACGTTCCAATGAACCTGTTTGGCCAGTAGGGCCAGGTCCAGCAAGTCGACCAACACAGGTTGAAGGTCCGGGATGGTTCCTGGATCCTCGACGTTGGCACTGAACACGAGAGCCTCCATTGTCTTGTCAGAACTAGGGTGAAGAGCCACCCTTCGGGACCACCGGTAGCGCATCCGCATCGCTCCTGGCCCCAGGATGGTTCGCCAGGCCCGGCGAAGGCATCAGTCAAATCACTGCTCCTCGCCCTGCAGTTCCTGGGCGCACGGCCTTCGGCCGCGGTCGCAGGTAGCAGTCATCTGACCGATACCTCTCGGCGGCCAAGAACGGGATCGTTGAGATCGCTGCCATCACGCGCAGCCGAGACCTACCCGAAGGAGTGGCCGCATGACTGTCACGCCCACAGACGCCGGAAGGCCGACTGTTGTCCTCGTCCACGGCGCGTTCGCCGATTCTTCCAGTTGGAACGCCGTGATTGATCTGTTGCTTGGCGAAGGCTTTCCCGTGGTCGCGGTGGCGAACCCGCTGCGAGGTGTCAGTAGCGACTCCGAGTATCTAGCGAGTGTCTTGGCCGGCACGAACGGCGACATCGTCCTTGTTGGCCATTCCTATGGAGGCACGGTGATCAGCAACGGGGCCACGGGCAATCAACGAGTCAAGGCTCTCGTCTTCATCGGTGGCTTCGCGCCGGACGTTGGCGAGTCGTCAGCCGATCTCGCGGGCCGCTACGAGGGAGGCACCTTGGGTGAGACTCTCGCACCAATTCCGTTGCCGGATGGTGGGACCGATCTCTACATCTTGCCGGACAAGTACCACGATCAGTTTGCTGCGGACTTGTCAGCGCACGAGGCAGCGGTCATGGCGGTTACCCAGCGGCCCATCGTCGAGTCGGCGTTGAACGAGGCTTCGCGTGAACCGGCATGGAGGGCGATCCCGTCGTGGTTCTTGTTCGGCGAGGCGGACAAGAACATTCCTGTGGAGGCCCATCGATTCATGGCCGCGAGGGCCGGTTCGCGGCGGACTGTGGAAGTTCCCGGTGGCTCGCACTCGGTGGCGATCCCTGAAGCAAAGGCAGTCTTCGAGCTCATTCGTGAAGCCGCGGCGCTGACAGGCTAGTTCCGATGGTGCGGCTCCCTGGCAGGACGCGTCCGTCGCGCCATGCCAGGGGCGCTGCCCGACCGGCCGGCTGGGGCTACCGCACCCTCGACCCGGAGGTCGACAGCACCGAGCTGCCAGCACCGTGCGCGACCTCGATCGGCTCTGGTGAGGCATTTGTCCCTGTGGTCGGGGCGTACCCGGAGAAGAACTGGATCCCTTCGCCCGCCCCGTGGGCGGACTCAGCGGCATCGTTCGGCAGGGTCGTCGTAGGACCGGCCACCGTGGGGGCGGGCTGGGCGGTTGAGGGTGCGCTGCGGGTGGCGAGGACGATGCCAGCTGCGGTGCCCACCACAGCCAGGGCGGCGAACCCGCCGACCGCCAGAACCGCGACCCGGCGATTGCGGCGGTCCTTCGATTCGGTGGCGGTCTTCGACGGGGTCGGGGGTGCGGCTGCGTCCAGCTGAGGCTCGGTCGTCGCCGTTCGGGTCGTGATGGCCATGATGTGCTCCTTGGGTCTGGTCCTTCGCCGCCGGTCGGCGACGGGACCTGACCATGGCGGCCACCGCTGGCAACGCCCTGGCACGGTCGGGGCCGTTCTCCCGGGTCGCCTGCAAGCAAGGCGCAAACCTCAATCTGGGGATTTCTCCCGTCGCGGCGGCCGACGAGTGCTTCTTACGCTCACGTCCATGGAGATCTGGGTGCTCGGAACGCTGGAAGTCAGTCACGACGGACGCGCCGTCGAGGTACGCGGTCCGCTGCCGCGCCGCCTCTTGGCGGTGCTGGCGCTCACGCCCGGACGCGAGGTGAGCGGAGACCAGCTGGTCGAGGCGCTGTGGGGGGAGTCACCCCCGCCCGCCGCCCCCGCGACCTTGCAGTCGCACGTGGCCCGCTTGCGACGCGACCTCCCGGTGGCTGACGTCGTGAGGACCGGTCGCCACGGATACCTCCTCGATGTTGCTGAGGAGGATGTCGACGCCCTCGTCCTCGAGCGGCAGGTCAGTGAAGGCGGCAAGGCCTTGCTGCAGGGTCGCCTCGACGACGCCAGCCGGATCCTGGGACAGGCCCTGGAGCTGTGGCGCGGAGCGCCGTACGGCGAGTTCGCCGGCTGCGCCCCGCTCGAGGCGGAGGCTGACCGGCTCTCGCACCTACGGCTGGACGCCCTCGAGCGGCGAATCACCGCCGATCTCGGTCGTCCTGGGGTGGCGCCACCCGTCGCCGAACTCGAGGCGCTCGTGCGATGGCACCCGATGAGGGAATCCTTCTGGGCGTTGCTGATGGGTGCCCAGTACCGGGCTGGACGTCAGGCTGACGCGCTCGCCGCCTACCAGCGCGCCCGCGCCGTCCTGTCCGACGAGCTCGGCGTGGACCCCGGACCCCAGCTGCAGGAGATGGAGCGGATGGTGCTGGCCCAGGACCCGTCCCTGGACACCGTGGGCGTCTCGCAGTTCTTGCCCCAACGACGCGACGAGCGTGCGTACTCTGACGGCGTGGCTCTCGTGGAGAGGGCGTCGCTCGTCGAGTCCCTTCAAGGGCTGCACGAGGAGGCCCTGAGCGGTTCCGGCCGATTGGTGCTCCTGCACGGCGAGACCGGCGCGGGGAAGTCGGCGCTGGTCCGGGAATGGAGCGTTTCGGCGGCCGAACGTGCTCCGGTCCTGTGGGGGGCCTGCGACCCCCTGTCCTCGCCGCGAGCCCTCGGCCCCCTCGTCGATGTCGCACCCTTGCTGGATTCGACCGTGGCGGAGATGTTGCGCTCGGGAGAGCGGGACGGGTTGTTCGAGGCCACGCTCGCCGCCCTTGCGTCGGGGCCGGCGGTCCTCGTCATCGAGGACCTGCACTGGGCCGACGCCTCGACGTACGACTTCGTGCGCTTCGTGGCTCGCAGGATCGACCGCACCTGCCTGCTCGTCGTCGTGACCTACCGCGACGAGAACCTCGAGCCGTCCGACCCGCTACGCGTCATGCTCGGAGACATCGCTTCGCTGGGGGGCGTCCGGCGCCTCGGCGTTCCGCTGCTCAGCGAGGCGGCTGTCGCCGAGCTTGCCACCGGCAGCGGCATCGACGCCGCCGACCTGCACGCCGAGACCGGTGGCAATGCCTTCTTCGTCACCGAGGTGCTGGCTTCGGGCGGTGAGCACCTGCCCTCGTCGGTGCAGGAGGCGGTGTTGTCTCGCGTCCACCGTCTCTCACCGCAGGCACGGCTGGCCCTGCAGGCGGCTGCGGTCATCGGCGCGCGCATCGAGCCGTCCCTCGTCCACGCGTTGCCAGACGTTCCCGCGGAGGGTATCGACGAGTGCGTGACCTCCGGGATGTTGCGCTACGACGCTCCGACGTACGGCTTCCGGCACGAGCTCGTCCGCCAAGCCGTGCTGTCGGGAATCACGCCCGGTCGGCTGGGAGCCTTGCACTGGCAGGTGCTCGACCGGTTGCGCACGCTTCCGATCGTGCCCCGCCCCCTGGCACGGCTTGCCGACCACGCGGCCCAGGCGGGTGACGGTCCGGCCGTGCTCGAGTTCGCCATCGCGGCGGGAGACCTGGCGGCGAGCCTCGGATCGCACCGTGAGGCGGCCTTCCAGTACGGGCGCGCGTTGCCGTACGCCGAGCTGCTCGATGAGGAAGCGCGCATCGGCTTGCTCGGGAAGCGTGCCTACGAGTGCCAGGTGGCCGACGACCACGAGCACGCGATCGAGGCGTGGAACCAGCAGCTCGAGCTGCTGCGACCGGCCGGCCGCACGCTGGAGGCTGTGGACGCGCTGCTCGGTCTCGACCAGTCGTACTACACGATCGGCGACAACAGCCCAGGGCACCTCGTTGATCGACGAGGCTTCGCGCTGCTCGAGGGCACCGGTCCCAGCCCGCACCTGGCCCGCACGCTGCGCTACCGCGGCGCCCATCACCTCCGTGCGTCGGAGAACGCGGAGGCGATCGTCTGGCTTGAGGAGGCCCTCGACATGTCCCGCGACGTCGGCGCCAGGGACGTCGAGGCCAGGGCTCTCGCGAGCCTTGGCATGACCCATCTCCTGACTCGGCGAGTCGCAGCGCGGCGACGAGGAGATGCGCGAGGGACTGCAGATCGCCTTGGACATCGGGGACGAGGACATGGCCGGCAACACCTACCAGTCGGTCGCCTGGATCCCCTGGCTGCTGTTCGACTTCCCGGAGGCGCACGCCCGGATGGAGGAGGCGGTGCGCTACACCGCCGATCACGACCTCCACGGTCACCTGATGTGCGCGCTTGCGAGCGTGATCACGATGAAGCTCGACCTCGGTCGGTGGGACGAGGCGATGGCCGAGGCGCACGACCTGCTCTACGTGCGCAACACCGGGCGAGCCAGCCGGATCGAGCCGCTGATGGCGATCGGACTGCTGGGCGCGCGGCGCGGCGATCGCGATGACGTCTGGGCCTATCTCGACGAGGCGCGCGACTACATCGACAAGACTCAGACGCTCGGATACCAGGGGACGGTTGCCCTGGCGCGAGGTGAAGCCCATCTGCTCGAGGGAGATAACGAGGCGGTCCGGGCAGAGGCGATGCACTGGTACGAGGAGTCGGTGCGCCTCCAGGACGAGGAGCTGCATGCGCGACCTGACGCTGCTCGTATGGCGCGCGGGCCTCATCGACGACCCTCCGGACGGCCTGCGCCAGCCGGAGATGTGGTCTCTCACCGGCCGACACCGAGAGGCTGCCGACTTCTGGACCAAGGCCGGCGCCCCCTACCGGGCCGCCTGGGCGCTGCTCGACAGCGACGACGAGGTCGACCTGCGCGAGGCCCGGGCCCTGTTCGAGCAATTGGGCGCGAAGGTGCTCGTAGACCGTACGGACGCCAAGCTGCGTTCGATCGGCGCCAAGGTTCCTCGCGGCGCGCGCCCCAGCACCCGCTCGAACGTCGGGGGGCTCACCGATCGAGAAGTGGACGTCCTCGAGCTCCTGGACGAGGGGCTGCGCAACGCCGAGATCGCCGAGCGTCTGCACCTGTCGGAGAAGACCGTCGGGCACCACGTGTCCGCGATCCTCGCCAAGCTGGGCGCCTCATCGCGGCTCGAGGCCGTGCGTCTCGCGCGAGACCTCGCGCCCGTGGGCTGAGCCGGCGCAACCTAGGGACCGCGTCGGCCCAAGATGGGACGGCTTCCCGATGTCGTGGCCGCGTGAGCCTGGCTGACTGGACACGCAGGGCCGAAAGCCGGTCCCCACGCTGAAGGAGCCATTCATGCCCCGCTACCTCGTCGAGCGCACGTTCCCCGACGGCCTGTTGATCCCGACGACGAGCGACGGGGCCTCGACCTGCCTCAACGTCGTCGGCAACAACGCCGCCGTCGGCGTGACGTGGGTTCACTCCTACGTGAGCGAAGACAAGAAGAAGACCTACTGCATCTACGACGCGCCCGACCCCGAAGCCATCAAGGCCGCCGCAGGCAGCAACGGGCTTCCGGTCGACAGCGTCGCGCAGGTCAGCGTCCTCGATCCGTACTTCTACCACTGACCGCACCTCCCGGCACTGTCCAGGACTAGAACAGGTGTTCGACTCTGTGGCAGAGTGCCTCTGTGGCCGCCGGCGGGATGAACAGGAGCGTCGACGGCGCGAGACCGACGCTGGCTGGCCGTCGCCGAGGGCCGGTCCCGCCGTCCTCGGCGACGGATGTTCCGTCAGCCCCGCCGGCCGTCCCCGCCGTAAACGCGGGACGCGAGGACGACGACGGCCGCCCGTGCTGGCTCGCCTCAAGGTCGGTGGAGGTGGCGGGCACGGTGCACGGTTGGCGTCAGGTCGATCCGGAGGACGACGCGACTGGCCCCCGCGGCGACCACGGGTGGGAGGCCCTGGTCGTGGCCTGGGTGCCGCAACACGTCGTACGCCCCCGCGAGACCTCGACCTGAACGTGCTGCTGGCACACTCAACCCATGCCCGCGGATGAGGACCTGGGTCCCGACTACCGGACGGTCTTGGCCGCCGAACGCACCTACTTGGCTTATGTGAGGACCTCGCTGACTCTGTTGGCAGCGGGCGTCGCGGTTGTCGGCGTCTTCCCTGATGCGGGCTACACCGGACTGCGTCGGGTGGCGGGGGTCGTGCTCGTCGCGATCGGCATCCTGATGGGCGCCACGTCGCGGGGTCGCTGGCGGGCCATCGAGAAGGCCATCAAGGAGGACCGGGCCATCCCACCCAGCCGGATCGATCTGCCGACGGTGCTGGGTCTGGTGGCTGCGGGCACGCTTGCCCTGATCCTGGTCCTGGTGGTCTGAGTCGTAGGCAGGAAGGCGCGTGTTCAGGCATCATGGCCACGGTGCCCGAGTTACGGGCCGGGAGCGGCGATGAGACGACGGTTGCTGACCACTGCGGGGATCGTCATCGCCGGTGTCGCGATGGTGACCCTGGCAAGCCTGCCCGCGGGTGCCGCGCCGGCTCCGACCGCGGGCTGGGTGCTCGGCTACGGCTTCGAGTCCCTCCCAGCCGGAAGCGCTATCGATCGGTCGCCGTCGGGGGTGAACGGGGTTCTCAGGGGAGTGGTCCTGCCGACCACCGCCGCGGGGAAGGCTGGCCACGGCCGCGCGTTGTCCCTCGACTCGCGGCAGCGGCAGTTCCTGGACGTTCCTGACGCGGCCACGCTCGACGTCGATCGATACACGCTTGCAGCGTGGGTTCGTCTCGTTCCGAGGATCCACGACGACCGCTGGGAGGTCCTCGAGAAGGCTGGTGCCTACTGGATGAACATTCGCACCGACTCGCGCAAGGTCCGATCCGGCGGATTCTTCGGTAGCTGCGACGGCCAGTCGGGTAACACCTGGCGCTATCTGGACAGCGTGCGGCCGATCAAGGCGCGCACGTGGGTGCACATCGCGACGACCTACGACGGCGCCCGGCTACGGATCTACGTGAACGGTGTGCTCGACGCCTCGATGCCCGTGACCGGACGCACGTGCAGCAACGCCGAGCCGTTGGCCGTGGGCGCGAAGAACAAGACATCCGCCGGGCTCATCGAGGCCTACTTCGATGGCCGGATCGATGACCTTCGGGTCTACGACCGTGCGCTCACAGCCGCCCAGATCAAGGCCGTGCGCGCGGCCAGTGTCGGCTGAGCGACAAGGCGGTCAGCCCAGGGCCTGAGCCGGCGGGTGCGTCATGACGCGGACCGTGATGTCGGCGACCTGCTCGGTGTGCGTCACCTGCCAGCCGGAGCGCTCGTACAGCCCGACGTTCTCCTCGTGGGTCGTCTCCAGGTAGGCGTCGAGACCGTCGCGGTCTGCCGCCGCGAGCCCGGCCGCCATGACCGCTCGTCCCCATCGCCGGCCTGCGTGCTGCGGGTGGGTAGCCAGCACGCCGAGATACCAGTGCCTGCCGCGAGGCCGGACTCGCTCGACGATCGCGTCGTAGGAGGCGAGGCGCGCCCGCTCGTCGTCGGTCAGAACATCCGCCGCGGGCAACTCGTCCGGTTGAGCGTCGTGGACCGGCTCGCCTGGCGCTGGCGCGTCCCACATGGCCACCGACAGGCCGCCCTCGACCACCCAGACCGTCCCTGCCTTCACGCGCTTGTCGAACAGCTGGCCGGCGAACCTCGTGGCGAAGTCGGAGTAGGAGCGGGGACTGCCAGCGAAGTACGCGAAGGCTGGGTCGTCCACGAACGCAGCCGTGACGGTGGCCACCACGACGTCGCGGTCGTCCGCTGTCGCCACGGTCACGTGCGGGTCGGTCACCCAGCGAGGGTATGGCCCTTTTCGCCGCTGCTCGCTGCCAGGGGACTGAAGTCCCCGCTCCCCCAGGTCGATACACCGGTGGAGCCGGGGGGTCTGCCCTCGGCGTGCGATGGACGCCTGAGGGGGGCCGATGGGCAGGCAACGCACCGACTCCGAGGAGCAGGTGGCCGAGCTGCTGCGTACGGCGAAGTCGTCGCTGCAGCTCAGTGTCGCGTTCCTGTCCCGGATGGACGGGACGACCCAGCACCTCGAGGTCGTCGAGTCCTCGGTGCCCTTCTTGTTCAAGGAGGGTGCCAAGCAGGTCCAGGCGACGACCTTCTGCCAGGCGATTCTCGACAAGAAGCTGCCACCGGTGATCCCCGACGTCCGCGCCTTCCCGGAAGCCATGCGGCTGCCGGCGGCGCGGTTGCCTCGCATCCGCTCGTACGTCTCCGTCCCGGTCGTCCTGAGCGACGGCGAGCTCTATGGCACGTTCTGCGCGGCCGGGCTCACGTCGGACAAGGAGCTCTCCGAGCGCGACAAAGCGCTGATGGACGTGCTGGCGCACGCCGCCGCTGTCATCGTCGAGCCGGCCGTCCACGAACGGGCCCGGCGTGAGGAGATCGAGGGACGGCTGGCACCGCTCATGGCGGCCGGTGGCCCGACCGTGCTCCTTCAGCCGATCGTGGACCTAGCGACCGGCTACCGGATCGGGGCCGAGGCCCTGAGCCGGTTTCCCGAGGCCTGGAACCGTCCGCCAGACCTCTGCTTCGAAGAGGCGCACAGCGTCGGGCGCGGCCACGAGCTGGAGCTGCTAGCCCTGGAGCGGGCCGCCGACCACCTGCGCACGGTCGCCGGATACGTCGCCATGAACGTGTCACCAGCCACCCTGATGACCACCCGCTGCACGTTGCTCCTGTCAGGGTTCCCGCTTGAGCGCATCATCCTTGAGCTGTCCGAGCACGACCGGGTCACCGACTACTCGGCTCTCGACAACGCCCTGGCGCCGTTGCGCGCCCGAGGGATGCGCCTGGCCATCGACGATGTCGGCGCTGGCTTCTCGTCGCTTCGGCACATCGTGCTGACCGGGCCGGATGTCATCAAGCTCGACCGCACGATCGTGCACGGAGTCGCCACCGACCCGGTTCTCAAGACCCTTGTGCACTCGCTGGTCGAGTTTGCCCACGGCTGCTCGGCCTCGGTCGTGGCCGAGGGCATCGAGACTGCCGACGACGCAGACGTTCTCGCCGACCTCGGTGTCGACCACGGCCAGGGCTGGCACTTCGGCCGTCCAGGCCGCGCGGCCGAGCTGGCGGCGTACATGCCGTTGCCAGGAGCCTTGTCGTCGAAGGCGACCCAGGCGCCCGCGCCTCACGCGTCAGGCTTCGCGGCCCCCGCCTCGACGACGATCCTCAGGCGCGGGTGATCTCGTCCTTCGGTGCCATGACGATCACCGGGTCGGATCCAGGGTCCAGCCAGCGGAGGATGCGCCGCATCTCGGCCTTGGGCACCGAGACGCAACCGGCGGTCGCGCCGCCACCGTTGATGTGCAGAAAGATCCCTCCGCCCTTGCGGGTGTTCGGGTTTGAGGTCTCCGCTGGCCGCGCGGGGTCGTTGTAGTCGATGACGACGGCGTGGTCGTACTGGCGGCCGTACGCCCGCAGGTGCTCGGCCCAGCCTGAGCGCACAGGGCCGAGACCGTGCTCGAGCCACCGGTTGTAGCGCTTCGGCACGCGCGGGTCGTAGCCCCACCAGTCGTTGCCGTCGACCGAGCGGTAGCGCAAGGCCGTGCCCGGGTCTTTGGCGTTGCCGAAGGCCCACGGGAGCGCGAAGGTGCCGGCGGGCGTCTTCCCGGTGTTCTGCAACCGCTTGCTCGCCCACGCAAAGCCCGAGTAGCCGATCCGGGCCTTGACGGGGCCGAGCACACGGCACCAGGTGCCGTTGCTGCGGCGCTCGTACGCCCGAAGCTTGGCGTGCGTGGACGACCACGACTTCGACGTCACGACAACGACCTGATCAGCGCCCCGCAGATGGGTCAGGGATCCGGGAACGGTGGTGGTGCAGGTCCGAGCCAGCGTTCGCATCGGCTCCGTGGCGGAAGCTGGCGTTGGTCCTGGCCCGCCAAGGAACATCACGAACGCCCCGACGATGGCGAGGCTCGCCAGCTGATCGCGCATGGGGTTCACCGTACGTCGGGGGCGGGCAGGTCTCATTCCGCCTGTGTCGACCGATCCACGCGGTCGGTTGAGGAACCGTCGGACCGGTGGCGCTACGCGATGGGGTCGTCTGGATGGGCGAACACGAAGCCGGTGGCTCGGAGCTTGGCCGACGACAGAGGTTTGACGGGGGTTGCCATCTCACCCCGAAAGGTCAGTCGGGGGACGCCGGCGGCGTCGGCTAGCGCGTCGAACGTCGCTCCGTTGGTCGGGGCCGGAACGCTGTCAGGCACGCAGTTGTAGAGGCCGGTCAGCCCCGACCGCAGCACGTGGACCACCGCCGCGGAAACGTCCTCGACGTGGACCCGGTGGAGCAGACCCTCGGCGGCGAAAGGGACGCTCCCGCCCATGTACTCATGGGCCAGCTTCACCCGGGCGGTGAAGTCGATGTCACGGGCGTGGCCGTACACGTCGGCCAACCTGAGTACGGCGCCGCGCTTGGCGCCGAGGGCGGCATCCTCCGCGAGCCCGAAGCACACCGGCGACGGATCGGAGTCCTCCGTGCGTGGGGTCTGCTCGGTGATCCACGCCCCAGGCTCCTGACGCCCGTCGCCGTACACAGACAGGGAAGAGCAGAACACCACGCGATCGCACGCAGAGGCGGCGGAGAGGTTCGACTCGACGAGCACGTCGCGGTAGCTGGCCTTGCGCTGCTCAACGGTCCCCGCCTGGGCGACCGGGGGACTCACCGACACGAGGACGGCGTCGCATCCGGACGCCGCCTCCGCGACCGCGACCCGGTCGGCCCCCCTGAGGACCAGTGCGCGGTCCGCCACCTGCTCGAGCTCGGCGACCCTGCGGGGTGTGGTGGTGGTGGCGACCACGGAGTCGCCCTGGCTTCGCAGCCGGGCGGCCACGTCGAGTCCGACGTTGCCGCAACCGAGGATCAGCACGCGCATGCCCGGACCCTACCTCTTGCGGAACAACGTTTCACCAGCCGGGACGCCTCCCTCAACCGGGGTCGCGCCGGCCTCGACTTGCGCAAGATTCGCAAGAAGCCAGCAGTGGGGGGTGAGCGAGATGTGGGTTTGGTCACTCAACCGAACGCCGGATGGAATGCTGAGGCTCGTTCAGGGCAGGCTGCCTGTACCCGCCCTACGTCCTCGGAGTGCCAGCCATGACTGTTTCCGGGCTCAACGAAGCGCCCACCTCCAACGCCAAGCTCCTGACGTGGGTCCGGGAGGTCGCCGAGCTGACCCAGCCCGACCGGGTGGAGTGGGCCGACGGTTCGCAAGAGGAGTGGGACCGCCTGACCGTCGAGCTGGTGACGGCGGGCACCCTCATCGCTCTCGATCCGGCAAAGCGCCCCAACTCTTTCCTGGCGCGCTCCAACCCGAGCGACGTGGCGCGCGTGGAGGACCGAACCTTCATCTGCTCGGAGCAGGAGAAGGACGCAGGCCCGACGAACAACTGGCAGGACCCAGCCACGATGCGGTCCACGCTCACCGAGCTGTTCGCAGGCTCGATGCGTGGACGAACGATGTATGTGGTCCCGTTCTCGATGGGCCCGCTCGGCTCGCCCATCAGCCAGCTAGGTGTCGAGATCACCGACAGCGCCTACGTGGTGCTCAACATGCGGATCATGACCCGCATGGGCAAGGCCGCGCTCGACTTGATCGGCGAGCACGGCGACTTCGTGCCCGCGCTCCACAGCGTGGGTGCACCGCTCGAGCCTGGCCAGTCCGACGTGGCCTGGCCCTGCAGCGACACCAAGTACATCGTTCACTTCCCCGAGACCCGAGAGATCTGGTCGTACGGCTCCGGGTACGGCGGCAACGCGCTGCTCGGCAAGAAGTGCTTCGCGCTGCGCATTGCCTCCGTCATGGCCCGCGACGAGGGCTGGCTCGCGGAGCACATGCTCATCCTGAAGCTGACTTCCCCCGCTGGCACGGTGAAGCACCTGGCGGCTGCGTTCCCCTCGGCCTGCGGCAAGACCAACCTGGCGATGCTCGAGCCGACCATCCCTGGCTGGACGGTCGAGACCGTCGGCGACGACATCTGCTGGATGCGTTACACCGAGGATGGGCGCCTGCACGCGATCAACCCGGAGGCTGGCTTCTTCGGCGTCGCACCAGGCACCGGCGAGTCCACCAACAGGAACGCCGTCAAGACCCTCTGGGGCAACTGCATCTTCACCAACGTGGCGCTCACCGACGACGGTGACGTCTGGTGGGAAGGGTTTACCGACGAGCCCCCGGCGCACCTCACGGACTGGAAGGGCAACGACTGGACTCCTGCGTCCGAGTCGCCGGCGGCTCACCCGAACGCGCGATTCACGGCTCCGGCCGACCAGTGCCCCTCCATCGCCGACAACTGGGAGGACCCAGCAGGAGTCGCGATCGACGCGATCCTGTTCGGCGGACGCCGCGCCACCAACGTCCCCTTGGTCACCGAGTCGTTGTCCTGGGAGCACGGGGTGTTCATGGGCGCGACGGTCTCGTCGGAGCAAACGGCCGCGGCCGAAGGCACAGTGGGCACACTGCGCCGGGACCCGTTCGCGATGCTCCCGTTCTGCGGCTACAACATGGCCGACTACTGGGGTCACTGGCTCGAGGTGGGTCGGGCCACGAGCCCCGACAAGCTGCCGCGGATCTTCCAGGTCAACTGGTTCCGCAAGGACGCCAGCGGGCGCTACATCTGGCCCGGATTCGGCGAGAACAGCCGCGTGATCGAGTGGGTGGCCAACCGCGTGAGCGGCCAGGCTGCCGCCGTTGACACGCCGCTCGGCCGTGCACCTGCCGAGGGAGCGCTCAACGTCGACGGCTTGGACCTGTCGGCGGACGACCTAGCCGAGCTGTTCGCCGTCGATCGCGACTCCTGGCTCGCCGAGGCCGATCTCACCGCGGAGTACTTCACCCAGTTCGGCGACGCCGTGCCGTCGGAGCTCACCGCCCAGCTCGAAGCACTCCGGGCACGGCTCACCGCCTAGCGGGCAGCGGTCGGTCAGGTCGTGCCGTCTGTCGTCGAGGTCTGCTGATAGAGCGCCAACCGCCACTGGTCGTCCTCGCGGACGTAGACGCTGGACATGACTCCCACAAAGGCGGGCTCGTCCGCGTCGCGGTAGGCGGTGCCAACGTAAACCAGCGCGGCACCATCGCGCCCCGCCGTCGCGAGCCGCACGTCCCTGATGGTGTAGGTGCGCCAAGGCGGTGCGTCGGCGAGTGACTCAGCCACGGCCTCCCGATCCATCACGGCGCCGTTGGCGAGGACCATGAGGGCATCCGAGGTCATGATCTCGCCGTAGAACTCAGCGCCTGTTCCCGCGCAGAGCGAATCCCACCCTCGGCGCTCGAGCTCCAACAGGGTGGCTTCTCGTGGGTCGTTGGACATGCGAGCGACGCTACCCACGGAACTCGCCGGGAAACGGAGGGGCTACCCCTCGTCGCGGAAACCACTCGCAACCCGATGGCAGTGGTCCTAGGCTCGGAGCGGACTCGGGAGGCTCGATGACCGATCAGGGACAGAGCGTTGTGCCGATGCTCTCCTACGCCGATGGAACGGCCGCCATGGACTGGCTGACCCGCGTCTTCGGTTTCGTCGAGGAAGAAAAGTGGCTCGACGGGGATGTGCTGGCGCACGGCGAGATGTCCACCGGTGGCGGCCGGATCATGCTCGCGACCCCGACTCCGGACTACGAGGGACCGCTGGCCCACCGCAAGCACTGTGAGTCGGCAGCCACCTGGTCAACCGCTCCGTGGGTCATCGACGGAGTGCTCGTCCGCGTCGATGACCTCGACGGACGCTACGACCGGGCGCTCCGAGAAGGTGCCACCATGCTCTCGGGCGTCGAAACCGGGCCTGGGGGCAGTCGGCTCTTCCGGGTGGAGGATCTCGAGGGCCACCGGTGGATGTTCATGGAGAACTCGCACTGACACGTACGGCCGAAAAACTCAGTGGACGCTGACCCCTAGTCGCCGATGGTCGCCACCATGATCGCCTTGATCGTGTGCAGGCGGTTCTCGGCCTGATCGAAAGCGATGTTGGCCTCGGACTGGAAGACCTCGTCGGTGACCTCGAGCCCTTCGGTCATGCCGGTCTTGGCTGCGATGTCTTGACCCACGATGGTCGAGGTGTTGTGGAATGCCGGAAGGCAGTGCATGAACTTCGCGTCCGGCTTCCCGGTCGCTGCCATGGCTGCGGCGTTGACCTGATACGGCGTCAACAACGTGACTCGTTCGGTCCACACGTCCTTCGGCTCGCCCATCGAGACCCACACGTCGGTGTGAACGAAGTCGGCACCCGCGAGTGCCTCGCGGGGGTCCTCGGTGATCGTGATCCGCGCACCGGACTCGGTCGCACGCTCGTGCGCTGTGTCGATGATGTCCTTGGCCGGCCAGAGATCCTTGGGCGCTGCGATGCGGACGTCGCTGCCCATGATCGCGCCCATGATCAGCAGTGAGTGGCCCATGTTGGAGCGGGCGTCTCCGAGGTAGCAGTAGGCCGTTTCTGTCAGCGGCCGCCCGTGGCCGTGCTCGGACATGGTGAGGAAGTCAGCGAGCATCTGGGTGGGGTGCCACTCGTCGGTCAGTCCGTTGTAGACGGGGACGTCGGAGTTGTCGGCGAGCTCCTGGACCGTGGCCTGCGCCTTGCCGCGGAACTCGATCGCGTGGAACATCCGCGAGAGGACGCGGGCCGTGTCGGCTGCCGACTCCTTGTGTCCGAGCTGGCTCGAGCTGGGGTCGAGGTAGGTGACCTGGGCTCCCTGGTCGTAGCAACCGACCTCGAAGGCGCAGCGGGTCCGCGTGGAGGTCTTCTCGAAGATGAGGGCGACATTCCTGCCCGCCATCCGCCGCACCTCAGTGCCCGAGCGCTTGGCGTCCTTGAGCTCCTCTGACAGGCCGAGGAGGTACGCCAGCTCGTCGCGGCTGAAGTCGAGCTCCTTGAGGAAGTCGCGGCCCTGCAGGTCGATGCTCATCGGGTTCTCCTCAGTACGTCCGGTCGGAACGTCCGGTCGGTTCAGGCGGGGTCTCGTTCGATCGGACAGCTCATGCATCGGGGGCCTCCGCGGCCGCGGCCGAGCTCGGAACCCACGATCGTCACGATCTCGATCCCGTTGCGTCGCAGGAACGTGTTGGTCGTGGAGTTCCGTTCGTATCCGAAGATCACCCCGGGGGAGACAGCCAGGAAGTTGTTGCCGTCGTCCCACTGCTCGCGGGCGGCGCCCATCTCGTCGATCGGGGTCTTGAGTGCGCGGATCTTCTCGACCCCGATGGCTTCAGCGACGACCGGGAACAGGTCGACGTTCTCCGTGATCGAGTAGCCGCCGCCGTCGTCGATCTTCTTCAAGGTGTAGGACTTCA
Source organism: uncultured Actinomycetota bacterium (assembly GCA_963820065.1). GTDB lineage: Bacteria > Actinomycetota > Actinomycetes > DATJPE01 > DATJPE01 > JANPBY01. The sequence goes on along the minus strand of CAWFYM010000012.1, from coordinate 51,614 downwards.
GTTCCGGCGGCAGGTAGGGGTAGACCGAGAACGCGTCCTTGTCGATCATGGTCATGGCCGTGTCGAGGTGCATGAACGAGCGAGTCTTGGGCAGCTCGACGACGATGACCGTGTTGATCTGTTGGCGCGGGTCGGTGAAGTAGCCCTGCACGAGCATGCCGATGCCCTGGGGCGTCGTGCGCTCGCCCATCCCGACCATGACGGCGCCGTTGCCGATGCAGAGGACATCGCCACCTTCGACGGTCGCCGGCTGGTGCGGCTGGTCGTCGTTGCCGTAGTAGAAGTGCAGCCCCGACTCGCGGAACATCGGGTGGAAGTTGTAGATCGCCCGGCTGTGGACGATCTCTCGCACGCGGGCAGGCTTGGCCATCGGGTGCACCGAGAGGCCTTCGTAGACGAAGGCAGAGTTGTCGCGCTGGAACAGATGGTTGGGCAGCGGGGTCAGGATGAAGTCGTTGTCGTCGAGGTACTCCCACAGCAGCGACGTTCCCTTGGCCAGCTGCAGGTCGCGCTTGAGGATGCCGCCGATGAAGTACTCCGCGAGCACCGAACCCTCGACCGACTCAGCCAACTCCCTCAACGGCGCCATCAGCTGGGGACCGACCGTGTCCTCGTTGGCCAGGCGGGTCAGGACCCATTCGCGCGCCTCTGGGATGTCGAGCACCTCACCGAGCAGCTCGGCGAAGTAGTGCACCTTGACGCCTTTGTCGCGCAGCTTCTGGGCGAAGGCGTCGTGCTCCTCCCTGGCTCGCTGAGCCCACATGACGTCGTCGAACAGAAGCTCTTCGACGTTCTGCGGAGTCAGGCGCGACAACTCCAGCCCGGGTCGATGCAGGATGACCTGCTTGAGCGTTCCGACCTCGGAGTCGACGTGGTAGCTCATGAGTCAGTCCTCTCTCCGGCCGGGTCGCCTCGCTCAACGGTATGCGGGAACCGGGTCCGGCTGGGTCATCTTGCCGCGTTGGGCCAGGTAGACCGGGATTCCCAGGACGAAGGCGGCGCCTGCGTAGATGAAGGGGAGGTATTCGTCCCACCGACTGCCGCCGGTGATGCGCGAGTACCAGATGAACAGGATGGAGAAGACCAGGGCGATGATCGCCACGGCGAGGTCCCGAGCGAAGCGAGGGGTCTTCAGGCTGCGCTGGTCGTTGACCCGCCACTTGATCTGGGCCATGGCGGAGAACGCGTACGGGATGGCTGCGGTGATACCGGACATGTACACAAGTGTGTTGAACACGTCGTAGCCGCTGGCCCCGCCGTACGCGAGGTACATGGCGATCGAGGCCAGCACGGTGGACGAGACGATCCCGAACACGGGAACTCCCCGCGGGGAGAGCTTGCGGAACCGGTCGGGGAACAGCCCGTCCTCGGCAGCCGCCAGTGGCATCTCGGCGCAGATCATGGTCCAGCCGTTGAGGGCCCCGAACCCCGACACGACGACGAACGCCGCCATGACGTAGCCGGCCCAGGTGCCACCGAAGATGTCGTCCACTGCCGTCGAGAACGGTGCGGCTGACTCGCTCAAGGCCGCGCTGCCAACGATGCCAAACACGGCGATCAGCGAGAGCATGTAGACCACAGCCGTCGCCAGGGTCCCGAACACCGTCGCTCGGGGCACGTTGCGATCCGGCTCCCTGACCTTCGCCGCGGCGACCGACGCTGTTTCGACGCCGAGGTAGGAGAACAGGCACAGCGCCATGGCTCCTCCGATGGCGGACAGGTTGGTCTCGCCGCTGAGGTTCCACGTGCTGAAGTTCGCCGTGCTGATGTAGAAGAGCCCGACCGTGGACATGAACACGAGGGGGACGAACTTCAGGACCGACGTCCACACCTGGACGGCCCCCATGTTCTTGACGCCGCTGAGGTTGATCGCGGCGGGAATCCACAAGCCCAGCAGGGCGAACGCGACCGACCACCACTTGGTCATCACAAAACCGTCGATCAGGTTCTCGAGCACGTACTGCACGTAGAAGACCCAGCCGACGACGATGGCGGCGTTCCCGGCCCACGCGGTGATCCAGTAGAGCCATGCGTTGGAGAAGCCGGTGAGGTTGCCGAAGGCCGTACGGGCATAGGCGTAGGGCCCGCCGTCCGCAGGGAGTCGACGCGAGAGGGCGCCAAACATCACGGCCAGGGCCAACGCCCCGATCGTGGTCAGGGCCATGGCGAAGAGGCTGATCGGTCCGTACGCGGCCAGCGATCCGGGCAGGTTGAAGATCCCGACCCCGATGATGCTGCCGACGATCAGCGCCGTGGCCTGGGGGAGTCGGAGTCCTCTTGACTGCTCGAGCGGCCGTTCCTGGGTCTCCTGCATCGTGCTCACCTCGGGTGGGTGACGGGGCTGCGAGTGCTGCCGCCGATGCGATCCACAGTCGCAGCACCGGGCAGGCGCGTCATGGGGTCTTTCGTCCTGTCTCAGGTCCCGATCGACCTTTGTCAGTTCAGCGATCGCCCCGTCAGCTGACCGTCCAGGAACGCGTTCACGATGGCGGCTGCGCGCCGCTCGGCGTCCGGCGCCTGCTGCTCGCTGAGCCCGATGAGGTCGCCGACGTCGAGTCCGATGGCGTCGAGGGCGCTCTTTCCGCCGTGCGCCCACCGGGCCACGATCTCGGGGCTTACCTCAGGGTGGAACTGAAGGCCGAGCGCCGAACCGATGACGTACGCCTGCGGCCCCACGGGGGAGCGGGCCAGCTCCTTCGCTCCGGGCGGTAGGGAGAACCTGTCGGTGTGCCACTGCATGTAGGGGCCGTCGGGGATGGAGTCGGGCACGTCGCTGTCGACCGTGAACCACCCCACCTCACCGCCATCCGGCGCGGCCTCGACCGTCCCCCCCAGCGCGTGGGCGAGAATCTGCCCGCCGTAGCAAATCCCGAACACGGGTACGTCGGCCGAGAAGGCCGCGCGGAGGTAGTCGGACTCGCGTGCCACCGCATCGGCTCGGGTCTCGGCGTAGACCGACCACTCCGACCCCAGGACGAGCACCAGGTCGTGGTCTCCGACGGGCGGCAACGGATCCGCGACGTCGTCGCGCCAGACCGGGTCGAGCACGGCGCCTCGTGCGATCAGGGCATCGCCCACAAACCCGGTCTCCGGGTCGTCTCGGTTGCCAAGAACCAGGACGCGCATGAGCCCAGCCTAGGGCGCACGGACGGTCTCGGGAGGGCAGGATGGGGGCATGACCGCGTTCCTGTCCGGCCAGCTGCTGGTGGCCACGCCGGTCCTCGAGGATCCCAACTTCCGGCGATCTGTGGTCTTGGTGCTCGACCACGACGAGGAGGGGGCGATCGGCGTGGTGATCAACCGACCGAGCGAGGTCGCCGTCGGCGCCGTGCTCGACCGGTGGGCGCCCCTGGTCACGGGAGACCCCGTGCTCTGGATGGGCGGGCCCGTGGGGGTCGACTCCGCACTCGGTGTCGGGCGGGTGCCCGGGGCGGACGAGCCGCTGGGATTCCGCGCGGTCCCGGCGCCCGGACTGGGGCTGGTCGACCTCGACGCGGATCCCGACGAGCTCGCCCCGCGGCTGAGCGACGTCCGCATCTTCGCCGGGTATGCCGGCTGGGGAGCGGGGCAGCTCGAGGAGGAGCTCGGCGACGGCGGCTGGTATCTCGTCGCCGCCCAGCCCGGGGACGCGTTCACGACGCGTCCGGAGCGACTGTGGAGAGAGGTCTTGCGGCGTCAGGGCGGTGACCTGGCCCTGGTCTCGACCTACCCCGACGACCCGTCGGACAACTGAGCAGACGCGTCCACCCCCGCCGCTCGTAGACTGGCCGCCATGAGTGACCCGATGCAGCCGGCTGAACTCGAACCGACAGGGGGCACCGCGACTCTGGTCGAGGAGGACACCCGGCTCTCGCCCAGCGCGGGCGGCGACCACGAGCGATTCGCCCACTACGTCCGCAAGGACAAGATCGTCGAGTCCGCTGTCCTTGGCAGCCCGGTGATCGCCTTGTGCGGCAAGGTCTGGGTGCCCAATCGAGACCCCGGCAAGTTCCCCGTGTGCCCGGAATGCAAAGACATCTACGAGCAGATGCGTGGCGGGGAGGGCGAGGACGGCGGGTCGGACGCGTGAGCCGGGTCGACCCCGGCGGTGTCTATGGAGCCCAGCTTCGGGGCTTGACGCTCGGCATCTTCGGGGTGGTCTTCCTCATCGCCTTCGAGGCCATGGCCGTCGCCACGGCGATGCCGGTTGCGGTGAAAGACCTGGACGGCCTGCCTCTGTACGGATGGGCCTTCAGCGCCTTCCTGGTCACCAGCCTGTTCACGATGGTCGTGGCCGGGAGCCGCTCTGATGCGCATGGCCCCCGCCTTCCCCTCCTCGGCGGCATCACCGCGTTCACCCTGGGGCTGGTCGTGGCGGGCATCGCGCCGGATATGCCGGTCTTCATCCTCGGCCGCGCCCTGCAGGGCCTGGGTGCCGGCGGGGTCATCGTCGCGTTGTACGTCGTCGTGGCCCGTGCCTACGCCGAGCCGCTGCGCCCCCAGGTGTTCGCGCTCATGTCCGCCGGGTGGGTTCTGCCCTCCCTGGTCGGCCCTCCCGTGGCCGGTGCCCTGGCCGACCATGTCTCGTGGCGGTGGGTCTTCCTCGGCGTGCCGATCCTGGTGCTGCCTGCCGTGGCGCTGGTCGCCCCCTGGCTGGGCCGACTCGAAGGTGGGCACGGGGAACCCGCGCGCCCTGGCCGCACCAGGGCTGCCTTCGCGATGGCCGTGGGGGTTGCCCTGCTCCAGTACGCCGGCACCCGCCTGGACTGGGCCTCGATCGCCCTGGTCATCGCGGCCCTGGCTCTGCTGACCCCCAGCGTCCCGCGGCTGCTTCCGGCCGGGGCCGTACGGCTGGCCCGCGGGCTGCCCACGACGGTCGCCATGCGCGGGTTCCTGGCCGCAGCCTTCTTCGGCGCTGAGACGTTCCTGCCGCTCTCCCTGGTCAACGAGCGTGGTTTGTCGACGACCTTGGCGGGGCTCGCGCTCACAGGCGGTGCGCTGGGGTGGGCAGCCGGCTCGTTCTTCCAAGGGCGCCCTCGGCTGGAGCGGCCGCGTTGGCAGCTGGTGCGCGCCGGGTGTCTGTTCGTGGCCCTCGCCGTTGCTGGGCTGATCACCACGTTGGTGCCGTCGGTCCCCGTCGTGGTTGGAGCCATCGGCTGGGTGCTTGGCGGGTTCGGCATGGGCATGTCGATGGCGTCGATCTCGGTGGTCACGCTCGAGCTGTCCCCCAAGAGCGAGCAGGGCATCAACTCCGCTGCTCTGCAGGTGTGCGACGGACTGTTCGCCACGGTGGCCATCGTCGTGGCGTCGACGATCTTCGCGGCCGGGCACAGCCGGGCCGGGGACGACGCCTCGGTGTTCGCCGCGATCTTCGGCGTGATGATCGTCATCGCCCTCGTCGGTGCGTGGGCGGCTCCTCGGATGAGACCCGTCCGGGAAGGCGCGCGTCGTGAGCCTCCCCCCGAACCCGGCACCGTCGCTCCTGCAGGAGTCATCCCTCGGTAGGATTCGGCGGCCAGATGCCGGACACCTCGGAGGACCCCCCATGTCTCATCGTTCGCACTCCCGCGCCGCCCTCGGCGTTGCCGCGGTTGCTCTGCTCGCGTTGACGGCATGCGGCACCGAGGAAGCGCCGACCACCACGGCGCCCACGCCCTCCGGGAGCGCCCTCGATTGCAGCCTGGACAACCTCGCCCTGCGCTCGCCGGGCACGCTGACGATCGGCACCGACCAGCCCGCGTACCAGCCGTACTTCGAGGACAACGACCCGACGAACGGCATGGGCTTCGAGTCCGCCGTCGCTTACGCGCTGGCCACCAACCTCGGGTTCACCGCCGACCAGGTCACCTGGGTCACCGTCCCGTTCAACAAGTCCTATGCGCCCGGGTCCAAGGACTTCGACTTCGACATCAACCAGATCTCGATCACGCCCAAGCGGGCCGAGGCCGTCGACTTCAGCGACGGTTACTACGCCGTGCAGCAGGCTGTGATCGCCGTGGACGGCACGTCCGCGGCCTCGGCGACCTCGATCGCTGACCTCCAGGCGCTCAAGCTCGGCGCGCAGGTCGGCACCACGAGCCTGACCTACATCCAAGACGTCGTCCGGCCGAACCAAGACCCGTCGGTGTTCGACGACACCAGCGCGGCCACCCAGGCGCTGAAGAACGGGGCCGTGGACGCTGTGGTCGTCGACCTCCCCACGGCGTTCTACATCACCGCCGTGGAGCTGGACAACGGCGTCATCGTTGGCGCCTTCCCCGCCGAGCAGGGTGGTGAGCAGTTCGGGTTGCTGTTCGAGAAGGGCAGCGCGCTTGTCCCCTGCGTCAACCAGGCTCTGGCCCAGCTGACCGCCCAGGGGACCCTTCAGGACATCACCGACACGTGGCTCGGGGGCGAGGCAGGCGTCCCGGCGCTCCAGTGACCCCCGCGGGCGCCACGGCCACGTCGGACGTCGAGCGCCCTGCGGAGCCGTACGTCGATCCGGCGCGTGCCGCGGCGCTGCGCCAACAGGGACGCCGCAACGGCGTGCTCGCGTCGGTCAGCACCGTGGTGGTCTTTGCCGTGCTGGCCGTCGTCGTCGCGTCGTCTCCGGGCTGGCCGGCGGTGCGGGAGACGTTCTTCAACGGAGCAGAGTTTCGGGCGTCGGCCCCTGACATCGTCAGGGCGTTCGTGCTCAACATCAAGATCTTCCTGGTGGCTGAGCCGTGCATCCTGGCCCTGGCGTTGCTGATCGCGCTGCTGCGCGGCCTGCGCGGACCGGTCTTCCTGCCGCTCCGGATCCTGGCTGCGACGTGGACCGACATCTTTCGCGGTGTCCCCACGATCTTGCTGATCCTGTTGTTCGGGTTCGGCATCCCCGCCCTCCAGATCAAGGGCCTTCCGGACTCCGTGCTGGTCTGGGGCACGGTCGCCCTCATCTGCTCCTACAGCGCCTACGTCGCGGAGGTCTACCGAGCTGGCATCGACTCGGTGCACCCCAGCCAACGCGCCGCAGCGCGATCGCTCGGACTGAACGGACGTCAGACCATGCGGTTCGTCGTGCTGCCGCAGGCGATCCGGCGGGTCATCCCGCCCTTGCTCAACGACTTCATCTCCCTGCAGAAGGACACGGCCCTGGTCGCGGTGCTGGGTCCGATCGAGGCGCTGCGCGCGGCCCAGATCTACGCGTCGTTCAACTTCAACTACACGTCCTATGTCGTGGCCGCAGTGCTGTTCATCGCGTTGACGATCCCGCTGGCGCGGTTCACCGACCACCTGCTCGCCCGGGACCGTCGCCGTCAGCTGGCCGGTGGCACCGCGTGAGCGGGCCGCTCCTTCGCGTGCGTGAGGTCCACAAGGCGTTCGGAGCCAACGCAGTCCTGCGCGGCGTGACGCTCGACGTAGCGACCGGGGAGGTCGTCTCACTCATCGGTGCCTCCGGGTCGGGCAAGTCCACCCTGCTGCGGTGCGTGAACGGTCTGGAGACGGTCGACGCCGGCTCGGTCCACCTCGACGACATCGAGGTCACGGCGATCGGTGCTGACGTCGACGAGGTTCGCCAACGGGTGGGCATCGTGTTTCAGAGCTACAACCTGTTCCCGCACCTGAGTGTGCTCGACAACGTGACGCTCGGCCCGCGCAAGGTGCGCCACCACGACCGTGCGACGGCCGAACGTTCGGCGACCGAGCTGTTGGCCCGATTCGGCCTGGCAGACAAGGCCGGTGACTATCCCGATCGGCTGTCGGGCGGGCAGCAACAGCGGGTGGCGATCGTCCGCGCGTTGGCCATGGAGCCCGAGCTGATGCTCTTCGACGAGATCACGTCGGCGTTGGACCCGGAGCTGGTCGGCGAGGTGCTCGATGTGATCAGAGACCTCAAGGCTGACGGCATGACCATGGTGCTGGCGACCCATGAGATGGGCTTCGCCCGCGAGGTGTCGAGTCGGGTCGCGTTCCTCGACGAAGGGGTGGTGTGCGAGGCCGGCCCTCCCGCTCAGATCTTCGGCTCCCCGCAGAAGGACCGAACCCGGGCGTTCCTCAGCCGGGTCGGGCATAGCGGCCGCCTTTAACTTCCCCGTCTCGGGTAGCTGTCGACATGTTGGACGGCGAACGTCCCACAAGAAGCCCCTGGTCGGCGGGAGGATGGGCCGTGGAAGACGGTGATTGTCCACGGAGAAGGGCTCGCGATGACCGACATGACCGCGCAGGATAAGCGTGACCTCAGCCAGTTCCTCGGCCGTACGTGGGGTGTGCTGCTCACGGCCGGCATCATCACGCTGATCCTCGGCATCGTCGTCCTGGTCTGGACCGACGAGACGACAGTAGTCGTGGGGTGGATGCTCGGGATCTACCTCGTTGTCGCGGGGATCTTCCAGCTCGTCCAGTCGTTCACCGGCGACCGGACGGGAGGCGTCCGTGCGCTGCTCGTCATCGGCGGGCTCTTGTCGCTAGTCCTTGGGGTGTTCGCGTTCCGCTCGGTGGCGCACTCGGTGGCGCTGCTGGCGGTCGTCATCGGCGTCGCCTGGCTGATCAACGGCGTGACGACCTTGATGACGGCGATCGGCGACAAGGACCTCCCGGGCCGCGGATGGGCGATCTTCAGTGGCGCGATCATCCTGCTGGGCGGCGTCATCATCCTGGCGTGGCCGGCGCCGACCTTGTACGTCCTGTTCACGTTCTTCGGGATCTGGCTCCTCATCATCGGGTGCTTCGAGATCTTCGCGGCGTTCCGGATGCGCGGTGAGGGCAGCAGGCTCGCCGCAGCCTGATGGTCGCGCGCGTCCGGTCCCCGGTGTGGGCGCTGGCGTTGACCACTTCTGTGCTCGCGGCCTGCGCCGCCGATACTCCGTCGCCGGCTGAGGCGCAAGCCTCGCGCGTGATCCTCGACGAATCGTTTGCCGACGACCGCGACGAGTGGGGCGGAAACTTCCAGCGAATCGAGGACGGGGTCTACATCTGGGAACTGCCACCGGGCGCTTCGGACTCCCGGGCACCCGACCCGCTCATCGCCATCGAAGACGAGTTGGTCAACGTCCAGGTGAAGTCCTCCTTCACGGCGACGAGCATGGACTACGTCGGTGTCGAATGCGCCTACGCAGCCATCGGTGGGAGCAGTCGGTGGTATTCCCTGTTGCTGACCACCGAGGGCCTGATCATCCGGAAGCGGCCGCTAGGTTCAGGGATCGGCGAGGACCTGGCCAGCAACCGGTCTCTCGTGCTCACCAATGAGCCGACCACGATGACGGTGACATGCCGCGCTGAGGAGTCGCGCTATGTGCTCGAGGTGGCAGTGAACGATGGCGCCGGCCTGTCCGTAGCCGATGACGCGGCCGATCGCTTCGGCGCTGGAGCCCCCGGTCTCGTGGCCCAGGCGGAGTCGGGCTCGGGTAGCCCAAAACCCCGCGTCGAGTTCACGTCGTTCGTCGTCACGGTCCCCTCACCCACCGACGACTAGGCGTGCTCGGGCCGCAGATACGCTGACGGCCGTGGACTCCAGACGCCCTGACCTCGCGGTGCTCGAGGAGATCCAGCAACGCGTGCTCTGGCTGGCCGTACGCATGGTCGACAGCGCCAATCACGACCGCGACGCCGGCGACGGAGTGAAGGTCGGGGGGCATCAGGCCTCGTCCGCCTCCCTGGTGTCTGCGATGACGGCGCTCTACTTCGCCCACCTGGACGCCCCCGACCGAGTCAGCGTCAAACCGCACGCCTCACCGGTCTTCCACTCGATCCAATACCTGCTCGGCAACCTCGATCGCTCCTATCTGACCAAGCTCCGGCAGCGGGGCGGGCTCCAGTCCTATCCGTCGCGCACCAAAGACCCAGATCCGGTCGACTTCTCCACGGGCTCGGTGGGGCTCGGTGCCGCCGCGCCCCTGTTCGCCGCCGCGACGCGGCGCTACGTCGACGACCACTTCGGTCGCCGGCCGGCGGCGCGCTTCTACGCGCTGATTGGCGACGCCGAGCTCGACGAGGGCAACATCTGGGAGGCCATCGCCGACCCGGCGACCGAGGGGCTCGGCAACGTCACGTGGATCGTCGACTTCAACCGCCAGAGCCTCGACCGGGTCGTGCCCGGCGTACGGATCCAGCAGTGGCGCGGGCAGTTCGCGGCCGCCGGGTGGCACGTGGTCGAGGTGAAGTACGGCCGCCGGCTGACCGCCGCGTTCGCCGAACCAGGGGGTGACGCCCTGCGTCGGTGGATCGACGCGATGCCCAACGAGCAGTACCAGTCGTGCTTTGGCGTCGCCGGGGACGATCTGCGCAAGCGCTTCCTCGATGGCGCGCCCGACGATGTCGGCGCCTTCCTGGCTCACGTGAGCGACGGCGAGCTCGGGCCCCTCGTGCAAGACCTCGGCGGGCACGACCTGACCGCGCTGCTCGACGCTTTCGCCGCGTGCGACTCCGTCACCGACCGGCCGAGCGTCGTCTTCGCGTACACGGTCAAGGGTTGGGGACTGCCGCTGGCGGGCAACCCGCGCAACCACTCGGCCTTGTTGAGCACCGAGCAGGTGAACGACTTCCGCGCCTCGCTCGGCCTGACGGCCGACACGGAGTGGGATCGCTTCGACGCCGCCTCCGAGGCAGGGATCTGGACCAACGTCCGGCGCGAGCACCTGGCCCGCGCGATCGTCGAGCCGGCGCTGCCGTTCGATGTGCCCGAGTCGACCGGGGTCCGCTCGGGCAAGCCGATCTCGACGCAGGAGGCCTTCGGACGCGTGCTCGTCGACCTGTCCCGCCAGGAGGAGGTCGGCCGGCACCTCGTGACGACCGCGCCCGACGTCGCCACGTCGACGAACCTCGCCGGGTTCCTCAATCGCACCGGGGTCTACAGCCCGGTTGAGCGCCGCGCGTGGAACGAGGACCCGGTGCTGAAGTGGGCGGAGGGCCCGTCCGGCCAACACATCGAGCTGGGCATCTCCGAGATGAACCTGTTCCTGCTGCTCGGGCAGCTGGGGCTGTCCTGGGACCTGTCCGGGCAGCCGCTACTCGCCGTCGGGACCGTGTATGACCCGTTTGTCTGCCGTGGACTGGATGCCTTCATCCACGCGGTCTACTCCGGGTCCAGGTTTGTGATCGCGGGTACGCCCTCCGGGGTGACCCTGGCGCCCGAGGGCGGCGCCCACCAGTCGACCATCACCGCGTCGATCGGCCTCGAGCTTCCGGGGGTGACGTTTGTCGAGCCGGCCTACGCGACGGCTCTGGACTGGCTGCTGTGCGACGCCTTTGGCCGGATCGCGGCTGGGCCGCCCGCGGCGCACACCGCTGCACCTTACGACGACGGTGCCTATTACTTCCGCCTGTCGACCCGGCCGGTGGACCAGGCGCCCTTCGAAGCGGCGCGCGCACGCATCGGCGACGCGGTCCTGCGGCGGCAGGTGCTCGCTGGTGCGTACCGATTGGTGGATGCCTCGGAGCTGGCAGCCGAGGGTGCTCCCGTCGTGCACCTGGTGGGGTCTGGCGCCGTACTGCCGGAGACCTTGCTGGCCGCGTCCGAGCTGGCCGAGGAGGGCATCGCCGCGCACGTCGTGGACGTGACCTCGCTCGACCGGCTCTACTCGTCGTGGCAGCGGACCTTGCGCCAAGGGGTGCGTACGGCGACGACGCCGTCGGTGCCCGGCGCCTTGCGGGCCGCCTTCCCCGACCGCGCGCCCGTGGTGACCGTGCACGACGCTGCCTCGCACGCCATGGCCTGGCTCGGGTCGGCGCTCGGGGTCCCCGCGGTGCCGTTGGGCGTGGACTCCTTCGGTCAGTCCGGGTCGGTGCACGACCTCTATGAGATCCACGACCTGCTGCCCGGCTCTATCGTCAACGCCGCCCTCGCCGGCTTGTCACTGGGCTAACTGGCCGTGGGCTGACCGGCCGGTCCGCTCGCTACGGCCTACGGCATCGGCAGGACATGTGGTTCGGCGCCGTGCTGCTTGTCGTAACTGCGTAGACCAAGTGGGATCCCACCTGGGCCGGGTTCGGGGTCGGGCGGTGAGGCCCTAGCGCCTTCTGGAACTTCAGCGTCACGACGGGCACGGTGCCGGCGGCGTGGCCATTGGTGCGCCACAGCTCCGGGGGAGCCTTGGGGGCGTCCAGCGCGAAGTACAGCTCCTCACCCACCATGGTCAGATTGAACGCATCGCTGCCGACCAGTTCCTTGGTGCCGTGCGCGGTCCCGTCCGACTTCCACATGGCGTCCCCATCCGGGGTGGACACCGAGAAGACCAAACGGTCCCCTACCCCGTACAGGTCCTCTGGGTAGGGGAAACCGGTCCCGTCCTTGGTGCCGCGGATACGAGACGTTCCGCTCTTCGTCCCATCAGAGGCCCACAGCTGCCGGCCCTTGGCGCCGGTGACCGTGAGGTACAGGTGAGTTGTCGTGGCGGTCAGACTGCTCGGCTCGGCCTTCGGGTTGTCGCTGAGGTGCTTGAACAACTCGGTCCCGGATTCAGTTCCGTCGGTGCGCCAGAGCTGCCGCCCGTTGACCCCGTCGTCAGCGAAGAAGTAGACCCGCCCGTCGAACTCGGTGAACCCCGCGGCGTCGGAGCCCTCCGGACCCGGTCTGATCTCGGCCAACTGGTGGGTCCCGCCCTCAGTGCCGTCACTGACCCAGGGCTCCGAGTCCGCAGAGGTCCCGGCGGAGAAGTACAAGGCGTTGCCAGCCGAACGAAGATTCTTGACATGCGGAGGCCCAATCTGTCGAGTCCCGGCGGGGGTGCCGTCACTGATCCGCAACTCGGTCGTGAAGCTGGGCGGGGCGTTCTTCGTCGTGAACGCGAGCTGGTCGCCAAGGGCCACAAACTCCCAGGTGTATTCAGATTCGGACAGTTTCACGAGTCCGGAAGGAGTTCCATCGGTGGCCCACAACTGGGACGGAGCCCATGGGTTCGTGCCAGGCATCAGGATGAAGACATGGGAGCCGACGGCCCGCAACTCTAGAAGCCTCGAACCAGGGAGCCCGGGAGTGATGTCGTGGACCAATTCGGTGCCGGCGGGCGTGCCATCGGTGCGCCACAACTCCACGCCATGGATTCCGTCGTCGGCCCGGAAGTAGCCGGAGCCGCCCATCACGACCGGCGGCGAAGCCTGCTCCCATCGGTCCAACGTCCACACGTTCTTGCCCGGCAGGGAACGGTGCGTGCGGGTGTCCAGATCGCGGAGGAACGTCGTGCCGTCTGGCGTTCCGTCGCTGATCCACGGCTCAAGACCTCGCTCGTCCTCGGCCGTGAGCAACACTTGGTCCCCCACCGCACCAATCAGTGATGAGTAGCCGTTCGCGGCCAGGGGGTCGGTGTTGAGATCGCCCAGGCTGAAGGTCCCGTCGGGCGTCCCGTTGGTGCGCCAGACCTCCACCCCCGTGCCGTCGAGGTGCTCGAAGAAGACCAGGTCGCCGACGGCGAGCAGATTGTGTGGGTACCCATCCAGCTTCTCCTCGAGCTCAGGAGGCAGCGGGCCCGTGGGAGGGAACGCGATCCGCGTGGTTCCGCCGCTGGTGCCGTCGGTCATCCACAGTTGACCCGGCGGGCCTGCGTGAGATTGGGCCAGGTTGCTGAGCGTGAAGTAGGTGCGTCCTGCCGCTGATGTCATGTCGGACCGATAGCCGGCATCCCACCCCGGGAAGTCGGTGATGCGCTTCGGAGTCCCGCCCGGCGTCGTGATGACGCGGAGAACCGCGCCGCTGTCATGGTTCGTGAGGTACCTCAGGCCGTCCTTCGACACGTCCCAGGAGGCCGGAGGATTCTTCGCTGCGCGTTCAGTACCGGCGCGGGTTCCGTCGGTGATCCACAGTTGCTTCTTCGTCGGACCCTTGGGGTTGAGAGTGAAGTAGCACCGATCACCGAAGGTGATCAGGGAAGAGATGCTGGTCGAGTCCGTCAGCTTGCGCGCGCCGTTCTTGCTGTTGTTGGGGGTCCACAACTCCCAACCGCCAGCACCCAACTCCCCAGCAACGAAACACACCAGGCCTTTCGCGGACGCCACATCGACGATGTGCGTGTGCAGTGATTTGCCCAGGGTGGCAACGATGTGCGTGCTGGCCCGGGTGCCCTTGCTGACCCACAGCGCGGTGCCGTGTGCCTTGTCGCGCCCAGCGAAATACAAGCGCTTGCCGACGCGAGTCAGGTGGCCGTAGCCGCCCAATCCAGCGCCGACCGAGCGAACCAGCCGGGCTCCGTTCTTCGACTGATCGGTGCGCCACAGGCCGTATCGGTCTCCGTCCGTGGCGATGAAGTAGACGGAGCCGTCGACGGTGGTGAAGTACCTCGGATCCGATGAGCCTTGCGCATTAAGGTCGGTCACTCGTCGTGGTCCCGGCCGGTGTCCCGTCCGTGCGCCACACTTCTCGGCCGTGGTGGCCGTCCCGCCCGGCGAAGTAGGTGAAGCCGTTGAGCTCGGCGGAGTCGGGGCGAGGGGGGCCGCCGCCCTTGCTGGTCTGGTTGATGTCCAGGACCGCTGCTGCCGGCGCGGCGGCGACGGCGCTGGGACCGCTGGGGACGGCCAGGCCGAGCGTGGCCAGCGCGAGGACACCAACCACCGCTACCCGATGAATCCGTCTGCGCGACATCATGAATCCCGACTTGTTCGATCGAGTCCCACGGTACGGGCGGCTCGTCGGCCGCGCCCGGGCCGAAAGCCCTGTCCTGGCCCGCAATGCCTTCGAGAGGTCGATCTCGCGACGGGCTGTCACCATGTCTGGGTGCACAACGAGCCAGGACCGAGCCAGTGAGCGGATGGGTCAACGCACCTGTCGCGGTCCTCACGCATCTGGCGGCTCCGGCGGGACAGCGTGGCGCCGTCCACCACGCCCAGGCGACCACTGACTGGCGGGTGGTCACCGCCCTGTCCGTCCTGCTGGTCGCTGTGACTCTCCTCGCCTATGTCCGGATCTTCCGGAGCCCTCGACCCGACTGGATGTGGCGGTTCTGGGCGCATGCGCCGTCGCGGCCCTGCTGTGGGTGACGACTGACCTGGTGCCCGAGGGGGCCGTGCTGATCGGCTTCAGCCAGGCCCACGGTCTGACGGAGTCCGACCTGCTGGTGTTTCCCTTGCTGCTGGCGGCCGTCCTGCTTGCTGGTCCGGCTGACCAGGACTCGAGGTGGACCGGCGCTCCGGACGCCTGGGGGCTCTGAGATAGTCGGCCGGTGATCCTCGACGTCCCCCTGGAACGGCTCCGGCAGCGCACCAGCGTCAAGTGGCGGGCGTTCGATCCCGACGTCCTGCCCCTGTGGGTCGCCGAGAGCGACGTCGACCTGGCCCCACCCGTCAAAGAGGCGTTGGCCGAGCTCGTCGAGCGCAGCGACACCGGCTACGCGGGGCTAGCCGGCACGGCGGAGGCGTACGCCGGATTCGCCCACCGTCGCTGGGACCTCGAGGTCGATCCGGCCAACGTCTGCGTGGTGCCCGACATCCTGCGGGGAGTGCTTGAGCTGATCCACAGGTGCACCGAGCCGGGCGACGGAGTGATCATCAACCCGCCGGTCTACCACCCGTTCTTCGGCACGATCGAGCACGCCTACAGGAAGGTCGTCGAGGTGCCGCTGCTGCAGGACGCTGCGCTCGGCTGGACCTTCGACGTCGAGGGGCTGGATGCGGCGTTTGCCGCTGGGGCCAAGACTTTTCTCATGTCCAGCCCGCACAACCCGGTGGGCCGGAGCTGGACCGCGGAGGAGTTGACCGCCGTCGCGGAAGTGGCTGACCGGCACGGGGCCTTCGTGATGGCCGACGAGATCCACGCGACGCTGCTCCTCGACGAGCGACCGCACGTGCCGTTCGCGAGCCTCGATGTCGGTGCGGCGAAGGACTCGATCTCGCTGATGTCGGCGTCCAAGGCGTTCAACCTTGCGGGTCTCAAGGCGGGACTCGCGGTGGCTTCGAGCCCTGCGGGTCGGGCCAGGCTCGACAAGGTCGGCGAGGAGGTGTCCTACGGTGCCAGCCACCTCGGTGTCGCGGCCAGCCGGGCCGCGTTCAACCACGGCGATGCCTGGCTCGATCAACTGCTCGGCGAACTGCGTGACCGCCGCGCGCTCCTCGGCTCGTTGATCGCCGAGCACCTGCCCGGCGTGGTGTATCGAGAACCTGAAGCGACCTACTTGGCGTGGCTGGACTGTGGAGCGCTCGGGTTGGACGACCCGTTCCAGCACTTCCTCGACGAAGGTCGGGTGGCTGTCGATGCTGGTCCAAAGTTCGGCCGCGGCGGGGAGACGTACGTGCGGATCAACTTCGCGACCTCGGAGGCGATCCTGAGCGAGGCCGTCCGTCGGATGGGAGGGTCACTCCCGGCATGAGTGGCTTCGTGGGCACGTCGGCGCGCGTGCCCGAGGAGACCGACTGGTCGGCCTGCGCCGACTGGGATGTGGAGGCAGCATGAAGCTTCTCCTGACGTCCGCGGGCATCAAGAACCCGAGCATTCACAACGCTTTGGTGGATCTGCTCGGCAAGCCGATCGCTGACTCCAAGGCCTTGTGCATTCCTACTGCCTCATACGGGCACCCGATGGCCGGACCCGGTCGCGCGTGGGATTTCATCAGCGGTCAAGAACCGAACACCCCCATGTGCGAGCTGGGCTGGAAGTCGCTGGGGGTGCTCGAGCTCACCGCACTCCCGAGCCTCGATGCGGAGCGCTGGGTCTCCTGGGTCCGGGAGGCAGACGTCCTGCTCGTGAACGGTGGCGATGCCCTGTACCTGGGCCACTGGATGAAGGAGTCCGGCCTGGCGACCCTGCTGCCGTCGCTGCCCGAGATGGTCTGGGTGGGGCTCAGTGCCGGGAGCATGGTGATGACTCCTCGGATCGGGGATGCCTTCGTCCAGTGGAGACCGCCGACCGGCGGTGACGAGACCTTGGGGCTCGTCGACTTCTTCATCTGTCCGCACGTGAACGGCGACGACCGTCCGGGCAACACCATGGCCGAGGCGGAGAGCTGGGCGGCCGATGTCGGCGGTCCCGCTTATGCCATCGACGACGAGACCGCGATCCGAGTCAGCGAAGGGGCCGTCGACGTCATCTCCGAGGGGAGATGGAAGCTGCTTTCCTCCTAGCGCCACTGACCGGCGGTTGACCGGTCTCGTGCAACCTCGTGGCACAGTGACCCGGTGAGCCCCGTCGAGACCTCCCAGACTCTCGACCGCGGTTTGCGTCTCCTCGAGGGACTCGCCTCCGCTCCGGACGGCCGCACGGTCGCCGAGCTGGCCGTCGACCTTGGGGTCGGCCGTACTGTCGTCTACCGCTTGCTCGCGACTCTCGAAGCTCACGACCTGGTGCGACGCGACGGCGAGGGCAGGGTATGGCCCGGGCTCGGGATGCTCAGGCTGTCGGGCACGGTGCACCCGCTGCTGCGGGCTACGGCCAGACCGGTCCTACGACGGCTCGCCGAAGGCCTCGGGCTCACCGCCTCGTTGAGCATCCTGGACGGCGCCGAGGTGCTCGCCGTGGCCGTGGTCGAGCCGACCTGGACCGACGTCCACGTCGCCTATCGCGAAGGAGCCCGCCACTCCCGCACGCAGGGCGCGTCCGGCCGGGCCATGGGGACGTCCCAGCCGTGGGTGGAGTCGGCGGGTGAGCTCCAGCCGGGGGCGTACGGCCTGGCGGCACCGCTGACTGTCCCGGGGCTGGACGGGTCGGTCGGAGTGATCGGTCTGGAGCCGATCGATGTCGAGTCGGTGGGGCCTCAGGTCGTGGCGGCGTCGGAGGCGATCGCCGCGGCACTCACGAGCGGCAGCACCCGGTAGC
This sequence comes from uncultured Actinomycetota bacterium, assembly GCA_963820065.1. GTDB lineage: Bacteria > Actinomycetota > Actinomycetes > DATJPE01 > DATJPE01 > JANPBY01. The sequence goes on along the minus strand of CAWFYM010000012.1, from coordinate 33,943 downwards.
GCAGCGGAGTGTCGAGGGCGATCGTCGTAGCCGTTCGCTCCACGCCCTCGATCGCGACGATGGCGTCAATGACGCGCTGCAGGTCGGCGTTGCTGCGCGCGACCACGCGGCACAGCAGGTCGCTCGGGCCGGTGATCGTGTGCACCTCGAGCACCTCGGGGATCTCGGCCAGCTGGTCGGTGACCGGGTCGTGGCCGCGTTCCTGGCGGAGCTCGACGGTCACGAACGCCTCGACCTCATAGCCCAGCGCGGCCGGATCGAGGTCCGGCCCCCACCCGCGTACGACTCCGCGGTCGGCCAGCCGGTCGAGCCGGGCCTGGACCGTGCCGCGAGCCACCCCCAGCCGTCGGCTGGCCTCGAGCACCCCGACCCTGGGCTCGTCGTTGAACAGGGTGATGAGCGCTGCGTCCAGTTGATCCACGGAAGACATAGACAGATTGTCCAGTATGGGCGCGTGAGTGTCACGCAGATTGAGCGAAGTGTTCAGGATGTCGTAGCCGGGTTGACCAGTCGCCCCAGGCTCGCGACCCTGCTCGGATGAGCAACGTCACCCTCACCCCTGAAGAGCGCGCCGCCTCCCTCGACGCCGACCAGCTGCGCCAGCTCGTCGGTCTCGTGGATTACGACGAGAGCACCGACCCGTTCCCGGTCACCGGGTGGGACGCCGTCGTCTTCGTGGTCGGCAACGCCACCCAGGCCGCGCACTTCTACCAGACCGCCTTCGGCATGGACCTGATCGCCTACAGCGGCCCGGAGACCGGCAACCGTGACCACAAGGCGTACGTGCTGCGCAGCGGGTCCATCCGGTTCGTGCTGAAGGGTGGGGTCAGCCCCGACAGCCCGCTGCTCGACCACCACCGACGGCACGGTGACGGCGTCGTCGACATCGCGCTCGAGGTGCCCGACGTCGACAAGTGCGTCAAGCAGGCCCTGGCGGCCGGCGCCCGGGTGCTCGAGGAGCCGCACGACGTGTCCGACGAGCACGGCACGGTGCGGATGGCCGCGATCGCGACGTACGGCGAGACGCGGCACAGCCTGGTGCAGCGCGGTGACTACTCGGGGCCGTACCTGCCCGGCTATGTCGAGAAGACGGGGACGTACGTCAAGCGGCCCGGGTCGCCGAAGCGGATGTTCCAGGCGCTGGACCACGTGGTGGGCAACGTCGAGCTCGGGCACATGGACGAGTGGGTGGAGTTCTACAACCGGGTCATGGGTTTTGTGAACATGGCGGAGTTCATCGGCGACGACATCGCGACGGAGTACTCCGCGCTGATGAGCAAGGTGGTCGCGAATGGCAACCACCGGGTGAAGTTCCCGCTGAACGAGCCGGCGCCCGCCAAGAAGAAGAGCCAGATCGACGAGTACCTGGAGTTCTACCGCGGGCCGGGCGCGCAGCATTTGGCTCTGGCCACCAACGACATTCTCGGCACGGTCGATGCGATGCGCGCCGAGGGCGTGGAGTTCCTGGCAACGCCGGACTCCTACTACGAAGACCCCGAGCTACGCGCGCGGATCGGTGAGGTGCGGGTGCCCGTCGAGGAGCTGCAGAAGCGAGGGATCCTGGTCGACCGCGACGAGGACGGTTATCTCCTGCAGATCTTCACCAAGCCTGTGGGCGACCGGCCCACGGTGTTCTTCGAGATGATCGAGCGGCACGGGTCGCTGGGCTTCGGCAAGGGCAACTTCAAGGCGCTGTTCGAGGCCATCGAGCGCGAGCAGGACCTCCGCGGCAACCTCTAAGGCCCCACTGCGGGACGACGGTCAGCCGGTGGCGCTGCTGGAGGCGGATGAAGGGCCAGATGGTAGGAATGGCCCGGTGAATCCGCAGCTGAGCGATCTCTCGACAGGAGCCTTGGTCGCTCTGATCGTGCTCGTCCTGATTCAGGTGACGCTGGACGTCATTGCGCTCGTTGACCTGTTCAGGCGCCCAACCGAACGGGTGACGTTCGGCAACAAGTGGGTATGGGTGGCCATCATCTTGTTCGTGAGCATGCTCGGCGCGATTCTCTACCTCGTCGTCGGTCGCCAGCCGCCGCCTGCTTCCGACGTCGCGCCGCAGCCTGTGTCCCCGTCGAAGGCACAGAACGTCGCCGATGCCCTCTACGGTCGGGGTGACGAGGGCGAAAGCCCTGACGGTCCCGAACCTCGATGAGTGCGGCCGCGATCCGGACCGCTGGACTCACCAAGACGTATGGCGACAAGCACGCCCTCGACGCCGTTGACCTGACCGTCGAGGAGGGCTCCATCTTCGGTTTCCTCGGTCCGAACGGCGCGGGCAAGACGACGATGCTGCGAATACTCACGGGACTGGCGCGGCCAACCAGCGGAAGCGTTCAGGTGCTCGGCCGTGACGTGTCCACCGCCGGCAACGCGGTCCGGGCCGAGCTCGGCTTCCTGCCCGACGTCCCCGGCTTCTACGCCTGGATGACCGCCGAGGAGTTCTTGCGCTTCGCGGGGAAGCTGTTCGGCCTTGGCCGCGAGGTTCTCGACAACCGGGTCGCCATGCTGCTGGATCTGGCCGGTCTCACCGACGTGACCACCGAGATCGGTGGCTACTCCCGTGGCATGAAGCAGCGGCTCGGGGTGGCCCAGGCCCTCGTGAACGCTCCCCGCCTGCTGCTGCTTGACGAGCCGACCAGTGCCCTCGATCCGATGGGCCGCAAGGACCTGCTCGAGATGATCGCCTCCCTGCGTGGCCGTACGACGGTCTTCTTCTCGACTCACATACTCGGCGACGTCGAGCGCGTCTGCGACTCGGTCGCGATCCTCGACAAGGGGCGGGTCGTGGTCCAGGCGCCTATCGGCGAGCTCACGACGATGTACGGCGCGCGCAAGGTCGTCGTCGAGGTCACAGCCGACGCGGACGAACTCGCCGCCGAGCTCGCGCAGCGGCCGTGGGCAACCGCCGTTGTCCGCGGCTTCAACGCGTCGATCGAGATCACCGTGACAGACATGGGCCTGGCTCAGCAGGAGATCCCGGCGATGGTTGCCGCTCGTCGGACCGGGCTGGTCCGCATGGAGGCCGGCGAGCTAGGTCTCGAAGAGGTGTTCGTCGAGCTGGTCGGGGGAGACCGGCGATGAACGGGTTCGCCGTGTTCGCGCGCAAGGAGACGATGGAGATCCTGCGCACCTGGCGTCGGTGGGTGCTTCCCGGCATCCTCGTCTTCCTCGCGGTCACGGGCCCGCCGCTCGCGCGCTACACAGCCGAGATCGTCACGGCGTTCGCCGGCGACCAGCTGAGCGGGCTCACAGTCGCGGATCCGACGTACCTCGACGCGTATGCGCAATGGGCCAAGAACCTCACGCAGATCGTCGTCGTCGCGCTGATCATCCTCTACGGCGGGATCATCTCGGGGGAGAGCCGGAGCGGAACGGCGGTCCTCGTGCTGACCAAACCCGTGTCCCGCAGCTCGTTCGTCGTCGCCAAGGTGCTCGTCAACTCCGTCTTCGTCGCAGTGCTGCTGGCCGCTGGCACCCTCATCACGTGGGGGCTCACCGCTGCGATGTTCGGGACCGCACCGCCCGCTGCGCTGTGGTCGTCGTCGCTCGTGTGGCTCGTCCTCGCCGTGCAGTTCGTCGCCCTGATGACGCTGCTCTCGGTGGTCATCGGGTCGGCGGCCGGCGCGGCGGGGGCCGGCCTCGGGATCTTCGTGCTCACGTCGATCGCGTCGATCTGGCGGCCCCTCGGGTCGTACTCGCCGGCCGGCCTCGCGACCCAGGTGAACTCCCTGGCCGCCGGCGCCCCGGCCACCCCGTGGTGGCCGGTGCTCACGTCGCTGGCGGTCTCGGTGGCTCTCGTGCTTGTTGCCGTGGCCCTGTTTCGCCGCCAGGAGCTGTGACGGTCGAGGGTCAGCAGGATCCTTCGCGGCGACCCCTGTTACCCCGTTGCGGGGAGGATGCGGCCGGTGACGGGACCGAGGCCGATGCGCACGCCTCCAGCGCCGGGTGCCCACGCCGAGAGGGTGACCTCGTCGCCGTCCTCGAGGAAGCGCACCTCACGCCCGGACGGCAACGGAAGGGGCTGCTTGCCACCCCACGACAGCTCGAGGAACGATCCTCGCTGGTCGACCTCCGGCCCGCTGACCGTGCCGGACGCGTAGACGTCTCCGGTGCGCAGCGACGCGCCGTTCACCGTCATGTGGGCCAGCTGCTGGCCGGGGCTCCAGTACATCGTCGCGAAGGGCGGTCGCGACACGACCTCCCCGTTCAGACTCACCTCGATCGCCAGGTCGAGCGTCCAGGGATCGTCGTCGACGAGGTAAGCCAACACCTCTGGGTCCTGCGCCGGAGCGGCTACGCGCGCCGCCTCCAAGGCATCGAGCGGCACGATCCACGCCGAGAGCGAGGTCGCGAACGACTTGCCGAGGAACGGACCCAGCGGCTGGTACTCCCACGCCTGAATGTCGCGTGCCGACCAGTCGTTGAGCAGGGCCACGCCGAAGACGTGGTCGCGGAAGGCGCTGGTCGGCACCGACGCGCCGAGCGAGGACGGGACCCCGACGACGAAGGCCACCTCGGCCTCGATGTCGAGGCGTTGCGAGGGCCCGAAGCTCGGGCTTTCGGCGTCCGGAGGCTTGCGCTGCCCGCACGGCCGTACGACCTCGGTGCCCGAGACGACGAGGGTCCCCGACCGGCCGTGGTAGCCGATGGGCAGGTGCTTCCAGTTCGGTGGGAGCGCGGGGGAGTCCGGCCGGAAGATCGCGCCGACGTTCATGGCGTGGTGCTCGCTGGAGTAGAAGTCGACGTAGTCAGCGACCTCGATCGGCAGGTGCAAGGTCACCTGGTCGAGGGCATACAGGTGCGGCTCAACCGCCGCGCGCTCGCCCTCATCGGTGAGCAGCTCGGTGAGGGCGGCACGAACCTCCGACCAGGCTGTGCGGCCCATGGCCAGGAACCCGTTGAGAGAGCCGGCGGCGAAGACCTCGGCGTGCGGCACGGCGACGGCGGCAAGATCGACCACGTGTTCTCCGATCGCGACGCCGCAGCGGGGCTCGCCCCCCGAGGGCGAGAACACGCCGTACGGCAGGTTCTCCACCGGGAACGGCGATCCGTCCGGCACCTCGACCCAGCTGGTCCTCATTCGTCCTCCTCCAGGTTCAGGCCGAGCGCGGCCAGCTCGTCGAGTGGCTCGGTGACCCCGCAGCACCCGAAGGAGACGAAGCTGCGACGGATCTGGGCGTGGTCGGCCCCGGAGACTCGCTCCAGCAGCGGCTCCGGTTCGCGAGCTGCCAGCAGGCCAGTCAGCTCTCCCGCGTCGGCGCCGTCAAGCGCGGCCGCCACGGCTGCGAGGACATTGAGGACCCCGTGCTGCTCGAGGCCGTGGCTCGTCGTGAGCCGTACGGCGTGATGGAGACCGGCGGTCAGCTTGAAGGCCAGTCCTCGCTCGACGCAGGCGTGCAGGAACGCAGCGACCTCAGCCTCGCTGGGGTGAGCGTCGGCTGTCAGGCCACCCGTACGGAGCTTGGCGCGCTCGGCCCCGTCGGCCGCGAGCACGTCGAGGGCGGCCTCCCAACCGGCGCGGCGTGGGACCTCGATGTAGGCCTGCGCCGAGAAGGCGAGTCCCTCGAGCAGCGCGGTCGCGGCGGTCGCCGGGTCGATGTCCTGCGGCAACGCGATCTCGACCTGGCTCAGCACGGCCGCGTCGTCGAGGTCGAGCAGGAGGTCGCGGGCGTAGGCGAGCTCCACGAGACCACCCTCGGGCGACGCGATCAGTCCCACCCGCAGGTCGTCTCCGGCGCGGACCTGATCGACGAGCTCGCCGGCCTGGGCCGCCCGCATGAGCAAGGGTCCGATCGCGGCCGCGTACGGGCCACGCCGCAGCTCGCGATGCGTGGCGACCGCATCGACGATGGATGCGTCGCCGGGCGGGAACACCGCGGCGTCGTCGAGGAGTCCGGCGAGCAGGGTTGACACCCGCGCGACGCTAGCGGATCGTCTAATGACAGGACAATCGCATCCGATTATCGGACAGCCGTGGAGGCGACGTGCCGTACTACCGACAGGTGGGCGAGATCCCCCGCAAGCGTCACACCCAGTTCCGCCGCCCGGACGGGGGCCTGTTCGCCGAAGAGCTGATGGGGATCGAGGGGTTCTCCCATGACTCGGCGCTGCTCTATCACCGCAGGCTGCCCACAGCCATCACGGCGGCGGAGACCTACGTCCCCGGCGACGGCTCGGTCCTGGCTCCCAACCAGCCACTGCTGCCGCGCCACAGCCTCAGCCACAAGGTCGGGTTCGGCGCGGGCACCGACGCGGTGACCGGCCGCCGACTGCTGCTCGGCAATGCCGACGTGCGCCTGTCCTACGTCGCGGCCGACGCGCCGTCGCCCCTCTACCGCAACGCGGTCGGGGACGAGCTCGTGTACGTCGAGTCGGGATCCGGCGTCTGCGAGACGGTGTTCGGTGCTCTGACCGTCGGGATCGGTGACTACGTCCAGCTCCCGACCTCGACGACTCACCGCTGGGTGCCGCAGGGGGACGAGCCCCTGCGCCTGTTCGTCACCGAGGCATCCGGGCACATCGGACCGCCGCGGCGCTACCTGTCGCCGCGTGGTCAGTTCCTCGAGCACAGCCCCTACTGCGAGCGCGATCTGCGCGGTCCGGTCGAGCCTCTCGCAGTCGACGGCGAGGAGGTCGAGGTGCTGGTGCGGCACCGGCAGGGCTGGACCCGATTCACCTACGCCCACCACCCGTTCGACGTCGTGGGTTGGGATGGCTGTCTGTATCCGTACGTCTTCTCCATCTATGACTTCGAGCCGATCACCGGGCGGCTGCACCAGCCACCGACGGTGCACCAGACCTTCGAGGGTCCCAACTTCGTCGTCTGCTCGTTCGTCCCGCGCCTGTTCGACTACCACCCCGAGTCGATTCCGGCGCCGTACAACCACGCCAACGTCGACAGCGACGAGGTGATCTTCTATGTCGGTGGTGACTTCATGTCGCGCAAGGGAGCGGGCATCGAGCTCGGGTCCCTGACGTTGCACCCGTCTGGGTTCACCCACGGACCGCAGCCAGGCTCGGTCGAGGCATCGATCGGCGCGAAGGGGACCGAGGAGCTGGCCGTCATGGTCGATACCTTCCGGCCGCTCGACCTCGCCCCGGCCTGGACCGAGGGCGAGGATGCCGCCTACGCCTGGAGCTGGTCGCGACGCGAGGGCGCCGGCCCGGCTGACTCGGGCACCACGTTCGGATCAGCCTGACCGGGTCGTCGGGGGAGGGACAAAACGGGGCAAAGAGTTGCCTCTGAGGGCTGGGTTGGGTCAAGGTGGGCGGACCCCCGGTCGAGACTTCGGGGAACGGTGCGGAGAGCATCGCCGATCGATGAGGCTTGAGCAGTCGAGTCTTTGCTTCCCGTTGCAGCGAGCTGACCCGAGGACCTGAGCGTATGACGAAGACGCGCTACCGCGCACGCCGTACGACGGCCCGCGCCCTGATCGCGCTGGGGCTCGCCGGCGGTCTCGTCGCCGCCACCATGTCCACCGCTGCAGCCAGCACGAACGAACCCAAGCCCCCTCAACCGCGCAAGATCGTCAGCGGCTGGATGCCCTACTGGACCCCCGACGCTTCCCTGGCCTCCTTCAAGGCGAACGCCAAGCTGTTCAGTGACGTCACCGGTTTCTGGCACTCGGCGACGGGCGTCACCACGATCAGCGAACAGCTCTCGGACGCCCGGCGATCGGCGATCGTGGATGCCGTGCACGCGAAGGGCGTGAAGCTCATCGCAGCCGTCACCGACGGCACCGGCGCGCACACCATGGCTGGCATCCTCAACGACCCCGCGAAGCGTTCGGCGCACGTCAAGGCTCTCGTGCAGCTGGCTGTGTCCAACCACTACGACGGGATCGATCTCGACTACGAGAAGTTCGCGTTCTACGACGGGTCGGCGTCCTGGGCGACGACGCGTCCAGACTGGGTGGCCTTCGTTCGCGAGCTCTCCGCCGCGTTGCACGCCAAGGGTTTGTGGCTGACCGTCGCCGTCCCGGTGATGTACGACGCCGACCGGGACGGCTCCAGCGGCTACTGGGTCTACGACTACGCCGGGATCGCTGACGCGGTCGACCGGCTGCGGATCATGACCTACGACTACAGCGTCTCGGTGCCGGGGCCGATCGCGCCGATCGCCTGGGTGCGTCGGGTTCTCGACTTCGCCGTCACGCAGGTGCCGGCGTCGAAGATCCAGGTGGGTGTTCCCGCGTATGGGCGCGACTGGCCGACCTCGACGGCCGGCTGTCCGGTCAACAACATGCCGACCAAGACGGGGCTCACGAGCCGCGCCGCCGAGGCTCTGGCGCGCGACCGAGGAATCAAGCCCACCTGGAACGCGACCTACGCCGAGAAGACGTTCTCCTACAAGAAGACCTACTCCGGTGTGAACAAGAACGGCAAGGCCACCTCGTGCAAGATCAAGCGGACCGTGTGGTTCGAGGAGGCCAAGGCGACCAAGCGGCGGGCGGCGTTGGTCGACGCCTACAAGCTGGGCGGAATCGCTCAGTGGACGATCGGCGGCGAGGACAAGGCCCAGTGGGGCAAGCTGCGCGACTACGCGCGCAGCATCTCCCGCGTGTCACCCCGCGTCCAGCTCAAGGCTGGCGACATCGTGCACGGCGCATCCGTCAACGTGCACGCCACGGTCCGGACGGCGGGTGGTTCCCCGATCGCTGGCGAGGACTGGGTCCTCTACTGGCGCGGCCACGGCACTCAATCGTGGACGAAGGTGAGTTCCGGCAGGACCACCTCCAGCGGCACGATGAGCAGCCTGCAGAAGCCGACGCGCACTGGCTCGTGGAAGCTCTGGGTCGGCGGGTCCTGGACGCGCTACAGCGCCGAGACGGCTCCGAACCGCACCCTTGTGCGCACCAAGGTCTCCGCGGCGTTCGCCAAGCCCAAGGTGGCCAAGCACAGCACCGTCCGGCTGCATGGATCGATCGCCCCTGGCGTGGGTGGTCTGAAGGTCGAGCGCCAACGCAAGCTGTCCGGGCAGTGGGTCACCGTGGGCACGACGAAGACCGCGTCCGACGGGACGTTCTCGATGAAGGTCGTCCCGGTGGAGAAGGGCTACTACACCTATCGAGTCAAGGTGAGCGGAGCGGCGCACCGGGCCAACGGGTTCACAGGGTCGTTCTCGCTGCTTGTGAACTGACTTCGACGTGGGTCCGGGCGCTTAGCCCGAGCTGACCGTGAGGCACTCCGCCGGCAGGTCGAACCAGCGCAGAGCCTCGAAGTCCTCGCTGACGGCGGCCGACTTGCTGCCTTGGTTGGGGCTGTGCGGCGCCCGGGCAGCGGCACGCTCGAGCACCTCGCGAGCGTCGTTCAGATGATCACGCAGGATCGACTCAGGGGCCGCGCACCTGGTGTGCGGGTAGGTGAGCCGACCCTCGGAGTCGTAGCCGACCTCGGCCAGGCGTAGCGGTGGTTCGACGGTTCCGGCCCGATGGCGCCATAGCCCTGAGCCCGGCTCGAACGCGTAGTCGGGAAGCAATCGGTGACCCTCGTGCGCGACCAGCGCGACGGCCTCGACGACGTACTGGAAGACCGCTTCGCTGATGAAGTAGTTGAAGTTGATGCGCACCCACCCGGGCTTGATTCCCTCGCACCCAGCGGTGATCTCGCGCTCGAACTCGTGGCTGCGTTCGAGGTCGATGCCGAGCAGTCGGTGACCGTAGGGTCCGGCACACGAGCACCCGCCCCTGCTCTGGATGCCGAACAAGTCGTTGAGCACGGCGACCACGAAGTTGTGGTGCAGATAGCGGCCCTCAGGCCTGCGGACCACGAACGACACGATGGACAGGCGGTCGGCGTCGAGGTTGCCCAGCACCTCGATGCAGGGATGGGTCGACCACGCCGCGACCGCGCGCCGCAGGTAGTCCTCCTCGTGTGCGCGAATCACCTCGGTGCCGACGGCCTGCTTGAGCCCGAAGACCAGCCCGCACCGGATCGACTCCACGATGGCCGGAGTGCCGCCCTCCTCGCGATGGACTGGGTCGGACAGGTAGACGTGCTCGTCAGGATTGACGTACGCGACGGTGCCGCCGCCAACGACGTCGGGGACACGGTTGGAGAACAGCTCCCTGCGCGCCACGAGCAGACCGGGGGTGCCCGGACCTCCGATGAACTTGTGCGGGGAGAGCACGATCGCGTCCTTGTACGCCTGCGGGTGCGGGCTGTCCGCCGGGTTCATGTCGATGTCGATGTACGGCGCCGCGGCAGCGAAGTCCCACACCGCGAGAGCGCCGTGAGCATGCAGCAGGGAGGAGATCGCGTCGGTGTCGGTGACGATTCCGGTGACATTGCTGGCCGCCGAGAACGCACCGATCTTGAGCGGGCGCGCCTCGTGCCGTTCCAGCTCGTCGGCGAGCCGCGCGACATCGATGTGTCCATCCAGGTCTTCGGGGATGACGACGACGTCGGCGATGGACTCCCGCCACGGCAGCTCGTTGCTGTGGTGCTCGTACGGCCCGATGAACACCACGGGGCGCTCGGCTCGGGGAATCTGCGCACTCAACTGGTAGCGGTCGTCGAGGTCAGCCGGAAGTCGGAGGTTGAGGACGCCGACGAGCTTGTCGATGGCTCCGGTCGTCCCCGAGCCGGTGAACAGCACGACGCCGTCATCTCCGGCGTTCACGGCGTCGTGCACGATGGCGCGGGCGTCCTCGCGCAGCCGGGTGGTCTGCCGGCCGGTGCCACTGGACTCGGTGTGGGTGTTGGCGTAGCGAGGCAGGACCTCCTCGCGGATGAAGTCCTCCACGAAGTCCAGGGCCCGGCCGCTGGCGGTGTAGTCGGCGTAGGTCACCCTGCGGGGGCCGTAGGGTCCCTCGGTCATCTGGTCGTCGCCGATGACCGCCTCCCGGATGCGCGCGAGAAGCGGCGGCTCCGGGAGCCCGGCACACCGGTCGGGGATCTCCAGCATCGGTGTGGACTGGCTGGACTGCTTTCCCTGCATGCGGCCATGGTGCCACTCGAACCAAGTTGTCCTCGCTAATGTTAGTCGCTAACATTTGGCAGGTGTCCGACCGCGCCGCTCGAACCCGCCACCGGCTGCAGGCTGCCGCGCTGGACCTCGTCTCGCGACAAGGCTTCGAGGCGACGACCGCCGCCGAGATCGCCGCGGCGGCCGGCGTGACCGAGATGACCTTCTTCAGGCACTTCGCCACGAAGGAGGATGTGATCCTGGACGACCCCTACGACCCTGTCCTCGCCGACGCGGTCCGCGCCCAGCCGCTCGAGCTGGCGCCTGTCGAGCGAGTCCGGCGAGCCGTGCTCGAAACCTGGGCCGCCCTGCCGCAACCGGCCGACGAGGCCACCCAGACGAGGATCGGGTTGACCGTGCGAGAACCGCGGCTGATGGCTCGGGCGTGGCAGAACAACCGCAGGACCGAACAGCTGGCGGCCGAGGCCCTCGCCGAGGCGGGGGTCGACCGGATCGAGGCCGACGCTGCGGCCGGGGCGGTCTTCGGCGCCCTCATGGCCGGACTTCTGAGCGTGAGCGCGGACCACGGCGACACGTCTCCCGGGGAGCGGATCGCCGTTGCGCTCAAGGTCCTCGACCTCGCCGGAGGCACCCGGTGATCGACAACCCGTTGCTCCGGCTCGAGGGGGTCGCACGCGCCTTTGATGGTGAGCAGGCCCTGGCCGGGGTCGACCTGACCGTGCAGAAGGGCGAAGTTCACGCTCTCGTCGGGCTCAACGGCGCGGGCAAGACCACGTTGATGCGCGTCGCCTTGGGCATGCTTCGACCCGACCGTGGCACCGTTTCCATCGACGTCGGTTCCGGGCCGGTCGCTGCCCGTGGCGCCCCCTCGACGGTCTGGCGGCAGGTGGGTCACCTGATCGAGACGCCGTTCGCCTACCCCGAGCTCACCGTCGTTGAGTCGGTTCGCTGCGCCGCACGCCTGCGGGGACTGAGCCCGATGGACTCCCGTGAGTCGAGTGAGCGAGTGCTGGCCGAGCTGGCCCTCGACCATTGGGCGCAGCGCCGAGTGCGGACGCTGTCGCTGGGCAACCGTCAACGGGTCGGGCTGGCCAGCGCCGTCGTACACAGCCCGAAGCTTCTGGTGCTCGACGAGCCCACCAACGCCCTCGATCCAGCTGGGGTGGCGCGGGTCCGTCGGTGGTTGGCGGATTCCGCAGCCCGAGGGGCTGGCGTCCTGGTCTCGAGCCACCACCTCGATGAGATGGCTCGTGTCGCCGACCGGATCACCGTGTTGCACCGTGGTTGCGTCGTGGGCAGCCTCGAACCTGGCACGGCCGACCTGGAGCAGCAGTTCTTCGCCATGGTCTACGCGCTCGAGGAGGTCTGATGCGCGCCGCGCTCGCCGTCGAGCTGCTGAAGCTCCAACGTTCTCCCGCGGCTCGGGTGACCGCCGCAGTGCTGGTTCTGGTCGTGCCCGCCGCGGCGGCCGGAGCCGTCGCGATCTCGCGGACCAGCAGCGACAGCCCGTTGGCGCTGAAGGTCGCGCCGATGCTGATCGGCACCGGCTGGGACGCCTACCTCGGCCTGATCGCCCAGATCATGTCCATCGCCGCGTTGCTGGCCGTGGGTGTGCTCCTCAGCTGGGTCGTCGGCCGTGAGTTCACCGACGGCACGATCGGGTCGCTCCTCGCGCTGCCGACCCCTCAGTGGGAGGTGGCCGCCGCGAAGCTCGCGGTCGTCTCGGTGTGGGCGGTTGGCTGTGGGATCGGCGCCGTCCTCGTGAGCGTGCCGCTCGGGCTCGCCGTTGGGCTCGACCTGCCTGGTCAGCAGGGCCTGCAAGCGGGGGCCCAGGTGCTTGCGGTGGTCTGCCTCATGACGGTGTTGACGATGCCCTTCGCCTGGGTAGCGACGGTCATGCGCGGCTATCTCGCAGGTATCTCCGCCTTGCTGGGGATGGTCGTGATCACCCAGATCATCACGGTCACGGGCGCCGGTGCCTGGTTTCCCTACGCCGCGCCCTCGCTGTGGTCCGGGATGGGCGGAGCGGCCGCCGCCGCGGATGTCGTACCGCCCCAGCTGCTGCTCGCCGTTCCTGTGGGTGTAGCCGGAGCAGTGGCGACCGCCTGGCGGTGGCAGCGCGCGGAACTCGTCTAGCCCGGCGGGCAGCCGGCTACAGGGCCAGGAAGCTGCGGACGCCGAGCCACGCGCCGGCGGACATGACCACGACCGCGGCGACGAGTGGCAGCCGGGTGAGTACGGCCAACACAGGGCGCGGCACCATTCCACCTGCAGCCACCCTGCGGGTCAGGCCTCCAGCGCGGACGACGACGACGCCGATCATCGTCAGCGTGAACGCCATCCCAAGGCCGTAGGCGACGACCAGCAGGAGGGCGAACCACGAGCGCCCCAACGCAAAGCCGGCCAGCAGAACCACGATGGCTGAGGGAGAAGGGACCAGGCCGCCAGCGAGGCCGAGCGCCACGATGCGTCGGGTGGGCGCCCGAGAGCCATGCAGCGCCACAGGCTCCGTTTCGGCAGTCGCGTGGACGTGCGGGTGCGGGTGTTCATGGGTAGGCGCGGCGACCAGCATGGGCGCACGCGCCGTCGAGAGGGCAAGCCCGGACGAGGAGAGCGAGCTGACCGTTGGAGGGTGATCGTGGTCCGGCCGGTGCGAATGGCCTCCGGGACCGTGGGTGTGCCCACCGGGACCGTGCGTATGGCCGTGCAGCCTGTTCAGCCCGCCGCCGCGTCGGGCTTGCCGGAACAAGCTGACACCGACGCCGACGGCAAGGGTGGCGCTAGCCAGGCCGAGCCAGGGGTACGCCGTCTCGGGGGCGATGGTCGACGACAACGACAACGCGAGAGCCAGCACCACGACTCCCGCTGTGTGCGCTGTCGTGACGGAGGCGCCGAGCACGAGCGCGTCCCGGCGGCGACCCTCGGTGCCGATGAGTGAGGCCGCCATCAGGGTCTTGCCGTGACCTGGAGCCAGCGCGTGCAGGCCGCCGAGGGCCAGCGAGATCGCGAGCGCTAGCAGGCCGAAGCCCAGGGTCACCTGATGGGCGCCGACCAGGTTGGTGAAGGCCTGCGTGGCGCCGTCCAGCCCTCGCGGCGCGAGCGCGGTGAGGCCGTCCGGGGCGGCTGCGGTCCCCTCCGCCGCAGCGGCGCCCTTCCTGTTGCTGTTCCCGTTGCCTGAGCCTTCATCGACTGAGCCTTCATCGACTGAGCCTTCATCGGCGGCGCCCGCACCCGCACCTGGGCCAGCCGCCCACGTGAGTGATGCGCGGTCCAGGTCGATCGGGCTGACGCCGACCGGGTAGGCCGTCAGCCGTTGGCTCGCCGACGTGGTGGGTACGTCGCTGGTCAGCGTCACCCCATCGCCAACGGCCGTGACCTCGTGCCAGCCGACCCTCCCTTGCTCAACACCGACCGCCAGTTCGAGGCTGGTCGCCGACCCGGAGGGACTGGTCAGAGCACACTCGAGGCGGGTGGTCGGTAGTCCGCCCTGGCCCTGGGGAAAGGTCACCTCACTCTTGACCACCGTCCAGGACAACGCACCTTGCGGCGTCGTCGCCACGATCTGCTGGGAGGTGGTGGCGCATCGCGCAGCACCCCAGGCTGACGCTTCGGCGCTCGAGACCGCGCCATCTCCGTCGGTGTCCATCGTCCGACGCTCTTGAAAGGTCGGGACCTCGGCCAGGTCGAGGACGTGCTGCGCCGTGATCGTGTCTGGGCTGATCGTGAGGCTGACGTAGGTGTTGCGGGTGAAGTTTCCCAGTGGGTGGGCCTGTGCCGCTGGAGCCACTGCCACGGACGCGCCGGCAAGCCCCGCGGTCACGCCCACGAGCACGGCCAGCTGACGCCGATTCATGCGCCTGCTCCGTTCGGAAGAGAGCCCAGGGCGACGCGAACCCGGTTCATGAGCACCGGGTCCACCTCGGGGCTCAGCGAGACCGCCTCGGACAGCAGCCGTCCCGGCCCGCACCGGATGCCCCGCCGCAGCATGGGCCAGCCCAGCGTGGGCGAGCAGCCGGGGGTCACGGGTGCCGAGGACGAGCGAGCGGTCGGCGGCGCGCGCGGCCTGCTTCGGCTCACCGTGCGCCAAGAGCGCCCAGCCGAGCGCGTCGTAGCCGTACACGTCCGTGCGCATGGTCAGCTCAGCCCGGGCATCCCGCACGGCCGCGGCCGTGCGGACCCCGCGGTCGGCGCGGGACAGGATCACGGCGCGGTTGAACAGCTGCGCCGACGACTCCAGCGTTGCCACGACGTCGACCGTTCCGTAGGCGGCCGCGGCACCGTCGGCGTCGCCGAGCAGCGTGCGCACATCGCCCAGCGCGCTCAGCGTGTCCGGCAACGGCACCGTGTCTCCCGCCTGCGTCAAGGCGGCCTCGGCCCCTGTGAGGTCGCCGGTCGCTGCGAGCGTGCGGCCGAGCCCGGCCAGGGCCGCATGCCATCCCGGGGCCTGGACCAGCGCGTTGCGGTAGGCGGCCTCGGCCAGGTCGTAGCGTCCCTCGTCGAGGGCCAGCTTCCCGGCGATGAGCTCATAGCTGGCGCGAGCCGTACCCACGACCCCGTCCTGATCGGCTGCGGTTCGGGCGCGCCCGACCAGGGTGGCGGCGGTGGCCGGGTCACCGTGCAGCGCAACCCATCGGGCTTGCCGGATCAGCACCTGGGGCGCATCCGGACGCAGGGCCATCAGCGCTGTCAGGTCCTTCTCGGCCTTCTGGTAGCGGCCGGTCTCGAAGGCTGCGTCGTAGGCCGCACCCAGCGCCCCGGGGTCGTCCGCATTGACGGCGAGGACGGCCTCGGCGTCCTTGAGCGCACCGTTGAAGTCATGGACCGTGGAGCGGGCCGCCGCCCGCTGCGCGCGTACGGCCAGGTCTCCTGGCGCCTGGGCCACGGCCCGGTCCAGGGCGGCGACCGCGCGGTTGTAGGTCTCGGCGTCGCCGGTCACCGCGGCCTGCTGGAGAAGCAGGCGCGCCAGCAGGGCGAGCTCGCTGGGGGAGGAGGTCGTCGTCGTTGCCGCCTCGAGGCGCGCGATGGTGGAGGCGGTGGCGCCATCGGCCAGGGGGATTCCTGGCTCGCCGTCGGCCGGCAGCGGGGGAGTGGTCACCGGCGGGGCGTCGGGGTCGGCGAACTCGTCGTAGGCGGGGGTGGCGACCGCGGTTGGGTCGGCCCGGACGACATAGGCCATCCCGGTCACCGCCAAGGCGATGGCGACCAGGGCGGCGGCCGGGGCGAAGGCTCGGAGACGGCCGCGGGGCTTGGGCGGGGCGACGGGTTGTTCGCGGGCGCTCTCGGCGTGCAACAGGGACGGCGGGGTGGGCACGACGGCGACCTCTCGGCGGGTGGTGGATCCTCAGGGATCGTTCGGAGCTGCAGGGGGCCCGGATGGGTGGGGCGCGCCGGTCGCACGCGCCCCACCTCCGGGGCGACTACCTAGTGCGCGTTCCCGACATACGGGAAGTGGCTCTTGTAGTCGGTGTGTGCGTCGACGCAGTCGCTGGTGATTCCGCCCTGCGTCACGATCCCGAGCTCGGCGTCGATGACGTCGTCGGCGAGTGCGCGACCGTTGAGCGGGCCGGCAGCTGCCGTGCGGGTGTCGTAGGTCAGCACGTCAGGCAGCAGGACGTCGGCGAGACCGCCGGCCTCCTTGTTCGTGTAGCCACCGAGGGCCTTCAACGTGTTGACGATGTTCTCGCGGAACAGCGTGTCGTCACGCGACGGCTGGATCCGGTTGAAGATGTTCTTCTCCTGGCCGTGGTTGAACACGGTGTTGATGGCCGGACGGCCCATGCGGTCCACGCGACCGTCGCTGGTGCGCGTCATGGCGTAGTAGCCGATCTTCTTTCCGAGCCACTGGTCCGGAACCTCGAAGACGATCGAGTTGACGTTGAGCGGCGCGAAGAAGTCCGTGGTGTTCGCGTCGCAGAACGTCCGACCGTTGTCGGCTCCGCCCACGGCGCCCTGGAAGGCGTCGAGGTCGAAGAAGAACGGATCAGACCGAAGCCCGGCGAACACCTTGGCGCCGTGACCGAGCTTGACCTTCTGCCCGGTGTAGCCCGACCCGATGCGCTTGCCGTGGGTCAGCGCGTTGGAGTTCTTCTTGGCGTACTTGGTGATCGTGTAGGCCTGGCCGGAACCGGTCCCGTTGCCCTTGCCGAAGCGGAAGACGTACGCCAGGTCGCGCTTGGCGTCGCCCGTCCGGTCGACGGACATGATGTAGGCCACGTCGGAGGCGTAGTCCAGGGGTGCGATGGCGCCAGCCCCCGGACCGGTGTTGAGGACCAGGACGGTATGTGCGTCGTTCTTGCCCTCGAACGCGTAGATGTCGGTGATGTCGGCGTCGGCCCGACCGGAAGGTGCCGTGAGACCTGGTGCATCGAGGTGGTCTGCGGCCCCGGCGATCAGGGGTGGCCCGGCGAAGGCGAGGGCGAGCGTGGCTACGCCCGCCCCGGCGATCGTGGCTTTCTTGGGGGTTCTCACGAGGGGACTCCAATGGTGAGCGGATGGGATCGGACGACGAGTGCGTGCGAGGTCGTCCACTTTGCGTTCGGTGCGGGGGCGGACCCGGATGGGTGGGACCATCGAGGTGTGACCGCCACACCCGTCGAGGCGCCTGTCGAAGCCCCGGCCGACGCCACCGACGCCGTGGTGGTCCCTGCGCGCCCGTGGGTGACGATCGTGTGGAACGACCCGGTGAACCTGATGGACTACGTCACGCACGTCTTCCGGACCTATTTCGGCTATCCGCGTGAGGAGTGCGAGCGGCTGATGCTGGCCGTCCACCATGAGGGCCGGGCCGTCGTCAGCAATGGGAGCCGCGAGGAGATGGAGCGCGACGTTGAGGCCATGCATGGCTACGGCCTGTGGGCGACGCTCCAGCAGGACGACTGACGTCGTGAGGGGCTTGCCATGAGTCGACGTCTGGGCTTCCACCGGCACAAGAACGGATCGGTGGATCTGACCCTCGACGCCTCCGATGCCGAGCTGCTCGGGCAGTTGCTCGACCAGCTGGTGGCGCTGCTCCAGCCGGAGGGTGCGGACGCAGCCCCGAGCGACGACCCGCTGGCTGCGCTGGTCGGAATCGGCACGGCCACCGAGGCCCCCGAAGACCCGGCGCTGGCCCGGTTGCTCCCCGACGCCTACCGGGACGACACGGACCGCGCGGCGGAGTTCCGCCGGTACACCGAGCTCAGCCTGCGTGAGGCCAAGCAGCAGCGGGCTCTGGTCGCGCGCCGAACCTTGGATGACCCAGACCGCGGTGCGCTAACCGACGACGAGCTCGATGCCTGGATGCGGTCGCTCAACGACGTCCGCCTCGTGGTTGGGGCCAGGCTCGGGGTCACCGATGACGCCGAGGCCGACTGGCAGCAGTGGATGCAGCTGGCCCAGGACGACCCGCGGCTGATGCTCGTCGAGGTCTATGACTGGACGACGCAGCTGCTCGCCACCCTGCTCCACGCGCTGGGCGACTGATTCTCTAGCCTGGAAGGGTGCTGACCCTCTCTCGCGCCACGGTCGAGGCCATCGTCGAGCACGCGAGGCGCGACCACCCCGATGAGGCGTGCGGCGTGGTCGCCGGACCCGAGGGCAGCGACCGTCCAGAACGCTTCATCCCGATGGTCAACGCGGCGCGTTCGCCGACGTTCTATGAGTTCGACTCCGGGGACTTGCTTCGCCTCTATCGCGAGATGGATGCGCGGGACGAGGAGCCGGTGATCGTCTACCACTCACACACGGCCACCGAGGCTTATCCGTCGCGCACCGACATCGCCTATGCCTCGGAGCCAAACGCCCACTACGTGCTGATTTCCACTCGGGAGACCGGTCGCGAGCCCGGGCCCTACGAGCTGCGATCGTTTCGCATCGTGGACGGTGTGGTCGATGAGGAAGAAGTACGGGTGGTTGAAGCGTTGCCCCCAAGCGACGAGGTGTCGTGACGGGGACGTGAGGCCCCGCCGACCACGATCAGCCCATCACGAAGCCAGCCGAGGAGAACCACGATGACCGTCGAGGTCAGCATCCCGACGATCTTGCGCAGCTACACCGGAGGGGCCAAGTCGGTGTCTGCCGCCGGCGGCACGCTCGACGAGGCGGTCGCCGACCTGGAGGCACGTCACCCCGGGCTGCGCGAACGGCTGGTCGACGACGGGTCCCTGCGCCGGTTCGTCAACGTCTACGTCAACGACGAGGACGTGCGTTTCCTCAACGGTCTTGCGACGGCTCTCGGGGAGGGCGACTCGGTCACGATCCTGCCCGCGGTCGCCGGCGGCGCGGCGCTGCACTGAGGTGCGCTACGACTCGCTGCTCGACTCCGTGGGGCATACCCCACTCGTCGGCTTGCCTCGGCTGTCCCCTTCGGCTGATGTCCGGCTGTGGGCCAAGCTCGAGGACCGCAACCCGACCGGCTCGGTAAAGGACCGGCCCGCGCTGGCCATGATCGAGGACGCGGAGAAGTCGGGACGGCTGACGCCGGGATGCACGATCCTCGAGCCCACGTCCGGCAACACGGGCATCGGGCTCGCGATGGCCGCGAAGCTCAAGGGCTACCAGTTGATCTGCGTCATGCCGGAGAACACCTCGCTTGAGCGCACCCAGCTGTTGCACCTGTGGGGCGCTGAGATCGTGTCGAGCCCGGCGGCGGGTGGCTCGAACGAAGCCGTTCGGGTGGCTCGGACGCTGGCTGCCGAGCACCCCGAGTGGGTGATGCTCTACCAGTACGGCAACCCCGCTAACGCCCAGACGCACTACGACACAACGGGTCCGGAGATCCTGGAGGACCTGCCCGAGATCACCCATTTCGTGGCCGGCCTCGGGACCACGGGAACCTTGATGGGGGTGGGCCGCTTCTTGCGCGAGCGGGTCCCGGGGATCTCCATCGTCGCCGCCGAACCGCGCTATGGGGAGACCGTCTACGGCCTGCGCAACCTCGACGAGGGCTTCGTGCCGGAGCTCTACGACGAGTCGGTGCTCACGACACGCTTCTCGGTCGGCCCGCGCGACGCGGTGCGCCGTACCCGCGAGCTGCTCGAGGCTGAAGGGATCTGGGCCGGGATCTCGACCGGCGCCATACTCCACGCCGCGCTCGGCCTGGCCCGTAAGGCGGTGGCCGCCGGCGAGCGGGCCGACATCGCGTTCATCGTCTGCGACGGCGGCTGGAAGTACCTGTCCACCGGCGCCTACGAAGGCACCCTCGACGAGGCCGAAGCCGCCCTCGAAGGCGAACTCTGGGCCTGACCCTCCCCGCAACGGGGTAATTGACGGTTGCTATGGCGACCGCGAATTACCCCGTTCCGGGCGGTTGTCCACAGATTGGCGCGCGTGCCTTGCCGGTGATCCGATGTTGAGCAGGCTGCTCGCATGGACTTCGGTACGCCGATCAGCAACCCGCGACGCCTCGGCCGCCTGTTCGGGCACCAGGCCGGCGCGGTCACACGGGCCCAGCTGATGGCCGCGGGGGTCACCGAACAGCAAGTCCGCGCTCAGGTGACCGCCCGCCGTTGGCAGCTTGCCCTCCCCGGCATCGCTGTGCTGTTCACCGGTCCGCTCCCCGAGCGGACTCGACTCTGGGTGGCGACCCTGCACGCCGGGGATGACGCCGTGCTGAGCCACGAAACGGCCGCGGAAGCGCATGGCCTCCGGCTGCGACGCAGCGATGACCTGGTGCACGTGCTTGTGGGCCACGGTCGGAAGGTGGTCGTGCCCGAATGGATGCGGCTGCACCGGACGCGGCTCCCGCAGCCCGCGCACGCGACGAGCCTGGCCGGGCTTCCCCTCGCCACCTGCATCCAGGACACCGTCCTGGATCTCGTCGATGACAGCCGATCGCCACGTCGGGCGCTTCACTACGTCATGGCCGCGTGCCAGGGCGGGCTGGTGACTCCTGCGGCGCTGCTGTCGGCCATGGGGCGTCGTCGCCGGATCCGCCACCGGCAGCTGGTCAAGGACGTGTGTGCGGAGATCGTCACGGGCGTCACTACTCCGCTCGAACGGCGTTACACCCGAGATGTGGAGGTGGCCCACGGGCTTCCCGAAGGACGGCATCAGTTTCAGGACCGCCTAGGAAACAGGTCCGCCTTTCACGACGTGCTCTACGACGACTACGACCTCTTCGTGGAGCTGGACGGTCGGTTGGGTCACGAGGGTGAGGAGAACGCCTTCCGCGACCGAACGCGAGACAACGCAGCGGCTGAGCGCGGACGGGCGACGCTTCGATTTGGCTGGACGGATGTCGCGACGGCGCCGTGCGAGACCGCGGGTCAGGTGGTCCGAGTGCTCCAGCGCAGCGGATGGCGGGGGACTCCCACGCGCTGCGGTCCCACCTGCGCGCTCCCCGGTGGATGGCTGCTCAGAGTGGGGTAATTCACTGTCGTCCTGGCGACAGTAAGTTACCCCGTTGCGGGAGGATGTCCACTGTGACGGACGCGCCGATTGGGATCTTTGACTCCGGCGTCGGCGGGTTGACCGTCGCGCGGGCCGTTCTCGACCAGTTGCCTCACGAGCCGGTGCTCTATGTCGGCGACACCGCGCGCGGTCCCTACGGCCCGCGGCCGCTGGCCGAGGTCCGTGCCTTTGCCCTCGAGGTCCTCGACCACCTGGTCGAGTCCGGCGTGAAGCTGCTGGTCATTGCGTGCAACAGCGCGAGCGGAGCCGTACTCCGTGATGCCCGGGAGCGCTATGACGTGCCTGTCGTCGAGGTGATTCAGCCGGCTGTACGTCGCGCCGTCCGTGCTACCCGCAACGGAAAGGTCGGCGTCATCGGCACCGAGGTCACCGTGCACAGCGGCGCGTACGTCGATGCGTTCGCCGCGGCTCCGGACCTGGTGCTCACCCAGCAGGCCTGCCCGCGGTTTGTGGAGTTCGTCGAGGCGGGGGTCACCGGCGGCGAGGAGCTGCTCAAGGTGGCCCACGACTACCTCGAGCCGGTCGCCGAAGCGGGAGTAGACACCGTGGTGCTCGGCTGCACCCACTACCCGTTGCTCACCGGCGTCATCTCCTATGTGCTGGGGGAGGGCGTCACTCTGGTGTCCAGCGCTGAGGAGACGGCCAAAGACGTCTACCGGGTCCTCGCGACCGAAGGTGCGCTTCGCCCCGACGACCTGCCCGAGCCGACGCACCGCTTCCTCGCCACCGGTGACCCGGGCGAATTCGGTCCGCTGGCGCGTCGCTTCCTCGGCCCGGAGATCGGCTGGGTCGAGAGCGCGGAGGCGTTCGTATGAAGCTGACCGTCGTCGGCTCGTCCGGCTCCTTCCCGGGACCCGACTCCCCGGCCTCGTCCTACCTCGTCGAGCACGAGGACACGCGCATCGTGATGGATCTGGGCAACGGTGCGCTCGGCTCGCTGCAGACGTTCGTCGACCTCGACGCCGTCGACGCCGTGCTGATCAGCCACCTGCACGCCGACCACTTCATGGACCTGTGCTCCTACTACGTCGCCCGCCGCTATCACCCCGAGGGTCCGCGCGGCCGGCTCCGGGTGGTCGGCCCGGCGGCGACGCGAGCGAGGCTTGCCTCGGCCTATGGCTGCTCCGGTGAGTCCTTGGACGAGGTCTTCTCGTTCGAGGAGATCGCCCCCCTCTTTGAGGTCGGCTCGGTTGTGGTCCGTACGGCTGCCGTCTCGCACCCCGTCGAGGCCTACGCGCTGCGCCTCGAGGCCGGCGGCCGCTCCCTGACCTACAGCGGGGACACCGCGTTGTGTTCCTCGTTGACCGAGCTCGCTTCCGGCAGCGACCTGCTGCTGGCCGAGGCGTCCTTCGTCGACGGCGACGAGGCACCCGAGAATCTGCACATGACGGGTGCCGAGGCAGGCTCAGCCGCTGCTGCTGCCGGGGTCAGGCAGCTCGTCGTGACCCACGTCCCGCCGTGGCACTCCCGCGAGCGAGCGGTCGAGGCGGCCGCGGAGACGTACGACGGTCCGGTGGTGGCTGCCACGGCCGGCCTCGTCATCGACCTCTGAGGGGTTGGACGAAGGAACACCGGGTCAGTCTGGGTCGGCGTCGCCGCATAGGCTCCCGAGTCATGACGCGCTCCGACGGCCGTACACCCGACCAGCTCCGCCCCGTCACCATCACCCGTCGGTGGCTCGAGCAGGGCGAGGGCAGCGTGCTCGTCGAGTTCGGGCGCACGAAGGTGCTCTGCCAGGCGTCGTTCACCGCGGGGGTGCCGCGCTGGCGCAAGGGCTCCGGTCAGGGTTGGGTGACCGCGGAGTACGCCATGCTGCCGCGATCGACCAACACCCGAGGCGACCGCGAGTCGGTGAAGGGCCGCATCGGTGGCCGTACGCATGAGATCTCGCGCCTGATCGGGCGCAGCCTGCGCGCCGTCATCGACACGTCGGCCCTGGGGGAGAACACGGTGGTGCTCGACTGCGACGTGCTCCAGGCCGACGGCGGGACGCGCACCGCGGCCATCACTGGCGCGTACGTCGCTCTGGCAGACGCGGTCGCGTGGGCGAAGGCCGAAAAGCTGGTCAAGGCTGATGCCGTGGCGCTCACCGGGTCGGTCGCCGCCGTGTCGGTGGGGATCGTCGGGGGTGAACCGCTGCTCGACCTCTGCTACACCGAGGACGTCACCGCGGAGACCGACATGAACATCGTGTGCACCGGCGACGGTCGCTTCGTCGAGGTGCAAGGGACGGCCGAAGGTGAGCCCTTCGACCGCGCGTTGCTCGACCAGCTCCTGGATCTCGGGAGCGCCGGGTGCGCCGAGCTGACTCGCATCCAGCTGGCCGCCCTTGAGGGCTGATCGCTGGTGACGTCCCGTCTCGTGCTCGCCAGCCGAAACGCGCACAAGCTCCAGGAGCTCGACCGGATCCTTGCCGACGCCGGGCTGGGCATCGAGCTCGTCGGGGTCGAGGCGTTCCCCGACGTCGAGGAAGTAGCCGAGACCGGAGAGACGTTTGCGGCCAACGCTCTGCTCAAGGCTCGGGCCGTGGCGGAAGCCACCGGGTTGCCGGCCGTCGGTGACGACAGCGGACTGTGCGTCGATGCGCTCAACGCGATGCCGGGGATCTTCTCGGCGCGCTGGTCGGGCGGCGGGGGAGACCGGGCCAACCTCGAGCTCGTCCTAGCCCAGCTCGCCGACGTTCCCGAGGAGCGACGTGGTGGGCACTTCGTGTGCGCGGCTGCGGTGGCGCTGCCGGACGGACGTACGGCTGTCGTCGAAGGCCGCCTCGACGGTCGGATCATCCGAGAGCCACGGGGGAGCAACGGGTTCGGCTACGACCCGGTCTTCGTCCCCGTCGAAGACGGCGCGGACCTGGCCGACGGCCGGACGACAGCCCAGTTGAGCGACGCCGAGAAGGACGCGATCAGCCATCGCGGTCGTGCCCTGCGACTGCTCGTTCCCGAGCTGCGACTGCTGCTCCCGGCGCCCTGACCCGCCTGCGCAGGCAGCGGCCGTGCCGAGAAGTGAAGGGATCGAGTGCGGAAGGAGGGACTCGAACCCTCACACCCGAAGGCGACGGCACCTAAAGCCGTTGCGTCTGCCAATTCCGCCACTTCCGCGATGGCGCCAGTTTAGGGGGCCGCCCCCGGGCCGGAGAGCGTGACACCGAGGCGGGGCACGCCCCCGTAGGGCCCGGCACAGACCGGACGTCAGGGCGTACGTCACACGACCAGCGGGTTTCGAGGGCGCTGCTGCCGGGGATGAAGTCCCCCAGTCAGGACGTTTCGTCGAATTCTCTGGAGGGACGCACATGGGTATCGGCCTTGGAATCTTCTTCATCGCCGTGGGCGCAATCTTGACCTTTGCGGTCAACGCTGACGTCAGTGGCATCGAGCTGTCCACCGTCGGAATCATCCTGATGGCGGTGGGGGCCTTCAGCGTGCTGCTCGACCTCATCATCTTCATGCCACGCCGGCGTCGCACCGTGACGACCGATGAGAGCGGTCGCACGGTCGAGCGCGACACGACCGTCTGAGCGCCTAGCGCCCGCTAGATCCCGAGGTCGCGGCGGAGCTTGGCGACGTGGCCCTTGGCCTTCACGTTGTACTGCGCGATCTCCACGCGCCCGTCCTCACCGACCACGAAGGTCGAGCGGATGACGCCGGTCACGGTCTTGCCGTAGAGCTGCTTCTCGCCGTACGCGCCGTACGCCTCCAGGACCGCGCGTGACGGGTCACCGACGAGTGGAAAGGTCAGCCCCTCCGCGTCGCGGAACTTGGCCAGCTTCTCCTGCTTGTCCGGCGACACTCCGATGACCGCGAGCCCGGCGGCGGTCAGCGAGGACAGGGAGTCGCGGAAGTCGCACGCCTGCGTGGTGCAGCCAGGCGTCATCGCGGCGGGGTAGAAGTAGACGACGACCCGGCGGCCGGCGTAGTCCGACAGCGAAACCTCGTGGCCGTCGGCATCCGGCAGGGTGAACGGCGGTGCGACGTCTCCGGGTGCGAGCTTGGTGGTCAACGGTCAGCCTTTCGACAGCGCGGGCAGCGGTACCAGCGACTCCTCGACATGGCTGTCCATGCCGCGGGTGCGGCGTAGGCGCCGCCCGCCACCGAAGGACAGCACGACGACGAACGCAGCAGCGCCGGTCAGCACGATCATCGTGCCCGAAGGCACCGCCGCGTAGTAGCTCAGGTACATCCCGACCAGTCCGCACGCCGCGCCGACGGCGGTCGACAGGACCAGCATGCGCCCGAAGGATTCGGTGAGCATGCGCGCGACGACGGCGGGGATGACCAGCATGGCCGCGACCAGGGTCACACCGATCACCGTGAGGGTGGCCAAGATCGACAGCGACAGGATGACCATGAGTACGGCGTCCGTTCGCGCGACGTTGACGCCTGACACGGCCGCGACCTCAGGGTCGAAGGTGGCGAAGAGCAGCTGGCGATAGCGGAAGAACACGACGAGACCGGTCAGGACCGACACCGCGACCAGCCCCACGATCTGAGTGGCGCTGATGCCCAGGATGCTGCCGAACAGTGCATTGTCGAAGCTCAAGCCGCGCGAGCCGAAGCGCGAGATCAGGGCGACCCCGAGCGCGAAGGATGCCGTCGTGATCACCCCGATGGCGGCGTCGGCCCCGATGCTGCGGCGTCGCGTCACCGCGTTGATCGCCAGGGCGGAGGCAATACCCCATACGCCCGCGCCGAGCACGTAGAACGAGCTCGTGATCAGCTGGCTGGCGGCGAACCCGCCGAAGATGGCATGCGAAAGGCCGTGGCCGATGTAGCTCATGCCGCGCAGGGTGATGTAGACGCCGATGAAGCCGAGGAGCGCGCCGGACACCGTGGCGACGAACAGGCCTTTCTGGAAGAAGGCGAAGGTGAGCGGGTGGACCAACGTCGTGAGGATGTCGCTCATGACGCCGCTCCGCGGACGAGCCCGAGCGGCGCCCGGTCGACCACCACGGGCATGCCCAGGTGCAGCAGGACCTCCATCCGCGCGCCGAACGTCTCTTCGAGCACCGACGGGGTGATGACCTGCTCGGGCGGCCCTTCGGCCACGATGCGCCCGTTGACGCACACCAGGTACGGCAGGTGGGCGGCGATGCCGTTGAGGTCGTGGGTGGTGAGAACGACCGCCATCCCCTCACGGTTCAGATCGCCTAGCAGGTGCAGCACCTCGTGGCGGGTGTTCACGTCCACGCCCGAGGTGGGTTCGTCCAGCAGGAGAACATCAGGCTGCCGCAGCAACGCCCGGGCCAGGAACATCCGCTGCTGCTGACCGCCGGACAGCTGACGGATGTGTCGCTCAGCCAGGTCGGCGATACCCAGGCGATCCAGGACCCGATGGACCTCCGCGCGCTCGACGCGGCTGGCCCAGGGCACCCGTCGCCCTGACGTTCGCGACATCAGGACGCACTCGAAGACCGTGACCGGGAACGACCAGTTGACCGTCTCGAGCTGGGGCACGTAGGAGATGGCTGTCGTCTCGACGTCGCGCACTACCCCGGAGCTGATCGGGAGCGTGCCCATGAGCGTGCGCAGGAGTGTGGTCTTGCCGGACCCGGATGGGCCGACGATCCCCAGGAAGTCCCCTCTGTCGATCTGTAGCGACACCTGGTTCAGCACCGCTGTGTCACCGAGGCGTACGTCGACGTTTTCCAGCCGGAGGAGGGGGCGAGACCGCGGGCCGGCGGTCACTGGGGGTAAACCGCGCTGTCGGGCACTGCTGGCGTGATGTCCAGCGCGGACAGAGCCGCAGCCGTACCGCCCAGACCAGTGATCATCGTCACGTAGTCGTAGCGCATCAGCCCCAGCCACGAGTGCTCCGCGTCACCCGGGGCTCCGGGTAGGTCGTCGTCGCGGAGGGTGTCTTCATAGCGCGCCCCTGTCGCACGCCCGATCTCCTCGAGCACGGGCGAGGGGAACACCTCCGACCCGAAGATCGTCGGCACGCTCTGGTCCCGCACCTGCTCGATCAGAGCGGCGACCTCCTGCGGAGTGGGGTCCTCGAAGTCCTTGGGCTGTACGGCACCGATGACCGTCCACCCGTAGTCCTTCGCGAAGTAGGCGTACGCGTCGTGGTAGGTCAGCAGCGACCGGGAACCAGGGATCGTCGCCTGGTCGGCGCGCAACGCGTCGGAAAGAGCTGTCGCCTGTTTGGTGAAGGCGGCGTAGTTGCGGGCGTAGGTGTCAGCGCCCGCTGGGTCCGCGGCGCTCAAGGTGTCACGGGCCACTGCGGCGTACTTGATCGCATAGAGCGGGTCTGTCCACAGGTGGGGGTTGGGCTTGCCCTCCTCCTCGGGGAAGGAGAAGTCGTAGATCCATTCGGCTTCCGGCAGCACCTGAGTGCCCAGCTCGACGATCGTCGCCCCGTCCTTCAGGTTCTGCTCCGCGAGCTCTCGCGTGGGGTCCTCGAGCTTGAGGCCGTTGATGAACACGACGTCAGCGGTGCTCAACAGCTCGGCTACTTGGGGTGCCGGCTCGAAGGTGTGGCTGTTGACCCCTTCCGGGACGATGCCCTTGACGAAAATACGGTCTCCGCCGACGGCTGACACGATGCTCGTGATCGGCGCCACGGTCGTGGCCACGACGAGTTGGCCCGCGGCGGCACCGCTCGTCTCTGTCTCTCCAGCGGCTGCAGAACATCCTGCGGCGAGCAGGGCGGCGGCGGCCAGGGCCGCGATTCGCGGGAGCAGAATTCGCCTAGGGCGGGACGGCACGGACGGGACTCCTTTGAAGGGCTTATTGCCAGTATTGTGCAATAAGCACGGTCGTGCATCTTCTGACGTGTGAGTCTTCGGAGCCGTTCGCTACGGTGGATGCGTGACCGAGGAAAAAGCGCAGACCGAGAAGACCAAGGCCAAGTCCGACGCCGTGGCAGCCGCGGCTGCGCAGCCGTCCCGTTCGCCTGAGGAAGTGGCCGCGGAGATGGCTCGAGGCGCGGCAGCGACTGGTCGGTCAGGTCGGGGCGATCAAGGAGAAGGTCAACCCCATCAACATCACCCAGCGTCGTCTCGCCAGAGTCCGTCGTATCTGGGTCTCGGACGAGGGTGACGTCAACGTCCGCAACGTGGCGATCACGGTGGGCGTGGTGGCCGTCCTGGTGCTCTACCGCATTCGCAAGTAGGCCGAGGTGCGGCTCGACGCCCGGCCGGGTTCACTGGAGAGATGATCCGACCGACTCCGTTACCGGCCGCTCCGGGGCAAGAATCTGTCTGGGACTATCCGCGGCCGCCCCGGGTGGAAGCCTCGCGGCGTCTGGTCATCGTCGAGCTGGGAGGCGTCGTCGTGGCCACGACCGCCCGGGCGCTACGTGTCCTCGAGACGAGTCACCCGCCGTCTTGGTATCTGCCCGCCGAGGACTTCGTGCGTGGGTCTCTCGAGACCGCCGACGGCTCGTCGTTCTGCGAATACAAAGGGCGCGCCGGCTATCTCGACGTCGTCGGAGGTGGCCAGCGGGCGAGCGCGGCGGCGTGGTACTACCCCTCGCCGATGCCGGGCTTCGAAGCCCTCGTCGAC
The DNA here is from genome assembly GCA_963820065.1 of uncultured Actinomycetota bacterium. Lineage (GTDB taxonomy): Bacteria > Actinomycetota > Actinomycetes > DATJPE01 > DATJPE01 > JANPBY01. The sequence goes on along the minus strand of CAWFYM010000012.1, from coordinate 5,122 downwards.
CACGTCGCGCTGTATCCGGGACGCATGGACCGGTGCACGATCGACGGCGAGATCGTCCGGCCCCAGGAGGGCGGCTTCTACGGGGGCTGGGTCACCGATGACGTGGTCGGGCCGTTCAAGGGTGGGCCGGGCACCGTCGGCTGGTAGCCGGTCACCTACGCTTCCGCACGTGGCTGACCAACCAGCGCCGACCTCGGCCCCGCAGGGTCCGACGGGGGTCGGGGGCACCGCTCTGCCGATCAAGCTGCTCCACGACCGCGTGCTGGTCGAGCTGGACGGCGAGGTCGGGGAGCGACGATCCTCCGGCGGCATCGTGATTCCCGCGACCGCCGCAGTCGGTCGGCGACTGTCGTGGGCGGCCGTCGTCGCCGTGGGGCAGAACGTCCGCACGGTCGAGATCGGTGACCGGGTGCTGTTCGAGCCGGAGGATCACGGAGAGGTCGAGCTGCACGGGTCGACGTACCTCATGCTCCGCGAGAGGGACATCCACGCGGTGGCCTCCTCCCGCGTGGCCGATGCCGACACCGGCCTCTACCTCTGACCCACCCAGAACCCTTCGTGATCATGCGCAGATGGCCCCTGCGCGTGACCGGGCTCACTCCTGCGGCGGTCGGCCCGAGGGCCGGCGCACGGTACCCTTGAGGGGCTGGTCGGCACTCCGCCCAGCCTCATCGGCGCGGTACGACTGACGCGCCGGGCTCGCTCTCACACAGATTCGTCCTCGGCGTATGGCGCCGGCGGAAGGCTCCCGGGACCGCGCCATCGTCTCGAGAGGCCCGACCGCAATCATGAGTTTGTCTACGCACGCCCAGAACCACGCCCCCGCCGCCCTTGGCTTCGGCGAGCTGGGCGTACCCCAGCCGTTGGTGAGCGCCCTCACCCGGGCCGGAATCACGACGCCGTTCCCGATCCAGGAAGCCACGATCCCCGACGCCCTCAACGGCCGCGACGTGCTTGGCCGGGGCCGTACGGGCTCGGGCAAGACCCTCGCCTTCGGCCTCCCGATGCTGACGCGCCTGTCCGGGCGTACGGCGCAGCCGCGACGTCCCTTGGCCGTCGTCCTCGTGCCCACCCGCGAGCTGGCGGTCCAGGTGACCGACGCCCTCGAGCCGCTGGCTCACACCGTGGGACTGCGCATGAAGACCGTCGTCGGCGGTATGTCGTACCCGAAGCAGGCCGGAGCGCTCCGCCGCGGGGTCGAGATCGTCGTGGCGACCCCGGGCCGCCTCACCGACCTGGTGGAGCAGAACGATGCCGACCTCTCGCAGGTCGAGCTCGTCGTTCTCGACGAGGCTGACCACATGGCCGACATGGGATTCCTCCCTGCCGTGACCGCCCTGCTGGACATGGTCCAGCGCGGTGGTCAGCGGCTGCTGTTCTCCGCGACTCTGGATGGCGACGTCGACTCGCTGGTCCGCCGCTACCTCGTACACCCGGTGACCCACTCGACCGAGCCGACCCACGATGAGACGGCGACCATGGACCACCACCTGCTGGTCGTGGCTCCGGGCGACAAGGCGTCGGTGACGTCGCACATCGCCGCCCGAGAGGGACGCACGATCCTGTTCGTACGCACCAAGCACGGAGCCGACAGGGTCGCCACGCAGCTGCGTGAGCAAGGTGTCGCGGCAACCTCGATCCACGGTGGAAAGCCGCAGGGCGCCCGCACTCGGGCTCTCGCTGAGTTCCGCGAAGGGCGCACCCCGGTCCTCGTGGCCACCGACGTCGCCGCTCGAGGCATCCACGTCGACGACGTGGGGCTTGTCGTCCACGTTGATCCGCCGGCTGACTCCAAGGACTATCTCCACCGCGCCGGTCGTACGGCTCGCGCCGGCGAGTCCGGCACGGTCGTGACCCTCGTGCTCCCGCACCAGGAGCGCGAGGTGTCCCGGATGGCTCAGCGCGCCGGGGTATCGGCCACGAAGGCACGGGTCAGGCCCGGCGACGCCGGATTGATCGCGATCACCGGGGCGCGCCAGCCCAGCGGGATCCCCGTCCCCGAGCGGCTCGCCCGCGTGGAGCGCCGGCCCGGACGGCCGTACCGGGGCCCGGCCAAGGCTCACTCGCGAGGCCCGCGTGGGTCCGGACGACCCTCCGGCTCACGTCCCGCACGCGCCCGCTGAATCGGGCGCCAGCGCGCGGCCACTACGCCAAGAGGCCGTCCAGATGAGACGATGGGTGCGGGCAAGCGGCCCTCATCCCAAGCACCAGCACTGAACGGAGACCTCCGTGGGTAAGGCATCCAGGGGCAAGGGCGACGTCATCGATCGGCGCGACAAGGTCGACGCCCTTCGTGCCGCCGAGACCAAGGAGCAGCGCAAGCGGAACCTGCTCTGGGTGACCGCCGGGCTGGTGGCTGTGGCACTCGTGGCCGGAGTGACCTACTGGGGCGTCCAGTCTTCGACCTCGGTGCGTGACTCCCTCGCCAGCGATGTGCAGACCTTCCCGGTCGACACCCCGGAGCACACGACCGATCCGATCACGTATGCCCAGACGCCGCCCGTCGGCGGCAACCACAACCCGGTCTGGCTCAACTGCGGCATCTATGACGCACCCGTGCCGAACGAGAACGCGGTCCACGCGCTCGAGCACGGTGCGGTGTGGGTGACCTACGACCCCACGCTCAGCGCGGACGACGTCCAGAAGCTGCGCGCTCAGATGCCGTCGAGCTATGTGATCCTCTCGCCCTACGAGGGCCTCCCGTCGCCGGTCGTCGCCAGCGCCTGGGGCGTCCAGCTCCAGCTCGACGGCGTGGACGATCCGCGGCTGAAGACCTTCATCGACGTCTATCGTCAGGGCAGCCAGACCCCCGAGCCGGGTGCAGCCTGCGACGGAGGCACCGGTACGCCGATCGCCGGCTGACCGCCGCGCACGGCACCCTGGTCGGGGGACAGTTCCGGCGAGGTGTGAGGAGCACGTGGTGATGGCGACCGAGGAGTTCGTTCGGGCCATCCAGGTCGACGACCTGGACGCCGACCCCTACCCGATCTATGCACGCCTACGTCGTGAGGCGCCCGTCGCCTACGTGCCTTCGGTCGACACGTGGTTCGTGACCAGGTTCGCCGATGTCCAAACCGTGGCCGAGAGGTCCGACCTCTTCCCGGCCACGCACGGTGAGTCACCCGTCGAGATCACCTTCGGCAAGCCAGCGATCATCGCCGTCGAGGGCGACGTGCACCACGAGCTCAGGCGCAGCTTCGACGGCAAGTTCCGACCTCGAACCGTCGAGGGCTACATCGACGGGCTGGTCCGCCCGTTGGCTCTGGCGGCGGTCGAGGGACTCCGTGGCCGCAGCGAGGCCGAGCTCATGGCGGAGTACTTCGAGCCGATCTCGGTCAGCAGCCTCGCGGAGGTCCTCGGGCTCGGGGACCTCGGTCCGGACGTCCTGCGCCGGTGGTTCAAGGGGATGAGTGTCGGCGCAACCAACTTCGAGCGCGATCCCGCCAAGCAGGCCGTGGCCGACGCTGTATGCAGCGAGATCGACTCCGTGGTCGTCCCTCGGATGGAGCGGCTGTCGGCCAAGCCCGACGACTCAACGATGGCTCAGCTGCTCCACTCCGGCCGGGAGGCCGCCGGGTGCCCACGCGACATCGAGTTCGTGCTCCCGTCGCTCAAGGTGGCCATCCTCGGCGGGATGCAGGAGCCGGGTCACGGAGCCGGAAGCATCCTTGCGGGACTCTTCACGCGTCCCGACCAGCTCGCGCAGGTCGTGGCCGATCCAGCGGCCTCGCTTCCGGCAGCCGTAGACGAGGGGCTGCGCTGGATCGCGCCGATAGGCACCCAGCTGCGTCGGGCGGCGGTCGACGTCGAGCTCGGCGGCGCGGTCGTCCCTGCGGGAGCATCTGTGTCCGCCGTTCTTGCCTCGGCGAACCGCGACGAGGCGGTCTTCGATGCCCCAGACACCTTCGACCTCACGCGCTATACCGGTGGGCGCACCCCTCAGGCCGCGTTCGGCTTCGGCAAGCACTTCTGTTCGGGGCACTCGTTCTCGCGCCACCAGATGCGGATCGCTCTCGAGGTGCTTGTCGAGGCCTTCCCGGCTCTTGCGCCCGCCCCTGATCAGGCGCCGCGATTCTTCGGCTGGGAGTTCCGCGCTCCGGCAGATCTGCACGTTCGCCTGGGCGACGGCCGGTCTTGATGCCCTAGAGGCTGCTCACTGACGCTTCGTGACCTGCTAGCGGTCGCCGCCATGGGGTTCTTTGCGGACGATCGCGTAACCGACGGGTCCGGTGATCATGGCGAGGACCAGGAGGCCTGCGGCCATAGCCGTGTCGCCCTCGGTCAGCCGTACGGCGCTGGCCATGGCGGCCAGTCCTGAACTCGCCCAAAGGATCAGCACCATGACGGGGCCTCCCCTGTGAAGTTTGTCGCGATGACGGGGTGAGCCATGTCGTCCAACCTAGGCTTCGTCGCAACTGCCTGCCACCGGACAACCGGGCCGTTCATCTGGGCCATTCGTCCCATCTTCTGGCGCGGTTTCCTCGGCGACGCAGAGGACGAGCTCGAGGCGGTCGCAACGCGGCCGCCCCGAGCTCCGGGTCAGGCGGTGTCAAACCGGTCGAGGTCCATCACCTTGTCCCACGCGGCCACGAAGTCGTGGACGAACTTCTCGTGCGCATCGTCGCTGCCGTAGACCTCGGCGAGGGCGCGGAGCACCGAGTGGGACCCAAACACCAGGTCGACCCGGGTGCCGGTCCACTTCAGGTCGCCGCTGGCGCGGTCACGACCCTCGAAGGTGTCCTCGGCCTCTGAAGTCGCCGACCACACTGTCTGGAGATCGAGGAGGTTGACGAAGAAGTCGTTGGTCAGCGTCCCGGGGCGGTCGGTCAGGACGCCTAGCTGCGAGTTCTTGGCGTTGGCTCCCAAGACACGGAGGCCGCCGACGAGCACGGTCATCTCCGGAGCGGTCAGGGTGAGCAGCGCAGCTTTGTCGACGAGCTGGAACTCCGCCGGCCGTTCCGAACCCTTGCCGATGTAGTTGCGGAAACCGTCTGCGGTCGGTTCGAGCACCGCGAAGGCGCAACATCGGTTTGTTCTTGAGCGGCGTCCGTGCGCCCCGGCGTGAAGGGCACCTCGACTGCGAGCCCGGCGCCCTTCGCTGCCTGCTCGATCCCCGCCGCTC
>CAWFYM010000011.1:0-58465 GCA_963820065.1 uncultured Actinomycetota bacterium | reverse complement strand
CGCCAGCCAAGCAGTCTAGGTCGGCTGTTGGAGATGCAGAGGCCTGGTGCTCCCGCCGACTGTCTCAGCTGGCATCAGTGTCCAGCGGCGTAGCCGGAATAGAGGGCGAGCCCGCCGCCGTCGACGTTGGCGATGAGGCCGCTGACATAGCTCGCGTCGGACGAGACGAGGAAGCAGATCATCGCCGCCTGCTCGTCGGCGGTAGCCAGCCGGCCGAACAGGGTGCGACGAGCGCGCGCGCCCATGATCTCGGGCGACTGCTCCGTGGCGTGCCGGACGATCTCGGTGTCCGTTAGCCCGGGGCAAAGCGCGTTGACCCGGATTCCGTACTCGGCCCACTCCACCGCAAGCGCCTTGGTCATTCCGACGACGCCGTGCTTGGAGGCGACGTACGCGATGTGGTCGGGCATTCCCGCGACGCCGGCCATAGACGCGGTATTGACGATCGCTCCGCCCTGGCTCTGCGCGATCATCTGCACCCCGACGGCCTGAGCGACGTAGAAGGCGCCCGAGAGGTTGACGTCGACGACCCGACGCCACCGGTCGTGGGGGAGAGACTCGGCAGCCCCGAGGTCGGCGATGCCTGCGTTGTTCACCAGGATGTCGATGCGTCCGAAGGCTCCGAGCGCCGCTTCGACAATCCGTTGCGCCGTCGCCGGGTCGCTGATGTCGCCGGCCACGCAGACCGCGTCGTCAGGGTGGTCAAGACCGAGGCGAACGACTTCCAGCCCAGCCTCGTCTTGGTCGACCATGACGACCGCGACCCCGGACCCGCTCAGCCGGCGGCTGGTCGCTGCCCCGATGCCCGACGCCGCGCCGGTGACGACCGCGACTTGTTGGTTCTGGCTCACGGATCTCCTCTTGGTGGCTAGATGAGCTCGCCGGGGCAGAGCCCGACCTTGATCAGGTCTCTGGACTCGTCAACCGCATGGAACGCGATCTCCCAGTCGGCCAGGTCGTAGGAGCGCGTGTAGAGCGATTCGGTCTGCAGCACGCCGGAGCCCATGAGCCCAAGCACGCTCTCGAACGTGCTCCACCGGTGGGCGTAGGTCCCGCGGATCGTGAGGTCCTTCATTGCGACCTGCACCCACTCGACGGGGGTGGTCGTCCCCAGCGGAGTTCCGATCGCTGCGATCGTCGCGTGGGGCGCGGCCAGGGACAGCGCCGTGCCGATGCCCGACGCCGAGCCCGTGCACTCGGCCACCACGTCGAACCCATCGGGGTAGCCCTCCGCCGCCAGCTGAGCGAACCCCTCGCTGTCACTGACCATGGCACCTGTTGCGCCGAGGCCGGTGGCGACCGCGATCCGGTCGGCGTCCGAGGTGAGCCCAACGACGACCACCTCGCGCGCTCCGGCAGCAGCCGCGAGCTGCACGGCCATCAGCCCGACCGGCCCTGGGCCGACGACGGCCACGCGTTGTCCAGGGACGATGCGCACCTCCTCGAGCAAGTTGCGCCCGACGACCGCAGCCATTTCGGTGAGGACGGCGCCGCGCCAGGACACCGAGTCCGGGATGCGGTGCAGCCTGGTCGCCGGTACGGCGAAGTAGTCCGCGAACGCACCGTCGACGTTGCGGCCCAGATCACGCTTGTCACGGCAGTGGAGCTCGCGTCCCGACAGGCACAGTGCACAGTTGCCGCACGAGCCGACGATGACCTCGGACACGACGCGGTCGCCCACGGACCAGCCGCGCACTTCGGATCCCACCTCGACGATCTCTCCGCAGTTCTCCGCCCCGACAACGACTGGGATCGAGTGCGCCATGCCGGGCACGGAGCGCCAGACGTAGAGATCGCCTCCTCGGTCGACCCCGCACGCCTTCACCGCGACTAGCGCCTGACCAGGTCCGCAGACCGGGTCTTGGTAGTCGCGGACCTCCATGTTCCCGGGACCCTCGGCGTATTTGATGAGCGCTCTCAAAGCTCTCCTCCAGCAGACCGCTCCATCAGGAGCCGGTCGCCACCGCCACTCTCGATGAGTCGCGCCTGGGCCGGACTTGGAACGACACCCTCGAGAACCATGTCGCGGTCCGACAAACGCACGCGCCCCAACCGCCATTCGACCTCGATGGCTTCGCCGCGCTGGGCTATCACCGAGATGCCCGGGCAGGTCACGAGCGGGAAGCCGTTGTACGTCTCGCCGCGGGCGAAGAGTGGCGCGAAGGACTCGGCGATCACCCCAGCGATACCGAAGCTGCGCATCGTCATCATGGGCTGATCGTGGGGGTGACCGTAGCCGAAGTTGTGGCCGGCCACGAGCCAGTCACCCGGGCCAACCGTCGTCGCGAAGGTGGCGTCGAGGTCCGTCATGCAGGCCGCGCGCAGAACGTCTTCGTCGAAGGTTCTGATGTTCTGTACACCGATAATTTCGTCGACATCGAAATCGTCGGGGAACACCCACGCGATGCGGCCGACGCTGACCTCCGGCAGAGCGTCCATGCCGCCGGTCATACCTTGAGGGTGCGCGGGTCAGTGATCACTCCGCGGAGCGCAGTGGCCGCGACGGTGGCCGCGCTCGCCATGTAGATCTCGGCACCAGTGCTGCCCATGCGCCCCCGCACGTTTAACACGCTCGTCGAGACGCAGACGTCGCCGTCTTCCAGCGGGTCGGCGTAGCCGAAGCAGTGGTCGCAGGAGGACTTCCCGACCTCCGCCCCGGCCGAGCGCAACGTGTCCAGGGTGCCATCGGACTCGGCCACGGCACGGATCTGCTCGGTCGTGGGCACGACGATCAACCGGAAGCCGTCGCGCACGTGGTGGCCGCGCAGGACGTCTGCGGCCGCCCGGAGGTCTTCGATCCGGCCGCTGGCGCATGACCCTATGAAGCCGCGGCCGACTTCGGTGCCGACAAGGTCGCCCACGGCCTTGGTGTGCTCGGGTCGCGTGGAGCCGGGCAGGACGACCTGCGGCTGAAGGTCGTCAAGACGCACGACGGTCTCGGACGCGTAGGCACAGCCCGGGTCGCTGAACTCAGGGGTGAAGGTTCCGCGCGCGTGGCCAGCGGCGTAGCCGAGCGAGAGCTCGTCGGGGGCGAAGACCGCACTCACGGCTCCGGCGAACATCACCATGCCGCACAATGCCTGCCGCTGGTCAAGGCTCAGCGACACCGCACCGGGGCCGCAGAACTCCACGACCTGGCCGAGGAATCCACCGGCGCCAACCTGAGCGATCAGCGTGTGCAGCAGGTCCCTGCCATCGACGCCCGACCCCATGCTGCCGAGCATCTCGACCCGCGCCGTCCGCGGGATCTCGAGGTCGACGGCTCCGGTGATCCAGGCGTCGAGCAGCTGGCGGTGCAGGCCAAACCCGAGTGCTCCAAGTGCACCGACCGCGCTGATGTGCGCGTCGAAGTGGACGAGGAGCCGGCCGGGCGCTGCATAGCCGAGTTCGGAGGTGAGCTGGTGCCCAATGCCCTCCATGACGTAGACGTCGACGCCATTGGCCTCAGCCCATGTGAGGACACGTTGGTGCGCCTCGTCCTCGACGGCATCACCTCGTGTCACCAGATGATCCACGAAGACGACGTAGCGTTCTGGGTCGGAGAGCTGCTCGACGCCGTAGACGTTGACCAGCTTGTCGATCATCGCGTCTGCCCAGCCCGGGAAGTCGTAGGCCAGGATGAAGTCCGGCCGCACCCGGACGGTGTCGCCCGCCCGCGCATCGGCGCCGGCGGACCGCGACATCACCTTCTCCGCGAGGGTGCGCGGCACCTCAGCCATTGTCGTCGTCCGGCATCGGCCACGGCTCGCCAAAGCTGTCGAGGTAGGTGAACGACTGCACCGGTCGACGAGACAGCCGGCGCAGCTCGCCGCCGGGTCCAATGACGCCCACGGCGACGAGTGCCGCGACGGCGAAGCCCGCCGGGATGTCGAGGAGCTCGACGACGGCTGGCTCCACCCGGCAGATCAGAGTCGTGAGTGCCACCCCAAGGCCCTCGGCGTGGCAGCCGAGAACAAGGTTCTGCACGAACGGGTAGACCGACGCGCCTCCAACGATGCTCGGACGGTCGAGCTCGGAGTCGGTGATGGTGAGCGCCGAGAGGTCGACGCATACGACGAGCAGGTAGGCGACCGAGTCCATCGTCTGGGCGAAGCGGTCGGCGGCGTCCTCGGTGCGGGGGGCGACCGAGTGGTCGGTGACGCCGCTCGCGGCCTCGAGGCGTTGCAGGGCGAGCTTTTCGCGGTGTGCGTCCCACACGGGTCGGTAGAGGTCACGCAGTGCGCGCTTGCGGGCGTGATCGGCGACGACAACCACCCGCCACCCCTGGTGGTTGCCACCGCTCGGGGCGAAGCGTGCCGCGTCGAGGATGCGGGTGAGGATGTCTGGGGATATGGGATCGGTGGAGAAGATCCGGGTTTGACCGGCCCTGCGCATGACCTCATCGAGCCCGGCGCCGCTCACGTGAATGCGGTGACGAGCCGGAACCTCAGTGCCCCGATGGTCATCAGTCTCCTCTTGACAGAACCTAACAGCGGGTCCGACGCTGAGCAAGCGCTCGCTCAAGAGTGCCGAGACGCTGGGGAGCTCATGAACCACCTGTCCGACCGAGAGGCCGTGGTCGACACGCTCTACCGATTCGCCGAAGGCATGGACTGGCGCGACTGGGAGTTGTTCCGCTCGGTCTTCACCGATCAGATCGACATCGACTACAGCGCGCACCGACCCGGTCAGCAGGGCGTCTACTCGGCTGACGACTGGGTGGCGAACGCCCGTCGCCGGCTAACCCCGCTCGATGCGACGCAGCATTCGCTGTCCAATCCGCAAGTGACGATCGACGGAGACGAAGCTCGCTGCCTCATGTACGTCGAGGCGCAGCACCTCCTCACGCGTGACGGGGTGCGGGCGTCGTACGTCATCGGCGGGCGGTACCGCGACCGGCTCGTCCGCTCAGGCGACGGCTGGCTCATCACCGGCTTGACGCTCGAGGCGCGTTGGTACACCGGCGACCGATCGATCCTTGGGCTGCCCGAGGTGCTCTGACCGGCCGAAGCCCAGGGGCGAACGGCATCGGACAGAGGTGGACCAGGGCGCCGGGGGAGGCCTATTCTGTGGATATCAGACAGTCGGACATCAAAGTAATTGAGGAGCGACCGAGGTGACCGTGGCTCACCCCCCTGCGCCGCCCTTGCACGTGCCGACGCACCCGGTGCGCTTCGTCACGGCGGCGAGCCTCTTCGACGGGCATGACGCGGCCATCACCATCATGCGGCGGATCCTGCAGGCGCAGGGCGTGGAAGTCATCCACCTGGGGCACGACCGCAGCGTCGAGGAGGTCGTGACCGCGGCCGTCCAGGAGGACGCGCAGGGTGTGGCCGTCAGCTCCTACCAAGGCGGGCATGTCGAGTACTTCAGTTATCTCGTCGACCGGCTCGCTGCCAGGGGTGCCGGCCACGTGAGGGTCTTCGGCGGCGGTGGCGGGGTCATCGTCGCCGAGGAGATCGAGCTGCTCCGTTCCCGCGGGGTCCACATCTTCAGCCCGGAGGACGGCCAGCGCCTTGGCCTCCCCGGGATGATTAACCAGCTCGTTCGCGACTGCGACGTCGATCTCGCGGTTGAGCCGCCCGACCTCGACGACCTGCTGTCGGGCGACGAGGGAGCCCTCGCCCGCGCGCTGACCGTGCTGGAGCAAGGGCGCTCCGGATCGTTGGCGGACGGCGTACGGTCCGCCGTGTCGACCGCCCCGGTCCTCGGCATCACGGGTACCGGCGGTTCGGGCAAGTCATCCCTCACCGACGAGCTGGTGCGGCGCTTCCGGCGTGACCACGAGGACAAGGTGCGCGTCGCTGTGCTCGCAGTCGACCCGACGCGGCGTCGTGGTGGTGGCGCGCTGCTGGGTGACCGGATCCGGATGAACTCGCTGGGCGTCCAGGCCGACGGACCGGTCTTCTTCCGGTCGGTGGCGACCCGGCAGGCCTCTCAGGAGCTGCCGGACCGCCTGCCTGACCTCATTGCTGCATGCCGGGCGGCCGCCTACGACCTGGTCATCGTCGAGACCCCCGGCATCGGCCAGGGCGATGCGGCGATCGTCCCCCTCGTCGACGTCTCCCTCTACGTGATGACCCCGGAGTACGGCGCCGCGTCTCAGCTCGAGAAGATCGACATGCTCGACTTCGCCGACGGGGTCGCCATCAACAAGTTCGAGCGTCGCGGGGGAGAGGACGCCCGCCGCGACGTGGCCCGCCAGCTCGTGCGCAACCGCGGTGCGTTCGGGGTCGACTGGAACACGATGCCGGTGTTCGGCACGAGCGCCGCTCGCTTCGACGACGACGGCGTGACCGCGCTCTACCACCACCTGGCCGCCGCCTTGGCGGAGCACGGGCTCGCCCCGAGCCCCGGGGTCCTCCCGCAGGTATCGACGAAGGTGTCCCAGGGCCTCGTGCCCGTCGTGCCGTCCAACCGCGTCCGCTACCTCGGCGACGTCGCCGACGCCGTGCGCGGCTACCACGCCACGACGGTCGAGCAGGCCGACGTCGCTCGCCGGATCCAGCACCTCGGGACGGCCGAGCGCGAGCTGCGGGCCGCTGGTCAGGCGGACGCCGCCGAGGCCGTCGCGCAGGTCGTGGCGCAGGCCACCGACCAGCTCAGCGAGGCGACCCGTGCGTCGCTTGCCGAGTGGCCGACGCTCGTCGAGCAGTACTCCGCCGACGACTACGTCTACATGGTGCGCGGCAAGGAGGTTCACACCCAGCTGCGGCGCAGGACGCTGTCCGGCACCTCGGTACCCAGGGTCGCGCTACCCAGCACCATCGACCACGGTGACCTCGTGCGCTACCTGCGAGCAGAGAACCTTCCGGGCCATTTCCCCTTCACCGCAGGGGTCTTCCCTGTTAAGCGCGAGGGGGAGGCACCCGCGCGAATGTTCGCGGGGGAGGGCGACCCGTTCCGCACCAACCGCCGTTTCCACCTGCTCGCAGCGGGTCAGCCGGCGACGCGGCTCTCCACGGCCTTCGACTCCGTGACGCTGTACGGCCGTGACCCTGGCCCGTCGCCGGACGTCTACGGCAAGGTCGGCACCTCGGGCGTCTCGGTGGCGACGCTCGACGACATGCGCGACCTCTACGGCGGGTTCGACCTCTGCAGCCCGACCACCTCGGTCTCCATGACGATCAATGGCCCGGCTCCCACGCTGCTCGCGATGTTCCTCAACACGGTGGCCGACCAGCAGGGCGCTGCCTTCGTAGAGCGCGAGGGGCGCGAGCCCACCGGCGAGGAGCGTCAGGAGCTGGTCGCGCGCGCCTTCAGCACCGTCAGAGGCACCGTTCAGGCGGACATCCTCAAAGAGGACCAGGGCCAGAACACCTGCATCTTCTCGACCGAGTTCTCGTTGCGCTGCATGGCTGACATGCAGCAGTGGTTCATCGATCACGAGGTGCGGAACTTCTACTCCGTCTCGATCTCCGGCTACCACATCGCCGAAGCCGGGGCGAACCCCATCAGCCAGCTGGCCTTCACGCTCTCCAATGGCTTCACCTACGTGGAGTCCTACCTGGCTCGTGGCATGGCCATCGACGACTTCGCGCCGAACCTGTCGTTCTTTTTTTCCAACGGCATGGACGCCGAATACACGGTGCTCGGTCGCGTCGCGCGGCGGATCTGGGCCATCGCGATGCGCGACCGCTATGGCGCCGGTACCCGCGCTCAGCAGCTGAAGTACCACGTGCAGACCTCGGGCCGCTCCTTGCACGCGCAGGAGATGGACTTCAACGACATCAGGACCACCCTGCAGGCCCTCTGCGCCATCTACGACAACGCGAACTCGTTGCACACCAACGCCTACGACGAGGCGGTGACGACCCCGTCGCCCCAGTCGGTGCGGCGCGCCCTGGCGATCCAGATGGTCATCGACAAGGAGTGGGGCACTGCGGTCAACGAGAACCCGCTCCAGGGCTCCTATCTCGTAGACGAGCTCACCGACCTCGTCGAGGAAGCGGTGCTCACCGAGTTCGAGCGGATCTCGGACCGCGGCGGCGTTCTCGGCGCGATGGAGTCCGGCTACCAACGGGGCCGCATCCAGGACGAGTCGATGCTCTACGAGCAGAAGAAGCACGACGGCTCCCTCCCGCTCGTCGGGGTCAACACTTTCCTGGACCCGGAAGCCCACGGAGCGCCGCGCCACCTCGAGCTGGCCCGTGGCACCCAGGAGGAGAAGCAGTCCCAGCTCGACCGGGTCTCGGACTTCCAGTCCCGGCACCGTGAGGAGGCCCCGGCGGCCCTCGCGGCGCTGCAGTCGGCGGCGACGTCCGGAGGCAACGTGTTCGCGGAGCTCATGAACGCGGTGCGGGTCTGCTCTCTAGGTCAGATCACCACGGCCTTCTTCGAGGTGGGGGGGCAGTACCGGCGCAATGTCTGAGGCTCTTCGGGCGCCGGAGTCGGGTGTGGTCGCCCGCCATACTCGGACGGTGAGCCATCGCCTGCCGTACGACCCGATCGAGGAAGCGGGACGCATCTGGCGCCAGCGAGGCTGGGGCGAGGCAGCGCCGGGCATGGCGGCTGTGACGTCAGTGATGCGGGCGCACCAGCTCATGCTGGCGCGCGTCGAGAATGTGCTCCGTCCCCGTGGGCTCACCTTCGCGCGCTATGAGCTGCTGATGCTGCTGGAGTTCAGCCGCGCAGGGTCCCTGCCGCTGTCGAAGATCGGCCTCCGACTCCAGGTGCATCCGGCCAGCGTCACCAACGCGGTCGACCGGCTCGAGTTCGCGGGGCTGGTCCGCCGCCTCCCGCACCCCACGGACCGGCGGACGACTTTGGCCGAGATCACACTACATGGGCGCACCCTGGCTGCGGACGCCACGGCCGAGCTCAACGAGGTCGTATTCAGCACACCCGGGCTGCCCACATCCAAGGTCAACCAGCTGGTCCAGTTGCTGCAGGAGCTGCGCCATGACGCCGGGGATTTCTGAGCTGCACGACGACCTCGGTCGTCTGGTCTCTCTCGCAGGACAACCGCAGCGCGTGGTCTCACTCGTCCCGTCGTTGACCGAGGCGATCGACGCATCCGCTCCCGGCCTTCTAGTGGGGGCGACCAGCTGGTGCAACTATCCCTCAGACCTTGACGTCACCAGGGTCAAAGGCACCAAGAATCCTGACTTAGACACCATTCTTGGCCTTTCGCCCGACCTCGTCGTGGCCAACCAGGAGGAGAACCGCGCCGTCGACGTGGACGCTCTCGAGGCGGCCGGCATCCCGGTCTGGGTGACGTCACCCACCACGGTCGATGCCGCGCTGACCTCCCTCGACCGGCTGCTGAGATTGGCGTGCGGGCTCCCCAGGCGACCGCCCTGGCTCGAGGAGGCGCACGACGTCTGGGCCCCCCCGCCCCGACTGGCTACCGCGTCGGCCGCGGTGCTCATCTGGAAGAAGCCCTGGATGGTCGTCGGCTCCGACACGTTCGCCGGAGACCTGTTGGGGCGGCTAGGAATCAGCAACGTCTTCGCCGGGGCTGACGGTCGCTACCCCCGCAGCAGCGTGCAGGCGATCCGCGACCTCGCACCCGACGTCGTCGTGCTCCCCGACGAGCCCTACGTCTTCACGCCGGACGACGGCCCCGAATCGTTCGAACCGCTACGTTGCGTGCTCGTCTCAGGGCGGAGCCTCACCTGGTACGGGCCGAGCCTCGTATCGGCGCGGGCCGAGCTCGAGGCGGCCCTCGCCGGCGACGCCTAGCGACCGGGCTACGCCCAGCCTGTCGGCCGGTCGTGAGCTGGGGTCGGTGGTGCCAGCCGACGCGCGGCCTCCGGCAGGTCGGCTCCGATCGGTAACAGGAAGCTCACGGGGACCGTGACGCCGTTCGTCGCATAGCGCTGCAGGTGATCGACGCAGGTGGCGGGGCTACCGTGCACGATCAGCTCGTCTACGACCGCATCCGGGATGGCCGTGAGGGCTCCCCGGCGATCACCGCTGGCCCAGGATTCCCACATCGGTGAGAGCACCTGGTCCCGGCCGAGCCAGCGCTGGAAGGCGGCGTAGGCTGGCACGTTGAGGTAGGCCGCAATCAGCCGGCGGCCGTACGCGCGCACCTTCTCGACGTCGGTGGACGGGCAGACGAGGATCCGCGCCACGAGCGGGAGATCCGGACCCGTGACTTCGCGGACCCGGAGCACGTCGTCGGCTGACAGCCAGTTGATTGCCGCACCGTCGGCCTCGGCTGCGGCTAGCCGCAGCATCCCCGGACGGAGCGCGGCGACGACTAGTGGCGGCGTGATCTCGGGGACGTATTTGAGCTGGAATCCGTGCACCGCAAAGGTCTCGAACGCGCGGTCCACCCGGCCGCCGGCCAGGGCTTCCTGGAGGAAGTGCAGCATGTCGCGGACACGCGCGAACGGGGTGTCGTGGGGGACCGCGTTCCAATCGTGGACTACGGCAGGCGAGGACGCGCCGATCCCGAGGGAGAACCGGCCGGGCGCCAGCCCAGCCATGGTCGCTGCGGACTGGGCGAGGACCGCGGGACCGCGTGTGAAGACCGGCAGGATCGCCGTGCCGAGGTGGGCCTGGACGCCGCGGCCTGCGATCGCTGCCAAGGGGGTGAGTCCGTCGGTGACGTCGACCTCGCTGGACCAGAAGTCGGTGTATCCCAAAGCCTCCATCTCGAGGGCCAGGTCCGGGAGGGCGCCGAGGTCGGCCCCTTCGAGCGGGAGCGTCAGGCCCCAGCGCTGCGTGGGTGTCGTCATCGAAGGAGTCTTGTCGTCGGCGGCACGGTCACGCACTCGCTTCGAGATCAAACACCAGGCGGGTCACAGTGCCGTCACGCTTTCCGTCGAAGCCCTCGTTGATGGCGTCGAGGGGCAAGACGCTGCGTCCGGTCGTGATGTCGAGCTCACCGTCGGCGGCGAGGTCGATGACGGCATGCACGTCGGTCGTAGTCATGGCCCACGACCCGGACAGCGTCACCTCACGCGCGATCGACAGGCCGCGCGGCGGCGTCGGCATGGTGGCGAGCTCGCGGATCGGCTCGTCCGTGGCGCCGACCAGCACGACTCGTCCGCCACGTGCGACGCTGTCGATGGCCTGGTGCGTCGTGACCTCGAGCCCGGCTGCCTCGAACGCCAGGTCGGCGCCGGCCCCGTCGGTCAGGTCGGCGATCGCCGGCAGCGGAGCCGTACGCGAGGCGTCGATCGTGTGCGTGGCACCCAAGGCCGTGGCCAGGTCGAGCTTCTCGATGTTGACGTCGACGGCGACCACATCGGCACCACGTAGCCTCAGGAACTGGATGAGGGCGGTCCCGATGTCACCGACGCCCAGCACCACCGCCATCTCACCGGGCTCGACGTGTGCGAGCCTGACGGCGTGGTACGGGGTGCCGAACGCGTCCGGCAGGCTGGCGGAGTCAAGCAGGCTGATCGAGTCGGGGACGGGCACGGCACAGGCGTGGGGGACGCTGATCAGCTCGGCGTAGCCGCCGTAGAAGCCGCGAAGGATGCTCCAAGTGCGGTCGCTGTTGGCACACAGATTGTCGCGACCGGATGAGCAGGCGCGGCAGGTCCGGCACCTATCGAACGGCACGACGGTGACGCGAGTTCCTTCCGCGACGGTTGCCGGGACACCGGGTCCGACTTGGACGACAACTCCTGCGACCTGGTGCCCGATGATCGACGGCAACGGGTCGACGACGATCCCGCCGCTCACCCGGTGAAGGTCTCCGCCGCACGTCGCGGAGGCGGAGATCCTGACGAGCACCTCGCCGTTCGCAACCGGGGGTGGCTCGACGTCGGCGAGCTCGAAGGCCTGGCCGGGGCCGTGGAACAGGGCCGCTCTCACAGCAAGGCCAATGGGTTCACTGGGCTGCTCGTGCTTCCAACGATGCGCAGCGGCGCCATCGTGAAGAGAAAGTCCCAGCGCTGCGACGTACGGCATGCGCCTGCAAGTTCATGCAGCGCCATGTTGTCGACCAGCCACAGGCCAAGGGCGACGAGGGCGACCGCGTGCACCGGAAGGCCGAGGCTCGGCCCCGCGTAGCCCGAAGGGATGACGTCGTTGATGCAGTCCGACCCGAGAACCGAGACGTCGCGCTCGCGAAGCCACGGGAGGCACGCTGTCGTGAGGCCAGGGGAGTGCTGGTCGGTGTGCAGCCCATTTAGGGTGACCCGATTGAGGTGCCCGGTGTGGATCAGGAGGGCGTCGCCGGGCTCGACCGCCAATCCCTGCAACGACTCCGCCCCCTCGAGGTCGTCGATGCCGATTCCCTCGGCGGGGTCGAGCGCGTCGACACCACGGACTGCTGCGATGTCCAGGAGGACGCCGCGAGTGATGACGCCACCGAGGGCGACCTGCACATCCAGCTCGGTTGCGCCGTCGATCGAGGTCACGGCGCTGGCGGGTACGCCGTTGTACATCTGACCGTCCCAGGCGACATGGCTTAGCGCGTCGAGGTGCGTGTTGGACCCGTGGGGGACCATGCCGATGAACTCCCGGCAACCGGCGAACCGCGAGCCTTCTCCGTAGCTCGCGTTCTCGAACAGGATCATGTAGCGCTGGAGGACCGAGCCGCGACCGAGCGGGTCCGGGTGGCTGGCGTCCAGGTCACCGGAGAGCGAGACCGCGACGCCGCTGCGGACCGAGGCGAGGGCAGCGACCCGCTTCTCCGGGGTGATCAGATTGAGGGTGCCGAGCTGGTCCTCGGCGCCCCACCGGCCCCAGTTCGACAGGGTGGTGAAGAACTGGACGACCTCGTCCGCGGAGGGCAGGGTGCTCATGCGTCACGCCCGATCGGGGCGCGGCGGGGGTCGAGGGCGACCTTGATGGGCTGGGCCTCAAGCTCGTAGCCGGCGGTTCGGAGGGCGAGCTCGGCGTCCTCGAGGGCAAAGACATGCGTGACCAGATCGCCGAGGTCTATGCCCTCTTTGAGCAGGCTTGCACCGAGCCGGAGGGCCGCGTCGACCGAGTAAGGGTGAGCCAGCGGAGCGGCGACGGTCAGCTCTTTGAGCAAGATCGTGTGGAAGTCCAGCGTCAGTCGCGCTGGAGACGTGAGGCTGATGCTGGTGATTCGCCCCTGTACGCGGATGAGGTCGACAGCCAGGTCTTTCGCCTGCTGCGCCCCGGCTGCCTCGATGACGATGTCGATATCGCGGCCGGCGACCGCGCCCCGTACGGCTTCGAGGCAGTCGTCGTGAGTCCACGCCGCGACGAGCTCGAGGGCCGTTCCCGCCCTGAGGTCACCGACCAGCTGCAGCCGGGTGGCGTCCTGCGGCAGGCCAAGCACGACGACCTCCGCACCGCGCCGGGCAGCGACCAGGGCGCAGCCGAGGCCTTGGGGGCCAGGACCGATCACGACGACGACGTCGCCGAGGCCGATGCCGGCGAACTCGGTCCACCGCACCGAGTTGGCGAGCACGGAGGCGCACATCAGGGCGGTCTCGGCGCGCATCCCAGTGGGCACCTCGTAGACGAGCGCCTCCCCCGGGACGAAGACGTGCGAGGCGTAGCCCCCCCAGAGGTGGGGCGGGTCGTCACAGCTGATCCAGCCGTACCCGGTGCCGGACGTCGTCCCTTCGCACAGGTAGTAGTTGCCGTTGCGGCACGGACGGCAGTCGTGGCACGGCCAGCGGGCCTCGACGATGACCTTGTCGCCGACGACCAACCCCGTGCGAGCAGCACGCCGCTCTCCGATCGTCGTGACCCGTCCGACGATCTCGTCGCCGAGCACCACCGGGGCGATGGCGTTGAGGGCGTCGAGCTCGCCTCGGAACATGTGGACCTCGGATCCGTCCACGCCCGCCAGCAGGACCTCGACGAGCATCTCGTCAGGACCGATCTCTGGGAACGGGAACTCGTCGACCCGGATCCGGCGTGCCGACTCGTAAACGACAGCCCTGGCAGTGCCCCGCACCTGTCGCTCCTTCGCTCAGTGTCGGTGGGTTGAGGGTCAGGCCGGCTCGTGCCCGCCGTTCGCGTGGCGGGTCCTTCCGCCTGCGATGACGTCGGACCGGATGCGCTCAATCGACTCGAAACCGATGTGCCCGGCACGCCACGTCTCACCGGCTCGGGTCTCCTGGTCGAAGCCCTCGCGCCAGACGAGGTCCTCGACCTGTCGGTAGGAGCCGAGCAGCGCCCTGGCTGCAGCGTCGTCGACCGCCGCAATCTCGTCCGCCAAGGCGAGGGCGGTCGAAAGCAGGGCTCCGTGGACGACGACCTGCGTCACCAGGCCGAGCTGGAAGGCTCGCTCGGCATCGAGCGGTCGTCCGGTCAGGCTCATCCATGCGGCCGTCCGGCGGCCGACGGCCACCGGCAGACGAACGGAGATCTGCCAGCTCGGCATGACGCCGACCCGGGCGTGGGTGTCGGCAAAGGTCGCCCGCTCGGATGCGAGGAGGAGATCGCATGCGAGGGCGACCTCGAGACCTCCGGTTACCGCCGGGCCGTTGATGGCACCGATCACCGGCTTGGTCGTGGCGGGCCACGGTCGGTGCGACGGCGCTGTGGCTTCGTTGGCGAGGACCGAATCCCCGGCAGCTAGCGCCTTGAGGTCGAGCCCGGCGCAGAACACAGGGTCCTCGCCAGTGAGCACGATCACCTTGACGGCGTCGTCCTGGTCGGCGGTGTCCATCGCCGCGCGCAAGGCCGTCAGCAGCTCCCCGTTTACGGCGTTCCTGACCGCGGGGCGGGCGAGGGTGACGATCGCGGTGGACCGATGACGGCCGATCTGGACGACGTCGCGGTGGTTTGTCACCCGGTCCCCTCCCGCTTCTCCTCGACGGCGGCGGCGATCTTGCTGTGGTCCCAGGAGAGCTCGCGGTCGACGTCGATCCTCAGCCAGGCATGAAGCCCGTCGTAGACGTGGTCGGGGTCGATCGAGTACTTCTCGGCGTAGACGGTCTCGACCTCCTCGAGGGACGGCTCCGGGAGCCCGGTTCGAGGTTGCTCGCCGACAGGGGCGGCACGTCCGGAGAGCTCGATGCCGCGCAACGTCTCGTAGGTGTCCCCGTCGTCGATGACGACGGACACACGCGGGTCGCGGGCCAGGTTCGTCCACCGTTGGCTCCTCAGCAGGGAGGACAGCCAAAGGGAACCGTCCACCCAGGCGAACCAGAGCGGCGTGACGTCGGGAGAACCGTCCGCGCGCAGGGAGGCGACGCGGGCCACCCGTGACGTCGACAAGAACGCGTCCCGTTCATCCGCCGTCATCGCGATGCGTCGTCGCCGCTTCTGGGCAGCCGCAGGGGCAACAGGCGGCCCAAGTTCGGTCATGCCGCGCCCGGTCGGAGGTCACGTTGGGCGGTGTCCAGCGCCGTGGCGACGAGGTGCGGTACCTCGTCGCCCAGATGATCGAAGCCCTCGCCCAGGGTCTGACCCATCGTGAATCGCCGGTGGATGCCCTCGAGGATGATGGCCAGCTTGAAGTAGCCGAGCACGACGTAGAAGGGCAGTGTCGAGACGTCGCGCCCGCTGACCGAGCTGTAGAGCTCGGCCATCTCGCGGCGGCTGAGGAAGCCGGCCTGAGCCGACACCTGCGGCGCGACGGAGGGCGGTGCGAAGCGGTCCTCGGCGTCAGCCCAATAGACCATGAGCAGGCCGAGGTCGGCGAGCGGGTCTCCGAGGGTGCTCATCTCCCAATCGAGGACAGCCCGTGGCGCCATCCCACTGTCTGGCGCGAGCATCACGTTGTCCAGCCGGTAGTCCCCGTGCACCAGGGTCGGTGCTGGAGACTCGGGGATCGAGGCGGACAGGAGCTGCGCGAGCTCGTCGAGACCGGGGAGGTCACGTGTGCGCGACTTGTCCCACTGCTGCGTCCACCTCGTGATCTGTCGTTCGAGGTACCCGTCCGGGCGGCCGAACGACCTCAATCCGGCCGCTCGCCAGTCGACGGCATGGATGCGGGCGAGGACCTCGACGAGGTTGCGCGAGACGTGTCTGGCCTGTGCCGATGTGAGGGCTGCGGCATCCTCCGCGGTGCGAAGCACGGTGCCTTCCACCCTGCTCATCACGTAGAAGGGCGAGCCCACGAGGGCGGGGTCGGCGCAGAGGGCGTGCACCTTCGGTACGGGGACGGGCGTCGTCTGAAGGGCCGACAGCACGGTGAACTCCCGCGTCATGTCGTGCGCCGACGGCAGGACGTGCCCGAGCGGCGGGCGACGGAGCACCCACTCACGATCGCCCTGGGCCACCAAGAAGGTGAGGTTGGAGCGCCCTCCGGCGATGAGGGTCGCTCTCAACGGTGCCTCGTCGGCGCCGTCGATGTTTACGGCGAACCAGGAGGTCAGCCTGGGCAGGTCGAGTGCCTCAGACGGAACTGCCGACGGGGTCAAGGAGTCGACCGGGTCAGGAGGTCGTGGCGTCGTTGCGTGCGCGACGGGTCGACGCGGCCCGCGCTGACGCGGCTGACGAGGTGGTCTTCTTGGTGGCCTTGCCTGCCGTAGCGGCATCGGCAGCGATTGCGTGTAGCACCAGGCGCGCGTACTCCTCAGCAAGTTCGTCGGGGGTCAACCGGTGGCCGGGCCGGAACCATCGGGACACGTCGATACCGAGCGACAGGATGTACATCGTGACGAGGTTTTGGTCCGGCACCGCGAACTCGCCGACCTTGCAGCCGCGGGCAAGAACTTTGCTCACGATCTTTTCCATCTCGTCGCGCAGCCCACGCATCTCTTTGCGCGCTGGGTCGGAGAGGGAGTGCAGCTCGTAGTTTGCGACGCGGGTTGCGGTGTTGTATTTCGCGTGGAAGCGCACGTGAGCCGTGACGATTCGCCGCATGCATTCCGTTGGCGTCCCACCCTCATCGAGTGCGGCGTTCATGCGCTGGAGCATCGCCTCGTGAGTGACACGGATGATGTGTTCGAGCAGCGCCTGCTTCGAGTCGTAGTGCGTGTAGAGGCCACCGGCGCTGACTTGGGCGCGTCGCGCGATGTCGCGGGTCGCCGTGCCGTGGTACCCGAGTTCCGCGAACGTGTCGAGCGATGCGAGAAGCACCCGTCGCATCGAAGCGTGCTCGTCCTCGTCGAAGAGGCTCTCCTCGGCGTGCGGCGGCAGTTCTTTGACGGTGCGGCGTCCGGAGGAGGGGCTCGCTGTCGAGCTCTGCTTCATGGTCGGCCCTCTCGTTGCTGTGCTTCCCCGACGGACACGACGTCCTCCGGGGAGTGGCGTATCACGTTCTGCTGGTGCTCACCGCCTCTTCCCGGCTTTGTCTGAGCGCCCGTATCTACCGCAGTCACGCCGCTCGAGGCTTCGCCGGACACACTCACGAGTCCTGCTCCCGTCCGCCGCAGCCCTGACCAAGCAGGCTCAAGAACCAGTGAAGGAAACGTCTACGTAACGAGTTGGTCGCTCTTCCTTGACAAACATAGCGGCGGGCCCAACGATGAGCAAGCGCTCGCTCAGCAGGTAAATGAGCCGCCCAGGATCCGACTTCGGTCGTCTCCTGACAGTTAGGGGCTGGGCCCGAGATCGGCAGCACCGAGGTACCGCGGGTCACTCACTCTCGAAGGAGCAACGCATGAAGAACGGTCACAGAGCACGAGTTCTCGTACCCCTGGCGCTAGTCGTGATGCTGGTCGCGGCTTGTTCGAGCTCGGGCGGAAGTGGCGCGACGAGCGCTACCCCAGCTGCCAGCGAAAGTGCGGGCGGCCTGGAGGCGGCGACGGCAGCGCTGGCTGGATACACCGACACGTCGAGCCTCGAGTATCCGAAGCCGACCGAGGCGTTCACTCCGGGCAAGCACAAGGTTGCAATCATCTCGTGCGGGCAGACGGGCATTGGCTGTCAGCAGATGAGTGAATTCGCGCAGAACGCTGCGAAGGACATCGGGTGGGAGGCGTCCTCCACCTTCGACGGTGAATTCGATCCGAGCAAGCAGGCGGGTTACGTCCAGCAGGCTCTCAATCAGGGCTACGAGGCCATCATTCTTGCGTCTATCGACGCAAAGTCGATCAGTGCGGCGATCGATGCTGCGGCCGCCAAGGGAGTTCCCGTGGCATGCATCATGTGTGAGAACCCAGAGCTCGTTGCAGCGGGCAAGGTGATCGACACGACCACGGGCGGGTACAACGGCGGACTGGCGCTCTCGACGTTCGTCACGGTGACGCTCGGAGGTAAGGGCAACGTCGTCGGGTTTGACGACAAGTCCTTCCCGATCGTGGCGGCTCGAATGAAGGGTCTGAAGGAAGGCCTCGCGCAGTACTGTCCGGATTGCACATACTCCGAGGAGCAGTTCCCGACGACCGACCTGGCCAAGCCTGGGCCGCCGACCTGGACAGGGTTCCTGGCGGCCAACCCGCCCGGCAAGGTCCAGCTTGTCGCCGGACCCTACGACTTCATGTCCCTGCCGGCCGCCAAGACGACAGCGCAGGCCGGGCGGGACGATCCGCTGATCACGGGGTTCGACGCCTACTCTGAGTTCGTCGCCGCGATCGGGGCTGCCGACCCGCCAACAGCGGTCGCCACGATTGCCGCGCCGTTCGAGTACGTCAGCTGGGCGGCGATGGATGAGGTCGCACGGGTAGTCAACGGAGTTGATACCTGGGATGCAACACAGAACCCGGTGGCCGTCGTGGACAAGGACAATGCGTCGGAGTTCAGCCAGGGTTATCTGCAGCCACCGTTCAGCATCCCTGACCTGTTCAACGGACTCTGGGGAACCAGCTGATCGGCTGAGATTTCGCGAAACCGCCGCAGCATCTCCGTCGGGGATGCGCCCCACGAGCCCCAGGAGGAGCCACCGTGACGGCAAGCGTCTCACCAGATGTCTCACCCCCTCTCTTGGAGATCAAGGGTCTGGAGAAGTCGTTTGGTGAGACGTACGCCGTGCGCGGGGTCGACTTGAAACTGCGGGCAGGCGAATTCGTTGGCCTCATGGGTCCCAATGGGGCCGGGAAGTCGACGCTCATCAAGATGCTCTCGGGCGTCTACGACGCTGATGCCGGCTCAATCGAGCTCTCCGGACGCCCGGTCAGGAATCTGGCCGGGCGCCCGGAGGTGGGCTTCGTCCACCAGGATCTTGGCCTGGTGGACGATATGTCGGTCATGGACAACCTCCGCCTTGGCGCGGAACCGCTCCGCCTCATCGGCCCGGTTCTCAACCGCGGTTTGGAGATCAAGGCGGCCCAGGAAGCCCTCGACCGCGTGGGACTTGCGGTCTCTGTCACAGACAATGTGGGAACGCTGTCCGGTGGGCAGAAGGCCCTTCTCGCAGTGTCCCGGTTGCTCAAGCTTGGCGCTGGGCTCATCGTCGTCGACGAAACCACCTCGACGCTCCCTCCCCGGGAGTCGAAGTGGTTCGTCGAGACACTCCGAACCGCAACTCTCGACGGCACTTGCGTGCTCATGGTCAGCCACAAGCTCTCTGAACTCCTGTCAGCCGCACAGCGGGTGGTCCTTCTCATCGATGGATCGGTCGTCGCCGACCGCCCTGTCTCCCCGTCCGATCGGGCCGAGGTCGTGCGTCTCCTAGCCAGCCATGAGGAACACGTGGCCGAGTCGCAGCAGGAGGAGGCTACGCAGCCAACCGTGGCCGGTGAGCCGGTGCTCACCATGACGGCTGCTCATTGGGGTGGATATGGTCCTGCCCTCGACCTCACGGTGCGCGCCTCCGAAGTGGTTGGGTTGACGGGACTCGTGGGTTCGGGCCTGCACAACATCGGTCTGTTAGCGCAAGGGGTCCTCAAGCCCATGTCAGGGGAGGTGTGGGTCAAGCCGGGCGTGCATCGTGCATTGGTTGCTCCTCAACGGGAAACGCAAGGGGGCGTGGCAGATCTGCCCGTGCTTTGGAACAGCACCATCTCCTCGCTGCGTCGATTCCGCTCTCTATCGCGGCTGCTGAACCTGCGCGAGGAGCGCGCCACGGCGGAGACCGTCCTGGGCGCCTTGGGAGTCGTGCCCGACAACAGCGACGCCCCGCTGGGCTCGCTGTCCGGGGGCAACCAGCAGAAGGTGCTGTTCGCCCGCACCCTCTTGCAGGAACCGGGCCTCTTCGTCCTCTGCGAACCCACGCGTGGGGTCGACGTGCGGACTCGGCGAGAGATCTACCGGATCATCCGGCAAGCCCGAGATGCGGGGGCAGCAGTGCTCGTGGTGACCTCCGACAGCGAGGACCTCTTCTCCGTCTGCGACCGTGTTGGGGTCCTCACCGCAACGGGCATCTCCGAGCTGTGGGACCCCGACGAGCTGACCGAGGACCAACTCACGGAGGTGCTCTAGATGCCCAGCTGTGTGGATGGCACCAAGATTGAGGAGCGAGGATGAGCCAGGTCTCCGGTGCCCCCCCGGTAGCACCGCTAGGCGACGGGACACAGGAACCCGGGGCTAGTGGCTCGGGTCCCGCCGGCGCAACTCGTCGGACGGCCTGGTATCGATCAGCGCCGGTCACAAGTTCGCTCACCTTCTTCGTGTTTGTCCTTGTCTTCGCGGGCTATGCCCTCTGGCTGGGTGAGTTCTTCACCAGCGCCAACCAGCGGCTCTTGGACGTCCACCAGAACGTGCCGCTTCTGCTTGTGGCCCTTGCGCTTACCGTCTGTCTCGTCTCAGGCCAGTTCGACTTGTCGGTCGGGGGCATGGCCACCCTCACGTGCTATCTGACCGTCGGCTTGGTTGTGAACCAGGACTGGCCCTTTCCGTTCGTGTTGCTCGTTTGTCTCGGAATTGGGCTCGCGGGTGGTGCTCTAAACGCATTTCTCGTGATCGGGCTGCGGGTCAACGCCTTCATCGCGACCTTGGGCACAGGCGCCGCATACGCCGGGCTGTCTGCGGTCTACTCCGGCGGCACCCAGCTCTCTCCGGTCGTCGGTAGCCCGCAACTTCCCAGTTGGTTCAGCGGCGCCGGATCCTTCGGCAGCTACCAGACCAAGGTCCCGGAGTGGCTCACCTGGCTCGGGCTGCTCTTTCTGCTTGGTGTGGCGGCCTTCGTCGTCTCTGAGCGGATCGGTGCCGATCGGCGTCGTGAGGGGTACATCGCGATCGGCGTCGGGTACCTCGTCGCCGTTTTGCTGTTCGCGACGATCCTGAACGAGTTCATCGTGGATATGCCGTGGACTGTTGTGTTCCTCCTCGTGGTGGCCTTCGTGCTCTGGGTCGCGCTGCGGTACACCACCTACGGGCGCTACCTCTACGCGACTGGTGGAAACGCCGAAGCCGCCCGGTTGGCGGGAGTCAACGCGAACCGCATGAAGTCCTCTGCATTCGTTATCAGTGGCTTCCTCTCGGCGACGGCAGGCATCGTGCTCGCCGCGATCCAAGGCTCCGCGTCGCCTGACATCGGCGCCGGCTTCCTGCTCCCGGCCTTCGCGGCAGCATTCCTGTCGACGGTGCTGTTGTCCCGTGGACGTTTCCACATCTGGGGCACGTTGATCGGCGGGATCTTCCTCATCTGGGTGGGTCAAGGTCTGGTCATCGGAGGCGTCAGCTTCACCTGGATCGGTGTCATCAATGGCGTCGTTCTGGTCGGGGCTGTGGCGTTGTCCACCGCGCTTCGGCGTGGCGAAGGGAGGTAGACGAATGTCCGGGAGTTCCGAGTGGCAGATCGACGAGCGTCAGCTCGCCGAGCTCAACGTGGTGCTCCAGCGCCAAGAGGATGTGCTCGTCTACAACTGCGTCACACGATCGGCCCAAGAGTCGAAACTCTTCCCCGTAATGCCGTACCTGATGAACGTCATGATCGAGGCGTACTACCGCTTCCCGGAAGTCATTAGGGAAGCGTCGGTCCACGTGACGCCCGAGCAGGTCGGCGACCGTAGCCGTGAGGTGTCGACGAACTACTCCTCACTGCTGAGCTGGGCGACGATGAACTACTACCTCAACGGCCGCGCCTGGTTGATACGCACGGGCGTGATCAGGCCACAGGACAACCTTGAGGACCTCTGGACCGTCACCGACTGGTGGCTGCGGTTCCAGCGCAGCTATCGCCGCAACAGTCCACGTGTAAATAGCTTGGATGCCTGGGACATGAATCCCAGTCTTCCCGAGCGGACACTTCAGGTGTTTGAGGCTGATGCTCACCCGGTCGACCAGAGGTTGCGCTCGGCGACCACCAAGTTCATGGCGAGCGCGACGCAGTACTCATTCCTCGTCAACTGCGAGAGCCGCAGCGGGCTCGCGGCCGCTGGCCCGTACCGGCTGGGGCACGACCTGCTTATGCACACTCGCGACTTCACCAATCTTGCCGAGTGCGACCTCTCGTGGCTCGACGGGGTTGCCGGGGATATCCCCTACAACAATTTGACCTTGGCGATCATCACGGATGGTGTGCGGATTGAGATTACGGACTGGGGCACGCCATACACGACCCCCGAGGAGTACTCAGGCAACATCAAGGGAGTCGGCCTGTACACCTCCGACTACCTGACCGACCGCTACATCCCCGTGGGCATGGATTCGGCCACCGAGCTCGCGGACACCCTTGAGCAGTTGGCGGACGCCTGCAGCAAGGCAACCCGCGCGTTGTACAGCCGCTACGCGGGATTCACGAACGTGCAGATGGTTGAGGCGGGCGTCTATACCTACCTGTCGTCGGCCAATGGCATCAGCCATGTTGCGGGCACCTATCAGCAGAGCCAGTGGGAGTTCATCGACGAGCGGACGCGCCGGTTCTGGCCGCTGTTCAACGAGGAATATGCGATGGACTCCTACCTGGACAACTTCGCGTTCCTTCAAGGGCGTCACGGCTCGGGCAACGACTACTACATGGATCCGGTCGCCTATCGGGCGTGGCGTCCAGGGCAGGGCGGGCTGCCTGGGCAGGGCCGCAACTCGTTCCTCGTCTCACGGCACGTGCTGAGCGACCACGACTACTCGCTGCGTGCGAGCCCCAACGGCATGGCTGACTTCCGCGGGACCAGCTCGCTCCCCGCGAAGATCCAGCCGTACACGACGACCCTCGGTCGACTCAGCGAGGCCGAGGCCAACGAGTCCGCCAGGAAGTTCTCGTCCCCGCTCTTCGAGGAGCCATGGGCATCGGTCGACGACGAGTGGGTCAAGTGGAACTGGCAGAGCCCCGAGGTGGACGCGCTCTACCGCTACGGCCAGGAGACCTCGCGGCTGCTCAAGGACCAGGGCTCGGGCGTTCTGCGATCGACCATCAGCGAACTCCGGACCGCGGCGGGCGAGGACCCCTGGGCGCCTTCCCCATGACGGAGCGAACTCCCGCAGCACTGCAGCGCAACGTCGCCACCATCCTCGAGCGTTCGGCCATCGGCCCTGGGGCGAACCAGGAGGCCGTTCGCTGCGGTGACGTGGTCCGCACGTATGGAGCCCTGCGCGCCAACGCGCGCAGCGTCGCGAACGGGTTGCTCGAGAATGGTGTCTCCCGCGGCGATCGGGTCGCCGTCCTGCTCCGCAACGGCGTCGAGTGGGTCGAGATCTTCTTCGCGCTGGCAGACGCCGGCATCGCCTGCGTGCCGGTCAACGTGCTGCTCAACCCGACCGAGGTGGCCACGCTCTGCGAGGACGCCGACGTCCGCGCCTTCATCGTGGACGAGGCCGGACTGGCGGCCCACAGCGAGCTGAGCGCGCTCCCGCCGTTGTCCGTCTCGGTCGGCGGCGTGCAGCTCGACGCGCGCGGCACGCGCGTCGTCACCTACGACGACCTGCTGACCGGATCGTCGACGCAGGCTCCGCGGTCGGCGGTCCTCGACGACCCGATGGTCTTCTACTACACGTCCGGCACCACCGGCCTGCCGAAGGGAAGTGTCCACACCCACAACGGCGTGCTGTGGAACTCCTACCACCAGATCGCCGACCTAAGCATTAGGCGCGACGAGGTCTACCTCGTGGTTCCATCGCTGTCCTGGGCAGCTGGTTTCAACGACGTCATGCTGGCGGCACTTTGGGCGGGTGGCCGGTCTGTCCTGATGCCCAGCGGGGGGGTCACGATGGAGCGTGTCGTCGACACGATCGAGCGACACCACGTGACTCGGGCGCTGATTGTGCCGACGCTACTCAAGCAGTTGGTCGCTGACCCGGCGCTCCAGGACAGGCTCCGTCGCTCCACGATGACGTCGATCCTTACCGGCTCCGAGCCGGTGCCTTTGGCCATGATCACCCGGCTCATCGCGGCCGTTCCGAACGTCGCCATCATGCAGGGCTACGGCCTGTCGGAGTTCCCGACGATCGCCTCGATGCTCATGGCCGACGAGGCGGTGCCCAAGGTCGGTACGGCTGGCCGGGCGAACTCGATCACCCGTCTAGCCGTGATGGACGACTCAGGCGAGATCGTCGACGAGGGCTCGGGCGAAGTGCTCCTGCGCAGCCCGGCGACGATGGTCGGCTACTGGAACCGTCCGGACGAGACGGCCGCGGCCTTCGCCGACGGTTGGCTGCACACCGGGGATGTCGGCACGATCGACGGCGAGGGGTACCTCACGATCACTGGCCGCAAGAAGGACATGATCATTTCGGGAGGGATGAACGTCTACCCAAGTGAAATCGAGGCCGTCCTCTACCGCTACCCCGGTGTGCGTGAGGCCTCGGTGGTCGGGGTGCCTGACGAGCGCTGGGGAGAGGTTCCAGTGGCGATCATCGTTCCGGGGCCAGGCTTCGAGCAGACCGGCCTTGACACCCTTTGCCGCGATCAGCTCGCGTCCTACAAGCGCCCTCGGCAGTTCTTCCTCCGCGAGGACGGTCTGCCCAAGAACCCGATCGGCAAGGTGCTCAAACGTGAGCTGAAACCCTGGATCGTTCAGCAGATGAGCGGACAGAAGTCATGAGGGCTAGCTCGACGAAGGGGAAGCGATGAGCACCATCCACACCGTCACGGGCGAGATTGCTCCTGACCGGCTCGGCGTCACCTACGTCCATGAGCACATGCTGTGCAGCGCGCCCGAGGGCATGCAGGCAACGAGCGGTGGCCGTGACCTGGTACTCGACGAGGAGGACACCTCCGCGGCCGAGCTGAAGCTGTTCGCCCAGGCTGGCGGCGGGGCAATTATCGACCTCACGTGCGAGGAGTACGGCAGGGACGCCCCAGGCCTCAAGCGCATCTCCGAGGCGAGCGGGATCAAGCTGATCTGCGCGACCGGCCACATCATGGAGGGCTACTGGTCGGGGGTCGTGGACATCGCCTCCCGAACCGACACTGAGCTCGTCGACGAGATGATCCACGACCTGACGGTGGGCGTGGACGGCACCGACATCCGGGCCGGCGTCATCAAGGTCGGCAGCTCCCACAACAAGATCACCGCCGATGAGGAGCGGATGATCCGAGCTGCCGTCGTCGCCCAACGCGCGACCGGTGCTCCCATCTCGACCCACACGACCGCGGGGACCATGGGTCCGGCCCAGGCCGCGATCTTCACAGACGCGGGCGCCGACATGGACCACGTGATCATCGGCCACCTCGACCGCAACCTGGTCTGGGACGAGCACCTCGAGATCGCGCGCAGCGGTGCACGCCTCGGCTACGACTGCATCTCCAAGGAGCACTACCAGCCTGACGCCGAGCGGGTCGAGTTCATCAAGCGCTTGATCGACGAGGGCTACGCCGACCGAGTGTGCTTCAGTGGCGACCTGGCCCGGCGCTCGTACCTCACGAGCTACGGCGGCGGTCCCGGACTGACGTACATCCTCTGGCGCTTCGTGCCGTGGCTCCGCCAGGACGGTGTCGCCGACGATGTGATCGACGGCATCCTCACCCGCAACCCCGCCCAGCTCCTCACTTTCACCCAGTAACCCCGAACTTCGTCCAACCGACGAGCACCAGGAGGCGTTTCACGTGGCTGAGCACCCGCTCGCACACCCGAAATGGACGCTGCCGGAGGTCTCTCCGCTGTCCGCGCTGACCCGGCGTCGGGTCATGGAGACCATCCAGCGCAACCTCGCCGACATGGGCGAGGTGAAGTGGGGCGACGTTGTCAACGACCGCACCATGGAGCTCTTCTCGGCTGCTGACGGCGAGCGCATCGCCAAGCAGGTCGTTGAGGAGTTCATGCTCGAGTCCGGACGCAAGCTGTTGGCCGGCGCCGAGATCGCAGTGCGCGAGAAGCCGGACCTCTACGTCCTCCGCTCGGACTACATGGCCGCGCAGGAGAGCGCCGAGTCACTGGCGGACCTCGAGGAAGGCGCCGTCGGCCTCGGGGATAACGTCTTCGCCACCGACGACATCGAGGGCCAGATCATCGTCGTGCGCGCCGTGTCCGAGGTCGACCGGCTGATGCGCGAGGGCGTGCCCTCGGGCTCAATCGGGCTCATCGACGACGCGGGCGGCACGATGACAGCACCGATCCTCCCCGAGTTCGACGCGGTCCTCTGCCGCGCCGGCACGGTGCGCAGCCACCTCGCGATCATCTCGAGGGAGTACGGCGTCCCGGCCCTCATGGGCGTTCAGCTGCGGCGGGAGCTCGTCACCGGCGAGCGGGTCAAGGTGCAGTACTCCGCGGCTGCCCAGACCGCGGACGCCTACCACGGCGGCGAGCTCGCGGCGCGTGCGCGCATATGGGAAGCCTGAGCATGGCCGAGTTCGAGATGGACGAGGAGCGCCTCAACCGGCTGAACACGTTCTTGGCCCGCGCCGACGACGTGATCATCTACAACTGCATCACCCGGACGGCGCAGGAGTCGAAGCTCTTCCCGTTGATGCCCTACCTGATGCTCTGCTTCTACGACGCCTACTACCGCTTCCCCGACCTCATCAGGGATGCGTCGCAGCACATCACGCCGGAGCAGGTCGGCCACCGGGTGCGGGAGTCGTCGATGCTTCCGAGCAAGCTGTCCGCCTGGGGGACGTTGAACTTCTACCTCAACGGCCGCGCCTCGCTCATCAAGCTCGGGCTGCTGCGCCCGGAGGACAATCTCGAGGATCTCGTCACGGTCGTCGACTGGTGGGAGCGGTTTTCCCGGTCCTACCACCGCAACAGCGGGCACGCCTGGACCTACGACCAGGGCGACATCGCTCCCGAGCTGCCCGAGCGCGTGCTGCAGGTCTTCGAGGCGGACGCATTCGAGGCCGACGACCGGCTGCGCAAGGCCGCGAGCAAGTTCATGGCGACCGGCACGCAGTACCTGTTCCTAGCCAACTGCGAGAGCCGGCTGACCCTGCAGGCCTCCGGCCCGTACCGGCTCGGCGACGACCTGCTCATGCACACCCGCGACTTCATGAACCTCGGGAACTGCGACTACTCCTGGCTCGACGGCGTGGCTGATGACGTGTCGTTCAACAACCTCACGCTGTCGGTCATCACCCGTGGCGTGGCTATCGAGGTCACAGACTGGGCCAGCGCCTATACCAACCCCGAGGACTACCAGGACTCGATCGTCGGCGTCGGGCTCTACACATCCGACTGGCTCACCGACACGTACACCCCGGTGGCGATGGGGTCGTCGGCCGAGCTCGCGGATGCCCTCGAGAACCTCACAGACCAGCTCGCACTCGCGACCCGCAAGCTCTACACGCGGTTCACCGAGATGAACGCCCGGCAGATGACCGAAGCGGGCATCTACGTCTACCTCTACGCGGCCTCGGGCATCAGCCACCTCGCGGGCACCTTCCAACACAACCAGTGGGAGATGATCGACGACCGCACGAACCGGCTGTGGGCGCTGCACAACGAGGAGTACTCCCTCGACTCCTACCTCGACAACTTCGCGGTGATGGCTGGCTTCCAGGCCTCCGCGAGCGAGTACTACCTCCACCCGGTGGCGTACAACGGGTGGAAAAAGTCGGCAGGGGCCCGCGGCCCGCTCCCTCACCCGGGGCGCAACGCGTTCCCGGTGCCGGCGACCGTGCTCTCGGGGCAGGACTACACGCGGCGGGTCAACGCCAACGGCATGGCCAGCGTCACGGGTGCCGGCACGCTGCCGGCGAAGACCAACGGCTGGCTGACCAGCCAGGGCCGGATGTCCGAGACCGAGCTCAACCAGGCCGTGCGCGCCTACTCGTCCCCGCTCGCGACGCGTCCGTGGGTCGACTACGACGAGCAGTGGCTCAAGTGGAACTCCGGGTCCGCCGAGGCCGATGCGCTCTACCACCACGTGCAGCGCGGGTCCCGGCACCTCGAGGGGGCAGGCTCGACGCTGCGGCGTGACGACCTGTTGGCCCTGCGGGCCAGGGCCGGCGAACCCGCCTGGACCGACGCAGCAAGGAACGAGGCCTGACCGACGTGACGGACGACGCCGGCCGCCGATGGGTGGTCACCGGAGCCTCACGGGGCATCGGCGCGGCCATCGCCCGGAGGGCGTACGACGCCGGCGACCGGGTGGCTGTGCTCTCCCGGGGCGCTGATGCCGACCGGGTGCTGGCGGAGTACGGCCTGCGGGCTCTCGCCGTCGCCGCCGACGTGTCGGATCCCGAGTCCTTGGCGGCCGGGGTGGACCGCGTCACCGACGCCTGGGGCGGCGTCGACGTCCTCGTCAACAACGCGGGCCTGCACCGCGGTGGCAAGGTCACGAGCATCCCGCGGCAGGACTGGCTCGACGTCCTGTCGACCAACCTCGTCGGAGCCTTCGACATGGTCCGCGCCGTCGTGCCGGTGATGTCGGCGGGTGGTGCGGTGGTCAACGTGGGTGCGGTCGTCGGTCTCCGGGGCTTCCGGGGCGACACCGCGTACGCCTCCGCGAAGGCGGGCCTCAACGGCCTGACCTTCGCCCTGGCCATGGAGCTCGCTCGGCAAGGGATCCGGGTCAACGTCGTGATCCCCGGGTTCACCGTGACGGAGATGACGGGGTCCCTCACGGACAAGGCGCGTGACTCGATCGTCCAGCGCATCCCGCTCGGCCGACCTGCCGAGGCGTCGGAGATCGCCGACGTGGTCTTTGCCGTGGCGGGCGCCACCTACATGACCGGCGCGCTAGTCCCCGTCGACGGCGGTCTGATGGCAGCCCTCGGGAGTGCCCAGTGACCACGATTGGTCTCTACGTTGACAGCCACCTGGGCGTCGGGCCGATCGCGGCCGCGGCCGAGCGCGCCGGACTCAGCCACTTCTGGCTCTACGACAGCCCGCTCGTCTTCGGCGACACGACCATGGCCTGCCTCGTCGCCGCCCAGGCGACTTCGCGCCTCTCGATCGGCCCTGGCGTCGCGAACCCCTTGCAGCGCCCGCCGGAGTACACCGCACAGTTCGTGGCCAGCCTCAACGTCGCTGCGCCTGGCCGCGTCGTGCTCGGTCTCGGGATCGGAAACTCCGCACGTCGCAGCCTCGGGGTCGTCCCGGCCAAGCTCGCTGACCTCCGACGGCACGTCGAGGTTGTCCGGGCGATGACCACTCGGCAGGAAGCCGTCATCGACGACGAGGGCGGCCTGCGCCGGGTCCGCTTCATCCACCCCGACGGTCCGTGGCTCAACCTCGACGACCCGATCGCGATCTGGGTGTCCGCCTTCGGGCCGGCCGGTCAGAAGCTGGCCGGCGAGGTGGCCGACGGCGTCCTCGTCCGGTGGGAGGGGGTCGAGCGCGCCGCCCAGGTGCGCGCCCGTCTCGAGGCCGTACGGCCCGC
Source organism: uncultured Actinomycetota bacterium (assembly GCA_963820065.1). Taxonomy (GTDB): domain Bacteria; phylum Actinomycetota; class Actinomycetes; order DATJPE01; family DATJPE01; genus JANPBY01. The sequence continues at coordinate 29,128 of CAWFYM010000011.1, read as the reverse complement.
CGGTGCTGCGCCGACCCAGATCGGGGTGGTCTATGCGATGGCGCCGATCGACGACGACAGCGAGCTGGAGACCGACGCCGCGCGAGCGGCGCTCGGACCGCTGGTCGTCAGTCGGTTGCGCTACCTCACGGCCAACGCGGAGAGCCCCGACGAGGTTCCGGTCGCCTTCCGTGACGGGTTCGTCGCCTACCGCGCGTACCGCGACTCCCTCGACGACGGGTCCCGGCACCTCGACAACTACCGCGGCTACCTCGTCTACTCACCGCCGGACCTCGAGCGCTTCGTGACCCCGGCCTCGATGAAGGCCGTGGCGCTCGTCGATCGGCCGGAGCGGCTGGCCGAGGAGCTCACCGCTATGGCCGCGGCGGGCATCGACCACTGCAGCCTGCAGATGGCCGGCGACCAGGTCGCCTGGTGCGACCGGATGGCGCGGCAGGTGTTCCCGCTCGTGGGGACCAAAGCTGGTGCGGACCGGTTCGTGGAGGTGGCGGCGTGAGCGACGACAGCGTGAACGATTTCAGTGCGAACGACTTCAGCGCGATCGACTTCGAGGTGCTGCACGCCATCCGGCTGCGAGGTGTGGTCGGTCCCGAACCGCTGGCGGCTATGACCGGGGAGTACCCCGGGGCGATCGCCCCGTCGGTGGAAAGGCTCACCGCTGAAGGCAGCATCTTCCTGCGCGAGGGCCGTCGGGTGTCGGGCTACGCGCTCACGGAGGAAGGCCGCGCGACCCACGCCGAGCGGCTCGTCGCGTGGTCTGCCGACCAGCCGATCGACGAGCTGAGGCGGGTCTACGACGCCTTCCTCGACCACAACACTGGGCTCAAGACTCTATGCAGCCGCTGGCAGCAGGTGGGCACCGACGACGCCGCGCGCTGGCAGGCGATCGGCGACCTCGAGGACCTGCACGCTCTCGCCGACCCGGTCTTCGTCCGCGCGGGCGAGCTCGTGGAGCGGTTCGCCCGCTACGGCGGTCGCCTCGGCCAGGCGCTCCAGCTTGTCAGGGGCGGTGACGAGCGGTTCTTCACCAGCCCCCTCGTGGACTCGTACCACACGGTGTGGTTCGAGGCCCACGAAGACTTCCTGCTCGCGCTCGGTCTGGATCGGGCCGCCGAGGGAAGCTTCTGATGCCGGTGACCACACCCCCGAAGGACCCAAGATCCAACGCGCCCAACGTGCTCGATCACCCCGCCGTGCTCGGTCTCGACGAGGCGCAGGCCTCCGATGTCGGCCGCCTCGGTGGCAAGGGCGCCAGCCTCGTGCGCATGCGGTCGCTAGGGCTGCCGGTGCCGCCCGGGCTGGTGATCACCACCCCGGTCTGCCACCGTTACCTCGACGCGGGCGAGCTGCCGCCGGAGGTCTGGGCCTCGGTGCTTGAGCACCTGAGCCAGGTGGAGGCCGAGCTCGGTCGTCGGCTCGGCGACGTCGACCGGCCCCTGCTGCTCTCGGTGCGGTCCGGCGCCCCGGTCTCCATGCCTGGGATGATGGACACGATCCTCGACATCGGCCTCTGCGACGCCACACTTCCCGGCGTCGCGCGGACGGCTGGCGACGCATTTGCCTGGGAGACGTACGGCCGACTGGTGCGGATGTTCGGCACCACCGTCGCCGACATCCCGGGGCGGGTCTTCGAACAGGCCAAGCTGGACGCCGGTGGGACCGGTGAGGCACTGGCCGTCGCCTACCTCGCGGTGTTCAGCGCGGAGACCGGGCGCGACTTCCCCGCGGAGCCGCTCGACCAGCTCCGTGAGGCCGTCGAGGCCGTCTTCCGGTCGTGGCAGTCGCCGCGTGCGGAGCGCTACCGCACCTATGCAGGCATCCCGGCCGACCTCGGCACCGCCGTGGTCGTCCAGGCGATGGTCTTCGGCAACCTCGACGACCGGTCAGGCACCGGCGTGGCGTTCACGCGCGACCCCGCGACCGGCGAGCCCGGCCTCTATGGCGACTTCTTGCTTCGCGCGCAGGGCGAGGACGTCGTCGCCGGCGAGGAGGACCCAGCCGATATCGACGAGTTCCGACGGCTGGTGCCGGAGGCCTACGAAGGTCTGGTCGCCGCGGCTCCCGTCCTCGAGGCGGCCTACCGCGACATGTGCGACATCGAGTTCACTGTTGAACAGGGCCGGTTCTGGCTGCTCCAGGCCCGGCGCGGGCAGCGTACGGCGCACGCCGCCGTACGCATCGCGCTCGACCTCGTCGACGAGGGCCTCGTGGACCTCGACGAAGCCGTGCGCCGCATCCCGCCCTCGTCACTCATCCGGATCAGGGACCCGCTGCTCGATCCGGGCGCCGAGCGCACCCTTCTCGGCACCGGCCTGGCCGCGTCGCCGGGCGCTGCCGTCGGTCGGGTCGCGCTGAGCGCGCGGGCGGCCGAGGCCATGGCGGAGGCAGGCGACGACGTCATCCTCATGCGGCCGTACACGAGCCCCGACGACATCGCTGGCTTCATCGCGTCGCGCGGGATCGTGACCGCGCACGGCGGCCGCACCAGCCACGCGGCTGTTGTGGCGCGTGGCATGGACCGACCCGCGGTCTGTGGCGTCGAAGGCCTGGAGATCGTGGACGGACGCTGCAGCTTCCCCGGCGGTTCGGTCGTGGAGGGCGAGGAGATCTCGATCGACGGCACGAGCGGCGAGGTCTTCGCCGGGCTCGTGGTCAGGGTCGCACCGCCCGAGGACCCGCGGGTTGCTGCGCTGCTGGCCCGCTGCGACGCGGGTCGACGGATCCCGGTGCTCACCGAGGAAGTTGCCGCCCCTTGGGCCGATGGCGTCCTCGGCGGTCCGGGCACCGCGCGCTGCTCGGACGCGGCGGGGCTCGCGGACGCCCTCGACGACCTCGAAGTCCAGCGGGTGCTGCTCGACCTCGGTCGGTCCGACGACGCCGCCGGCCTGCTCAAGGAGGCCGCCCAGCTCGGTGTCGACGACGTGGAGCTGCTCGTGCTCGTCGACGATCGATGGCCCACTAGCGTCCGTACCCTCCCGTCGCTGCCCTGGCGTGGCGTCGTTGCTGGCCGGCAGGGCGACTGGACCGCCCGGCTGCTTGCGGCTGTCGTCGAGACGGGACCTGCGGCATGACCGGGACGACGTACGAAACGGTCGAGCACGAGGAGACCGACGGTGTCCACCTGCTCCGCTTCAACCGACCGGCCCAGCTGAACGCCATTAACGAGGGGCTCATCCGGGACGCGACGGCGGTGATGGCCGACGTGTCGTCCGACCCGGGTGCTCGCGTGCTCGTCGTAACGGGTGGGCCACGCGCGTTCTGCGCGGGCGCGGATGTGGCGATGATGGACACGACCCTCGATCGCGAGGCGGCAGGCGAGACGGACTGGGGTTCGGACGAGATCAGGCAGAAACTGCGACTGCGCTTCCAGCGCCTCACCCAGAACCTCTTCCGCGTGCCGGTGCCGACGATCGCGCTGGTCCGCGGTCCGGCCGTAGGTGGGGGACTCGACCTGGCCTGCGCCTGCGACATCGTCTTGGCGTCCAACACGGCACGATTCATGGTTGCCTACACGCGACGCGGGCTCTTCCCAGACCTTGGCGGATTCTGGTTGCTGCCGCACGTGATCGGCTACCGCAAGGCCGCCGAGCTCGTCTACACCGGTCGCTTCGTCGAGGCCGACGAGGCGCTCGCGCTGGGCCTGGCCACCAGGGTCGTCCCTGATGCCGAGTCCGAGGCCGCCACCGACGCGCTGGCCCGGGAGATCGCCGAGCGGCCTCCGATCGCCCTCCGCCTGGCCAAGCTGCTGATGCAGCGCACGGCCTCGATGGAGTTCGAGACCGCCCTCGAGATGGGCGCGATGGGCACGACCATCACCGAGACCTCCGACGACTTCCGTGAAGCCGTGACCGCCTTCCTCGAGAAGCGCGAACCACGGTTCCGCGGACGTTGATCACCATCCACCACTGAGGAGCTGCAGCCGGCATGGCCTGGGACTTTACGACCGAGCCCGAGTTCGAAGAGAAGCTTGCCTGGATGCGGACGTTCGTCCGCGAGGAGGTCTACCCCCTCGAGGTGCTGGGCCTCGACCACCGCGAGTTCCGCGCGCTGGCGAAACCGCTGCAGGAGCGGGTGAAGCAGCAGGGCCTGTGGGCGGCGCACCTCGACCCTGAGCTCGGCGGTCAGGGCTACGGCCAGGTGAAGCTCGGGCTCATGCACGAGATCCTCGGCGGCAGCGACCTCGCGCCGTTCATCTTCGGCTGCCAGGCACCAGACTCGGGCAACGCGGAGCTGATCGCCCTCGCGGCCACCGACGAGCAGCGTGAGAAGTGGCTCAAGCCGCTGCTGGCCGGCGAGCTGCTCAGTGCCTATTCGATGACCGAGCAGGGGACCGGTTCCGACCCAAAGCAGTTCACGACGCGCGCCGTGCGTGACGGCGGCGAGTGGGTCATCAACGGCCGGAAGTGGTTCGTGGGCAACGGATCCCGTAGCGACTTCCACATCCTGATGACGGTGACGAACCCTGACGTTCACCCCTACAAGGGCATGTCGATGATCATCGTGCCGACCACGTCTCCGGGCATCGAGATGCGCGCGTTGCGCAACATGCACGACACCAACCTCGATGACCCGCTCTACGTGCACGATGAAGTCACCTACGCCGACGTGCGCGTCCCCGCCGAGAACTTGCTGGGCGTCGAGGGTGAGGCCTTCGTTCTTGCGCAGAAGCGGCTGGGGCCGGGTCGGATCCACCACAGCATGCGGTGGATCGGTGTCTGTCGACGGGCGATGGACATGCTATGCGAGCGTGCCGTGAGCAAGAGCGTTCATGGCAGCCTGCTGAGCGAGAAGGAGATGGTGCAGCAGTGGGTCGCTGACTGCTCGGCCCAGATCGAGGCAGCGCGGTTGCTTACGCTCCAGGCAGCCTGGAAGATCGACACCTTCGGCTCGAGCAATGCGCGCGTCGAGATCGCGATGATCAAGTACCACGGCGCTCTCGTCATGCACGAGGTGCTCGACAAGGCGATCCAGATCCACGGTTCGCTCGGCTTCTCCGCCGACATGCCGCTCGAGGCGATGTACCGCTGGTCGCGCGCCGCCCGGCTCTACGACGGTCCGGACGAGGTGCACAAGGTCACGGTGGCCAAGAAGATCCTCAAGAACTACGACCCGGTCGAGGTGCCCACGGAGCACGTCCCGACGCGAACGGCTGCCGCGCTCGCCCGCTACAAGGACGAGCTGGAGGCCCTGCGCGCGTGACGTCCCCCGACCCGCTCGTCCGCGACCCCAGGTCCGATGCCGTCCGCGTCGCGACCTGGGTCAACGACGTCGTCGGCCTGGCGATCGACCTCGGGGCCGTGACCCTCGAACGGCTGCCCGGTGGCAACTCCAATGAGACCTACCTGCTGCGCGACCGCGGCCGCGTCTGGCTCGTCCGCCGGCCGCCGGCGCACGAGCTCGACGCGTCGGCACACAGCATGAGCCGTGAGTGGACGGTGCTGCGGGCTCTCGAGGGGTCCGTGGTGCCGCATGCCGAGGTGCTCGCGCATTGTGCTGACCGTTCGGTGCTGGGTGCGGAGTTCCTGTTGATGGACTACCTCGCGGGATCGGTCTCGGTGCTCGACGTGCTGCCGGAGTCATACCCCGCGGGTGAGAAGTCGTTGGTGCCGCTCGGTTTCGGCCTAGTCGAAGCGCTCGCCGCCATCCAGGCGGTGGACTGGCGCGGAGCTGGGCTCGAGGGGTTCGGGCGGCCTGACGGGTTCCTCGCGCGGCAGGTGCCGCGGTGGGAGGGGCAGTTCCGGCGCAACCAGGTCCGCGAGATCCCGGTCTTCGACCGCATCACGGCGTGGCTCCAGGAGTCGCTCCCAGTCGACCAGCCGCCGGCGCTGATGCATGGCGATTTCCATCTGGACAACTGCCTATTCTCTGCCTCGGCCCCCGAGCTGCTCGCAGTCGTGGACTGGGAGATGGCGACGATCGGCGACCCCCTCGTAGACCTCGGGTTGTGTCTTGCCTTCTGGGGTCCGCGGCCGAGTGAACCACCCGCCATGCCCCGAATCCAAGGTGTGTCCCGTGCCCCAGGTGCGCCTACACGGAACCAGCTGGCGGCGCGCTATGCCGAGCTCAGCGGCCGCGATCTGACCCACCTCGCCTGGTACCAGGCCTTCGCGCTCTGGAAGCTCGCGGTCGTTATCGAGCCTGCGTGGGGCCAGCACGTAAGAGGCGAGCTCCGCACTGACTACACCGCGGCGCTGGAGCGGGACGTCCCTGCCCTGTTCGAGGAAGCGGCCGTCCTGGCCGGCATCGACCGATGAGGAGACAGCACTCATGACGACCACGACGTTCGCGTCAGGCCCCGTGCCCACCACAATGGCGGCGGCCGTGCTCCGGGGGGCCGTGGGCAGCGGCGACGTCGTCGTCCAGGACGTCCCTGTGCCCTCACCGAAGTCGGGCGAGATCCTCGTCAAGCTGCTGCGCAGCGGCATCTGCGGCAGCGACGTCCATTTCGTCTTCGACGGCACCGCTCAGACGGCCTACACGCCAATCGTCCTCGGCCACGAGCCGGTCGGCGTCGTGGCTGCGCTGGGCGCGGACGTCACCGGGCCGGCGGTCGGAACGCGCGTCAGCATCGTGCCGCTTGTCACCTGCATGGAGTGCGATCGCTGTCTCGCCGGGCGCACGGTGCTCTGCGAGCGGCGCATGTGCATCGGCGCGGACTGCGAGGGCGCCTTCGCCGAGTACATGACTGTCCCCGGACGGAACTGCTTGCCGGTGCCGGAGAGCCTGTCCGACGATCTCGCGGCGGTCGCCACCGACTCGGTGGCCACGGCCTACCACGCGGTGTCCTTCCGTGGAGGCGTGAAGGAGGGGAGCCGGGTGGCCGTCTGGGGGACCGGCGGCCTCGGACTGTCGGCGGTCGGCATCGCCCGGACCCTCGGCGCGTCCCGTGTCATCGCGGTCGACGCCCGAGCCGAGGCCCGCGCATGGGCGCTCGAGACGGGCGCCGACGAGGCGCTCGAGCCCGACGGCGCCCTCGACCGGATCACCGCGATGGGTGGCGTCGACGTTGCGCTGGAGTTTGTCGGCAAGACGGTCACTGCCGAGCTTGCGGTCCGCAGCCTCGACCATGGTGGTCGCGCGGTCATCGTTGGGGTCGGCTTCGAGCCGTTGTCCGCGGGGCGGATCATGACGTTCGTCCTTCGCGAACGGGAAGTCGTCGGGTCCTACGGCAACGAGCCGCACGAGGTGGCCACCTGCCTAGACCTTCTCGACTCGGGAAAACTCGTGCTGCCGAAGGTGGTCGGTGATGTGATCCCACTTGCCGACATTCTCGACGGAGTGGCTCGCGTGCAGCAGGGACGCACGGGCGGCTCGCGGATCCTCGTCGACGTCACCACGGGCCTGGGTCAATGAGCGCTCCCGTTGGTCCGATGCCGCCGGGGAGCCCCGGTCCGCTGACTGGGGTCCGCGTCCTCGACCTCACCCGGCTGCTGCCGGGCGGCGTCCTGACCGCCGTCCTCGCGGACCTCGGTGCCGAGGTCATCAAGGTCGAAGAGCCGGTGCTCGGCGACTACATGCGGTGGGGCGAGCCCAAGACAGGCGAGGAATCTGCGGCGTCATGGATCGTCGGGCGCGGCAAGCAGTCCCTCGGCATCGACCTCAAGTCGCCCGAGGGCGTCGACGTGTTCCTCCGGCTCGCCGAGACAGCGCACATCGTCGTCGAGGGCTTTCGGCCCGGCGTGGTAGACCGGCTCGGCGTCGGCTACGACGCCGTGCGCGAGCGCAACCCGAAGATCGTTTATGCCTCGCTCACCGGCTACGGCAGCGACGGCCCGATGCGCGACGCCGCGGGTCACGACATCAATTACATCTCCTACGCCGGCGTGCTCGGAATGACCGGGCCGCCCGGCGGACCCGTGTGCCCGCCAGGTGTCCAGGTCGGTGACCTCGGTGGCGCGACGCTGCTCGGCATCGGCATGCTCGCCGCGCTCTACTCGGCGGCGACGACTGGTCAGGGCTCGCGGGTCGAGGTCGCGATGTACGACGCCGCCCTGGCCTGGACGTCGATCCATGCGGGCGAGTACTGGGCATCGGGCCACGTGCCCGACCCGGGTCGGATGCTGCTCAACGGCCGCTACCCCTGCTACAACGTCTACGAGTGCTCCGACGGGCGGTTCGTGTCGGTGGGAGCGGTCGAGGAGAAGTTCTGGGCGAACTTTTGCGCCGTAGTCGGCCGCCCCGACCTCGTGAGCCGGCAGTTCGACGAGTCGGCGCGCGAGGACGTTGCGACGCTCCTGAGGACGCGGACCCGCGCCGAGTGGGTGGCAGACCTTGAGACTGCCGAGGCCTGCGTGGCCCCAGTCCTCGACCTCGGGGAGGCCCTCGCCCATCCCATGGCGCAGGCACGCTCCATGATCCGTGACGCCCCGTTGGACGCGTCCGGGACCACCACCGCACTCACCCTCGGAGCGCCCATCCGTATCGACGGCCGACCGCTCGCGACTGGCTCCGCACCCCCCGCGCTGGGCTCGGACACCGAGGACCTCGTCGCCGAGGTCGGGCTCAGCCCGCAGGAGATCGAGGCCCTGCTCCGCGCCGGCGTCCTCCGCTCCAGCTCCGCGACGTCGGGTGCGTCGTCATGAGGGCCGGCGTCTTCCGCGAGCTCAACGTCGTCGAGGCCGCGGACGTCGACGCCCCCGAGGTCGGCGGCTCCGACGCTCTCATCGCGGTCGCGGCCTGCGGTGTCTGCGGTTCGGACCTCGAGTCCTGGCGGCACGGTTCCAACGTGAAGCCCGGTCAGGTCATGGGTCACGAGATCGGCGGTCGTGTGCTCGAGGCGGCGGCTGACAGCGGCCTCGTCCCCGGCATGATGGTCGCGGTGCGCCCGCTGCTCGCCTGCGGCGAGTGCCCGCAGTGCGTCGCCGGCCAGCCCCAGCTCTGCGAGCGCTCGCTGGTCGAGGGCCTCGGCTACGGCCTGCCGGGCGGCTTCGCCGAGCGGCTGCGCGTCCCTCGGGCCAAGGCCGGCCACAACGTCTTCGTGCTCCCCGACGGCACCGACCCGGCCCTGGGGGCGCTCGTCGAGCCCCTAGCTGTCTCGCTGCGCGGGGTGAAGCACGCGGACCTGCAGCCGGGTGAAACCGTCATCGTCTTCGGCCTCGGGCAGATCGGGCTCGGTGCGGTGGCGCTGGCCCTGGCCCTCGGGGCCGGCTCTGTCATCGGTGTCGACCCGTCGCCGCTGCGCCGCGAGGCGGCAGCCGGACTGGGTGCCGCGCTCGTCATCGACCCGATCGGCACCAAGGTCGAGCTCGCTGTACGAGAGCTGACCGGGGCAGGGCCGTATGGGCTCGGCGCTGCCGCTGACGTCGCGATCGAGTGCTCGGGGCAGCCCTCGTCCTTCAGCGCAGCGGTGAAGTCACTCCGGCCGCGCGGCCGCCTTGTCCTCGTGGCCCACTCCGTCGAGCCGTTCGCGGTGAAGTCGGGTCGGCTCGTCGAGAAGGAGTTGCGCGTGCAGGGTTCCTTCGCCTACGACAACGAGATGCAAGAGGTCACCGACCTCATTGCCGAAGGGCGCATCAACCCCGCCGACTTCGTCTCCCACCGGGTGGCGCTGGCGGACATCGACCAGGCGTTCCGGCTCCAGGCCGACGCCGCGAACAGCCTGAAGGTGTTGGTCCATCCATGATCAAGGCAGTGCTCTTCGACTGGGACGGGACGATCCTCGACAACCACGAGGTGATCATGTCGTCGTACCGCGCGGCGACCACGGAGGTGCTCGGCCGGCCGATCCCCTCGACGCCGGAGGAGGCGGCACGAATCATTCGGTTGCGCGGACAGGAATCGTTCGGCTCGATGTCGGATGACCCAGAGGTGGTGGCACAGATCGCCGCTGCCTATCACCGGGCCTACCTGGGCCTGGCAGAAACCATGGGCGGGCCGTTCCCGGGCACGAAGGAGACCCTCGAGGCGCTCAAGGAGCGCGGACTGCTCGTCGGCATCGTGACTTCGAAGGCCCGCGCGCGTTGGGTCTCGGACGCGGCTCGCTTCGACCTCACCGACCTCTTCTCGGTCTCGATCACCGGTGACGAGTCCAAGGAGGCGAAGCCGCACCCGGGTCCCGTGATCGACGCGATCGCCATCCTCGGCCTCGACCCGAGCGAGGCCGTCTTCGTTGGCGACGGTCCGCAGGACGTGGTCGCAGGGAACACGGCGGGTTCTACGACCGTCGGCTGCCGCTATGGCTTCCACCCTGACGAGATCGACGATGCCGGGGCCGACTACGTCATCGGTGACATCGCCGAGATCCTCACCATCGTCGACTCGCTGCTGGCCGGCGTGGCCTGATGCCGGACTCTCCCGACCCATCGTCCCCGGCCGCGTCGCGTGTGCTGCTGCTCCTCATCCGGCATGCCGAGCAGGAGACGATGCTCGAGCTCGACCCGCCGCTGAGTGGGCGCGGGCTCGAGCAGGCGGAGCGGCTCGGTGCGAGGCTCGGGCACCTGCCGATCACGGCCGTCGTCACGAGCCCGCTGCTCCGCGCCCAGCAGACCGCAGCGCCCACCGCGGCGGCGTTGGGGCTGGAGGTGGTGGTGCACCCAGACCTCGACGAGATCCGGATGCATGCCGACGCGATGCGCGACAAGTTCGCCAAGACCTCGGCCCGCCACATGGAGCCCGACCCTGACGACTACGTCCGCACGGCCATGGCCGCCGTGCGCGTCGTGCCCCGCTTCGTGTGGGCCGAGGACGGCAGCACCGAGTCGGGCGCCGAGCTTCGACAACGAGCGACGACCGCGCTCGAGGAGGTCGTGGCCGCCCACCCGGGCGAGGTCGTGGCGTGCGTCGCGCACGGAGGCTTCATCAACGCAGCCCTCGGTCCGTGGCTCGGGATCACCAGGGACATGTGGTTCGTCCCCTGGCACACCGGCGTCAGCACGGTCATGGTCACCGGCGACGACAAGGTCGTCCTCGGTATCAACGACGCCTCGCACCTGGCGCCGGACGAGGACGTGCTGAGCGTCGTGTCCAGCACCCTGGGTCCGCGATGACTGGCCGTCGGGTCGCGCTCGTCAGCGGCGGCGGCCGCGGCATCGGCCGTGCGGTGAGCCTGGCCCTGGCCACCAGTGGCTTCGACGTCGCCATCAACTACCGCCGCGACGATGCCGCGGCGCAGCAGACCGCCGAGGACGTACGAGCCCTCGGCGCAAAGGTGTCGCTGCACGCGGCAAGCGTCGAGGATCCCGACCAGGATGCCGAGATGGTCGCCGCGGTCATCGCCGACCACGGTCGCCTCGACGGGCTCGTGCACTGCGCGGGCAACGCCAGCCGCGGGAACTACGTGGTCGACACCGACCCGAATGAGCTCGGCAAGCTGTTCGGCGTGCACGCGGCCGCGGCTCATCACCTTTGCCGGCTGACCGTGCCGCACATGCGGGAGCGAGGCCGCGGTGACGTCGTGCTGATCTCCAGCATCGTGTCGCAGGCGACCCGTCCAGGGATGGCGCCCTACGTCATGGCCAAGGCCGCACTCGACATCCTGGCGGTCACCCTCGCCATGGAGGAGCGCCCCCACAACGTCCGCGTGAACACCGTCGCACCTGGGCTGGTGGCCACTGAGATGGGTGATCGCCTCATCCGCGCGACCCAGGGTCGGGACAAAGCCGCCGACCTCGACGAGGTCGCACCGTTCGGCCGGGTATGCCGACCCGAGGACATCGCCTCGGTCGTGGCCTTCTTGATGTCGGAAGGCGGTGGCTACGTCACCGGGCAGCGGATCGCCGTCGACGGTGGGGAGAGCTGGGGCTGGTGGGGGCCGCCGGTGCCCGATGTCGAGACTGCCAAGGAAAGGACTCCCTGATGAGCGACCCGGATGCCGTGATCCTCCAGGAGCGGCAGGGCGAGCACGTGCTCGTCCTCACCGTCAACCGCTTCCGGCGGCGCAACGCCTTCGACTACGACACCGCGGTCGCCCTGGAAGAAGCGTTGGACGCCTTCGACGCCGAGCCAGACCTCCACATTGCCGTGCTCACCGGCGCCGGCGGGGTGTTCTCGGCAGGTCAGGACCTCATAGCGGCGAAGGAGGGCTCGCTGGCCATCGCCCCGCGCCGCGGCGGTTTCGGGATCATGGCGATCCCGCCGAACAAGCCGATCATCGCGGCCGTCGAGGGGCACGCGCTCGCCGGCGGGCTCGAGCTGGCCTTGTCCTGCGACCTGATCGTCTCCTCCGAGACCGCGACCATGGGGCTGCCCGAGGCGACCTGGTCTCTGGTGGCCGCGGGAGGTGGCCTGTTCCGGCTGCCCAAGCGGATCCCGTACCACGTGGCCATGGAGCTGGCTCTGACCGGGACGCCGCGCCCGGCGACGTACTTCCATGGGCTGGGCCTGGTGAATCGGCTCTGCGCACCGGGGGAGGCGCTGGCGACCGCACTGGGTCTCGCGGACGAGGTGCTGCGGTGCGGCCCCCTGGCCGTGGCAGCCTCGGCGCAGATCGTCCGTCAGGCGTTCGACTGGACGGAGGAGGAGGCGTGGGCCGCACAGCAGCCGTACGTCGACGCGGTCCTCGCATCCGAGGACCGGCTCGAGGGACTCACGGCGTTCGCCGAGAAGCGTTCTCCCACCTGGAAGAACCGATGACCGGCGCCCACGCGCGAGGGAGAGACTGATGGATTTTGCCGAGGACCCGAGCACCGCTCAGCTGCGAGAGAACTTGCTCGACTTCATGGACACGCATGTCTACCCGGCCGAGCACGCGTTCGACGACTTTGGTCCCGACACCCTTGCCACCGACGGCTGGGAGCGACCGGCCGTCATGGAGGAGCTCAAGGCCGAGGCGCGCAGCCGCGGCCTCTGGAACCTGTTCCTGCCGGACGCGGAGCACGGCGCCGGCCTGTCCGTCCTGCAGTACGCGCCGCTCGCCGAGATCACCGGCCGCAGCCCGCACGTCGCCCCGGAGGCGCTCAACTGCAGCGCCCCGGACACCGGTAACATGGAGCTGCTCCACATGTTCGCCACCGACGAGCAGCGCACCAAGTGGCTCCAGCCGCTGCTCGAGGGGACGATCCGGTCCGCCTACTGCATGACCGAGCCTGAGGTGGCCTCCTCCGACGCGTCGAACATCGCGACGAGCATCACCGAGGACGGCGACTCCTATGTCATCAATGGGCGGAAGTGGTGGTCGACCGGCGTGATGAGCGAGGACTGCAAGGTCCTGCTCGTCCTCGGCGTTACCGACCCGGACGCCTCACCGCGGGAGCGCGAGAGTGTCATCCTCGTGCCGCGCGACACCCCCGGCATCAGCATCCTGCGTGGCCTCTCGGTTTTCGGCTACCGCGACGCGTCGCACGGCGGCCACGGTGAGGTCGTCTTCGACAACGTGCGCGTCCCGCGAGCGAACATCCTGGGGCGCGTCGGTGGGGGTGCTGCGATGGCGCAGGCCCGCCTCGGCCCCGGGCGCATCCACCACTGCATGCGGCTCATGGGGATGGCCGAGCGCGCCTTCGGCCTGATGTGCGAGCGCGCGCTGTCGCGTACGTCCTTCGGCCGGCCGCTGGCCGACCGCGACACCGTGCAGGAGTGGATCGCGGACGCCCGCATCCGCATCGACTCCACGCGGTTGCTCGTGCTGCGCGCCGCCTGGCTCATCGACAACGTGGGCGCCAAGGAGGCGCGGTCCGAGGTGTCGGCCATCAAGGTGGCTGCGCCGCTGACCGCTGAGTGGGTCATCGACAAGGCCATCCAGACGCACGGCGGTGGCGGTCTGTCGCAGGACTTCCCGCTCGCCATGCTCTTCGCCCAGGCCCGCGGTCTGCGGTTCGCCGACGGTCCGGACGAGGTGCACCGCATGGTCGTCGCTCGTCGCGAGCTTGCGCGGTACCGCCCCAAGGCTGGGCCGGCCACATGAGCCAGACCGTCGTCGGTGTCATCGGGTGCGGGATCATGGGCGCCGGCATCGTGGAGGTGGCCGCGACCCGCGGCTGCCCGGTCGTGGGCGTCGATGCCGACGCCGGAGCGCGCGAGCGGGCGGCCGCCAACCTCCGTCGGTCGCTCGAGCGCGAAGCCACGGCGGGCCGGCTGACCGACGCTGTCGACGACGTGCTGAGTCGGGTGACGTTCACCGCCGAGCTGGCCGACCTGGCCCCGTGCGATGTCGTCATCGAGGCGGTCATCGAGCGCGAGAAGGAGAAGGTTGAGCTCTTCTCCCAGCTGGGTGACCACGTCTCGGCCGACTGCCTGCTGGCAACCAACACGTCGAGCATCCCGGTGACCCGCATCGCGGCTGCGACGACGGGCCCCGAACGGGTCGTGGGGCTGCACTTCTTCAATCCGGTGCCGCGGATGCCGCTGGTCGAGGTGGTCAGCACACCTCTCACCGGCGATGGCGTCGTCGAGCGGGCTGAGGCGTTCGTCCGCGAAGTGCTGGGCAAGCGCAGCATCCTCGCGAAGGACCGGAGCGGCTTCGTCGTCAACGTGCTGCTGGTGCCGTATCTGTTGTCCTCCATGCGTTTGTACGACAACGGGCTCGCCTCGGCCGACGACATCGACGACGGGATGCAGCAGGGCTGCGGCATGCCGATGGGTCCGCTTCGGCTGTCCGACATGATCGGGCTCGACACGTTGCTGCTCGTCGCCGACAGCCTCTACGCGGAGCACCTCGACGCGCAGTTCGCGGCACCACCGGTCCTGCGTCGCCTCGTCGACGCCGGCTGGTACGGCCGCAAGACCGGTCGCGGCTTCCATGCCTATGTCTGACTACAACACCCGGTCGGCTGCCTCCGACGACTACGGCTCCCGCACCGTGCAGCGACTGATGATTCAGGAATGGATGGCCCGGGCCGAGTGCGCCAACCACGACCCGGAGATCTTCTTCCCTCCCGGTCCGTCGGCCCATCATCACATCGCCCGGGCGCGCTCGATCTGTCGCACCTGCCCTGTGGTCATCGAGTGCCGCGCGGCGGTGATGGCGGATCCTCGGATCGCCGGGATCTGGGGCGGGACCACGGAGTCCGAGCGTTCGACGCTGCGCTCGCGGCGGCCGGAAGTCGCGGGATCCTCGCCCTATGCTCGGGTCCATGTCGACCTCCGACCCGGGGGCCCCGGCGCGCAGACCGCAGGCCGAGCGTAGCCAGGAGAGTCGGGACCGCATCCTGGACGCGGCTGTCGAGTGCCTCGTCTCCGACGGCTACGCACGCACCAACACGCTGAGCATCCAGGCCCGCGCCGGGGTCTCCCGGGGCCGGCTGCTCCACCAGTTCCCGTCGAAGGACGAGCTGCTCGTGGCCGCCGCGCACCACGTGTCGGCGCAGCGGCTCGCGGAGACCGAGGCGACGGCGGCCACGCTGCCCTCGGCCGCCATCGACCCGCAGGCCCGGCTCGACGCGGTGATCACGACGACCTGGGCGACGTTCGACCGGGCGTACTTCTGGGCGGCCACCGAGCTCTGGATGGCGGCGCGTACGTCGCCGGCGCTGGCCGAGGTGATCCTGCCCGCCGAACGTGGCCTCGGCGCGGCCATCCGCGCCACGCTCGACGCGCTCTACGGGCCGGAGCTCGCGGCCCGCCCGCTCTACCCCACGGTGCGCGACGTCGTCTTCACGAGCATGCGCGGTGTCGCTCTGACGTACGCCTTCGACGAGCGGGACCCGTCGACCGAGCCGTCGCTCAAGGCCTGGCGGCAGCTCGCGAGCACGATCTTGCTCGCCTGAAAACCGGTTCGATCCCAGAAACAGTCTCTCTTGACTGTTTCTGGGTCGAGGGGCAGAATCGATCCAGAGGAAGCCGCCGCTCGCGTCGCGGCCCCGACCCCAGGAGGCACCCGTGCGGCAGGCCGTCATCGTCGAGGCGATCCGTACGGCGTCTGGTCGAGGGAAGATGGGCGGCGCCCTGTCGGGCACCCACCCGGTCGACCTCCTCGCGGGCGTCCTCGAGCAGCTCGTGCAGCGCGCCGGCCTCGGGCCGGGCCAGGTCGACGACGTCCTCGGCGGCTGCGTGCAGCAGGTCGGCGAGCAGTCTCTCAATCTCACGAGGCAGGCGGTGCTCGCGGCGGGCTTCCCCGAGTCGGTGCCCGCGACCACCATCGACCGGCAGTGCGGCTCCAGCCAGCAGGCCGCGCACTTCGCGGCCCAGGGCGTCATCGCCGGCGCCTACGACATCGTCATCGCGTGCGGCGTCGAGTCCATGAGCCGAGTGCCCATGGGCACGGCAGGGATCGGCCAGGACCCGTTCGGATCGCGGATGGCGGCGCGCTACCCCGAGGGCCTCATCAACCAGGGTGTCTCGGCCGAGCTCATCGCCCACCAGTGGAAGCTCGACCGCGACGCGCTCGACGAGTACTCCGCTCAGTCGCACGCCCGTGCCGCGTCGACGCAGGAGGCCGGCGGCTTCGCCCGCGAGATCGTGTCGGTCCCGGTGACCGACGCGTCCGGCGCAACCGTCGACTTCGCCACCGACGAGACCATCCGGGCGAGCACCACGGTCGAGGGCCTCGCCGGCCTGCGGGCGTCGTTCCAGACCCCCGAGATGGCCGAGCGGTTCCCCGACCTGGACTGGCGCATCACGCCGGGCAACTCCTCGCCCCTGACCGATGGCGCGTCGGCCGTGCTCATCATGGAGGAGTCGCGCGCGATCGAGCTGGGGCTCACCCCGCGGGCGCGCTTCCACAGCTTCTCCGTCGTCGGTGACGACCCGCTGTTCATGCTGACCGGCCCGATCCCCGCGTCGCGCGCGGTCCTGCGCCGCGCCGGCCTCTCGATCGACGACCTCGACGCGTACGAGGTCAACGAGGCGTTCGCCCCCGTACCCCTGGCGTGGGCCCGCGAGCTCGGCGCCGACCCGGCCAAGCTCAACCCGCGCGGCGGCGCCATCGCCCTCGGGCACGCGCTCGGCTCGTCAGGCACCCGGCTCCTCACGACGCTCCTCCACGAGCTCGAGGACACCGGCGGCCGGTATGGCCTGCAGACGATGTGCGAGGGCGGCGGCATGGCCAACGCGACGATCATCGAGCGGCTCTGACCCGTCGCTGCGCTGCGCGCGACCCCCGGACCACGTGACAGCGAGAGGACACCGATGAGGCTCACCGACGGCGACGTCGCCCTGGTCAGCGGCGGGGCCTCCGGCCTCGGGCTGGCGACTGCCGAGAAGCTGCACGCCCAGGGCGCCCGTGTGGTGATCCTCGACCTGCCGAGCTCCGACGGTGCGGCCGTGGCGGAGCGCCTCGGCGAGGAGGTCGTCTTCGTCGGTGGGGATGTCACCAGCGAGGAGTCGGTGGCGTCGGCCGTGGCCGCCGCCGCCGAGCTGGGTCAGCTCCGGGTGGCTGTGAGCTGCGCCGGCACCGGCATCGCGACGCGCACGCTCGGCAAGACCGGACCACACCCGCTGGACGCCTTCCGCCGGATCATCGACATCAACCTGATCGGCACGTTCAACGTGATCCGGCTCGCGTCGGAGGAGATCGCCAAGGGCGATCTCATCGAGGGCGAGCGCGGCGTCATCGTCAACACCGCGTCGGTGGCGGCCTTCGACGGCCAGATCGGCCAGGCGGCCTACTCGGCGTCCAAGGGCGGCATCGTTGGCATGACCCTCCCGATCGCCCGCGACCTGGCGATGCTGGCGATCCGCGTCGTGACGATCGCCCCGGGCCTCTTCGACACCCCGCTGCTGGCTGGCCTGCCCGAAGAGGCCAAGATGTCGCTCGGACAGCAGGTGCCCCACCCGTCACGGCTCGGCCGACCATCCGAGTACGGCGACTTGGTCATGAGCATCGTGGAGAACCCCATGCTCAACGGTGAGACGATTCGGCTCGACGGCGCGATCCGGATGGCGCCGCGGTGAGCGCGCCCCAGCAGGTCTTCCGCACCCGCTTCACCGAGTTGTTCGAGGTCGCGCATCCAATCGTTCAAGGCGGTATGCAGTGGGTCGGCCGAGCCGAGCTCGCCGCGGCGGTGTCCAACGCCGGTGGCCTCGGCATGGTCACAGCGCTCACTCAGCCGACGCCAGCTGCCCTCGCCCTCGAGATCGAGCGTTGCCGGTCCATGACCGACCGGCCCTTCGGGGTGAATCTCACGATCCTCCCGACGATCAGCCCACCCCCTTACGACGACTACCGCCGGGCCATCGTCGACAGCGGTGTCACGATCGTCGAGACCGCCGGCTCGAACCCGGGCCCGCACATCGACCTCTTCAAGACCCACGGGGTCCGGGTCGTTCACAAGTGCACGAGCGTGCGCCACGCGCTCAAGGCGCAGTCAGTCGGCGTGGACGCGGTAAGTATTGACGGCTTCGAGTGCGCAGGGCACCCGGGAGAGGACGACGTCCCGGGCCTCGTCCTGATCCCTGCGGCTGCCGACCAGTTGAAGATCCCGATGATCGCGTCCGGGGGATTCGCCGACGCACGCGGACTGGTCGCTGCACTGGCGCTCGGTGCCGATGGGATCAACATGGGGACGCGCTTCATGTGCACCGCCGAGTCACCCATCGACGTACGCATCAAGGAGGCGATCGTGGCGGCCGGCGAGACCGACACCGAGCTGATCTTCCGGACCCTGCGCAACACATCGCGGGTGGCGGGCAACAGCGTGAGCCGCGAGGTGGTGGAAATCCTCGAGGCGGGCGGCACGTTCGATGACATTCGGCACCTGGTGGCTGGGACAAGGGGGCGCCGCGTCTATGACGACGGTGACCCTGAGGCTGGTGTCTGGTCGGTGGGAATGGTGCAGGGCCTCATCCACGACATCCCGACTGTCAGTGACCTCGTTGGTGGGATGGTCGCCGAGGCCGCGGACCTCGTGCGTGGCCAGCTATCCGGCATGCTCGATGAGTCGAGGGCGGTGGCTTCGTGAGAACCGAGGCGGCCCAGGAGGTCACGGTCGTGAAGACCGGCGCCACTTTGACGATCACCCTGAACCGGCCGGACCGGCTCAACGCCGTGACCACCGACGGGCTTGATGATCTCGCGGACTTACTAGAAGAAGCGGGCAGTGACGACTCCGTGCGAGTGGTGGTCCTCACCGGGGCGGGACGTGCGTTCAGCTCGGGCGCCGACCTTGGTGCGGGCACCCTGCAGGAGCAGCTGGCACCCGATGTCCCGGGCACCGAGACCATCCTGGCCGCCAACCGGGTCGTTCGGGCGCTGCGCGCGATGCCGCAGCCGGTGATCGCCTCGGTCAACGGTCCCGCTGTCGGGGTTGGCTGCTCCCTGGCTCTTGCCTGCGACCTCGTTGTCGCGGCGGAGTCCTCCTACTTCCTCCTCTCCTTCGTGAGCATCGCGCTCATGCCGGACGGCGGGGCGACGGCCCTCGTTCCGGCGAACGTTGGTCGCGCCCGTGCGATGGAGATGGCCCTTGTGCCGGAGAGGTTGCTGGCCGAGACCGCGCTTGCATGGGGTCTCATCTACCGGATGGTTCCCGACGAGGACTTGCCGGGCACGGTGTTGGCCCTTGCAGAGCGTCTCGCAGGGGGTGCACCCCGAGCTCTCGCGGCCACGAAACGAGCCGTCAACGATGTCACGCTGGCCAATCTCGAGCCCGCGCTTGACGCCGAGCTGGCTGGCCAGTCTGACCTCCTCCGCCGACCGGACTTTCGGGAGGCGGTGATCGCGTTCGCTGAACGCCGCCCACCGAGGTTCTCGGGCGGTGATGGGACAGGCGCCGCGGGGCAGGACGACACCTAGCAGCGGCCCCCTGGCTACACCCCGAGGTCGCGGGGCAGCTTGGCGACGTGGCCCTTGGCCTTGACGTTGTCCTGCGCGATCTCCACGCGCCCGTCCTCACCGACCACGAAGGTCGAGCGGATGACGCCCGTCACCGTCTTGCCGTCGAGCTGCTTCTCGCCGTATGCGCCGTACGCCTCCAGGACCGCGCGTGATGGGTCACCGACGCGCCGCGGGTGCGGCGTAGGCGCCGCCCGCCACCGAAGGACAGCACGACGACGAACGCAGCAGCGCCGGTCAGCACGATCATCGTGCCCGAAGGCACCGCCGCGTAGTAGCTCAGGTACATCCCGACCAGTCCGCACGCCGCGCCGACGGCGGTCGACAGGACCAGCATGCGCCCGAAGGATTCGGTGAGCATGCGCGCGACGACGGCGGGGATGACCAGCATGGCCGCGACCAGGGTCACACCGATCACCGTGAGGGTGGCCAAGATCGACAACGACAGGTTGAAAGACCGGCCGTCAGGGCGTACGTCACACGACCAGCGGGTTTCGAGGGCGCTGCTGCCGGGGATGAAGTCCCCCAGTCAGGACGTTTCGTCGAATTCTCTGGAGGGACGCACATGGGTATCGGCCTTGGAATCTTCTTCATCGCCGTGGGCGCAATCTTGACCTTTGCGGTCAACGCTGACGTCAGTGGCATCGAGCTGTCCACCGTCGGAATCATCCTGATGGCGGTGGGGGCCTTCAGCGTGCTGCTCGACCTCATCATCTTCATGCCACGCCGGCGTCGCACCGTGACGACCGATGAGAGCGGTCGCACGGTCGAGCGCGACACGACCGTCTGAGCGCCTAGCGCCCGCTAGATCCCGAGGTCGCGGCGGAGCTTGGCGACGTGGCCCTTGGCCTTGACGTTGTACTGCGCGATCTCCACGCGCCCGTCCTCACCGACCACGAAGGTCGAGCGGATGACGCCGGTCACGGTCTTGCCGTAGAGCTGCTTCTCGCCGTACGCGCCGTACGCCTCCAGGACCGCGCGTGACGGGTCACCGACGAGTGGAAAGGTCAGCCCCTCCGCGTCGCGGAACTTGGCCAGCTTCTCCTGCTTGTCCGGCGACACTCCGATGACCGCGAGCCCGGCGGCGGTCAGCGAGGACAGGGAGTCGCGGAAGTCGCACGCCTGCGTGGTGCAGCCAGGCGTCATCGCGGCGGGGTAGAAGTAGACGACGACCCGGCGGCCGGCGTAGTCCGACAGCGAAACCTCGTGGCCGTCGGCATCCGGCAGGGTGAACGGCGGTGCGACGTCTCCGGGTGCGAGCTTGGTGGTCAACGGTCAGCCTTTCGACAGCGCGGGCAGCGGTACCAGCGACTCCTCGACATGGCTGTCCATGCCGCGGGTGCGGCGTAGGCGCCGCCCGCCACCGAAGGACAGCACGACGACGAACGCAGCAGCGCCGGTCAGCACGATCATCGTGCCCGAAGGCACCGCCGCGTAGTAGCTCAGGTACATCCCGACCAGTCCGCACGCCGCGCCGACGGCGGTCGACAGGACCAGCATGCGCCCGAAGGATTCGGTGAGCATGCGCGCGACGACGGCGGGGATGACCAGCATGGCCGCGACCAGGGTCACACCGATCACCGTGAGGGTGGCCAAGATCGACAGCGACAGGATGACCATGAGTACGGCGTCCGTTCGCGCGACGTTGACGCCTGACACGGCCGCGACCTCAGGGTCGAAGGTGGCGAAGAGCAGCTGGCGATAGCGGAAGAACACGACGAGACCGGTCAGGACCGACACCGCGACCAGCCCCACGATCTGAGTGGCGCTGATGCCCAGGATGCTGCCGAACAGTGCATTGTCGAAGCTCAAGCCGCGCGAGCCGAAGCGCGAGATCAGGGCGACCCCGAGCGCGAAGGATGCCGTGGTGATCACCCCGATGGCGGCGTCGGCCCCGATGCTGCGGCGTCGCGTCACCGCGTTGATCGCCAGGGCGGAGGCAATACCCCACACGCCCGCGCCGAGCACGTAGAACGAGCTCGTGATCAGCTGGCTGGCGGCGAACCCGCCGAAGATGGCATGCGAAAGGCCGTGGCCGATGTAGCTCATGCCGCGCAGGGTGATGTAGACGCCGATGAAGCCGAGGAGCGCGCCGGACACCGTGGCGACGAACAAGCCTTTCTGGAAGAAGGCGAAAGTCAGGGGGTGGACCAACGTCGTGAGGATGTCGCTCATGACGCCGTCCCACCGACGAGCCCGAGCGGCGCCCGGTCGACCACCACGGGCATGCCCAGGTGCAGCAGGACCTCCATCCGCGCGCCGAACGTCTCTTCGAGCACCGACGGGGTGATGACCTGCTCGGGCGGCCCTTCGGCCACGATGCGCCCGTTGACGCACACCAGGTGCGGCAGGTGGGCGGCGATGCCGTTGAGGTCGTGGGTGGTGAGAACGACCGCCATCCCCTCACGGTTCAGATCGCCTAGCAGGTGCAGCACCTCGTGGCGGGTGTTCACGTCCACGCCCGAGGTGGGTTCGTCCAGCAGGAGAACATCAGGCTGCCGCAGCAACGCCCGGGCCAGGAACATCCGCTGCTGCTGACCGCCGGACAGCTGACGGATGTGTCGCTCAGCCAGGTCGGCGATACCCAGGCGATCCAGGACCCGATGGACCTCCGCGCGCTCGACGCGGCTGGCCCAGGGCACCCGTCGCCCTGACGTTCGCGACATCAGGACGCACTCGAAGACCGTGACCGGGAACGACCAGTTGACCGTCTCGAGCTGGGGCACGTAGGAGATGGCTGTCGTCTCGACGTCGCGCACTACCCCGGAGCTGATCGGGAGCGTGCCCATGAGCGTGCGCAGGAGTGTGGTCTTGCCGGACCCGGATGGGCCGACGATCCCCAGGAAGTCCCCTCTGTCGATCTGTAGCGACACCTGGTTCAGCACCGCTGTGTCACCGAGGCGTACGTCGACGTTTTCCAGCCGGAGGAGGGGGCGAGACCGCGGGCCGGCGGTCACTGGGGGTAAACCGCGCTGTCGGGCACTGCTGGCGTGATGTCCAGCGCGGACAGAGCCGCAGCCGTACCGCCCAGACCAGTGATCATCGTCACGTAGTCGTAGCGCATCAGCCCCAGCCACGAGTGCTCCGCGTCACCCGGGGCTCCGGGTAGGTCGTCGTCGCGGAGGGTGTCTTCATAGCGCGCCCCTGTCGCACGCCCGATCTCCTCGAGCACGGGCGAGGGGAACACCTCCGACCCGAAGATCGTCGGCACGCTCTGGTCCCGCACCTGCTCGATCAGAGCGGCGACCTCCTGCGGAGTGGGGTCCTCGAAGTCCTTGGGCTGTACGGCACCGATGACCGTCCACCCGTAGTCCTTCGCGAAGTAGGCGTACGCGTCGTGGTAGGTCAGCAGCGACCGGGAACCAGGGATCGTCGCCTGGTCGGTGCGCAACGCGTCGGAAAGAGCTGTCGCCTGTTTGGTGAAGGCGGCGTAGTTGCGGGCGTAGGTGTCAGCGCCCGCTGGGTCCGCGGCGCTCAAGGTGTCACGGGCCACTGCGGCGTACTTGATCGCATAGAGCGGGTCTGTCCACAGGTGGGGGTTGGGCTTGCCCTCCTCCTCGGGGAAGGAGAAGTCGTAGATCCATTCGGCTTCCGGCAGCACCTGAGTGCCCAGCTCGACGATCGTCGCCCCGTCCTTCAGGTTCTGCTCCGCGAGCTCTCGCGTGGGGTCCTCGAGCTTGAGGCCGTTGATGAACACGACGTCAGCGGTGCTCAACAGCTCGGCTACTTGGGGTGCCGGCTCGAAGGTGTGGCTGTTGACCCCTTCCGGGACGATGCCCTTGACGAAAATACGGTCTCCGCCGACGGCTGACACGATGCTCGTGATCGGCGCCACGGTCGTGGCCACGACGAGTTGGCCCGCGGCGGCACCGCTCGTCTCTGTCTCTCCAGCGGCTGCAGAACATCCTGCGGCGAGCAGGGCGGCGGCGGCCAGGGCCGCGATTCGCGGGAGCAGAATTCGCCTAGGGCGGGACGGCACGGACGGGACTCCTTTGAAGGGCTTATTGCCAGTATTGTGCAATAAGCACGGTCGTGCATCTTCTGACGTGTGAGTCTTCGGAGCCGTTCGCTACGGTGGATGCGTGACCGAGGAAAAAGCGCAGACCGAGAAGACCAAGGCCAAGTCCGACGCCGTGGCAGCCGCGGCTGCGCAGCCGTCCCGTTCGCCTGAGGAAGTGGCCGCGGAGATGGCTCAGGCGCGGCAGCGACTGGTCGGTCAGGTCGGGGCGATCAAGGAGAAGGTCAACCCCATCAACATCACCCAGCGTCGTCTCGCCAGAGTCCGTCGTATCTGGGTCTCGGACGAGGGTGACGTCAACGTCCGCAACGTGGCGATCACGGTGGGCGTGGTGGCCGTCCTGGTGCTCTACCGCATTCGCAAGTAGGCCGAGGTGCGGCTCGACGCCCGGCCGGGTTCACTGGAGAGATGATCCGACCGACTCCGTTACCGGCCGCTCCGGGGCAAGAATCTGTCTGGGACTATCCGCGGCCGCCCCGGGTGGAAGCCTCGCGGCGTCTGGTCATCGTCGAGCTGGGAGGCGTCGTCGTGGCCACGACCGCCCGGGCGCTACGTGTCCTCGAGACGAGTCACCCGCCGTCTTGGTATCTGCCCGCCGAGGACTTCGTGCGTGGGTCTCTCGAGACCGCCGACGGCTCCTCGTTCTGCGAATACAAAGGGCGCGCCAGCTACCTCGACGTCGTCGGAGGGGGCCAGCGGGCGAGCGCGGCGGCCTGGTACTACCCCTCACCGATGCCGGGCTTCGAAGCCCTCGTCGACCACGTCGCGCTGTATCCGGGACGCATGGACCGGTGCACGATCGACGGCGAGATCGTCCGGCCCCAGGAGGGCGGCTTCTACGGGGGCTGGGTCACCGATGACGTGGTCGGGCCGTTCAAGGGTGGGCCGGGCACCGTCGGCTGGTAGCCGGTCACCTACGCTTCCGCACGTGGCTGACCAACCAGCGCCGACCTCGGCCCCGCAGGGTCCGACGGGGGTCGGGGGCACCGCTCTGCCGATCAAGCTGCTCCACGACCGCGTGCTGGTCGAGCTGGACGGCGAGGTCGGGGAGCGACGATCCTCCGGCGGCATCGTGATTCCCGCGACCGCCGCAGTCGGTCGGCGACTGTCGTGGGCGGCCGTCGTCGCCGTGGGGCAGAACGTCCGCACGGTCGAGATCGGTGACCGGGTGCTGTTCGAGCCGGAGGATCACGGAGAGGTCGAGCTGCACGGGTCGACGTACCTCATGCTGCGCGAGAGGGACATCCACGCGGTGGCCTCCTCCCGCGTGGCCGATGCCGACACCGGCCTCTACCTCTGACCCACCCAGAACCCTTCGTGATCATGCGCAGATGGCCCCTGCGCGTGACCGGGCTCACTCCTGCGGCGGTCGGCCCGAGGGCCGGCGCACGGTACCCTTGAGGGGCTGGTCGGCACTCCGCCCAGCCCCATCGGCGCGGTACGACTGACGCGCCGGGCTCGCTCTCACACAGATTCGTCCTCGGCGTATGGCGCCGGCGGAAGGCTCCCGGGACCGCGCCATCGTCTCGAGAGGCCCGACCGCAATCATGAGTTTGTCTACGCACGCCCAGAACCACGCCCCCGCCGCCCTTGGCTTCGGCGAGCTGGGCGTACCCCAGCCGTTGGTGAGCGCCCTCACCCGGGCCGGAATCACGACGCCGTTCCCGATCCAGGAAGCCACGATCCCCGACGCCCTCAACGGCCGCGACGTGCTTGGCCGGGGCCGTACGGGCTCGGGCAAGACCCTCGCCTTCGGCCTCCCGATGCTGACGCGCCTGTCCGGGCGTACGGCGCAGCCGCGACGTCCCTTGGCCGTCGTCCTCGTGCCCACCCGCGAGCTGGCGGTCCAGGTGACCGACGCCCTCGAGCCGCTGGCTCACACCGTGGGACTGCGCATGAAGACCGTCGTCGGCGGTATGTCGTACCCGAAGCAGGCCGGAGCGCTCCGCCGCGGGGTCGAGATCGTCGTGGCGACCCCGGGCCGCCTCACCGACCTGGTGGAGCAGAACGATGCCGACCTCTCGCAGGTCGAGCTCGTCGTTCTCGACGAGGCTGACCACATGGCCGACATGGGATTCCTCCCTGCCGTGACCGCCCTGCTGGACATGGTCCAGCGCGGTGGTCAGCGGCTGCTGTTCTCCGCGACTCTGGATGGCGACGTCGACTCGCTGGTCCGCCGCTACCTCGTACACCCGGTGACCCACTCGACCGAGCCGACCCACGATGAGACGGCGACCATGGACCACCACCTGCTGGTCGTGGCTCCGGGCGACAAGGCGTCGGTGACGTCGCACATCGCCGCCCGAGAGGGACGCACGATCCTGTTCGTACGCACCAAGCACGGAGCCGACAGGGTCGCCACGCAGCTGCGTGAGCAAGGTGTCGCGGCAACCTCGATCCACGGTGGAAAGCCGCAGGGCGCCCGCACTCGGGCTCTCGCTGAGTTCCGCGAAGGGCGCACCCCGGTCCTCGTGGCCACCGACGTCGCCGCTCGAGGCATCCACGTCGACGACGTGGGGCTTGTCGTCCACGTTGATCCGCCGGCTGACTCCAAGGACTATCTCCACCGCGCCGGTCGTACGGCTCGCGCCGGCGAGTCCGGCACGGTCGTGACCCTCGTGCTCCCGCACCAGGAGCGCGAGGTGTCCCGGATGGCTCAGCGCGCCGGGGTATCGGCCACGAAGGCACGGGTCAGGCCCGGCGACGCCGGATTGATCGCGATCACCGGGGCGCGCCAGCCCAGCGGGATCCCCGTCCCCGAGCGGCTCGCCCGCGTGGAGCGCCGGCCCGGACGGCCGTACCGGGGCCCGGCCAAGGCTCACTCGCGAGGCCCGCGTGGGTCCGGACGACCCTCCGGCTCACGTCCCGCACGCGCCCGCTGAATCGGGCGCCAGCGCGCGGCCACTACGCCAAGAGGCCGTCCAGATGAGACGATGGGTGCGGGCAAGCGGCCCTCATCCCAAGCACCAGCACTGAACGGAGACCTCCGTGGGTAAGGCATCCAGGGGCAAGGGCGACGTCATCGATCGGCGCGACAAGGTCGACGCCCTTCGTGCCGCCGAAGCCAAGGAGCAGCGCAAACGGAACCTGCTGTGGGTTACCGCCGGGCTGGTGGCTGTGGCACTCGTGGCCGGAGTGACCTACTGGGGCGTCCAGTCTTCGACCTCGGTGCGTGACTCCCTCGCCAGCGATGTGCAGACCTTCCCGGTCGACACCCCGGAGCACACGACCGATCCGATCACCTATGCCGAGACGCCGCCCGTCGGCGGCAACCACAACCCGGTCTGGCTCAACTGCGGCATCTATGACGCACCCGTGCCGAACGAGAACGCGGTCCACGCGCTCGAGCACGGTGCGGTGTGGGTGACCTACGACCCCACGCTCAGCGCGGACGACGTCCAGAAGCTGCGCGCTCAGATGCCGTCGAGCTATGTGATCCTCTCGCCCTACGAGGGCCTCCCGTCGCCGGTCGTCGCCAGCGCCTGGGGCGTCCAGCTCCAGCTCGACGGCGTGGACGATCCGCGGCTGAAGACCTTCATCGACGTCTATCGTCAGGGCAGCCAGACCCCCGAGCCGGGTGCAGCCTGCGACGGAGGCACCGGTACGCCGATCGCCGGCTGACCGCCGCGCACGGCACCCTGGTCGGGGACAGTTCCGGCGAGGTGTGAGGAGCGCGTGGTGACGGCGACCGAGGAGTTCGTTCGGGCCATCCAGGTCGACGACCTGGACGCCGACCCCTACCCGATCTATGCACGCCTGCGTCGTGAGGCGCCCGTCGCCTACGTGCCTTCGGTCGACACGTGGTTCGTGACCAGGTTCGCCGATGTCCAAACCGTGGCCGAGAGGTCCGACCTCTTCCCGGCCACGCACGGTGAGTCACCCGTCGAGATCACCTTCGGCAAGCCAGCGATCATCGCCGTCGAGGGCGACGTGCACCACGAGCTCAGGCGCAGCTTCGACGGCAAGTTCCGACCTCGAACCGTGGAGGGCTACATCGACGGGCTGGTCCGCCCGTTGGCTCTGGCGGCGGTCGAGGGACTCCGTGGCCGCAGCGAGGCCGAGCTCATGGCGGAGTACTTCGAGCCGATCTCGGTCAGCAGCCTCGCGGAGGTCCTCGGGCTCGGGGACCTCGGTCCGGACGTCCTGCGCCGGTGGTTCAAGGGGATGAGTGTCGGCGCAACCAACTTCGAGCGCGATCCCGCCAAGCAGGCCGTGGCCGACGCTGTATGCAGCGAGATCGACTCCGTGGTCGTCCCTCGGATGGAGCGGCTGTCGGCCAAGCCCGACGACTCAACGATGGCTCAGCTGCTCCACTCCGGCCGGGAGGCCGCCGGGTGCCCACGCGACATCGAGTTCGTGCTCCCGTCGCTCAAGGTGGCCATCCTCGGCGGGATGCAGGAGCCGGGTCACGGAGCCGGAAGCATCCTTGCGGGACTCTTCACGCGTCCCGACCAGCTCGCGCGGGTCGTGGCCGATCCAGCGGCCTCGCTTCCGGCAGCCGTAGACGAGGGGCTGCGCTGGATCGCGCCGATAGGCACCCAGCTGCGTCGGGCGGCGGTCGACGTCGAGCTCGGCGGCGCGGTCGTCCCTGCGGGAGCATCTGTGTCCGCCGTTCTTGCCTCGGCGAACCGCGACGAGGCGGTCTTCGATGCCCCAGACACCTTCGACCTCACGCGCTATACCGGTGGGCGCACCCCTCAGGCCCGTTCGGCTTCGGCAAGCACTTCTGTTCGGGGCAATGGTTCTTGCGCCACCAGATGCGGATCGCTCTCGAGGTGCTTGTCGAGGCCTTCCCGGCTCTTGCGCCCGCCCCTGATCAGGCGCCGCGATTCTTCGGCTGGGAGTTCCGCGCTCCGGCAGATCTGCACGTTCGCCTGGGCGACGGCCGGTCTTGATGCCCTAGAGGCTGCTCACTGACGCTTCGTGACCTGCTAGCGGTCGCCGCCATGGGGTTCTTTGCGGACGATCGCGTAACCGACGGGTCCGGTGATCATGGCGAGGACCAGGAGGCCTGCGGCCATGGCTGTGTCGCCCTCGGTCAGCCGTACGGCGCTGGCCATGGCGGCCAGTCCTAACTCGCCCAAAGGATCAGCACCATGACGGGGCCTCCCCGGTGAAGTTTGTCGCGATGACGGGGTGAGCCATGTCGTCCAACCTAGGCTTCGTCGCAACGGCCTGCCACCGGACAACCGGGCCGTTCATCTGGGCCTTTCGTCCCATCTTCTGGCGCGGTTTCCTCGGCGACGCAGAGGACGAGCTCGAGGCGGTCGCAACGCGGCCTCCCCGCTCCCCGGGTCAGGCGGTGTCAAACCGGTCGAGGTCCATCACCTTGTCCCACGCGGCCACGAAGTCGTGGACGAACTTCTCGTGCGCATCGTCGCTGCCGTAGACCTCGGCGAGGGCGCGGAGCACCGAGTGGGACCCAAACACCAGGTCGACCCGGGTGCCGGTCCACTTCAGGTCGCCGCTGG
>CAWFYM010000010.1:0-896709 GCA_963820065.1 uncultured Actinomycetota bacterium | reverse complement strand
TGGTCATGGGCGGAACCCTCTCACGTTCGGCCGGAAGGTTGCCGCGCTTGCGCGAACTGTCGCGGGCGTGACACACCGAGCGCCGAACGTGCGCACGACCCGCGTGCCTCGCCGCGATCAACTGTCGCCATGTCTTCGATCACTCACCCCGCCCGTCTCGCCGCCGCCACCGTGCTGGCCCTGCTCGCCGTCGCCCCGGCCGCGATGGCCACCACTCCCGACCCGTTCACGTCGCTCACGAGTCGCCCCGCGACCTCGAACGGCCACTTCGACGTCCATGTCGACGCGAAGACGGGCGCGACGAACGCCGTGCGGATCTCGACGGAGGGCTCGAAGCTGCTCCTGACCGACGGCACGGCCGGCGCCGGCGCCGCGGACACGAGCTGCATGGGCATCGACAACCGCCCGTTCAGCGCGTCGGTCTACTGCGACCCGACGAACGTGGACCGCATCGTCGCGCACCTCGGTGACAAGGACGACACGCTCATCAACTCCGCGAGCACGTGGATGTATGCCTACGGCGGCGACGGGAATGACCAGCTGCTCGGCGGCTCCGGCTTCGACTGGCTCCAGGGCGACGCCGGCAACGACACGCTCGAGGGCCGCGACGGCGGCGACTCGCTCGAGGGCAACGACGGCAACGACCTGCTCTTCGGCGAGGGCGGCGACGACCACCTGTGGGGCGGTGACGGCAACGACACCGTGCTCGGTGGCGACGGCAACGACGAGCTCGGCTATGGGCCCGGCGCCGACGACATGCAGGGTGGCCCGGGCCGCGACTACATGACCTACCAGTTCGGCAAGCAGCCGGTCACCGTGACCCTCGACGACGTCGCGAACGACGGGGCGGCGGGCGAGGGCGACAACGTGCACTCGGACATCGAGGGCGTGAACGGCAGCGACTCCGACGACACGCTCACCGGCAACAACAACGATCAGACGCTGAACGGCGGCTACGGCGAGGACACGCTGAACGGCCTCGGCGGAGCGGACGAGCTGAACGGCGGGACCGAGAACGACACGCTGAACGGCGGGGACGGCAACGACACGCTGGACGGCGGCACCGGCCGCGACATCCTCAACGGCGACGCCGGCAACGACACGCTCGTGGGCGGCGCGGAGGACGACATCCTGCGCGGCGGCGCCGGCAACGACACGGCCAGCTACTCGTACTACAGCTCCGCGGTGCACCTGAGCCTCGACGGCGTCGCGAACGACGGCACGAAGACCGAGGGCGACAACATCGGGTCCGACGTCGAGAACCTGACCGGCGGCGACGGCAACGACACGCTGACCGGTGACGCCGGCCCGAACGTGCTGATCGGCGGCGACGGCAACGACGCGCTCGACGGCGGCAAGGGCCGCGACACGTACGCCGGGGGCGCCGGCGACGACACGATCACGAGCCGCGACGGCGAGGCCGACGCGATCACCTGCGGCGCGGGCAACGACACCGTCATCGCCGACGCGAGCGACACCGTCGACGCGACCTGCGAGACCGTGCAGTTGCCGGCGAAGACGACGACCACGCCGAAGCCGAAGCCGACGCCCAGGGCCTGCGCGACCGCGACGATCACGAGCAGCAGCCTGAAGGTGAGCAGCACCGGCCGCGCCTCGATCAGGGTCCGGGCAACCGGCGGCGCGACCTGCGCAGCCCGCCTGACCCTGCGCAGCGGGAAGAAGACGGCGGCGACCGCCTCCTTCAAGCTGCGGCCCGGGCACACGACGACCGTGCGCACCCGCCTCTCCCGAGCGGCCCGCGCAAAGCTCGCAAAGGCCGGGCACCTGAAGCTTCGTGCCACGGTGAAGAGCACCGATCGCGCCGGCAAGACCCATACGGCGACCGCAACGGTCCGCGTCAAGCGCTAGGCCGCCACGGGCCGAGTGTCGCGAGCGTGACACTCGGCCCGTCGCACCGGTCAACGACCGGCGCGCCCTCGTGCGATCGACTATCTGCATGCTCTCGATCACCCGCACAGCCCGCCTCGCCGCCACCACCTCGCTCGCGCTGCTCGCACTCGGCGCGCCGTCCGCGCTGGCCACCGACGCGACGTCGTTCATCTCGCGCACCTCGCCGGCAGCCGGCGTCTTCTACATCCACATCGACGCCGTCGACAACGGGTCGAACACGGTCAACCACATCCAGATCTCTCCGCTGGCTGCGAACTTCCTGATCACTGACGGACCCACGGGCGCCGCCCCGAAGGACACGAGCTGCGCGGCGGGCGTCGTGTGTGACGGGGCCGGCCTGCGCGCGTTCAACATGAGTCTCGGCGATGGCGACGACACCCTCCTGAACAACACGGGCGTCGAGCTCGACGGCGGCGGCGGCACCGGGAACGACCAGCTGATCGGCGGCTCGGTCGGGGACCACCTGAGCGGCCAGGACGGCAAGGACACGCTCGAAGGGCAGGGCGGCGACGACTTCCTCGAGGGCGGGCCCGGCACCGACACCCTGCTCGGCGAGAACGGCGACGACACGCTCGACGGCGGCCCCGACAAGGACACCCTGCTCGGGAACGACGGCAACGACGAGCTGCGCAGCGGCGGCGGCGCCGACGACATGCAGGGCGGCGACGGTATCGACACGGCGAGCTACCTGGGCGACCCCGGGCCGGTGATCGTGAGCCTCGACAACGTCGCGAACGACGGCGCACTGGTGAACGGCGGCGTCGAGAACGCCAACGTGCATTCCGACATCGAGCATGTGATCGGTAGCCTCGGCGCCGACCGCCTGACCGGCAACGCCGGCGATCAGACGCTGGACGGCGGCTCCGGCGCGGACCTGCTGGAAGGGCTCGGCGGCGCCGACGTGCTCAACGGCGGCAGCCAGGGCGACACGCTCAAGGGCGGCGACGGCAACGACACGCTGGCAGGCGACGCCGGCCGCGACGTCCTCGACGGCGGCGCCGGCAACGACACGCTCGACGGCGGCACCGAGGACGACGTCTTGCACGGCGGCGACGGCAACGACACCGCGACCTACGCGAACGACACCCAGCCCGTGCGCGTCACGTTCGACGGCGTCGCGAACGACGGCCTGGAGGGCGAGGGCGACAACGTCGAGCCCGACGTCGAGAACGCGACCGGCGGCGCCGGCAACGACACGCTGACCGGCGATGCGCGCCCCAACGTGCTGATCGGCCTGGCCGGGAACGACGTGCTCGACGGCGGGGCCGGGGCCGACGTGATCGCCGGCGGCGCGGGCGACGACACGATCACCAGCCGCGACGGCGTCGCGGACACGATCACCTGCGGCGCGGGCAACGACACGGTGATCGCCGACAAGGTCGACACGGTCGACGCCGACTGCGAGACGGTGAAGCTGCCTGCGACGGCCACGACGAAGCCGAAGCCGAAGGCCTGCACGACGGCGACGATCGCCGGCACGCGCGTGAAGGTGAGCAGCTCCGGCCGCGCCAAGATCAAGGTCCGCGCGGCCGGCGGCACCACCTGCACGGCCGCGCTCACGATCAGGGCGCACGGCCGGACCGCGGCCAAGGCCACGCTGCGGCTCGTGCCCGGGCACACCGCGACCGCCCGGCTGCGGTTGAGCAAGAGCACGCGGACGCGGCTCGCCAAGGCCCGCAAGCTCGCGGCCACGGTCACCGTCACCACACGCGACAGCACAGGCAAGCGGCGCTCCGCCAGGCGCTCCGTGCGGCTCGCGGCGGCATGAACGAGCGAGCGCTGCCGCGTCAGGCGCCCGGGCCGCGCTCGCTTCCGAGGTAGCGAGCGATGGCCTGGGCGCGGTTCGCCGCGCCGAGCTTGCGCAGGATCTGGCCGACGTGCCACTTCACCGTGTTCTCGGAGAGGTACAGACGGCTCGCGATCTCGCCGTTGCTGTAGCCCTCGGCGACCAGTCCGAGCACCTCGAGCTGGCGCTTCCCGAGCAGTTGCGCCGGCTTGACCCGCCGCTGGTTGGCCTCGCCCGCAAGGCGCTGGAGCTCCTCGGCGCGCCGGGCCAGCTCGGCCGCCGTCTCCTGAAGCGTGGCCTCGGCCTCGCGGGCGTCGGTCAGGTCCTGCACGATCCCCGAGAAGCGCAGCGGTCGTCCGTCCTCCCCGAAGACCGCCTCGCCGCGGCTGTTCACCATCCGCACGCGACCGTCCGGTCGAATGATCCGGTAGGTGAGGTCGAACGGCGCACCGGTCGCCATGCTGTGGTTCACGACGGCGTCGACCCGCGCGCGTTCGTCCGGATGCACGCGGTCGGGACGCGCCTCGTACCGTCCCGAGAACTCACCCGGTTGCACGCCGTAGATGGCGAACAGGCCGTCCGACCAGTGGATCTCGTGCGTCACGAGATCCCACTCCCAGCTCCCCATCCGAGCGACCTGCTCGGCCTCGGCGAGACGCGCCCGGCTGCGGGCCAGCAGCCGCTCGGCGATCCGCTGATCGGTCACGTCGAGCGAGATCGTCGTCAAGCCCACCACGCGTCCCGACGGATCGAGCAGCGGCTCGACGGTGAGGTCATAGGTCCGCGGCCCCTCCGCGGTCTCGATCGGCAGGTCGAACCGCCTCCCCTTCCCGCTCGCGATCACGGCGCGCTTCGCCGCCATCGACACCGCCGCCGCCTCAGGCGGGATCAACTCCTCGTCGGTCTTCCCGACGATGGAATCGGTCGACGTGTATCCGAG
This sequence comes from uncultured Actinomycetota bacterium, assembly GCA_963820065.1. Lineage (GTDB taxonomy): Bacteria > Actinomycetota > Actinomycetes > DATJPE01 > DATJPE01 > JANPBY01. Next base: position 892,072 of record CAWFYM010000010.1, on the reverse strand, counting down.
CTCGGCCGGAGCGGTGTGCACCCACGTGATCCGCAGGTCGCGGTCCTGACTCGAGACGATGATCGAGCCGCCCCGGAGCACCGCGGAGAAGACTGCGTCGTGCTCCTCGAGCGCGGCGAGCCTGTCGTGGCCGGCGGTGGCGTCGACGAACGCTTCAGCGAAGCCGACCAGCTTGCCACCGGCGTCGCGCACTCCGAACAGGGTCGCCTCGCACCAGAAGCGACCGCCATCCTTCCTCATCCGCCAGCCCGCCCAGCTCACCGGCTCCTGCGCCGCAGCTTCGAGCGTGAGCTCCGACCCGTCGTCCCCCCGATGCAACCAGACCAGGTCAGCCCCCAGCGCCTCCGCCTCGGCCTGCCCGGTGAGCACCTCTGCGGCGCTGTTCCAGACCGTGATCCGGCCGGTACGGTCCGCGACCGCGATGCCCTGGTGCGGGATCGATGCGATGACCTCAGAGAGCGCCTGCACGCCATGAACCATACCTGAGGATGGGTGAGACAATACCTTCGCATGGGAGACCAGGCCGTACCGTTCTCGTGGTCATGGCAACGCAATCAGGGACGACGCAACCAGTCGTGACACCTCCCCGGCTCCATCTGGTGGAGGCCCCGTCTGGGCCTCCACCAGAACGAGCCGAGGGGGTCGTGCTCGCAGCCGTCGCCGCGTTCAACCGGGGCGACCCCGACGCGCTACGGGTCGCCGGCGAGGACGACTCCGCCACGCACCGGACCCGCTCGCAACAGCGGCTCGGATGCTCGCCCTCCTCGCCGTGCAGAGCCGCCCGGCCGATGCCGCTCACCGCCGGCGACGTCGAGCTTCGGGTGAAGGAGACGCGCGCGCTCGACCACCGCCGCGTGGTCTGTTCGATGGAGACCCAGCACGGCATCGAGCTCGTCGGCATCTACGCGGTCGACGCCGGTGAGATCACCGCTGCATGCCACTACTTCTCTGACGTCGAGATGCTCGTCCGAGTCGGGATCATCTCCGATCCCGCGACGGCGACCGACGCCAAACGTGCACCCGACGAGGCCGCCCGGACGCTCCGGGACAGCCTCGCCGAGTCGCGGCTCGAGCATCGCCGGCAACGGCTCGCGCTCGTGCTCTCATCGCTCCGCGAGCGCATACGCTCCGCGGAGCGCGGCGGCGCCGGGGTCCCCCGCCCGCTGATCGCCGCCACACGAGAGTTCGAGAGTGAGCTCGCCGACGTGAGCGAGCAGTTGCGCGCCCTCAAGGCCACCAACCACGTGGCCTAGCGCGCGAGGGCGCACATGCCGGGCGGGCGCCCTGCGCCCGCCCGGTGTGCCCTGCCACCAACGCCGCACCGCCCCCTTGTCGCCACGGACCGAACGGGTCGCAGGGCAACAGGCGTAGCGTCGCCCGGAACCCGGATCGGAGGAGGAAGTTCCATGAGCACTCAGGCACGAACGCCGCGTGTGCTGGCGATCGACGCCGGCGGGACGATGACCGACACGTTCATCGTCGACGAGACCGGGCGCTTCGTCATCGGCAAGGCCCAGACCACGCCGCACGACGAGTCCGTCGGCCTGATGCTCTCCGCCGACGACGCGCTGCGCCAATGGGACTCGACACCCGAGGCGGCATTCCCCAGATCCAGTCCGCCGTCTTCTCGGGCACCGCGATGCTGAACCGGCTGCTCGCCCGCAAGGGCCTGCGCGTCGGCGCGATCGTCACCGCCGGCCAGGAGGACGTGCTGCAGATGGAGCGCGGCATCCAGACCTACCTCGGCTACAGCTATGCCGACCGGCTCCACATCGTCACCCACCACCACAACGAGCCGCTGATCCCGCGCGACCGGATGCACGGCGTGCGCGGCCGCATCGACCTCTTCGGCAACGAGGTCCTCCCGATGCGCGAGCAGGACGCGCGCGACGCGGTCAACGCGCTGCTCGACGAGGACGTGCAGGGGATCGTCATCTCGATGATCTTCAGCTACCGCAACCCCGCCCACGAGCAGCGGGTCCGTGAGATCGTCGAGGAGGAGAAGGCCAAGCGCGGGCTGAACGGCGACTGCCCGGTTTTCGTCTCCTCCGACCTCTACCCGAGCCGCCGCGACTTCCCGCGCCTGAACACGACCGTGATCGAGGCCTACGCGGCCGAGCCGTCGCGCGGCACGCTGAAGGCCGTCCGCGACCGCACGAAGGAGAAGGGCGCCGCGTTCGAGCTGCGCGTCATGGCCTCGCACGGCGGCACGATCTCGATCGAGGCCGACCAGCTCGCGACGACGCTCGTGTCCGGCCCGATCGGCGGCGTCGTCGGCGCCCGCTGGCTCGCCGACGAGATCGACCTGCGCAACGTGCTCTGCACCGACATCGGCGGCACGAGCTTCGACATCGCGCTGCTGACGAACAAGCGCTACGAGGTCACGACGACCCCGGACATGGCGAAGTTCATGCTGAACATGCCGCTCGTGCAGATCGACTCGGTCGGCGCGGGCTGCGGCAGCTTCGTGCGGATCGACCCGAACGGGCGGGCCCGGAGATCGGGCCCGACAGCGCGGGCGCGATGATCGGCACCGCGTGGCCGGAGGGCGGTGTCGAGACCGTCTCGATCACCGATCTGAACCTCGTGCTCGGGCGCCTGAACCCCGACTACTTCCTCGGCGGGCAGGTCACGCTCGACGTCGAGCGCGCGCGGGCCGAGGTCAAGCGCCAGGTCGCCGACCCGCTCGGCCTCGGGGTCGAGCATGCCTCCGCGGGCGTGATCGAGCTGTTCGAGACCTCGTTGCGCAACCAGGCCGTCGGGCGGATCCTCGGCAAGGGCTACTCACCGGCCGACTACACGCTGCTCTGTTACGGCGGCGGCGGCCCGCTGCACGTCGCCGGCTACACGGCGGGCGTGCCCTATCAGGAGGTGCTCGTGCCCGAGTGGGCCGCGGGCTTCTCCGCCTTCGGCTGCGCGTGCGCGGACTTCGAGTACCGCTTCGACCGCCAGGTCGACCTGCCGCTGATGCCGAACGCGAGCGACGAGGAGAAGCTGCAGTACGGCGGGCTGCTCACGCAGACCTGGCGCGCGCTGGAGGACCGCGTGCGGGCCGAGTTCGGCAAGTCGGGCTACGACCCGTCCACGATCTCGTTCACGCACATGGTCCGCATGCAGTACTACGGCCAGCTGATCGACATCGAGGTCGACGCGCCGAAGCCCGAGATCACGGCGATCGAGGACGTCGACGCGCTGATCGACTCGTTCGAGTCCACCTACACGCGCATGTACGCACGCGCGGCGTCCTCGCCGGAGCTCGGCTACCTCGTCGCCCAGGCGATCGTGAAGGGCTCCGTCGAGATCGAGAAGCCGACGCTGCCCACGCTGCCGAAGCAGAGCGGCTCGCCGCCGACGAAGGCCACCAGAGACGTGTGGTGGACCGACGGCTACGCGCAGACCGACATCTTCGAGATGAGCGACGTGCGCAACGGCCACACGATCGAGGGCCCGGCGATCATCGAAGCCGAGTCCACGACCTTCATCATCCCGCCCGACCGGCGGGCCTGGCTGGACGAGCACCAGATCTTCCATCTGGAGAACAAGTCCCACGACACCACCCAGGAGGCCTAGAGCCATGGCCACCGCCGAGACCCTACGCACCCTCGAGCCGGACCGCCCCGCCCCCATCGGGTGGAACGGCCAGACGCTGAAGGAGATGCTCGCCGACGCCGACGAGCGCTTCGAGAAGACCGGCTACTACCAGGGCCTCAAGGACCTGGAGATGAAGAACGCCGACCCGCTGCACTACGAGAAGCTCTTCTCGCGCGTGCGTGGCGGGATGGTGTCCGCGCGCGAGACGGCGCTGAACATCAGCGCCTCGCCGATCGTCCGTGAGCTGGGCGAGATCACGTTCGCGCTCTACACGCCCGAGGGCGACAGCATCGCGCTGTCGACCGGCATCATCGTCCACGTCCACACCATGAGCGAGGCGATCAAGTTCATGGTGCGCAACGGGTGGGAGGACAACCCGTCGATCCGCCCGGGCGACATCTTCGCCAACAACCAGCCGACGATCGGCGACGTCCACAACGCCGACGTGCAGACCTTCGTCCCGATTTTCTGGGAGGGCGAGCTGCTCGCGTGGGCCGGCGGCGTGATCCACGTGATGGACATCGGCGCGACGACCCCGGGCGGCGTGCCGATCGGGCCGACGACGCGCTTCGAGGACGGCATCGACCTGCACTGCATGAAGATCGGCGAGAAGGACGAGCTCGCGTCCTGGCACGTCAAGCGCGTCTCGATGCAGAGCCGTGCGCCGGGCCTCTGGATGCTCGACGAGAAGACGCGGCTCGCCGGCTGCCACATGATCCGCGACGCGGTCGAGCGGCTCGTGCTCGAGGAGGGCGTCGACACCGTCAAGACGTTCATGCGCGAGGTCATCGAGGACGGCCGGCGGGACTTCAAGTCGCGCGTGCGCGGCCTGCTGGTCCCCGGGCGCTACCGCTCGCCGGGCTTCCAGGACGTGTTCTTCGAGGACAAGCCTGCGCTGCCCAAGCGCGCCCGGCAGGACTTCATCATGCACGGCGCCTACGAGGTCAACATCGACCGCGACGGTCACTGGACGACCGACCTCACGGGCTCGAGCGCCTGGGGGCTGGCACCCGTTCAACGCCACCTACTCCGGCCAGCAGGGAATGATGTGGATCCTCTTCACCCAGTCGCTGATCTGCAACGACAAGATCAACGACGGCGCCTACTACGGCACGACGCTGAAGATCACGCCGTACACGTGGTGTGACGTCGCGGACATGCCGGGGTCGTCCTCGATTCCGTGGATGCCGCTGTTCTGCACCTCGACCGGCTACCTGCGCTCGATCTCGCGGGCGCTCCAGTCGCGCGGCTACATCGAAGAGGTCGTCGGCGCGTTCACGGTGCCGGGCAACGTCGCCCAGGGCGGCGGCATCGACCAGTACGGAAACCTCTCCGGGTTCATGAACTTCGAGATCGGCGCGCAGGGCCAGGGCGCGAAGTACGTGCTCGACGGCCTCGACTACGGCGCCGCGGTGTTCAACCCCGAGGGGGACATGGGCGACGTCGAGATGTGGGAGCTCGTCAAGCCGATGATCTACCTCGGCCGGCGGATCAAGCCCTACACCGGCGGCGTCGGCCGCCACCGCGGCGGCAGCTCGTTCGAGTCGCTGTTCCTCGTGCACGGTACGCCGGACTTCGAGATCGAGAACATCGGCACCGGCCCGATGTTCACCTCGCCCGGGCTGTTCGGCGGGTATCCGGCGCCGTCGACCTACCAGCACAACGTGCTCGACTCCGACATCTACGAGCAGGCCGCGCGCGGCGAGGCCTATCCGGTCGCGGACGAGGGCGGCGAGGTGCTTGCGCTGAACGCCTTCAAGGGCGAGCACATGTGCAAGCAGGACCCGTTCTCGATGATGGTCGCGGTCAAGGACGGCGACCTCTACCTGAGCAGCGGGCGCGGCGGCGGCGGCATGGGCGACCCGCTGATGCGGCCCGCCGAGCGCGTGCGCCAGGACCTCGAGGAGGGCCACCTGACCGAGCGGTTCGTCGAATCGGCCTACTCGCTGTCCGACCGCGAGGCGGCGCGCAAGCGCCGGCTGGAGCGGGCGCGGCCCACCTCGGAGTGGTGGGCGCAGGAGCGCGAGCGCGTGCTCGCTCAGGACCTGATCGACCCCGTCAAGCGGATGTTCAGCGAGTCGATGCGGCTCGGGCCCGAGTTCGCCGCGGAGTTCCGCGGGTTCTGGGACCTGCCGGAGGACTTCGACTTCGACGTGATCACGCCGACGGTCCCGGTCCCGCGCGCCGCGCCCGGGAAGCTCAGCCCGGCGGACTCCGTCGCGGCCTACCTCGCGCAGTCGGAGGTGTTCCTGCCGGAGGACCTCGTCGAGGTGCCGGTCACGACGCGGATGACGAAGGACACGCTCGCGGACCTGCTCGACGAGAAGCTCTCACGACGCGCCGTGCACGACATCCAGTCCGGCATCAAGGACCCCGACCGCTTCGACAAGTGGGTCGCCCTGATGCAGGAGCGGGTCAGCTACGACGACCCGATCGTGTTGCCGTACGGCGAGGGCCTGAACATCGTCAAGCGCGCGTCCGACGGCGCGTACGTGATCCGTACCGACGCGGGCGCCGACCTCTGCGCGTGGGACGAGAACTGGAAGATGCACACGGTCATGTTCGTGCGGCGCACCGACGCGGAGTACGAGGAGATCTACCCGAAGCTCGGCCATCCGACGGGCGACTGGCAGGAGCTGCGCGAGTACTACTGCCCGATCTCCGGGCACCTGCTCGAAACCGAATGCGTGCCGCCCGGCTACCCTGTCGTGCACGAGTACCTTCCGGACCTGAAGGGCTTCTACGAAGGCTGGCTGGGGCGCCCCCTCCCATAGGTCCGTGACCCACAGAACGCAGGAGGGGGACCTGCGCGCCGTCTCGTGCCGGGTAGGCCTGTCCTGCCCGGCGCGCGGCGCGGCGCCGCGGGCAATCGATCACCGAGGGAGCGGATGAGGCGGCGCGTCGAGTCCGGCGCCCGGCCTGCGACCGCCGCGCGCGGGCACGCGCGGGCGGCCGAGCGCCGGCGCGGTTGTGTCGAGTGTCGAGCGAGGCGTGGTCCTGACAAAAGTGGCCTCTGGGGACCGTTTCGTCAGGCGCGTGTGAGGTTTTGCCGCTCTCACGGGCAATACCTCACACGAACTCTCGCTGGGCGCCCACTCGCGCCCAGACCACACAGGCCCTCGCGGAATCGAAGGTTCCGGGCACACGACATTCATCCTCGAACGCCGAACCCAGGGTGTGGGCCCGCTGGCTCGGCGTCGAACGGCTACGCCGCGGGCGCCGGAAGCGCGCGCTGCGGGTTGGAGCGCAGCCAGCGGACGAGCTGGAGGTAGACCTTCGGGTCGTTCACGAGGCGGAAGTGGTTGCTCGGCCCGACGTGGTGGCGGTGCTCGAGCTCGAAGACGAGATGGCGCCGGCCGCTGCGCCCGCCCGTCGCGCTCGGCATCCGCACGAGCAGGTCGCCCATCACGCGACCGAGCGGGTGCTCCGGGTCGCGGGTGAGCGTCGCCCCGACGACGTAGTGGCGCGCGGTGTCGAGCAGCGGCACGTGCTCGCAGTCGTCGCCGAGCAGCGCGTCGAGGTCGCGCTCGAGCCAGTCCGCCTCGAGCAGTGCGCCGTGACGCAGGTCCTTGATCCCGGCACTGCGTGAGCGCAGCACGGTCGCGATCGGCCGTGTCTCCCCGAGCCGGTCGAGCGCGATGCCCGCGCGATGGACCGCCTGCTCGAGCGGGGCCCCGAAGTGCGGTGAGCCGAGGTAGACGACGTGGCGCACGCGCGTGGCCCAGGCGAGCTTGCGCTCGAGCGCGTGGTGGCACGCGCTGCGCACGACGAGCCCGCCCATCGAGTGGCCGACGAGCACGAGCTCGCCGATCGGCCCGGGCCACGCGTCGAGCACCTGCTCGAGCAGCAGCGCGAGCGCGTCGCCGTTCTCGGAGATGTGGCGGCCGGTGTTGTAGCGGACCCACAGCGGCGTGTGGCCCAGCTCGCGGCGCATGCGCTCGCCGTAGGGCTCGTGGCCATACCAGCGCCAGACGGCCTCGGTCTCCATCAGCCCGTGGAGGAAGATCGCGACCCGCGGGCCGGCATCGGGATAGGCAGCGGCAAGCGTCTCGCGGTCGATCGCGAGCGGCTCGCCCCGCAGACGCAGGTCCATGCCCAGCGCGAGCGGGCTCTTGCGCTCGCTGAGGCGATCGCCGAGGAAGCCGTTCAGCGTCGCGAGCGCGAGCGCTCCGCGCGCCCCGTCACCGAGCGAGGCCGCGGTGACCGGACGCGCGAGCGCCGCGGCCAGCCCCCCGGCGCGCACGGTCAGCGATCCGAGGCCACGGGCCGCCGCGTACACGCCGCTCGCGATCCCATCGTGGGCGACGCGGGCCGGCGTGGCGCCGGGGCCGCTCGCGCCGAAGGCGCGGTCCGCGATCGCCCGGTGCAGCTCCTCGATCCGCGCCATGAACTGGCCGAGGCCTTCGCCGCCGAGCTCTCCGATTGCCGCAGCCTCGTCGCGTCGCATGGGCGGTCAGGCTACCCGGCGCTCGTCGTCCTGTCGCCGGCGCCGCGTCTCCAGGCGCGAATGGATCACGAGGAACAGCGGGATCGCGACGACCGGGCCGGCGAAGGTGATGCCCTCGATCCAGTGCCCTGCGTGCGCGAGCGGGACGGCGACCAGTTCGGCGGTCATGCCGCACCCGCCCCGATCGGCGCGCGAGGCCGTGGTCGCGACTCGGTCGCGCTCGCCGCCGCCGTCGCGTCCTCCTCGCTCGGCTCCTCGGGCGTCCCGGCCTTCGAGAGCCGCACGAGGCCCCAGCCGAGCAGCGCGAACAGCAGGGCTGAAGAAGCCGAGCACGACGAGCGCAGCGGTGCTCCACAGCCACGCCGGGACGTCCGGCCTGCGCTCCCGCTGCAGGAGCGTGTGGTCAGCGACGAACGCTCGCTGCGAGTGCGCGACCGCGGGAATCCCGGCGACCGGGATCGCCGGATCGGCCGGTGCGTAGACCGGGATGCCGGCGAGGTCCGACCCCCGGTGCAGGCGGATGTAGGACTTCCACGATCCGTAGGCGGGGATCGGCGTGGTCGAGCGGTAGATCACCCGGCCCGACCTTCGCGAGGCGCCGCACGATCAGCCGTTGCTTGCCCTGCCAGGCGGTGACCGTCAGCCAGTCGTTGTCCCGCGCCGCCGACGCCGGCGTGATCCGGACGGTCGCGTCGACCGTCCGGTGCGCGCCCGGCTGAGCGGTCGTGAGCGCCAGCGTCGCCCGCGCGTCCGGGACGGTCGTGTGCAGCAGGAACGCGACGACGCCGACGAACGCCACGAGGCTCGCGCCGACCGCGGCCCACGTGCGCCGGTTCGCCGCGATCTCGGGCTGCACCCGCAGCGCGGATGCGAGGAATGCGCCGATCACGCCGCCGCCGATCGCGACCGGCAGCGCCAGCGCGATCGCGCCGGGCAGGATGTGCGCCGGCCAGGCGAGCGGCATCCACACGTGCGACCAGCCGTACTCGGCGAGCAGGCCGACGGTCGCCACGAGCAGGCCCGCGGCGGCGCCGAAGCGCAGCGGCCGCTTCGTGCCCACGACGAGCGCGACGCCCTCGACGAGCAGGCCCTCGACGATGTACAGCGGGAAGTGCGGCACGCTCTCACCGAAGCCCTCGCCGACGATGAGCGTGAGGATGCCGCGCACGACGAGGTAGAACGCGACCGCGGCGAGCGCGGCGCCACGGCCCGCGAGCAGCCGCGCCGCGACGAGCGCGATCGTGGCAGCCTGGGCGATCAGCACCGGGTGGAACAGCAGCCGGAACTGGGGCACGCCGAAGTCGAACTCGCCCTGGAAGATCGAGAGCCCGATCAGCAGGCCGCCCATCGCGGAGATCAACCGGAGCTGGCGGCCGGTGGGTCCGCGCAGCACAGCGCCGGCGAGGCTGTCCAGGCGTGCCGGGACGAGCGGCAGCTTCGGTGGGGCGTCCGGGTCGGTCAGGTGCTGGCGGCCCGCGAGGCGACCCTCGACCAGCAGGCCCATGATCCCGATCAGCGTGAACGCGGCACCGCCGAGCATCATCAGGTGGGTCGGGCCCCAGAGCGTGACGTCCTGGCCGAACAGCCGGTGGGAGACGTCGTCGAGCGGGAACCCGATCAGCGCGAACGAGGCGCTCGCCATCAGCAGCAGGCCGCTCACCGGCGCGTACCAGTCAGGTCCGACACGTACGGCCGCACGGCCGGGCTTCTGCTCGGGCAGCACGAGCGCGAGCCACCCGGCAGTGAAGACGCCGAACAGGCCGACGAGGATGAAGTAGTGCGCGGGGTTCGCGAGCGGGCCGGGATCGCGCCCGTTGTCGATGTGCAGCGAGATGTCCCAGTAGAGGCCGAACACGGCGGAGATCAGCGAGACGGCCGCGACCGCGGCGGGAACGGCGACCCAGCCGGGCAGTCCCGACACGCCGCCGGCGAACCGGGCGATCCGGCCGAGCAGCGGTACGCGGCCGGATCGGTGGCCGTAACCGAAGTACAGAAGCGCCGTGGTGAGGATCATCGCCGCGGCGCTGGCGCCGATGATCTGTGAGGCGGCCGCGCCCCCTGCCGGTGGCGCTGCGGCCGCGAGTGTCGTTGCCGTTGTCATGGCTCTCCCTAAACTGGACTCCGAGCCATGTTACATCGATCTATGTCACATACAAGTCGGAACCGCGCCGACCTGCACTGAACTCCCCGCTACTTGCGCTTGCGCTTTCCGCGCCGGTCCTCGTCGGCCATCCGCGCAAGCTCCCGTCCCACCGCCCGCTCGACCGCGTCGGTCATCGCGAGCTGGAACGTCGCCAGCAGCGACTGCGAAGCGAGCGGGCGCAGGCGCTCGAGCGCCTCGACGACCTCCGGCCAGCGCTCCTCCGGCTGGCCCTCCCGTTCGAACGGCTTCCACACCTCTTCGATGAACAGCTCGATGAACGCGCGCGCGGCGCTGTCGGCGTTGCGCCGCAGCTTCCCGAGCAGCTCGAGCCCCTTCTCGACAGGCAGCCCGAGCGCCGCGAGCTCGGTGCCGGCCTGCATCAGGCTCGGGCTGATCTCCTCGAACTTGCCGTCGCCGAGCGGCCGTAGCAGCCCGAGCTCCTGCGCGCGCGAGAGCGTTTCCGGCGGAGCGCCCTTCCAGCGTTCCGCGAGCTCGGCGAGGTCCGTGATCTCCGGCTCCTCCTCCCCGAACGGCGCGCGCACCCCGCGCGTGAAGCGCAGCACATCGGGGCTCGAGCCGCCGGCCCCCTCGAGCAGCTTGCGGATCAGGTCGAGGTTGTAGCCGTCGGCCTGGAGCTCCTTGATCAGCTCGACCCGCGCGATGTGGTCCTGGCCGTAGTAGCCCGTGCGGCCGCGCACGACGGGGCCCGGCAGCAGCCCGCGCGACTGATGCGCGCGGATGTTGCGGACCGTCATGCCGGTGCGCTGCGCGAGCTCGTCGATCGTGAGGTCGGCGTCGCTGTCCTTGGCCATCGCGCTCCGCAGCGTACCCGCCGCCATCGCGCTCGGCCTACGCCGCAGGATCCGCTGCAGGCAGCACCGCAGGCGCCCCGTGGCGCACGAGCACCTCGGGCAGCGACGACCGAGCCGTCGTCGCTGCTGGCCGTTCTCGAGCAGCGCGATGATCGTGCGCCCGACCGCGACCGCCGTGCCGTTCAGCGTGTGGAGCGTGCGCGGGCCTGCCGCTCGCGCCGGGCGGTAGCGGATGTCGAGGCGGCGCGCCTGGAAGTCGGTCGTGTTCGAGCACGAGGTCAGCTCGCGGTAGCGCTCCTGGCCCGGCAGCCACGCCTCGCAGTCGTACTTCTTCGCCGCCGAGGCGCCGAGGTCGTCGACGCGCGATGTTCACCACGCGGTAGGGGATGCCGAGCGTCGGTGAGGATCTCCTCCTCGATCGCGAGCAGCCGCTCGTGCTCGTCGGCGGACGTCCTCGGGCGCGACGAAGCTGAACATCTCGACCTTGTCGAACTGGTGCACGCGGAAGATCCCGCGCGTGTCCTTGCCCGCCGCGCCGGCCTCGCGGCGGAAGCAGGGCGAGAAGCCGGCGTAGCGCAGCGGCAGCGTCGGCCGTCGAGGATCTCGCCGGCGTGCAGCGAGGCGAGCGCGACCTCGCTCGTGCCCGACGAGGTAGAGGTCGTCCTCGGCCAGGTGGTAGATCTGCTGCTCGGTGTCGGGCAGGAAGCCCGGTGCCGTAGAGCGCCTGCTCGCGCACGAGCACCGGCGGGATCACCGGCTCGAAGCCCTTGCCGAGCAGCTTGAGCGCCCACTGCACGAGCGCGAGCTCGACCATCACGAGCGGCGCCGCGTCAGGTAGGCGAAGCGCGAGCCCGAAAGCGCGGCGGCGCGCTCCATGTCGATCATCGGCCCGGCAAGCTCGAGGTGGTCGCGGCCGGTCGCGGCCCGCCTCGCCGACCTCGCGGACCACCGTGTCCTCGTCGGCGCCGCGTCGGGTCGGGCAGGTTCGGCAGGGCGACGAGCGCCGCGTCGCACGCTCGGCCTCGAGCCGCGCGCGCTCTCGCCAGCTCCTTCACGCGCGCGGCGAGCTCCTTCATCGCGGCGATCGCCTCGGCTCGCGTCCTCGCCGGCCTTCTTCGCCGCGCGCGATCGCCTCGGACGCGCGTGTTCTGCTCGGCCCGCAGCTGCCTCGGCCTCGGGAATCACGGCGCCAGCTGGGCGTCGAGCTCCAGCACCCGGTCGAGGCCCGCGTCGGCACCGCGCCGCGCAAGCGCAGCCCGGACCCCTTCGGGGTCGGAGCGGATCAGCCGGAGGTCGAGCACGGCGCGGCGGCCGCGATCACTGCTTGGCGGACGGCGCCGGCGGCCACGGGCGGCGGTTTCGCGTCGGCGCGGACGCTGCTTCGCGTCTGCTTGCCCGCGTACTCCGAGACGAACTTCGCGACCGCCTGGGCGTCGGCGCCCACGACGATGTTCTGCGGCATGATCGCGCCGGAGAAGCCGCCGTTGCGGATCGCGTAGAGGACCTGCTGGAGGCACTCGGGACGGACGTTGAAGTTCGGCCCGTCCGTGCGCTCCTTCGTGCGGATATTCGCCGCGCTGCCCTGCGTACCGGCCTTGTCGAGCGTGTGACAGCCCGCGCAGCGCTGGGCGAACAGCTCGGCGCCGTGGTGCACGACGGGATCGCTCGAGGAGACGCTCACACCCTCCGACCCGCAGGCCGCGACGAGCAGCGCGCAGGCCGTCAGCAGGAGGGCGGCGAGGGAGGTCTTCGCGGTGCGGGTCATGGGCGGCGAAGATCATACGGGAGAATCCCGCGCCGAATGCCTCTCGTACGCCCCGCCATCGCTGCCCTCGCGACGCTGCTGGCCGCGGTTCCGCTCGCCGGCTGCGGCAGCGGCGCGACCGCCCGCGCACACGACCGCGCGATCTCGATCCGGCTCGACGACTTCCTGATCTCGCCGCAGCGCGTGGTCGTGCCGGCCGGGCGCCTGACGATCTCCGCCCACAACGCAGGCGCCATCGGCCACAACCTGCGGATCCGCCGGCACGGGCGCAAGAAACCGCTTCCGGGCGTCGGGATCGACACGCTCTATCCGGGCCACTCGGGCAAGGCGACCGTGACGCTGAAGCCCGGCACCTACGACCTCGTCTGCACGATCCCGCGGCACGAGGACCTCGGGCAGTACGGCACGCTGATCGTGAAGCGCAGCGGAAGCTGACCCCGGCGCCGGCCTTGGTTGCCGCCGTGAAGGGACGGAATGCGGCGAGCCGATGGGCCCAGCCGAAAAGCTCCGTCTCCCGGCCGGCGCCGGGGAGCGTCCTTGGATTTCGCCGCCGGCGGGCAGCCTCCTTCCCCGCCCTGCTACAAACCGCACGATCGTGGCGAACCCTCAGGACCAGCTCCGGTACCGCCGTGCGATCGGCCACTTCGCGACCGGCGTCGCGATCATCACGAGCCAGTCGCCTGCAGGTCCCGCGGGGCTGACGACCAACGCGCTGACCTCGCTGTCACTCGATCCGCTGCTGCTGCTCGTGTGCTTCGACAACGGGTCGCGCACGCTGCCGGTCGTGCGCGAGTCAGGCCGCTTCGGCGTGAACATCCTGCGCGACTCCCAGCACGAGCTGGCGATGCTCTTCGCGTCGAAGACGACGCACGCGCGAGAAGTTCGCGTCGGTGCCGCATGCGGTGCGAGGATGGGGTGCCGGTGCTGGACGACGCGCTGGCCTGGTTCACGTGTTCCTTGAAGGACATGCTCCCGGGTGGCGACCATGCGATCGGGGTCGGAGCGGTGCTCGACATGGGGCATGCGGAGGACGATGGCGATCCGCTGCTGTGGTTCCGGGGTGGGTATCGGGGGTTGGTGGGGGGCTGAGGGGCCGGGTGCGGCCGGGTGCGGCCGGCTGGCCCGCGTGATGCTCGTTCCTTCTTGCGCGTCGGGACAAAACAGCATCACCGAGGAGAAGGAGCGCCGGCGGTCGTGGCGCTCGGCGCGGGTCGTGCAGGTCCTCGACCCGCCGCGCCGTCGCTCGACCGCTCCCAGCAGGGGTGCCGGGGGTGCATGCCACGCATGCGGTGGGAAACACCCCCGGCGTCGCCGCTCAACCACTCCCCGCCACGGTGCCGGGGGTGCATGCCACGCATGCGGTGGGAAACACCCCCGGCGTCGCCGCTCAACCACTCCCCGCCCCCGCCGGACGGGAGCGCCGCGACCGCCGGCGCTCCTTCTCCTCGGTGATGCTGTTTGTCCGGACGCGCAAGAAGGAAGCGGCACCACGCGGGCCAGCCGACCACGCGGGGTTGCGAACCGCCGCGGACGCCCCTACCCCGCCGTCCCGATCGCCCGCAGCGCCAGGAACACGATCGCCACCGCCGCCAGCGTCATCACGCCCAGCTCGCGCCGCACGATCTGCAGCACGATCGACTGCTGCTCGGCCGCCGGCAGCGCGCCCACCGCCTGCGCGTCGGGCAGCCCCCGCGCGTCGAGCACCGACTCGGCCGAGGCGATCCGGAACTGCTCCGCGATGAACGAGACGGCGAGCGGGAGAACGCCATAGAGGAAGTGCAGCCCGGCGTGTGGCTTGTGGCCGAGCAGGACGAGCAGACCGCCGAGCAGGATCTGCGCGACGAGCGCGACCTGGCCCACGCGCAGGAGCTTCCAGAAGAGCTCACTCGTCCGGATCTGAAACCAGGCGACGGCGCCGAGCACCGCGGCGCCGGTGAAGCAGGCGGTCAGCGAGATGCCAAGGATGATGTGGACGATGCGGATCAGGATCGGGAGGGTACGCACGTCGGGCAGGACCGCGCCAACTCGCGCCGTTCGGCACTAAGTAACACCTTGTTACAAACCGGCGCGGACCGGTGATATAACGGGGCACCCGTGCTTCGCTCCTACCTCCCCGCGATCGTGTTCCTCGTGCTCGGCGGGCTCGTCGGTGCGGCCTTCGCGGTGCTGAACTCGGTGCTCGGCCCGAAGAAGCCGCCCGACCGGCAGGCGACGCGCGACGCCGTACGAGTGCGGCCTGCCGTCCGAGGTCCAGCGAGGGCTTCCGCTTCGGGATCAGCTTCTACCTGATCGCGATGCTGTTCATCCTCTTCGACATCGAGGTGATCTTCCTCTACCCGATCGCCGTCGCAGCTGCGGGCGTTCGGGACGCTTCGCGCTCGTCGAGACGATCGTCTTCATCGCGCTGCTGTCGTCGCCTTCGTCTACGTCTGGCGCCGGGGAGCCTCGAATGGAAGTGATCCGCCAGAAGCTCGGCCGGCTCGCCGCGAGCGACTTCCGCTCGCGCCAGCTGCGCGCCCGCGACATGCTGCGCGGCGACCTCGACGGCCCGGCGCTCGAGGAGCTACGTCGAGGAGCGCGTCCTCACGACGACGCTCGACAAGGCCGCTCAACTGGGCGCGCGGCAACGCGATCTTCCCCGCGACGTTCGGCCTGGCCTGCTGCGCGATCGAGATGATGTCGATCGTCGCCGCGCGCGTCGACGTCGCGCGCTTCGGCTTCGAGGCCTTCCGCGCCTCGCCGCGCCAGGCCGACCTGCTGATCCTCTCCGGCCGCGTGTCGATCAAGATGGCGCCGGTCGTCCGCCGCATCTACGACCAGATGCTCGAGCCGAAGTGGGCGATCGCGATGGGCGCCTGCTGCATCGTCGATGGGCGTCTTCAACAACTACGCGATCGTGCCGGCCGACAAGTTCATGCCGGTCGACGTCCACGTGCCGGGCTGCCCGCCGCGCCCGGAGGCGCTGATGCACGGCATCCTCAAGCTGCGCGCGAAGATCCTGCGACCAGCCCGACCTGGGCTGGCGCACGCGCTACGGCGGCGAGCGGCACCGAGGAGGTGCGTGCCCGGCGGACGATCGGCGCCGGCACGCCGTCGGACGTCTCCGGCAGCGGAGACACGCGCCGGTGCCTGACGCGACCGGCCTCGAGCTGCTCGCCCAGGAGCTCCGCGACGCGCGACGACGACGGCGTCGCTCGACACCGTGCTTCTTCCGCGACCAGGCGACGCTCGATCGTCGACCCCGGCGCGGTCCGCGAGGCGCTCGACGCACCTGCGCGAGCAAGGGCTTCGACTTCCTCGCCAGCGTCCACGGCGTCGACTACTACCCCGAGGAGCCGCGCCTCGGCGTCCACTACGAGCTGCTCGACATGAGCGCCGTCGACCGCATCACGGTCAAGGCTGCGCGTGCACGATCGACGCCCCGAACGTCGCCGTCGGTCGACGCCGACTGGCCGACCGCCGACCACCAGGAGCGCGAGGTCTACGACATGTTCGGCGTGATCTTCGACGGCCACCCGGACCTGCGCCGCATCCTGATGCCCGAGGACTACGAGGGCCACCCGCAGCGCCGCGACTTCCCGATCGGCGGCGAGCCGGTCCTCTTCACGCACAACGAGGACCAGGTGCCCGAGGTGGTCGGAGTGAGCACGCCGACACCACGACGAGCAGCCGACCGCCTACCGCCAGGCGCGAGGAGGCGCATCGACGCTCGCCGGCACGTCGAGCCGGCGCTCGCGCCCGACGCCGGACGCAGGAGCTGCTGACGCTCAACATGGGCCCGCACCACCCCGCGACGCACGGGGTGCTGCGCCTGCTGGTCACGCTCGAGGGCGAGGTCGTCCGCGACATCAAGCCGATCATCGGCTACGTCCACACCGGCATCGAGAAGACGGCCGAGGACAAGGCGCTACTGGAAGGTCATCCCGGTCATCGAGCGGATGGACTACCTCGCCTACTTCTTCAACGCGATGGCGTTCTGCGGCGCGGTCGAGACGCTGCTCGAGCGTCGAGGTGCCGCAAGCGCGCCCAGTACCTGCGCGTGATCCACCTCGAGCTCAACCGGATCATGAGCCACCTCGTCTGGCTCGGCACCAGCGCGCTCGACCTCGGCGCGATCTCGATGTTCTGGTACTGCTTCCGCGAGCGCGAGCAGATCCTCGACCTGTTCGAGTATGTCCACCGGCCAGCGCATGCACACGCGCTACTTCCAGGTCGGCGGCGTCGATCGAGGACATCCCGCGCGGCTGGGCCGAGAAGGTGCGCGAGTTCTGCCGAGTCATGCCCGACGCGCGTCGACCAGTACGTCGCGCTGCTCGACCGCAACGAGATCGTGCTGCAGCGCCTGCGCGACATCTGCCCGCTCGACGCGGAGACGCTGCTGGGCCTCGGCGTGACCGGCCCGCTGCTGCGCGCCGCCGGCAACCCGTGGGACCTGCGCAAGGCCGCGCCGTACTCGTCCTACGACGACTTCGACTTCAAGATCCCGGTCGGCACGGTCGGCGACAACTACGACCGCTACGGCGTGCGCCTGCGCCGAGATCACGGAGTCGGTGCAAGATCATCGAGCAGGCGCTCGACGGCCTGCCCGAGGGCCCGTACATCACCGAGGACCGCAAGGTCGCGCTGCCGCCGCGCCACGAGCTGGCGACCTCGATGGAGGCGCTGATCCACCACTTCAAGCTCGTCACCGAGGGCTTCCGCGTGCCGCCGGGCGAGGTCTACTACCCGATCGAGTCGCCCGCGCGGCGAGCTCGGCTGCTTCGTGCGCTCCGACGGCTCGTCGCAAGCCCGCGCGCGTGCACATGCGCGACCCGTGCTTCGTGAACCTGCAGGCGACCGCGCCGATGGCCGAGGGCGCCTACATCGCCGACCTGATCGCGACGCTCGCGATGCTCGACCCGATCCTCGGGCGGCATCGACCGATGAGCATCGACCGATCCAGGTCGCGCTTCGCGCACGGCTCGCGCGTCCCCGGCTGGGACGACGCCGCCGACCTCGACGAAGGACCCGGCGGTCGTCCCCGACCCCGCGACGACGCCGGTGCCCGCCGAGCTGCGCGACGACGATCGAGGCAGCGATGGCGCGCGTACCCGGACCGCCGCTCGGCGGCGATCCCGGCGCTGCACGCCGCCAGGAGCTCACGGCTGGTGCTCGCCCGAGGCGATCGAGCAGGTCGCGTGCGTGATGCGCCTGACGCCCGCGCTACCTGACCGCGGTCGCGACGCTTCTACGACATGTTCGAGACGCAGCCCGGTCGGCCGCACACGACGTCTACGTGTGCACGAACATCTCCTGCTCGCTGCGCGGCGCCGACGCGCTGCTCGAGGCGATGCAGCGAGCGCCGCCGGCGACGACCCCGACTTCAACGTGCGCGCGTTCGAGTGCCTCGGCGCCTGCGACATCGCGCCGATGGCGTCGGTCGACGGCGTCTACGTCGGCCCGCTCGACGCCGAGCGACGCGCCGCAGCTCGTCGCCGACGCTGCACGGCGGGCAGCGACGTGCTGCCCGACAAGCAGCTCGAGCGAGCCGGCGCGTGCCAGCGACGCCGAGGCGGCCGCGCCGCAGATGAGCGTCGACCGAGACGATCCTCTTCAAGGACATCGACGAGCCCGGCGCTGAACACGCTCGACGGTCTACCGAGCGCCGCGGCGGCTACGAGTCGCTGCGCAAGGCGCTTGCAGATGGCGCCCGACGAGGTGCTCGAGGAGCTCGAGGCCTCCGGCCTGCGCGGCCGCGGCGGCGCCGGCTTCCCGATGGGCAAGAAGGCGTCGTTCCTGCCGAAGGGCGCGATGGACAAGTACCTCGTCTGCAACGCCGACGAGTCCGAGCCGGGCACCTTCAAGGACCGCGAGCTGATGCAGAAGAACCCGCACCTGCTCATCGAGGGCATGTCATCGCCGCCTACGCGGCCGGGCGCCAACCGCTCGTTCATCTACATCCGCGGCGAGTACGCGCAGCAGGCCGACATCCTCGACGCCGCGATCGCCGAGGCGCGCGCGGCCGGGCTACTCGGCGAGCGACATCCTCGGCTCCGACCACTCGCTCGACGCTGGTGCGTGCACCGCGGCGCCGGCGCCTACATCTGCGGCGAGGAGACCGGCGCTGCTCGACTCGCTCGAGGGCAAGCGCGGCAACCCGCGCCTGAAGCCGCCGTTCCCCGCCAACCAGGGCCTCTACCAGGGGCCCGACGCTGATCAACAACGTCGAGACGCTCGTCGACCGTGCCCGCACATCATCGCGGATGGGCGGCGAGCGAGTACGCCAAGCTCGGCACCGAGACCTCGACCGGCACGAAGCTCGTCTCGGTCTCGGGCAACGTGCAGCGCCCCGGCAACTACGAGATCGAGCTCGGCATCCCGTCGCGCGAGATCATCTACGGCCTCGCCGGCGGCCCGCCCGACGGGCCGCGAGCGTCAAGTTCTGGTTCCCGGGCGGCTCCTCCTCGCCGGTGCTGACCGGCGACGACCTCGACCTCCCCTACGACTTCGACTCGCTGGCCAAGGCCGGCTCGATGCTCGGCTCCGGCGCGATCATCGTCGTCGACGACTCGACCCGGTCGTCGACGTCGCGCTGAAGCTCGCGAAGTTCTACCGCCACGAGTCCTGCGGCAAGTGCACGCCGTGCCGCGAGGGCACCAACTGGACGGTGAAGATGCTCGAGCGCATCGAGTCGCGGCGAGGCCACGCCGATGGACCTCGACATCATGGCCTCGGTCCAGGACCAGCATCATCGGCAACTGCCTGTGCGTGCTCGGCGACGCGATGGCGATGCCGGTCGGCTCGATGATCGAGAAGTTCCGCGACGAGTTCGAGGAGCACATCGAGAGCGCGCGGGCGCGCGCGGAGCCGACGCTGCTCGGCGATCGCCGGCGCCGACGCCGACGCGCTGCTCGCTGCAGGCGAGGCCGTCAGCTCGATGCCCCGCCCCGAACGCGAAGATCGATCACGCTTCACGATCGACGGCCGCGAGGTGCAGCGCGCCCGAGGACGCGATGCTCGTCGACGCGCGCCAAGTACGGCGACGTCGAGATCCCGGTCTTCTGCTACGAGCCGAAGCTCGGCCAGCCCGGTCGGCGCCTGCCGCATGTGCCTGGTCGAGATCGAGGGCATCCCGAAGCTCCAGACCGGCTGCTCGACGCCGGTCAAGGACGGCATGGTCGTCCACACGCAGACCGACCGCGTGAAGGACGCACAGCACGCCGTCGTCGAGTTCCTGCTCGATCAACCACCCGCTCGACTGCCCGGTCTGCGACAAGGGCGGCGAGTGCCCGCTGCAGGACATCACCTTCGGCTGGGGCGCGCGGCACGCTCGCGCTTCATCGAGCCCAAGCGCCACTTCGAGAAGCCGCTCGCGCTCTCGCCGCTGATCGCGATCGACCGCGAGCGCTGCATCCTCTGCTACCGCTGCGTGCGCTTCTGCCAGGAGGTCACCGAGGACTACCAGCTGGTCCTGCTCGAGCGCGGCGCGCACACGTTCGTCGGCACGTTCGACGGCCACCCGTACGTCGCGCCGTTCAGCGGCAACATCATCGAGCTGTGCCCGGTCGGCGCGCTGACCTCGCAGCGCCTACCGCTTCCGCGCGCGCCCGTGGGACATCGAGGACGCCGGCATCGGTCTGCACGCTGTGCCCGGCGCAGTGCAACGTCGACCTTCACCGTGCGCGACGAGCGCGTGCTGCGCGTGCTCGCGCGCGACCACGACGAGGTCGACGACGGCTGGCTGTGCGACCAGGGCCGCTTCGCCTACCAGGCGATCCACGTCGACGAGCGGATCACCGCGCCGCTGGTGCGCGACGGCGGCGAGCTGCGCCCGGTCGCGTGGGAGCGCGCGCTCGACGAGGCCGCCGCGGCGCTCGGCGCGCGCGAAGGGCAAGCGCCGCCGCGCTCGCCGGCGGCGGCGACCACCAACGAGGAGGGCTTCCTGCTCCAGCGCCTGCTGCGCGAGGCGCTCGGCTCGGCCGACCTCGACTCGCGCGCCGGCGGCGACGCTGCCGCTGCGAGCGCTGCCGCGCGCTCGCGACGCCCGCGCTGCAGGCGACCGTCCCCGACCTCGAGTTCGCCCACGCGGTGCTCGTGCTCGACTGCCGAGCCGGTCGACGACGCGCCGATCCTCGACCTGCGCATCCGCAAGGGCGTGCGCCGCCACGGCGTGCAGCTCGCCGTCGCCACAGCGCGGCCGTCCGCGCTCGACCCGAACGCGAAGGCGGTCGCTGCGCTTCGCGCCCGGCGCCGGCGAGGCGTTCGCTGGCCGCGCTCGACGCAGCGCTCGCGCGGCGGCGACGTCGACGCCGCGGCCGACGCTGCCGGCGCGACGCCGACGCAGGTCCGCGCGCTCGCCGCCTGCCTGCGCGACGCCGGCGAGGACGTCGTGATCGTCTGGGGCGAGCGGCTCGCGCACGGCCCGCGCGGCGGCGAGCGCGGCGCGCGCGCTGCTCGAACGTCGCCGGCGCGGCTCGGCGCTCGGCGAGCCGCGACGGCGCCGGGCTGCTCGAGGTCCCGCCGGCGGCGAACGGCCGCGGCCTGCGCGAGGCCGGCGTGCTGCCGAACGCCGGGCCCGGGCTCGCCGAGCGCCGACCGGCATGGGCCGCGGCGCGCGCCGAGATCGCCCGCGCGCTCGCCGACGGCGAGCTGACCGCGCTGTACCTGCTGCACGTCGACCCGCTCCGCGACCAGCCCGACCGCGCGCTGTGGGACGCCGCGCTGGACACGCGCGAGCAACGTGATCGCGCACGCGGCGTTCCTCACCGACGGGCATCGCGCGAGCACGCGACCGTCGTCTTCCCGCCGAGTCCTACGCCGAGAAGGAGGGCACGCGTCACCCACCCCGACGGCCGCGTCCAGCGCGCTGCGCCAGGCGATCGGCGCACCCGGGCGACGTCGCGCGCGGAGTGGCAGGTGCTCGCCGAGCTCGCGCAGCGCGTCGGCCTCGACCTCGGCGTGCTGACCGGCCCGATGGTCGTCGGCGCAGCTCGCTCGAGGCCGTGCCGTTCTACGCCGGGCTCACGCTCGAGGAGATCGGCGGCCGCGGCGTGCGCTGGCAGGAGCGCGACGCCGCGAGCGGCGCGCCTGCCGGCCGAGCTCGGCCCGTTCGAGCTCGAGGCGCCTGCCGGACGCGGCCGCGCCCGAACGGCGCGCTGCGCCTCGGCACCTACCGCTCGATCTGGGCCGCGCCCGAGGTCGAGATCGTCGCCCGCGCTGCAGTTCCTCGCGCCGAAGCAGACGCGTCGAGCTGTCGCCCGCCGACGCGCAGCGGCTCGGCGTCGACGCACGGCGAGCAGGTCGTCGGTCGGCGCCAACGGCTCACGCGTACCGCGCGACCGTCGCGCTGCGCGACGCCGTGCCGGCCGGCACGCGTTCCTGCACGACGGGCACCGCGGGCGATCCGCCACCGCGCTCGACGGCCCGCTCGTCGAGGTCCGCAAGGCGTGACCCAGATGACGCTCGCCGACGGTCGGCTACTACGGAGCCCTGGTGGGTCCAGATCATCAAGGCGGTCGTGATCTTCGCGGTCGATCCTGCAGATCGTCCCGATCGTCCTGCTCGCCGAGCGCAAGCTGCTCGGGCGCTTCCAGCACCGCTACGGGCCCAACCGCGTCGGGCCGTTCGGCCTGCTCCAGCCGCTCGCCGACATCGTCAAGCTGCTCGGCAAGGAGCAGTTCCGCCCGCGCACGTCGATCGGCTTCCTGTTCGCGCTCGCGCCGCGATCTCGATCCTGACCGCGGTCGCCGCGATCGCGATCATCCCGTTCGGCAACGTCAGCACATCTTCGGCACGCAAGGTCGGCCTCTACGGCGATCGACGTCTCGATCGGCCCGCTCTACCTGTTCGCGTTCGGCGCGATCGCCTTCTACGGCATGATGCTCGGCGGCTGGGCCTCGGGCTCGAAGTACTCGTTCCTCGGCGCGATGCGCGGCGCCGCGCAGCTGATCTCCTACGAGGTCGTCGCTGGGCCTGTCGCTCGTCGGCGTGATCTTCACCGCCGGCACGCTGTCGCTCACCGGGATCGTCGACGCGCAGGAGGGCATGTGGTACATCGTCCCGCAGTTCGTCGGCTTCCTGATCTTCCTGGTCGCGGCGCTTCGCCGAGACCAACCGCGCGCCGTTCGACCTGTCCGAGGCCGACGCCGAGCTCGTCGGCGGCTACAACACCGAGTACGGCGGCGCGCGCTTCGCCGCGTACTTCTTGCGCCGAGTACATGAACGTGATCGTGCTCTCCGGCGATCGCCGTGACGCTCTTCCTCGGCGGCTGGCTGCTGCCCTTCGGCATCGACCCGCCCGGCTGGGTCGACCCGTTCGTCGTGCTCGTGCAAGATGTTGCTGTTCGTCGTTCTTCTTCATCTGGGTCCGCGCGACGCTGCCGCGCCTGCGCTACGACCAGCTGATGAGCTTCGGCTGGAAGATCCTGCTGCCGCTGGCGACGCTCAACGCCGCTCGTCACGGCGATCGTCGTGGTCGTCACCGACAAGTGAGGCGCCTGCGATGACCTACGAGCCAGCACCGACGTCGATCGAGGTCCAGCGCGGCCCCGCGCCGGGCGGCGCCGGCGGCTTCTACCGCGCGTTCGGCGAGACGCTGCGCGGCCTGAAGACGACGTTCGCGCCGCGTCGTCGAGGGCCCGGTCACGATCCAGTACCCCGAGGAGAAGATCGCCGGTCTACCCGCGCTTCCGCGGCCGCCACAAGCTCCACCGCTTCGAGGACACGGGCCTCGAGAAGTGCGTCGGCTGCTCGCTGTGCGCCGCGGCGTGCCCGGCCGACTGCATCCGCGTCGTCGCCGCCGAGAACACGCCCGAGAACCGCGTCTCCGCCGGCGAGCGCTACGCCGCGGTCTACGAGATCAACCTGTCGCGCTGCATCTTCTGCGGCTACTGCGAGGTCGCCTGCCCGTTCGACGCGATCACGATGGGCCACGACTACGAGATGTCCGACTACAACCGCTCGCGACCTGATCTTCACCAAGGAGATGCTGCTCGCCGAGCCGCTCGAGCGCACGCCGCTGCGGCGCGAGGGCGAGTAGCTGCCGGGCCGCCATGAGCGCAGGTCCTCTTCTTCATCGCCGCGATCGGCGCGATCGCCGGCGCCATCGGCGTCGTCGTCGCTGCGCAACCCGTTCTACAGCGTGCTCGCGCTGGTCGTGCCACCTGCTCTCGCTGGCGGCGCTGTTCCTGCTGCTGCGCGCGGAGTTCGTCGCGGCCGCGCAGGTCGTCGTCTACGCGGGCGCGGTGATGGTGCTCTACGTGTTCGTCGTCGCCTACGTCGGCGGCGCCGACGAGCCGCTGCGACCGCGGCGGGCGCGAGCCTGCGCGTCGTCGGCGCCGCTGTTCGCGCGGCGCGCTGCTTCGTCGAGCTGCTGCATCGCGATCGCTCGGCTCGGGCCTGAAGGCGATCGACTCGCAAGGGCGCGCCGTACGCGCGCCGGCTTCGGCTCGCCCGCGCCAGATCGGCGAGCTGCTGCTGACCGCTTCCTGCTGCCGTTCGAGGTCGCGTCGTTCCTGCTGCTGGTCGCCGCCGTCGGCGCGCGTCGTGCTCGCGCGCCGCCGCGCGCGGCCTGGAGCGACACGTCGACGGACGGCCGCGAGCGCCGGCCGGTGAACCCGCGCGCCCGGCGGACACCGGCACGATGGCCGAGGGCGTCGGCGTCGCGCGCTCGGCGAGGACGCCGACGCGGCGCAGGACGAGCCGTGCCCACGGACGACCGGGGCAGGTGACTGGTACATGAACGATCGCCTGGTACCTCGTCGTCTCGGCGTTCATCTTCTGCATCGGCGCCGCCGGCGTGCTCACGCGGCGCAACCCGCTCGTGATCCTGCTCTGCCTCGAGCTGATGCTCAACGCCGGCAACCTCGCGCTGATCGCGTTCGCGCGCATGTGGGGCAACGGCGACGGCCAGATCTTCGCGATCGTCGTGATGGTCGTCGCCGCCTGTGAGGTCACGATCGGCCTCGGCCTGATCGTCGCGATGTACCGCCGCCGCCTGCCGATCGACGTCGACGAGCTGCGGGAGCTGCAGGGATGAGCGCCGACGACCTACGGCTGGCTGGTCCTCGGCGTTCCCGCTCGCGGGCACGCTCGTCGATCGCGCTCGGCTGCGACGCGCCTGCCCGGGCGCAGCGCGCGGGCTGGATCGGCACGGCGCGCGATCTTCGCTCGCGTTCGTCGTCCGCGCTCGGCGCGCTGCGTCACAGCTGCAGGACCGACGCCGAGGAGCACCGCCAGGTCGATCTCGTCGCTGTGGACTACGCCGAGCACCGCCGGCGTCGACGCGCAGCTCGTCGATCCTCGTCGACCCGCTGTCGGTGTTCATGATGCTGGTCGTCACCGGCGTCTCGACGCTGATCCACCTCTACTCGATCGCCTACATGACGTCGCGACCGCGGCTACGCGCGCTTCTTCGCCTACCTCAACTTCTTCGTCTTCTCGATGCTGCTGCTGGTGCTGGCGGGCAACTTCCTGCTGCTGATCGTCGGCTGGGCGTTCGTCGGCGCGGCGTCCTACCTGCTGATCTCGCTTCTGGTACCGGCGCACGACGGCGACGCAGGCGGGCATCAAGGCGTTCGTGATCAACGTCGTCGGCGACGTCGGGCTCGTGCTCGGCACCTACTTCATCTTCCGCGCACACGGGCACGCTCGACTTGCTCGGCGACGTTCGCGAGCGTCGACCGAGCGCGTTCGCCGACCAACGACGGCGACCTCGTCGCCGGCTGCCTGCTGCTGCTCGTCGGCGCGTTCGCGAAGTCCGCGCAGGTCCCGCTGCACACCTGGCTCCCGGACGCGATGGAGGGCCCGACGCCGGTCTCCGCGCTGATCCACGCGGCGACGATGGTCACCGCCGGCGTCTACCTGATCGCGCGCATGCACCCGCTGTTCGAGCAGGCGCCGGCAGCCGCCGACGTCGGCGCGATCGTCGGCTGCGCGACGCTGCTGATCGCCGCGACGATCGCGCTCGTCGCAGACCGACCTCAAGCGCGTGATCGCCTACTCGACGATGTCGCAGATCGGCTACATGATCATGGGCGTCTCGGTCGGGCGCCTACGTCGGCGGGCCTCTTCCACCTGATGACGCACGCGTTCTTCAAGGCGCTGCTGTTCATGGCGCGCCGGCTCGGTGATCGCGCGCGATGGCGCGGCGAGCAGTCGCTGGACCGGATGGGCGGCTTCCGCAAGGCGATGCCGTTCACGTTCGCCTGCTTCATCATCGGCGGCCTGGCGCTCGCCGGGCATCCCGCCGTTCTCGGGCTTCTTCTCCAAGGACGAGATCCTGCTGCTGCGTCGGCGAGCGCGGCGGCTGGCACTGGGTGCTCTACGTGGCCGGCTACGTCGGCGCGTTCCTGACCGCGATCTACACGTTCCGGATGATCTTCCGCGCGTTCTTCGGCGAGCCCGTGCCCGAGGCGCGCGAGCTCGAGGAGCGGCCACCTGCACCACGCCGAGCCCGCACAACCCGGCGACCGGCGAGGTGGAGGACACCGACGTCGGCTTCCCCGGCCCCGACCACCACATCGCCGAGCGCGAGCTCGCCGATGAAGGTCGCGATGGGCGTGCTGGCGCGTCTGGCGCGTCGTCGGCGGCGTGCTCGCAGATCCCGGACGTCGACCGACGTGCATCGACAACTTCCTCGAGCCGACGTTCGCCGACTCGACGCTCACGCGACGAGCCCGTCCGACGGCGCCGACGTGGATCGGCCTGGTGCTCGGCGCGCGTGCTCGGCGCTGCCGGCATCGCGATCGCCTACCGGATCTGGGTGCGCCAGCCGCGGCACGCGCCGCGCGCTGCGCGAGCGCTTCGCGCCGCTGCACACGCTTTCTGTGCAACAAGTGGTACTTCGACGAGCTCGATCGACGCGCTCTTCGTGCGCCCGGTCGCGTGGCTCGGCCGCTTCGCGCAGCAGACCTTCGAGCGCGTCGTTCGTCGACGGCACGCTCGTCGGCGGGACGACCGGCGATCGTGCGCGCGGGCTCCGCCGCGGTGCGCGCGATCCAGACCGGCTTCCTGCGCTGCTACGCCGCGCTGCTGCTGGTCGGCGCTCGCCGGCGTCGCCCTCTACTTCCTGCTCGCGAGCGACGTGACGCATGCGCCCTGCTCCGATCCTCATCTGGCTGCCCGCCGTCGTCGGCGCTGATCGGCGCGGTCGCTGCCGCCGGCGAGCTCGCGCCGCGGTTCGCGCGCGCTCGGCGCGCTGGGCGCGCTCGGCATCGCGATCGGCTCCTCGCCGACTTCGACTCGGGCGCCGGCCGGGCTGCAGCACGTCACCGACGAGGTCTGGATCTCGCGAGCTCGGGATCCACTACAAGCTCGGCATCGACGGGCTGAACATGTTCCTGCTCGCTGCTGACGACGATCGCTGTTCGCCGCCGCGATGTCTGGCGCGACGCTGCGCGAGTGGGAGCGCGCCGCGGCTGTTCTTCTTCCAGCTTCGCGCTCGCCGAGACGGCGGTGCTCGGCGCGCTTCTGGCGCAGGACCTGGCGCTGTTCGTCGTCTTCTTCGACCTGATGCTGATCCCGTTCTACTTCCTGATCGGGATGTGGGGCGCGGCGCGGACCGCGTCGCGGGCGACGACGAAGCTCGTGATCTACACGCTCGTCGGCTCGCTGCTGATGCTCGCCGCGGCGGTCGCGACCGGCGTGCTCGCCGACGCCAGCGACGGCGGCCACATCACGTTCGTGCTCTCGGACCTGCAGCGCAGCTGCCGCTCGTCGCGCGGCTCGCAGGAGTGGATCTTCCTGCTGCTTCGCGGCCGCGTTCCTGGTGAAGATGCCGGCCTTCCCGCTGCACGGCTGGATGCCCGACGGCTACCGGGCGATGCCGATGCCGGTGCTGGCGGTCTTCTCGGGCGTGCTCTCGAAGGTCGCCGCCTACGGCTTCCTGCGCATCGTGCTGCCGCTTTTCCCGCACGCGACCGCGCACTTCCAGACGCTGATGCTGCTGATCGCGCTGGCGTCGATCCTCTACGGCTCGGCGATGGCGTTCACGCAGACCGACGCGCGGCTGGTCGCTCGGCTACTCGTCGATCGCGCAGCTCGGCTTCATCACGCTCGGGATCTTCTCGCTGCGACCCGCAGGGCGCCCAGGGCGCGCTGCTGCAGATGGTCAACCACGGCCTGGTCGTGGCGCCGCTGTTCTTCATCGTCGCGCTGCTGCGCGCGCGCGGGCCGGCGGCTCGGAGGACATCCGCGACATGGGCGGGATCGCGTTCCGCGCGCCGGTGCTCGCGGCGCTGTTCCTGATCGTCGCGCTCGCCACGCTCGCGATGCCGGGCTCGTCGAACTTCGTCGGCGAGTTCCTGATCCTGCTCGGCGTCTTCAAGGCGAAGCTCGTCGATCGCGATCGTCGCCTTCGACCGGCGTGGTGCTGCGCCGCGTCTACATGCTGCGCGCTGTTCATCCGCACGATGCACAACCGCGTCGGGCCGAAGCGTCGAGTCGCGCGAGATGACGCTCGGCGACGCGGCTCGTGCTCGTGCCGCTCGTGCTCGTGATCCTGGCGCTCGCGCTCTACCCGCAGTTCGCGCTCGAAGCGCTCCGAGCCGACGCGTCGACAGCGCCGCCGATCGCGGCCGCGCAGCGGCCGCAGCGACACGCGCTCGCGGCCGACGGCAGGCCGCGACGCGGCAGCCATGACCGCTCGCTCGCCGCCACGCCCACGTCAAGGGCCCGCACATCGACTGGGCCGGGCTCTCGCCGCTCATCGCGCTGCTCGGCGGCGGCGATGCGTCGTGCTGCATGGTCGGGCTGCTGCGCGCGCGCGTTCGTGCGCGCGCGGCGTCGTGCCGGCGCTGACGCTGGTGACGCTCGGCGCGGCGCTCGGGCTGACGATCTGGCAGCTGGGCGCGAGCCGAAGTCGATCGTCTCGGGCGCGCTGCGCGATCGACGACCTCGCGCTGGTCCTCGACCTGATCTTCGTCGACCGGCGGCGTCGCCGCGGTGCTGCTGGCGCTGGCGCTCGCACGGCGCCGCGCGAGGCCGGCCACGGCGAGTTCCACGCGCTGCTGCTCTCAGCGTCGATCGCGGGCATGGTCGTGCTCGTCGCGCGCGCAGAACCTCGTGACGCTGTTCCTCGGGCTTCGAGCTGCTGTCGATCCCGCTCTACGTGCTGTGCGCGACGCGAGCTGCGCCGCGAGCACGTCGCTCGAGTCCGGGCTCAAGTACCTGATCGATCGGCTCGGTCGGCTCGGCGACGCTGCTCTACGGCCTGGCGCTGATCTACGGCGCGACCGGCTCGACCGACTTCGCCGGGATCGCGCGACGCGCTCGACGGCACGGCGGCATCGCGACCGACCCGCTGCTGCTCACCGGCATCGGCGCTGGCGTCGTCGGCCTCGCGTTCAAGGCGTCGGTCGCGCCGTTCCACCAGTGGACGCCCGACGTCTACGAGGGCGCGCCGACGCCGATCACCGCGTTCATGGCGGTCGCGACCAAGGCCGCCGCGTTCGGCGTGATCCTGCGCTTCTTCGACGTCGCGCTGATCGGCGCGCAGCACCGACTGGGCGCCGGCGCTCGCGGCGCTCGCGGCGATCACGATCGTCGTCGGCAACGTCGGCGCGCTCGGCCAGTCCTCGCTCAAGCGGATGCTCGCCTACTCGGGCGTGGCGCAGGCCGGCTACCTGCTCGCCGGCGTCGTCGTCGGCACGCAGCTCGGCGTCCAGGCGACGGTCTTCTACCTGGCCGTGTACCTCGCTCATGAACCTCGCGGCGTTCGCGGTGATCGTCGCGCGCGAGCGCGAGACCGGCCTGCGGCGACGACATCGACGCGGTCGCCGGCCTCGGCGCGCGCGCGCCCGTGGCTGGCCTGGCCGATGACGATCGCGATGCTCTCGCTCGCCGGGCATCCCGGCCACGGCGGGCTTCATCGGCAAGTTCTACCTGATCGACGCGGCCGTCGACGGCGACTACACGTGGCTCGGCGTCGTGATCGTGATCGGCTCGATGATCTCGCTCGGCTACTACCTGCGCGTCATCGCGGCGATGTGGATGCGCGACGGCCGCCGCCGCCCGGCGCGCGGCCCGAGCGGCCGCCGGTCGATGGCGGGCGGCTCGCCCGAGGCTCGACGCACGCCGCGCCCGCAGTGCCGGTCTGAGGTCGCGTTCGTGGCGGTCGTGTTCGGCGCCGCGAGCATCTTCTTCGGGATCATCCCGACGCCGCTGTTCCACCTTGCTGAGCACGCCGGCCGCTCGCTCGGGCTGCTCTGACGGGCTGCTGATCCCGAGCCGTCGCCGGGCCGTCGCCGCAGTTGCGTGCGCACATTGCGGGAACCTCGCGGCGCGACGGCCGGTGTCGTCGGAGGCGCGCGCTAGGGTCTTCCACCCCGATGATCTATCCGGTCGAGACCTTCACCGACGACGAGCGCGAGCGCCTCGCGCCGCACTTCACGAACCTCGACCGGCCGGTCTTCGCGCTCGTCAACCTGCCCGAGACGGTCAAGGGCGCGCTGTTCGCGCGCTACTCGCGCTACCCGGGCACGCTGCGGCGCCTGTTCCTCGACGAGTTCGCCGACTCGCTGCCCGGCACGCCGGCCGCCTGGGAGGGCGACGAGGGCGAGCGCGCCGCGAAGCTCTACGAGACGATCTTCCTCGGCTACGGCGACGACTCGGTCGCGCAGCTCGGCGGCGCGCACGTCGCCTGCGAGTGGACGTCGAACGTGCTGACGAAGATCCTGCAGCGGCCGCGGCTCGCGCGCCTACCTCGAGCAGTCGACGCGCTACATCGCCTACGACGCGCCGATGCTCGAGCGGCGTTCGGCTACCGCTACTACCGCGACGCCGCGCTCGGGCCCGGAGTACGAGGCGGCGATGGACGACGCTCTTCGACGACCTACTCGCGGCGCTGCCCGCGGCGTCACGGCATGGGCCGCGGAGCGGTTCCCGGCGGCCGACGGGCGAGTCGCGCGGCCGCACACCGGCGCGCGCGTGCGCGCGAAGGCGCTCGACCTCGCTCCGCGGCCTGCTCCCCGCAGCCTCGCTCTCGCACGTCGGGATCTTCGCGACCGGCCAGACCTACGAGCAGCTCGTCCTCCACCTGCTCGCCCACCCGCTGCCCGAGGCGCGCGACGTACGGCGGATGATCCTCGAGGAGCTCCAGGCGATCATGCCGAGCTTCGTCGCGCGCGTGCCGCGGCCCGACCGCGGCGGCCGCTGGATCGCCTACCTGCAGGAGCGCGCGGCGGCGGCGGCGGCCGCGGCGGCGGCGCGGCTCGGGCTCGACGAGCCGGCGCGACGCGCGAGGCGGCGCCGTCGGTGCGGCTGCTGCGCGTCGCACGGCAACGAGGAGGAGCTGCTCGCGGCGCTGCTGTTCGAGGCGTCGGCGGCCGGCGGAGGAGCGGCGCGCGCCGCGGTCGCGCGCGCTCTCCGCCGACGAGCGGGCGCGCGCTGCTCGCGCGAGCTCGTCGGCGAGCGCGAGAACCGGCGCCACCGGCCCGGGCCGCGGCTTCGAGACGCTGCGCTACCGCTTCGAGATCGTCTCCGACTACGGCGCCTTCCGCGACCTGCAGCGCCACCGGCTGCTCACCGTGCCAGTGGCAGCGCGCTCTCGCCGGACCTCGGCGCCGGCGTGCCCGAGGAGGTCGAGGCGGCCGGCTGTCGGCGACGAGTACCGCGCGCGCGCTCGAGCGTCTCGCGCGGCGAGTACGAGCGGCTCGCGGCGCCGGGCTCGCCGAGGAGGCGCCGTACGCGCTCTGCCTCGGCTACCGGATCCGCTACGTGCTCGACCTCGACGCGCGCGAGGCGATGCACCTGATCGAGCTGCGCTCCGGCCGCGAGGGCCATCCCGTCGCTACCGCGCCGTCGCGCAGGAGATGCACGCGCAGATCGCGGCCGTGCACCCGGCGTCGCCGCGGCGATGACGCACGTCGACCGCGACGACCGAGCCGCGGCTCGAGCGGATCCTCTCCGAGATGCGGACGCAGGGGCGGCGCGGGGCGGGGTAGGACGCGTCTGGGTAGGCGGCGCTCCGCTCTGGCGGGCGCTCTGGGTCGCCGCCGCGTCCGTCATCACCGAGGGGTGGACGCGTCGGGGTGCGCCGTGCGGGCGCCTGGCTTGCCGACGGCCGCGCGCGGGCGGCCGTGAGCCGGCGCGGGATCGTCGAGTGTCGAGCGATCACCGCCGGGGGCGTTTCCCACCACACACGTGGCAAGCACCCCCGGCGTCGACGAGCACAATCAGCGCCGGGGGTGCTTCCCACCACATGCGTGGCAAGCACCCCCGGCGTGTCGACACGCCGCAGCCTGCGGCGGTCCTCGCCCGCCCGCGCGTGCCCGCGCGTGCCCGCGCGCGGCGGGTGCCAGACCAGGCGCCGAGTCGACTCCCCGTCTCGCTTCCCTCGGTGACCCGGAGGAACCGGCGCCGCGCCGTCCACGCCGGCTCCGCGCCCTCGACCCCGGGCTTCGTGTGAGCTTTTGCCCGTGAGAGCGGCAAAACCTCACACGAACGGGCTCGGTCCATTCGCCCGGCGCGCCGATCCGGTTGCCCGGTCCGCGGCCGCCGACCGCGCCGGCGCCGCGCGCCGCCCGCCGCGCGCCCGCCGCCCCTACCCCTCCGCGTGCATCTCGTCCCAGGCCGCGCGGGACTCCTTGATCGCCTGCAGCGCCGCCTCGCGCGGGAACCAGCCGTCGACCTTCACGACCTTCCCCTCCGGCTCCTTGTACATCCCGAAGAAGTGCGAGATCTCGTCGCGCATCGGCTGCGGCACGTCGTCGAGCGACTGGATCGATGACCAGTTCGGGTCGTTGAGCGGCACGCACAGGACCTTGTCGTCCTCGCCCTTGTCGTCCCGCATCCGGAACAGCGCGATCGGCCGGACCTCGATCACGCAGCCGGGAAACGTCGGCTCGGAGACGGACCATCACGTCGAGCGGGTCGCCGTCCGCGGCCATCGTCTTCGGCACGAAGCCGTAGTCGGTCGGGTAGACGACGGAGGAGAAGAGGAAGCGGTCGAGCTTGATCGCCTGGAGCTCTTCGTCCCACTCGTACTTGTTGCGCGAGCCCTTCGGGATCTCGATCAGGACGTGAAGATCGGACATCGGCGGATCCTATGCGCCGCCGCTCATCCGGGCGCTGCCGGCAACCGAATGTGCGCGAAGATGCCAGGCATGGGACCCCGCGCGATCGTCGCGACGAACCTCACCGGGCTCGCGTTCGCCGGCGTCGTCGCGTCCGCGCTGGCGGGCGGCGTCACAAGCAGCAGCCCGACCAAACACACCGCCGCCACCGCCCGCAACGGCACGCCTCACATCGGCGGCTGCCAGGTCTTCCCGCGCAGCAACGCGCTGAACCGCGACATCTCGCACGCAAAGGTCGATCCCCGCTCGGCTCGGTGGATTCGCAGCATCTCGGAAGGCGGGCGCTTCCTGCACCCCGACTTCGGGAGCAATCCGGACTACGGCATCCCGATCACGATTGCGAAGAAGAGCCAGAAGCGCGTGCCGATCCACTTCACCGCATATGGCGACGAGAGCGACAAGGGTCCCTATCCGATCCCGGCGAACGCCAGGGTCGAAGGCAGCTCGGACGCCCACGTGCTCGTGGTGCAGCGCAGCCGCTGCAAGCTCTACGAGCTGTTCGGCGCGCGGCGCGGCCCCGGGCAGCAGCTGGCGCGCGGACAGCGGCGCCGTCTTCAACCTGCGCAGCAACCACCTGCGCCCCGACTCGTGGACCTCCGCTGATGCCGCCGGGCTCCCGATCACCGCCGGCCTCGTGCGCTACGACGAGACCCACCGCGGGCGCATCGACCACGCGATCCGCTTCACCGCCGAGCGCGTGCGCCGCGCCTGGATCCATCCCGCCACGCACTACGGCACGACGGACGACAGCGCCTACCCGCCCTACGGGGCCCGCCTGCGCCTGAAGAAGAGCTTCGACATCTCACACTTCCACGGCGAGGCGCGCACGATCCTCGTCGCGTTCAAGCGCTACGGCATGATCCTCGCCGACCAGGGCAGCTCGTGGTACTTCACCGGCGCGAGCGACCGCCGCTGGAACGACGATGACCTCAACCAGCTGAAGAGCGTCCCGGGCAGCGCGTTCGAGGTCGTCCGCAGCGGCCCGATCCACGTCTTCCACGGGTAGCGCCGCCGCAAGCGGCGCCCCCGCTCACCCGCCCTTCGCCGCCTCCACCTCCGCTGGCGCAGCTCGATCCGCCGGATCTTCCCGGTCAGCGTCTTGGGCAGTTCGTCGACGAACTCGACCTTGCGCGGATACGCGTACGCCGACAGCCGCGAGCGCACGTGCGACTTGATCTCCCCCGCCGAGCTCGTCGCTGCCGCTCGTAGCCCTGCGCCAGCACGACGAACGCCTTGACGACGTTGCCCTTCACTCGTCGGGCGAAGCGACCGCCGCCGCCTCGGCCACGGCAGGATGCTCGAGGCACGCGGACTCGACCTCGAACGGGCCGATCCGGTAGCCCGCGGCGATGATCACATCGTCGGCACGGCCCTCGTACCAGACGTACCCGTCCTCGTCGAAGCGGGCGGCGTCCTTCGTGTGGAACCACTCGCCGCCGAACGTCTCGCGGCCCGCCTCCTCGTTGTTCCAGTACCCGAGCGGGTAGTGCGGGTTGCTCCGCGCGCGCAGGCAGATCTCACCGCGGTCTCCCTGCGGCACCGGACGCTCGTCCTCGTCGAGGATCTGCACGTCCCAGCCCGGCATCGGCTTGCCCATCGACCCCTCACGCACCTCCATGAACGGGAAGTTCGCGCACAGCGGATAGCTCTCCGACAGCCCGTAGTAGTCGAGCACCGTGACCCCGTACTGCTCGCGGAACCAGCGGATCGCCTCGGGATTGAGCGGCTCGCCGGCACTGCACACGATCCGGAACCTCTGCGGGTAGCGCTCGCCGGCATCCGGGATCGCCATCATCGCCCGCATCGCCGTCGGCGTCGTGAAGACGTTCGTGACCTCGTTGCGCGCGAGGAAGTCCAGCTGCTTGTGCGGGTCGAAGCCGCCCTCGCGCTCGAACACGCACTGCACCGCTCCCAGCCGCCACGGGCCGAGCAGCGGCGCGATGCCCGCCGCCCATGCCCACTCGCCCATTCCGTGGAAACGCTCCTCCACGCGGATGTCGTGGCAGTACCCGAACTCCTCGTGGGCGAGCAGGTAGCGCTGCGCGTGGAGGATGCCCTTCGCCAGCCCGGTCGTGCCAGACGTGTAGTAGAGCTGCGCAGGGTCGTCGCAGGAGGTGTCGAGCACCTCGAAGTCGGTCGCCGCGCTGTCGAGCAGCGCGCGATCGAGGACCAGCAGGTGCTCCACCGGGAGATCGAGCGCTGCCAGCCGATCGTGGTTCTCGGCGTTCGTGATGAGCAGCTTCGCGCCGGAATCGTGCACCCGATGGCGAATGCCGTCATCGCCGTAGAGCACCGACATCGAGAGCAGGATCGCGCCCGTCGCGTACGTGCCGAGGAACGCAGCGGCGGTCTCGGGACGCGGCGTGAGCACCATGCCGACCCGGTCGCCCTGCTGCACGCCGTGGGCGGCGAGCACGTTGGCGAAGCGGCACGCGTCGTCCTGCAACTCGCCCCACTGCACGTCGCGCTTCTCCCCCGTGTGACTCTCGAACACCATCGCGAGCTTGTCCCGCGGATGCTTGAAGCCGACGTCCTGCGCGATGTTGTAGCGCTCGGGAACGATCCAGCGATGGGTGAGGACGGCATCCTCGTAGGTGGTCGGCGCGGTCCAGGTCACAGGGTCTCCTTCGGGGGGCTTGTCGACGATCTTCTCCGCGGGCGTTCCGC
Organism: uncultured Actinomycetota bacterium; assembly: GCA_963820065.1. Lineage (GTDB taxonomy): Bacteria > Actinomycetota > Actinomycetes > DATJPE01 > DATJPE01 > JANPBY01. The sequence goes on along the minus strand of CAWFYM010000010.1, from coordinate 856,596 downwards.
GGATCAACCCGGCGTGCGTCATGCTAGGCCGATGGACACGACGCCGATGACTGCCGAGGGCCTCGAAGCGCTGAAGGCCGAGATCAATGAGCTCGAGGGTCCGGGTCGCGATGCGATCGCGTCGCAGATCAAGACCGCCCGCGAGTGGGGCGACCTGAAGGAGAACGCGGAGTACCACGCCGCCAAGGAGGCCCAGGCGCACCTCGAGACGAAGATCAAGGTTCTGCGCCACAAGATGCAGACCGCCGTGATCGTCGAGGCAGCGGGCGGTGACGTCGTCGGGTTCGGCTCGACCGTCGAGGTCGAGGACGAGTCCGGCAAGCGCGCCACGTACACGCTCGTCTCCTCGATGGACGCCGCGCCGGCCAAGGGCATGCTCTCCGTCGAGTCGCCGGTCGCCCACGCGCTGACCGGCAAGCGCGCCGGCGCCACTGCGAACGTCCCCACGCCGCGCGGGCACCGCGCGCTGAAGATCGTCACCGTCAGCTGATCGCGCCGCGCCGCGCCGCCGAGCATGGCGAGGCGGCGCGACGCAGCGCCCGCGAGCGAGAGCCTCAGCTCTCGCTCGCCTGCGCCTCCTTGATCTTCCCCTCGAGCTCGGCCATCACGTCGGGATCGCGCAGCGTCGTCACGTCGCCGAGCGCCCGGCCCTCCGCGATGTCGCGCAGCAGCCGTCGCATGATCTTGCCGCTGCGGGTCTTCGGCAGGTCGCCCGACCAGATGATGCGCTTCGGGCGCGCGAGCTTGCCGATCTTCGTGGCGACATGCTCGCGCAGCTCGCCCTCCAGCTCGGCGGTGCCCTCGAGGTCGCCGTTCAGCGTCACGAACGCGCAGATCGCCTGGCCGCTGTCCTCGTCGGACTGCCCGATCACGGCGGACTCCGCGACCTTCGGATGGGAGACGATCGCTGACTCGACCTCGGCCGTGGAGAGCCGGTGGCCGGAGACGTTGACGACGTCGTCGATGCGGCCGACGACCCACAGGTAGCCGTCCTTGTCGAGGATCGCGGCGTCGCCGACGAGGTAGGTGTCCTTCCCGAACCGCTTGAAGTACGTGTCGATGAAGCGGTCGTTCCCTGTAGAGCGTGCGCAGCATCGACGGCCACGGCTCGGTGAGCACGAGCAGGCCCTGGCCCGACTCGACGTCGTTGCCGTCCTCGTCGACGACCTTCGCGGCGATCCCCGGCAGCGGCACCGTTGCCGAACCCGGCTTCGTGCGCGTGAGCCCCGGGAGCGGCGAGATCATGATCGCGCCGGTCTCGGTCTGCCACCACGTGTCGACGATCGGGCAGCGCTCGCCGCCGATCACCGCGTGGTACCAGAGCCACGCCTTCGGGTTGATCGGCTCGCCGACGCTCCCCAGCAGCCGCAGCGAGCGACAGGTCGTGCTTGGCCGGCTCCTCGGCGCCCCACTTCATGCACGCGCGGATCGCGGTCGGCGCGGTGTAGAAGATCGTCACGCCGTAGCGCTCGACGAGCTCCCACCAGATGGCCTTGTGCGGGATAGTCCGGGGCGCCCTCGTACATCACGGAGGTCGCGCCGTTGAGCAGCGGCGCCGTAGACGATGTAGGAGTGGCCGGTGACCCAGCCGACGTCGGCCGAGCACCAGTAGACGTCGGACTCCGGCTTCAGGTCGAAGACGACGCGCGTCGTGTAGGCGACCCGCGTGAGGTAGCCGCCGGTCGTGTGCAGGATGCCCTTCGGCTTCGCCGTGGAGCCCGACGTGTAGAGGATGAAGAGCGGGTGCTCGGCGTCGAGCGGCTCCGCCGGGCACTCCGCGTCGGCCGCTTCGCAGATCTCGTGGTACCAGACGTCGCGGCCCTCGCGCATCTCGCAGTCGGCCTTCGTGTGCTGCGACGACGACGATCGTCTCGAGCTGGTCGAGGTCCTCCATCGCGCGATCGACCTCGGCCTTGATCGGCGCGGTCTTGCCCTTGCGGCGCGCGCCGTCGACCGTGATCAGTGCCTTCGCGTCGGAGAACTCCATGCGCTCGCGGACCGACTCGGCGCTGAAGCCGCCGAAGACGACGTTGTGCGGCGCGCCGATCCGCGCGCAGGCGAGCATCGCGACGACGACCTCGGGGATCATGGGGAGGAAGATCCCGACGACGTCGCCCGGCCCGATCCCGCGGTCTTTCAGTGCGTTCGCGAAGCGCTGCACGTCGCGATGGAGGTCGGCGTAGGTGATGTCGCGCTCCTCGCCCTCCTCGCCGCGCCAGTGGAACGCGACCTTGTCGCCCTTGCCGGCCTCGACGTGGCGATCGAGGCAGTTGTGCGACGCGTTCAGCTTGCCGCCCGTGAACCACTTGTAGAACGGCTTCTCGGAATCGTCGAGCACCGTGTCCCAGCGCTCGAACCAGTCGAGCGCCTCGGCCTGCTTCTCCCAATGCCCGAGGCGGTCCTTCGCGGCTTCCTCGTACGCGGACTGGTCGGTGATCAGTGCGTTCGACGCGAATTCTTCCGGGGGGTCGAAGTATTCGATGTCGAGCATCGACTCGAGCTGCTGCTCGAGCTCTGCGCCTTGCTGTGGTTCGATCGCCATGTCGTGTCTCTCCTGGTAAGGGCCCGCCGCGAACCTAGCGCGTCGGGACGTGGGCCGGAAGGCGGCCGCGAGCGCATCCGCGGCCGCCTCCCCATCCGGTGCCCGTCCTTTGCTACTTCAGGGGTCGGACCGGCAGGACGATCCTGCCGAACGTCGAGTTGCACACCGCCGCGAACGACGCGTACCACGCTGCCGCTGCCGTCGCGAGCCCGCACCAGCCGCCGGCCTTCGTGATGTTCGCGTGCGGCCCGGCCTCGCCGATCCCGAGCAGGACGAACGTGATCGCAAGCAGCGCGAACACCACCGCGATCGCGGCCGTCGTTCTCAGCGACGCGACGAACATGTAGGTGGTGAAGATGGCCCACGCGATCAGGTAGAGCCCGACCGCATGCCCGGCATCCGCTGCCGGAACCGACTTCGCGAAGAACTGCACGTAGGCCCAGAACGAGATCCAGAACGCGCCGTAGGACGTGAAGGCGACCGCGCCGAACGTATTGCCGGTGCGGAACTCCCACATGCCTGCGAGCAACTGCGCCAGGCCGCCGTACGCGAGCGCGAGACCGAAGACCACCGGCTCACCGCCCTTGCCGACGAGGTCGGCGTTGAACATGCTGAGCACGAACGTCGTGAGCGCGAACGCAGCGAGCCCGAGCGGACCTGGGTCGGCGACCGTCCAGGTTGCCGGGGCGCGAGCCTCTGCGGACTGACCCGCGGTCGGTTCGCGCAGGGTTGCAGATTCCATGGGCACTCTCCTCCCGCCCCGACGGGTGGTGCCGACGAGGCGGCTCGACGGGATTTCCTGCTCCTCACGTTCTGCCCGCGGGGGTAATGCGCTAGACAACTGCCTCTCGAAGCTGGCGCGTCGGCGTTTGTGGCTTCCCGGGCGGTGGCCGACCCGCCATCCGGCCTAGAATCGCCGCGCCCCTTCATCCCCGACGTGGGAGTCCCCCGATGAGCGACGTCAAGTTCCTCCTGTCCGAGCGTGAGATCCCGACGCACTGGGTCAACCTGCTGCCCAACCTGCCGGGCGACCCGCTGCCGCCGCTGCATCCGGGCACGATGGAGCCGGCGGGCCCGCGCCGATCTGGCGCCGCTCTTCCCGATGGCGCTGATCGAGCAGGAGGTCTCGCCCGAGCCGCTGATCGAGATCCCCGAGGAGGTGCGCGAGGCCTACAAGCTCTGGCGCCCGACGCCGCTGTTCCGCGCGCGGCGCCTCGAGCGGGCGCTCGGATACGCCGGCGCACATCTACTACAAGTACGAGGGCGTCTCGCCCGCCGGGCTCGCACAAGCCGAACACGCGCCGTGCCGCAGGCCTACGAGAACGCGCAGGCCGGGATCAAGCAAGCTGACGACCGAGACCGGCGCGGGCCAGTGGGGCTCCGCGCTCGTCGTTCGCGTGCTCCCTGTTCGGCCTGGAGTGCGAGGTCTTCATGGTCGGCTCGAGCTACGACCAGAAGCCGTACCGCCGCTCGATGATGGAGACCTGGGGCGCGACGGTGCACCGCTCGCCGTCCTACGCTGACCGAGGCCGGACGCGTCGCAGGCGAGCCATCCGACCGGGCTCGCTCGGGATCGCGATCTCCGAGGCGGTCGAGGTCGCGGCGCAGCGACGAGGACACCAACTACGCGCTCGGCTCGGTGCTCAACCACGTGCTGCCTGCACCAGACGGTCATCGGCCAGGAGGCGATCGCGCCAGCTCGGGATGGCGGGCGAGGAGCCCGGACGTCGTGATCGGCTGCGTCGGCGGCGGCTCGAACTTCGCCGGGATCGCGTTCCCGTTCGTGCGCGCGTGTGCTGCGCGGGCGAGGCGAGCACGCGCTTCGTCGCGGCCGAGCCCGCCGCCTGCCCGACCCTGACGCGCGGCGTCTACCGCTACGACTTCGGCGACACGGTCGGGCTGACCCCGCTGATGCCGATGTACACGCTCGGCCACGACTTCGTGCCGCCGCCGATGCACGCCGGCGGCCTGCGCTACCACGGCGACTCGCCGATGGTGTGCGGGCTCGTGAAGGCCGGGCGTCGTCGAGGCGCGCGCCTACCGCCAGAACGAGACCTTCGAGGCGGCGCTGCGCTTCGCGCGCACCGAGGGGATCATCCCGGCGCCGGAGGCCGTCGCACGCGATCCGTGCCGCGATCGAGGAGGCCGAGGCGGCCAAGGAGGCGGGCGAGGAGCGCGTGATCCTGTTCAACCTCTCCGGCCACGGGCACTTCGACTTGTCGGCCTACGACGCGTACCTGTCCGGCGACGCTCGAGGATCCCGAGTTCTCCGAGGCGGACATGGACGCGGCGCTGGCGCGCCTGCCGGAGACGCCGGCGATCGCCTGAGGCTGCTTCGGCGCGGCGGCGCGGCGTCAGCCGCGCCGCTTGCGCTTGCGCTTCTTGCTGCTGGGATGCGGCGCCGGCTTCGCCGCCGGCGCTGGGGCGGGCTCGGGCTCGGGCGGCGCGGCGCGCCGGCCGAGGCCGCCGAACAGCGACGGGCGTGGAGCCGGTGACGTCTCCCCGCCCGCGGCCACGGCTTCCTCGCGCGCCTGTTGCATCGACGGCCACGGCTCCGCCTTCCCGGTGATCCACGCGGGTGGCAGTCCGGCCTTCGTCCGGCCGAAGAGCATCCAGGCGACGGACATCAGCCAGAACCCCTGGATCACCGTGGCCGGCGCGATCGGGAGCACGATCAGGACGCCCGCGATGATCCCGATGTACCCCAGGAAGCGCGAGAGCAGACCGACGCGCATCGCGTTCATCGCCACGATCGCGAACGCGCCCGCGATCGCGACGGTGCCGATCACGAGGACGATGCTGATCACGACGAACGGCGTCGCGTGCACGATGTCGTACGCGAACGGGCCCTTCGCGCCGGGGCGGCTCTTGTAGAGCCCGTCACCGTGGAGGTAGGAGCGGCCCTTGATCGAGAGGTACACGGTCGAGGCGAACGAGCCGACGGCGAAGGCCACGGGGCCGAGCACGGCGAGGTAGCGGGCGACGCTCGGCATCCGCGGGTTGCGCGCCTTCGCGGCCTGTGCGAGGTAGTAGAGCGGCACCGCCATCAGGACCGTGCCGATGCTGAGCATCAGGTTGAACGCGATCTCCGTCGGCACGTGGTGTGCGTAGAGCAGCAGGCGCTCCTTGAGCGCACGGTCGCTGTCCTTCGGGTGCTTCGCGTTGCGCTCGACGAGCGAGAGCGCGACGAACGTGGAGACGAGGAGCATCGCGGACACTGCCGCGGCGACGGCGACCTTCGGGCGCTGGCGCGTCTCCTCGAGAACGATCTGATCGGGATCCATGGGGCGCCGAATGGTAGCCGCGGGGACTCAGCCGGGCGTGTCCGCGCCATCGGCGGGCGCGGCGGGCGGCTGCACTGGCCCGCTGGTCAGCGCGCGCCGCGGCGGCGCCCATTCGATGCCCTTGCGGTCGGCCACGCGGGAGATCCGGTCCCCGACGGCGAGGAGCAGGTCGAGGCCCGGAGCTGCGAGCGTGATCAGGCGCTCGACCCGGGCGGTGGTGCGGCGCTGCGCAGGCGTTGGGCGCGACATGGCGCGCACGATACCCATGGGAGGCTTGACAGGAAGCATGAGTGAGTAGATACTCACACTCGTCCCCATGGCTCCCACGACCACCGATCGCTCCGCCCCGCGCACGCTCAGCACCGCCGAAGAGCGGCGCGAGGCCGTGCTCGAGGCCGCGATGCGCGTGTTCGCCGCTCGCGGGTTCCACGGCACGCCGACGACCGAGACCTCACAACCTCTGCACTTCATCGCCCTGGTCATCCTGGCGAACGCCGTCGTGGACACCGGAGCCTGGCTCCTCAACGCCCTAGGCTTCATGGCCGCGTCGGTAGCGATCCTGCGGTTGTCCGATGACGAGTGGGAGCTCCCGTCTATCCCTCGGTGACCCAGCAGATCAGCGACCCTGGAGGTGTCTGTCGTCGAGGGCTCCCGACAGGGCACGACCAAAACCTTCGACGTCACCCGCGATGGCTTCCAGTGCAGCCGCATCGAGCACTTCGACGAACCCGCCGTCCGCCAGCTCGGCAACGACGGTCGGAGTCCGCGCTGCGGTGAAGGCCATCAATTCTGGAGTTCGCTCATTGCGATGCACCAAGTCGAAGGGCACCTCGAGGCCCCTGCAGAGCACATCCCATGATCGCCGCCGTCGTACTCCTCGGTGGGTGATGTCGCACAATGAGCAGCTGGCCGTCCCGCGCAGGTGCCCGACGACGTACGCCAACTCACCACGAACGCCGCCGTCTGCGTTGTAGACGCCGACCAGGCGTCGGACCGTACGCGGGAGATCAGCATCCGGGGTCACTCCACAAGTATGTCGTGGCTGATCGCCCGGTGCCGAGTCGGATCAGTTCGAGGTCTTGGTCCAAGTGCCCTGGTAGACGGCAGCCCTGTCACCGCACGGATCCTTGCCGACCGGGGTGAGTTTCATCGTCTTCCCGTTGTTGGTCAGCGTGGAGGACCAGGCCCACTGCGGGTCTGGATCCTCACAGAAGGAACCGTTGGTCGAATTGGGGAAGGGAGGCACCTCAATCGTCGGTCGCAGGGTCAGTCGCCCCGCAGCGCGGTAGGCCACATCATCCCTTAGCCCGTAGCCCTGGGGATCCTCCAGGAGCCATCCGACGTTGTTGATCGTCAGCCTCCAGCGTCCTGTGGGAGGGGCTTGACCTGAGGTCGCCTTGGAAACGTCAGCGGAGGAGACCGCCCGCGCCCAGTGCCCGGCGATCGAAGCGGGCGGCGGGGTCGGCTTGCCCACCGTCGCGGAGACCGTGTCGGAGACCGTCTGCCCGTCCAGAGTGACCAGTCGTGTCTCGAAAGTGTGTTGTCCTGGCTTGAGGAAGGAGGTGACCAGCCAGTTGCCGTCGTTGCCGTAGAAATACGGAGGGTTCCTCTCCGTCCAGCCCAGCTCCGAGTCGATCAGGAAGTCGACCTCGGAGACATCAGCCGCGTCGATCGACGGTGTGGCCTCCCAGTGGATGCGGTGTGGCAGGGCCGCCACACCATCGATGCTCGCGGTGATCGAGGCCGCACCGACCGTTGAGCTCGGCGTGGGCAAGGATGCCGCCGCTGAAGGCGTCGAGGCAGGTGCGGGTGTTGACACACCTGAGCTTGAGCACCCCACCAAAGCCAGCAGCACGAAGGCGCCCGTTAGGGGGAGCGCCGGTCGGCCTCGGAGGACCGACCGGCGTGGCCGCCTCATCGGGTCAGCCATTTCCCTGAGCTGAGCATCCGCGCGAGCAGGTCTGCCGTGTCGTGCGCGGGGGATGCGGATCGTCCCAGCAGCATCGACGACGCTGCTTCAAGCGACTTCGCGGCGAGGTCGCCGCAGTCGCCGCCGTCGTCGTCGTGGTGCAGCCGGAGCACTGGTCGGGCCGGTTGTGGCGCACGATGCTGGAGTGGAAGGTGATCGGGTCGCGGGTGTAGATCCCGCCTCCGGCCAGGGTCAGCCCCGGTGACCCGCCGACGGAGTTGCCGGTGACCGCCACGTGGTCGAGGGTGAGCTCGCTGTGGATTCCGTCCAGGAAGGGGAACGGGTAGGCGCCGTTCCAGATTCCGCCGCCGTAAACGTTGCCGCCCTGACCGAAGCCGAGCGCTCGGTTACCGGTGATGGTGACGTGGCGCATGGTGAGCTGGGAGTCGACGTAGATGCCGGCCCCTGCGATCGAGGCGTCCCCGTGGGGTGCGATCGCGGTGGCGGTGTTGTTGCGGATCACGCTGTGGCTCATCGTGGACGGCCCTGGGTCGAAGCCGTCGTTGCACTCGGTTGCCCCGGCGAACACCGCCCCGGTAGTGGCGGCGTCGCCGTGCAGCGCGGTGACGACGGTGGAGTTGCCGACCACGCTGAGCCCACGGATCGTTCCCAGGTTGCACCACTGCAACGCGCTCCCCATCGGCCCGTAGGTGGACTTGATCCGGGCGACCGCGCGGTTGCCGTTCACCGTGGTGTTCGTGAGGGTTAGGTCGCTGATCGTCAGCTGGAGCGCGGCGTTGATGACCCCGGCGCTGCCTTGGGGGTTGTGTACGACTGCGACGTTTCGGTCGATGTGGGATGAGCGAATCGTGACGGTGCTTTCGTCGCTGACGTGGATCCCGCCGGAGTTGACCAGCATGTCGGTGGACGACCCGTCTGGGTTGGTGACCGGGTTGGTGCTGGTCAGGCTTGCCTTGTTGGCGCTGACCGAGCTGTGGCGCATGGTCAGAGTCGTGCCGGACTGCATGAAGAGGCCGCCGCCTTCGGCGTACCTGCCGTGCGGCGCCACTGCGGACGCGGTGTTGCCGGTGATCGTCGAGGCCAGAACCGTGAGCGGACCCCAGCTCAGGATCCCGCCCCCCTCGGAGTCAGAGGCCTGCGGTCCACCGGCGGTGTTCCCCTTCACCGTGGTGCGAACCAAGGTGAGGTCACCCCAGTTGTCGACCCCACCGCCGAAGGCGCCGGCGAAGGTGCAGAACCCGTCCGGGCAGCGCGGCCAGTACTCCTCCTGGTCGCGCTGAGGGCAACTTGCTCTCGGTCGGGGAGACCCGGTTGTTGCGGATGAGGCTGTCGGACACGGTCACTGTGGCGCCCGGACCGAAGTCCTGGCCGGGCATGATGAGCAATCCCGCACCGGAAGCGATCGCTCCATCCAGCCCGGCGAACGGGACAGACTCCGGTCCGGAGTGCGCGCGTCCCCCGGTCAACGTCAGCCCCGAGACGTGCACGGTCGGCTGCCAGGCCGCGTCGAACGTCCCCACCGTCAACACATGCGCCCCGCCGACCAGGGCGGTGCGGCCCGCCCCGGCGCCAGCGAGGGTGATGCTCTTGGTGACCACCACCCCGCCAGCGAACCGGCCCGCGGGGATGCGCACGGTGTCCCCGTGGTGCGCCGCGTTCACCGCCGCCTGCACAGTCGGGTAGCACGCGCCGCGCACCCCCACGCACGGCGACCCCCCCGAAGCGTCCGCCGCGGCGGCCGGGGTCAGCACCAGCCCACCTGCCACCGCGAGCACCGCAACCGCGACACCTGCTTGTCGTTTCATCGGATCCCTCCCACGCACGGACCGTCGACGCAGATGTGAATACTGGCCCGCGGTGAACCCGCCGACGAAGGCAACAACTCAGTCATGGTGGTCGTCATCGGAACTCCCTCAGCGCTGGATCCGGCCTTGGTGGACTGGATCCCTGCAGGCTGGTGCTCCGGAGGTCCCGGGTGCTAGGGCTTGGGGTCCCAGTCGACCGGGAATCCTTCCCGGCTCTTGTGGGGTGGGAGAAGGTTCGGAACTGACCGTGTTCTTCAGGCTTCCCCGAGTGCGCGAAGCAAGGCGTTGTCGAAGCGGTGCTTCGGATGCCAACGTGCCCGCAACGCGACGATGAGTGGACGCGGGGACGGCGATGACTCGTCCCAGTTGGTGTTGGCCACCGTGCGCGAGCAGGCCACCCGGGCCGCGAAGAGGAACGCGCCCGCCAGGTGGAGCCCCGGTCGGTCGGCAACGGGCCGACCGACCGGGGGTATGTCACGGCCTGAGACCTGGACGCGATGTCAGCATCTGCAGGATCGTGTTGCGTTCCAGGACACCGTGCGCTGCTCTTCCTGCCTGCATCGGTGACTGGACACCGAGGTGCTGCAGGGTCGAAGCCGTACCGGTCGCCATGGTGCAGCCGGAGCACTGGTCGGGCCGGTTGTGGCGCACGATGCTGGAGTGGAAGGTGATCGGGTCGCGGGTGTAGATCCCGCCCCCGGCCAGGGTCAGCGCCGGTGATCCGCCGACGGAATTGCCGGTCACCCGCACGTGGTCAAGGGTGAGCTCGCTGTTCATGTCATCGAGGAACGGGAAGGCACCGTTCCAGATCCCGCCGCCCTTGACCTCCCCGCCGGTCCCGAAGCCGAGCCCGCGGTTGCCGGTGACGGCGACGTGGCGCATGGTCAACCGCGCGTTGACGTACATCCCGGCGCCCCAGACGTATACGTCGCCGTGTGGCGCGCGCGCGGTGGTGGTGTTGTCGCTGATCACAGAGTTGCTCATCGTGAACCTCTTGGAGTTCCCGCACTCTCGCGCGAAGTTCTGGACCGCAGGCATCGCCACGGCGAGGCCATGCCGCGCGGTGATGACGGTGGAGTTGCCGGTCACGGACAACCCGCGGATCGCGCCGTGCGCGCACCACCCCGTGGCGCCACCCGCTGGCCAGTCGACGGTCTCCTTGACCAGCGACCGCTGACGGTTGTTGTTGACGGTGCTGTTGACGAGCCTCAGGCGGCTGTAGCCCAACTGCATGCCGGACATCTGGACCCCGGCACTGCCTTGGGGGTTGTGTACGACTGCGACGTTTCGGTCGATGTGGGATGAGCGAATCGTGACGGTGCTTTCGTCGCCTTCGTCGCTGACGTGGATCCCGCCGGAGTTGACCAGCATATCGGTGGACGACCCGTCTGGGTTGGTGACCGGGTTGGTGCTGGTCAGGCTGGCCTTGTTGGCGCTGACCGAGCTGTGGCGCATGGTCAGAGTCGTGCCGGACTGCATGAAGAGGCCGCCGCCTTCGGCGTACCTGCCGTGCGGCGCCACTGCGGACGCGGTGTTGCCGGTGACCGTCGAGTGGTCCAGGGTCAACGCGTTCCAGCTGACGATGCCCCCGCCGTCGGCGTCGGAGGCCAATGGCCCACCAGCCCGGTTGTTCGACACCGTCGTGCGAACCAAGGTGAGGTCACCCCAGTTGTCGACCCCACCGCCGAAGGCGCCGGCGAAGGTGCAGAACCCATCCGGGCAGCGCGGCCAGTACTCCTCCTGGTCGGCTGAGGGCAACTTGCTCTCGGTCGGGGAGACCCGGTTGTTGCGGATGAGGCTGTCGGACACGGTCACTGTGGCGCCCGGACCGAAGTCCTGGCCGGGCATGATGAGCAATCCCGCACCGGAAGCGATCGCTCCATCCAGCCCGGCGAACGGGACAGACTCCGGTCCGGAGTGCGCGCGGCCCCCGGTCAACGTCAGCCCCGAGACGTGCACGGTCGGCTGCCAGGGCGCGTCGAACGTCCCCACCGTCAACACATGCGCCCCGCCGACCAGGGCGGTGCGGCCCGCCCCGGCGCCAGCGAGGGTGATGCTCTTGGTGACCACCACCCCGCCAGCGAACCGGCCCGCGGGGATGCGCACGGTGTCCCCGTGGTGCGCCGCGTTCACCGCCGCCTGCACAGTCGGGTAGCACGCGCCGCGCACCCGCACGCACACCGAGCCACCATCCGCAACGGCCTCACCGGCCGGGACGACCACGAGCCCACCGGCGACTGCCACCGCCGCGAACGCGATACCCGCTGCCCGCCTCATCGCAGCGCTCCAAAGAGATAGCCGCAGGCAGGCGCGAAACCCATGGCCCGCAGCGGACACACCGAAGAGACAGACACCTCAACCATGCTGGTAGTCACAGAGAACTCCTCGAAAAGGTCGGGTCTTGACGGACAACGCTCGTGGAGGATGGCGCTTCGCCTGTCACACGCACCAGGGGCCGGAGTCCCACCCACCCGGGAACATCTCCCGAAACTAGGAGGCAGCTCAGACCCCCTACATCCGTGCCAGCAGAACAAGAAATCTCAGCGCTAGCACCAACCCGGTCGAGAGCAGAACACGAGGACCGAGCTCGGGGCATCTGCATCTCCTAGAGTTATTCACTAGTGTTCGGCACTAGTGAATGAGACGGATACTGTTCCTCTGGATGGCACCTGTCAAGAGGGACCCTGGGACCCCAATCACTGGGCACCCATTGACGCGCGCAGAGCGAGCGGCGGCAACGAGGCGGCGGATCGTCGAAGCGGCCAGTCGGCTATTGGTCGAACGTGGTTGGCGCAGCACGACCATGGCCGCGGTTGCCGACGCGGCGGGGGTGGCCGTCCAAACGGTGTATTTCGTTTTCCACACCAAGCAGAAACTGCTCGCTGACGTCTACGACTACGCCGTCCTTGGCGACGTCGGCGCGCCTCCGCCCGACGCACAGCTGTGGTTCACGGCCGTGCTCGAAGATCCCGACCCTCGCCACGGCCTGCAGCTGTTCGTGGAAGGAAACGCCAGGATCCTCGTGCGCGTCGGCCCGTTGGTCCACGTCCTGCTGGCCAGCGGTGAGCCGGACGTCCGCGCCCTGTTCGACAGCCGAGAACAACTCCGTCACCAGGCGTTCGCCGCGTACGTCGAGAGCCTGCGCAGCCGGGGTCACCTACGAAGGGGCCTCGACTCCTCCCGAGCCACCGACATCCTGCACGTGCTGCTCGGCCCCCAGCTCTTCGCCTCGGTCGCCGATCTCGGGTGGACCGCCGAGGAATGGACAACCTGGATCACCTCGACCACCGCCCAACAGATCCTCGAGCAACCCTGAGTTCGTGCCCAACGCCCGGCGCTGGGACTCACGCAGTGAGCATGACCTCGCTGATCGGCCGGCGTGGGGCAGTAGGCGGAACCTCGCCGTACCCCAGCCGAAGCAGGGACTGCGGATAGGCCCATCCACCGTTCGGGTCCCGAACCATCGGCGAGGAGGACGAGGAGCAGCGCGTTGTCCTCGAAGTCTGCGACCGACCGCTCCGGGACACGGGTCGACATGGCAAAGTCGCGGACCAGGGATGATGTGACTACCGGCCGGGGGTGAACCCGTCGACGAAGGCAACAACTCAGTCATGGTGGTCGTCATGGGAACTCCCTCAGCGCTGGATCCGCCCCTGGTGAACTAGATCCCTGCAGGCTGGTGCTCCGGAGGTCCCGGGTGCTAGGGCATGGGGTCCCGGTCGACCGGAATCCTTCCCGCCCCGCGTGGGTGGCGAGAAGGTTCGCAGCTCACGGTGTTCTTCAGGCTTCCACGAGGGCGCGAAAGAAGTCGTTGTCGAATCGGTGTTGCGGATCCCAACGTTCGCGCAACGCGACGAAGTCACCGAAACGCGGGTACGTCTCGCGCACCTGCTTCGCATTGGACGTGAACAACTTGCCCCAGTGCGGGCGTGCCTCGAAGGGTGCAAGCACCGCCTCGACTGTCTCGAGGACGGGCAGGACAGCGTCGACGTCGTCCGCCCAGGTGAAGTGCAGAGCGACGCTGTCCCGTCCGTGGCAGGGACTGAGCCAGAGCGAGTCGCTCGCCACCGTGCGAATCTCGCTGACCTGAAGAACCGGGGCGATGCTGGAGGCGATGCTCTTCAGCGCCAGGAGCGCATTCCTCGCGTGCGCCCGGTCCACGAGGTATTCGCTCTGGAGCTCGTGGCCGCTACTCGGTGTGAAGTCGGGCCTGAAGTGAGGTATCCGCTCGAACCACGGCCCGGCGATCCCGCCCTGCTGCGTGCAAGCCTCGGTGGGCATGCCGGGCACGGGATGCCGCCGAGACATCGCGGCACGCGCGGTCGACCAGCTCAGCTCGACTCCGGGATCAGCCGTGTCCCGTTTCACCCACACCTGCTCGAAGCGATCGTTCGCCCAGCTGGTGAAAAGGCTGACGCTTCGTGCGCAGTCCATGAGTTCGTCGAAGTGATCGAGCGCCTCGTCGAACGGTAGGTCGTCCCACACCGTTTGCTTGACGTCGTAGGTCGGAACCAGAGCGAGCTCGGCCCGGACGACGACACCGAGAGCGCCTAGGGCCACGACGGTCCCGTCGAAATCTGGCTCGCCTCGACTGACGACTCGAAGGTCGCCGTCGGCGGTGACGATCTCCAGCGAATGCGCGGCGGTCGCGAGGCATCCGAGCCCGGAGCCGGATCCATGGGTGCCGGTGGCCAGCGAGCCAGCAACAGAGATGTGTGGCAGTGAGCCCATGTTGGCGAGGGCCATCCCGGCGGCCTGAACCAGCGGCGCCAGTTCACCCCAGCGGACCTGTCCACCGACCGTCACGGTCTGCGCGTCTGCGTTGATGGCCACCGCAGCGGGCATGCGGTCGAGCGCGATCAACACACCTTCGGTGTCTGCGACGGTCGAGAATGAATGACCGGTGCCGAGTGCGTGGGCATGGCGGGAGGACGCAACGAGCTCGCGGAGCTCGTCCAGGGATCGAGGGTGCTCGACCCGGCCGGCGGCAAAGTGGACGTTGCCTGCCCAGTTGCGAAGCGCGTCCCTCTCGCTGATGCTCATTTGGGCGACTCGCAAGATTCATGGGAGCTGGCCGAGCCCCGCGGTGAGCCGATCCTAGGGTCGGGGCTCGGGCCGCTTCCAACGTAAGTGCGCCGCGCCCGTCGGACGGCGCAACTGATCGCGGGTGGGAGACGACGATGACGATTCCTCTTCCTGACGACGCCCACGTCCTGCTGACACCCCCAGACTCTGACGAGGTCACCCAGGTAGCGGGTGGGGTTCTTGCGGCAGTAGCAGGGGAGCAAGGTCCCACCGAGCTTCAGCGGCTGCTTGTCACGGCCCTGTTCACGGCCATGACCGGTCACGAGCCAGACTTGTCGACTGCTGGCCCGGCCGATGCGCAGGAGTTCGCACGCGTCCTTGCGCGACGGAACGAGGCCTACCGACGGCGCATCGTGCAGGTGATGGCGCTGTCCGCACTCGTGGTCCATCCGCTCCCAACCACTGTTTCCGACCGCCTCGATGCCTACGCGGACGCGCTCGGCGTCCACGACGGGCTTCTCCGCGCCGCGCGCGACCTAAGCACCCACTCGATGGCCTTGGTCCAGGTCGACTTCGACCGCAACGGCTACCTCCAAGAGGCGGCAGGCACCCTGGCCGGGACGAACGGGATC
This sequence comes from uncultured Actinomycetota bacterium, assembly GCA_963820065.1. Classification (GTDB taxonomy): domain Bacteria; phylum Actinomycetota; class Actinomycetes; order DATJPE01; family DATJPE01; genus JANPBY01. The sequence goes on along the minus strand of CAWFYM010000010.1, from coordinate 841,378 downwards.
GCGGAGGTCTGGGGACTGGCCGAAGATGACCCTGGACTAGCCGCGCGTTGGTCCGCGCTGGGAGACCTGCCTCCTGACAGCCTCGGTCGCAGGGTCCACGACTTCTACCTGGCGCGCGGATTCGAGTTTCCGGGTCGACCTGGATCAGCACCGCCGTTGCTGGCTCAGCACGATTGGGTCCACGTGCTGGCCGACTACGGGACGACCGTGGAGAACGAACTCGAGGTCTTCGGGTTTATCGCACGCGCCAATGACGACCCGCGGGCGTTCAGCCTGCTCGCTATGGTCGTCAGCCTCTTCGAAACGGGCGCCCTCGCGCGAGGGGCAGGCCTGTTTGAGGCTGACGCCGGTCACCTGTCGCGAACGGGTATGACTCGTCGATTGGGGGATGCCATGCGACGCGGCGCATTGTGCAGGGGCAGCAACGACTTCCTGGCGCTGGACTGGTTTGCCCTGGCAGACCGCCCAGTCGCCGTCGTGCGGCAGGAGCTGGCCCTTCCCGACAAGAGCCCGATAGCACGGTCGATGGGCAGCACCGGCCCGTGGCAGCCAGGGGGCATCAGCGCGTACCAGTGGGAGGCGGGGCACCAGAAGGCTGACCGCGAGGGCCGAGAGTACGACGGGTACGGCGCGGCTCTCGGCTAGGGCTGTCAAACCTTGGGCTTTCGCCCGTTGATCTCCTCGGCGTCCCTTGCTTCCGCGGTCACACCTGCGGCCGGCCGAGGCCAGCCTCCCGCGCCCGGATGATGGCCTCGGCTCGGTCGGCGACCGACAGCTTGGCGAAGATCGCCGAGATGTGGTTGCTCACTGTCTTCGTGCTGATCACTAGTTGCTGCGCGATGGCGGTGTTCGACCGACCAGCGGCGACGAGGTCGAGGACCTCGCGCTCGCGAGACGTCAGCTCCGGGAACGGCGCGGCTGCCGTCGCCGCTTGGTGACCGCGGGCGAAGAAATCGATGATGCGGCTCGCTACTGAGGGTCCGAAGACGGCCTGCCCGGCGGCGACCGCCCTGATGGAACGCAGGATCTCCTCCTGCTGGGCGCCCTTGACAACATACCCTGACGCTCCGGCTCGCATGGCTGCGAAGACTGAGTCGTCGTCCTCCAGCATGGTCAGCACGAGGACTCGGGTTCCCGGCGAGCTGCGCATGATCGCCCGCGTGGCGTCGACCCCGTTCGTCCCCGGCATGTTGAGGTCCATGATGACGACGTCGGGGTGGGTGAGCTGGACCTCGCGGTGGGCAGCCTCACCGTCGCCCGCCTCGCCGACCACGTCGATGTCGGGCAGCGAGGCGGCCAGCGCCCGGAGACCGTCACGCATGAGCGGGTGGTCATCGACGATGACCATCCGAATGATCGACGGCTCGTTCATGCGGGGTTCAAGGGAAGGACGGCGTGGACCCACCCGCCCTGGTCGGTCGGGCCAGCGGTCAGGCGACCGCCGAGCTCGGTGGCACGCTCGTTCATGGACATCAGTCCGATGCCCTGCTCCCAGGGCGCTGCTGGTCTTCCCCCGTCGTCGCTAACTTCCACGTGTAGGCCACCGTCGACCCGAACGGTGATGGCACAACAACGGGCATGGGAGTGGCGCAAGGTGTTGGTCACCGCCTCAGCCGCGATCCTGTACGCCGCTACCTCCACAGCCGCAGGCATCGAGGGCAAGGACGCTGGGGCGTCGATCGTCACCCGGAACGACCCGTCGTCCCTTCGCCAGGCGTGGTCGGCGCGCTGGCGCAGCGCACCGACCAGACCGAGCTCGTCGAGGGCCTGGGGACGGAGGTCTTGGACGAGGCGCCGGATCTCGTCGATGGTCGAGGTGAGGTCCGACCGTAGCTGGACCAACAGCTCGGCGGTCTGATGGGGATCAGAGGAGGAAAGGTTGTGGGCGGCATCGACCTTGAGGGTGACCGCGGTGAGAGCGCTCCCCAAGCCGTCGTGCAGGTCCCGTCGCAGTCGGCGTCGCTCTTCCTCTCGAGCGGTGACGATCCGGGCCCGCGAATCCTGCAGCTCATGTGACAGGTTGACCGCCTGCCAGGCCAAGGCGATCGGCGCAACGAGCATCGTGAGGGCTCGGCGGTCGGCGGCAGACAGGTGAGACTCCCCGGGCCGCAAACCGATCAAGAGGTCCGCGTCAGGTCCGTCCGGGACATCGAGGGCGAAGGTTTCGGCGTGCTCCGGTAGCCGGCCATGGTCGGTCACGACCCGGCCCCCTGCGATCACGGCGACGTACGGGAGGCGCAGCGTGTCGCAGACCGCGGCTAGGACTCCGTCCAACCCGTCTCCCAGGCGAACGACAACCCGGGCGGTGGCGTCCGAAGGGTCGCGCCGGCGTCCGTACATCAAGTGGTCCACGCTCGACTGCAGACGAGAACGAACAGGCGCGAAAGCCACCGCGATAGCGCCGACGGCGACCAAGGGGGCGGCCTCCGTGTGCTGGGTGGAGAAGTCGCCGAGAAGCGCCACTAGCCCCAGGTAGGAAGCGACGACGCCTGCCGTCAGGAGACCGTAGACGATCGACCGGTTGACGATCAGCGAGATGTCGTACAGCTCGTAGCGAACGATCGCGACGGTGGCAGCCGCGGGGATCAAGGCCATCGTCAGCAAGAACAGAACCGGCCCATTCGTGGTAACCAGGCGTTGCGCGTTGAGCAGCACGAACACGCTGACGGCCCAGAGCAACCACATCACCTGAAGCCGTTCCACCCCAGTGGAGCGACGCGCTCGTAGGCCAAGCGACACCACGCTGATGAGCAGCACGAGGAGTCCGAGGCCGACGAAGAACGGCAGCACGCGCGACACGACCTGTCCTGCGCCGTCTGGGAGCAGGGGTCCACTGTCTGCGATCTCCTCCTCGGCCAGGGCGTCAGGTCGGAGAACGAGAAGTGGCGCAGTCACCGTCAACCCGAGAGTCACGGCGACCAGCCACCGCCAGCGATCCGAAAGCGGGCGACCGTCCGGAAATAGCTGCAGGATCAGGGGAAGACAGACGAGCGGCGCGGGAATCCAGATACTGATGCCGACGGCGGTGAAGGCGCGCTCCCAAGCCGGGCTCAGGTCGCCGACGCCCGTGACTATTCCGAGGCAGGCGACGCTGGCGGTGTAGCAGGCACCGAAGGCCACGAACAGGCGGCCGATCGGGTGCCTCGGGCGTTGGCTGAGGACGAGGACTCCGAACCCGGTGAAGGTCAACGCCATGACGGAGTTCGACAGGAGGTACGAGTCCGCCGCGTCACTCAGCGTGAAACCGCCAGCGAGCCACGACACCCAGGCGCCGAAGACCAGCAGCACCGTGAGAGCGGCCGCCACGGCGGGAAGTCGCCCCTTCGCGGTCATGGCTCATTGTGCGCCCGTGGTTGCCACCTTGGGGTAGGGGCAAGCACCCATCTCCAATAGGAGAAGCCGGGACAGATGGGTGGGCGACCCCGCGACAGCCTGCTGCGGTCTGGCCCACAGTCGAGCCAACACGATGACAAACGAGGAGCCACCATGTCTGTTTCCAGGGGATCGATCCCAGCCGCTCCGCCTCACAGCGGGGCAGTGGAGCCGACTCTGCACGACACTCGACGGTTCTGGCGGATCCTGCTCGCGATCATCGCCCCGCTCCCGATGTTGGCGAAGGCAGCTGACTACTTGCTTTACCCGACCCCATCGGACGACTCGTTCGCCGCAAGCGTCGAAGCCTTTGCAGCCCATGAGAAATTGGTCGTCGTTCTGCAGTGGCTCGACGCGGTCTTCGTGGTCGGCCTGATCCCAGCGGTTGCCGCCGTCGCCTGGGCGACACGGCGAGCCACGCCACGGCTGACCACGGTAGCCGCGTTCATCACCATGTCTGGCTTCCTCGCAGCGATCGCCATCCTCCCCAATGGGGACCGTGACGCCTTGGTCACCGTTCAAAACGGCTTGGACGTGGCGGCGGTCGGTCGGCTGAGCGACGCGTTGGACTCCAACCCCGTCGTCGGCCTCGCCTCGCTCGGGTTCATCGTCGCGCTGCTCATCGGATTGCCTCTTCTGGGGCTTGCGTTGTGGCGTAGCCGGGTTGCCCCAGCCTGGATGGGGAGCGCCCTGATCGTCGGTGCGTTCACGCACCCCTTTCTCCAGGTGAGCCACGTCCTCGTGGCTGCCGGGCTCGTCGTGGCGGCGGTCGGTTTCGGGGGCGCGACCGTGGCGTTGCTTCGTCAGTCGGACGACGAGTTCGACCTGCCGCCTGTCGCGGTCGCACCGTGACGTCACCGCAGACCCAGATGGCCCTCAGCTGACAGGCTGGACGCCCCTGCTGCGCGGCCCCAGGATGGGTCCGTGTCCGAGCTCCGGCTGGTGATCGCTTCCAGGATCGTCACCCAGTCGGGCGACGACGTTACGGCCCTGCTCGTCGCCGGAGACCGGGTCTTCGCCACCGGGTCGGTGGAAGAGATGCAAGCGCTGGCGCCGGATGCTGGGCGGTGGGACTACGGCGACGTGACCGTCGTGCCCGGCCTCAACGACGCGCACAGCCACCTGACGATGACCGCAGCGCAGGCGACCGGACTCGACCTCTCAGGTGATGATGTCGACGGGCCGGAAGCCCTCGAACGGGCACTGATGAACTTCGCGGAGGGCCTACCGCCGGGGGCCTGGCTGATCGGCAACCGCTACGACCACGTGCGCAGCGGCAACGGTCGCCGGCTGACGCGAGCAGATCTGGATCGGCTCGTCCCGGACGGTCCGGTCATCGTGGTGAACATTGGCGCCCACTGGGGTGTGGCCAACTCCCGAGCTCTCGCGTTGGGCGGCCTTGACGACGGATCGGGCGACCCGGCGGGCGGACAGCTCGGGCGCGACGAACAGGGACGACTTGACGGATATCTCGCCGAGCAGGCGCTGTTTGACTTCGTCTACCCGTCGCTCGCCTCGGGGACGCCGATTGCACCGGTCATTGGTGTCGATGCCCACGCCGCGGCGATCCTCGAGGTCGCCGAAACGTTTCTCGCCTCCGGCCTCACCTCTGTGGGGGACGCGATGGTCGGGCCGCACGAGCTCCGGGCGCTGCAGGAGGCGCGGAACCGTGGGCTCGGGCTGAGGGTGAACGCGCTGCTCACCTACCCCAACCTCTCGACGGTCGCCGACCTCGGACTTCGGGACGGCTTCGGTGACGAGTGGCTGCGGATCGGGGGGATCAAGGCCTTCGCGGACGGTGCCGTCGCCGGTCGTTCTTGCGCGGTCGCGGAGCCGTTCGAGGGTACGGACGATCGCGGCATCCTCACGATGGACGAGCCGCGACTCAGCGAGCTCGTCGAGCAGGCGACCGGCGCGGGCGTGCGGCTCGCGATCCATGCCAACGGGGAACGAGCGATCACCATGGTGCTCGACGCCCTGGAGGCGGCCCCGGATCGGGGGGAGGGTCGCCGGCTCAGGCACCGCATCGAGCACTGCTCCCTCGTGACGCCGGAGATCCTTTCCCGGATGGCGAGCCTCGATGTCATGGCTGTGCCCTTCGGCAGCTACGCCTGGTTTCACGGCGAAACGCTGATCGGTTGGTACGGGCGCGCGCGGCTGGAACGGATGTTTGCTCATCGGTCGATGCTGGATGCCGGCCTCACCGTCGCAGGCTCGTCCGACTATCCCGTGCGGCCCGTTCGAACCCCTGCTCGGGCTTCAGAGCTGTGTCACCAGGCGTTCTCGGCAGGGGAGCGACGTAGGACCGAGCCAGCGGGTCTCGCTGCGCGAGGCCCTGTGGATGTACACCGTCGGGTCGGCGACCGTGTCAGGTGAGGAGGCCGTCAAGGGCCGGCTCGCGCCGGGATTCCTCGCCGACTTCACGGTGCTGGAGGGAGATCTCATGGCCGTGGACGCAGACGAGATCGGCGCGGTGGAGGTTTTGGCCACCTGGGTCGGCGGCGAGCCGCGCTGGCAGCGTGGGTCTGCCTGAGGCGCGGGCTCACGCATCGCGTCGCAGCAACGCAAACCCGGCGCCGACCACGGCGATCGCCACCCAGGCGATGAACACCACGACACCTTGCTTGTAGCTCAGGAGATCGCCTCCCGTCTGGGCGCCGGTGAACGCGTTGCCCGCGTTGGAGGGGAGGTACTTCAGTACCGACCCCCAGCTCTCGGGCAGCAGTGCGGTCAGCAGCGCCGGGACGAACAGCACGCCGCCGATCAAGACACCAAGCCCGGCTCCGATGCCGCGCAGCAGCACGCCGAGAGCGACCCCGAGCACACCGATGCCCACCAGATAGCCGACGGTGCCGAGCACGTACCCGGCAACGTCGGGATCCGACCAAGCCACGCTCGTCACTCCGCCCTGGGTCAGCAGCGACGTTCCCACCGAAGAAGGCGAGCAGCACCCCAGCGAGAATGATGGGGGTGACGATGGCCACGAACGTGACGGTCTTGCCGAGGAGGACCGGCCATCGCTTGGGCACCGCCGCCAAAGTGGCGCGGATCATGCCCGAGGAGTATTCGCGCGCCCCGACGAGGACGCCGAGCACGGCCACGATGAGTACCCCGAAGTTTGCTCCGGCCAGCACGGTCTGCAGCGGGCTCGTGCCAGCGAAGCCCGGACGGCCAGACGGGTCGCTCACTTGGCCGCTTGCGACCGCGGCCGAGACGAGGCCGAACGCGACGATGGCGAGAAACAGTCCGGCGAGGGTGAGCCAGGTGGAGCGCAAGGTGCGCAGCTTGATCCACTCGGAGCGAACGACTCGGCCGACCGACGTGTGGGACTCTCCGGTGTCCACGGCCATAGGCGAGGGGACGGTGAGGGTGGTCATCAGGCGGCCTTCCGGTCCATGTGGGTGCTGTTCGCGCCGTGGTACTCCACGGCGTCTTGGGTGAGTTCCAGGAACGCTTCCTCGAGCGACGCGGCCTGCGGGGTCAGCTCATGCAGGGTGATGTGGTTCGCCATGGCGACGTCCCCGATGGTTCTCGCTTCGAGACCCTCAACGTCGAGCACGCCGTGGTCGCGGGAGACGACCGTCACCTGCGGTGAGGCGAGCAGGTCGCGTAAGGCTGCGGCGTCCGGGGTCACGACTCGCACTCGGCTGGTCGACGCGGCCGTGATGAACGCGGCCATGCCCACGTCGGCGAGGATGCGGCCGCGGCCGATGACGATGAGGTGTTCCGCAGTGAGCTCGAGCTCGCTCATGAGGTGGGAGCTGAGGAAGACCGTGCGCCCTTCGGCGGCCAAACTCTTGAGGAGGTTGCGGATCCACAGGATGCCATCGGGGTCGAGGCCGTTGACCGGCTCGTCGAGCATGACGATCTGGGGATCGGCTAGCAGAGCCGAGGCGATGCCCAGCCGTTGACCCATCCCGAGAGAGAAGCCGCCCGCGGGCTTGCGACCGACGTCGGCCAGGCCGACTACCTCGAGGAGGTCGTCCACCCGTCCGGCTCCGATGCCGACGGTGGCGCCGAGGGCCAGCAGGTGGTTGCGGGCTGAACGCCCCTTGTCGACCGCCTTGGCCTCGAGCAGAGCTCCAAGCTCGGCCAGCGGCGCCTGGGAACTGGTGTAGCTGCGACCGTTCACGAGCGCTTGGCCCGACGTGGGCCGGTCGAGCCCAAGGATCATCCGCATCGTTGTCGACTTGCCAGCGCCGTTGGGGCCGAGGAAGCCGGTGATGACGCCGGGTTTGACGGTGAAACTGATGTGGTCGACGGCGACGGTGTCGCCGTACCGCTTGGTGAGCTCGTGAACTTCCAGCATGGGGTGCTCCTTGAGGGGTGATCCGTCGTGGTCCCACCCTCGCCGCTGCCCCCGCTACGCGTCGTCGTCCGGGTGTCGTCTCTTCGCCGTACGACGCCTGCGGTAGGCCGTCACCCGGTGTCGCCGGCGCGCACGAGGCCGTACTGGTAGGCGACGACGACGAGCTGGGCCCGGTCGCGCGCCCCGACCTTGGTCATGGCTCGGTTGACGTGGGTCTTGGCTGTCAGCGGTGAGACAAACAGTCGCGCGGCGATCTCGTCGTTGGTCAGGCCGCGGGCGACCAGCGCAACGACTTCGCGCTCGCGCTCGGTCAACGCATCCAGCTCTGAACCCACGAGGTCGGGGGCACCGTCGGTGGGCTGGGCGAGCAGCCGGGCGATCAGACCCCTGGTGGCCTTGGGGGAGAGGAGGGCTTCGCCCGAAGCCACGACGCGGATCGCGTCGAGGAGCTCGCCCGGTTCGACGCTCTTGCCCAGAAATCCGCTGGCTCCCGCTCGCAGGGCAGCGAGCACGAGCTCGTCGTCCTCGAACGTGGTCAGAACGAGGACGCGCACGCCGCTCAGCGTCGGGGTCGGCGGCGATGAGCTGCGTGGCCGAGATCCCGTCGGTGCCTGGCATCCGGATGTCCATGAGCACCACGTCCGGCCGGGTTTCGCGGGCCAAGGCGTGGGCCTGTTCGCCGTCGGCAGCCTCTGCCACCACTTCCATGTCTGGAGCCGTGCGCACCAGCGCAGCGAAGCCCCCACGGATGAGTGCCTGGTCGTCGGCCAGGAGCACGCGGGTGCTCATGAGGCGCCAGCCGTCGAGGGGAGCTCGGCACGCACGACGAACCGTCCGTCCGGTTGCGCCCCCGCGTCCAGGTGGCCACCAAGCGCAGATACGCGCTCGCGCATGCCGACCAACCCGTGCCCATGGCCTCCGCCGGATGGCGCGTCACCGGCGACGAGGGGGTTGGCGACCACGATGGCTACCGAATCCTCCCGGTACGCCACGGTCACTTCTGCTGACCCTGACCCGTGCTTTCCCGCGTTGGTCAGCGACTCCTGGATCAGGCGGTACGCCGCGAGGTCCGCGCCGGGCGCTAGATGGCGGGGCGAGCCGCTGGTGCGCACCGTGACGGTGGTGCCGCTTCGCCGGACTGAGTCGACCAGGGCGTCGACCTGGGCGAGCCCAGGCGCCGGCTGGGTCTCGGTGGCGTCGTCGGAGGTGCGGAGCAAGTCCAGAATCGTCGACATCTCCGCTAATACGACGCCGCTGGCCTCGCGCACGTGACCGAGCGCCTCTTCTGCTGCAGCCGGGTCCGACTCCAGGAGGTGCCGCGCGACGCCGGACTGCACATTGATGACGGCGATGTGGTGGGCGAGGACGTCGTGCAGCTCGCGGGCGATCCGCAGCCGCTCCTCGGTCACGCGGCGCTGCGCTTCTTGCTCCCGCGTCTGCTCCGCGACGCGCGCACGCTCCTGAGCCTCGGCCATCATCTGCCGGTTGCCCTTGACCGCAATGCCGATGGCGCAGGCCATGGCACTCACGGCGGCCACGGTGTAGGTCGCATCGTTGAACGTCGGGGATGAGGAGGCCGTCACGTAGGCCGCCCCGAGGGTGATCGGGGTGACGACGGCTGCGAGCACCGCCGTACGCACCGGTCGCAGCGTGGCGATCGTGTACAACGCGACCAGCACGGTGACGATGGCCGGGGCCGGTCCGGCCACGATGATGACCGAGACCGCTGACGCGACGAGGGTCACCAGCCAGACGGAGACCGGGGCACGTCGCCGGAAAACCAGGGCTAGGCAGGCCAGCGCCAGGAGCGCGACGACGCTCGCCGTCAGCGGCACCGGCTCGGCGGTCCGCGGGTTCGGTTGCCCGGTGAGGCCGATCGCGAGGACGAGGAGGGCCAGCCCGACGTCGGTCGCCCACTGGTGCTGGGAACGCCATGCGCCGGCACGCGCCCACCACGCCACGCCGTCACTGTAGGCGGCCCAAGCCGGAGCTGCGTCCGGCGTAAGGCGTATCGGCCACGTACTGCAACCGCGGTAGCCCCGGATCCCGGACGCGTGTGACGGACCGATACCCCATGGGGTATATTGGGCGTCATCGACTCGACGTCAGGAGGCCTTCCGTGTGCAGTCCCGCCCTTTGCCCTCGATGCCGCAAGGTCACGTACTCCGGCTGCGGCGCTCATGTCGAGCAGGTTCTGGCGAACGTGCCGCCGGCCAACCGCTGCAGCTGCCGCTGACGCCTGACCAGTCGGATTGCGACGAGCCGAGTTACGTCATCGACGACGACCACTAGCGACCGAGGACAATCGATGGGATTCAAAGACATGTTCGCCAAAGTTCCGTCCGTTGACGCGGGCACCGCGCGCGACCTCGTGCGCGAAGGCGCCGTCCTGCTCGATGTCCGTGAGACCAACGAGTGGAATGCCGGTCACGCTCCGCAGGCCGCCCATCTCCCGCTCGGCCGGATCGATGAGGCGTCGAAGAAGGTGCGGGATGGCAAGCGGGTCGTGGTCGTCTGCCGAAGTGGCAATCGTTCCCGGTCGGCCACCAAGGTCCTGATTTCCATGGGCTACGACGCCATGAACCTCTCCGGGGGGATGAGTGCCTGGGCCGCGGTAGGCGGCCAGGTCGTCGATCGCTCGGGCCACGTCGGCTCGATCTGAGCGTCACCTTGTCCGATCCGCTGACCCTCCTCGCCGTTGGTGCCCTGCTGGGTTTGGTGCTCGGCCTGCTCGGCGGCGGCGGCGGGATCCTGGCCGTCCCCGCGTTGGTGGCTCTGGGGGAGCCGGTGTTGGCTGCCTCGACGATGTCGCTGGTGATCGTCGGGACGGGTGCGACGGCTGCGATCGTGCCGCATCATCGAGCCGGCCGCATCGATTGGAGGGTGGGGATCACCTTCGGCGTGCTGGGATCGTTTGGAGCGGTTCTCGGCGCCTGGGCGGCCCAGTCGGCGAGCGAAGCGGTGCTTTTGGGCGGGCTGACCGTGATGCTGCTCGTGGGCTCCTTCACGATGCTCCGGGCGGCGCGTGCCGCGCGACAGGCGGCGAACAAGTCCGATCCCGCCGTGCTGGTCATGGCCTACGGCGCGGCCGTTCCTTCTGTGGAGCCAATGACCGCGGCACCCTCGGAGCCCAAACCCCCCGCGAAACCGGTCTGGGTCCTCGCGCTGGCCACAGCCGTGGGGCTGGTGACGGGCTTCTTCGGCGTCGGGGCAGGATTCGTCGTCGTCCCGGCCTTGGTTGCAGCGATGCGTGTGCCGATCAAGCGCGCCACCGCAACCGCCCTGGTCGTCATCGTCATCAACTCCGCGGTGGCCCTCGCCGTACGCCACGGCAACCTGGGTCCGCCCTCACAGACCATCGCTCTGGCAGCCGCGGCCGCGGTGTTCGCCGTGATCGGCGCCCTGATTTCTCACCGAATCCCCGGCTGGTTGCTGTCGGCCGCGTTCGGCATCCTGATGGTGTTGGTCGCGGGGTTCACCGTGACGAGCGCGGTCGTCTCAGCGTGACTCCCCCTCGAGGCGCGCTGCCCTCCGCGGTCCTAGCCGATCAAACTTTTGATACCCGGTGGGGTATAGTGGGAGATCCGAACGATCTGGGAGAAGCCCGTGGAGCTCGACACTGACGACATCACCCCGATCCTCAATCGATTGCGGCGCGCCGAGGGCCAACTCGGTGGGGTCATCCGCATGCTCGAGGACGGCAGGGACTGTCAAGACGTCGTGACGCTGCTCGCTGCCGTGTCCAAGGCCCTCGACAAGGCCGGTTTTGCGATCGTCGCCAGCGGTCTACGCCAATGCGTGACCCAGCAGGACGGGGACGGCGCCCCCGACATCGCGGGACTCGAGAAGCTCTTCCTCTCCTTGGCCTGACGAACGCCGTGCCCGCACCCGTCGGCGCGCCGTCACCCAGTGATCGGCGCACCGCTCGGCTGCTTGTGTTGGGCCAGTTCGTCCTGCTGGCCGTGATCGTTCTGCTGCCGGCAGCGGACGCGTGGGCGCTTCCGTCGATTCTCACCCGGGCTGCTCAGCTGGCCGCGTTGGCGGGGCTCGTCATGATCGCCGTCGGAGCGATCGCCCTTGGGCGTGGACTCACCGCAGCTCCGTTGCCGAATGCTCACGCTGAACTTCGCACGGGCGGGCTCTACCGGTTCGTGCGGCACCCGATTTACACCGGACTGCTCTTGTTCGCGCTGGCCCGCACCCTCACGTCAGACAACTGGTGGACCGTGGCAGCCTGCGCGGCACTCCTCGTCCTGATCAATAGCAAAGCTCGCTGGGAGGAGCAGCATCTGGTCGCGCGGTTCCCTGGGTACTCCGACTACGCGGCCAACACCCCGCGTTTCGTCCCAGGATGGCCGACCAAGCCCTGACCGTCACCAAGGGGGCGGCCCGGCCAGGCCCTTCGGCTCAGACTGAAACCGTCGCCCCCACGGCTTCCCAGGCGGCGAAGCCCCCGGCGAGGTCTGAGACATCGCCGTAGCCACGGCTGCGGAGGAAGCTGGCCGCGACGCTCGAGCGCCACCCGCCGGCGCAGTAAGCGACGATCGGTCGGTCGGACGGCACCTCGGACAACCGGCGGCCGAGCTCTGCGAGCGGGATGTGCGTCGCCCCTGGAACCGAACCCAACGCGTACTCGCCGACGTTGCGGACGTCCATGACCCAAGGAGCGTCCGGGTCCGACAGGTGTCGGCTGAGCTGATCCGGGGTGAGGCGGCTCGATTGGCTCACCTCGTCCGCGAGAGTCAGGAAGGTGGCTTCCGCGTCGGGGACGTACCCGACCGTGTGGTCGAACCCGATGCGAGACAAGCGGGTGGCGACCTCCTGCTCCCCGCCGGCCGCGGCGATGACGACGACCTCGTCGGCTGGCTGCAGGACCATGCCGGCCGTCTCCGCGAACCGTCCGTCCGCAGGGATGTTGATCGACCCCACGAGGTGGCCAGCCGCGAAGGTCTGGTCGTCGCGCGTGTCGATGACGGTCGCACCGCCAGCGCGAGCCGCGGACAAGGCGGCGGCGTCGAGGGGCGGAGCCTCGTGTCCTGCTACGAGCACCTCGCGCTCCTGCCTGTTGAGGATCGCGTTGTAGACGAAGTACTCCGGGGCGGTCGGCTGTCCCGCAGTGACGATGGCCACAAACTGATCGACATCCATGGGTTGGCAGGCGTAGTTGAACCGGCGCTGATCTCCGATCGTGGACTGCAGCTCGGTCGAGAGGTTCTTGCCGCAGGCTGAGCCGGCGCCGTGAGCGGGGAACACCCGAACCTGGTCGGGGAGTCCCATGAGCTTGTGTTGGATCGAGTCATAGAGTTGATGGCCGAGCTCGTCAGCGGTGTAGCCGATCGAGGCAAGCAGATCCGGGCGGCCGACATCGCCGATGAAGAGCGCGTCGCCGGTCAACACGGCGTAGGGGATCTCGTCGGCCGCATTTTCGTACACGAGGATCGAGATCGACTCCGGCGTGTGGCCCGGTGTGGACATGATCTCCAGCGTCACGTCGCCGAGCTCGATCCGCTCGCCATCGGCCAGCGCACGGCTCGGGTATTCAGTGCTTGCTGCACGGCCGTAGCCGATCCAGGCTCCGGTGGCAGCGGCGATCTCGAGGTGCCCGGCGAGGAAGTCCGCGTGGAAGTGGGTGTTGATGACCCCCACGATCGTCAGGCCGTGCTCGGCGGCGTCGCTCAGATACTCGTCCACGTCGCGTCGTGGGTCGACGACCACCGCGCGTCCGGTCTTCTCGTCACCGATCAGGTAGGACGCCTGCGACAGGCATTCGAGATAGTGCTGGGCGAAATACACGTGGACTCCTTGGTGGACGACACCTTCACTATACCCCAGGGGGTATATGACGCAACCGCGTCACCCTGCCGTGCTGGGCGGTCCGCTGCGGCCGAGGCCGGGTCAGCTGTCGGGAGACTGAGCGGACTGCGGCTCGACGCTGGTCGAGGCCTCTTCGTGGAACTCGCAGAACGCCGCGTACGCCCGCGGGCCGTACACCGTGGCCGGACCGCCGCTCATCAGGAACGTCACTCCGATGGCCTCGGCGGCCTCTTCGAGCGTGGCGCCATGGTGTGCCGCGCCGCGGGCATGAGCGGCGATGCAGCCGTCGCACGCTGTGACCACTGACAAAGCGAGCGCAATGAGCTCCTTCGTCTTCGTGTCGAGCGACCCGTCGGCGAGGGCCGCGTCGTGAAGTGCACCAAAGCCTTGGTACACCTCCGGAATCATCCGCCGAAGTTCACGAGCGTGTGGGCGGAGCTCGCTCTGGACCTCTCGGCCGTACGTCACGGTTTTTCTCCCTTCTGGTGCCGGGACTCACTTACGTCGCCTGGATGGGCGACCACCACAACGTCCATGGCATCACGTGGACCCTCGGGTCCCTCCACCACCCGTGTCACTGTCTCCGCACGTTCGATGGTGAGCCCGCATCCCTGAAGATCATCGATGAGATCGCCAGGCCCGTAGAGGACGGCTGGATCCTGTGGCCCGCCCGTGCCCGACATCAGGTTGGTCGAGTCGTGACCGACGACCATGAGGGTGCCTCCAGGAGAGACGACGCCCGCAGCCATCCGCATCACGGTGCGTCGGTCCTCAGCCACCAAGTGGAGGTAGACGATCAGGACGAGGTCATAGGGGGGAGGGTCAGGCTCGTAGGTCAGCAGGTCCGCTCGACGCGTCGTCAGGCGACGGTCATCTGCGCCGAACCGCTCGTCAGCAAGACGGCGCGCGCGATCCAGCGCCACCTGCGAGAAGTCGACCAGTGTGGCCTGCCAACCACGGTCAATCAGCCACAGCGCATTGCGCCCTTCGCCCCCCGCAAGGTCGAGGACGCGGCCTGGCGGCAGGTCGGCCGTGACCTGCTCCACCCAGGTGTTCGGCGTCGCCGACCAGACCAGCTCGGAGCCGGCGTAGCGCTCGTCCCAACCGGTCGGATCCACGCTTCCTCCTCGAGGGAGTCGGAGGTGCCGGTTCGAATCACCGCACGAGTGGCGGAAGGCCACCGACATCTCGACCAGTATACCCATAGGGGTATCTGTCAATTCTCCGAGGGTGGTCAGTGGACACGGGGCTGCCGGTACTGTCGGAGCTGTCCCGGCGACCCGCGCCGGCGACGCCCGAGGAGCGCGCCGTGACCGTTGAATACAAGGTCCTCAACCCAGCCACCGGTCTTGTCGAGACCGAGTTCCCGCTCGCCAGCGACGAGGAGATCGGCCAGGCGATCAGCCGGTCCGATCAGGCGTTCCGCTCGTGGAGCCTGACTGAGATCGGTGAACGTGCGGCACTGCTGCACCGAGTAGCGGACCTCTATGCAGAGCGCACCGACGAGTTGGCGTCGATCATCACCCGGGAGATGGGTAAGACGACGGCCGAGGCGGTCGGCGAGATCGAGTTCGTCGTCGACATCTACCGCTACTACGCCGACCTGGGGCCGTCGCTCCTGGCGGATGAGCCGATCCCGTCCTCCACGGGTGGCGACGCGATCGTCCGCAAGAGCCCCATCGGGCCGCTGCTCGGGATCATGCCCTGGAACTACCCCTACTACCAGGTCGCCCGCTTCGCGGGTCCAAACCTGATGGCTGGCAACACCATCTTGCTCAAGCATGCGCCACAGTGCCCAGAGTCTGCCCTCGCGATGGAGCAGCTGTTCGTCGATGCCGGGCTCAAGTCCGACGAGTACGTGAACCTGTTTGCCAGCAATGAGCAGGTTGCCGACATCATCGCTGACCCTCGGGTGCGGGGCGTGTCAGTCACGGGCAGCGAGCGTGCCGGCACCGCCGTCGCGTCGCTCGCCGGCCAGCACCTCAAGAAGGTCGTCCTCGAGCTCGGTGGCTCCGACGCCTTCATCGTGCTGGACACCGAAGACCTCCCGAGCGTTGTGGAGGCGGCGGTCTCGGCGCGCATGGAGAACGCTGGTCAGGCCTGCAACGCCGCCAAGCGGTTCATCGTGGCCGACCGGCTCTACGACGAGTTCGTCGACCAGTTCACGGCGGCGATGGCGGCCCAGACGACCGGCGACCCGTTCGACCCGTCGACGTCGTACGGACCGCTGTGCTCCGAGGCCGCGGCGGCCGGGCTGCTCGCGCAGGTCCAGGACGCGATCGACAAGGGAGCCACCGTCCGCACAGGGGGGACGCGCCCGGATGTTCCAGGCGCCTTCTTCACGGCGACGGTTCTGACCGACGTCACGCCTGAGATGCGGGCCTTCCGCGAAGAGCTGTTCGGCCCGGTGGCGGTGGTCTACAAGGTGAGCGACGTCGACGAGGCCGTCGCCTTGGCCAATGACACGCCGTTCGGGCTCGGTGGCGCGGTCTTCCACACGGACACTGCGGTAGCCCTCGACGTGGCGAACCGGCTCGACACGGGCATGGTGTGGATCAACGAGGCCGAGGGCGGCGGAGCCGATCTGCCCTTTGGCGGGACCAAGCGCTCCGGCGTCGGCCGGGAGCTCGGTCCGTACGGAGTCGATGAGTTCGTGAACCGAAAGCTCATCCACGTACCCGCCGCGGAGTAGCAGACGTACTGGGGGATCGGTCGAAGTGCGGTGCGCGTCCCCGGCGCTAGCGTGGGAGTCATGACCGCTCTCACGCGCTGGGTCACCGAGACCGAGGATGGCCATTCTCAGCGGTACGTCGAGCGATTTCGGTCCATGGCTGCGCAAGGGGCTGACCTGGGCGGAGAGGCGCGGTTGATCGATGCCATGGTTCGGCCAGGTGCCCGGGTCCTCGACGCCGGGTGCGGCCCGGGTCGCCTCGGCGCCGTCCTTCACGATCGGGGGCATGACGTCGTCGGGGTCGATGCAGATCCGGTGCTGATCGCCGCCGCCGTGGAAGACCACCCTGGGCCGCGGTGGCTCGTCGCTGACCTTGCGGAGCTCGATCTGCCGTCCATGGGTGTGACGGATCCGTTCGACGCGGCCGTGGCCGCTGGCAACGTCTTGGCGTTTGTTGCCCCGGAGACGGAGGGTGTCGTCCTTCGTCGGATCGCGGCACACCTGGTCCCTGACGGCATCGCAGTCATTGGTTTCGGCGCCGGGCGCGGCTACGAGCTCGACGCCTTCGAGCGGGATGCCGTGGGGGCGGGATTCCACCTCGAGCACCGATTCTCGACGTGGGACCTCAGGCCGTGGAGCGTCGACTCAGACTTCGCGGTCAGCGTTCTGCGCCTAGCGGCTTGATCCGACCCGAACTCGTCGTCGGCGATGATGTCCACGCAGACACTTCGTCCGACCGGAGGCATCGTGAACAAGATCTCGCTCACCGCAGCTCAGCGAGAGCATCTGGAGAAGGCGCGATCGACGTCGAGCGGACGCAGCGCGCACGCTGTATTCGGCGGGCACGAGCATGTCCTCCGTCAGACGCTGATCGCCTTGGCCGGTGGACATGAACTCGGAGAGCACGCCAATCCGGGCGAAGCCACGCTTCAGGTGCTCGAGGGTCGGATCCGGTTGGACAGCGGATCGGACTCCTGGGACGGTGCGGTCGGTGACCTGCTGGTCGTTCCCGACGCACCCCACAGCGTGGCGGCGGTCACCGACGCCGTCGTGCTCCTGACGACCGTCGTGAACTAGTCCGCAGGATTGGCGTCCCCTGGGGGCTGGCGCCGAGGAGCGGGTTACCGTCCCTCGACTGGTCAGACCAGATCACTCAGCCGACCTGAGGAAAGCCGGCTGGCGGCGCTGGTGCTGCAGCGTCGAACATCGCGTCCATCCCGGCGACCAGGGTCGCGCGACTGACCTTTCCAGGCTCAACGGGATAGGCGCGGTAGCTGAACACATCCTGGAAGTCGAGCGTCAGCAAACGCTTTCCGGCCGCGTCCACCTCGGAGACCCTGCTGGTTCCGCCCCAGGCAATGACCCAGCCGCCCCCTGCCACCAAATGGGCGCTGCCACAGCACAGGGACGCCGCGACCTCTGAGTCAGTGATCTGCCGAACGACCGTTGCGGTGCGGGCGTTGGTGTCTAAGGCGAACTCGATGACCCGTGGTGGCCGATCGGCTGCCGTCTCGTTGTCGAAGATGGACACGTGCCCGTTCGGCAAGCGACGCGCATCGTGCTGATGCGAGGGCACGGGGAAGGCCCCCGCTCCCGAGATCGTCAGGCTCTCGGGCGTCGGCGTGCCCCCGAGCTTCCAGTCGATGCCACCGTCCGAGGTGCGCACTCGATAGACGGCGTCCAAGTGACGGAACGACACGATGATGCCGTCGCCGTCTTCCTCGACGGAGTTGAGGTGGTGGATGTCCCAGAAGTCATCGCCGCCAAGGTCGATCCGGGCGAGGTCGGACCATTCGTCCATCGAGATGTGGTCGCGCGCCTTCCACGTCCACAGGACGTCACCGGTCGGCGAGAACTTCACGACCTCGCAGTCGATGATCGTGCCCGTCGACGACCCTCCAGCGAAGGACATGTCCACGCAGTCGTGCGCCGCACCGAAACAGTCGCGGTAGACGTAGCGGATGGCCAAGTAGTTTCCGTCGGCGGTCGGCTCAAGGTCGTGGTGATCCAGCGACAAGCCGACACCGAGCGTGGGGCCTTCCACTCCCGCCCAGTCCGAGGTGTGGTAGGTGCTGATCTGGGAGAAGGTGAAGCCGTTCTCCGCCCACGACAGCGCACCGTCAGGAAGGATCTTGGCGTCGATGGGCGCGTAACTCGGGAAGCCTCTCCACCAGACAGGTGTTCCACGGTCGTCGACGACCACGACGTACCTCATCGGTCCCGGGGGATCCGACCCCACCGTGAGCGTGGGAGTCAGCACATACCACTGACTCCGCGGCTGGCCGGTGCGTGAAGACGTCCATGAAGGGAGGTCTTCCGGGAGGCATCGAGCCTGCTGCCGAATGGCGTCTTTCCCAGGGAACTTGAGTCTCCAGTGCAGAGCTTGTCCCGGCGACAAAGGCACGGTCAGGGCAGCCGCGGCTGTGTAGACGGCGTCCTCGACTCTCACTCGTCCGCCCGCGCGCGCGCGGATGGTGGCGGTCACTTCTCCACCGGGGCAGTGGACGGCGAAGTCGCTGATCGACGCGCTCGGACGTGGCGACATCATGGCACCTAAACTCAGCGACGCCGCCGGGACGAGACGACCATCGAGCGCCAGGAATCCGCCGTGCTTGTCCCAACGGTAGGGCCCCGTCTCGTACTTCCCAGTCTTGGGGGAGCGAATGCGTGCGGGTCCGGGCGACCGGCCGAACTTGGCCCAGACCCTCTGCGCCTTTCCGTGTGTGCAGAGGGTCGTTCCTGACTTCAACGTCCACTGTGAGCACTTCCAGCGCCACACACGGACGGGCTTGCGCGTGCCCGGCTGAGAGACCTTCTTCTTGCGGGCATCGAGCTCGAGTCGCTTCTTCGCCGGGTTCCACGAGTAGGGAATGGCCCTCCAGGTCCCCGCCTTGGATCGAACCAAGAAGTCGGCGCCGATCTTCTTCACGAGCGGATGATCGATCTCACCCTTGAGGCATCGCGTCGTGGTCAGCGGCTTGAAGGCCCACGTGGTGCAGCGAAGCCGGGTGCGCACCGAGCGCTTTCCGTGCCTCGCTTCCTGAACGATCGCGGCGATCCCAGCGGCTGGGGCGATGCTCGGGCCAGCGAGAGCTCTCGTCTCGGCGCTGGGAGCCGCGGGGGCGACGGCCGCTTCAGCGGCAGGAGCGGTCGAGAGACCCAAGGCCGATGCCGCGACCAGCACGATCAACAGCCGATGACGTCGCACACGTACCCCTCACACTCGAGATCCCGCATCCTCGCATGACGGTCAATGGTGTTGCTGGGCACGCGTCGTCTGAAGAACCGTCGTCGCGGACGCTGTGCTTCAGGTCGCGATGGAGATGCTGCGCAGGCCGCGCATGTCCAGCCAGGCTCGGTCGGGGGACTCCACCACGCGCAGGAGCACCGAGTCGCAGCCGGTGCAGCGGACCACCAGTCCGGGCGCCCGGACGATAGGCGACGGATGTGGCGAGTGGAGCACTGCGGCCGCAGCCGTCGCACTGGCCGATGGCTGCGGTGAGCTCGACGGAGAAGAACGTTCGCAGCGGCCCGGCAGCGACGTTTCCGTCCAAAGGTGTCTGCGCGCTCATCGTTGGCCTCCGCTAGGTCCGAATCGTTCGGTGCGAATGGTGCGTGGATCGTGTCCGCCCCTGACCAGGTGGTCTGCGACCAACTCGACGAAACCCGTCGGTCCGCAGACATACGTGGTGGGCCGAAGGTGCGCCGGCCAGGTCGCCTCGGCGATCAGTGGGCCGTCGACGCGGGCGGGTGGGCGCGCCCAGCCTGGTGGAGCCGCGCGCGTGTAGGCCAGAGTGAGGTCGAGGCCCTGGCCAGACCGCTGCTCCAGCTCCTCCTTGTACAGCAACGAGTCCGGGTCGCGGACGGAGCAGAGCAGCTTCAAGCCTGCGGTGCCCGTGTACGAGTCATGGGCTCGCGCGATGGCCATCAGGGGCACCAATCCCGATCCTCCGCCCACCAGCTGGACGGGTTCCTCCTGGTCGGGCGTCCAGACGAACCAGCCGCCCAAGGGGCCGCGGATCTCGACCTGGTCTCCCGGCTCGATCACGCTCGCCAAGTAGGGGGACACCTCTCCGTCCTCGATCTGCTCGACGGTCACTTCGACCGGTCCCGCACCGGGCGCCGAGGCGATCGAATAGCTGCGCGTGGCGGTGTAGCCGTCGGGCGCGGTCAGCCGGACGTCCACGTGTTGGCCGGCTCGGTGACCCGGCCAGCTTTCCACGTCGAGAACGAGAGTCCGCGCGCGCGAAGTCTCTTGCCTCAGCCGCGAAACCGTGGCGACCCGCCACGTGGCGCGGGTCGTCTGAGCAGCGACATTCATGCTCAGGTGTCCCAGTAGCGCTGCTCACGCCAAGGGTCGCCGTAGTTGTGGTAGCCGGCCGTCTCCCAGAAACCTGGTTCGTCCTCCAGGGTGAGCGTCAGGCGGCGCACCCACTTCGCGCTCTTCCACAGGTACAGGTGCGGCACGAGGAGCCGCGCCGGTCCGCCGTGGGCGGCCGGAAGGTCCTCGCCGTTGTAGGCGAAGGCGATCCAGGCCTTTCCGTCGAGCAGGTCGTCGAGCGGCAGATTGGTGGTGTAGCCGCCGTACGAGCCGACGGACACGAAATCTGCCGCGGTCTCCACGTGGGCGAACAGGGTGTCCAAGGAGACGCCTTCCCAGGTCGTGGCCAGCTTCGACCATGCCGTCACGCAGTGCAGGTCGACGGTTGGCGTCTCCGTCGGCAGCGACCGGAAGGTGGCCCAGTCCCATGTGTGAACGCGGCCCGCCTCGTCGGTGATGGTGAATTCCCACGAGGCCGGCTCGACGTATTGAGTCGGGCCGGCTGTCAGCACCGGGAAGTCTTCGGTGAGGTACTGGCCGGGGGGGAGGTCCGGCCCGGAGCCACGACGTCCGGCAAAGCCTCGCGACACGATGCCCATGGGCGGGACGCTACGCCCCGCGCAAGGTCCCGTCATCAATTCGGCCGGTCCTTCCCGTCGGCCAAGCAAGCGCCGTTGCGTAGCGGACGGCCCCTCGCAATCGGAGAACCCCGGACGAGTGATCGTCTGCGCCATCGTTGACCCCGCTCCGGGGCCGGGTCTACGTTCGCCGCCAAGGCCGCGCCGGGGGGCGACCGCCCTGATATCGGATCCGAGCGGAGCCTCGCGGTGCCAACCGGAGGCATGATGCGCGAGCAGGAGCCAGGTCCGGAGGACGTACCCACCGAACTCCTAGGTCGAGGTCCATCGACCTGGGCGCTCGACGGCGTACCCGACTTGAGCCTGGTGCTCGGGCACGGCGCCGACGCTCCCGACGCCTCTGACCTCGGCGAACCTCCTGCGGTCACCCAGGCACTCAAGGAGCATGTCAGTCGCCGGCTGAGCCGGCGCACGGTCTTGGCCTCAGGGGCCGTTGGGGTTGCGGCTGGCGTCTTGGCGCCCTGGGGGAGCCAATCTGCTGCGGCGGCCCCAGCTGCGAAGGGCGATGACCGGCATCATCACAAGCATGGCTGGCGGGGCGACGCAGCGTCCCTCAGTGCGGGCCTCTCGGTCGACTACCTGCGCCGAGTCACCGAGACGATCACGGCGTTCGGCGACACGGCAGCGGGTTGGCGGCCCGGTGGCTCGCCCGCCAACCTCGAGGCTGTCGACTGGATCGCCAAGGAGATGCATCGCGTCGGCCTTTCGCACGTCTCCAAGCTGCCGGTGCCGATCGATCGCTGGGTGTTCAACGGCGCATCGGTGGACGTCGCAGACGGACCGTCCTATGAGGCGAGCTCGTGGGGCGGGGTGCCTGGGACGCCGGCCGGGGGCATCACGGCCGAGGTGCTCGACCTCGGTGTCGGCCAGGCGGCCGACTATTCGGGCGTGGACGCGACAGGCAAGATCGTCCTGGTCAACTGGGCCTACGGTGACTACTGGGTCAACCGCCACGGCCACCAGGCCACGCTCGAAGGCGCCTTGGCCGTCATCTTCTACACCGGCAAGACTGCGGCGGGAGCCTTCTACAACGCGCGTGATGACGGCCTGCTCAGCTTCGACGGCACCTACGACGACGACTGGGTGCCTTTCGTCTTCGTGACCCGCAACGCTGCCAACGACCTGTTGGCGCGAATCGCGGCCGGACCGACATCGATCACGCTGACCTCAGACGTCGAGCTGACTCGGGCCGAAGACGGTGGGGTCGGTTTCAACGTCCTTGGTTCGATCAAGGGGACCGATCGCGCCGACGAGCTCATCATCTTCACCGGTCACCACGACGCCTGGTTCCGCGGCGCTGCTGACGACACGACGGCGATCGCCACCATGCTGGGTGTCGCCAAGGCCATCCGGGAAACCGGTTTCAGACCGCGCTGCACCCTGCTCTTCCTGGCCAGCACCAACGAGGAGTACGGCTACACCGATGCTTACTACGAGTGGCTGATCGGTTGCTGGTACGCCGTCACGCACCAGCATCCGAGCTGGCGCCACAAGGCAGCCCTCAGTCTGGACTTCGAGCTGCTAGGCACAGGCGACCCTGGGGAACGACTCCTGATCCGCACGCACGCCGAGTTGCTGGCTCATGCCGTGGAGAAGTTGGAGAGCGATCCCGCGCGCACGCCGTTCGGCACGCTGTCCCAGAACGTGGTCTGGGCCAACGCCGATCACTTCACCCTGACCGCTGCTGGGATCCCTGGCCTGTACTTCAACACCGTCGGGACCCAATACCTGACGCGCAACTACCACACGAACTACGACGTGGTCTCGAACGTGAACTTCGACTACCTCCGACAGAACATCGAGGTCATCAACGACATCTGGGTCGACCACGACCGGGCGTCGGTGCCGCTGCTCGACTTTGTGGCTCGGGCGACAGAGGCCGAGTCGCGCGTGGCCTACGAGGCCGAGCCGGGCGTGGGTCTCTCGGCTCTCCCCGGAGTGAGTCATCGTGCGGTTGCCCAGCTGTTGGCGGCGGTGAGCAAGTTCCGATCGGCTGCTGAGGCGTTGGACGACGAGCTCACGTCGGGA
This sequence comes from uncultured Actinomycetota bacterium, assembly GCA_963820065.1. GTDB lineage: Bacteria > Actinomycetota > Actinomycetes > DATJPE01 > DATJPE01 > JANPBY01. Next base: position 818,225 of record CAWFYM010000010.1, on the reverse strand, counting down.
CGGCCGCACAGTCCGCGCCACGTGGCGAAGTCGATGATGGCCGCCGAACGCAAGATCCTCACCGAGCTGGTTGCTCTGGACGTGTTCGACCAGTACGTCTTCCCCCACCAGCAGCTGCAGCGGGACGCCACGCGGATGCAGCTGGCGATCGACGCCCTGCAGTCTGGGGACCCGTCAACCGCCAACGACACCTACGTGAGACGGACTGGCCTGACCAGCGCCGGGCGGCTGTTTGCCTACGAGACCTACGTGGCCGAGCTCGCACGGCATGAGCCGAGATCCGATCGCTTGCAATGGGGCGGACAGGCCCATCTGGCCTCTTACGTCGACCTGTGGCAGGAATACCACAGCATCGCGGCGAAGATCGGAGCGGGACTGACCAGCCCCTCCGACTACGCCGATGAGATCGCTTCGTTGCGGTCGAAGATTCGTCCGGTCTACCGCGAGCTCAACCGTCGACTGTGGCGCATGAAGCGGACGTTCGAGCAGTCCGCCCGAGAACTGCGTAAGGCAACCCGGGCAGCGGACTGAGCCGAAGCCCGATCCAGCTGTTCACGCGGATCCCGTCTCGTCCCGGCCGACGGCCAGAGCGCTGTCGACCGGGACGGGCCTTCGGGCTCTCGCCTGTCACATCCCCGGAACGGGCAGGACTTCGTGCACCTCGATCTCGCAGCCGCCGGGCATGGTCAGGTGCGGGTGGAGGCGGGCCAGCTCGAGGGCTGCATCCAGGTCGGCGACATCGATGATGGAGTAGCCGGCGACCTCCTTGGTGCTGGGGCTCGTCGAGCCGTCAGCTGCGACGCGGACTCCTCCGCCCAGCGGCGTACCGAAGTCGACCAGGCCATCGCCGACCTTGCCGGCCCACGCGCCCCACTGCTGCATGACAGCGTCCATCTGCTCCTTGGTCGGCGGTGTCGCCTCGGCCGGTGTCATGGGTGCGTGGTAGATGTACATGAACTTGGTCATCAGATCTCTCCTTGTGATGTGCCGGCCGACCCACGCTGGGTACGGCCGTCCAGCGGTGGGACTACTCAGACCGGTTGCGGTGTCCGACCGGAGAAGGCCACGAGACGGACGAGGGGCGAGGCATCAGGGCCAGCCTCGACGGCCGGTCCGAACGCCCCTCTCGCGCGAGAACCAGGGATCACCTGCTCGGCCAGCGTCTGGACGTAGGTCGCGAGTTCGTCCGACGCAGCGAGTTCTTGTCCGCTCGTCTGGGCGAAGTCCCATCCATGCAGCAGGAACTCCAGCGACAAGATGCTGGCTCCCATGTCTGCGGGCAGCTCCGAGCCGCCCGGTCCGGGGACCGTCCCCTCGAGACCCCTGGCGCGCCAGGCCTCGATGGTGGCGGCGCCCATGGTTGCGACGCGGTCCTCGAGCGAACCCTCGTCCGGAGCGTCGACGGTGATGCCGGCCATGGTGCCGAGCGAAGACAGTGAGCCCAACAAGTGCATGGCCAACGCGTGGCCGTCGAACTCTGCACATGGCGTCTGCTTGGTGCGGTCTTCGTCGGTGAGGTTGCGCAGAACCACCTGAAGGGCGGCCAACGAGGCGTCGGCAGCGGAGAAGTGGTCGATGGGTTCCGGTGTGGCCGCCCACTCATCTGGTCCGGCGTCGCCCTTGACGCCGAACTCCTCCAGCCGGCGCAGGTAGTGGTTCCAGCCCTGGGCGTGCATCGTGGCCTGCTCACCCGTGAGCCCCTCGTGGACAAGGGTGACGCGTGTCCCGCCGTCCACGGCTTCCAGCGTCACCGTGACCGTCGATGTGTCCGGGGGGAGCTCGTCGCTGCCCTCCCACCCCCAACCGAAGACGACGCGTTTACCGGGTTCGACCTCGCGGTAGCTACCCGCAGCCACATGTCCTGGAGTGACCGTCCACCGGTATTCGCCTCCGGCACGCAGATCGACCCGGGCCGACACGGTCTGCCAGCGTCGCAACCGTTCCGGTTCGGTGACGAGCCCGAAGGCCTCGTCGGGCGTGACGGGCAGGACGACGGAGTTGCTGTAGACGGAGTCCGTCTCGGTGGAGTTCGGTTCGGTGGCCTTCGTGTCGGTCATGTGTTGCTCCTCAAGAGGTGTGCGTCGGCGACAAGCACGTCCAGCTCGTCGGTCCAGAAGCGGGCGATCTCGGCTTGCAGCTTGCGCAACCCAGTAGGGAGGACTCGGTAGATGCGTTGGCGCCCGGCCTTCTCGGCGGTCACCAGCCCGGCCTCGCTGAGGACTCCCAGGTGTTGGGAGATCGCCGAGCGAGTCACGGTGAACTCCGAGGCGATCTCGTTGACGGTGAGTGGCCGAGACGCCAGGAGCTGCAGAATGCGTCGCCGGTTGGGCTCGGCCGCTGCGGACAAGGCATCGGGCACCTGCAATACGTTAGTGACGGCTAACGCATTATGCAACCCCTTCTCCCAAGCGAGGAGACGAGGGGGCTGCTCCCAGGAGCGAAACCGCGTACGGCGCCAGGCCGAGGCAGCGCGTACCTACGTTGCCGTGGCTGGCGGTTGACCTCTAGTCGTCTTCGCCCTCGTCGAGCCCATGGGCGATCTCGTCGGCGGTCTCCCCGATGGTGAGATCGCCGACCGAGGTCCCGACGGGCACCGCGTAGAGACTGACGTCGTCACTCGTGAGGCAACGACCGGTGGCGAGGTCGAAGCGCCATCCGTGCTGGTCGCAGACGAGTTCTGCTCCGTCGAGGTGACCGAACTGCGCCAGGTCGGCCGAAAGGTGCGGGCACCGGCGCTGGACCAGCCAGTCGTCGAAGCGCCACAGCTCGCGGATCTCGCGGTCTTCGGTGAGCCAGTCCTCGACATACAGGGCTCGCTCCTCGGACAACGCCTTGAACCAGGTGTAGACGTGCTCGTTGTAAGGACCCTTCCGTCTGGCTCTGAACCGGCATGAGAGGAACAACGAATTGACCCAGTCCTCAAGCCGCTGCTCGACGCAGGTGCGCACCAAGCGGTCGTCGATCATGAATTCGTAGCGGCACGGCTGGCCGTCGTCAGCGATCACCCGGCGCTCCTGGAAGTCCAGGACTATGCGCTCCTGTCCCGTGTCCAGCAGCACGCGCTCCCCTAGCCGGGCGCACAGGTGCTGGGCCAGGTCCATCAGGGGCTCGAACCAGGCCTTGATCTCCGGGAGCAACGGGGTGACGCCAACCGCCCACGACGCTCGCTCTGCTTCGATCCGTGGCCGCCATCGGGCTTGGTAGGCCTCGAGATAGCCACGCTTGTCGTCGTAGATTGCGTCGATCTCTCGCTGATCCTGGATGTGCTCGATCGTAGGAGCAGAACCGGTCAGCTCGACGGAGGACCCAGGTAACAGCAGGTGGGCGCTGGTGTGCCCCTGCTCGCGCAGGTAGTCCAGGAAGACCGGAGTGTCGGGGAACGGGTTACCCGGCTGGCCGAAGTCGTTGATCTCGAACAGGTCGTCGTCGAGGAACGCGGGTGGGCCGGCATGCGGGAACACGTGGTCCGCTCCGATGGCCTTGACGTAGCGATGAGCGCGCTCCAGTCCGCGGCGTCTCTTCTGCTCGCCCAGGGCCACCTTGGCGCGCTCCGGCAGGTCGTAGACGACCGGGTACCAGATGGCCCCGGAGAACTGCAGCCAGTGCGCGTCGAAGTGTCCGAAGTTTGCGAGCACCTCAAGATCCGGTGGACGGGCGTCGTTCATGTTGAGGATCCGTGCCGTCCCATCGTCGACGGCCAGGCACGAGTCGCCGATCGGGCCATCGTTGGGTGCCGACAAGGCGACGATCATGACCCGCAATCCGCCATCCAGCTCGGTGGGCTGCCCGCTGGTCGTCTCGACGAATCGGCTGAATCCCAGCTCCTCGAGCGCGTGCTTCAAGTGCGGCAGGGCATAGCCCGGCAGCAGCACTGTGGTGTCCTTGCGCATGTGCTTGGTTAGCCATGCCGGGTCGAAGTGGTCGAGGTGCAGGTGGCTCACGTAGAGGTAGTCGCAACCGCCGATGACCTCTGGATCGAGGTGATCATTGGCCGGAAAAGGCACCCAGGAGGCGAAGTAGGCGGGGTTGAACCAGGGGTCGCAGGTGATCGTTCCCGCACTGGTCTCTATGTAGAGGCCCGCGTGACCGATGCTGGTCACCTTCACTGAGTGTCCACGTCCTCACGCACGTGCACGACGATATCCGCACGCGACCCGACGGCTCGCCCGCCGCGCCACCGGGCGGTTGTCAGTGAAGCGACCTCGCGGGTCAGAGCGGCTGCGTGACCCGCTCGTCGGATCGACCGATCGAAGTCGCCTACGGCACGACGGTCAGAACGACGTTGCCCGTCTTCTGTTCGGTCTCGACGTAACGGGTCGCCTCGACCACGTCGTCGAGGGAGTAGCACCGGTCCACAACAGGGGCATAGTCGCCCGATTCGAGGAGCTCCTTGACCAGCCGTACGGCTGCCTTGTTGTAGCGCGGGAAGGGGATGGTCACCTTGCGGCCGCGCGAAGGGAACGTCGCGAGCATGAGGGCAGGGTTCTGCCACATGTGGCCGAGATCGGTCACGCAGTAGACCCCGTCGGCTTTGAGCCCTGGGCGGCAGTGCCAGTAGGTGGACTTCCCGACGGCATCGAACACCGCGTCGAAGTCGTCACCACTTCTGATGAACTCCTGCTTGGTGTAGTCGATGACCGTGTCGGCACCCAGAGAGGCGACCAGCTCGACGTGCTTGGTGTCGCACACGGCGGTGACCTCGGCGCCACGTTGCTTGGCCAGCTGGACCGCCGCCGTGCCGATCGATCCTGAGGCGCCGTAGATGAGGACACGGTGTCCCGGCGGGAGCTCGAGGCGGTCGAGAAACGCGAGGGCAAGCACGGCCCCGTCGGGCACCGACGCTGCGTCCGTGAAGCTCAGGTCTGGGGGCATGAGCGCGAGGGGAGCGCTCTCGGACATACACAGGTATTCGGCATGAGCGCCGAAGTGGTCGGCGTTGACCCCGAAGACCCGGTCACCAGGGCTGAATTCGCGAACCGCCTGACCGACCTCCTCGACCACCCCAGCCACTTCGGTGCCGAGGATCTGGTGCTTGGGACGGAGCAGTCCGCCGTACAGACGGACAACGCGGGGCTTTCCCTGTCGGAAGCCGCAGTCGGTGCGATTGACCGTCGTCGCATGAACCTTGATGAGGACCTGATCGGGTGCTGGCTGCGGCCGGGGGACCTCGGCGAGGCTCAGGACGTCGGGCGAGCCGTAGGACGAGTGGACGACCGCTTTCATGGAGTTGCTCCCAGTTGATCGTTGCTGATCCGATGACGTTCCGGGCAGCGAATGTCTCGTGTGGCTGACTCGCTCGTGGAGACGGGGCCACTCAGCCTGGCGGCGGTAGGCCGGTCAAATCACGTCCTTCCCATCCCGAGGTAGGTCAGGCCGGCACGGCGGGCTGTCTCGGGGTCGAGCGCATTGCGTCCGTCCAGCAGGACCGACCCGCGCATCCGCGTGGCGGCCTCGGCCCACGGCAGGTCATCCAGCTCGGGCCATTCCGTTGTGAGAATCGCCGCGTCGGCGCCATCCAGCGCCTCGAGCGGACTCGCGAAGCGCTCGGTGCCGGTCCACGGCGCTTCGGTCAGCGTCGGAGCCATGGGATCCCAACAGCTGACCTCGGCGCCTTCGGCGAGCAGCCGCGTGGCCAGCACGATGCTGGCCGCCTCCCGCATGTCGTCCGTCCCGGGCTTGTAGGTGAGGCCGAGCAGGGCGATCCGCTTGCCCCGAAGGGTGCCAAGGGCGTTCTTGAGCTTCTGCACGGCCCGCCGCTTCTGCAGCTCGTTCACCTCGATGACCGCGTTCAACAGCTGAAAGTGGTAGCCGGAGTTGCTGGCCATCTGCTTCAGCGCCAGCGAGTCCTTGGGGAAGCAGGAGCCGCCGTACCCGAGACCCGCCTGCAAGAAGTGTCGGCCAACCCGGTGATCGAGACCTACGGCCTCCGCCACGCGGGTGATGTCAGCCCCGGTCAGCTCGCAGACGTTGGCGACCTCGTTGATCAGACTGATCCGTGCCATCAGGAACGCGTTCGACGCGAGCTTCACCATCTCTGCGGACTCGACGTCCATGGTGACGATCGGCCCAGAGACACCTTCGTGAAGATCGGCGACGATCTTGATCGCCTGGTCGTCCCAACCGCCGATGACGACACGATCGGGATTCATGAAGTTCTCGACGGCCTGACCCTCTGCCGTGAACTCCGGGTTGGCGGCGTAGGCGACTGCCTCGAGCCCGTTGGCGTCCATAGCCGCGCGAATGGCCGCGCCGGTGCCGACCGGAACCGTGCTCTTGACCACGAGAACCTCGGCCCGCTCGGCCTCGACCACGGAGTCGAGCACCGCCCAGATCCTCGACAGATCCGCGTCGCCTGAAGCGAGAGGGGGCGTATCCACGCAGACGTAGATGACTTGCGCCCCCTTCACGGCGTCGCGCGCGTCCACGGTGAATCGAAGCCGGTCGGCATTGCGAGCGAGGAGCCCCTCGAGGCCCGGTTCGTACAAGGGGGTTCGACCGGCGTTCAGCTCGGCGATCCGATCGTGCTGGATGTCCATCACCGTCACGGTGTGACCCAGCTCCGCCATGCAGGCCGCGGTAACCAGACCGATGTAGCCCGCGCCGAAGACGGTGAGGTTTCGCGGTTTCATCGGTTGCTCGCCGACGGGATCAACCGGGAGTAGACCCGGTCGAGCGCCTCAGCCTGTGGCTCCCACAGCCACCCCTGGAGTCGGCCTGGTACGTCGTAGGCCGCCCGATAGGAGCTTGGCTCGGCTAGAACGCGGTTCACGGCGACAACGTAGTCGGCCGTCTCACCGGCTCGGAACACCTCGCCCTGGCGCGTGGCTCGGACCTCCGCGGCGAGGGTCTTCACGTCACTCACGACGAGGGGCAGACCGGCTTGGGAGTACTCGTAGAACTTCGTCGGGAGGTCCACCTCGTGGTTGCCGTAGTGGAGGGTGGGGTGGACCCCTACGTCCGCTGTCGACAAGAAGCGGCAGATGTCGTCCACCGCGACGTACGGAAGCACGTGAAGGCGATCGAGCACGTCGAGCTCTGATGCGCGGTCGAGAAGGCTCCGCACGTAGCGGTTCACGGATCCGGTCACCAGCGCCAGGTGGACCCCGGGAAGCGCGGCCTGCCCTTCGATCAGCGTGTTGAGGCCTCGCTGGACTCCGGCCGCGCCGCTGTAGACGAGCAAGGGGACTTCGGGTCCGATGTCACACAGATCGCGGATCGTGGGGGCTTCTCGGTCGCCGCCGTCGAGCCCCGACGTCGGGGCGTTGAGCACGATGGCTGGCCGCTCCTTGAGCCGGTAGCGGTCGACAAGCAGGTCGGCCATCGTCTCGGAGACAGTGACGACCGCGTCGGCGTAGGGCACGAACTCCCGCTCGTACGCCAGGTAGCCGTCGTGCCAGCGCGGGTGCCGCGCCTGGGTGTAGACGCCGGGCAGAAACTCGTGCGCGTCCCACACGAGCTTGGTGGTTCTGCCGGCGGCCCTGCTGCGCGCCGTGGCCTGGGCGCCGACCCCGATCATCCGGAAGTCGTTGGCGTGGATCAGGTCCGGTTTGAGCCGGTCGATCCTCGGGCCGTAGGCCAGCTCGAAGTCCCACAGTCCTGGTTCGAGCCGACGCCAGGCGCGCACCCCCATGGTTGATTTCCACCAGCGGGTCGACGCCCGGTCGACGGGCGATGTCATCGCCCGTCGGCGCCTCATGAGGGCCTGGCTTCTCCGTACTCTCAGGTTGACCCACTCGCGGTGCACCCGTGCGGCGACTCGGGCCACGAACAGCCGCGCCTCACCCCATGGCACGGAAGGTCCACTGGCGGTCCCCTCGAGGGCGTCGGCCTGGAGCCGCGCGCGACGGTTGAACAGATCTGCTTGTCTGGCGCGGACGCGCTGACGGGCATAGCCCAGCACCGGACCCGCGGGGTAGGCGAGGGGTGAGCGGAGTGGCGCCCGGCGATACTCCTGGCGCGGACGCGCCAGCGGCGTGGGAACAGGGAGCAGCTGGACCCGTGCCGACCCGATCTGCCAGCTCTCCCCGGCCGACCCCGGAGCCCGGCCGAGGAGGATGACGTCCCAGCCGCGCTCGGCCGCAGAACGGGCCTGCTTTTGTACCCGGGAGTCGCCCTTGACTGCGTTGTCCACCAGCATCACGACGCGTCCACGGTGCCTGAGTCGTCTCGAGTCGGCTCCTCCCATGGCGGGGCGATGCTAGCAACGGCCCGGCGCCACGGCCGGGTCCGCGTCGGCGGGTACGGTGTCCACGCCCATCACCGCCAGCCTCAGGGATCTTCGATGACGCGCTCGAGACTCCGGTCTGCGGCTTATGCCCTGGCCACCCTTTGCGGGTTGCTTGTGCTGGCGGGGGCCGCCGTCGACTCGACCGCTCTGGCCTTTGGGGCCAGTGGGGTGGCCGTCGTGGCCTTGACGGTTGCTGTTCACGAATCGTTTCGGGCGCTCGGGCTCCAGGTCAGAGCCGCCGAGAAGGTCTCGGCGAGCGAGCGTGACCGTCAGAGCACGAAGAAGCGGCTCAGCGTTATGGATAAGCAGCTCCGCGGCATCAGCGGCCAGGTGCGAGGCGTGTCTCGCGCGGTCGACTTGGCTCCCTCGCAGGTGGTCGAGCTGCATCGGCGCTACGACCAGTTGGTCACCGGAACGCACGCGATGCCCGCTTTCGGAAGCTGGGCGGCCACCGTTCCGACCGTCCTCGCCATCCTGGAGGAGGTCATGCACAACGACCGACGTCGAGTGGTGCTCGAGTGCGGTTCCGGCTCGTCAACCGTTTGGGTCGCGGCCGCCATGGCCAGGCGTGGGGCCGGTCATGTGGTCGCTCTGGAACATGATGCCGACTTCGCCTCGGTCACCAGACGACAGCTCGCCGATCATGGGCTGAGCGGCTGGGCCACCGTCGTCGATGCCCCGCTGATCAGCACACCGCTTCCAGACGGCTCGTCGCAGCCGTGGTACGACCTCGCGGGGCTCGGCGAGCTTGACGGGGTCGACATCTTGTTCGTCGACGGGCCGCCGGGAAACACGGCGCCGCGGGCTCGATTTCCCGCGTTCCCCCTGCTGCGGCCCTTGCTCAACGAGGGTGCGTGGGTCGTCCTCGATGACACCGACCGTCGCGAAGAGCGGGCGATCAGAGACGCATGGCTCACGTCCACCGAGGAGCGTTCAGGCCTCACGATCGACCGGGTCGTCGGCCGGTCGACCTTCATGGTGTGGGGAGTTCCTGACGGTGAGGACGCCTGACTTCGGTCGTGATGTGAGGGCCGTTCGCGCATGACCCCTGGTGGTGTCGGCCGAACCCCGGGCGCGGTCTCGTCCGCGTCTGTCGCCCTGGCCAGCCTGGCGATGGTTGCCTTTGCGGCCAACTCGGTGCTCGCCCGACTCGCGCTGGGCGACGGCGACGCTGACCCCGCGGGTTTCACGCTGATCCGGATCTGCTCGGGAGCGGTCGTCCTCGCTCTCCTTGCGAGCTGGTCAGGGAATGTCTCCGGGCGCACGGGTTGGCTGTCTTCCGGCAGCTGGACGTCCGCGGCGTTCCTCGTCGGCTACGCCGGAGGATTCTCGATCGCCTACCTGAGCCTGGGCGCGGCGACCGGTGCCCTGGTGATGTTTGGCGTCGTGCAGCTGGTGATCTTCGGGGTCGCCGTCCGATCCGGAGAGCGTCCCGCCGCAGCGACGTGGTTCGGTCTCAGCCTTGCCGCTCTGGGTTTGGTCTTCCTGGCGGCACCCGGTCTGGACGCACCTGACCCCCGTGGGCTCGCGGTCATGGCGGGGGCTGGTTTGGCCTGGGCGCTGTACACCCTGCGGGGACGTACGGTGGTCCGACCGCTCGACGTCACCGCGAGCAACTTCGTTCGCGGGGTTCCTATCGTCGTCGGCCTTGCGGCCGTCACGGTCGTCGTCACCGGAGACCTGGGAACCATGACCTCCGCAGGAGTGCTGGAGGCCACGTTGTCGGGTGCCGTGGCCAGTGGTCTGGGATACGCAGTCTGGTACGCCGTTCTTCCCCGTCTGACCCGCGCGCAGTCCGGGATCATCCAGCTCTCGCCCGCTCCGCTCGCCGCCATCGGAGGTCTCGTGCTGATCGGCGAGCCGGTCACGGGACGGGTACTGGTCGCTTCCGTGTTGATCCTGGGCGGCGTCGCCCTAGGGGTTCGGCCCTCGGCGGCGAGAGCCGTCGGCGGCTAAGGCGGCCGTCCGTTGTGGCGAGAGTCTCGCCCTGGGGCGCTGCGAGTGGGATCGCAACCGGCTCACGACGCGACGTCGGCGGTGGGTTCCGTCTGCGATGTCTCGGTCCGAGCCAGCGTTCGACCGGGCCAGCCGCTCGCGGTACCGACCAGCGCGAGCAAGCAGGGCGTGATGAGGGTGCGTACCACCAACACGTCCAAGGTGATCCCGATAGCCATGGCGAAGCCCAACTCCCGGAACGGCCGGAGCGGAATGACCCAGAGCATCGCGAAGCTCACGGCCAGCGTCAGGCCAGCGGCGCTGATGGCTCGTGTCGACGCCGGAACCGCGCGGACGATCGCCACCTTGAGAGGGACGTGTTTCGCGGACTCCCACACGTGGCCGACGCCGAAGATGTTGTAGTCCGACCCGAGGGCTATGAGGAGGACCGAAGCGGCGAAGGGTACGTAGAACGTCAAGCCCTCGCCGTCGAGGATGTCCTGGAAGACCAGTGTCGTGAGGCCCATGGCCGCGGCGAGCGCGAGGACGCTGCTGGCCAGCAGATACAGCGGCGCCACCAGCGCGCGGAGGAAGATCGCTAGCAGGAGAAAGTTGATGACGATGGCCGCGATGGCGATGCGGATCAAGTCCTCGCCCGTTGCCTGCACCAAGTTTTCGGCCAGCGCGGTATCGCCCGCGATACTCACCACGGTTCCCTCGAGCCCACTCTCGCGGATCAGCGCCGGCAACTGCGATCGCAGGGTCGCCAGGTCGTCGATGGCCGTGGCCTCGAGCGGGTCATGGTCGAAGATGACGAGCAACCGGGCCGCGTTGGTGCTTCGGGCCAGGACGACGCCCGCTTCGACGGGCGTGAGGTTGTCTGCGGGTCCGAGTACTCCCGCCACGCCGGGTTCGGCCGCAACCAGTGCCTGGAACGCGTCCAGCTCTCGACGCTCTTGAGTGACTCCCTCGCCTTCGATCAGGATCGTGGTCGGTGCGGTGATGCCAGGTGCGAAGCCCTCGGAGGCTGCCTCCGCGGCCAGGCGAACCTGGTTCCCTGCCGGGAGAGACTGGGTGAATCCGATCCCCAGGTTGACGTGCAGCAGCGGAAGGGAGGCGATGAGCAGCCCGGCCACGCACCCGGTCAGCACGAGCGCGGCGTGCTTGGGGCGGATCAGCCATTCGACGAATCGGCGCTGGCTTTCGTGCGACTCCGCGGTTTCTGAAACGACGGCTGGCCTGACCGGCTGGCGGCCACGTGACCGGCTGGGCCAGAAGATTGCCGACCTGAAGATGGCGATGAACGCGGGGACGAGGGTGACGGACACGGCGAGCCCGACAACGATGGACAGGGCCATGGCCGGCCCGACCGCCTGCAGAAAACTGGACTTGGCGGCGAGGAGCGCCGCAGTGCCGGCCGCAACGGTAATTCCGGCCGCCAGCACGATAGGGGTGAACGACGAGACGGCCCGCATGGTCGCGGTCCGCGGATGACCCGTGAGATCCAGCTCGTTGCGGAAGGCCGAGACGTAGAAGATCGTGTAGTCGGTCACGACGCCGAGCAGAAGCGCCACGAGCAGCGGTTCGAGCTCTGCGGGCACGGCCAGTCCGAGCAGGCGTTCGACGAGTCCGCCGAGACGAAGCGTGATCAAGAACGCGACACCTGAGGCCGTGAGCGCCATGATCGGCGGGAGCAGCGCTCGATAGTTCAGCCCGACAAGCACCGCGATAGCCAGCACCGTCATCAGTTCGAGCACGGGCAGCCGCTCCGAGACGAGTCCTGCCTGCTGGGCTCTGGCGGGCACCGAGCCGGCCACTCCGATGGTGTGGTCGTCCACGGCAACGAGGTTCTCGTCTACATAGCGCTGGGCGGCCGCCTGCTGGTCGCCAAATCCTGCGAACGGGTTCATGAACAGGTACGTCAGGACAGTCGTGTTGTTCTCCGAGGTTCCGGGAAACAGGCGCAACGAGTTCGTCAACGGGAGCGCGCCGAGCAGGGGATACGGCTGCTCGGCTTGGTTGACAGCGAGAGCGTCGAGCACCGACTCGGCCTGCGTGTAAGGGGACAGACCAGCCGCGTCGCGTTGGACGATGACCGTTCGACTTGTCAGCGGGTAGCCGAAGGCGTTGATGGAACGGAACTCCGCGCGGATCGCCGGGCTGTCGACCGGGATGATGCTGGCGACCTGGTCGCCGCCTGCGCCTAGCAGCGGCAGGTAGGCGGTAGACACGGCGACGGCGCCGATCCAGAACGCCACGACGAACCATCGAAACCTGAAGATCGCGCGCGCGTAGGCATCGGACAATCGACCCGGCGCGGTCGACTCCGGGTGAGGGCTGCTCACTTAGGTGATCATTGAACGTCGGCGTTCCGGCCGGTGGACCGGAGTCCTAGCCAGTCGAGCTCGGCGCGCGCGAGGGCTTCCACCGTCGACGGTGCCCCGTCGCCGGACTCGGGCGCTAGGGCGGCCGAGACCCGGTCGTAGCCGAGGTGGACGGCCGCTCGCCCTGCCAGGTAGTGCTGGATAGCGGGAGACCAACCTTCTCGACCCAGAGCCGCTCGTACCTGAGCGACGTCACGGCGCCGAGCGAGCCGGAACGGGAGGTAGAAACCAAAGACTGGGATGCTTGGAACGACGGCGATCGTGACCCCGAGCAGCACCGCCAACGTGTGGATGCTGCGACCTGCCTGCTCGCCGTTGGCGACGATGCCGGTGGCTGTCGTGCGCACCTGGCTGCCGAACGTGCCTGGACCTTCGCCGACGACGGGAATCCGACCGAGGCCTTCGAGGGCCTGCCCGGCGTTGTCGAGGGCGCGACCCGACTCGACCGCGCTGTCGGCCAGGCCGGACAGGCTCCAAATCGTGACGCCGATCGCGGCTCCCATGACGATCCAGAACACCACCCAGAAGACCACGACGCCGTCCCAGGTGCGGAGGTCTCGTTCCTTGCTGGTCATTGCGAGGGTCGCCATCCGCCTTGTGTATCCCACCTGGCGCACCGGGCATAGGCTCATTGGACCGACACACCGCCCCAATCAAGAGACGGAGCCGCTGTCTATGGAGGACCAAGGTCCTGCAGGACCGGAGCCATCCAGTGATCCAGAGGCCTGGGTGCGCCATGAGAGCGGGCGGCGCTTCTGGATTCTTCCGACGGCGACGTTCTTGGTGGGACTCGTCCTGGGGGCGGGGTTGATCGCGCTGACCGGATTCGGGAGCGACGACGATCCAACGGCGACCCCAGCCGTCTCCGCATCCCCCAACCCCTCCGCCTCTGGGTCGCCTTCGGCATCGCCGCTCGTGGTCCCAGCAGAGTGCGTGCAGATCGCACAGGAGACTCAGGCTCTCCTGTCGCTCGTCGACGACGCGGCGCAGGCGGCGCTCCAATTGGATGCTGACCAGCTCAGCGACCTCGTGGCGCAGATGAAGGCACAACAGGAGCTGGTGCGCACCCAGGCAGCCGCGTGCCAGTCTGCCGTCGCCAGCGCGAGCCCGTTGCCCAGCCCGTCCCCCAGCTGACCGGGAGTCCACCTCGTTGCTGATCCAGCTTCTGCGCAATCAGCTGCGCCCCTACGCACGGCCCTTGCTGGCTGTCGTCATCCTCCAGCTCGCCGCCACCCTGGCGGCTCTTTTCCTGCCCAGCCTCAACGCCGACATCATCGACAACGGGGTAGCCACAGGAGACACGGCCTACATCCTCCGAGTCGGTGCGGTGATGCTCGGGGTGACCCTCGTGCAGGTGATCTGCTCCGTGTCGGCGGTCTACTTCGGCGCCTGGACCGCCATGGGCTTCGGGCGTGACACCCGCGCGGCGATCTTCCATCGCGTTGGAAGGTTCTCGGCCCGTGAGATGACGCATTTCGGCGCGCCATCGCTGATCACCCGGACCACCAACGACGTGCAGCAGGTCCAGATGCTCGTGCTGCTGACCTGCACCCTGATGGTGGCAGCGCCCATCATGTGCGTCGGGGGAATCGTCATGGCGCTGCGGGAGGACCTTGGACTGGCGTGGCTCATCGTGGTCAGCGTGACGGTGCTCGTGGCTGCGATCGCCGTCATCGTCTCGAGAATGATCCCTCAGTTCCGACGGATGCAGCGCCGGATTGACGTCGTGAACCGAGTGCTGCGAGAGCAGATCACCGGGATCCGCGTGGTTCGCGCTTTCGTTCGAGAGCCGGTCGAGAGCGAGCGTTTCGGACGGGCCAACGCAGACCTCACCGACACCGCTCTGCGGGTCGGTCGTCTCATGGCGCTCATGTTCCCGACGGTCATGCTCGTGCTGAACGTCTCGAGTGTCGGCGTCCTCTGGTTCGGAGGCCAGCGGGTAGGCGCCGGGGAGATGCAGGTAGGGGCACTCACGGCTTTCCTCAGCTACCTCCTGCAGATCCTGATGGCGATCATGATGGCGACGTTCATGCTCGTCCTGGTCCCTCGTGCCGCGGTCTCCGCCGAGCGGCTCACCGAGGTCCTGTCGACGGAGTCAACCGTCGTTCCTGCCGCCAACCCCGTGGAGTCGGCGGCCGTCCGGGCGACCGTGGAGCTGATCGGTGCGACGTTCCAGTACCCGGGTGCTGAGGATCCCGTGTTGTGTGACGTCAGCTTCCGGGCCAGCCCGGGCCAGACGACTGCCGTCATCGGGAGCACCGGCGCCGGGAAGACGACGCTCGTCTCGTTGGTACCGCGGCTCTTTGACGCCACTGACGGTCGCGTGCTGGTCGACGGGATCGATGTGCGTGATCTCGCTCCCGCGACCTTGCATGCGCGGATCGGGTGGGTGCCGCAGAAGGCGTACCTGTTCACAGGCACGATCGCCACCAACCTGCGCTATGGCAAACCCGATGCCACGGACGAAGAACTGTGGGAAGCCCTGCGGGTGGCCCAGGCCGATGATTTCGTCCGAGCTCACGCCGACGGCTTGCATGCTGCCGTGGCTCAGGGTGGGACCAACTTCTCAGGAGGTCAGCGGCAACGGTTGGCCATCGCGCGGGCTGTGGTCCGACGGCCCGAGATCTACGTCTTCGACGATGCCTTCTCGGCGTTGGATCTCACGACCGACGCCAGGCTTCGAGCTGCACTGAGACCGCTCGTTCGAGACGCCACCGTTCTCATGGTGGCCCAGAGAGTGTCGAGCATCGTCGATGCGGACCAGATCGTCGTGCTCGAGCACGGCGTCGTCGTCGGCATCGGCACCCATGACCAGTTGCTGGAGGATTGCCCGACCTACGCCGAGATCGCCTACTCCCAGCTGCCGGCGGAGGCCCCCGCGTGAGTGCGCAGACGCACAGACCTCCTCCCAGCTCCATGCGCGGTCCAGGGGCGGCCATGAGTGCGGGCATGCCGGCCGAGAAGTCCTTGGACTTCTGGTCGTCGTCCCGACGCCTCGTGGGGATGCTGCGTCCTGAACGAGCTCTGGCCGTGGCGGTCCTCGGGCTGACGGTGCTCTCCGTCGCGTTCAGCGTGATCGGACCCAAGCTGCTCGGGAATGCCACGAACATCATCTTCGCGGGCGTCATCGGTCAGCAGCTCCCGGCCGGGATCACGCAGGAGCAGGCGATCGAGGCGGCACGTGCCTCGGGCGACGACGGCATCGCCAACCTCATATCCGGCATGGCCGTCGTGCCGGGTCAAGGCATCGACTATTCCGCGCTGGCCCACGTCCTGCTCGGGGTGCTCGCGCTCTACGTCGTGGCGTCGGTGGCCATGTGGGCGCAGGCCTACGTGCTCAACGGGGTCGTCCAGCGGACGGTGCTTCGCCTCCGGGCGTCGGTCGAGGACAAGCTGCACAGGCTGCCGCTCAGCTATTTCGACACCGTTCCTCGGGGTGAGCTGCTCAGCCGGGTGACCAACGACATCGACAACGTGCAACAGACGATGCAGCAGACGATGTCCCAGCTCTTGACGTCCCTGCTCACCCTCGTGGGTGTCTTGACGATGATGCTCTGGATCTCGCCGGTTCTGGCTCTGGTGGCCCTGATCTCCGTGCCGCTGTCGTTGGTGGTCACCACTCTGATCGCCAAGAGGTCGCAACCGATGTTCGTCCAGCAGTGGAGCCAGACCGGGCGCCTCAACGCCCACATCGAGGAGATCTACTCGGGACACGCGCTCGTCAAGGTTTTCGGCCACCAGCACGACGCCGAGGTGGTGTTCGATGAGCGGAATGAAGCCCTCTTCAAGGCGAGCTTCGGGGCGCAGTTCCTGTCGGGAATCATCCTCCCGGCCATCACCTTCATCGGGAACCTCAACTACGTGATCATCGCCGTCGTCGGAGGACTTCGGGTCGCGTCAGGAAGCATGACGTTGGGCGACGTCCAGGCGTTCATTCAGTACTCGCGTCAGTTCAGCCAGCCGCTCACGCAGGTCGCGTCGATGTCGAACTTGCTCCAGTCAGGAGTGGCTTCCGCCGAACGGGTCTTCGAACTACTCGACGCCGAAGAGCAGACGCCTGATCCGCTTGACCCAGCTGTCGTCGAGGCACCGCGGGGGCGCGTCGAGTTCGAGGGTGTGTCTTTCCGGTATGTCCCCGAGACGCCTCTGATCGAAGATCTGTCGCTCGTCGCTGCACCCGGGCAGTCGGTCGCCATCGTGGGGCCGACGGGGGCGGGCAAGACCACCCTGGTCAACCTGATCATGCGCTTCTACGAACTCGACGAGGGTCGAATCTCACTGGACGGCGTGGACATCTCCACCATGCGGCGAAGCGACCTGCGTCGCGAGACGGGCATGGTGCTCCAGGACACGTGGTTGTTCGGTGGAACCATCCGCGACAACATCGCCTACGGTCGGCCGGGCGCCTCGGACGAGGACATCCTCGAAGCTGCGCGCGCCACCTACGTCGACCGATTCGTGCGGTCATTGCCGGACGGATACGACACGGTGATCGACGAAGAAGCGAGCAACCTCAGCGCTGGGGAACGTCAGCTGGTGACGATCGCCAGGGCTTTCTTGGCCGCGCCGTCCCTGCTGATCCTGGACGAGGCCACGAGCTCGGTTGACACGCGCACCGAGGTCTTGGTTCAGCATGCGATGGCCGCCTTGCGTGCCGACCGAACGAGCTTCGTGATCGCCCACCGGCTGTCGACGATTCGCGACGCAGATCACATCCTGGTGATGGAGGCGGGTCGGATCGTGGAGCAGGGGACTCATGAGGACCTGCTCGAGCTCGGTGGCGCGTACGCAACTCTGTACAACGCCCAGTTCGTGGGCGCGCTGGAAGACGTGGACGGCTGAGTGCCTTGAGCCGCCCGGCGGGCCGGACGTGAGACGATGGATCCGTCGGGACTGCCCTCGGGTACGTGCGTGTCACGTCCGACGTGTCGGACACCGCTTGGACTGAAAGGCACACCGATGGTCGACCAGACGGATGGCGCGCGCTCAGAACGTGCAGCTCTCCCGGGGAACGTCACGTTCGCCCACACCAATTCGGCGATTCTCTCGGTGACGGCGGTCGACGCACCAATCGTGAAGACGTCGGCCGAGTTCGACGAGCAGCTGATCGAGACCTACGACCGCACCGGGATCCGGCCGGGCATGCTGTCGGTCGTTGCCGGGATCGAGGAGCGGCGCTGGTGGACCGAGGACGTGTCCTTCGCCGACGCAGCCGCCATGGCCGGGGCGAAGGCGATCGCCGAGTCGGGCATCGATCCCCGCCGGATCGGGTTGTTGATCGATTCGTCGGTCTGTCGCGACCACCTGGAGCCGAGCAAGGCGGTGGCGGTCCATCATCAGCTGGGGTTGTCGGCCGCATGCATGAACTTTGACCTGTCCAATGCCTGTCTCGGTTTCGTCAATGCCATGCACCTGGCGTCGACCATGATCGATGCCGGTCACGTCGAGTACGCCCTGGTCGTCGATGGGGAGGGAAGTCGGCGTACTCAGGAGCTCACGCTCGAGCGGCTTGCCCAGCCCCACACGACGGCAGAAGACGTCTGGTCGCAGTTCGCGTCGCTCACCTTGGGCTCCGGGGGAGCGGCCATGGTCCTGGGGCGTGCCGACGCGCACCCTGAGGGTCACCGGGTTGTGGGCGGTGCGACGCGGGCCGCCACGGAGCACCACCTCCTCTGCGTGGGCACTCTCGAAGACATGCGGACCGATTCCAAGGCGCTCTTCGCCGCCGGCGTGCAGCTCTCGATCGAGCTCTGGGAGGAAGCCAAGCAGGACCAGTCATGGGGCGACATGGACCGCTACGTGTCCCACCAGATCTCGAAGGTCCACACGGCCGCCATCACCAAGGCACTGAACATCGATCCGGACAAGGCTCCGAGCACGTTCCCGACACGGGGCAACATCGGTCCGGCCTCGGTACCGTTCACGCTCGCCCAGGAAACGCCATCGCTGAGCTCTGGCGACCGGGTGCTGCTCATGGGCATCGGCTCAGGCATCAATGCCTCTGCGCTCGAGATCGAGTGGTGACGGCGGCCGCCGCAACCGCTCCCGCGTCACTGCCGGACCCCGACCTACCGGGAATTTCTCCTGGCTGGTCTCGGCTGGTTGATGTCGTCGATGCGGACGGACTGTCGCGACGGTTCCACCTGCTCGACACCGGCCCCGACTCCGGGCCGCGCGGCACCGTCGTCTGTGTGCACGGAAATCCGACGTGGTCCTATCTGTGGCGACGTCTCCTGGCGGATCCCCCGACCGGGTGGCGTGTCATCGCTGTCGATCAGTTGGGAATGGGATGGTCGGAGCGCATCGGCCGTCCCCGTCGCTTGCCCGAGCGCATCGACGACCTCGGACGGCTGCTTGACGTCGTTGTGCCGGACGGGCGAGTCGTCACGGTGGCCCATGACTGGGGGGGACCGATCGCCTTGGGGTGGGCGGTCGCTCACCCGGAGCGCCTCGCCGCAGTCGTGCTTGCGAACACCGCAGTGCACCAGCCGACCACGTCCTCGGCGCCGGCCCTCATCCGCGCGGCCCGCGCTCCTGGACTGGTGACAGCGGTGTGCCGCGCTACTCCCGTGTTTGTCCGGGGCACGACTGCACTGTCACGTCCCAGACTCGCTCCCGAGATCCGAGACGCCTTTGCAGCGCCCTATGCCACGGCGGCTCGCCGCCAGGCTGTCGCGGACTTCGTCGCCGACATCCCGCTCGAGGAGAACCACGTCTCGCGAGCGAGCCTCGCGGCCGTTGCTGATGCCGTGTCTTCGCTCACGGTTCCAGCGTTTCTCGCGTGGGGACCCTCCGACCCGGTCTTCGCCGATCGCTACCTGCGTGATCTGGTCGCCCGGCTTCCCCATGCTGACGTCCACCGCTACGTCGGAGCCTCCCACCTCGTCACGGAGGATGCGCCCCAGGCGTTGGATGACATCCGCGCATGGATCGAGGCGCTTGATCCCCAGACGCCCGGTGGGGCAGCCAGCGCGGCTGTCGACGGCGCCCGCCCGGTGCCGCCGGCGGCGAGTCGCCGAACCATGGGTGCAGCGCTGGGGGAGCGTGCCCGCGACGGGCTTCACAGCCGCGAGCCTGCTGTCGTGGAGATGTCCGGCGACGGGAGGCGGATCACGTGGCGACAGCTCGACGCGGTCGTCACTCAGCTCGCTGTCGGGCTCCTCGATGCGGGTGTACGACCTGGCGATCGGGTGGCGCTGCTGGTCCCGCCCGGCGCCGATCTCGCAGCCGCGCTGTACGCCTGCTGGCGAATCGGCGCGGTCATCGTCGTCGCCGATGCGGGTCTCGGGATACGCGGCCTGGCACGAGCTCTACGGGGCGCATGGCCGGATCACCTGATCGCCGTTGGTCGGGGGCTGGTCGCAGCTCGGATGCTCCGACTCGGTGGGCGACGGTTTGCTGCCGGACGGCTGGCGCGGGCTGAGGCGAGAGCCTTGGGTGCGGAGACCACACTCAGCGACCTGGTTGCTCGTGGCCGGCGGCTGCTGGCGGATGGTTTCGAGCTTCCCGAGAGCCCGGAGCCAGACGACCTGGCGGCGGTCGTGTTCACCTCCGGCGCGACCGGACCGGCCAAGGGCGTGACCTATCGCCATTCCCAGGTGGAGGCCAACCGCGACGTCCTGATGCGGCTGTACGCGGTGACGGCCGAAGACCGGCTCGTGGCCGCGTTTGCTCCCTTCGCGTTGTACGGCCCCGCGATGGGGATTCCTTCAGTCGTGCCCGACATGGACGTGACCAGGCCGGCGACACTGAGTGCCGTGCGGCTCGCCGAGGCCGTCGAGGCGGTCAACGGAACCCTCGTATGGGCGTCACCGGCGGCCTTGCGCCACGTTGTCGACACGGCCGGCGAGCTCGCGCCCCGCCACAGTGAAGCGCTTGGGTCCGTTCGTCTCCTCATGAGCGCCGGCGCACCGGTGTCTCCGACGTTGCTCGCCTCAACTCTCGAACACATGCCTGGCGCGACAGCACACACGCCGTACGGCATGACGGAGGTGCTGCCGGTAGCCGACATCTCGCTCGATGAGCTCCTCACGGTCGACGGCGGGGAGGGGGTCTGCGTCGGCGCTCCGGTCCACGGCGCCGAGGTTCGGATCGAGCCGCTACACGCCGGATCGCCCACCGGCGAGATCCTCGTTCGCGCGCCGTGGGGCAAGGAGGCGTACGACCGACTCTGGGGGACCGAGGCGAGATCGCGAGCGGACTCCGGTTGGCATCGCACCGGGGATGTCGGGCATCTCGACGGCGCTGGGCGGCTGTGGGTGGAGGGCCGACTCCAGCACCTCGTCGAGACCGCGCATGGCCCGGTGACCCCGGTCGGCGTCGAGCAACGCGTCGAGGCCTTGGTCGGTGTGAGGGCAGCCGCTTGTGTAGGGATCGGGCCGGTAGGCGCGCAGGTCGTGGTGCTGGTCGTCGTGCCCAAGGCCCCGTCCCGGCGCCGTCAGCGGCTGGCGGATCCGGTGCTCGCTGCTGAGGTCCGAGGGGCGGCCGGCTGCGACGTTGCTGCCGTCCTCGTGCGGGATGCTCTGCCTGTGGACATCCGGCACAACGCGAAGGTGGACCGCACGGCCCTCGCTGAATGGGCCGCATCGGTGTTGTCGTGATCGGTGTTGTCGTGATCGGTGGATCGTGAGGGTTCTGGTCACCGGCGCCTCGGGGATGCTGGGGCGCTCTGTCGCCCAGGCGCTGGTGGATCGCGGTGATGCCGTCACGGTGTTCCAGCGCCGACCGAGCGGCCTGGGCGCGACCGAGATCCTGGGGTCTGTCACAGACCCGTCGTCCGTCGCAGCGGCCTGCGAGGGGGCCGAGGCCGTGGTGCATCTCGCGGCCAAGGTGCACGTCGTGGGGGCATGGTCGGACTACGAGGCGATCAATGTTGGTGGCACGCGCACCCTGCTCGAAGCCGCCGGGGCGGCGGGGGTACGCAAGCTCGTCTACGTGTCGTCTCCCTCGGTGGCCCACCACGGAGGTTCCTTGGCAGGGGTCGACGCCGACCCGGCCGATCCTGCCCGCGCGCGCGGTCTCTACAGCCGAAGCAAGGCCGAGGCCGAGCAACTGGCGCTGGCGGCCGACGGCGAGTCACTGTCAGTTGTCGCGGTGAGACCCCATCTGGTGTGGGGCCCTGGCGACACCCAGCTGGTCGGGCGAATCGTCGCTCGCGCTCGGACCGGGCGGTTGTCGCTGATCGGGGACGGGAGCGCCCTCATCGACACGACGTACGTCGACAACGCCAGCGACGCCATCGTCGCGGCCCTCGACCGGGCGCCCGCGCTCGGTGGCCAGGCCTTCGTCGTCAGCAATGGCGAGCCGAGGCCGATCGCAGAGATCCTCCAGTCGATCTGTGCTGCCGCCGGCCTCCCTGGTCCCCGAATGCGGGTTCCCTTCCGCGCCGCCTGGCTCGCGGGAGCAGTGGTCGACTCGTGGTGGACCCTGCGCGGGCGCGAGGACGATCCCCCGCTCACGCGTTTCCTCGCCGAGCAGCTGGCCACCGCGCACTGGTTCGACCAGCGGCGTACCCGTGAAGCGCTGGGTTGGCAGCCACGAGTCACCCTCGAGGAGGGATTCGATCGGCTGGCCGCTTCCTTCGCCCAGGAGAGCAGCTGACCCCCTGGTGCCATGGATGGCTGGGGATGACTCTGGCTCGGACCTCAGTCCCGGACCGGGACGATCTCGGGGATGGCCCGGCACGACTCTTGGGCCAGCTCGATGAATCGGTTGGCGGCCGGCGCGCGGGTGCGCCCCTTGAGCATGGCCAGCGAGATCGTGCGGGGTGGCACGGGGGGGTCGAGAAACCGCACGACGATGCCCGGATCTGACGTCTCGACCGCGAGCAGGGGCATCACCGCAGCGCCCATACCCGCGCGCACCATGGCCTGGACCGCACTGTTGTCGTTGGAGCGGAAGACGTAGCTGGGTGTGACTCCGCACTCGAGCAGTCCCCGCTCGACCGCTCGCTGGCAGGAGCACTCTTGCTCGCCGACCATCGACACGTCACCCAGCAGGGCCGTGGGGTAGGGGTCGGGAGCGTCGGTCTGATCGCCGGGAAGAACGACGACGAACGGGTCGATCCGCAGTTCGACCCGCTCCACCCGATCGTCGGGCACTGACCCGACCATGAAGGCAAGATCCATCTCGTCTTTGACGAGGCCATCGATCAGCACCTCGTCCAGATCGGTCTCCACCAGCCGGATGTCGATGTCGGGAGCTTCGGTCCGGAGCCTTCCGACGATCGCCGGCAACAGCTTGACCGAGACGCTCTGGAAGGTGCCGACGACGAGGCGCCCAGAGGTCCCAGCACGAAGATCGTCGAGCTCCTGGCCGACGAGGGCGACGCGGTCGAGGATCGATTCGGCGTGGCGGAGCATCATCCGGCCGGCTGGGGTGAGTTCTGGTCGCCGCGGGCCTCCTGGCCGATCAAAGACGGGTTCGCCCAGGGCGCGTTCAAGACCGCTGATCTGCTGGCTGATCGCCGACTGGGAGAACCCGAGTCGTTGGGCAGCCCGGCCGAAGGAACCCTCCTCCGCCACGGCTCGCAGCGCCCACAGGTGGCGCAGCTCGAGATCTTGGAGTCCTGGCATGTCCATAAGCATGGCAGATCATCATGATGACTGACAACCGCTTTTACTTATCTATCCAGGTCAGTAGCCTGATTTCGAGGGAAAGGAGCCCCCGATGATCAACGCGAACACCCTGACCCAGGGTCTGATCGACGACCTGGCTGAGGCCGTCTCGACTGATGGCTTTGCCGCCCATGAAGCCGACGTGGCTGCCCTGGCCGATCACGCCGAGCTGCTTGGCGTGGCCGCGACCACCGTCGGGGCGATGCTCGACCGGCGCGCACCCGAGATCGTGAGGTCGCGCGCCTTCGGGGCCGTGACCGTGCGCCTGGCTGCACTGCTGGACTGCTCGGACTCGGAGGCTTCCGCGCCCACGAGCACCAGGACAGCCCCGGTCGGCGACGGCCGCGCGCCGGCACTCGTCGCTTCCTGAACCACGCGGGAACCACTCGGCAACCACATCAGGAACTACTCGGCTAAGCCCAGGACGTCACTGCGCCGCGGGGAATCCCGCGGCGCAGTGACGTCCCCGAGTCGTGGCGCGCGTACCAGACGGTTTCGCCTGTCAGGATTGCGCCGTCATGGTGATCCGCATCCCGCGCGACCCCGGTCCCCGGCCTCTGAGCCTGGTCGGCGCTGCCCTGGCTGGCGTCGCCACGATGCTCCTGTTCAGTGGCCCCGCAGCCACCGCAGCCACCGCAGCCACCGCAGCCACCGCAGCGACCGCAGCCACCACCTCTGCGTTCGCCCCGACGGCGGGAAACTCGGTCGCTCAGTCCCCGAGCCCGGCGTCCCCGACCCCGACGGATGCATCCACCCCCAGTGCCTCGCCGGAGCCGACCCCTAGCCAGACGACGGCGTCTCCGGAGCCGTCCGACACCGCAACACCCACGCCCACCCCCACGGCGACTGACGCGTCCCCAAGCCCCAGCGACACCGCGAAGCCCACGCCTTCGTCTCGGCCGGCACGCGCCCCCGCGTCGCAGGACTCGGGGATTCCTGCGGTCACGGTTGCCCTCGCCCTGGCCGCGTTGGTCGCGGCGGGTTTGGTGCTCGTGTGGATCTTCCGCCGGGACGCGCCCTCTGAGCTCCAGAGCGAATCCGAGCGCCAGAGCGAATCCGAGCTCCAGGTGCCGGCGGACGCGGCGTCCCTGATCCTCGATGACGCCCTCGCGCCGACGGGTGTGGAAGGCCCCGAGATCCTGGCCGGGCCCGGAGACATCGAGGCCGTTCCCGACGACGAGGGTGCCCGCCGCGAGGGGACCGTCGCCTTCCTGGTCGGGCTGGGCGAGGCCATGGTCGACGCCAACGATCCGGTCACCCACGTGCAGGCAACGCTGGCTGCCGTCGCGCGAGTCAACGGGGTGCCTGCCACCCAGGTGGTGGTGCTCCCCACGGCCCTGATGGTCACCGTTCCCGGCGCGTCCGGCGGCATGCACACCGCGGTGTCGGCCGCGGGTCGTTCGCCGCTACGCCTGGATCAGGTCGACGCGGTCATGAGCCTGGTGGACGATGCCGTGCGGGGCCGCGTGACCCCGGATCGAGGGCTGGCGGCGCTCCGGGCCACCCGCAACCTTCCGCCCCCCTTCTCGGCGCTGGCCAGGCTCGGGGGATACGTGCTGCAGACCGCGGGGATCGCGATGATCCTGGGAGGGGGCTGGCTCGACCTGGCCCTAGCTGCGCTGCTCGGGTTGGGTGTGGGTGCCGCGCGGCTAGGTCTGGTGGGGGTCAGCAGCGCCTACCAGGTGTTCCAGCCGCTCACCAGCGCCTTCGTCGTCTCGGTCATCGTCCTGCTCGTTGGACGCACCGATCTCGAGATCGGTGTCCTGGCACCGATCGTGGCCCCGCTGGTCACCTTCCTCCCCGGCGCCTTGCTGACCACGGCGGTGATCGAGCTGGCCACGGGACAAATGCTCTCCGGTGCGGGTCGCCTCGCGGGCGGCATCATGCAGCTGGTGTTCCTGGCGGTGGGCATCATCGCCGGCGCGCAGTTCGTCGGTGTGCCCGCCTCGACGGTCGGGGACACGGGGGGACACCCCCTCGGTGAGGTAGCGCCGTGGATCGGCGTCGCGTTGTTCGGTATCGGCGTCGTCGTCAATCAGTGCGCGCGACTGCGATCGCTCGGCTGGATCGTGCTTGTTCTCTACGTCGCGTACGCCGGCCAGGTCGTCGGCGGCGTGCTGATCGGCTCTCAACTCTCAGCGTTCGTCGGCGCTGCCGTCATGACACCCGTGGCGATGCTCGTCGCGCGTCGGCCGACGGGGCCGCCCTTGCTCGTGAGCTTCCTGCCGGCCTTCTGGATCCTCGTACCGGGGGCCCTCGGGTTGGTAGGGGTGACGACGCTTCTCGGCGACGACCGCGTGGACGGGCTGGCGGTACTCGTGACCACCGGCGCGACCATGATCGGCATCGCACTCGGGGTCCTGGTCGGCCTGGCCGCCGGCACCAAGCTCTTGCGGGTCCGCCTTCGCCTGACCCGCCGGTGACGCCCCCAGGTTGCTAGGCGATCTCGGTACGGACGGCGTACAGCTCGGGGAAGAAGGTCAGGTCGAGCGCCGCGCGGAGGAAGGACACACCGCTCGAACCGCCGGTGCCTGGCTTCCAGCCGATCATCCGCTCCACGGTCTTGAGGTGACGGAATCGCCAGAACTGGAAGTTCTCCTCGATGTCGATGAGTTCCTCGCAGGTTTCGTACGCCGCCCAGTGCTGGGTGGGGTCCTCGTAGATGTGCAGGATCACCGGCACCAGCTCTGGGGTGAACACGTGCGCTCGCGTCACGTCGCGCTCCAGAAGACTCGGCGGGACCGCGTGCCCGTGCCGAGCGAGGTAGCGCAGGAATTCGTCGTAGAAGCTCGGGGTCTCCAGGAGCCCGGTCAGCATCTCGCGCGCGGTGGGGTCGTGATCGAACATGTCGATCATCCGACGGTTCTTGTTCCCGAGGATGAACTCGACCGCGCGGTACTGGTAGGACTGAAAACCCGATGACGTGCCGAGATAGCCGCGGAACTCGGCGTACTCCGAGGGCGTGAGGGTCGCCAGGACCGACCACTGTTCGGTCAGCGTTCGCTGGATGTGCTTGACCCGCGCCAGTCCCTTGAGGGTCATCGGAAGGTCGTCGGCAGCGAGATTGGCCTGCGCGGCACGCAGCTCATGGAGCATCAGCTTCAGCCACAGCTCGGAGGTCTGGTGCTGGATGATGAACAACAACTCGTCGTGGTGGGCGGGGCTGCTCACCACATGCTGGGCCGAGAGAACTTCGTCCAGGTGCAAGTACTCGCCGTAGGAAAGGTTCACGGTGAAATCGCGCACGATGCTGGTCTCGATCGGACGAGTGTTGCCTTCGTTCTCCGTCATGGGCTCATTCATGAGCCTCACTGTAGGCAGCGACCCCGTGCCGACGGGGACCAGAGGGCCGTCGGTGGCTCTCGCCGCATCGGGTGTTGCTCCGGGACCGGACGCGGCATGCTGAGGGAATGAGCCCGGACCCCGATTCCGCCACGAGGTCGGAGGCACCGCACCCTCCCCACCCTCCTCGGACCAGGGCCCTGCCGGACGGGGCGATCGATGTCCACTCCCACCTCGTCCCTCGGGGCTGGCCCGACCTGGCCGCGGCGGCCGGTGGCACGGGCTGGCCGAGCTTGACGGTGGAGTCAGAGCGTGAGGCGATGATCATGCTTGGGGAGCGTGAGTTCCGTCGCATCACCGATCAGGCTTGGGACGCCGAGGTCAGGCTGGCTGACATGGATGAGGACGGCATTGCCGTCCAAGTGGTCTCTCCCACACCGGTCTTCTTCTCCTATGCGCGGCCGGCCGACCAG
The DNA here is from genome assembly GCA_963820065.1 of uncultured Actinomycetota bacterium. GTDB lineage: Bacteria > Actinomycetota > Actinomycetes > DATJPE01 > DATJPE01 > JANPBY01. Next base: position 791,308 of record CAWFYM010000010.1, on the reverse strand, counting down.
GCGGTCAAGGTGGCTCAGATCTTCAACGACCTGACCCTCGAGGTGGTCGCTCCCGCCCGGGATCGGTTGCTTCCGTTCTGCCAGGTCCCGCTCCAGGACACCGACGCTGCCTGCGTCGAGCTGGACCGCTGCGCGGCCGCCGGGTTCGCGGGAGTAGAGATCGGCAACCACGTCGGCGACCGGGACCTCGACGATGCCGGAATCGAGACTTTTCTCCAGCACTGCGCGGCACGGGACCTCCCTGTTTTCGTTCACCCATGGGACATGACGCCGTCCACACGCACCGACCGCTGGATGGCGGAGTGGATCACCGGGATGCCCGCTGAGACTCACCTGTCCATCCTGGCGATGATCCTGGGCGGCGGTTTCGACCGGCTCCCGAAGTCGCTGCGCATCTGCTTCGCCCACGGGGGTGGCTCCTTCGCCTTCTGGCTGGGTCGACTCGACAACGCCTGGCATCGACGCCACGACGTCGTCGGTACGTCTGAGCAGCCGCCGTCCCACTACGTCGACCGGTTCTTCGTGGACAGCGTCGTGTTCGACCGCCACTCGTTGCGGCTGTTGCTCGATGTCCTGGGCTCCCAGCGGGTCGTGCTAGGCAGTGACTACCCCTACCCGCTGGGGGAACGTCCGGCCGGTGCTGTGGTCCGCGACAATGCGTTGTTGACCGAGGAGGAGAGGTCTCTCGTGCTGCGAGCAAACCCGGAAGAGTTTCTCCGGAGCGTGGGTGCGTCATGAGCGTGGGTCGCGACGAGGCGCGCGCTCTGGATGCCGCCGATCCCATCCCCACCCGACGAGCAGAGTTTCTCGTGCCCAGGCCATCGGACGGCGAGGAGTGGGCCTACCTTGCCGGGAACTCGTTGGGTCTGCAGCCCCGGCGGACGTCGATCGACCTGACCCAGGAGCTCGAAGACTGGGCGACGTTCGGCGTCGAGGGGCACGAGGAGGCCCTGCGGCCATGGGTCAGCTATCACGAGCTGCTGCGGGGGCCTACCGCGCGGCTGGTCGGTGGGCTCGAGCACGAGGTGGTCGCCATGAACTCCCTCACGGTGAACCTGCATCTGCTCATGGCGTCGTTCTACCGACCGACCGACGACCGCTACCGCATTCTCATCGAGGACTCCGCTTTCCCGTCGGACAGCTACGCCGTCCGGAGCCATGCGGACTTCCGCGGCTACGGCCAGGACGATGCGGTGATGCGCATGACGCCCCGGGCGGGGGAGCACCACCTTCGTACGGAGGACATCGCTGAGCTTCTCGAGCGCGAAGGTCACCGAGTCGCGCTGCTGCTGTTCGGTGGAGTCAACTACCTGACTGGGCAGCTGATGGACATCGCCGAGGTGACGCGACTCGGTCACGCTGCAGGCGCGACCGTCGGTTGGGACCTCGCCCATGCAGCGGGCAACGTGCCTCTCGCCCTGCACGACTGGGACGTGGACTTTGCGGCCTGGTGCACCTACAAATACCTCAACTCTGGCCCTGGCGCGGTGGCTGCGGCCTTCGTCCACGAACGCCACGTGGCCGACCCGGCCCTGTCTCGACTGGCGGGCTGGTGGAGCAACGACCCCGCCAATCGCTTCGAGATGCTTCCCGAGCTGACGCCGACACCCACGGCCGACGCGTGGCAGCTCTCCAACCCCCCCATCATGGCGATGGCGCCGGTGCTCACCTCGCTCGGGATCTTCGACGGCTCCGGCATGGAGGCGCTCCGGGAGCGCAGCTGCCGGTTGACCGCCTATCTCGAAACACGCCTCGACAACAGGTGCGCCACCGTCACCATCCTCACGCCGCGCGATCCGCGGGCCAGAGGCGCGCAGCTGTCCGTGCGCCTGCCCGATGACGCCGCGACCCGGGCTGCCGCGATGCGGCGGGAGCACGGCGTCGTGGTCGACGTTCGCCGACCGAACGTGATCCGGATCGCGCCGACCCCGCTGTACAACACCTACGAGGACTGCTGGCGCGCTGTCGAGGCGTTGGCTAACACAGGGGGTTCGTGATGGCTGCGACCGCGAGGGCAGACGACGTTGCGGTCGTCGGCGCCGGCTTGGCGGGCTCGCTGCTGGCGACCATGCTCGCTCGAAAGCAGATGCGGGTTCATCTGTACGAGCGGCGCCCCGACCCCAGGCAAGCAACTCCCGAGCGCGGTCGGTCGATCAACCTGGCCGTGTCGGCCCGCGGGCTCGACGCCCTGGAACGGATCGGCGTGCGAGACCAGGTGCTCGCCCAGGGCCTACCCATGCATGGCCGGCTGCTGCACGACGTCGACGGTCATACCTCGTTCCAGCCGTACAGCGCGACCGGCGAGCGGGCGATCTACTCGATCAGCCGCGGGGCACTGAACAGCGTCCTGCTCGACGTGGCCCTCGAGTCGCCTCTGGTCTCGGCCTCGTTCGGTCACCGGCTCAATCGGCTGTCCCTCGTGGACGGGTCGATGTCGTTCGTCGTCGACGCTTCGGAACCTGGTGGGCTGGCCGAAGCCAGGGCGGGCGTGGTCGTCGGTGCCGACGGGGCCTACAGCGCGGTCCGCGCACGGATGCAGACGATGCCCGGTTTCGACTACCGCCAGGACCACCTTGGCCACCAGTACAAGGAGCTCACCCTCCCGCCCCTGGACGGCGATTTCGCCTTCCGACCCGACGCTCTGCACATCTGGCCCCGCGGCAGCTCGATGATGATCGCCCTGCCCAATCCTGACCGAAGCTTCACGTGCACGTTGTTCTGGCCGCGGACAGGGCCAGAGAGCTTCGAGGAGATCCGCACGGCAGCCGACGTCGAGGAACACTTTGGCCGTGTCTATCCCGACGTCGTCGACCTCATGCCCGACCTGGCCGTGGAATACGAGGCCAACCCCGTCGGAGGCCTGATGACCGTGCGTTGCAAGCCCTGGCAGACGTCCGGCCGGGTCGCCTTGGTGGGTGACGCGGCCCACGCCATCGTCCCGTTCTACGGTCAGGGGGCCAATGCCTCGTTCGAGGACTGCGTCGAGCTCGACCGATGCCTCGAGGAGTGCGCCTTGGATTGGAACCGAGCCCTTCCGCTCTACGAGACCCGGCGCCGGATCAACTCCGAGGCGATCGCGGACATGGCGTTGGACAACTTCGTCGAGATGCGGGATCGCAGCGCCAGCCGGGCGTTCCAGCTCACTCGACAGGCCCAGCACGCGCTCGAACGCCAACTCCCAGACCACTACGCCACGCGCTACGAGCTGGTCTCGTTCACCACCGTTCCCTACGCGGAAGTACTCCGGCGCACCAGCGTCACCGGGCAGGCTGCGGCCGTGGCCCGCGGCGCCTCGTCCCGCATCAGACAGGCGCTGTCGGACCTACGACCAGGAGGAGGATCCTCATGAGCGACTCACGCTGGACCCCCGAGTTGATGATGGGCCGAGCCGGTTCCACGCCTCTCCGGTTGCAGAACTTCGTCGACGGTCGGTTTGTCTCCGTGGGCCGCACGTTCGACAAGCGCAGCCCCGTGACCGGTGAGCTGATCATCGAGGTAGAAGAGGCCGACGAGGCGACCGTTGACGCCGCTGTGCAGGCGGCTCGGGCGGCGCTGGGAGGACCTTGGGGCGCCATGACCGACGCCCAGCGGGCGCGGGTCCTGCACGCGGTGGCCGATGGCTTCGTCCGGCGCTTCGACGACCTGGTGGCGGCCGAGGTCGCCGACACAGGCAAGACCATCCACCAGGCGCGCACACTCGATATTCCGAGGGCCGAGGCCAACTTCCGGGCGTTCGCCGATCTGGTCACCACCGTGCCGATGGAGTCCTTCCATACGGTGACCGCGGCAGGGGAGCGGGCTCTCAACTACGCCATCCGCAAACCCGTGGGCGTGGTTGCCGTGATCGTCCCGTGGAACCTCCCGCTGCTGCTGGCGACGTGGAAGCTGGCTCCCGCGCTGGCGTGCGGCAACACCGTGGTGATGAAGCCATCGGAGGAGACCCCGTCATCTGCGACGGTCGTGGCTGAGGTCTTCGCCGAGGCCGGCGTTCCCGATGGCGTCTTCAACCTCGTGCAGGGGTTCGGTCCTGGGTCAGCCGGCGAGTTCCTCACGCGCCACCCGGAGGTCGATGCCATCACCTTCACCGGGGAGTCGGCCACCGGCAGCGCCATCATGAAGGTGGCCGCAGAGCGGGTGAAAGCCGTGAGCTTCGAGCTGGGTGGCAAGAACGCCGGGCTGGTGTTTGCCGACAGCGACCTCGACGCCGCGGTCGAGGGGAGTCTTCGGTCAACGTTTACCAATGGTGGGCAGGTCTGCCTGTGCACCGAGCGGCTCTACGTCGAACGACCGGTGTTCGAGGAATTCGTCGAGCGGATGACCAAACGCGCCCAGGAGCGGCGCTTCGGGTGGCCGACAGACGAGTCGGTCGAGATGATGCCGATGATCTCCCAGGGACACCGCGAAAAGGTTCTCGGCTACTACGACGTCGCCCGCGACGAGGGAGCCGTCGTGCACGCCGGTGGAGGCTGCCCGGAGTTCGGCGACGACCGCGACGGCGGCGCCTACGTCGAGCCGACGGTCCTGACCGGGCTCGGCCCTCAGGCGCGGATCAACCGGGAGGAGATCTTCGGGCCGGTGTGCCACATCGCGCCCTTCGACTCCGAGGAGGAGGCGATCATCCGAGCCAACGACAGTGCGTACGGGCTGGCCGCGACGGTCTGGACTCGCGACGTGTCCAGGGCTCACCGGGTGGCCCCTGCCCTCGACGCCGGGCTGGTGTGGGTCAACACCTGGTTCCTGCGCGATCTCCGGACTCCCTTCGGAGGGGTCAAGGCCTCCGGAATCGGTCGTGAGGGCGGGATCCATTCGTTGGCGTTCTACTCGGAGACGGCCAATGTCTGCATCAGCATCTGAATCCGCCTTCGAATCAGCCTCTGAAGCAGCACCCCCGCCCCCCTCACAGGGCATCGTGGTCGAGGGCGCCGCTGCCCCCCTGGGCGCCTATCCCCATCTGGTTCGCGTCGGATCGACGGTCTACGTCTCCGGCACGAGCAGCAGGCGCCCGGACAACACCGTCGCGGGAGCCGAGCTGTCGAGCGACGGAACCATGGTCCTCGACATCGGGGTGCAGACGGCAGCCGTTCTCGAACGCATCGACTCCCTGCTCGCAACCGTTGGAGGGGGCCTGGCCGATCTGGTCCAGGTCACGACGTTCCTGGTATCGATGGCCGACTTCCCCGGCTACAACGAGGTCTACGGTCGGTATATGAAAGGTGGCGGGCCGGCGCGCACGACGGTCGCCGTCAGCGAGTTGCCCCACCCGGACCTGCTCATCGAGATTCAGGCAGTTGCGCACGTGCGCACCGACCCGAAGGAGACGCCATGACCGACGTCACAGCCCCGATCACCTTCGACGCGTGGCTGGCGGACAACCGTCACCTGCTGCGGCCGCCGGTCAACAACAAACAACTGATGCCGACAGGTGACGACTTCATCGTGATGGTGGTCGGAGGACCGAACCAGAGAGATGACTTTCACGTCGACCCCTACGAGGAGTGGTTCTACCAGATCAAGGGCGATATCCAGGTCGTGCTGATGACGCCGGATGGGCGGCACCCGGTGGACATCCGGGAGGGACAGATGTGGATGTTGCCTCGCGATACCCCGCACTCGCCGCAGCGGCCGGATCCTGACTCGCTCGGCATGGTGATCGAACGCGTTCGCGAAGAAGGGACCACCGAGAAGTTCCAGTGGTACTGCCCGTCGTGCGATGCACTCGTCCACGAGGTCGAGCTCCAGGTGCGAGACATCGTGGCGGACCTTCCGCCGGTCTTCGCGGCCTTCAACGCCGACGCCGAGCTGCGCACCTGCTCGAGGTGCGGGACGGTGCACCCCGCCCGGTGACCGAGTCGCCGGCCCGTCTAGATCCCACCGACGTCGCCTTCGACATCACCTCGGAGGAGGTGCACGCGGCGCGGGCGCGATGCTGGTTCGCCGAGACTCCGTATGGCCTCGCGGTCCTCCGGCACCCAGAGGCGGGCGCCCTCCTGAAGGACCGTCGGCTGCGGCAAGGGAGTGCGGCGTGGCCGGCGCACAACGGAATCACCAGCGGGATCTTCCACGACTGGTGGTCGGGCGTGCTGCTCAGCGTCGAGGGTGATGACCACTTGCGGCTGCGCCGACTGCTCAACCCGGCCTTCTCGCAACGGGCGATCAGCGCCATGGTGCCGCAGTTCCAAGCTCTGGCGAACGAGCTCATCGATGCCTTCGCCGAGACCGGAAGGTGTGAGTTCGTCGCCCAGTTCGCGGAGCCGTACTCGGCGCGGATCATCTGTCGGCTGCTTGGGTTTCCGGAGGAGGAGTGGAAGGAGATCTCTGACCACACGGTCGCGCTCGGCCGCTCGCTCGGCGTGACGGTCGCGGACGACCTGGACACGATCGAGGCGGGGCTAGCCGGGCTGTACGGCTACTGCGACGCGGTCATCGCCGATCGTCAGCAGGCGCCGCGGGACGACTTCGCCAGCGTTCTCGTCGGTGCTGTCGACGACGGAGACCGGCTCAGCTCCGAGGAGCTACGTACCGCGCTCGTCTTCCTCGTCTTCGCGGGGATGGACACGACTCGCCACCAGCTCGGGCTGGCGATCCAGACCTTCCTCGACCACCCCGACCAGTGGGACCTGTTGGGCGCTGACGCCTCGCTCGGACCCGCCGCGGTCGAAGAGGTGATGCGGGTCAACCCGACCATCACCTGGATCAGCCGGGAGACCCTCGAACCCATCCAGGTCAACGCCTGCCCGATAGCGGCCGGCACCACGGTGCAGGTGTTCTCCCACGCCGCGGGCACGGATCCAGGCGTCATGCCCGATCCGTCCTTCGACATCACCGCTGAACGGCCCCCGCACTACGGCTTCGGCGCCGGCCTTCATCACTGCCTCGGGCACTTTGTCGCGCGCAGCGACATGAGTGTCGCCCTTGCCTTGCTCGCCCAGCGACTGCGAGGTCTGCGCGCTGATGGTCCGGGGGAGTGGTTGCCACGCTCAGGGAACACCGGCCCGCTGCGGCTGCCCCTGACCTTCACGCCGCAGCGGCCGCTCGACGGCTAACCTACGGTGCGGTAACCTACGGAGACGTAAGTTACTCACGAGTAGGGAGTGGCCGTGGAGATGGTTCGCCTGCACGGGCAAGAGGTGGCTCACCGTCAGTGGGTCGGCGAGGGGACGCCGCTGGTGCTGGTCCACGGCATCGGCGCCAGCAGCTCCACGTGGGATCCGGTCGTGGATCGCCTCGCCGAGACCGGCCGGACGGTCATCACCCTCGACCTTCCCGGCCACGGCCGGTCGTCCAAGGAACCGGGTGACTACAGCCTGGGCGCGCTCGCGAGCATCGTTCGTGACCTCCTCGACCACCTGGCGGTCACCCGCGCCGTCGTTGTCGGTCACTCCCTCGGCGGAGGGGTGGCCATGCAGTTCGCCTATCAATTTCCCGAGCGCGTCGATGGACTGGTCCTCGTGGCGTCAGGCGGCTTGGGGGAGGAGACGTTCCCGTTGCTCCGGGCTGCCACCCTTCCCGGCGCCGAGATCGTGCTCCCGCTCATCACTCACCCCCGGACGCTCGCGGCGATGGGCGCCGTGGGAGGCGTCCTGTCGCGAGTCGGGCTGAACCCGGAATTCGTGTCCGCAGATGCGGTACGGACTCTGCGCGAACTCGACGAACCACAAGCTCGGAACGCCTTCCTGGCCACCCTTCGCGGCGTGGTCGACTTCCGCGGCCAGCGCGTCTCGGCCGTGTCCAAGCTCTCGTCGGCCTCGGGTGTCCCGACCTTGCTCATCTGGGGTGACCGCGACCCGGTCATCCCTGTCGACCATGGAGTTCGCGCTCACGAACTCCTTCCGGACAGCCGACTGGTGGTCTTCCCTGGCGCAGGGCACGAGCCCCACCGATTCGATCCCGAACGCTTCGCCGAGCTCGTCGCGAGCACGACCCCCCAGTGAGCGATGAGCGGTGAGAGGTCAGCGGATTCGCGCGACCTGCCGTGTGGTGGGTCCGAGCGCTAGCCGTTCTGGGCGGTGAGGCGGGCGACCTCGTCCTTGCACCACAGGGCCAACAGACCCCTGAAGTGCTCGATGAACTTCTCGTGCTCGTGCGCGGGAAACATTCCCCTCACGGTGTCGACGATGACCCGGTCGAGCTCGGGGCCCGAGAACCAGTCCAGGGCGATCTCGTCGAAGTGGCGCAGGCGTGAGTCGCAGAAGTCGAGGTAGCGCTCGGTCTCGAAGTAGTCATCGGCGAGGGTCCGGTACGCGGCGAGCTTGTCCGGGTAGCTCAGATCGTCACGGTCGGCGACGGCGTAGTAGGCGGACGTGTCCAGGTCGAGTTGATGGCGCCGATCCGTGACCAGGCAGTACGTGCTCCACCGCACCAAAGCCTTCATGGCCCATGGGAAGTAGTAGTGCAGCGAGGTGATGGCCACGTCGGGGCAGGCGTTGGCGTAGTCGATCGGATAGACCTCGTCCGGCGCGCCGTCCTGGCCGAAGGCCACCAGCATCTCGCAGGAGTTGAACTCCCAGCGGAAGAACGCGTTGACGGTGCGGTTGATGGTCACGCACTCCTCCCCGGCCGCTGCGGTGAGGAACTCGTGATCGACGGCATACCGGTGGTGCATGGGCTCGTCCGGCTGGAACCGCATGACCATGGTCTCGGGGCCGATCGACAACGACCGAGCGAAGACGTCGTGCGGTTTCGACTGCTGCAGGTGCATGAGCATCTCGCCGGACTCGTCGTACGCGCGCCGCAGGGTTTCCGGTCCGTCGATGCGTGAGACCCCACGCCAGCCGCCGCCGTCGAACGGCTTCATGTACAACGGGTAGCCGAGGCGCTCGGCGATCGACTCGAGGTCGAAGGGGCGGTTGTACTGCTCCGCCGTATAGGCCCAGCGGGCGTTGTCCAGCGGGTTCTTGTAGGGGACGAGAACGGTCTCGGGAATCTTCAGCCCCAGTCGCATCATGGCGCAGTAGGCCGAGTGCTTCTCCATGGACTGGAACGTGAACGGGCTGTTGAGCAGGTAGACGTCGTCCATCAGTGCGGCCTTCTTGAGCCACTCCCTCGGGACGTAGTACCAGTACGCGAGCCGGTCGATGACGAGCCCCTGACGCGCCTGGTCGCGCAGCGAGAACGGCTCGATCGTCATGCGCTCGGTCTCGATGGAGTGACTGGTGCCCTTCGCGTCGGTGACCGGTCCGAGGGCGCGTACGAGGCTCTCCAGCGCGACCGGCCAGTCGTTCTCAGTTCCGAGAAGCAGACCCACCAGGTGGGTCCGAGTCGCCTGGTCCATGTCGTCGCCCCTGTGCTCTTGGTTGGTGGACGGGTTCAGCCGGCCAGCTGATCCAGGTGCTTCGCCGCCATCTGCTGCCAGGACGGCCAGTCGTGCGGAGTGTCTTCGCCCCACACATCCAGCGCATAGGGGACGCCGCGTTCCCGCAGGAGATCGGCGAGAGCCAGCGTCGAGGGCAAAGCTCCGGTGGGATGGACCTCCCACGCGCCGCGCCCTACGCAGAGCTGAACGAACGCTGTGCGCTGGAGCCACCCGAGATGGTCCCCGTGAGCGTGCTGCAGGTAGGCCATGGGGTTGTTGAAGAACACCGCGTCCCCCACGGTGCCCCAAGCGTTCCAGCTGGTCGGGTCGTAGTTGCCCGACAGCCCCAGCGCGTGGGGAAACAGGTCCGCTCGCCTCAACGTCAGGTTCACCGCGTGGTAGGCGCCCAGGCTGGCCCCGGCCGTCGCGATGCCCAGCGGTCCTCCGCAGTCACCGTGGATCGCCGGGGCTACCTCCTCAACGAGCCAGGCGTGATATCCCTCGTGGCGGCGACCGCGGGTCTCGAGGTCGGCGGCGTGGTCGCTCCAGGTGCTCCCATCGTGGGAGTCGACCGCGTAGATCTTGACCCGGCCCGCCTCGATCAAGGGCGCGAGCGCGTCGATGATGCCCTGGCTCTCGAGGTCCCAGGCGCTTCCGCCCTCGGCCGGGAAGAACAGGACGGGGAGTCCCCAGTGCCCGTAGGCGATGACATGCCCCTGCCCGCCCAACGAGGGCGCGGCCAGGACCCACTGCTCACGCCGCATCTGTTGAGTCTGCCCGTTCGATCACGTCGACAGGGTCGGTTCGGTGTCACTCATGCGGTGATCGTCCGGCGCAGCAGATTCTCGAGGGCGGGGTCGAGCAGGTCTCGCCAGGCCGTGTAGTTGTGGCCGTCCCTACCGGTGGCGAGGGTGGTGTCCACGTCCAGCTCCTGGAGACGGCGGGCCAGCGCTCGGTTGTTGTCGAGGTTCTCCTCACCGGTGCCGGCGGTGAGCGTCACAGCCGTGCCTCGGAGGGGACTTGGCTCGCTGTGCAGGCGTTGCACGGCCGACACCACCTTGTCGTAGAAGCGGAAGCGCTTCTCATGGGAGTCGAAACGGGGGAGGAAGAACGACCCCGACTGGCACATCAGGCCGGCAAACACCCCCGGGTGCTGGGCCGCCGCGTGAGCCAGGGCTAGGGCACCGAGGCTGGCGCCAAGACCGAGGACCGGGCCGGTCGTGGGGACGAGGGCGCGGACCCGCGGCAGCGCCTGCTCGACCAGGGCCGCGGTGTACGGAACCGACGCTGCGTAGCTCAGATCGCGGTTGAGAGGTTGGAGCAGAAGCGTGCGACACCGGAGCTCCGGGCTGCGCTCGAACAGCCACCACAGGTAGTCGCCGAGCCTGGCGAGGCGGGAGTACTCCGGGCCGTCGTGCACCACGAGCAGGGGGAGTTCCTCGTCGTTGGGGCCGTCTGGGGGCGTCAACAGCTGGCCGGTCACCGCGACGCCCTCGACCGAGGTGCTGATCTCGAGCTCGACCGCGGACCACCGAGGGGAGTGAGCGTTCAGCCACCGTGGTGCCTCGTAGGCCGGCCACTCGATGACGGACAGGTCTCCGAAGACGCCGGGCGCCCGATCCGGGTTGGCGGGGTCGGGAACCGAGACCTCTGTGCCGTCCGCCATGCGCACCGCAAACCGGTACTCCAGCCGGTCGACGGGTGGCTGCGGGATCACCGCGACCCACCGATCCGGCCCGTCCGCGCGGAAGGCGGGATCGGCGCCGAAGTTCCTGAGATGGAAGGAGACGGACGACGGAACTCCGTCCAGCCGTTCATCCGCGACGAAGGTGACGGCGCCGGACGCGGGATCCAGCGCGGGAAGGCTCGGGTCCTCGCTCACGACCGGTCAGCGTAGGTGGATCGATCCGGTCGTGCTCACGCTGGCTCGGGAGTAGGGTCCCGAGTGTCGGCCTGAGGGGCCCCTCGAGGTCGAGAATCGACCCTCCGGGAGAGCGCGATGACCCAGATCGGCGTCACGGTTGACGGTGTCGTTCGCCACGCTGACGTGGAGCCTCGGATGCTCCTCGTGCACTGGCTGCGCGACGACCTTGGCCTCGTTGGCACACCCGTTGGTTGCGACACCTCGAACTGCGGTGCCTGCACGGTGCTGATCGACGGCCGGAGCGCCAAGTCGTGCAGCGTCCTTGCCGTCCAGGCCGACGGGAAGGAGGTCACGACGATCCAGGGCCTGGCCAACGGTGAGTGGCACCCGGTGCAGAAGGCGTTCAAGGAGTGTCACGGACTCCAGTGCGGCTATTGCACGCCGGGGATGGTGCTGGCGGCCGTGGACCTCATCGGTGAGAACCCTGATCCTTCCGAGCAGGAGATTCGCGAGGGGCTCGAAGGGAATCTGTGCCGCTGTACGGGCTATCACAACATCGTCAAGGCGGTCTCGATGGCCGCTAGCGAGATGCGAGGAGTGTCGTCGTGACTGAGGTCTCTGACCGCACCGAGAAGGCCATCGGTCGCCCGCTCCGCCGTAAGGAAGATGCCCGTCTGCTCACGGGACGGACGCAGTGGACCGACAGCATCCAGCTGCCGGGTGCCCTGCACATGGCGTTCGTTCGCAGCCCGATGGCTCACGCCACCATCGCCAGCATCGACACATCCGCCGCCGAGGCAGCCGACGGTGTGATCGCGGTCTACACGGGGGCCGACTTCCCCGAGCTGGCCGGCTCGACGTGCGTGTGGCCGGTCACCGATGACATCGTGCTGAGCCACTACCCCGCGATCTGTACTGACGTGGTCCGCTACGTCGGCGACGTCGTTGCGGTCGTGCTGGCGACAGACAAGTACCTCGCCGCTGATGCGGTGGAACGCATCGACGTCGACTACGTACCGCTCCCAGCTGTGGTCGACATGGAGGCCGCTCTTGCGGACGGCGCTCCGCTCGTCCACGAGTCGGCGGGCACGAACAAGTGCTACACCGCGACGCTGCCGTGCGGCGACTACGCCGCGGCCAAGGCGGCCGCCGACGTCGTCGTCTCACGCCGCTTCATCAACCAGCGGCTCATCCCCATCGCGATGGAGCCGCGAGCAGTCGTTGCGGCACCGATGGGCATGAGCGACGAGATCACGATCTGGACGTCCACCCAGATCCCGCACGTGCTTCGTGTCTTGCTGTCGATGCTGACCGGTGTCGCCGAGAACCAGCTGCGCGTGGTGGCTCCCGACGTCGGCGGCGGCTTCGGTTCCAAGCTGCAGATCTACCGCGAGGAGGTTCTCGCGGTGGTCCTGGCGCAGAAACTCGGTCGCCCTGTGCGCTGGACCGAGACGCGCAGCGAGAACATGGTGGCGACGCACCACGGCCGTGACCAGATCCAGGACATCGAGATCGCCGCGACCAAGGACGGCAAGATCCTGGGCCTGAAGGTCGACCTGCTGGTCGACATGGGTGCCTACCTGCAGATCATCACGCCGGGCACCCCGTTGTTGGGCATGTTCATGTTCCCTGGCGTCTACAAGATGGACGCCTATGACTTCACCTGCACCGGGGTCTATACGACCAAGACGCCGACTGACGCATATCGAGGCGCGGGCAGGCCAGAGGCCACCTATGCCATCGAGCGGATCGTCGACGAGCTCGCGGCTGAGCTGGACATGGAGCCGATGGAGCTGCGCAAGCTCAACTGGATCACCCACGATGAGTTCCCCTACACGATCGTGTCCGGGCTCACCTACGACACCGGCAACTACGAAGCCGCTACGGCCCGGGCCATGGAGCTGTTCGACTACGACGCCGTGCGCGCCGAGCAGGCGGCCCGGCGCGCCAGCAACGACCCGGTCCAGCTGGGCATCGGCATCTCGACCTTCACCGAGATGTGCGGCCTCGCGCCCTCGAGGACGCTCGGAGCGCTGAAGTACGTCGCCGGTGGGTGGGAGCACTGCTCGATCAGAGTCCTCCCGACCGGGAAGGTCGAGGTGGTCACCGGCACCTCGCCGCACGGTCAGGGGCACGAGACGGCCTGGAGCCAGATCGCCAGCGACGCCATCGGGGTCCCTGTCGAGGACATCGAGGTGATCCACGGCGACACCGGCCGAGCGCCGTACGGCATGGACACCTACGGTTCGCGATCGCTGGCCGTGGGCGGCCAGGCGATCAAGCTCGCCGGAGACCGATTGGTGGAGAAGGCCAAGCTGATCGCCGCGCACCAGCTCGAGGTCAGCGCCGAAGACCTCGAGTTCCGGGCAGGGACCTACTCGGTCAAGGGCGATCCCGAGAAGTCCACCACGATCCAGACCGTGGCCTTCGAGGCGTTCAGTGCGCACAACCTGCCGGACGGCATGGAACCGATGCTGGGCGCTGAGGCGACGGTAGATCCTGCCGACTTCTCGTTCCCTCACGGTACGCACTTGGCCGCCATGGAAGTCGATACGGAGACCGGTCAAGTCCGGTTGCGCACCTACGTGGCTGTCGACGACTGCGGCGTGCAGATCAACCCGCTCATCGTCGAGGGGCAGGTGCACGGCGGCGTCGCCCAGGGCATCGCTCAGGCTCTGTTCGAGGGTGCCGTCTATGACGCGGATGGCAACCTCCTGACGGCGTCCATGGCCGACTACCTCCTCCCGAGCGCGGCCGACCTCCCGTCGTTCATCACCGACCGGAGAGAGACTCCGTCGACGACCCACCCCCTCGGCACCAAGGGAATCGGTGAGGCCGGTGCGATCGCCTCCACGCCGGCCATCATCAACGGCATCATCGACGCGCTCCGACCTCTCGGGGTGTCCGAGATCGAGATGCCGGCGAGCCCACAAACGGTCTGGCGGGCCATCCAGGCGGCCCAGGACGGAGGTGCGCGGTGATCGCCGCGACGTTCGACTACGTCAAGGCAAGGACCGTCGATGACGCCGTCGAAGCACTGGCTGCTGGTGGCGAGGACGCCAAGGTGCTCGGTGGGGGCCAGTCGTTGCTTCCAGTCCTGCGGCTGCGGCTCAACGCCCCGTCCGTCCTCGTGGACGTCAGCGAGGTCAACGCCATGAGGCAGCTGACGCTGGAGGGTTCCACGCTGGTCATTGGTGGCGCCGTCACGACGCACGAGGTCATGCACCACGAGCTGGTGACGACCCACGCACCGCTTCTCGCCAAGGTGGCGGCCACGGTCGCTGACCCCGCCATCCGCCATCGAGGCACCTTCGGGGGCTCGGTGGCACACGCCGATCCCGCCGGTGATCTCCCAGCCGCCGCCATGGCTCTCGACGCTGAATTCGTCGTGGCGGGGCCTGGTGGCCGACGAACGGTGGCCGCGCGGGACTTCTTCGTCGACTACTTCACCACCGTGCTGGCGGCCGACGACCTCCTGGTCGAGATCCGGGTCCCGGTGCTCGGCGACGGGTGGGGGTACGACTACCAGAAGTTCCAACGAACCGCTCAGGCGTGGGCCATCGTGGGGGTTGCGGCAGCCGTCCGACGCGAGAACGGTTCGATCGCCGAGGCGCGGGTCGCCCTGACCAACATGGGAGCGACCCCTGTCCGTGCGTCGTCGGTCGAAACGGCAGCGGCCGGTGCGGCCGCGTCAGCCGAGGCGATTGCCTCGGCGGCGTCGTCGGCTGCCGACGGCACGTCACCCACGTCGGACCTGCATGCTGATGCCGCCTATCGCCAGCACCTCGCGCGTGTGCTGACCAAGCGCGCGCTTGCTGCGGCTGCGGGGGTCGACCTCTAGCGCTCGTCGAGGTCGGCGCCGTCCGCGACGTCGCCGACCTCGACCAGCGTGACTGAGTGCTCGTCCAAGTAGGAGCGAGCGCCCCTGTCGCCCCTCGCCGTCTCGCAGACGCCTGCCCAGTGGGAGCGTCGAAGGAGCACCGGGTGGCCTCGAACGCCGTTGTAGGTCGCAGCCGCCAGGTCGTCGGAGCAGGCGACGACGCGCGCCACCGCCTCCGGCGTGAGCCCTGGAAGGTCGACCAGCGTGACCACCGCCGCGTCGATCTCGGGGTCGACCAACGAGCCCAGTCCCGCGACCAGGGATGATGCCATCCCCGTCGCCCAGTCGGGATTCACCACCACCTCGGCCCCCTCCACAGCACCGATCCACGCGCCGAGGACGACGAGCACGGGCGAGCATCCGCCGCTGTCGAGCACGCGGACCGACCGGTCGACCAGGCGCTCCCCACCGACCTCGAAGGGCGCCTTGGGGCCGCCGAACCGGCGGCCCTCGCCTGCGGCGAGGACCAGCCCGGCGACGGTCACCGCGGTGCCGTGGCGTGGATCGGTCCAGCCAATGCGCTGAGCTTGTTGCCGGTGCCGCCCCATCGGGCCTGCAGGATCTCCCCGGCGATCGAGATCGCCGTCTCCTCGGGTGTGCGGGCACCCAGATCCAGGCCGATCGGCGAGTGGATCCGAGCCAGGTCTTCGTCGGTCATCCCGGCTTCGCGCAGACGTACGGTGCGATCGTCGTGCGTGCGGCGTGAACCCATGGCCCCGATGTAGGCGGCCGGCGTTCTTACAGCAGCCGCCAGCGCGGGGACATCGAACTTCGGGTCATGGGTCAGGACGCAGATCACCGTGCGCTGGTCCACCGGTGCGGACATCAGCCACCGGTGGGGCCAGTCCACGACGACTTCATCAGCCTCGGGGAACCGCTTGCTCGTCGCGAAGACCTCGCGGGCGTCGACCACCGTGACGTGGAAGCCGAGGAGCTTCCCGACCCTGGCCAGCGCCGCCGAGAAGTCAATGGCGCCGAAAACGTACATCCGAGGAGCAGGCGCGAAGGACGTCACGAAGATCTCGAGCCCCTCGCCGAGCCGCTCGCCTTCCGGCCCGTAGTGCAGGAACCCGGTCGTCCCAGATTCGAGCAGGCCCAAGGCGTCGGCCCCCACCGTGTCATCAAGACGCGAGGTCCCGAGGCTGCCCTCAACGCCCTCGGGGCGCACGACCAAGTGTCGGCCGACGTGCGCCGGCCCTCGCACGACCGTGGCCACGGCGACTGGAACCTCCTCGCTGACGCTGGCCGCCACCCCGGGGAGCTCCGGCCAGGTCTGCGGACTCACCCGCTCGACGAAGACGTCCAAGATGCCGCCGCAGGTCAGCCCCACAGCGAACGCGTCGTCGTCGCTCACGCCGTAGGTCTCAAGACGCGGTTCGCCGGACTCGAGCACCTCGCTTCCGAGCTCGTAGAGCGCGCCCTCGACGCAGCCGCCGCTCACAGAACCGACCGCTTCGCCGTCCTTGGTGACGAGCATCGATGCTCCCGCCGGGCGGGGCGCCGACCTCCAGGTCCGGACCACGGTGGCCATGGCCACCGACTCTCCCCGCGACTGGGCGGCGAGCAAGGCCGGAAGCACTTCTCGCATGGCGTGGCCCCCTCTCGAGCCCCTGGTAGCGGTCCAGTGATCGTCTCCCATCATGTCCTTGATCGCCATCGGTGCCGGGCTCGAGGACCCGACGGGAGGTCGGAAGATCAGGGTTCTTCGCCCGGGGGGACCTTTCGGGTAGCCGGACCCAGTCCCGACGGATAGCGTCAAGGTCAGACCGACTCAGCGCCGAGACGGTCTGACTAGGGAGCGCCCATGGAACTGCAGAACTCCTTCACGGTGCCGTCGGACATCGACACGGCCTGGCGCACGTTGCTCGACGTCGAGAAGGTCGCCCCCTGCATGCCAGGCGCCACGCTGGAGTCGGTCGACGGCGATGACATGACCGGGAAGGTCAAGGTCAAGCTCGGTCCCGTGAGCATGACCTACAACGGCAAGGCGACGTTCGTCAGTCGCGACGAGGCCACGCACACGGCCGTCATCGAAGGAACAGGCAAGGAGTCTCGGGGCACGGGCACCGCGACAGCACATGTGACCACCGCCCTGGTCGCTGAGGGCGACGTGACTCGGGTCGACGTGACCACCGATCTCACGATCACCGGCAAGGCAGCCCAGTTCGGTCGCGGCGTCATGCAGGACGTCGCTGGTCGGATCATCGACCAGTTCGCAGCCAACCTTGCGACCGTGCTCGGCGCCACCGAGGACGATGCCCCGGAGCCCGTCGCTGGTGAAGCGTCGGCAACCGAAGGCGCCGCGGCCCCTGCCCCGCCCAAGCTGGTCGTCGCGGACAGCATCGACCTGCTCGATGCAGCAGGTGCGCCAGTGCTCAAGCGAGCGGCACCGCTCGTTGCGGCACTCGTCGTTCTCGCTCTGGTGTTGTGGATCTTCCGACGGCGCCGCTGACGCCACAGCTCCCGGTCGCTGACCGGTCACCAGCGACGCGGCTTCTCGACCGCCCGAGTGAACGGATCGATTCTTTCGAAGAGGTGGGGAATGCAAACACCAGCACCCGTCGACTATGCCAAGGCCCGTTCCGTGGACGACGCCATCGCCCTGCTCGAGCAGCACGGCGATGAGTCCCGGCTGATCGCGGGGGGACACAGCCTGATCCCGATGATGCGATTGCGTCTGGCGCGACCTGAGGTCGTCATCGATATCAACGACCTCGAGGAGCTCAAAGGGATCTCGGTCCAAGGCGACGAGCTCGTCATCGGGGCCATGGTGCGCCACGCCGAGGTCCTCGACTCCGCGATCCTGGCCGAGCACTACGCGATCTTCGCCGAGGCCGAGCGCGTGATTGCCGACCCGATCGTCCGCAACCGGGGCACCGTCGGGGGCTCGATGTGCCAGGCCGACCCGTCCGAGGACCTCTCGGCCGTCGGTTCGGCCCTCAAGGGGTCGGCGGTCATCCGTGGTTCCGGGGGCTCACGCACCGTTCCTATCCGCGAGCTGCACCGAGGGCCCTACGAGACGGCCGTCGGCCCGGCCGAGATCCTCACCGAGGTGCGTTTCCCGATCCGCCCCGGGGCGGGAAGCGCCTACGAGAAGGTCGAGCGCCGGGTGGGCGACTGGCCGGTCGCGTCCGTCGGCGCCTATGTCGTCGTCAGCGGTGGCGTCGTCAGTGAGTGTGGGATCGGCCTGACAGCGCTCGGCGCCGAGCACTTCTGTGCTCCTGACGCCGAGGCTGCTCTGGTCGGTCAGGAGCCGACCGAGGACAACCTCGCGGCGGCGGCCGCGCTGGCTGCCGCAGCCTGCACCCCGCACTCCGACCAGCGAGGTCCGGCCGACTACAAGAAGCACCTCGCCCAGGAACTGACGCTGCGCGCCCTACGACGTGCGGCCCGATCAAGCCAGGGAGCCTGACCATGCAGGTGACGATGACGGTCAACGGCGTCGAGCACACCCGTGACATCGAGCCACGCATGCTCCTCGTGCACTTCATCCGCGACGAGCTGCTCCTGCGCGGTACTCACTGGGGCTGCGACACGTCCAACTGCGGCACCTGCGTGCTGTGGTTGGACGAGGAGCCGGTCAAGAGCTGCACGGTGCTGGCGGTCATGGCCAACGGCCGATCAGTGCGCACGGTGGAGGGGCTCGCGGACGGTGCCGAGCTCGACCCCGTGCAGAAGGGTTTCATGGCCTGCCACGGACTCCAGTGCGGGTTCTGCACCCCCGGAATGATGATGACGGCGCGATGGCTGTTGGACCACAACGCGCAGCCGTCCGAGACGGAGATCCGCGAAGCCATATCCGGCCAGATCTGCCGTTGCACCGGCTACAAGAACATCGTCGAATCGATTCAGTGGGCAGCCGAGCATCCCGCCGGGGCCGAACCGGACGAGACCGCAGACAGCGCGAGCACGAGTGAGGTGTCGGCATGACCGCAGTGGAAGAAGCTCCCGTCAGCGCAGCGGGCAATCCGATCGGCTTCGGTCGCATGCTGCGCAAGGAGGACGCGCGCTTCCTGCGCGGCGAAGGCAACTACGTCGACGACCTGAACCTCCCCGGCATGCTGCACAGCGCTGTGCTGCGCAGCCCCTACGCCCACGCGAAGATCGTGTCGGTTGACACTTCCGCGGCCGAGGCCCTGCCCGGCGTCCACGCGGTGATCACGGGCGCCATCTTGGAAACCCTGAGCCTCGCCTGGATGCCGACCCTGTCCTACGACACCCAGGCCGTCCTGGCCACGGACAAGGTCAGGTTCCAAGGCCAGGAGGTCGCCTTCGTCGTGGCCGACTCGCGCTACATCGCCAAGGACGCCCTTGAGCTCATCGACGTCGAGTACGAGCCGCTGCCCGCGGTGATGGACGCGAAGAAGGCTATGGATCCGTCGTCCCCGGTGATCCGCGACGACAAGGAAGACAAGACCGACAACTTCATCTATGACTGGGAAGCGGGCAACAAGGACGAGACCGAGGCGGCGTTCGCCGCGGCAGAGGTCGTGGTGACGCAGGACATCCTCTACCCGCGTGTGCACCCGGCACCGATGGAGACCTGCGGGGCGGTCGCCCACATGGACGCGGTCACCGGCAAGCTCACGATGTGGACCACGACGCAGGCACCTCACGCGCATCGCACGGTCTATGCGCTCGTGGCAGGGCTTCCCGAACAGAAGATTCAGATCATCAGCCCCGACATCGGGGGCGGGTTCGGCAACAAGGTGGGGATCTACCCGGGATACGTGTGCGCCGTCGTCGGGTCGATCGTCACCGGCAAGCCGGTGAAATGGGTCGAGGACCGTAGTGAGAACCTCATGTCCACGTCCTTCGCCCGGGATTACCACATGCGGGCGTCCATCGCGTCCACGCGCGAGGGCAAGATGCTCGCGGTCAAGGTGGACGTGCTGGCCGACCACGGGGCCTTCAACGGGGTGGCCCAGCCGACGAACTACCCGGCCGGCTTCTTCCACATCTTCACCGGCTCCTACGACTACCCGGCTGCCCACTGCTCGGTCAAGGCGGTCTACACCAACAAGGCTCCGGGCGGCGTCGCTTACGCCTGCTCCTTCCGGATCACCGAGGCGGCCTACGTCATCGAGCGCATCGTCGACTGTCTTGCTGCCGAGCTGCAGATGGATCCAGCTGAGCTGCGCCTGAAGAACCTGCTCCGGCCGGAGCAGTTCCCCTACACGACTCCCACCGGCTGGGAGTACGACTCCGGCGACTACGCGAAGACCATGCGCGTCGCGATGGACCTCGCAGGCTACGACGAGCTCAGGCGTGAGCAGGCCGAAAAGCGCGCCAAGGGCGAGTACATGGGGATCGGGTTGTCGTTCTTCACCGAGGGTGTGGGCGCCGGTCCGCGCAAGCACATGGACATCCTCGGGCTGGGAATGGCCGATGGCTGTGACCTCCGCGTCCACCCCACCGGCAAAGCCCAGGTGCGCTTGTCCGTGCAGACGCAGGGTCAAGGGCACGAGACCACGTTCGCTCAGATCGTCAGCCATGAACTCGGGATTCCACCGGAGGACATCGAAGTCATCCACGGTGACACCGACAACACGCCGTTTGGTCTCGGCACCTACGGGTCCCGTTCTACTCCGGTCTCGGGTGCGGCAGCAGCAATGGTGGCCAGGAAGGTGCGCGACAAGGCCCGTCTGATCGCCGCTGCGGCTTTGGAGTGCGCTCCTGACGACCTGGAGTGGGAGCTTGGTCGTTGGTTCGTCAAGGGAGACCCCGAGCGAGGGCGGACGATCCAAGAGATCGCTATGGACTCCCATGGTTCCCTGGAGCTTCCGGAAGGTGTCGAAGGGCACCTTGACGCCCAGGTGGTCTACAACCCGCCGAACCTGACCTATCCATACGGGTGCTACATCTGCGTGGTCGACGTCGACCCCGGCACCGGCCAGGTCAAGGTGCGCCGCTTTGTCGCCGTCGACGACTGCGGCACCCGGATCAACCCGATGATCGTCGAGGGTCAGGTCCATGGTGGGCTGGCCGATGGCGTGGGGATGGCGCTCATGGAGCTCATCGCGTTCGACGAGGACGGCAACAACCTGGGCGGTTCGTTCATGGATTATCTGCTGCCCACGTCCCTGGAGTGCCCCGACTGGGAGCTCGGTGAGACCGTGACTCCGTCACCGCACCACCCCATCGGCGCCAAGGGCGTGGGGGAGTCGGCGACCGTCGGTTCTCCGGCGGCCGTGGTGAACGCCGTCATCGACGCTTTGGCTCCGTTCGGGGTGAGGCACGCCGACATGCCTTTGACACCGGCCAACGTGTGGCGTGCCATCCAAGGTCGTCCTGTGCGTACGGACATGGCTGTCGAGTAGGCACCCGCGCGGAGGCACAACGCGGAGGCCCAACTAGGAAAGGCTCAGGCAGGCACCTATGGCGGTCACGATGCGCGAACGCGCCGAGCAGTTGCGCTCGAGCCGGGTGCCGTTCGTGCACGCCCGCGTGGTGCTGGCCCAGCGACCCACGTCCGCCAAACCCGGTGACGAGGCGCTCGTGCTCACGGACGGAGTGATCGAAGGGTTCGTGGGCGGCGAGTGCGCTGAGTCGACGGTGCGCACCCAAGGACTGGCGACGCTGCGGTCCGGCCGGGCTGTCCTGTTGCGCATCACGCCTGAACCCGAGGCAGACCAGACCGGCAAGACGGTCGTGCACAACCCCTGCCTATCCGGTGGAACCCTGGAGATCTTCTTGGAACCCGTGCTGCCATCCCCGACGGTGCTCGTCGTCGGAGAGAGCCCCATCGCTCGCGCCATGAAGGACGTCGGGGCCCCGCTCGGCTACGAGGTCACCGTGTTCGCCGTCGGAGACGTGGGATCGGCCGACGCCGTGCTCGTCGCCTCCCACGGGGCTGAGGAGGAGGCGGCGCTCGCGGCCGCCGTGCTCGCGGACGTGCCCTATGTCGGTCTGATCGCCAGCCGCCGCCGGGGCGCTGCCGTACTGGAGGCGCTGGACTTGACCGACGAGCAGAAGCAGCGCATCCACACGCCGGCGGGTCTGGACCTTGGTGCTCGGTCGGCGCCGGAGATCGCCTTGTCGGTCTTCGCTGAGATCCTTTCGGAGCGCTCGTCGATGCCCAGGGGGCCCGTCTCGGCCCCTGCGCTCCCGGAGACGGCCGTCGACCCCGTCTGCGGGATGACGGTCACGGTTCACGAGGGCGCGCTGTTCGCGGACCACGATGGTCAGCGCGTGTACTTCTGTGCCGCGGGTTGTCGCACGGCATTTCTGGAGGATCCGGCCACGTTCGTCCGGCTGTGAGTGCTGTGGACGGCGTCGAGCAGCGGGTCCCTGACCCGGGCGCGTTGGTGCGGGGGTTGGCCGAGGTTGGTTACCTGGCCGATGAGTCCCTGGCGACCGCCTTGTTCTGCGCGGTACGGCTGCCGCAGCCGCTGCTCCTCGAAGGCGAGGCGGGCGTCGGCAAGACCCAGGCGGCTAAGGCGCTCGCCGAGCTGCTCGACACACCGCTGCTGCGCCTGCAGTGTTTCGAGGGCATCGACGCGGCTGAGGCGTTGTACGAGTGGAACTACCCGAGACAGCTTCTGGGTATCCGGCTCGCGGAGGCTCGCCATGAGGAACTCGCTGAGGCTTCCCTGTTCGGACCTGACTACCTCATCCGGCGCCCGCTCTTGGCGGCGCTTGAGCACCCCGGTCCCCGACCGGCTGTGCTGCTCATCGACGAGATCGATCGTGCCGACGAGGAGTTCGAGGCCTTCCTCTTCGAGCTGCTGGCCGAAGCGGCCGTGACCATCCCGGAGATTGGAACCCTCAAGGCAGAGGTCCCACCCATCGTCGTGCTGACCTCTAACCGCACCCGAGACCTCCACGACGCCTTGAAGCGCCGTTGCCTCTACCACTGGATCGACTATCCGCCCCTGGAGCGGGCCATCGCGATCGTTCGAGCCCGGGTGCCTGCCGCCAGCGCCGACCTGGCCAGTCAGGTGGCCGGCGCCGTCGCTCGACTGCGCACGCTCGAGGTGCAGAAACCGCCTGGAGTCGCCGAGGCCATCGATTGGGTCAATGCCGCGTCCCTCATGGGATTGCAGGAGCTCGACGAGGATTCCGTCGGAGCCACCTTGGGTTCGGTCCTCAAGTACCGCGAGGATCATGACGTGGCAAGGGCGCGAGGGTTCGGTTGGGTCGCGGATGGCTGACCTGGCACAAGTCGTCGCTGGGTTCGGTCATCTCCTTCACGCTGCCGGGGTGCCGGTAACACCGGAGCGGAGCGCACGGTTCGCCGAGTGCGTCGTGATGGTCCAGCCGACCACGTTGGCGGAGCTGTCCCGGGTGGGCCGGACGACGTTGGTGAGCAGTCGCGAAGAGGGTGAGATCTTCGACCGCGTCTTTGCTCAGGTGTTCAGGGGCATCGTCGACCTCGCGGACTTTCGCGGATATAGCCCGGCGCCACCGCCGCCAGCAGCGCTCCCAGCAGGGGAGCGCACCCCGGGGGATCCTGAGCGCGGGGAGTCCGGGATGACTCCAGCCGTGACTTCCGCGACGCCAAGCGACGTGCCTCAGGAGCCGGAGGCCGACGAGGATCCGTCGGTCATCGCCGCCGTGAGTGACGTGGAACGACTAAGCCAACGCGACTTCGCCACGTGCACGGAGGAAGAGCTCGCCCTCATCGAGCGGCTGGTGGACGAGCTCTCGGTGCGGCCACCCCTGCGCCGGACGCGTCGCCGTCGCCGACACGTCAGCGGCCGGCATCTCGACGTGCGCGCCACCCTGCGGGCCTCGCATCGCACGGGCGGCGACCCCGTGCGCAGGATTCATCGGAAGCGGGTCGTCCGCCCGCGCCGGGTCGTCCTGATCGCCGACGTGTCGGGATCCATGGAGCCCTACGCGCGCATCTATCTCCACCTGATGCGGGGCGCGGTGCGCGCGCTGCATGCGGAGGCGTTCGTCTTCGCCACGAGCTTGACTCGGCTGACCCGCGCCCTCGGCCACTCCCAAGCAGACGTGGCCTACCGAGCGGCCACACGGTCCGCGCCCGACTGGTCTGGCGGAACGCGAATCGGGCGGGCGCTGCAGACCTTCGTGGACCAGCACGGCAGGCGAGGGATGGCACGCGGAGCCGTGGTGATCGTGGTGTCTGACGGCTGGGAGGTGGAGGATCCGGCGCGCGTCGATCAGGCGATGCAGCAGCTGGCGCGGTTGGCTTATCGAGTCATCTGGGTCAACCCGCGCAAAGTTGCCCCCGGCTACCAGCCGCTCGTCGGGGGTATGGCCGCGGCACTGCCGTACATCGACACCTTTGTCAGCGGGCACTCGGTGGAGTCACTCGAGGACGTGCTCGGCGCGCTGGCCGGAGCGAAAGGTGAAGGGCCCCTCGAAGTATGAGTTCGAGGGGCCCTTCGCTTGACCGTTGCCCGTGCCCGTGGTCGCCCACCGGCCCGGCTCCGCCGTGACGGGCGGTCTGATGCGTCCCGGTCTCCCGGTCAACCACCAGAGGGGCGGTCGCCGTCCGGTCCGTGCGCACCCGTCGAGCCGTCACGCTCGACCCGTCTCGGTCTCCCGAGGCGAGCGGTGCGCCGGTCTCCGACCGACTCGCCATCGTCACCGGCCGGAGCCGCTGTCTTTGGCGTGCTGTAGTTCTACGGCACGGAACCGTTGGCACGCAAGGTTTTTTGGCGACGAAGTTGGAGATTTCTTCTTCGTCCACAGGGCCCACGCCTGAACGCGTCGCCCGTCCACAACGCATCCACAGGCTTGTCCACATGGCCCGGCGTCGGGTGGTCGGAAACGGGGCGATCTGGGCTGCTCGATCGACCCGTTCGATGCCACTCGGCCGTCAGCTCACGAGGAGCCTTCACCGAGCCTGGCCCGGAAGGCCCGGGCCAGCACCAGTGTGGTGATCACCGACGCGAGCCACACGATCAAGGTGGCGAAGATCCACGTGCTGGTTCCCGAGATCGTCAGGTTGTCGGAGAGCAGCTCGGTCACCAGGAGCGCGAGGAAGGCCACGACCAGGCCAACCAGGAGGTTGGCCCAGGCGGCGTACTTCTCGATCACCGCGTCGACGACGGGTGTCAGCACCAGGGTCAGGATGGTGAACAGGACGGAAGCGGTCACCAGGCCGACGGCCGTGATGGACATGTCGTCGAGAAGGAGCGAGGCCACCCAAAGGGCTACCACGCTGGTGGCGAGAGCAAGCAGGAGGCGTACGGCTATACGGGGCATCCGCTCACGGTAGACCGAAGGGTGGCGAGACTGGCTGCTATCCAGCGACAGCGACAGCCACGACGCCGAGGCCGTTGACGGCCCAGTGAAGCAGGATCGGGGCGAGCAAAGACCCGCTGCGACGCCGGAGCTCGCACAACAGCATCCCGGCAACGCCCGTGAAGACCACGGTGACGATGACCCGAAGAACCACGCCGGTGGTGCCCTCGCTGAGCACATCGTCGGCGGCATCGTTGGCGGCACCTCCGCCGAGGGCAGGGAGTACGTGCCACAACCCGAACAGCAGCGATGAGGCGAGGGTCGCGGTTCGAGTGGAGTGCGTGCGGGACAAGGCCCCCCACAGCACCCCGCGGAAAGCCAACTCCTCGGGGATCACCGTGGCGAGCGGGATCACGACGAGCGCCATGACCGCGACGCCCGCCACGCTCTGACTGGAGGGCTGGGTCAGCGACGTCCGCACCTGCGGCACCAGCAAGATCGCGGCGTAGCCGGCGGCGACGACCGCCGTGGCGGTCAGGCCGTACCTCGCGCCCGAGGCCCAGTGGTCTTTGCCGAGCCCGAGGTCCGACCTCGTCAGCACCAGTGCCCGCGCGGCCAGCAGCAACAGCGCCGTGAGGCAGAGCCCGAGCACGACGTCGGCGTCCGGAAGGAGCCTGTTGGCCAGCACGTTGTAGGCCACGAGGACGACGACCAACGACGCGAGCAGGCGAAGGTCGGGCATGTCCTCATCCTGCCTGGACGAGTGGCGGGAGCGGCGACGGCCTGGCAGGGTGAACGCGGAGTCGGCAGCAGCGTGTCGGCCGGATCCCCGGAGACCTGGATGAACAAGGCGCAGATCAGCCTGCTCAGCGAGCCCGAGTTGTTGTTGGTCCGTGCTACCGAACCCGCCGAGCTCAAGCTGCTCGACGAGGACGAAGCAGGCGACCTGCTGCTCCGGGTGCGTCGGGCACGCAACAAGTACTCGACGAACTATCGGCGGCAGTCAGCGCAGCGCGTGACGTCCAAGCGGTCTCGTGGCGCGGCGCGTGGGTCGTCGAACAAGACGGCGATGAAGGCGGAGATCTTCGAGGAGGCACTGGCCCGGGTCAGTCGGCGACTGTCGGTGCTGGCCAAGCAGAGCGCCACGGAGCTGCGCCGCGAACGTCTCGACGCGGCCCGCGGGCCGGCTCCGGCTGGTGCCGCCGCGCGCGGCACCAAGCCTTCGGCTCAGAAGGCGGGATCGACGGCAGCCAAGGGGCGCAAGACCTCGGCTCGTCGCACGCCGGCCAGCGTCAAGCAGGTCCGATCGTCGCAGGCAGCCGGGGCGAGGCGACAGGCCAAGCGAGACAGTCGCTGACGAGGAAGTTCGCGCCGAGTCCTGGCCGGCGTCACTACGTCAGGATTGCTAGCGACTGACCGCCGTCCCACTCCACGCCAACCTGGCGGTAGTACCCACCGATGATTTCGTCCACGCTGAGGGTGGCTAGCTCCTCGGTCGGCGATTCGTACAAGCGCAGCTCGACGTCCCCGGTCCACGCCGGCCCGGCCTCGACCTGCTTGGCGCCCGACTCGATCAGTTCTGCGTAGGCGTCGGGGGCGCCTCGTTCTATCCCGGGGAAGACCCGATGGTGGGCCATGGGGTGACCGTTGACGAAGCCGCTGTGCGAAGACTCCGTGCGCAGGGTGAGCACCGCCTCGGCCAGACGGCGGTCACCGGCCGCCAGCGTCGCCCCGAAGACGCCGCCCGCAGCGATCTGGGGCGCTCCTTGGGGAAACGGATGCGGTCGGGTCTGCCACATCGACCCCAGCTTCTTTGGATACCCCTGGTGAATCCCTCGCCCGATGGCGAAGTCCTTGTCGACCCAGATGTACACGCATCGTGAGTAGGTCCGTCCCTGGTAGGCGCACCGGACGACGACGAACGCCTCCTTGTACTGCGAACGGACCGGGTCCAGCAACTCTTCTCGAGAGCTGGAGCAGGACTGCCAGTCGGCCCAGATCATGGCGACGGCGCCGGGGTCTTCCTCGGCCAGTGTCAGCGGCGCGGGCAGCAGCTCGGCCACGCGCGCCGGGTCAGTCCTGTACTCCACGGTGAGCAGGTCACCGGAGTAGAACCAGGGGGGTGAGGGGATCAACGAGGAGCGGCCAGAGGCCGTACGTGGGTAGAAGAAGCCTTGGACCTCGGACAATGCGTCCTCCGCTCGAAAGGATCGTTTGGTCCCGTACGATACCGGCCTCATCGATTCTCGGGAAGGCTTGTCAGAGGCTGGTGACACCCATATTGTTCGGAGCCTAACGAGTTCTGCTCGCCACGGCCGGAGGGATTCAACGTGGGGCACTTCGACGAAGAAGCGTTGGCCGACGCAGCCGCCGAGCTTGCCACCGGAGGCTTCGACGTGGTCCGCCTCGGCTACGCGGATCTGATCGGCACCGAGCGGGGTCGCGACATCTTGACCAATCACTTCGCGCGCACGGTGGCCGACGGAGTGGCGTTCTGTCGATCGGTGTACGGGACGACCCCGATGGGTGACGTGGTTGACATCGAGGGGGGTGCCTCCGAGGGGCTGCCCGACGTGGTCGCTTTCCCCGACATCTCCACGCTGCAGGGCGTTCCTTGGGAGCCCGGCGTCGCGCACTTCATTGCTGATGTCTTCAACCCCGACGGCAGCCTGTCGATGGAGAGCCCGCGCAATGTTCTGAAGAGCGTGGTGGGTCGCTTCGCCGAGCTCGGGATGAGGCCGATCGTCGGACCCGAGCTCGAGTTCTACGTGATGGAGCGAGATGACGCCGGGACCGGCTGGAAGCGATACGGCGAGGCCACGGGCAACGTCTACGTCGCGGGCCTCAAGGGCGATCCGGAGAACGTCCTCCTGCGATCGCTGCGAGACCTGGCCGGCTACGGTCTCGAGGTCGTCGCAGCCAACCACGAGTTCTCGAGCGGGCAGTTCGAGATCAACATGTGGCACAGCGAGGCGCTCAATGCCGCCGACCGGGCCTTCCGCTTCAAGAACGCCGTTCA
Source organism: uncultured Actinomycetota bacterium (assembly GCA_963820065.1). Classification (GTDB taxonomy): domain Bacteria; phylum Actinomycetota; class Actinomycetes; order DATJPE01; family DATJPE01; genus JANPBY01. The sequence goes on along the minus strand of CAWFYM010000010.1, from coordinate 763,095 downwards.
GGAGCTGGCGCGCCGTGAGGGCAAGCTGGCCACCTTCATGGCCAAGCCCTTCAACGACGAAGGCGGATCGGGGTTCCACGTCCACTTCTCGACCGCGGGAGAGGCCGGAGCTCCTCTGTTCGACGACCCCTCGGCCGAGGGCGGCCTGTCCAAGACCGCCCTATCGGCCATAGCGGGAGTGATGGCGCACGCCCCAGCCATGGCCGCGCTGCACAACCCGACGATCAACTCCTACAAGCGCTTCGGACCGGACACGCTGGCCCCGTGGCTCATTGACTGGGGCTACGACAACCGCACCGCGATGATCCGGATTCCTCCGGAGCGCGGGCGTGCGTCCCGACTGGAGCTGAGGCTGGGTGACGCCAGCGCCAACCCCTACCTAGCGATCGCCAGCCTGCTGGCCGCTGCCTATCTCGGGATCCGCGATGGTCTCGAGCCACCGGCAGCCCTCGAGGGCTATGGCTACGACCCAGAGAAGGCCCCCCGTCTTCCCGTCGACCTCGGAACGGCGCTCAACGCCTTGGAGGCGGACTCAGACCTGGTGGAAATCCTCGGCGACACCTTCGTGCGAACTTTTCTGACCTACAAGCGAAACGAGCTCGAGCGTTACTCCCAGTTCGTCACTGACTGGGAGTTCCGCGAGTACGCCTACCACCTGTGAGGAGTGTCATGCAGCCGACGCCCGTTCCGCTGGAGTCCGTCGATCTGGCGGACCCAGACGTGTTCACGCGCAACGAAGCCTGGGGGATGTTCCACACGCTGCGGCATGAGGCCCCCGTGCACTGGAACGACGAGCACGACGGTGGGTCCGGATTCTGGTCGATCACCCGCTTTGCTGACATCGTCACCGTCGACAAGGACCCCGAGACCTTCACGTCGACGAAGTTCACGAACTTGGAGGAGCCGCCGAAGGAGTACCAAGACCTGCGTCGCTCCATGCTCGAGACCGACGGGCCGCGGCACGCTGCGATGCGCAAGTTGCTACTCCGCGACTTCAGCCCGGGGACGTTGCGCCGTTACGAGGATTTCTTGCGCGGACTCGCCACGCTCACCGTGGATCGCGCTTTGAAGGAGACGGAGTTCGACTTCGTCGACTCGATTGCGGCTGACTACCCGATCGCCGTGCTGGCCCGGTTGCTGGACGTCCCCGACAGTGACACGCCGCAGTTGATCTCGTGGGGCAACGAATTGGTCGGGGCTACCGATCCTGACTATGCACGCGTCATGATCGACAGCCCTGAAGCCGAGCAGTACTCCCACCTCCCGTTCCGCTCGCCGGCCTCTCAAGAGATCTTCGAGTATGGGCGAGCGCTTGCTGCTCAGCGGCGAGGAGGCGACGGCGAAGACCTCGTCAGCAAGCTGGTCAATCGCATCCCGGAGGACGGGGTCCCCCTCACCGACACCGACTTCGACAACTACTTCTTGCTGCTTGTCGTGGCGGGCAACGAGACGACGCGACAGGCGATCAGCCACTCGATGAAGGCGCTGATCGACAACCCCGACCAGCTTCGATGGTTCCTCGACAACCCCGACAAGACGCAGAACGCCGTGGAGGAGCTGCTGCGCTACGCCTCCCCGGTCTACCACTTCCGCCGCACGGCAACGCGTGACGTGGAGCTGCACGGCCAGACCATCAAGGCTGGCGACAAGGTCGTGACCTGGTTCGCGTCCGGCAACCGGGACGAGGACGCCTTCAGCGACCCGTACGCGCTCGACCTCAGCCGCTACCCCAACGACCACTTGACCTTCGGCAAGGGGCCGCACACCTGCCTGGGCGCCAACCTGGCTCGGCTCGAGATCCGGATCATGTTCGAGACCCTGTTGCCTCGGCTCGCCTCCATCGAGCAGGCCGGGGAGATTGTGCGTATCCGCAGTAACTTCGTCAACGGCATCAAGACCTTCCCCGTGCGGGTCACCCTGGCATGACCGAGGCGCTGACTGCGACGGCCACCACCGTTCGCGAGCATGAGGGCGAGCTCGTCGTCGACTCGGCCGAGATCGTCGCGGAAGACGTGGTCGCCATCACCTTGAGCGACCCCGAGGGAGGCGCGCTCCCACCGTGGACGCCCGGCGCGCACGTGGATCTCCTTCTCGCTCCTGATCTGATCCGGCAGTACTCGTTGTGCGGAGATCCTTCAGACGACCGGCACATCCGGATCGGCGTTCTTCGGGCGCCGGACAGCCGTGGCGGCTCGGTTCGCGTCCACGAACACCTGACCCCGGGGGCCAAAGCCCGGGTCCGTGGCCCGCGCAACCATTTCCCTCTCGTGGATTCACCCCGATACCTGTTCATCGGGGGCGGCATCGGCATCACCCCTCTGCTGCCGATGATCGCAGAGGCAGAGGCGGCTGGTGCCGATTGGACCCTGACCTACGGGGGACGTTCCTTGGCCTCCATGGCGTTCGTCGACGAGCTGGAGCAGTACGGAGACCGGGTCCACCTCGTCCCTCAAGACACGGCGGGCTTCCCGGACCTGGACGCCTTGCTCGCGGTACCGCGAGCCGACACCTTGGTGTACGTCTGCGGGCCGGAGGGGCTGCTGTCGGCCGTCGAGCAGCGCTGCGCCGGTTGGCCGCCAGGGAGTCTGCATCTCGAACGGTTCTCGGCGAAGCTCACGGAAGCGCCGATCGAGGGTGAGCGCGCGTTCGAGGTGGAGTTGGCGCGGACCGGGGTGTCCTTGGCTGTTCCTGCTGACCAGTCGATCTTCGATGTCGTCCAAGCAGCCGGGGTCAGCGTGCTTGGGTCGTGCTTGGAGGGAATCTGCGGCACGTGCGAGACGGTCGTGCTTGATGGTGAGGTCGATCATCGCGATTCCATCCTGAGCGAGGACGAGCAGGCCTCGAACGAGATGATGATGATCTGCGTCTCGCGCTGCCGCTCCGACCGGCTGACCCTGGACCTCTGATGGAGGAATTCTGCTGATGGCCCACTCGTCGCGAACCCGCGGGGATCTCCCCGCACCTGCCGAGTGCTGGTACGCGCTCGCGGCAAGCGCGGACGTGGACCATGCCCTGTCGGCGTATCGAGCCCTGGGCGTCGAGCTGGTCATGTTCCGTACGTCAGCGGGAGTCGTCAGCGCGCTTGAGGATCGCTGCTCCCATCGAGGCTTTCCGCTGAGCCAGGGCCGCCTGGTCGACGATGACATCCACTGTGGGCTCTGTGGATTCGTGTTCGACGCCGCGGGCACGTGCGTGCTGGTCCCGACCCAGCCGAGGGTCCCTATGGGGGCGGACGTCCGTGCCTATCCGGTGCGTGAGTCCGATGGCCTCGTGTGGGTGTGGTTCGGAGAGCCGGGGAGGGCTGGCTTGACCCGGATCCCCGACCTTGCGCACCTCGCGTCCTCGGATTGGTCCACGGTTGGGGCCACCGTGGAGACCGCGGCAGGCTTCCTCCTCCTCCATGAAGGTTTCGCCGATGTCACCCAGGTGCCGGTCATCGCGCCAGAGGTGACTCCGGTGGTGCTGCAGGGCGACACGCCTCCGCTTGAGGTGGTCGTGACCGAGACGACGGTCTCCCTGGCGCGGCGGTTCCCAGCCGGGCCGTTGCCACGCTGGCAGGCGGCGATGCTGGGGGTTGGTCCGGATGAGGCCTTCGAGCATGTGCAGGAGGGTCACTTTCGGTCTCCAGCAGTGTGGGTCGATCATTGGGACGTCGAACTCAGCGATCGGGTCGCTCGGATGCGTTTCACCCACCTGCTGACCCCGATCGATCGGTCGTCCACCCGGTTGATGTGGCGGGTGAGTCGAGACTTCGCCGTCGACGACATCGACGCATCGCGGACGTTCGACGAGTTGTTCCGTGACTACTACGGCCGGGCGACGCGCGCGATGGAGACGCTTCAGCGCGTGCGGGACACTGACGGTCCGCGCCGTGAGGTGAGCGTCAGCGCCGATGTCGCGGCGCTCAAGGTGCGCTCGATCGTGGCAGCTCTCGCCGAGGAGTCCGGTCACCAGCTGAGGCCCTAACGAAGGCCGGCACGGCCTGCCGAGGTCAGCTGACGAGTGCTTCGCCGCGCCGAAGGACCTCCCGGCAGAAGGCACCGACCTGTCGTGGGTCATCGGTGAACTGTGATGGCTTGATGCAGAACGTCCGAAAGCCCTGCTCCCACTGGGGCGGGATGACCGACAGGGCTTGCTCGACGTCGGCGACGGAGTCGGGTCCGTCGAAAGTCGCCCGGGTGCCTCCGATCAGTTCAAGGGACTCCATCGAACGCCCAGCCTCCGACATGGCGGCGCGGAGCGCGCCCATCTCCTCATCCGTGCGACGTCCGAGCGGATTGAAGCCATCCCCCCAGTCCACGATCCGGCGAAGAATGGGCCCTTGCAGCGCTCCACCGCCCATCCACAGCGTGGGTCCCTCAGGCCGAAAGGCCTTGGGCTGGAACCACACCTCCGAGAAGGGGTAGGCGGGCCCGTCCCAGGAGACGGGGTCCTCGGTCCAGCACCGTCGCCACACCTCGAGATGCTCGTCAAGCAGCCGCCCGCGCCGATCGAAGGGCACGCCCAGAGCGTCGTACTCGTCGCGGTGCCAGCTGACCGTCGGGAGCACGACGAGGCGGCCCTGAGAGAGCAGATCGAGCGACCCCAGCTCGCGCGCCAGCAGGAGGGGGTGGCGCAGGGGGGCAAGCACGGCCCCGGCCACCAGACGGACCCGGGTGGTCACCGCCGCAATGGCCGAGAGCAGGACCAGCGAAGACGGCCAGGGAGTTGCCGGATCCTGGTTGCCCGGAAGGGCGTACTCACGCGGGTTGGCCATCCTCCCTTCAGATCCCGCCGACGCGCCGAGCACGACGTGCTCGCTCACCATGACGGAGTCGAATCCGGCGTCCTCGGCCTCGCGAGCCCACCTGACCAGATCCGGGAGGTCTCGCCCGGACGTCATCGTCCAGTTCTCGCTGAGGATCAGCGTGAACTTGATGCGGTCGGTCACGGCGCCGCGTTCAGTGCCGGACGCGCTTGGGCCAGTCGCCACCCATGGCGGTCGAGAGCACCTCGTCGCTCTCGGTGGGCTGGGCGCCGCAGTCGTCCCGGACTGGCACGGGTCCGGTGACGATGGTGTTGGTGAGGCGGCCCAGGCCCTCAACTTCCACCTCGACGACATCGCCGGGATAGACGGTTCGTGAATTGGCTGGGGTGCCGGAGAGCAGGACGTCTCCCGGAACGAGCGTGATCGTTCGAGCGATGTCTGCGACGAGATAGTGCATGTCCCACTCCATCTCGTCGGTGTTGCCGTCCTGCCGTACCTCGCCGTTGACGATCGTCCGGATCGACTTGTGGCGGAAGTCCCAGTCATCGACGAGGCCGGGGCCCAGCGGGCACAACGTGTCCGATCCCTTGACGCGCAGCATCGAGCCAGCGTCGGTGTCGCGGAAGTCGTGCAGGCCGTAGTCGTTCGCCACGGTGTAGCCAGCGATGTAGGCACCGGCGTCGGATGGCGAGATGTTTCGGCAGGTCCTGCCGATCACGATCCCGATCTCGCCCTCGTAGTTGAGCCAATCGCAGCGCTCGGGTCGGACGACGGCGCCCTTGTGCGCGTTGATTGAGGACGTCGGCTTGTGGAAGTACGTCGGCGCGGCCGGCAGCGAGGTCCCGAATTCGTCCACCCGGCTGCGGTAGTTGAGGTGGACGCACACGATCTTGCTGGGAACGGTCGGCGGCAGGTGCTGGGCCTCGGCGACAGTGACTGAGCGCCCGTCGGGAGCGTGCAGCATCTCTCCGTCACGGACGACCTCGACGGCCACCCCGTCCAGCAGGATGCGTCTGAACTCGGTCATGAGGCTCCTCGGTCTCAGCCCGCGGCGATCAGGTTCGGGCCTTGTGTCTGGCGGGCGTACTCAGGGTCAGGCTGTGTTGCTTGCGGCCGGGGAAAGCCCTCCGCGGGACGGTCGAACCAAAGATGTACCTGTCCCGTGCCGATGGAGTTCTCATAGGCGCCGTACTGCCGGGCGGGCGCCGTGTTGTCTCCCTCACCGAGAGCGCCGGCCATCATCAGGTAGTGACCGAAGCGGGCCTCGGGGCGATAGCGGTAGAAGTCCGGCATGGTTTCCAGCACCTTGGCGTGCTCGCCCTTGGTGAACCAGGCGATCCGATCGGCATCGGCGGCGGCCGCCTCGGGGCTGAAGATGTGGTCGGCGCCAGCGGCTTCGTGATCGCGGAGTTGCCGCAGGGGCCAGAACGTGTGACTCAACGCGCCGGAGGCGATGAGGACGACGCGACGATCGGTGGCCGCGATGGCGTCACCGAGCGCACGTCCGAGCCGCAGGTTGTCCTCGGTGTCGGCTGTTTGGCAGACCCCGATCGAGACCCAGCGCTTGTCGGGCAGGCCCTTGCCGAGGAACTCCCAAAGGTTCGTGGTGGCGTAGAAGATGGGTAGCGAGTGGTCGTCGATCGCGGTGATCCACGTTTGGTGCGCACCTGCGCGGCTAGCCACGGCGTGGGCCAGCTCGGGGTCCCCAGGGAAGTCGTACGGTCTGCGGCTCATGCCCCGGGGCAGCTCTTCGGAGGTGAACAAGCCGCTGCGCCGGTCGTGGGCCGTCACGACGAACTCGACGGTGGTGGCCCAGTGGGAGTCGAGGACGACGACGGTGTCGTAGTCGAGGGTCTCAAAAACCTCGCGTCGTAGCTGGTTCAGACCGCTGACGAGGGTGGTGTCCTCCCCGTGGTTGAGCTCTCGCCGGGTCTGCTCCGGCAGCATGATCGTGGGTACGTGGGCCAGCAGACCGGCGCCGACCACCTCACCCATGGCTCGACCCTTCAGCCGCTGTCCACCCTGCGGGGGCGAACACCGTGTTCTTCACGTCGCAGTAGAAGTCGAAGGACCAGGTGCCGCCCTCCCGGCCGATGCCCGAGCGGCCGTTGCCCCCGAAGGGGGCGCCGAGATCGCGGACGAAGAAGCAGTTCACCCACACGGTCCCGGCGGAGATGAGCTGGCTCACGCGTTCAGCCCGGGCGAGGTCGCCCGTCACGAGGGTTGCCGCGAGTCCGAAACGCGTGTCATTGGCCATGGCGATCGCTTGGTCCTCGCCGGAGAAGGTCTGGACGGTGAGCACCGGTCCGAACACCTCTTCAGTGAGGATCTCGCTGCCCGGCTCCGCGTCGACCAGGATCGTGGGCCGGTAGTAGAGGTGCCCGAGCTCTTCGTTGGGCCCGCCGCCGACCACGGCGCGAGCGCCTGCCGAGCGCGCGCGGGAGACGTAGCCGTCTACCCGATCGAAGTGCTGCCTCGAGATGAGGCAACTGATGTCGGTGTCCTCGTTCCGGGGGTCCCCCTGACGGATGCTCCGAGCCCGCTCGACCAACGCTTCGACGAACCGGGTGGCGATCGAGTCCTCGACAAGGATGCGGAACGCGCCAAGGCAGACCTGGCCGGAGTTGTCGAACTGCTCGACAGCCAACGACACTGCGAGGTCGAAGTCTGCGTCAGCAAAGACCACGAGCGGTGACTTCCCACCGAGCTCGAACGACAGGGGCACGATGTTCCGGGCCGCGGCCGTGGCAACCGTTCCGGCCGTGGGCACGGACCCGGTGAACGACAACCGGTTGATGCCCGGGTGGGCCGTGAGCGGAGCTCCAGCCTCCACGCCGGTGCCTTGCACCACGTTGAACACCCCGTCGGGCAGGCCTGCTTCGGCAGTGATGTCTGCCAACAACGACGCGGTGAGCGGAGCCCATTCGGGGGGCTTGACCACGACGGTGTCACCGGCGGCGAGGGCGGGCCCGATACGCCAGGTGGCCAGCATCAGCGGTGCGTTCCATGGCGTGATGATGGCGGCGACCCCGGCCGGGTCGTACGTCACTCGCTGGCGGTGGCCCCGCACATCGGGCTGACTGTGCTCCAGCTTCGAGGGCGTGGTCGGCAAACGCCCGAAAGTTCATCGCCACCCTGGGCATCACCCCTCGCCGGTGTGAGCGAAGCAGCGAACCGTTGTCTCGCGTTTCGACGACGGAGAGCTCCTCGACCCGCTTCTCCACCCCGTCGGCGATCCGGTGCAGGACCGCGGCGCGATCCTCGCGTGACCGCGGCTGCCCATGCGGGGAACGCCCCGCGGGCCGCAGCCACCGCCTGCTCGACCTCGGGCTGCCCGCCGGACGAGATCTCCGCGAGCGTCGTCTCGTCGATGGGGGAGACGTCCGAGAAGGTCGTCGGGGATGCCACCCGGCGACCGCCGATCCAGTGCCGCGTGTCGACGCTGACGCCTTCGACGACTGCCGTGCTCATGCGGTGCTCCTCGATGGTGCGCCAGCGTCCGGTCCAATATCGTTCGGACCCAAACGTATTGGCCATTCGGCCCGTAGGTCAAGGGGCGCTTGCCCGGCCGTCGACCCTGATCAAGGGCCGCAGATCGACTACTTCGGGTCGTCCTCGAGGCGCTTGACGATGGTCCTCAGGCTGCCGGTCAGTTCCGTGAGACGACGGTCCGACAACCCCGCCACGATCTCGGCCTCCACGGCGTTGAACTCCGGGTAGATCAGCTCCATCAGGGCAATCCCCGTCGGCGTCAGGCGGATGGTCACGAGCCGGCGATCGGCCACGCCGGATTCGCGTGTGACCCAGCCACGCGCCTCGAGGGTCTTGACCACGCCGGTGAGGGTGGCCTTGGAGATCCCCACGCTCTCGGCCACGTAGCGCGTCTCCATGCCGTCCCAGATCCAGACCACCCAGAGCACGACGAACCCGGTCCACGTCAGATCATGCTCACGCAGGACGGTGTTGGTGAGGTGGTTGCGCACGGCGTTGGCCGCCCGATAGAGGCTGGACAGCGCATTGGCCGCCGAGAAGTCCAAGGGGAGGCGACCGATGTGCTCGCTCATGGCCCGCTCGGTCTCGGCGAGTGTGTGTCGGTCAGGCACTCCCCCAGCGTACGGCCAAAGGGGAGTCTCGTTCGCATACGAACGAAACTCCCCGATGGACCGGGTTGGCGCCAGAGACCAAGGTCCCTGGCTGCGATGGGTCAGGTCACGAGGTCCTTGATGGCGTCCTCGTTCTCGCTGCTCTGCCGGACGGTGCCGATGATGAGGCCGATCACGAACATCGCGAACGGGAGCAGCACCAGGGTCCAGCCGAGTGCGTTGAGACCCCAGGCGCTCGTCGTGGGATCGAACCCGTCCTGGAGCGTCTCCTCCCCACCCAGCAGGCCGAAGCGCGAGATGAGGAGGTAGAGCCCGGTGGCCAGGCCGATGAAGGCGAGAGCTGGCGCGATCATGGTGTGCCAGACCCGGTTGTCGTCGCCCACCTTGCGGAAGAAGGCGATGACTGCGAGGCAGACCAACGCTTCCACCAGAACGATCGCCACGACAGCAAGCCCGGAGAACCAGAAGAAGAGATTGGTCACCGGGTCCAGGTCGAAGATGACGAACACGATGATCACGGCGCCGGAGATGACTGCCGTGGTGATGGATCCGGCGATCGGCGACCCAGACTTGTTCACTCGGTCCAGCGCGGTCGGCAGTACGCCGGCGCGCCCCATCGAGAAGAAGTAGCGAGCCGCCGCGTTCTGGAAGGCGAGCAGCCCGGCGAACAGGCTGCTGAGGACCAGCCAGCTCATCAACGTTCCCAGCCAGGACCCGACGTAGGTGTCGGCCACGGTGAAGACCACCTCGGCAGGGTTTCCGAGGTCGTCGCCGGCAATGCCCACGACCTGATTGACCACGTCTGCGCTACCGAGTCCGGAGACGATGGCCAGGGTCGAGATCGCGAAGAGGATCGTGATCGTGACGACAGCGACGTAGGTGGCGATGGGGACCGTGCGCTTCGGCTCTTTGGACTCCTCGCCGTAGATGGCGGTGGCCTCAAACCCGATGAACGAAGCGAACGCGAACGCGAGGGCGATACCGGCCGAGCCGGTGAATCCTCCGACGAAGACGTTCGACGGCGCGAAGGAGGCGCTCAAGTCGAAGCCCGCCCTTCCCTCGCTGCTGAACAGCACGCCGAGCGACATCACCAGCAACGAGGCGATCTCGAGGAGCATCAGGACACCCAGGACCTTGGCCCCGATGTCGACACTGAGCAGCGAGAGCGCGAGGACGAGCGCCCACGCGATGAGGCTCCACACCCACCAGTTGAGGTCCAGGCTGAACTGGTCGTTCATCTGCCCGGACATGACCGCGCCGAAGAATCCGAAGATCGCCAGCTGGACGGCGATGTAGGCGACGAGGGAGACGAAGGCCGATCCCACGCCCGGCCCGACCCCGAGCCCGCGGCCGACGTAGGCGAAGAAGGCGCCCGTGTTGGTCACCCGATGGCTCATGGCCGCGTAGCCGACACTGAAGACGAGGAGGGTGATGCCGACCGCGACGTAGGCACCGGGAACAGCTGCGCCATTACCGAGGACGATCGCCACGGGTACGGCGCCGGTCATGCCGACCAAGGGAGCTGCGGCAGCGACGACGAAGAAGACGATGCCGATGACGCCCAGTCGCCCCTTCCTCAGTGAGGTCTCGGGGGTCTCTTCGGGTGCGGGCTTCAGGTGGGACATGAACGCTCCAAGGTCGTTGCGGGCGTAGTCGTACGGAGCCGAACGAATCTGAGCGGAAGGGTTCCGACAATCGTTGACCTTGTCAACCCTTTCGCCCCATCTCGTCGGCTAGGGTCGTTCGCGGCCGAACGATTGTTGGAGGTTGTGGGATGCGTGTCTTGTTCGTGCAGCAGGATCACGTCTCACCGCCCGGGCCGGTGGGGGAGGCCTTCGCTGAAAGGGGCTACGACGTCGAGGAACTGCTCGTCGTCCCGGAGCCGCGGTTCCTCGATCCCGCGGTCACCGTGGACTTTCCAGATCCTGAGTCCTATGACGCGCTCGTGCCCATGGGTGCACCGTGGTCGGTGTATGACCACGGGACCATCGGGACGTGGGTCGGCCACGAGATCGAGTTCCTTCGGCGTGCCCACGAGGCAGGCGTCCCGATCCTGGGGATCTGTTTCGGCGGGCAGGCGCTCGCGGCGGCCCTGGGCGGGTCGGTGGTGCCCTCCGACCGATCAGAGATCGGGTGGGTGTCTGTCACGACGTCGCGCCCTAGCCTCGTCGAACCTGGGCCCTGGTTCCAGTGGCACAGTGACCGGTGGGTACTGCCGGATTCGGTGACAGCGTTCGCCCACTCAGCGGTGTCGGAGCAAGCCTTCGTCGCCGGGCGTTCGTTGGGACTGCAGTTTCATCCGGAGCTGACCGTCGCCCAGCTCTCCGGCTGGCTCGGCAACGGCGGAGACGTGGCCGCTCGAGCGGCCGGGCTACAGCCCGACGAGCTTGTTGCGCATCCACCGCGGCTGAAGAGCCCGCGGCCGTGGCCAGGTCCGGGCCTTGGTCCATCGCTTCCTCGACCAGGTCGCAAACACCTGATCCTTCGGTAGTCGCTCGGCTGACTCGTGAGTCAGCAGTGTCGGCAAGTCAGCAGCGAGGCGGCCCATCGCCTGACTACCCTGCCAGCATGGCTGACCCCGTCCTCCCGTCCCGTGCGCGTGTTGTGGTCGTCGGCGGTGGCGTCATCGGCTCCTCGGTCGCCTACCACCTGGCGCACCTCGGTGAGGATGTCCTTCTTCTCGAGCGGGACCGGCTGACCTCCGGGACGACGTGGCACGCGGCGGGGCTCATGGTGACCTTCGGGTCGACGTCCGAGACCTCCACCGAGCTGCGCAAGTACACGGCGGACCTCTACGCGCGGCTCGAGGCCGAGACCGGCCAGGCCACCGGCTTCCGACCGGTCGGGTTCATCGAGGTGGCCGCTGATGCCGACCGGCTCGAGGAATACCGCCGGATCTCAGCCTTCAACCGCCTCTGCGGGGTCGACGTCCACGAGATCTCGCCGACCGAGGTCGGTGAGCTGTTCCCCTTGGCACGCACCGACGACCTGCTCGCGGGCTTCTATGTCGCCGAGGACGGCCGCGCGAACCCGGTGGACGTCACCATGGCGCTGGCGAAGGGAGCTCGGCTGGCTGGCGCGACGGTGGTCGAGGGCGTTCCCGTGACCGACGTCCGGGTCGAACGTGGGTCCGTCACGGGGGTGATGACTCCGTACGGAGACGTCGAGTGCGAGGTGGTCGTCAACTGCTCCGGGATGTGGGCGCGCCAGCTCGGGGAGCGCAGCGGCGTGAACATCCCGTTGCAGGCGGCCGAGCACTACTACTTGCTGACCGAGGAGATGCCGGAAGTCTCGCGGGACTGGCCGGTGCTCGAGGATCCGTCGCACCACGGGTACTTCCGCGAGGAGGGCGGCGGGCTCATGATCGGCCTGTTCGAGCCGGTGTGCGCCCCCTGGAACGTGGGTGGCATTCCCGAGAGCTTCTCCTTCGGCGAGTTGCCTCCCGACTGGGACCGGATGGGCCCCTACCTTGAGACCGCCATGTCCCGCGTACCGCGCTCGATGGAGGTGGGGATCCGGAAGTTCTTCTGCGGGCCGGAAAGCTTCACCGCCGACCTGCAGCCCGTGGTCGGGGAAGCCCCTGAGGTGCGCAACTACTTCGTGGCTGCCGGCTTGAACTCCATCGGGATCCTGACCGGGGGCGGCCTCGGCCGGGCGATGGCGCACTGGATCGTTGACGGTCGACCAGACATCGACGTGACCGGCTTCAACATCGATCGGCTGCACACCTACCAGGCGACCCCTGAGTACCGCGCTACCCGGACGGTGGAGTCGCTCGGCACGGTCTACCTGTGCCACTACCCGACCAAGTCCATGCAGACGGCGCGCGGCGCGAAGACGTCCGCCTTCCACGACCGGCTGGTGGCGCAGCGCGCGTACTTCCGTGACGTGAGCGGTTGGGAAGGGGCCGATTGGTATGCCCCCGAAGGGCGCGAACCGGTCGTGGAGGCGCTCTCCTGGGGGCGCCAGAACTGGTTTCCGTACTGGCAGGAGGAGCACGAGGCCGCGCGCAGCGGCGTCGTGGTCATGGACATGTCGTTCATGGCCAAGTTCCGGGTTCAGGGCCGCGACGCCGGGCGGGTGCTCAACAGGGTTTCTGCTGCCGACGTCGACGGCGACAGCGGCCGGATCACCTACACGCAGTGGCTCAACGAGGCCGGCCGGTTGGAGGCCGACCTGACCGTGACCAAGCTGGCCGAGGACAGCTTCGTCGTGGTCGCGTCAGACACGGCGCACCGGCATGCCGAGACCTGGCTGCGCCGGCACATCGGCGAGGCACACGCTTTCGTCACCGATGTCACGTCAGGGTTCGCGCAGCTCAACGTGCAGGGACCGCGGTCTCGCGAGCTCTTGCAGTCGCTGACGTCCGTCGACTTGTCCAACGAGGCCTTCCCTTTCCGGACCGCCCGGGAGATCGATCTGGGTTTCGCCCGCGCGCTCTGCGTGCGGATCACCTACATCGGCGAGCTCGGGTACGAGCTCTACATCCCGACCGAGCAGGCCACGCATGTGTATGACCGCCTGGTCGCGGCCGGCGGCGCGTACGGGTTGCGGCACGCCGGCCTGAAGGCGCTCGCGAGCCTGCGCATGGAGAAGGGCTACCGCGACTACGGCCACGACATCGACAACACCGACTCGGTCCTGGAGGCAGGACTTGGGTTTGCGGTGAGCCTCGACAAGCCTGGCGGGTTCATCGGGCGCGACGCCGTGCTGAATCAGAAGGCCGAAGGTCCGTTGCGCAAGCGTCTGGTCCAGCTGCAGGTGACCGATCCTGAGCCGATGCTGTTCCACGCCGAGCCGGTGCTCAGGGACGGGGTGGCGCTCGGGTACGTCCGCGCTGCGTCGTACGGCTTCACCCTCGGGGGCGCGGTGGGGCTCGCGATGCTGCAGGCCGACGAGCCGATCACCCAGGCGTGGCTGGATGCAGGGTCCTGGGAGATCGACATCGCCGGCCGTCGCTGGCCTGCGCTCGCCTCCCTCCGTCCGCTGTACGACCCGAAGAACGAGCGCATCCGGTCCTGACCCGGCTGACGCCGGCAGTCCCGGGCGCCCGCCCCTGCCCCGCCCCTGAACCCGTTGATCTTGAGAGATGCATGGTCCGTACGGCGTGTCGCCGTACATCTCTCAAGATCAACGCGCGGCCGGCGGGGTGGAGGGGCCATCTGCGCATGATCACGAAAGGGGTGGGGGTGTGAGGATGGGGGCGTGAGGCCCATGGATCCGCGGTTGCTGCGGCACGCGGGCAGCACTCGGAGGTTCCTGGGGGTCACGGTCACCATCGGCGTGGCGACGGCGTTGCTCATCATCGCCCAGGCGTTCCTGCTCGCTCGCGTCGTGGTGGCCGGGTTCCAGGACGGCGCGACGCTGTCGTCGCAGCGCGTCCCACTCCTCCTGCTCGCCGTGGTGCTCGTTGGCCGTGTCCTCCTCGCCTGGGCCACTGAGGCCGCAGCCCACGCATCGTCGGCGTCAGCGAAGTCCGAGCTGCGTGGAGCAGTGCTGGAGCACGCTGTCCGCCTGGGGCCCGTCTGGCTGTCGGGGACGCGGACGGGGGAGCTCACGACCTTGACGACCCGGGGCATCGACGCTCTTGACGGCTACTTCTCGCGTTACCTCCCGCAGCTGGTGCTGGCCTGCATCGTGCCGCTCGCCGTCGTGGTGGCCATGGCGACCCAGGACGTCCTTTCGGCGGTGCTGGTTGCGGTCACGCTGCCCCTGATTCCGCTGTTCATGGTCGTGATCGGGACGTTCACCAAGCGCCAGGTCGACCAGCAGTGGGCCGCGCTGTCGCGGCTGTCCGGCCACTTCTTGGACGTTGTGGCTGGTCTGCCCACACTGAAGATTTTTGGTCGCGCTGAGGCGCAGACCAGCACGATCGCGGAGGTCGGCGATCGCTATCGGCGGACCACGATGGGCGTCCTGCGCGTCTCGTTCCTCTCCGCGCTGGTTCTCGAGCTGGTCGCGACCTTGTCGGTCGCCGTGGTGGCCGTGGCGATCGGTCTGCGGTTGGTCTACGGCGGCATGACCCTCACCCCGGCTCTGACGGTGCTGCTCCTGGCGCCCGAGGCCTACTGGCCGATCAGGCTCGTGGGTCAGCAGTTCCACGCTGCTGCCGAGGGCCTCGGCGCGGCTGAGCGCATGGTGGCGGTCCTCGAGACGCCCCTCGCGATGCGGGGCGTTCGTTCAGACATCCCGGACCTCGCGCGGACCTCGATCGTCCTCGACCGGGTCACGGTCTCCTACCCCGGACGGCGAGAACCGGCGCTGGCCGAGGAATCACTGGTCATCGAGCCCGGCATGGTGACGGCGGTGTCCGGAGTCAACGGTGCAGGCAAATCGACGCTGCTCGCTCTCCTCATGGGATTCATCGAGCCAAGCTCCGGTCAGGTGCGCCTGCGCTCGGCGGGAACCGAAGACACCCTCGAGTCCTTCGACGCGGACGCGTGGCGAGCGAAGATCGCCTACGTCCCTCAGGCGCCGTATCTGGGCGAAGGTCTCCTGGGCGCCCTGGTGCGAATGGGTGCACCCGAGGCGACGGACGACGCGGTCCTCCGATCGCTCGCCGCCGCCGGTCTCGACCTCGGCGACCCCGGGGTCCGAGCGACGCTTCCGGCAGGGCTGGACACGCGTGTGGGGGAGGGCGGGGTTGGCCTATCGGCTGGCCAGGTCCGCCGCGTCGCGCTGGCCCGGGCCCTGTGTCGCGACGCCTCCCTCGTGCTGTTGGACGAGCCCACCACCGCCCTCGACAGCATCACCGAACAGGTCGTTGTCGATTCGCTGGCCGAGCTGCGCCGCCGCGGGACGACCGTCGTTGTCGTGGCCCATCGACCGGCCGTGCTTGTCGCGGCTGATCGAGTCGTCGTGATCGAGGCGGCCGCGGAAGGCACGGCGCCGGCTCCCGAGTCGTTGGTCGAGTCGGCCGAGGCGCTCGCTGGAGCAGCGGCGACGGCCCAGCCGTGGACGGAACGGGCATGAGCGAACAGGCGTCGTCGGTCCGTACGGTGTCGCGCTTCCTGCGTCCCGTCCGTGGCGAGCTGACGTCCGCTGCGCTGCTCGGTGCTTCAGCGACGCTGTGTGCCATCGGACTCCTGGCGGTCAGTGGATGGTTGATCTCCAGAGCCTCACAGATGCCCCCTGTTCTGACACTGGAGATCGCGATCGTCGCGGTCCGCGGCTTCGGAATCGGTCGAGGGTTCTTCCGCTACTCCGAGCGGCTGGTCTCACACGACGCGGTGTTTCGCGCGCTGACCGGTCTGCGCGTCGCTGTGTGGAAGCAGCTCGAGCGGCTAGCGCCTCAGGGCGTCGCAGGCTTCCGACGAGGTGACCTGCTGGCGCGGATGGTGGGCGACGTCGATGCGATCCAAGATCTGGCCCTGCGGGTTGCCTTGCCGGTAGCGACCGCTGCGATTGCCGGAGCGGTCTCGGTTGCGGTGACGTGGTGGCTGCTTCCTGCGGCTGGAGTGATCCTGCTGGTCGCCTTGCTTCTGGGTGCCACGGTGGTGCCGTGGTTGACGGTCGTGGCTGGAGGCCGAGCCGAGGCTCGGACGGCACCGGCGCGCGGTCAGCTGTCTGCGCAAGTTGGGGCGCTGCTGAGTGGCGCCACCGACCTCGTGGCCTGCGGCGCCGCCGCATCGGCGCTCGACGAGACTCGATCCACCGACCAGCTACTCACCGGGCTGGCCAGGCGTTCGGCCTGGACCCAAGGTCTGAGTTCGGCGGTCGGCGTCCTTGTCGCCGGCGCAGCCGTGCTGCTGACCCTGATCGCCGCCTTGCCAGCGGTTGGTGACGGTCGGCTGGCCGGAGTCAACCTCGCGGTCGTGGTGCTGCTGCCCTTGGCCGCCTATGAGGCGGTCACGGCCCTCCCCATGGCAGCGCTCAGCCTGGTCCGGGTCCGCGCGTCGTCCGAGCGACTGAACCAGATCCTCCGCGCAGAGCCGGGTGTCCTCGACCCGCAAACGGTCTCGGCTCTTCCGCCCCGAGGATCCGACCTACGGCTCTCGGGACTCACGGTGAGCTGGCCGGACGCCACTGACCCGGCGATTAGGGACGTCGACATCGACGTCCCAAGCGGATCGAGGGTCGCGATCGTTGGCTCAAGCGGCGCCGGCAAGTCGACGCTCGTATCATCGCTGATCAGATTCGTCGACTACGCCGGGTCGGCCACTTTGGGCGGCGTGGAGCTGCGCGACCTGGGGGCCGACCAGGTCCGGTCGAGGATCGTCGTCTGCGCTCAAGATGCCCACGTCTTCGACACGACTGTCGCTGCCAACCTCAGAATCGCCCGTCCGGATGCCGACGAAACGGCGCTGTATGACGTCCTCCGTCGGGTGGGTCTCGATGACTTCGTGGGCGGATTGCCGGCTGGGCTCGACACCGACGTCGGGGAAGGAGGTAGCCAGCTCAGTGGAGGTCAGCGGCGCCGGCTCGTGGTGGCTCGGGCGCTGCTCGCAGACCCGGACGTCCTGGTCTTCGACGAGCCCACTGAGCACCTCGATGAGTCCGTGGCCGCCGAGGTCCTCAGTGACGTCCTCGATGCCACGCGCGGGAAGACCACCATTCTGGTCACCCATCGCCTGCGGGGAATCGAGGACGTGGACCAGATCGTCGCCGTCGATGCGGGACGGGTCGTCGAGCGAGGTACTCATGCGCAGTTGCTCTCGGCTGGGGGCGACTACGCGCGCCGCTGGCGAGCCGAGCAGGAGAGCGCCTCCGCCCTGGCCCTCGGCGTCCGGATGTCAGCCGCTGCCCGTTCCTGATTTCGTCCGGCTGTTGATGTGGACTCGGGCGTGCCGGGCCACCACGCGTGGGGTCAGGCAGCTTGGCGATGCGATCCGTCAAGGGTCGAAAGTCCCAGCCATCGGGGAGGTCTGGCGCCAGGCGGGGCTGCCGGCCAGCCACTAACCTGCGGGAGGGAATCGAGGCCTAGAGAAACGGGCAGGGTGTGGACATCAGCCAGTTGGACTTGTCGCGACTTCAGTTCGCGACCACAACGATCTACCACTTCCTCTTCGTTCCGGTCACGATCGGCTTGGCGTTCCTGGTCGCGATCCTGCACACCCAGTGGTACCGCTCCGGTGACCTCACCCATCGGCGGCTGACTCGGTTCTTCGGGACCTTGCTCGTCGTCAACATCGCCATCGGCGTCGTGACCGGGCTGGTCCAGGAATTCGAGTTCGGCATGAACTGGTCGCAGTACTCGAGATTCGTCGGCGATGTGTTCGGGGCTCCGCTGGCCATGGAGGGACTCGCGGCGTTCTTCCTCGAGTCCACGTTCCTTGGCCTGTGGCTGTTCGGCTGGTCGGTGTTGCCGCGCAAGGTCCACCTGGCCACGGCCTGGTTGGTCTTTGCCGGAGCGACGCTATCGGCCGCCTTCATCATGGCCGCGAACTCCTGGATGCAGAATCCGGTTGGGTACGCGGTCAACGAGGTGACCGGCCGGGCCGAGCTCACCTCCATCTCCGCGGTGTTCACCAACCCCGTCTTCGTCTGGGGCTACTTCCACGTCGTGCTTGCGTCGCTTGTGACCGGATCCATGGTCATGTTGGCCGTGTCGGCCTGGCAGCTGCGCAAGGGCAGGGATGCGGACAAGGAGGCGTTCTCCGGAACCACCAAGCTCGCGCTTGCGGTTCTCCTGCCGGTGTCGATCGGTCAGATCATCGTCGGCAGCCATCTCGGCGTGATCGAGACGGAGTATCAGCCGATGAAGGTCGCGGCCATGGAAGCCCAGTGGGACACCTGTGGCCCGTGCTCGTTCTCGGCGTTCCAGGTCGGTGGAGGGAAAGACGACCGGAACCCAACCAAGATCATCCAGATTCCGCATCTGTTGTCCATCCTCGCCACGGGCACGTGGGACGGGTCCGTCACTGGGATGAACGAGCTCCAGGCGGAGTACGAGCAGAAGTACGGCCCTGGCGACTACATCCCCAATGTCTTCATCCAGTACTGGTCCATGCGCGTCATGGCCTACCCAGCGGCGCTCGTCCCCCTGCTGGGGATCTGGGGTGTATGGCTGTGGCGCAAGAGGCGACTCATGGGCTCGAAGCTGTTCTTGTGGGTGTCCACGTGGGCCGTCTTCACGCCCTTCATCATGAACACGGCTGGGTGGCTCCTCACAGAGAACGGTCGGCAACCCTGGATCGTCCAAGGGCTGATGCTCACCGAAGATGGCAACTCACCGTCGGTCAGTCTCGCGGAGGTCGCCATCAGCCTCGGGGTCTTCGTGGTCCTCTACGTGATCCTCGGCATCGTCTGGGCCTTCCTCATGTTGCGCTTCTCGCGCCGTGAGCTCCCGGACGAGCACATCGATCCCCATGATCCGGAGGCCGACGTCCGTGCGCCGGCTCTCACCTACTGAGGTGGCGTGATGAGTCTCGACGTTCTCTGGTTTGTCATCGTCAGCATCTTTTGGGTTGGCTTCTTCGTCCTCGAGGGATTCGACTTCGGGGTCGGGATGCTGCACAGGTTTGTCGGTCGTAGCGATACCGAGCGACGAGTGGCCATCAACAGCATCGGACCGCTGTGGGACGGCAACGAGGTGTGGCTGATTGTTGCCGGCGCCTCGGTCTTCGCCGCGTTTCCGAGCTGGTATGCGACGTGGTTCTCTGCCGGCTATCTCGCTTTGCTGCTCGTTCTGGTCGCGCTGATCGTCCGCGGGGTCTCCTTCGAGTGGCGCGGCAAGGTCGACACCGACCGGTGGCGAGGCACCTGGAGCGGCACGCTGATGGTCGGGTCGTTGCTCGTGCCACTGCTGCTCGGTACCGCACTGGGTGATCTGCTCGCTGGGTTGCCCATCGACTCCCAGGATGAGTTCACCGGGAACTTCTGGGATCTGCTCACGCCGTACGGGCTGTTCGCTGGGGTGACCCTGGTGGTGCTGAGCCTGCTCCATGGGTCGACCTTCCTGGCGCTGAAGACCGGCGACCCCGTTCGGAGCCGCGCCAAGAACCTGGCCAACCGGTTTGCTTGGCCCAGCGCTGTCTTGGTGCTCGTCTATGCGGCCTGGACCGTGAACCTCGGCGGCGGAGGGTTCTGGCGCGTCCTGGTCGCCGCCGTCCCTGTGCTGGCGGCGGTGGCCGCGGCTTTGCTGGTCCGGGCTGGGCACGAGGGCGGGTCGTTCGCCGCGACGGCCCTGGCCATCGGCGGGGTGCCGGCCGCGTTGTTCGCCAGCCTCTACCCCTACGTCATGGTCTCCAGCACCGACGTGGCCAACAACCTCACGGTCTCCGGGGCCTCGTCCAACGACTACGCGCTGAAGGTCATGACGGTCGTTGCGGTGGCGCTCTTCCCGGTCGTGCTCATCTATCAGGGTTGGACCTACTACGTGTTCCGCGCGAGGTTGGCAACGCCGGTCGAGGCGGAGGGCGCAGCCCAGTCAGGCGTCAAGGGCTGAACCCGGCGCCGGCGCCGGCACCTGCGCCCTGCCCCGGAACACCCAGCGCAGGCCGACGAAGCGCACCAGGGTTGCGGCCAGGTTCGCCAGCACGAGCACGAGCACCTCGGTCTCGCGGCTGGGCGTCGCCGTGAGCGCGTGCAGCACGGCGAGAGAACCGCTCGTCAGCGCGAGCCCGAGACCGAAGACGAGCAGTCCCTGCGCCTGGTCTGAAAGCCGCCGTGCGGATCCGCGAACACCGAACGTGAGCCTTCGGTTGGCGGCCGTGTTGGCCACGGCCGTCACCAGCAACGCGACCAGGTTGGCAGCCTGCGCGCCGACGGCCCCGCGGAGCAAGAGGAAGAGCAGCAGGTAGGCGAGGGTCGAAACGACGCCGACGGCGGCGAACCGCACCAGCTGCCGGGTCATGCCAGACGGGACGCCGTCGGTGATCGGCTCCAACGGGGAACGACCGAGCTGGGCGCGGACCTGAGCGACAGGGACCGCTCCGGTCGCGAGTGCACGTCCGAGACGTGCGACCCCGCGCACGTCGGCCAGTGCTGTCGCGACGAGGTCCACGCTGCTCTCAGGATCGTCCACCCAGTCGACGGGCACCTCGTGAATGCGCAAGCCGCTTCGCTCGGCGAGCACCAGTAGCTCGGTGTCGAAGAACCACCCTCGGTCCTCGACGAGGGGCAGCAGCTGGACGGCCACATCCCGCCGGATGGCTTTGAAGCCGCACTGCGCATCGCTGAAACGGGCCGCGAGCGTCGTACGGAGGATCAGGTTGTAGCCCCGGGAGATCACCTCTCTCTTCGTGCCTCGAACGACGCGCGAACCACGGGCCAACCGCGACCCGATGGCGAGGTCGGAGTGCCCGGAAACCAACGGAGCAACCAACGGGAGGAGTGCAGACAGGTCCGTCGATAGATCGACGTCCATGTACGCCAGGACCTGGGCATCGGATTGCCTCCACGCCTGATCGAGGGCCCGGCCGCGTCCCTTCTCGTCAAGGTGCAGCACCTCGACGTTGCCAAGGGCCTCAGCACAACGATGGGCCACGACGAGAGTCCGGTCGGTGCTCGCGTTGTCGGCCACCGTGATGCGGAAGTCGTACGGCATCTGCTCGCTGAGGTGCTCATGCAACCGACGCAGGCACTGGCCGAGGTCGCTTTCCTCGTTGTACACCGGGATCACCACGTCGAGCACCGGCGCTCGGCGAGCGGCATCCGTTGCTTGGGCGACCAGAGTTGGCGAAGTCATCCAGCGACGGTGGCGGGGGTCCCTGTCGCGCAGGTGTGATGAGCCTGTGCGGTGTCTGTGGTGGTTCGGACCGGCCGGTCGGGCACGACGGGCGGCCCTCTCCCACAGGGTTTTCACAGGGTTCGCACGGCGATGACACAGCAAATCGGGCCAAGATGGGGTCATGCCCGCGGCCAGAGGTACGGCAACGACCGCCCCGACGTCGGCTCGAGCAGGCGCACTACGCCACGCCGACGGCACCGCCGTACGGGTCCTCGTGGTTGACGACGAGCCGGCCCTCGCCGATCTGCTCTCGATGGCGCTGCGCTACGAGGGCTGGGAGATCCGGACGGCACCGGACGGCGTCACCGCGGTGCGGGTTGCGCGCGAGTTCCGCCCCGACGCGGTCGTGCTCGACGTGATGTTGCCCGACATCGACGGCCTCGAAGTCATGCGACGGCTGCGCGCGGAGCAGGAGGAGATCCCGGTCGTCTTCTTGACCGCGAAGGACGCGGTGGAGGACCGGGTGGCCGGGCTCACCGCGGGGGGCGACGACTACGTCACCAAGCCGTTCAGCCTCGAGGAGCTGGTGGCGCGGCTTCGCGGGCTCATCAGGCGCACCGGAGTGACCGCCGTGCAGCCCGACGCGCAGATCATCGTGGGTGACCTCGTTCTTGATGAGGACAGCCACGAGGTGAACCGGGGTGGCGAACAGATCGTCTTGACGGCCACGGAGTTCGAGCTGCTGCGCTATCTCATGCGGAACCCCCGACGAGTTCTCAGCAAGGCGCAGATCCTGGACCGTGTCTGGAACTACGACTTCGGCGGCCAGGCCAACATCGTCGAGCTCTACATCTCCTACCTGCGCAAGAAGGTCGATGCCGGCCGGCCGCCGATGATCCACACCATGCGCGGCGCCGGGTATGTCCTCAAGCCCGCGGACTGATCCGGTGACCGCGGCCGCTCCGGACGACCATGCGGTCCACCATCCCCCGCACGGGCCACGGGGTTGGAGTCTGCGGACTCAGCTTGTGGCCGCCATGCTGGCCCTCCTCGCCGTGGTCAGTTTGATCATCGGGCTCGTGAGCGTCGTCGCCCTCGGCCGATTCCTGTCTGACCGGCTGGACGACCAGCTCGTCGCTGCCTCGGCACGCGCCAGCTCCTATGTCGGCCCACGTGCTGGCCTGGTCCCCGGCGGGCGTGACGATGACGGGCCGTTCCTTTTCGCGCCCGGCCAGGGCGTCGGCACCCTCGGCGCGCTGGTCCGCAACGGCGTCGTCGTCCGGGCCTCGGTGCTCGACAGCCAGGGAAACGCCGTGCCCCTGGGCCCGTCCGATTCAGCCGACCTCGCCGGACTCCCGCCCGGCCAGCTCACCACCATGGACCTCGGACCGGGCCTTGACGACTACCGGCTCCTCGCCACCAGGACGTCCTTCCGCGACGTTCAAGTCACCGGTCTCCCGTTGTCCGACGTGCACGCGACGGTGCTCCAGCTTGCCGGTGTCGTCACCTTTGTCGCGGTCCTCGGTCTGGCCATGGCCGCCGTGATCGCCACGGCCATCGTTCGGTGGAGCCTGCGGCCCTTGCGGCGCGTGGCGGCCACAGCGACCCGAGTCTCGGAGCTCCCCCTCGACCGAGGCGAGGTGGCCCTCGCCGAGCGGGTGTCTGAGATGGACGCCGACCCGGGCACCGAGGTCGGACAGGTCGGATCCGCGCTGAACCGCCTCCTCGAGCACGTCGCTGCTGCCCTGCAGTCGCGCCAGCGCAGCGAGACGAGGGTGCGGCAGTTCGTCGCGGACGCCAGCCACGAGCTGAGGACGCCTCTGGCGTCGATCCGTGGCTACGCCGAGCTCACGCGCCGCTCTGAGGAGCCCCTCCCGGAGGACGTCGCCCACGCCCTCGGCCGCGTCGAGTCCGAGGCCATCCGGATGACGGGACTGGTCGACGACCTCTTGCTGCTCGCGCGTCTCGACTCCGGTCGCCCCGTCGAGCACGCGCCGGTCGACCTGTCGAGACTGGTTGTTGACGCGACCAGCGACGCCCGGGCCGTGGGCGTTGATCACGAGTGGAACCTCGATCTCCCTTCCGAGCCGGTGGTGGTCGAGGGCGACGCCCCACGCCTGCATCAGGTCGTGGCCAACCTCTTGGCCAACGCGCGGACCCATACTCCGCCTGGGACGTCAGTGACCGTCCGTCTCGGCGGAGGCCCCGCAGGGGACACGCTGCTGACGGTCATCGATGACGGCCCCGGCATCCCGCCGGCGCTGGTCCCCGAAGTGTTCACGCGATTTGCCCGCGGCGACGCGTCGCGATCTCGGTCGGCTGGCAGCACCGGGCTCGGTCTGGCCATCGTCGCGGCCGTGGTGGAGGCACACGGCGGGTGGGTGAAGGTCGAGAGCCGCCCTGGTCAGACCGTGTTCATGGTTGCCTTGCCGCACCGGCCTCCGTCCACAGAGGACGTACAGCACGGGCCAAGCGTCGACACAGATGGGTCCGTCACTGTCGTCGGATGACCACCCGCGAGCAGGCACCGTCTCCTTCCTCTGCGTCGACCGCCACGGTGCCTGATCCAGACGGATGGCGTGAGTCAACGGTGCAGCGGCCGCCGACTGGTCGGGTGGCGCGGTTCGCGCGCGGCCCAGAGTCCGACCCGGCGTGGGCCCGCCCAGCCCTGTTCGTCCTGTTGGCCCTGAGCCTGATCCTGTACGCCTGGGATCTCGCCGCGTCCGGGTGGGCCAACGCCTTCTACTCGGCGGCCGTGCAGGCAGGGTCTGAGAGCTGGCAGGCCCTCTTCTATGGCTCGTCCGACGCGGGCAACTCCATCACCGTCGACAAGCCGCCCGCCTCGCTGTGGGTCATGGGCGCCTCGGTGCGCCTGTTTGGTCTCAACAGCTGGAGCCTCCTTCTGCCGCAGGCGCTGATGGGCGTCGCCACGGTCGGGCTCCTCTACGCCGCCGTGAAGCGCTGGTTCGGTGCAGCCGCCGGCCTCCTGGCGGGAGCCACGCTGGCGCTGACGCCCGTCGCTGTCTTGATGTTCCGCTTCAACAACCCGGACGCGTTGTTGGTGCTGCTGCTCGTCGGAGCGGCGTACGCCGTGCTCCGGGCGCTGGAGACCGCCAGCACGCGTTGGCTCCTGCTCGGTGGCGTGCTGGTCGGGTTCGGCTTTCTCACCAAGATGCTGCAGGCCTTCCTCGTGCTGCCCGTCTTCGCGCTCGTCTACCTCGTGGCGGCACCGACGCCGGTGCGACGCCGTATCGCTCAGCTGCTCGGAGCCCTGGCCGCGACGATCGTGTCCGCCGGCTGGTGGGTGGCGATCGTCGAGCTGGTCCCGGCGAGTTCACGCCCCTTCATCGGCGGTTCTCAGACCAACAGCGTCCTCGACCTCGTCTTCGGCTACAACGGTCTGGGCCGGCTGACCGGCAACGAGACGGGCAGCGTCACCGGCGGTGGGACCGGCCCAGGCAGCATGTGGGGAGCCACGGGGTGGGCGCGGATGTTCGATGGCGAGATCGGCGGCCAGATCGCCTGGCTGATCCCGGCTGCGCTGTTGATGCTGGTCGGTGGTCTTTGGCTCACCCGCGGACGCCCGCGCACCGATCGTCGGCGCGCCGCCTATCTGCTCTGGGTTGGCTGGCTCCTGGTGACCGGGCTGGTGTTCAGCTTCATGCAGGGAATCTTCCACGCGTACTACACGGTGGCACTGGCCCCTGCCGTTGCTGCCCTGGTCGGCATGGGCGGGGTGGGCCTGTGGACGCGTCGAGCGGAGCTGGTCCCCCGTGTGCTCCTGGCGTCAGCGGTCGCGGTGACGGCCGTGTGGTCCTGGCGGCTGCTGGACCGAAGCGCTGATTGGAATGCATGGCTCGGCCCGGTCGTCCTCCTGGTGGGGCTCGCGGCGGCGGTGGTGCTGCTGGCCGGAGCACGCACGTCCGCCCGCGTCACCGCGATCGCTGCGGGGGCAGGCCTGGTGGTGGCCCTGGCAGGGCCTGCGGCCTACGCCGTGGAGACCGCGGTCACCCCCGAGTCCGGGTCGATCGTGACCGCGGGGCCGTCGGTGTCCACCGGTCAGGGTGGGCCCGGCACACCCGGTGGCCGGGGCGGTCTCGGCGGGCTGCCCGGAGGGACCGGGCCAGGAGCGGGAGGGGCACCAGGCCAACCTGGTCCAGGCGGTCCGCCGGCCGGAGCCCCCCAGGGCGGCCCTGGCCAGCTGGGGGTCAGCCGGGGCAGGGGGGACAGCTCGGACCGGGTGGTCCCTCCGGCCAGGGTGGCGGGGGTGGCCTCCTGCAAGGCAGCGACGCCGATCCCGAGCTCGTGGCGCTCCTTCAGCAGGACGCCGACTCCTACCGTTGGGTTGCAGCCGCCGTGGGTTCCAACAGCGCGGCTGGCTACCAGTTGGCGGCTGAGGAGGCGGTCATGCCGATCGGCGGCTTCAACGGCAGCGACCCGTCACCGACACTCGCGCAGTTCCAGGCCTACGTCGAGGCGGGGGACGTCCACTACTTCATCGGTGGCGGCGGCTTTGGTGCCAACGGTGGAAGTGAAGCTTCCAACGAGATCGCGAGCTGGGTGGCTGCACACTTCACCGCACAGACCGTTGGCGGTGTCACCGTCTACGACCTGACTGTCGGCCGCGGGTCGCCTGCAGCCGCGCTGGGGAATGACGCCACCAGCGTCTGACCAAGGTTGCTGCCTGTGCATCGGGAGCGGTCGGCCGGAGGCAGCGGCACCGCTGGTCCCCGGCTTGGCTACTGTCGGGTCGCGTGGAGCGGGATGTCGTTGACCCGAACGACTGCCTTGCCCTCCCAGGTCTCGCGGAACTCCAGCCGCTGGGGGACGAGCCGGTGCCCGAGCCGGTCCTCCGGGTTGCCGATGGCCTGCCCACGGACCTGGTGTGGCGCAACGAGCTCGGCGGGTTGACGTTCCGGGTCGGAGAGCGGCACGTGAAGTGGAACCCCCGCCGCACGGGCATCGACCTCGACCGCGAGAGGGTCCGCCTCATGTGGCTCGCGCCGCGTCACCCGGTGCCCGCCGTGCTCGACTTCGGCGCCGACGAGTCGGCGCAGTGGCTGGTCACCCAATCGCTGCCAGGGGAGCACGCGGTCGGCGACCGTTGGCGGGCTCGACGAACCGAGGCGATTGGGGCCATCGCGACCGGGCTGCGACAGCTCCATCGTCTACCGATCCAAGACTTCCCGGTCGGCTGGTCACGAGAAGTGTGGGTCGGCCGTACCCCAGAGGCGATCGAGCCGCGCCCACCCGTGGACCGACCCGTCCTGGTCCACGGTGACGCGTGTGCGCCCAACACGCTGATCTCAGCGAAGGGTGAATGGGTCGGAAACGTCGACTTCGGCGACCTCGCGGTCGGCGACCGCTGGGCTGACCTGGCGATCGCCTCGATGAGCCTCGACTGGAACTTCGGTGAAGGCCATCAGGACGAGTTCTTCGACGCGTACGGCATGGCGCCGGACCACGAGCGCATCCGCTACTACCGCGCCCTGTGGGACCTGGAGTCCTGACGGGTGGGTGCCTGATGCGGATCGGTCGTCCAGCCGAGAACCCGAGCTTCGTCTCCCTCGTGCTCGTCACGGCGGTCAGCCCCTTCGCGACCGACACCTACATCGCCGCGCTCCCAGAAGTTCAGCGGAGCCTGGACACCACGCCCGGCGCCGCCCAGCTGACCATGACCTCCTTCCTCCTCGGGTTTGCTGTCGGTCAACTCGTCTGCGGACCCCTGAGCGATGCCACCGGACGGAGACGGATCTTGATCGTCTCCACGCTGTCATTCGCTCTGCTTTCGGTCGCGTGCGCGGTGGCGCCCAGCGTGGGGATCCTGATCGCGGCACGGGCCGCTCAGGGCTTCGCCGGAGGGTGCGGGCTAGCCGTCGGCAGGGCGGTGGTCAGCGACCGCCACACCGGGGGTGACGCTGCCGTGCGATTCGGCGTGCTGGCCTCGTTCGTGCTCCTGGCGCCCGTCGTCGCGCCAGCCGTTGGCGGCGCCATTCTCCTGGTCGGCGACTGGCGAACCATCTTCTTGTTCCTGGCTGGTCTTGGCATGGTCATGGCCATCGCCGTGGTCCTCGGGATCCCCGAGACGCTCCCGCCGCGGGCGAGGTCCGCCAGTGGCATCGCAGAAACCGGTCGCCGGATGGCCCGCCTCCTGCGCCGGCGGCCCTTCTTGGTCACGATCGCCGTGCAGAGCCTCGCGACAGCCGGGTTCTTCACCTATATCGGCGGCTCATCGTTCGTGCTGCAACAACAGCTCGGCTTGAGCCCTAGCCAGTACACGGTCTTGTTCGCCAGCAACGCCGCAGCGATGGCGACCTTCAGCGTGGTTTTCAGCCTGACGGTGAGACGGGTGGGCTCAGCGCGGCTGCGAGCCCTTGGCGTCGGCACCTCGACCACAGCGGCGCTGGCCCTGGCGATCTATGCCAGCTCGGTCGATTTCCCGCAGGTGGCTGTGGTCTGGATCCTCTTGGGCGCGACCGTGGCTGGGATGGGGTTTTCGTTCCCGGCCACCACGGCCATCGCCCAAGACATCGGTCGCGCGACCGGGGGCACCGCGTCCGCGTTGCAGGGGGGCGTGACCTTCGCTGTGGGGGCCGCCGCAACGCCGGTGACGGGGCTCACCGGCCAGACGGGTGTCACGGGGATGGCCGTTCTCATGGCCGCGTTCTTCGTGTGCGCCGCGGCGGTGCTGGTGGCGACACGGGTTGCGGAGAGGGCCGGCCCCGGTCCCGTCTGATCGGCTGTTGAGCTGACGCGCCGCGCACCCCCTAGGCAGGAGGCGGCGCACCGTGCCGAGCGCTGTGCCTCTAGATTGGCGCGACCTGCCCGTCCGTCGAAGAGGTTGTTGTGCCTGAGCCGTTGGACGCGCCGTTGGCGGCAGCGTGGGAGCGCCACCTGACGGCTGGCGCCCGCCCCTTTGTGATCCCCGGACACAAGGGGTCGACAGATCTGGTGGGCCCGGTGGTCGGTGGCGACGTCCCGCTCTTTTCGGGTCTCTCGACGATGCGCGGCGCCGTCCATGACCTTCGGGCGGCCGAAGCGCGCGCCGCGCGGCTGTGGGGCGCCGACTGGTGCCGCTTCTCCGTTCAGGGCTCGACCCACGGCAACCAAGCGATGGCCCTGGCCGTCGGCCGCCCCGGTGACACGGTCGTGGCGACTCGCGGCGTGCATCGGTCGCTCCTCATGGGCTTCGTCCTGGCTGGCCTGACACCGGTGTGGGTGCAGCCCGATGTCGACCCGGTCTCGGGCTTGCCGGCTGGACTTCCCGCTGATCGGGTGCGCGCAGCGCTGGCCGACCACGGCGAGGTGTGCGCCGTCTTCGCCGTGGAGCCGGGCTATGTGGGGGCGCGGTCCGACGTCACCGCGCTGGCGGAGGCGGCGCACCAAGCGGACGTCCCGCTCGTCGTCGACCAGGCCTGGGGCGCCCACCTCGGTTTCCATCCTGCGTTGCCGCCGCATGCTCTGGCTTGCGGAGCTGACGCGTTCGTCACGAGCGCCCACAAGGCGTTGCCGGCCTACACCCAGGCAGCCTTGGTTCTCGCCAATACCGATCGCCTGGACCCGGATCGGTTGGAACGGGCCTTCGAAGCGACGTTGACGACCAGTCCCTCGGGCACCATCGTCGCCAGCATCGACGCGGCCCGGGCGCTCCTCGCCCGGGATGGGGAGCGACTCCTCGGTCAGACCATCGCGCTGGTCGCCGGAGCACGGGCCAGGCTGGCTGAGGTGCAGGGTCTGGATGTCCTTGACCACCCAGCCGAGCAGCTGGATCCGACGAGGCTGGTCATGGGCGTCGCCGGGACCGGCGCCACTGGTTTCGCCATCGAGGACGATCTCGAGGGCCAGGGGTTCGCCCTCGAGCTCGCCGACCGGGACACCGTGGTGGCTACGGTGACCATGGCCGACACGGCCGAAACCGTCGGTCCTTTCGTCTCAGCCGTGATCGCCGCGGTGGAGCGTCATCGGGCCGAACCGCGGCGCCTGACTGCGGCTGTCTGGCTCGGGGAGGGGACGACCCCAGAAGCGGCCTTGACTCCCCGCGAGGCGTTCTTCGCGCCGCACGAGACGGTCCCGTCGCACCGGGCTGTGGGGCGGGTCGCGGCGGAGCTCGTGGCGCCGTACCCACCCGGCATCCCGGCGATCGTGCCCGGCGAGGTACTGACGGCCGACCTCCTGGATGCGCTGCAGGAGGCCGCTGCCCACGGTGTTCGCGTGGCCTATGCCGCCGATCCAACCGTGTCGACGGTTCAGGTCGTCGCACGCCCGTGATGTCGCTGGGCTGACGGCTAGGGTCGGCAGCATGGACTTCGGGTACGACACAAGGACCCAGGACGTCATCGCCCAGCTGGATGAGTTCATGACCGACCATGTCTATCCGGCCGAGCGGGAGGCCGGGGGCACTCCCGACGGGACCGCGACCTGGGAGCGACCGTCTGTGCTGGCTGGATTGCAGGCCGAGGCACGCAGACGCGGCCTGTGGAACCTGTTCCTTCCTGACAGCGAGCTCGGCGCAGGATTGACCACCCTGCAGTACGCCCCTGCCGCAGAACTCATGGGCCGCAGCCCGTCCCTGGCTCCTGAGGCCACGAACTGCTCGGCGCCGGACACCGGGAACATGGAGCTGCTTCACCTGGCGGGCACGGCGGAGCAGAAGGCCACGTGGCTCATGCCCCTTCTCGACGCGCGCATCCGTTCCGCGTTCTGCATGACCGAACCCGCCGTGGCGTCGTCGGATGCCTCGAACATCGCCACATCGATCCGCCGGGACGGCGCGGACTACGTGGTCGACGGCCAGAAGTGGTGGTCGACGGGAGCGATGAGCCCCGATTGCGCGCTGCTCGTCGTGCTCGGGGTCTCCGACCCGGACGCCGACGCGCGCCGCAGGCACAGCATGGTGCTCGTACCGCGAGACACCCCCGGCGTCTCAGTCGTCCGAGGGCTCTCGGTGTTCGGATACACGGATTCCGATCACGGCGGCCACGCCGAGGTCATCTTCGACGGGGTCCGTGTTCCGGCGGGCAGCGTGCTCGGCGAGGCGGGTGGGGGAGCGGCCTTGGCGCAGGCCCGGCTCGGCCCCGGCCGCATTCACCACTGCATGCGGTTGATCGGCATGGCCGAACGCGCCTTCGACCTGATGTGTCGCCGGGCAGCCGAGCGAACGACGTTCGGACGTCGTCTGGCCGAGCACGGCACGGTCATGGACTGGATCGCCGAGGCGCGCGTGCGGATCGACCAGCTGCGGCTGCTCGTGCTTCGAGCGGCGTGGCTCATCGACGAGCAAGGCGCCCGCGCGGCCCGTACGGAGATCTCGGCGATCAAGATCGCGGCGCCGGCAACGGCGGAGTGGGTCATCGACAAGGCCATTCAGGTGCATGGCGCTGCCGGGTTGTCACAGGACACCCCGTTGGCCCAGCTGTGGGCCCACGCGCGCGGCCTTCGCTTCGCCGACGGTCCCGACGAGGTTCATCGGATGGTGTTGGCCCGCCGCGAGGTGGCGCGGGTCGCGAAGGCCTAGGCCGTTGTCCGATCTCGGTCTGCGCGAGCCGGCTCGGCCCTCCGGGCGATGGATGATGGCCCATGCAAGGGCGATGAGCACCGACCCCCTGCGCTTCCTCACCGACACCTCGAAAGAGCTCGGTGAGGTGGTGGAGTTCCCTATCCCTAGGCAGAGGGTCTTCTTCGTCGATGATCCTCAAGCAGTGCAACGAGTTCTGAGAGACAACCATCGCTCCTACGGGAAGCGGACCGTGCAGTACGACGCGTTGTCCCTGGTCACGGGACAAGGCCTTCTCACGGCTGACTATGAGGTGTGGAGACCACACCGTCGCCTCCAGCAGCCCGCCTACCATCACTCCTCTCTGGTGCCGCTGGCGGAGACCGTCGTGGTCGCAGCCGATCGGCTCTTGTCCCGGTGGGACCTGGCGCCGTCGGGAGCTGTCGTCGACGTCGACGACGCGATGATGCGCACCACGCTCGAGGTCGTCGGTCGGGCCCTGTTCTCGGCCGACCTGGCCGGGGTGGCTGGCGAGCTGGTCGCAGCGGTCCTGAAGGCGCTCGACGAAGTCATCGCACGAGCGCGCAACCCGGCCTCCCTTCCCCTGGGCTGGCCGAGCCCGGGCAACCGTCGCCTCGGCCGGTCTCGAGCCGTCCTGGACTCGACGGTCGCCGAGCTCGTCGCAGAGCGTCGGAGCTCAGGGAGGAGCCACGACGACCTGTTGGGTCTGCTCCTCGACTCCGGCCTGCCCGACGAGGCCATCCGGGACGAGGTGGTCACCACGGTCGTTGCCGGCCACGAGACCGTCGCTTCGGCGATGGTCTGGGTCTTCGACCTCCTCGGGCGGCACCCCACGGCGACCCAGCGGCTGAGCGAGGAGGTCGATGAGCTGTTCGGCGTCGGTGACGCACGTCGAGCGCCGACCTGGGAGGACTACGCGCGCCTGACCTGGACCCGTCAGGTGGTCGAGGAGACGCTGCGATTGTTCCCCCCAGCCTGGGTGATCACGCGACGGGCCCTCGAGGATGACGTGTTGGCTGGGGTCCCCATCCCTCGAGGGGCCTTGGTGATCATGTGCCCCTACTCGATCCATCGGCGGCCCGACGCCTGGCCGGATCCCGAACGGTTCGATCCCGACCGCTTCGGCTCCGATCGTCGCGGGGCGATCCAGCGCGACGCGTACGTGCCCTTCGGGACCGGACCGCGACTGTGCATCGGGCGTGAGTTCGCGCTCCTCGAGGCCACTCTCCTGTTGGCCCGCATCAGCCAGCGCTACACCCTTCGCCCCGCGCGGTCGGGACCCGCGCGAAGGGATGCCTTGGTCACGATCCGGCCCCATGGCGGCCAACCCATGATCCTCGAGCCTCGAGCGTGATCACGAACGAGACCGGTGTCTCCACCGTGGTGCTTCTCCACGGCTACGAGGGAAACGGGTCCGGCCATTGGCAGACCTGGCTTGCGGATGAGCTGGCCGGCCGGCGGATCTCCGTCTGCTACCCGCGGCTTCCTGACCCGATGGATCCAGCGCTGGATCCATGGTTGGACGTCCTGCGCGTGGTGCTGACCGAGAGTGCCGCCTCGGGTCGAGTGGTCGTGGCTCACTCGTTGGGATGCCACCTATGGGCTCACCTGGCCGAGCAGACCGCGCCTGACGACAGAGGGTGGGCCGACCGTGCCGTCCTCGTGGCTCCGCCAGGCCTCTCCGAGACCAGCCGTTCCTTCCCGAAGCTCCCGCCCGGGCCGATCGACGCTCGCGTGCTGTCGCGGGCGGCGGCCTCGACGGCCCTCGTTCTTGGTGACGGCGATCCGTGGCGTGCTGAGGCCACCGACTACGCCGACTCGGGCCTGCCGATCGTGCGGGTTCGCGAGGGCCGGCATCTCAACGTCGAGGCCGGCTACGGGCCGTGGCCCGCACTGCTCGAGTGGGTGCTTGGTGGGGAGCAGCGTCTCGGCGTGGAAGGCTGACCCGATGAGCGAGCGCCCTGACGACCACGTACCCCTGAGCCTGCGCGTGGCTGCCGCCTGGTCATGGCGCGTCATCGTCGTCGGTGTCGCTGTCGGGGCAGCGGTTGTGGCTATCAACCGGCTCCAGCTGTTGGCGCTGGCGGTGTTCGTCGGCCTCTTGCTCACGGCCCTGCTGGCCCCCTTGCACGCGCGGCTGTGCGCCGCAGGGGTGCCTCGCTGGCTGGCGACGGTGCTCATGATCGTCGGATTCCTGGCCGTGCTGATCGGCGCTGCGGTCCTCGTGGCCGGATCGATCGTGAGCGAGTGGGGCGAGCTGTCGGTGTCGTTCCAGGAGGGCCTGAACGACATCCGCGTGTGGCTGGCCGATGGTCCGCTCCACGCCTCTCAGGGACAGATCGACCAGTGGCTCGCCACCCTGCAGGCGACGCTGAGCGACAACCAGAGCTCGCTCGTGTCTGGCGCCCTCTCGACCGCAACCACCGCAGCAGAAGTGGTGACCGGTGCCTTCCTTGCGTTGTTCGCCTCGATCTTCTTCCTGCACGACGGACGGGGCATCAGCCGGTGGTTCGTCGGCCTGTTCCCGGCCCGCTCGCAGGAGGGCGTGGAGCACGCCGGCGCCGCGGGCTGGATCACCCTCACGGGATATGTGCGTGGAACGGTGATCATCGCACTGGTCGACGCGACGTCGATCGGGATCGTGCTTTCGCTGCTTCGGGTCCCGCTGGCCATTCCGTTGGCAGTCCTGGTGTTCTTCGGCGCGTTCGTGCCAATCGTCGGTGCGCTGGTCACCGGTTTCGTCGCGGTTGTCGTGGCGCTCGCGGCCAACGGGCTCTGGACTGCGCTCGCGGTGCTTGCGGCCATCATCGCCGTCCAGCAGGTGGAAGGGCACCTGCTGCAGCCGGTCGTCATGGGGAGGCTGGTGCGCTTGCATCCGCTGGCCGTCGTGCTGGCCGTCACGGCCGGCTCGGTTCTGGCCGGCATCGTCGGAGCGGTGGTGGCCGTCCCGCTCGTCGCCGTGGTCAACGTCGTGGTCCGGTCCTACCGAGCGCGATCTGTCGGCGAACCGAGCGCCGGTCCGGTCGTAGGCCCGGAGATGGATCCCCCGCAGGAGGGCTCCCCTCAAGCGGGGGCGACCACGGGAAGCGGAGCAACCCACTCCGAGACCGAGGAAGCCCCCGCGTCGGGCTGAGCGACTGCGTCAGGCGGTGCGATCGGCGTGCCAGTGCCGCACGATGTCCCGCACGCTCAGCACTCCGACCACCTCACCGGCGTCGAGTACCACGAGATGACGGAAGCCCCCGCGCAGCATGGCTTCCGCGGCCTGGACCAGCGTCCAGGTTGGGGCCGCGTAGACGATCTCGCTGGTGACATGGGTCCCGACCGTCTCGACGTCGGGGTCCGTCCCTTCGGCGATGGCGCGAAGGATGTCCCGCTCGGTGACGATCCCAGCCCCCTCGCCGTCGGGGTCGACGACGACAGCAGCTCCCACACGTCGAGTGGCCATCGCCCGGCTCGCCTCTCGGACGGTGTGGGCGGGACCGATCGTCAGCACGGACTCGCTCATGGCATCTCGGACGTGCACCGGGTCCTCCTTGCGCGCCTAGGGATCTCCATCGTGGCCGCGTCGTGGGCGGATGTAAACGCTTCACGGCCATCGCGAGAGGATCGGGAGGTGACGGTTGCCGAGCGGACGAGCGCCCCGTCGACCCGTCGACGGCTGCCCGACCTGGTCACAGCCGGGGTCGTCTTGGCCTGGGTGCCTTTGGTTCTCGGGCTCGACCGCGGCTCGTCCCTGGGTGCGCAGCGCCTGCTCGGATTGGGCACCTGGCTGCTCCTGGCCGGGCTGCTGATCTTCGAGCGTCCGGTCGTGCGCGCTCAGGCGCTCGTCGTCGTGGCCTTCGCCACCCTCGTCGAGTACACCTTCTCAGCCGGTCTTGAGGTGTACGTCTACCGCTTGGACAACGTGCCCTCATTCGTCCCTCCGGGGCACGGCCTGGTCTACCTGGCCGCGCTGGCCCTTGGTCGGTCGGCGCTCCTGGTCCGTCACGAACGCCTCGCGGTCGCCGCGACGGTCGCCGTGGGAGGGGCCTACGCGCTGTGGGGCCTATCGCCCTTGGCGCCTCGGCCCGATGTCCTGGGTGCGTTCTGGTTTGCGTGCCTGGTGGGATTCCTCGTTTTCGGCCGCAGCCGGTTGCTCTATGTGGGGGCCTTCGTGGTCGTCACCTACCTCGAGCTGCTCGGCACCGCATGGGGAACCTGGACCTGGCAGCCGTACGACCCCACCGGGCTGGTGCCCATGGGAAATCCGCCGAGCGGGGCCGCCGGTGGTTACGGCTGGTTCGACCTGGTCGCCATGGCGTTCGCCCCCTGGGTGGTCGAGCGCAGTCGCCTGGTCGGTCAGAGCGCCCTCGGCCTGGTTATGCGGTCGGCAGACAGAGCGCGTACGCGGTGAGCTGGATGCCTCCCTGGCCCTTGGGTGCCGCGGCAGAGACGACGTAGCGGTCGCCGGACGGAGCCGCAGACAACACGCTGACCTCAGCCAGGCGCCCGCCCACGCTGGCCGCGGCGACGTAGCCGCCGCTGATGGCCTGCGATCCTGCGGCGCAGGTGGCTTTGGCCCCCCCCGCCTGGCCGTCGGGGATCTCCGTGGCCTCACCCTCGTGACGGACGACGTAGGCCGTGGTCT
The DNA here is from genome assembly GCA_963820065.1 of uncultured Actinomycetota bacterium. Taxonomy (GTDB): domain Bacteria; phylum Actinomycetota; class Actinomycetes; order DATJPE01; family DATJPE01; genus JANPBY01. Next base: position 727,491 of record CAWFYM010000010.1, on the reverse strand, counting down.
TCGAAGTCGTGCACAGCAGCGTTGCTCGTGCGCTGGTCGGGGCCGGGCCGGACCAGGCAGCCAGAGCCGCCCCGTGAGCCAGGGGGAGTGCAGCCACCGCTCTGCCGTCCCCGGTGTCGTAGCCCAGCGCCATCGGGCGATCGTCGCCTGGGCACCTCGGGTTCACCCGCTCGACGGTGCCAGCCGAGAGCACGATCTGCTCTGACGTCACGATCTGCGCCGCCGCGCCGACATCGGTCGTGCACAGCGCGACGGAGGTCAGCGTCAGGGGCGCATCCGCTGGCGCGATGGCCGCCGCCTCCCAGCCCTCGGGGGTCGGTCGGGAGGCGGTCAGACGCAGGTCGCTGCCCTCGGTCAGATTCGTGCGCGCACCGCCGCCGAGCAGGACCGTCCCTGCTGGGCACGTTGCGGTCACTGCGGCCGTCGCGAGGGGCTCGACGGTTGCCACGGCCGAGATCGTCCTCAACCGCACGGTCGTCGAGGGTGCGGGGTCGCTCTGCAGATAGAGCGGGAGCACCAGAACACCGGACGTGACGACCAGGGTGGCCGTGACGGCTCCGCCGATTTGTTGTCGGCTGGGCTCAGCCCGACGCCACAACAACACTGCCGCGAGGGTTCCCAGGAGCAGCACGGCCAGAGCCGCGGCGTCATAGCCGAGTCGCGACCCACCGCCGCCGGTGGGCATTTGGGGACCGCCGTCGTCCAGGGGCACCAGCGGGGCGAGAGCGGCCACCGACTGCGTCGGGCTCGGAGTCGGGGTGGGGGTCGCGCTCGGGGTTGGGCTCGCCTGAGGCGATTCCGAGGGGGCCGATGGAGTGGCCTTGACCGAAGGCTTGGGCTTCGACTTCTGAGTCTTGCTGGCCTTCGGCGTGGCTGCCGGCGTCGGAGTGGGGGTCGGCGTGGGTTTTGCGGTCTTTGTCGGTTTCGGCTTGGGCGGGGGAGCGCAATTGATCGTGAATCCCAGGCTGTCAGAGCCGAGACTCGTCGTCGCGGTCGCGCTGCTGTTGCTGGGACAGGGTTTGACCGTGGGTACCACGACGGAGGCGCTCGCCACGCAACTCGCGTTGGTCACCCGGCTGACGCTTGTGCCGCTCCCGATCCGAAAGATCACTGTGACGCCTGAGCACTGGTCGGCCTGAACCGTCGCGGCCATCACGACGACGTCACCGGGTTTGCCCTTGTCGGGCGACACGCTGGCCTGGACCGAGTCGGCAGCGGCCGGACCGGCCGTGAATACCAGCGCTGCGAGCCCGAGGGCGAGCACGGCCAGGCAGCGCGCCACCGCCGAGCGGCGCGAGGACGCGCGGGCTCGTGCTGACCTGGCCGACCTGGCCAACCTGACTTCCCCCATGACCACACCATGGTGCCCCGCGGTGCGAGCCAGTGGCATGTCTTTGGCCCTGATCGTGATCGGGCTGAGTCCTTGAGCGTGGCCGGGTCGCTGTGGGCTCATCCGAGGTGCTGCAAGGTCTGGGCGTGAAGGCGACCGTTGCTCGACACCGCGCCGGCGGCTCCGGGCACCGGAGATCCGTCGACCCCGGAGACCATGCCGCCGGCCTCGAGCACGATGGGGATGAGCGCCGCCACGTCCCACAGCGCGAGCTCAGGCTCGGCGGCCACGTCGACCGCCCCTTCCGCCACCAGCATGTGGCTCCAGAAGTCGCCATAGGCCCGGCTCCTCCAGGCCCGGTCGAGAAGGGACTCGAAAGCCTCGCGACGTTCCGCCCACCCCCCGAGGCTGCTGTAGGAGATTGAGGCGTCTTCGAGGCGGTCGACGGAGGAGACCGCAAGCCGTCGCGTGTCCCCCGCGAGCGATGCCGACCAGGCTCCACCACCGGTGTGCGCCCACCATCGGCGCGCCAGGGCGGGAGCCGAGACGACACCAAGAACCGGCGCACCGTCGTCGACGAGGGCGATCAGCGTGGCCCACACCGGAAGGCCGCGGACAAAGTTCTTGGTTCCGTCGATGGGGTCGAGCACCCACGTTCGGCCAGAGTGGGGCACCGCCCCACCGAATTCCTCGCCGTGGATGGCGTCCGTCGGACAGGCGCGGCTGATCAGCATGCGAAGAGCCCGCTCCACTGCGGTGTCCGCGTCGGTGACGGGGGTGAGATCAGGCTTGGAGTCGACGACCAGGTCGAGTGAGCGAAAACGTGCCATGGAGATCTCGTCCGCGGTGTCGGCGAGCTCCAGCGCGACGGCGAGATCGGCGTCGTACAGCGTCGGGGCCGCGGAATCGTTCACGCGCCGACGGTACCGGGGCACGGCGATCGGGGCGCCACTGCGGACGGCGGCGCCCCCAGGGACTAGCCGCGGAGTGCGGATCAGGCGAGAGTGAGAGCGTGTTCGACACGATCTTCGGCCTGCCGGTGCACGCGTTGGTCATTCACGCCGTGGTTGTGCTGGTCCCGCTGTGCGCACTCGGCACGCTGGTGGCCGCGGCCAGCCAGCGCTGGTTCGAGCGGCTGGCCACGCCTCTGCTGGTGCTCCTGACCATTGCCGTTGGGTCGGCGTTCGTCGCCAAGCAGTCCGGAGAGGCCCTTCAAGCCAGGCTCCCGGACAACCCGGAGATCACCCGCCACGCCAACTTCGGGTCGGTCACCCCGTGGGTCGTCCTGGCATTCTGGATCGTCGTGGTGGCGTGGCTGGCCGTGGAGCGCAGCCGCGGGCGCGAGGCGGGGATCACCAGGGTGCTGCTGGTGCTCGCTGTGATCGCCGCGTTGGGTGCCACCCTCCAGGTGGTGATCACGGGGCATCTGGGGACCACCGCGGTCTGGAGCAGCATCATCGATGCCACGAATCCCTAGCCCGTCCTGGGCCGGCCCCCCGGCTCCGGCCACGTCGGGCCGTGCCCCGGCTCAGCTGGCCGAGCCGTCCTCGGGTGCTGCCGGCTCGTCATCTCCGGCCCGGCTCCGTAGGAGCCTGCGCAGCGAGTCCAGACGACCCGGCGAGGCAGCACCGCTGCGCACCCAGCTGTCCAAGCCGCACTCCGGTTCGTCGTGGCTGCAGCCTCGTGGGCACTCCTGAGTCCCCGGTACGAGGTCGGGAAAGGCCTGGAGCACCCGGCTGAGGTCGACGTGGGCCAAGCCGAAGGAGCGGACGCCCGGAGTGTCGACGACCCAGCCCGCGAAGTCTGGAAGGGGAAGGGACACCGCCGATGAAGAGGTGTGCCGACCACGCCCAGTCACCACGTTGACCCGGCCGATCGCCCGATCCGCGCCAGGCACGAGGGCGTTCACCAGAGTCGACTTGCCCACGCCGCTGTGTCCCACCAGCACCGAGGTCCGCCCGGCGAGCTCCTTTCGGACGGCCTCCAGCCCGTCGACGTTCTCGCGGTCGGCGGTGTCGGCGCCGCCGGCTTGCGCCCGGCGGGTGACCAGCGCCGGAACGTCGAGCTCGGAGTAGTGCTCCAACAAGCTCGCGGGGTCCCTGAGGTCGGCCTTGGTCAGGAGGAGCAGCGGACGCAGGCCGGCGTCGTAAGCCGCCACCAGGCAGCGGTCGATCAGACGCGGGCGCGGTTCGGGGTTGGCCAGGGAGGTGACCACGACGAGCTGATCGGCGTTGGCCACGAGAACCCGCTCGACAGGATCGGAGTCGTCGGCGCTACGCCTGAGCACCGAGGTCCGGGGCTCGACGCGGACGATGCGGGCCAGGGAGTCGGTCTTGCCTGAGACGTCGCCGACGAGGCTGACCCGGTCACCGACCACGACGCCCTTGCGGCCCAGCTCTCGGGCCTTGATGGCCATGATCTCGAGGGGGGCCCTTCCGTCGCGGCCGTCGAGCACGCAGGTGAAGCGGCCGCGGTCGACGGTGAGCACGCGGCCCGACGCGGCCGAGTCGTGGCTGGGACGATCCTTGCTCCGGGGGCGCGACTTGACCCGGCCCGGGCGAACGCGCACATCGTCCTCGTCGAGGTCGGTTCGGCGGCGGGCCATCGCCAGTCAGGGTACCGGCGGGCAGGATGGCTCGGGTGTGCGGACGATACGCAGCCAGTGCCCACCCGGACGACCTCGTCGAGGAGTTCGAGGTGGATCGCGTCGACGAGCCCGAGCGGCTGCAGCCTGACTGGAATGTCGCGCCGACCAAGGATGTCCCGGCCGTCATCACACGCCGCGATCGCGATGCCGACGACGGCGCCATGCCCGTACGTCTGCTGCGGCCCGTCCGTTGGGGTCTCGTGCCGTCCTGGGCGAAGGACCCGTCGATCGGCTCGAGGCTGATCAACGCCCGCATGGAGACCGTGGCGGAGAAGCCCGCCTTTCGCCGGGCGTTCGCCAAGAGGAGATGCCTTCTTCCGGCTGACGGCTACTACGAGTGGTACGGCGAGCAGCGCGGCAAGAAGCAACCGTTCTACATCACCCGTCGAGACGGTGGGTCGCTCGCGATGGCCGGCCTGTATGAGTTCTGGCGCTCCCCGACAGCGGACCCGGAAGACCGTGACGCGTGGTTGTGGACGTCGACGGTGCTGACGACGACGGCCGAAGATGATGTCGGCCGCATCCACGACCGCATGCCGCTGCTCGTCCCACACGACCGCTGGGCTGAGTGGCTGGACCCGGCCAACGACGACACCGATTCGGCTGCGCAGCTGCTCATCCCCGCGGCCCCGGGGACCTTGGCGGCCTGGCCCGTGGCAACGACGGTCAACAGCGTGGCGAACAACGGGCCTGAGCTGGTGGAGCCGCTGGCTGCCGAGACGCCTCCGGGGTCCCCGGCGGCTGGTTCGGAGGAGGGGACAGGCGACTCCGACGATGTCCTCTTCTGAGCTCCCAACGCCTGAGCTCCGGGCTGCCCCGACCGCCGCTGATGTCACGCTGACGGACGCGGAGCTCGTCGAGACCCGGCACGGTGAGGCCAGGCTCTGGTGGCACCGTGCTCCCGGGCATCCCCTGGGAACGGTGGTGCTCGGCCACGGCGCGGGTCGTGGGGCGGACACCGCCGACCTGATGGCGCTCGCGGGGGCGCTTCCGGCGAGGGGGGTCACCGTCGTGCGCCTCGATCAACCCTGGGTGGTCGAAGGCCGCCGAGTAGCTGGCCCGCCAACGGCGCTCGACGGGGCGTGGATCGATGCGCTCTCTCGTCTTGGAGCGCGTGTCGGGGCAACGGTGCCTCTGATCGCTGGCGGTCGCAGTGCCGGTGCCCGGGTGGCCTGCCGGACCGCATCGGAGGTCGGAGCGTCCGGGGTCATTGCGCTGGCCTTCCCGCTGCACCCACCTGGTCGTCCGGAGCGCTCGCGGGTCGACGAGCTGGCGACGGTCGTTGAACCCACGCTCGTCGTGCAGGGGGATCGAGACGCCTTCGGCACCGCCGACGAGATCCTTCGTTCGCTGCCGAGGGAGGGCGCAGGTGTTGGCATGAATCGGGTCTTGGTCAGAGTCCCGTACGCGGACCATTCGTTCCGGGTCGCCGCGCGGGCGCCGATCACGACCGGCGAGGCCTTGGACCAACTCGTCGATCGGACGGTTGAATGGGTCCTGCGCCAGCTGCTGGATCTGAGGCGTCGTGACCCGGATGGCGAGGCGCGGGCAGCCGGCAGGGAATGAGGCGGCGCCGTGAGGACGTTGCACCCACGTGCTCGCTGCCCCCATCGACCCGACGTCGCCCCTCGACTGGCCCAGCTGGCCGGTACCCTCGGGGTCTGCCGGCGCGCGGCCTGACGATTCGCGCATGCCGGACCGCGGTTCTAGTGTCCAACTGGACCGCAAGCAGGCCAATCAGGAGGTGGGTACGGTCGTCGACGTCGAGGTCGAGGAGACCCCCGAGGAGCGCGCCCAAAGGTTCGAACGGGATGCGCTCCCGTTCCTCGACCAGATGTACGCCGCGGCGTTGCGGATGACCCGCAATCCGGCGGATGCCGAGGACCTGGTTCAGGAGACGTACGTGAAGGCCTTCGCCGCCTTCCATCAGTTCCGCGAGGGCACGAACCTGAAGGCCTGGCTCTATCGCATCCTCACGAATGCGTTCATCAACGGCTATCGCAAGAAGCAGCGCGAACCCCAGCGGTCCGGTTCCGAGGAGGTCGAGGACTGGCAGTTGGCGCGGGCCGAGTCCCATTCCAGCACCGGACTTCGTTCGGCCGAGGCCGAGGCGCTCGACGCTCTCCCCGACTCAGACGTGAAGGAAGCGCTGCAGGCGATCCCTGAAGACTTCCGGATGGCGGTGTATCTCGCAGATGTCGAGGGCTTTGCCTACAAGGAGATCGCCGACATCATGGGAACGCCGATCGGCACCGTGATGTCGCGACTGCATCGTGGTCGTCGGCAGCTTCGCGATCTTCTCGAGGACTACGCCCGCGAGCGCGGTCTGATCCCAGCGGAGGGAGTGTCATGAGTTGCGGAAATCCGCACGACACCGACTGTGGGGAAGTCCTCGATGCCGTCTATGCCTATCTCGATGGTGAGATGACTCCGGACGACCGCCATGTGATCCGTCACCATCTCGACGAGTGCTCGCCCTGCCTTCGACAGTTCGGCATCGAGCAGGAGGTCAAGAGCCTGGTGGCGCGGTGCTGCGGGGACGAGACGGCACCCGATGAGCTGAGGTCGAAGGTTCTCGCGAGACTTCAGCAGGTCCGGGTCGAGGTCACCAGGGTCGAGTTCCGTATCGACTGACCATCGACTGACCATCGACTGACTATCGACGGTTCGATCGTTCGCCGGGAGCGGCAGTCCCCTGCCTCAGGAGTTCGGACGGCGCCCGTGGTTGGCCTTGTTCTTCTTGCGGTCACGCTTCTTGCGGCCACGCTTGCTCACGGGTGCTCCTGTCGTCGAACGGTTTGGCGTTTCGCCAGGCTGACTTTCGCCGCGTTCAGTGTCCCACGCGAGACCTGAGGCACCGAATCGGTGCGACAGCCGTAGAGCCGTACGCATAGCGCTCGGCCACGGGCTAGCCGGCTAGGCGGCGGTTGAGCGCGTCGAGCACCGAACGGGCGACGGCATCAGACTCGTCACCGCGGACCAGTGCGCTGCCGGTGACGACCTGCTCTCCCGAGCGCGGAACCATCACGGAGAGCACCGTGACGGCGACCTCGCGGGCGCCGACGGTCACCACCGCGGCGCTTTCCACCTCGGCGACCGTGCCCAGGAGTTCGTCCAGGGCTCGCAGGGTGGCTTCGGCGACGAGCCGCGGCCGTTGCGAGGCAGCTCCGGGGCCAACGACGCGGCCTTCGAAGACGTGGCCTCCGGTCGCCAGGCTGACGACCGCTTCCGACTCCGGTCCCGCCGTCCGGACCATGATGGCGCTGATCGCCGGCCGGGGCGGGGGTGGGAGCTCCGGTTCGTCCGGTTCGATCTCGGGGTGCGGAGGGATGCCCACCTCGTCGGCGCCGATCTGGACGACGCTGACGATGCGGTGGTCGATGGCGAGCCCGTGCTTGGCGAGGGCGTAGGACTGGACGTCGCGGACGACCTGTTTGGCAGCCTTGCCCGGTTCGGCGAGCACGTGCACCTCGGTCGGCACCGCGTCCGGTCCCGTGACGACGCTGGCGGCGATGATGCCCGGCAGTCGACGCAACTCGTCTTCGAACTCCGGCAGCAGTCGGAGGGTGGGCACGCGCTACTCCTTGCGGGGCAGAGGGTTGAGTCCGGCAACGATCAATCGGCGTCGGCGTTCGCGCAAGTCAGCGGGAGCTCCCACGGGGGCCGCTGCGGCTGCCGCGGCCTCGTGGACGGAAGGCGGGGCTGGGGCGTTGGGAGCTGCGGTCTCCGATCCGCCGCCGGAGGCGCGCGCTGTGTCTCCGACCGCGCGAGCCCACGCCTCGGCTGCATCGGACACGGCGGAGAACCCCTCGCGCTGGGCCTGGTCGAGTGCCGCCAGCGCTGGCGGCAGAGCCGTTCGGCTGTGCTCGACGAGCGAGCGCAAGCTCTCACGCTGCCACCAGCGAAGGGCTCGGGCGGTGCGCGCGTCCAGTCGCCCTTCGGACTCGGCCAGCGCGATCTCCGCGTCGAACGCAGCGGTCGCCGCATCCGAGCGGGCATCGAGCACGCCAGCCACCAGGTCGGAGTACGCCGAGGTGAGGTCCCGGCTACCTGGCGTCGCCACGCTGCTGGAGCTCCTTGTCGAGGACGGCTGAGTCGTACTGCACGGTCGGCTTTTCAGGGCCGGGCCTCACGCGTCGACGGGCTCGTCGTGTCATAGATCCCCACCCCTGCTCGGAGCGTAGGCCATGAGTGGGGGTTCAGAGGTGTCACCCGCCGCGTTCACTCCCGCGCGTGATCGGGTCGAGGGGGCGGTTAGGCCGTTCGGGGCGTCCCGGCGGTTCGCGCCGCGGAACACTGATCCGATGGCGCTACAGTGCGTAGTCCGAAAGGCCTAAAAGGCGAAGAGTTCACCGAACGTGTCCGATCAAGTACTTGACGCAGCATTTCGTCCCACCCTTCACTCTAGTGTTGGGTTGAACCCGGCCAAACCGGGCAGGGCACCGAAATGCGACACAGAGTGTATTCGACAAGAACTTATTCGACGCAGAGGGTGTTCGACGCAGAGGGTATTCGACGCAACAGGTCGACGGCAGGGTTCGACGGGGACAGACGGGGACAGACGGGGACACCGCCGAACAGGACAGGCAGGACAACTGAAGAGGGCGGGATCGGGATCGGCAGCACGTCAGGCCGAAGCTCACAGTTTTCGCACTGCATTGCACAGCACCTCAGCGGAGCGGATCTCGCACGGGCTATCAGCGGCGCCCGTGACGTGAATCCTAGGGGTGATGCCACAAATGAAGAAGATCGCGGCCGCTGTCGAGCACTTCCTCTCCACCGGTTCAGGCTGGAGCTGGCAGTAATTTCACTAAGGCCACGTACTGCCGATCCCGATCCTTCTCTCTAGTTCCCCTGGGGGGTCGATGAAGGAGCTGCCGGTACGGGCGCGGGTCTATGTGGCCGCGACCTGGGTGCTGGCTGCCTTCGCGCTCGCGCTGTCGGCCGCCGCTCGTCCCGACTGGTTGCTCGTCGCCGCGCTCAGCGCCATCACCATCGTCGTCGACCGCGCCCGTCCGGGGTTGCGCATCCAGGGCGGGGCCATCATCGGCCTCCACATGACGCTCCCCATGGCCGTGGCCGCTGGGCTTCTTGGAGGGCCGGCCGAGGCGTGCCTGGTTGGTGCGCTGTCGGCGTTTGCCGGTGGGTCCACGGCGACCTACAAGCGAGTGTTCAACGGGGCCCAATTCGCCTTGTCGGCGGCGGCCGCGGGCCTGGTGCTCGCCCTCATGGGCGCCGCCGGCGTATTCGCGGATGCCGCTCGTCCAGCGCCCTCGGCGTGGCTGATGGTGATCGTCTCCGTGTTGTTCGCGAGCGTCGCGTACTGCTTGGTCAACGCTGCTCTGCTGACCGTCGTCCTGCTCCTGGTCGATGGGACTCGTCCCCGAGAGGTCCTGTTCGGGACCATCGCCGAGACTGCGCCCTCTTATGTGGGTTACGGCCTGCTCGGCCTGCTCTTCGCCGTGCTCTGGAACTGGTCCAGCGCGTTCGCGGCCGTCCTTGTTCTCCTTCCTCTGCTCGTAGCGCGCTGGGCATGGCTGCAATTCGCCAAGCAGCAAGAGGCGTATGAGTCGACGATCCGGACGTTGGTCCGAGCGGTGGAGATGAAGGATCACTACACCCGTGGTCACAGCGAACGCGTGTCCAAGGCATCGGTGATGATCGCGCGCGTTCTCGGCATGCGCGAGGACCGGGTCAACGCGTTGCGCTACGCGGGAATTCTCCACGACGTCGGCAAGCTGGGCGTGCCGACCAAGATCCTGCAGAAGGCGGGGGGGCTCACCGACGACGAGTCCGCCATGATCCAGACGCACCCGCTGCGTGGGACGGAGATGCTGCAGGACATCGAGTTCCTCGACGAGGCCTTTCGCGGAATCCTCCATCACCACGAACGTCTCGACGGTCTCGGGTATCCGGCGGGATTGCGAGGTCAGGAGATCCCCGAGTTCGCCCGGGTCATCGCGGTCGCCGACGCCTTCGACTCCATGACCTCGACTCGCTCCTACCGCGGAGCGCGTACCCCGCTGGAAGCGATGGGCGAGCTGGAGCGTTGTCGCGGTTCGCAGTTCGACCCACTCATGGTGGACGCTCTCGTGCAGGCGCTGAAGCGTGAGCCCTGGAAGCCGACCCGGCTCGATCCGCCGACGGACTCGGCGTCCGTCGCAGCGATCGATCACGACGACCCGACCGTCGACGTGGGAATCGGCGTCGACCGGGGCATCGGAGGCGACCGATGACCTCCCTGGTCATCCAGCCGCGCAGGGGCGAAGAGCTGCGGGGCACCGCGGTCGTCGTCGGTGTCACCTCGCTGCTGGTCATCTGGGCGGTCGTCCAGACCGCGACCAGCGGGATCGTGCAGCCCGAGATCGCCATCGCGTTCGGCGTGTTCATCACGATCGGCGAGGTGGTGCGCATCACCTTGCCGGGTGACCGCGAGGCGGCTCCCCTGGGCGCTGCAGGCGCCCTGGCCTACGCGTTGCTCGGCGACTTCGCCGGACAGGCCACCACGCAGACCGTGTGGCAGGTGATCGCCCTGACTGCTGTCGCCTCGTTCGTCGGGGCGCTGCCGCACGTGACGGCCGGCCGGTCACCGCGCATCGATGAGGTCGCCCGACGCATTCTGGCCGTCGCCTTTGCCGCCGCGCTGTTCCGGCCGCTCTACGGCGGAGGCGACGGCGTCCTCGCCGGTCAGGAGTCGTGGGTGCTCGCCCTGGCCATGGTCTCGATCGTGGTCGTCACAGGCGTCTTCGACGCGATCATCTCCGCGCTGGTCCGCGCGGACCGCAACCGTGCGCCTTATCGCCCCACCTTGCGTGATGAGCTTCGGGCGCTGCTCGGCCTTGGCTCGGCCATCGGCGCGACGGGAGTGCTCATTGCTCTGGCCGCGCAGGTCATGGGGTGGTGGGCGATTCCCGTGTTCTGCGTTCCGTTGTTGCTCACCCAGTTCTCGTTCCGGCGCTATGCCGCGATCAGGGCCACCTACTTGCAGACGATCCGCTCCCTCTCACGGGTCACCGAGGTCGGCGGCTACACCGAGTCCGGGCATGCGCGCCGGGTGAGCGAGATCTCCGTGGCCGTGGGCCGAGAGCTGGGGATGTCAGAGGGCGATCTCCTCGACCTCGAGTACGCCGCCCTCATGCACGACCTTGGGCAGCTGGCCCTCACCGACCCCATCGCAGGCGGGATGACGATCATGGTCGACGGCGGCGAGCAACGGCGCATCGCCGAGCTCGGCGCGGCCGTGATCCGTGAGACCGGCGTCCTCGACTCGGTGGCCGAGATCATCGAGCGTCAGGCGGACCCCTACCGGCGACCCCGCGAGCACGCCGACCAGTCGTTGCCTGTCGCGTCACGGATCATCAAGGCGGCCAACGCCTACGACGATCTCGTCGGCGAGTCCGCCGAGTACGGCCCTCGACTCGATGCGCTCGAGCGGCTGCGTCTCGGGATGGCCTACGACTTCGATCCGCGAGTGGTCGAGACGCTGGCCCGCATCGTTCGCAAGTCGAGGGTCGCGCTTCCCGGATGATGCGAGCCTCCCGGCGCTAGGCTGCCCCCGGCGGGTCCGGGGGTCCCATGAGGGTTCGTTGAGCCCCGCGGTGCGACAGGTCACCGGCCAGGCAACGCGAGGCGACGGCGGAGGAGTCAAGGGTGCCCGACGAGATCCGAGCCGAGATGGTGGCCAACGTCATCAAGGTGGTCACGACCGAGGGCGCGGCCGTCACGCAGGGAGACACGCTGGTGATCCTGGAGTCCATGAAGATGGAGATCCCCATCTTCGTGGAGCACCCAGGAACGGTCACGCTGGTCGGCGTCGCTGAAGGCGACGTCGTCCAGGAGGGCGACATCATCGCGGTCATCTCGTGACCGACTGACGGCTCTTCAGGAGCGCCGAGCGCTCCCTGGGACCGAATGGGTGAACTTCGGCCCCCCTGGACAGTCAAGGTTGGCGCGGCTTCGCCCGATGCTCTTCTCGTGACCGATGCACCCATGTCGATCGAGCCATACCTGCGTGCTCTGCTGGAGTGCGGTGGCTCCGACCTTCACTGCAAGGTGGGCTCCCCTCCGCGGGTGCGCATCGATGGTCGATTGCGCAAACTCCAGGCACCTGTGCTCAAGCCGGCCGACACCGAGGCGTTCGTTGCCGAGGTTCTGCGGGCCGACCTGGTCGAGGAGTTCACCAAGACCAACGAGGCCGACTTCGCGTACTCCGTCGCTGGCGTGGGCCGGTTCCGGGTGAACGCGTTCCGGTCACGAGGCTCCGCCGGGCTTGTCTTCCGCCGGGTGAGCGTCGGTGCCATCCCGCTCGAAGACCTCGGTCTTCCACCCGTGCTGTCCGCTCTGGCCATGGAGCCCCGCGGGCTGGTGCTGGTGACGGGTCCGACCGGATCGGGCAAGACCACCACCCTCGCCGGGATGATCGATCACATCAACAACAACCGTGAAGTGCACTGCGTGACCATCGAGGACCCGATCGAGGTTCTCCACTACGACAAGCTCGCGATGATCAACCAGCGCGAGGTTCGCGTCGACACCGAAGACTTTGGAACGGCCTTGCGCGCAGCCATGCGGCAGGACCCCGACGTCATCCTGGTCGGTGAGATGCGTGACACCGAGACGGTCAAGGCGGCGCTCGCAGCCTCCGAGACCGGACACTTCGTGATGTCGACGCTGCACACCACTGATGCTCGGGAGACGATCAACCGCGTCATCGACTTCTTCCCTCCGCACGAGCAGAAGCAGGTACGGCTCGCGCTTGCGGGTGCCCTGCGAGGGATCATCTGTCAGCGGCTGGTCCCTCGCGCCGACGGCTATGGGCGGTGCGTGTCCATGGAGATCGCCATCAACACAGGGCGGGTGGCCGACGCCATCGTCGACCCCGAGAAGACGTCGACCATCCAGCAGCTCATCCAAGAGGGTGGCTTCTACGGGATGCAGACCTTCGACCAGCACCTGGTCACGTTGATTCGTGACGGAGTGATCACCCTCGAGGCGGCCATGGCCACCTCGACCAGCCCGCACGACCTCACCGTCGAGCTGCGGCGCCTCGGCCTGGTGGCCTAACCAGACTGCGGCGGAGACGCCAGCCAGAGGGCGCTCGAGGAGCGAGGAGCCACCACCTCGGGTTTCGTTCGGGGTCGTAGGGTCGCCGCTATGACCCTCGAGGCCCTCAGGACTCCAGAGCACCGGTTCGACGACCTCTCTGGTTGGCCCTACTCGCCGCAGTACCTCGACGACCTTCGAGGTTTCGAGGGCCTCCGCATGCACTACGTCGACGAGGGTCCGCGCGATCGGTCACCGACGTTCTTGTGCCTGCACGGGGAACCCACGTGGGCCTATCTCTTCCGCCGGATGATTCCCGAGCTGCTGGGCTCGGGCGCTCGCGTCGTCGCGCCGGACTTCTTCGGCTTCGGTCGGTCGGACAAGCCGGTCCTCGACGCCGCGTACACGTGGGACCTGCACCGCGATTCGCTGGAGGAGTTCATCCGCCGCCTGGACCTGAGTGACGTCACGCTGGTCGTCCAGGACTGGGGAGGACTGCTGGGGCTGACCTTGCCCGTCACGATGCCGGAACGCATCACCGGTCTGCTGATCATGAACACGGCCTTTGCCGTAGGGGTCGAACCGACCGAGGGCTTCCTGGCTTGGCGCGATTTCGTCGCGAAGACTCCTGACCTGGACGTGGGGAGGGTCATCGCCTCGATCACGCCTCACCTCACCGTCGAGGAGCAGCGGGCGTACGACGCCCCGTTCCCGGACGCGACGTACAAGGCTGGGGTGCGGCGCTTCCCGGCGCTGGTCCCGACCGACCCGTCGATGGATGGGGTGGCGATCTCTCGGGCCGCGCAGCGGTGGTGGGCCTCCGACTTCGACGGTCGATCCTTCATGGCCATCGGCATGGCCGACCCTGTTCTGGGACCAGCCGTCATGCAGCGGGTCCGGGCCACCATCCGGCGATGCCCGGAGCCGCTCGAGCTTCCCGACGCCGGGCACTTCGTCCAAGAGTGGGGCGAGGAGGTCGCCAGGGCCGCGCTCGACGCCTGGGGTTCCTGAGAACGCTTGCCGCACTCAGCCGGTCAGCGTGCCGTGCTCCACGCACTGCGCGGTCCAGCGCGTTGGCGTCACCTGAACGATCATGCGGCGGCGGCACTGGGCGCAGTACCGGGGAGGCTCGAGAGCGAGGGCTTGCCGGCACTCAGCATGGGGCTCCGCCGGATCGGCTGGGCTCGGCCGGCCGCATCTCGGGCAGTAGCCCGGCTCATCCGGCGCCGTGGCTTGGGGCACGGCCCGTAACCTAGCGGGCATGCCTGCGACGATCGGCCTGACGGGTTCAGCGGTCCACACCGTCGGCGAAGCGGACACGGCCGTAGCCCTCGGCAGTGGAGACGTGATGGTGCTGGCGACGCCCCGGCTGCTGGCGTGGTGCGAGGCCGCCACGGTGGACGCCCTCGATGGGTCGATGTCCGAGGACGAGACGTCCGTGGGAACAAGGGTCGAGCTCGTCCATGGGTCGGCCAGCGCCGTCGGGGAGCAGATCACCACCACGGCATCAGTCGTCGCGGTGGATGGGCGCCTGGTTCGCTTCGACGTCGCGGCCACGACCGACGCCGGCGCCTTGGTTGCTCACGGCTCAGTGACCCGCGTCGTGGTCGACCGGGAGCGTTTCCTCTCCCGACTGGACCGGACCTCGGGAGGCCCTCGCTGACCGCGCCGCTGCGCGTCGAGCTCGCGCAAGAGCCAAGCTCGCTGGTCGCTGCGTCGGACCTGTTCGACAGTCCCGTGAGTCTGGCTGGGGCCCGCGCGTTCCTTGAGCGACCGGGGCATCATCTGCTCCTGGCCAGCCGCGGTTCGGCGGCCATCGGTTTCGTCTCCGGCGTCGAGACCATCCACCCCGACAAGGGGACGGAGATGTTCCTCTACGAGCTGTCGGTCCACGAGTCGGCCCGGCGGCAGGGAGTAGGCGTGGCGCTCGTGGCGGCCCTGGAGCGGCTCGCCCGGTCGCGTGGCTGCTACGGCATGTGGGTGCTCGCCGATGCAGACAACGACGCGGCACTGCGCACGTACGCCCGCGCGGGAGGAACCGACGAGGGATCGCCACGCATGATCGGCTGGACGTTCTGACCCGGCTCGGGGCGTTCGGACCTGGCGAGCTGCGAGGAAGAAGAAATCCGGGCAGACCCTCCCATTCCGGGCCCCTGGTCTGTTAGTTTCCTCGGAGCCTGCTGCTGGCAGGTCACGCCGGGCGCCTCGCCGAGTCCCGCCCACGCCCGGTCGTCCGACGAGTTCATGGGCAGGAGCGGGGGACCCGCGCACCACGGACCTGGTCCTCGGGGTGAAGCCACCGACAGGTGGCCGGCCGATCCTCCGGCCGAACCCGACAGCTCACCTCGCAGGCGTCGGAGGACCCACCATGCTCGTGAGCCCCGTCCCTTCCGCGGGCCTGCCCCCTTCGCACAGCTCGTCCACCATGGCACGCGCGCGCGGCCGCCGGCTCCTTGCCGCTGCGGTCATCACGGCTCTGTTCGCGGCAGCGGTCGCCACGCTGGCCCCTCCACCGGCCAGCGCAACCTCCGTCACGGTGCTGGCGGCGTCAACGAGCTACCCGAAGCTCAAGTACGACGACCAGGGCAAGGCGGTCAAGCGCCTTCAGCGGCTGCTCGGAGTCCAGCCGGTCAGCGGTTGGTTCGGACCGATCACGCGCAAGGCCGTCAAGAAGTTCGAGAAGAGGCACGGCCTGAAGGTCAACGGTGTCGTCGGCAAGGCCACGTGGGCGGCCATCCTGCGGGCGGACGCGGTCAAGAAGAAGTCCTCCCGGTCGACCCGCTCGAGCCGAGCGTGCCCCGTGCGTGGCGCGAGCTTCAGTGACACGTACGGCGCGAACCGCGGCAGTCACGGTCACGCTGGTGTCGACATGCTGGCGCCGAGAGGCACCAAGGTGCGGGCTATCGAGTCAGGCACCGTCATCCGGGCGCACTGGAGCGGCAGCAGCGGTGGCAACACGATCACCTTGCAGGGCCGGAGCGGGTCGAAGTTCTTCTACGCCCACAACGACGTCAACAAGGTGAGGGCCGGGCAGGAGGTGACGGTCGGCGAGGTGATCGCGCGCGTCGGCTCCACCGGGAATGCGGGAACGGTCAACCATCTTCACTTCGAGTACTGGAAGAGCGGACGCGAGAGCGACCCGGTCAACCCGACGCCCCTGGTCCGTTCTCTGTGCTGACGGGCCGTCGCGGAAGCTGATCGGCCAGCGCACGCGTCAGATCTCCCGGGTATAGGCCAGCAGGTGTGCCTCGGGCGTCGGGTCCCAGTCACGGTCCGGGCGCCGGACAAACCGGTGCTTGGCGTAGAGCCGGTGCGCGTTGTGGTTGTCATCGATCACCGACAGCACGAGGGTGTGGTCGCCCCGCTCGCGGCCAAGCGCCTCGACCGCGGCCAGCAGGGCCTCCGCGACGCCCGTGCCTCGAGCCGCCTTGGCGACCACGAGCATCCTCAGCTCGAGCTCGCCGGGCGCAGCGATCTCAGACCAGCGTGAGCCGTACGGACAGGCGCTGACCGCCCCGACCACGGTGTCGTTGCGAACGGCGACCAGAAGCGGTGAGGCGTCGGCGCGATCAGCTGCCTGCCGCAGGTGGGTGACGTAGTCGGACTCTGGCGAGAGGTCGGTGCCATCGATGTAGGACCGAACCGTCAGCTCGCCTACAAGCTCGAGCTCGTGGTCCTTCACGGGCCGCACCAGGGTCTCGGGCGGGACGCCCTGTGGCTCAGACACCGGTCGTCGACCGCGGGTAGGCCACGGCGGGGTCAGTGATGACGTTGACGAGATAGGGGACGCCCGCCGCGAACGCTCGATCGAGCGCTGGGCCGATGCCGTCGGGGTCGGTGATGGTCTCGCCATCCCCGCCGAGGGCGCGGACCACGGCGTCATAGGGGGTCCCTGGACGCAGGTCGGCTGCGACGTCGTACCCGTACAGGAATTGCATCGGGTGCTTCTCCAGACCCCAGATCCCGTTGTTGGCGATCACCATGACGACCGGCAGGTTGTGCCTCACCAAGGTGTCGACGTCCATGAGTGAGAAGCCGGCCGCGCCGTCGCCGAGGAGCACCACGACCTGGCTCGACGGTCGGGCCAACCGAGCGGCGATCGCCGATCCGAGGCCGGCTCCCAGGCAGCCGTATGGCCCCGGATCGAGCCACCCGCCGGGGCGTCTCGGCTCGATGTACTTGCCGGCGAAGGAGACGAAGTCGCCTCCGTCGCCGATCACGACCGCGTCGTCAGCCAGGCGCGGCACGAGCTCGCCGTAGATCCTCGCCGGGTGGATGGGGTCTCCGGGGTGGGCCAGGTCGGCTGCGTCCTTGGCGATCGCCGCGCCCGCGGTCGTGCGCAGGTCGTCGACCCACGAGCGGTACGACGGCGCGCGGGCGAGCTGCTCCCACGCCTCGCGGACCCCGTCCAGTACCAAGGACAGGCTCCCGGACGCAGACGCGGACAGATCGGCGTGGGTCGCCACCTGATCGGCGGCGTCGACCAGGTGGACGACTCGGGCCGGGGGACGCCCTTCGCGCCCGCCGAAGACGCCATAGCCGAGGCGGAAGTCGAGGGGGGTGCCCACCACCATCACGAGGTCGGCGCCCCCGAAGGCCGCCGAACGAGCCCGGGTGACCAGCTGGCCATGCCCGGCGGGCAGCACCCCACGCCCCATCCCGTTGGCGATGACCGGCAAGCCCGCTGTCTCGATCAGTCGCCTGGCCGCCGCCTCCGCGTGGTCGTTCCACACGTCGGAGCCGAGGACGAGCACCGGTCGCTCGGCCTCCCCGAGCAATCGGGCCACCTCGGTCAGGTCATCGTCGTCGGGGGACCTCGTCGGGGCTGCGGCCGCATCCCGTGCCGGGCGTGCGACCTCTGCGCGGCTGTAGAGCTGGTCCATCGGAAAGTCGAGGAACACCGGACCGCGGTGCGGCTCGATGGCCAGCGCCACGGCCGCGTCCACCTGGGCGGCCACCTGGTCGACCGAGGGCACGGTCGCGGCCAGCTTGGTGATGGGCGCCAGGAGCGGCGGGTGATCGAGTTCTTGGAGGGCTCCGGTGCCCCAACGGAAAGCGGGCGCCCTGCCTCCGAGGACGACGACCGGCGAGCCGTTGAACCAAGCGCCGGTGACCGCTGAGATGCCGTTGGTGATGCCCGGTCCGGCGGTGAGCACGGCGAGGCCGGGCCGTCTGGTCAGCTTGGCCGTGGCCTCGGCAGCGAAGACGGCGGTCTGCTCGTGCCGTACATCGACCAGCCGCATCGGTGGGTCGGCGTGCACGGCCGCGTCGTACAGGGGGAAGACGTGAGCGCCCGAGAGGGTGAACATGGTGTCCACGCCGTACGGCCTGGCTGCGGCGACTGCCAGGTCACCTCCGTGTCCCTCGATGGTCGCGGGCTCTTCGTCGGAGCCCTCGACTCGGTCTGCCCGCGTGGTCCCCATCTCGGCAACCTATCGGGCGCCCGCACACGCCCTGCGTCCGACCAACGGTGGGCTGGACGGCAGCGTGAATCGGCCCCGCCGAGGCGTTAGAGCGCGACGTTGAGGGCTTTGACCGGCATGGCCAAGTCGTCGAGCAGGGCGAGGTCGTCGGCAGCTGGACGACCGAGCGTCGTGAGGTAGTTGCCGACGATCACCGCGTTGACGCCGCCGAGCAGGCCGTCGCGGGTGCCGAGATCGCCGAGGGTCACCTCTCGGCCCCCGGCGAAGCGCAGGATCGTGCGGGGCATCGCGAGCCGGAACGCGCCGATGGTGCGCAGCGCGTCCGCCACCGGGAGCACGGGCAGGTCGCCGAAGGGCGTGCCTGGGCGAGGGTTCAGGAAATTGAGCGGCACCTCGTGAGGGTCGAGCTCGGCGAGCTGGGTCGCGAACTCGGCGCGCTGCTCGAGGGACTCGCCCATGCCGATGATTCCTCCGCAGCAGACCTCCATACCGGCGGCGCGCACCCGGGTCAGGGTTTCCCAGCGCTCCTCCCACGAGTGAGTGGTGACCACGTGAGGGAAGTACGACCGTGCGGTCTCCAGGTTGTGGTTGTAGCGGTGCACGCCCATGGCGGCGAGCGCATCGACCTGTTCCTGGGACAGCATCCCGAGTGAGGCCGCGACGTTGATGCCGCAGGCGGCGTGGATGGCGGGCACGGCCTCACGCATCTGGGCCATCAGCCGTTCATCCGGGCCGCGCACGGCCGCCACGATGCAGAACTCGGATGCGCCGGACTGGGCGGTCTCGACTGCAGCCGCCACCAGGGACGGGATGTCGAGCCATGCGGCGCGCACCGGGGAGGCGAACAACCCTGACTGGGAGCAAAAATGGCAGTCCTCGGGGCACCCTCCGGTCTTGACCGAGACGATGCCCTCCACCTCGACCTCTGGTCCGCACCAGCGCAGGCGCACCTCGTGCGCGAGCCCCAGCAGCCCAGGTACGGCTTCGTCGGGGAGCCGTAATACGTCGAGCACCTGGGCAGGGTCCAAACCCTGGCCGAGCTCGAGTACCCGGCGCCGTGCGGTGCCGAGGACGTCGTTGACGGCAGCGCCCTGCTCGCCTGTGGGGGGTGCGTTCACGGGGCTCCCTCGCTGGTCGCTGGTGTGGCTGGGGCGGCGTCCGCCTGGTTGCGGAATTGTGTCGCATCGAACCTGCCGCCGAGATCCGGCGCCAGCGAGGCATGGGCGACCTCGGCGAAGGCGTCAGGGGTGAGCCGCCCGGAGTCGGCCGGGATCGCGCCGGACAGTGGCCTGGCGGCCAGGGTCTCGAGGTCGCGGATGTTGCTGCGCATGGCGAGGTCGGGTTCCTGCGGCCAGGCACCGATGACCACGCCGGCGAGCTCCAGCCCGCGGTGCGCGAGTGCTTCCAGCGTCAACGCGGTGTGGTTCAGCGTGCCGAGGGCGGGATCCGCGACCACGACGCAGGGGGCGTGAAGCCAGCGGGCGAGGTCGGCGATCGTCGACCCTTCGTCGTCGTATCGCACCAGCAGCCCCCCGGCACCTTCCACGACCACGAGCCGGTGGGTTGTGGCTAGGTGCTGGATGACGTCGGCTGCGTCGCTGAGGGGGTAGGCGGGGCGACCAGTGCCCCGGGCCGCCGCGGCCGGCGCGAGGGGTGCTTCGTATCTGGAGAGCTCGGCCAGGTGCACGGCGCTTCCGGCGAGGCGTCGCACCTCGGCGATGTCACCGGGTTCACCGGCGCCCACCCCCGTCTGGCCGGGCTTCACCACAGCCGTCGAAGCGCCCCGGGCGAGCCCCAGGCTGGCGAGCGCGGCCGTGACGACGGTTTTGCCGACGCCCGTACCCGTGCCGGTCACCACGAGGATCCCCATGCCTCGATCCTCCCAGCCCCGTCGGTGGCGGGCGTGGGGAGGGAGCCGGCGAGCTGAGGCTCAGCTGCTCAGGGAGGCGGCGACGGCGGCCAAGGCACGGGACAACCGGTCCAGCCCCCCGTCGGACAGATCTGCGCGGGCGCAGACGCGCAGGCGGGACACGCCGTCGGGCACCGACGGCGGCCTGAAGCAGCCAACCCGCACGCCGTGGGTCGCGCAGAGATCTCTCGCCGCGACCGCGGCCGAGGTGTCGCCGATACGGATGCCGACCACGGCCGCTGCGGGTGTGCTCCGCCGCAGTCCAAGGGTGGCCGCGACCCGGGCGACGTCCTCGGCCCGGGTCCGCGCGAGGTGGGGACGGAGCGGTTCCTCCGCGAGGATCCCTAGTGCCGCCAGGGCCGCTCCGGCCGAGGAGGGCGCCAAGCCGGTGTCGAAGATGAACGGCCGGGCCGCGTCGACCAGGTGCTCGATCACCGCCGCAGGACCTAGGACGGCGCCGCCTTGGGATCCGAGAGCTTTCGACAGGGTGGCGGTGAGCACCACGTCCGGTTGGCCAGCGAGACCGAGAGAGCAGGCAAGCCCCGTTCCGCGTTCGCCGACCACGCCAAGGCTGTGCGCCTCGTCGATGACCAACGCCGCGCCGTGCTTGCGGACCGCCGCATGCAGCTCGAGCAGCGGTGCCGCCTCGCCGTCGACCGAGAAGACGGCGTCGGTCACGACCAGGGCGCGCTCCTCGACTCGCTCGGCCAGGGCGAGGGTGACCGCGGGCACATCGGCGTGCGGCGTCACGACGACCCGGGCCCGGGAGAGCCGACAGGCGTCCACGATGGAGGCGTGGTTCTGAGCGTCTGAGACCACGAGTGTGTCCGGGCCCGCCAGTGCCGTGATAGCCCCGAGGTTGGCGAGGTAGCCGGATGAGAACACCAGCGCCGCAGGCGTACCCATGTGCCTGGCGAGCGACCGCTCCAGCTCGGTGTGGAGCGCGGTGGTGCCGGTGACCAGGCGGGAGCCCGTGGCACCGGCGCCCCACGTGTGTGCGGCTTCCCCAGCGGCGGCAACGACCCGCGGGTCCCGCGCCAAGCCGAGGTAGTCGTTGGATGCCAGGTCCAGCAGCGCGTCGTCGAGGGTGCGTGGCTCGAGCCGTCGCGCGAGCCCCTCGGTTTGTCGCGCTTGGGCCCACCCCGCGAGCCAGCCGAAGGCCGTCATCGGACGACGGTCTCGATGGCTTGGCTGACGACGTCGACGAGCGTGTGCAGCTCGGGTTCGCTGATCGCAAGCGGCGGCATCAGGACGACCACGTCCCCGAGCGGTCGTACCCACACTCCGTTGCGGCGTGCCTCTTGGCACACCGCGAAGCCCGTACGGTCGCCGACCGCGGCCACTTCGATGCCTGTCATCGTGCCGATCCGGCGGACCTCGAGGACCCGGGTGTCCGTGGTCAGCGGCGCCGTCAGCTCTCCGATCAGGTCGCCCATCCGAGCGGCGTGCTCGACAGTGCCGCGGTCGGCCATCAGCTGCAGGTTGGCGATGGCTGCAGCGCAGCACAGGGGGTTGGCCGTGTAGGAGTGACCGTGAAAGAACGTGCGACCTGAGGCGGGCGCGCCCAGGAAGGCGTCGTAGACCGCCTCGGTGGCGAGAACCGCAGACAGCGGCAGGTAGCCGCCCGTCAGCCCCTTCCCGCAGGTCAGCAGATCGGGAACCACGGCGGCGTGGTCGACGGCCCACATGCGCCCGGTCCGCCCGATCCCCGTGGCGACCTCGTCGGCGACGAGCAAGGCGCCGAACTCGTCGGCCAGGGCGCGACAGCCGCGCACGAACGTGGCGTCGTGCGTCAGCATTCCCCCGGCCGCCTGCACCATCGGCTCCAGGACGATGGCGCAGACCTGAGCCCCGTCGCGCTCCAGGAGTTCGCGCAGCTCGGCGAGCACCTGACCGGCCCGTTCCGCCCGAGTCTGGCCTTGTCCGAGCAGGCCGGGCGAGGAGATCATGCGGGTCTCGAGCAGGATCGGGCGATAGGTCGAATGGAACAGGTCGATCCCGCCGACACTGACGGCACCGAGAGTGTCGCCGTGGTATCCCTCGGCCACGTGCACGTAGAGCGGCCGTGCTTCCCCGCGCTGGGCCTGCGCCTGGAAGGCCATCTTGATCGCGGCTTCGACGGCGGACGCGCCGTCACCGGCGTAGAACACCCGGTTCAGTCCCAGCGGCGCTGTGTCGAGCAGGAGCTCGCTCAGGGCGATGCCGGGCTCATGGGTGAGCCCGAGATAGGTGGTGTGGTCGAGCCGTTCGAGCTGGCGACGGATCGCCGCGTCGATCTCCGGCACGCGGTGACCGTGCACGTTGACCCACAACGACGAGACGCCGTCGAGATAGCGATGGCCGGCGGTGTCCCAGAAGTACATCCCCTCAGCTCGGTCGACCACGATCGGTGCGTCCTCAGCCCAGGCCGCCTGTTGGGTGAACGGGTGCCAGACGTGAGCGAGGTCTCGAGCCACCAGGTCTGCCGTGCGCGCGGCGCGTGTCTCGTGGTCCTCCGCCCCAGAAACGCTCACCCAAGCATCCTGTCAGCGCTGGTTCGACGTTCCGCATGCGCCTCGACCTCTGCGCGTTCGCTCGCCGAAGCGCGCTGCGGGCGGGGCGCCTAGGGGCCATCTGCGCACGATCACGCGGGGTGGGTGCCCGGCGTGGGTAGCCTGACCGGGTGGCTGGGTTGGACGTGCTGGCGCAGCGGCACACCGAGCTCACGACGCCCGATCTGGCAGCGCTTCGCCTGCTCTTGTCGGACTGGCAGCTGGTGGCCGACCTGGCGTTCAGCGATCTCGTCCTGTGGCTACCGACCTGGAATCGGTCGGGCTACGTCGCGGCCGCCCAGCTCCGACCAACGACCGGCCCCACCGGTTTCGACAGCGACCTCGTTGGGTCGTTCCTGCCCCGTGGGCGCCAGGCCCTCGTGGACGCGGCGGTGGCCCAGGGCCGCGTGGTCTCGACGGGGGGCGACGGGGCGCAGCCGCTTGTGAGTGCCATCCCCGTGCCTGGACCGTCCGGGGTGATCGCCGTGGTGGCCCAGCACGCCGACCCCGCGATCGACCGCCAGCGCAGCCAGCTCGAGCAGACCTACGTGGAGGTGGCCGAACGGCTGGCCCGGATGATCGCCGAGGGCACGTTCCCGCCGCCAGGGGCTGCCGACGAGGACGCCCCCCGGGTGGGCGACGGGCTCCTGCTGCTCGATGGCGACGGTCTGGTCTCCTATGCCAGCCCCAACGCCCTGTCGGCCTATCGAAGGTTGGGGCTGGCTGCGGATCTGGTGGGCACCCACCTGGCCCAGACGTCGCGCTTCTTGAGCCAGTCGCGCGGGGCCAGGGATGCAGACCCAACCATGATCCTCGCCGGGCGGGCCGTGGGCTCAACCGAGATCGAGGCTCGCGGCGCGGTCGTCGCACTCCGGACCCTGCCCCTGCTCGAAGGCGGACGTCGCACGGGTGCGCTGGTGCTCCTGCGGGATGTCAGCGATCTGCGGCGTACCGAGCGGCAACTGATCACCAAGGACGCGACGATCCGCGAGATTCACCATCGGGTGAAGAACAACCTCCAAACCGTCGCGGCGCTGTTGAGGCTTCAGGCGCGGCGTCTAGACGCCGCCGATGCCGTCGCCGCGTTGCACGAGGCCGAGCGCCGGGTCGCGTCGATCGCGGTGGTGCACGAGATCTTGTCGACGCACCCGGATCCCGCCGTGCCCTTCGACGACATCGCCGACCGTCTCCTGGCGATGCTGACCGACGTCATGCGCACGGAGGTTGGGGCGAACGAGGGTGGGGCGAACGAGGGTCGGGCGAACGAAGTCGGACGCGGCCGCGAGGGCACGCCCGGAGGCTCGGTGCAGGGGCCGGCTCGCGTGACCACCCGCCGGGAAGGAACCTTCGGCGAGCTGGATGCCGAGCTGGCCACCCCCTTGGCGCTCGTGCTCAACGAGCTGGCGCACAACGCGGTCGAGCATGGGTTCCAGGGACAGGACGGGACCCTGGTCGTACGGCCGACGCGCGTGGACGGCCACCTCGTGGTCGCCGTCGAGGACGATGGAGCTGGGCTTCCGGTGGGCTTCGACGGGACGACCTCGGCACGGCTGGGCTTGCAGATCGCCCGGACCCTGGTCGCCGATCTCGGTGGCCAGGTCGAACTCGGGGCGCGTGAGGGCGGGGGCACCCGCGCCGTCGTGCGACTGCCGCTGACGTGAGCAGTGCTTGGGGAGCAGGACTGAGCAGGATTGAGCAGGCTGAGCCGGAATGGGCCAGCGTCGTTCGGGGAGCGCAGATTTCGGGGGGCGCAGATCAGGCCATGCGAGCGCGGGCTCGTGCGTTGCGCCGCTTGAGAGCCCGTCGCTCGTCCTCGGAGAGGCCCCCCCACACGCCGGCGTCCTGCCCGGTCTCGAGGGCCCACGCCAGGCACGAGTCGATGACCTCGCATCGACGGCAGACCGCTTTGGCTTCCTCGATCTGCACCAGCGCGGGGCCGGTGTTTCCGATGGGGAAGAACAACTCGGGGTCTTCGTCGCGGCAGGCGGACCGGTGGCGCCAGTCCATCAATGTCTCCTCGGGTCGGGCTTGTGAATGCTTTCACGAAGCAGCCCGCGGCACGTGGTCGGGACCCTCACCAGCGGCGGGGACCCCGGCGCTCGAGCACCAGGCTGCTGCGTCAGAACGTTCCGGACGGCTCCGGTGTTCCACGCGCCCCTCTACGGTGGCAAACCCTGCACCTCCCCGCAACCGGTTCGGCCAGGCAATTGATGTCCGCTTCGGTGGTGTTCGTCACAGTCTGGGTGACTCTCGGGGTCCCATGACCGGGTCAGATCACGACCCGCAGGGCATTCGGATGGCTACGGAAGGTCACGCTCATGCGTTCGCCGAGGTGATCGCCATCGACCTGGTGGGCCGTAGGTCGGTCCGCCCACAGGGTGAGCTCGGGCACGTCGTGGAGGGCGAGGACGTTCCTGCCGTGCAACGGGCGCCGGCCGACCAGCAGCTGGCGCACGTGCCGCAAGGTCGACGCCGTCCCGAGGCCGCGCAGGCCGAGGACGTCCAAGCCGGTCTCGAACGAGGCCCGCGGGGAGGGATCCACCGCGCGACCCCCGAGGTAGGTCCAGGGTGCGGTGTTCTGGACGATGGCCAGGTGGAGCCCGTCTACCGGATCCTCACCCGGACGGGTCAGCCGCAGCGGTGGCGCGTCTCGGTCGCCGGCGTAGAACTCACGGACCGCGGTGGTCACGTAGAGCGCCGGTGTGGAGCGCCGGCCGCCGGACCTGGCGCGCTCGACAGCGGCGACGACGTCGGCGTCGAGGCCAAGGCCGGCACAAAAGGTGAACCACCGGCCGTCGGCCGTCCCCAGCCCGATCGACCGGGTGCGCTTCTCCCGGAGCGCATCCAGGAGCTGGCCCGTGGCTTCGATGGGGTCGTTGGGGAGACCCAGGGTCCGGGCGAGCACGTTGGTGCTCCCGCCTGGCACGAGCGCGAGGGCCGGCCGATCGGGTGCCGGCCCTTGGTCGAGGATCCCGTTGACGGCCTCGTTCGCTGTGCCGTCGCCGCCCAGGGCGATCACCAGCTCCACGCCCTCGCAGGCGGCCGAGCGGGCGAGCTCCTGGGCGTGACCTCGATGGGTGGTCTCGGCGACCTGGAGGTCAAGGTCGGCACGGAGGGCGTGGAGAAGTACGTCTCGCGTGCGCGGTGTGGTCGTGGTCGCCGCAGGGTTGGCGATGAGGAGGGCGCGCACGGCGAGCCAGCCTAGTGCGCCAGCCCGGTAGCCTCGCATTATGTCCGACGGTCCCGACGGTCCCGACGGTCCCGACGGTCCCGACGGTCTCGACGAGGTCGCCGATCGGGCTCCTGCTCGCTCGCGCGAATCGCGAAGCCTGGCGGCGACGGCTGCCGTCGCCTCGACGGCCCTGATCGGGGTTGGGCTCGTGGTCTACGCGGTGTTCGTGGCGGGTCAATGGATCCGGCAGGACGCCGCCGAGCCGGTCAATGCTGGCCTCCTCATCGCGTTCAGTGCGTTGTGGGGTGTCGCGCTGCTCGCCTGCGCCCGGGGACTCGCCCGTCGTCGACGTTGGGCCCGGGCACCGGTGATCACCTCGGCCCTCCTCCTCGTCACCGTCGGCTGGTTGCTGGCCACGGGTTCGGGTCCAGAGGTCGCGTTCGGATGGATGGTTCTGGTCGTCTCGGTCGCCTGCCTAGGGACCGTCCTGACCCCCGCCGTCGGTCGCGGGTTGACCTGATCGGACCGGCGGGCTGCGACCCGCGGCTCACCTCTCGTCGAGCAGGCCCGTGCGCAGCTTCACCAGAGTTCGTGACAGCAGCCGCGAGACGTGCATCTGGGAAATGCCGATCTCGGTGGCGATCTCGCTTTGCGTCAGGCCCTTGAAGAAGCGCAGCATCAGGATGTGCCGCTCGCGGTCGGGCAGCTGCGCCAGCAGGGGTTTGAGCGACTCGCGATATTCCACACCTTCGAGGGCGGCATCGTCCGCGCCAAGCGTGGCCATGACGCCGGACCCAGCGGTCTCGTCGTCGCCGCCTTCAAGGGGCACGGTCGCGTAGGCGTTGGCTGACTCGAGGCCTTCGAGCACCTGCTCTTCGCTGGCGCCCAAGCGCAGAGCGAGTTCAGACACGGTGGGAGCCCGGCCGAGCTGTTGGGACAGCTCCTGGGTGGCCTGGGTGAGTTGGAGCCGCATCTCCTGCAGTCGTCGCGGCACGCGAACGGCCCAGCCCTTGTCGCGGAAGTGTCGCTTGATCTCACCGACGATGGTGGGCGTCGCGTAGGTCGAGAACTCCACGCCGCGGGTCACATCGAAGCGATCAATCGACTTGATCAGCCCGATGGTGCCGACCTGAGCCAGGTCGGCGTAGGGCTCCCCGCGGTTGCGGAAGCGTCGGGCCAGGTGCTCGACCAAGGGTAGGTGCAACGTGACGAGCTCGTCGCGAGCCTGACGGTCGTCGGGGTCGGCCTCGAGCCGGGCGAACAACTCATGGCTCCGGACGCGCTGAAACTCCCGTGCGTCGCTCCGAACGTCGATGACTGGATCGGAAACGGGCGCCTGGGTCGACGTCGAGTCGCCGGCGGTCACCCTGCGGCGCCTCGACGCTTGTGCAGGCGCACAGTGACGCGGCCGTCGGCGTCGGTGCCCGATTCGACCTCGCCGGCCAAGGCGGTGAGCACCGTCCAGGCGAAGGTGCCGCGCTCGGGCTCCTGTCCGGAGGTGGTCGGCGCCGCCACGGTGATGCGCAGGGCGTCGTCGAGCATCTCGAACGTGCAGGTCAGGACGTGCGGCTCCGCGATGTCGGGAAGCAGCATGGCGCAGGCTTCATCGACGGCGATCCGCAGGTCTTCGATCTCGTCAAGGGTGAAGTCGAGCCTGGCCGCGAGGCCAGCCGTCGCGGTGCGGAGCACCGACAGGTAGGCGGGGTCGGCGGGCAGCCGGAGCTCGACGACGTCCTTGACCGTCGTGGGGCTGGCGGTGTCCCCCCGTACGCCCCACGAACGGTGACCCTGCGGGTCAGCCACGGCACCTTCTCCCTCGTCGGATCCCCCGATCCGGTAGCAAACTTACTGCCCCTTGGGGACACCTTCGGCATGGAGACGCTGAAGCCGTAGGTTTGTGACGCCAATCGGGTGAACGGGCTTGCGGTCAGCCCGCGCGGTCTGCCATGCGGGTCAGCTCGGGTCCGGTGAGGCGGTAGACGGTCCATTCGTCCATGCCCGTGGCGCCCAGCGAGCGATAGAACGCCAGGGCCGGCTCGTTCCAGTCGAGCACCCACCACTCGACCCGGGGATACCCCCGGTCCACGGCCTCTGCGGCCAGGGCTGCCAGGAGCTGTTTGCCCAGCCCGCTGCCCCTGAACTCCGGTCGGACGTAGAGGTCCTCGAGGTAGATGCCGTGCTGCCCTTCCCATGTGGAATAGGTCACGTACCACAGGGCAAACCCAGCCAGTCCCGCGCCGCCAGGAGCCTCAGCCACATGGCCGAAAACCTTGGCGTCGGCGGACAGGAGGGCCCGTCGCAGGTCATCGGGTGACCCCTTGACCTCGTGGGCGGACCGCTCGTACTCCGCGAGCTCGACGATCATGCGGTGAATCTCGTCGACGTCTGAGGCCGACGCGCGCCGGATGGGGCTCACTCGAGAGGACGAGGCTGCCGGGCTGCCGCTACGCCTTCTTGGTGGCCCAGAAGATCTCGGCGATCTCGTCGATCTTGGCCAGGAGGTCGTCGGCCACGGCCACCTCGGTGGAGCCCTTGGTCCCCCCAGCGCCGGCCAGCTTGGTCGCCTCGTTGAACAACCCGTGAAGCTGGGGGTAGGACTCGAAGTGCGGCGGCTTGAAGTAGTCAGTCCACAGGACCCACAGGTGGTGCTTGACCAGCTCCGACCGTTCCTCCTTGACGGCGAGCGCCCGCGCGCGGAAGACCTCGTCGTCAGAGGCGTGGTACTTCTCGATCGTCGCCTTCACCGACTGGGCTTCGATCCGGGCCTGGGCGGGGTCGTAGACACCACAAGGCAGGTCGCAGTGCGCGTGCACGGTGGTCAGCATGGGCAGGTCCTTCCGGTAGCTGAGGGGCTCTTTTCGTGACACTACCCTCGACGTGAGGGGGTACGCGTGCCGGGGACGGGCAGATCCAGGGGCTTCGGCCTCGTTCGCGTCGTGGGGCGCAGCATGGAACCGACGCTCCATCACGGAGACGTGCTGCTCGTTCACTGGGGCATGGCGCCGGAGCCGGGCCGGCTCGCCGTCGTACGCCTGCCCGGAAGCGGTGTGCTGGCGGTGAAGCGCGTCCTGCGCCGGGAGCACGACGGTTGGTGGGTGGAGCGCGACAACCCTCACGAGGGCGTCGACTCCTGGTCGGTGGGTTCAGTCCCCGACTCCGATGCTCTCGGCGTGACCGTCGGTCGCCTCTGGCCGTGGTCCCTGCTGTCGCGTCGCCGTTGAGCCCTGCCGCCGCACCATCGGCTGTGGGACGGTGGGCCGGTGGAACCCGACGCAGCTCCTGACCCCGCACCCGGCGCAGACCTCGAGTCAGACCCCGTGTTTCTCCTGCACCGGGGTGGCAAGATCGAGATCCGTCCTACCGTTCACGTCCCCGACGACGCTGCCCTCGCGGTGGCCTACACGCCAGGCGTGGGCCGAGTCTGCACCGCCATCGCCGGCGACGAGTCGCTGGCCGATCTCTACACCTGGCGGTCCAACCTCGTTGCTGTGATCACCGATGGTTCAGCCGTCCTCGGGCTCGGCGACCTCGGCCCGGTGGGAGCGCTGCCGGTGATGGAGGGCAAAGCGTTGCTGTTCAAGGATTTCGGAGGGGTCGATGCGATCCCCATCCTGCTCGACTGCCGGGAGGTCGAGGAGATCGTCGAAACCGTCGTCCGCATCGCTCCGAGCTTCGGGGGGATCAATCTCGAGGACATCAGCGCCCCCCGATGCTTCGCGATCGAACAGCAGCTGCAGGAGCGACTGGACATTCCCGTGTTCCACGACGACCAGCACGGGACCGCGGTCGTGGTCACGGCGGCGCTGCACAATGCGGCCCGGGTCGTCGACAAGCCGCTGTCGGACCTGCGCGTCGTGGTCTCGGGTGCGGGTGCGGCGGGCATCGCCGTGACGGCCATGCTCCAGCGGGCAGGAGTGCGCGACGTCGCTGTCGGCGACAGCAAGGGGATCGTCCATCTCGGTCGCGGCGACCTCACGGACACCAAGCGGTTGCTGGCCGAGACCACCAACCAGCAGGGTTTGACCGGGTCGATCGCCGATGCGCTCGCCGGCGCCGATGTGTTCGTGGGGGTGTCCGCGGGTGTGGTGGCTGAGGAGGTCATCGCCACGATGGGTGACCGCTCGATCGTGTTCGCTCTGGCCAACCCCGACCCCGAGGTGCACCCCGACGTCGCGGGACGGCACGCTGCGGTTGTGGCCACGGGCCGCAGCGACTTCCCCAACCAGATCAACAACGTGCTGGCGTTCCCGGGCATCTTCAAAGGCGCCCTCTCGGTAGGCGCCCGACGGATCACGGAAGGCATGAAGCAGGCGGCTGCCGAGGCCCTGGCCGCGTGCGTCGACGAACCGTCGGCCACATCGATCATTCCCAGCGTGTTTGACGACCGAGTGGCTCCCCAGGTCGCGGCTGCGGTAGCCGCGGCTGCCCGAGCCGAGGGCGTCGCCAGACGCTGAATGCCCGATCAGCATCCTGTAGCGTCCAGGCTCGTGAGAGCCGTCACTGCCGCCAGCATCGATCCCGACGACCCGCTGAGCGGGCTGACTGTGGGAGAACACCCGGACCCGGTCCCACCCGAGGGCTGGAAGACGGTCGCAGTCAAGGCTGCGGCGCTCAACCAGCACGACCTCTGGAGCCTCAAGGGCGTGGGACTGCCTGCCGACCGGCTGCCGATGGTGCTCGGCTGCGACGCGGCCGGGATCGACGAGGACGGCAACGAGGTCATCGTTCACGCGGTGATCGGTGACCCCGCCGCCGGAGCAGGCGACGAGACACTGGACCCCAAGCGTTCACTGCTGTCGGAGCTTCACCCGGGAACGCTGGCCGAACGCGTCGCCGTCCCGGCGCGCAACCTGGTGCCCAAACCGGCGGGGCTGTCCTTCGAGGAGGCGGCCTGCCTCCCCACCGCCTGGCTGACCGCCTATCGGATGCTGTTCACCAAGTCCGGGGTCAGTGCTGGTGACACGATCTTGGTCCAGGGAGCGGGTGGCGGCGTCGCCACGGCGGCGATCGCGCTGGGTCGGGCCGCCGGCCTTCGCGTCTGGGCCACGAGCCGCGACGAGGCCCGTCGGGCCCGCGTGCTCGAGATCGGGGCGGACGCCGCCTTCGAGCCAGGTGCGCGGCTCCCCGAGCGGGTGGACGCGGTCATGGAGTCCGTCGGGGAGGCGACGTGGAGCCACAGCCTCAAGTCGCTGCGCCCCGGTGGTCGCATCGTCGTCTGCGGGGCAACCTCGGGCATGAACCCGCCGGCCGATCTCGCCAGGATCTTCTTCCTCCAGCTCTCCGTCATCGGTTCCACGATGGGCACCCGCGAGGAGCTCCTGGCCCTGATTGATTTGTGCGCCTCGACGGGGACGCGGCCGTTGATCGACTCGACCTATGCCCTGGCCGATGCCCGTGCCGCCTTCGAGCGGCTGGCCAGCGGCGATGCCTTCGGAAAGCTCGTGATCACCGTCTGACCGATGGCCGCCTGAACGAGCGCCGCCCGATCGCCCCCGGGACGACCCGAACCACTCCGGTCGTCCCTCCCCGCCACCCCACAAACTCCCTTCGTGATCATGCGCAGATGGCCCCTCCCAGAGGCGGGACAGGGGCCATCTGCGCATGATCACGAAGGGAGTGGGGCTGGGGCGCGTGGCTGCAGCGGGCGGACAGGGGCCATCTGCGCATGATCACGAGGGGTTGGGGGGTCAGTCGTCGGGGTCGTCGTCGAGGCGGGCCAACCAGGTAGCAAGTCGCTCGATGGGCGTCTCGAAATCAGGGTGCTCATCCACGAACTCACGCAGCCTCGCCGCAAGCCACGCCAGGGAGATCTGCTCCTCGCCGCGACGCTCGTCGAGCTCCTCGATCCCGCGGTCGGTGAAGTACATGGCGTCGTCGGCGATGGGTCAGGCGAACGCGTCGGAGGCCAGCGCGGCCTGCTCCGCCTCGTGACGCTGGTGGGAGCCGACGGCGGGTGATGCGGAGGCGGGTCGCGAGATCCGTGAGATGGGGCGGCCCAGGAGCTGGGGGAGCGTCAGCGAGACGAACGGCCACGCTCCCTGGTTGGCCGGCTCCTCCTGGACCCAGCGCACCTCCTCGGCGACCGGGAAGTCGTTGACCGCCTGCGGGAGCCGACGCCAAGGAACCGGATAGAGCCGCTCGAGCCGGACGATCGCTGTGTCGGTGATCTCCCGACGCTCGCGCTCGGCCACCAGATCCCAGTAGACCTTGCCGCTGCACAGAAGGACCTTGCGAACCCCGGCAGGATCGACGGTCTCATCGGGGATGACGCCGCGGAAGTAGCCCGACGTGAAGTCGCTCGTGGCCGACGCGGCGGCCTTCAACCGCAGCATGGACTTGGGCGTGAACACGATCAGGGGTCGGTGCAGATCGGAGTGCACCTGCCACCGGAGGAGATGGAAGAACGAGGCCGGGGTGGAGGGCACCGCAATCGTCATGTTCTCCTCGGCGCACAGCGCGAGGAACCGTTCGATACGCGCCGAGGAGTGGTCGGGTCCTTGCCCCTCGAATCCGTGGGGAAGGAGGAGCACGAGAGAGGACCGCTGCCCCCACTTGGCCTCGCCGGAGGAGATGAACTCATCGATGATGGTTTGGGCGCCGTTCACGAAGTCGCCGAACTGCGCCTCCCACATGACGAGGGCATCCGGTCGGGCAACGGAGTAGCCGTACTCGAAGCCGACCGCGGCGAACTCCGAGAGCAGGGAGTCGTAGACGTACAACTTCCCGCCGTGCTCGTACATTCGCTTCAGGGGCTTGTACTGCCACCCTGTCTTGCGATCCACGATGACGGCGTGCCGCTGCCCGAAGGTGCCTCGGCGCGAGTCCTGGCCGGCGAGCCGGATCGAGGCTCCCTCGGACAGAAGCGAACCGATGGCCAGGGCTTCGCCCATGGCCCAGTCGACCTGGTCCTGCTCGACCATCTGCGCGCGGCGCTGCAGCTGCGGTGCCAGTCGTGGATGGACGGTGAATCCCTCAGGCATGGTGAGCTGGGAGTCGACGACCCGCTTCACGACCGAGAGGTCGATACCGGTGGGGACGTCTGCGGACGGCTTCATGGGGACGAGGGTCTTTCGGCCCTCACGCTCGACGGTGCCGGACTCCGCGTTGAGCGCCTCGGTGCGCTCCTCCTTGGCCGCCGCGCGGGTGGCCTGGAAGACCTCTTCCAGCTGTTGCTGGTAGTCGCGCAGGGCCTCTTCGGCCTCCTCGACGGTGATGTCTCCGCGACCGATGAGTGCCTCGGTGTAGAGCTTGCGCACCGACCGCTTGGTGTCGATGAGGTTGTACATCAGCGGTTGGGTCAACGACGGGTCGTCGGCCTCGTTGTGGCCACGCCGGCGGTAGCAGATCATGTCGATCACGACGTCCTTGGAGAACGCCTGTCGGAACTCGAAGGCGAGCCTCGCGACCCTCACACAGGCCTCGGGATCGTCGCCATTGACGTGGAAGATCGGCGCCTGGATCGTCCGAGCGACGTCGGTGGCGTAGGTCGAGGACCGGCTGTAGGCCGGTGACGTGGTGAACCCGACCTGGTTGTTGACGACGACGTGGATCGTGCCACCGGTGCGGTAGCCCTGGAGCTGACTCATCTCGAGGGTTTCTGCCACGACGCCCTGGCCGGCGAACGCGGCGTCGCCGTGCATGAGAAGGGGGAGCACCGGGTATTCGAAGCCGCGATCGAGCAGGTCCTGCTTGGCGCGGACGAACCCTTCGAGCACGGGGTCGACGGCCTCGAGGTGGGACGGGTTGGCCACCAGGGAGACGGCCACGCTGTCACCCTCCGGCGAGGTGAACGAGCCCTCGGCGCCGAGGTGGTATTTGACGTCGCCGGAACCGTGGGCATCGCCAGGGTCGATCGTGCCCTCGAACTCTCGGAAGATCTGCCCGTAGGACTTGCCGACGATGTTGGCCAAGACGTTGAGGCGCCCGCGGTGGGGCATGCCGATGCAGACCTCGACGAGACCGGCCTGCGCTGACTCCGCCAGCACGGCGTCGAGCAGGGCGATCACCGATTCGCCGCCCTCCAGCGAGAAGCGTTTCTGCCCCACGAACTTCGTCTGCAGGAACGTTTCGAAGGCCTCGGCTGCGTTGAGCTTGCGCAGGATCCTTAGCTGCTCGTGGGGTTCGATCCTGGCGTAGGGAACCTCGACCCGCTCCTGGATCCACTCGCGCTGCTCGGGGTCCTGGATGTGCATGTATTCGATGCCCACGGTGCGGCAGTAGGAGTTGCGCAAGATGCCCAGGATGTCGCGGAGCTTGGCAATCGGCCGGCCCCCGAAACCGCCCGTGGCGAACTCGCGATCGAGGTCCCAAAGGGTCAGACCGTGCGAAACGACATCGAGGTCCGCGTGCCGTCGTTGCTTGTACTCCAGCGGGTCGGTGTCGGCCATCAGGTGCCCGCGCACCCGGTAGGCGTGGATCAGCTCCTGGACCCGGGCCCCCTTGGTGACGTCATCCTCGTGGCTGGCGCTGATGTCCTGCTCCCAGCGCACCGGCTCGTACGGCACGCGGAGCGCGGCGAAGATCTCGTCGTAGAAGTCGCCTTCGCCCAGCAGGAGCTGGTGGATCCGTCGCAGGAAGTCGCCCGACTGGGCGCCTTGGATGATCCGGTGGTCGTAGGTCGACGTGAGGGTCAGCGTCTTGGAGATCGCATTGCGTGCCAACGTCTCCTGTGATGCTCCAGCCCACTCGGCCGGGTATTCCATCGCTCCGACGCCGACGATGGTGCCTTGGCCTGGCATCAGGCGGGGGACGGAGTGGACGGTGCCGATGGTGCCGGGGTTCGTGAGGCTGACCGTGGTGCCCGCGAAGTCGTCGACCACCAGTTTGCCGGCGCGGGCCTTGCGCACCAGGTCCTCGTAGGCCGACCAGAACTGTGCGAAGTCCATGGTGTCTGCGGCCTTGATGCAGGGCACGAGCAGCTGTCGGGTGCCGTCGGGCTTCGCGAGGTCGATCGCCAGGCCGAAGTTGACGTGCTCGGGAGTGACGAGGGTGGGCTTACCCTCTTCCTCCGCATAGGAGTTGTTCATCTCGGGCATGACGGCCAAGGCCCGCACGACGGCCCAGCCGATGACGTGGGTGAACGACACCTTGCCGCCACGCGAGCGGGACAGATGGTTGTTGATCACGACCCGGTTGTCGATGAGCAGCTTGGCCGGGGCGGCGCGCACCGAGGTGGCGGTGGGCACCGTCAGGGAGGCCTCCATGTTGGAGACGACCCGTGCGGCTGCGCCACGAAGGGGGGCGGTCGAGCGGCCACCGGGATCAGTCGGGGCCACGGCCTTGGCGCGGTCTGCCTTCTTGGGCAGGGTCGGTGCTGCGCTCACCGTGGGTTCCGGCGTCACAGCGCCGGGGACGGGCTGGTTGGCAGCGGGAGGGCTCGTCTCGGATTTGGCGGCGGGCGTTGCCGTGGGTTTCGGTGCGTCCGGCGGGGCATCCGGCGCTTCCGGCTTGCTTGGCGCGCCCGTGGACAGCGTCGACGGCGCGGGGGCTGCGCCGTCCGGATCGCCATCCTGGTCGGCCGAGGGCTCGGTGTCGCGGGCGGGCCTCGGAAGCGTCGGATCAGACGGTTGGTAGTCCGCGAAGAAGTCCCACCACGCCTTGTCGACCGACTCCGGATCGGTGAGGTAGGCCTGGTAGAGCTCGTCGACCAACCATTCGTTGGGGCCGAACCCGGTCATGCCCGTCGCTGGGTTTGCGGTCACGGTGACTCAGCCTATCCCGCGATTCTTGGGCTCAGGCTGGGTAGACCGCGTCGCCTTGCCAGAAGTACCACCGATAGCCCCAAGGGTCAGTGACGTGGATGGTTCGAGGCCCGTACTCCTCGTCCTTCGGCTCGACCACGCCGACCCCGGCAGCGAGGATCCGGTCGCGCAGCGCATCGACGTCCGTCACGGACACGATGACGAGGGCACCGCCGCCCTCATCGGGGCCGGGTGCGCGGCCGGTCATCATCACGCGAACCGCGCCTACGGCGATCTCCGCCTCGGACACACGACCATCGGCGTCGGTCACCACCTGCCGGGGCCCGAAGCCAAACACGGCCTCCAGCCAGTCGAGCGCCGCCGCAGCATCGGCGTAGTAGAGGTACGGAGTCACCGCAAGGAACGTCATGAGGGGCTCCCGTCGAAGGGTTGAAGGAATGCTGTCACGAGCTCGCCGATCGTCGGGAGGTGATAGCCGCCCTCCTGGACGTGCACCGTCGGAAGGCCGAGCGCAGCCAGGCGCCCCCCAGCGGAGGCGTATCCCTCGGTCGTGATCCGGAGGGGGCTCTCCGGGTCGTGGGAGGCGGCGTCGACGCCGAGGGAAATGACCAGAGCCGTTGCTCCGTGGTCTCGTGTCGCCTCGCAGAGCTGGTCCACGGCGGCCAACCAGGCGTCGTCGGTCGTCCCAGGTGGCAGCGGCAGGTTTCGGGTGGCGCCGACTCCTGCAGCAGCCCCGGTCTCGTCTGCGAATCCCACATAGTGGGGGAACCAGCCCGCTCCGGGATCGACGTGCAGCGATGCGTACAGCACGTCCGGTCGCTCGTAGAAGATCGCCTGTGTGCCGTTGCCATGGTGCGCGTCCACATCGACGACCGCGACGCGCTCGTGTCCCGCACGGCGGAGAGTCTCAGCGGCCACCGCGGCGTTGTTGAGGTAGCACGACCCCCCGAAGCCATCGTGGCTGGCGTGGTGACCCGGCGGACGGCAGAGGGCGTACGCGCTCCGCAGCGCGCCTGAGGCCACCAGGTCTGCGGCGGTCTGGGCCGCGTCCACGGCCGCACGGGCCGCAGTCCACGTACCCGGTCCGACCAGTGTCATCGTGTCGTAGCACCAACGGCCGGCCCGTCCGTGCACCGCCGTCGGCCGCCGGACAGGCAGGGTCCCGATCAACCCAGGGAGCGGAAAGACATAGGGCACCACCCGGTCTTGGCCGACCTCGTCGGGGATGCCCGAGGCGATCCACTCGTCGTAGACGGTCTCCAGGTGGCGGAGGAGCTCTGGGTCGTGCAGGGCCGCAAGGACGCCGTCATCATGGGCGAGCGCCGCTACCTCCGGGGCGCCGGCCTCGGCACAGGCCTGTCGGATCAGAGCCGCACGCTCCGGCAGCTCCGTGCCTGGTGTGCGCACACCGACCCAGATCTCGGCGGACGGCACGTGGAGGAGGACGTCGTCGCTCCACACCACGGTCGTCGTCAGGCCCATGCAGGCGAGCATGCCAGGGCCGCACCTTCGGGACCGGCGTACGGCAGGATGCGGGCATGCCCCGTGCTGCTGACTTGGGAATCAGGATCGGACTGCTGCCCAGCGGTCCGACCAACTCCGTGCTGGACGTCCCCGGCGTCGGCCTAGGCCATGCGACGGTGTTCCGCGATGAGCCGGATCCGCCGGAGGGGCGCGGCATCGCGCGCACGGGCGTCACCGTGCTTCGGTTGGCCGAGGACGTGTTCGAGCGGCCCATCCCGTGTGGTGGCGCCGTCCTCAACGGGGCCGGAGAGCTGACTGGCCTGACGACCGCACGCGAGTGGCGAACGCTCGAGACGCCCATCCTCCTGACCTCCACGATGCAGCTCGGCCGGGTGTACGACGTCGCCTGCCAGCTCATGCTCGAGGAACATCCCGGCGTTGGTGAGCAGGTGGTGATTCCCGTGGTCGGGGAGTGCGACGACTCTTGGCTCAACGAGATCCGCTCCATGCAGGTCATCGAGCACGACGTACGAACCGCCTGGCAGGCAGCCAAGAACTCCGTGGGGTCATCGCTCCCACCGGACGAGGGAGCGGTGGGCTCCGGGACAGGCATGCTGTGTCTGGGGTTCAAGGGAGGAATCGGCACCGCGTCGCGGGTGGTTCCGTCTGGGCACACCGTCGCGGTTCTGGTCATGACGAACTTCGGCGCTCGTGAGCGGTTGACCGTGGACGGGGTGCCGGTCGGGCGGTTGCTGGACGCCGATGTGCCGGGGTGGGTGCCGGCCGACGATGGTTCGTGCATCGGCATCGCTGTCACGGACGCACCCCTGGACGGTGCTGGGTGCGAGCGCCTGGCCCGCCGGATCGGGCTCGGGCTGGCGCGGACCGGGTCGGTGGCGACGCACGGCAGCGGCGAGATCTTCATGGCCGCTGCAACGGGTGTGCGGGCGGACCGCGAAGGTCAGTTGCTCGGCACCCCGATGACCGGCAGTGCCCTGAACCCGTTGTTCGCGGCCGTGGTCGACGCGAGCGAGGAGGCGGTGCTCAACTCGATGCTGAGTGCCACGACGACGACAGGCCGCAAGGAGCGAATCGCGCACGCTCTCCCCGGCGACCTCGTCCGAGACCTGCTCGTGGCAGCAGGGCGGATCGTGGAGCCCTCCACGTGACCGCTTCGGGCAGCGACACCTGGCTCACCATGGCCGATGGCACCCGCTTGGCCTTGACTCTCTACCTGCCAGACCCGCAAGGCGGCGCCCAGCCGTGCATCCTCGAGGCGCTGCCCTACCGGAAGGATGATCTGACGTCGTCCGGTTACGCCGCTGAGTACGAACGCCTGCGCGACGAGTACGGCTATGCGGTGGCCCGTCTCGATGTGCGCGGCACCGGGAGCAGTGGCGGCCGCGCCACCGACGAATACCCCGCTGAGGAGCAGGCCGATCTGCTCGAGGTGATTGCGTGGCTCGCGGCCCAGGACTGGTGCAACGGCTCAGTGGGGATGTACGGAACGTCGTACTCCGGCTTCAACGCCCTGCAGATGGCCTGTGAACGACCGCCGGCCCTCAAGGCGATTTGCGCGATCTATGCCACCGATGACCGCTACACCGATGACGTGCACTACCTCGGCGGCGTGCTGAAGTGGTTGGACCTGGTCGACTACTGCCATTACATGACGCCGATGAATGCCTTGCCTCCGGTGCCTCAGGTATGGGGCGAGGGATGGCGCGAGGAGTGGCTCGCGCGAATCCAGGAGCACGAGCCATGGCTGTTCACCTGGTTGGAGAACGCCGCCGACGGCGCCTACTGGAGGCACGGCTCCGTGCGGCCGGACTATGACCGCATCGAGTGCCCCACGATGATCGTCGCGGGATGGGCAGATGGCTATCGCAACAACTCCTTCCGAACGATGGAGGCCTTGGCCCGCAACGACGTTCCCCGGCGGCTGATCGCCGGACCGTGGGCGCACGCGGCCACCAATCGGTCGTTGCCCGGGCCACGGATCGATCTGGTGCCCGAGATGGTCCGGTGGTGGGACCGCTGGCTGCGTGGCATCGACAACGGCATCGAGACCGAACCCGAGTGTGCGTGGTTCGTGCGCGATTCTCATCGCCCCGCCCCGGACCTGGACGTCGTGCCAGGGCGTTGGCGAGCCGAACCCTGGCCCTCGCCGCGGTCCAGCCTGCGGGTCCTGGAGCTGTTGGGTCGCAGACCCTACGTCGTCAAACCCGATGTCGGAGTCGACGCCTGGCTCTCCTGTGCCGGCCACCTGCCGTACGGACAGCCCTTGGACCAGCGCTACGACGACGCAGACTCGCTCACCTGGGACTTCGACGCTGACGGAGCCGAGATCGCTGGCAACGCCATGCTCCATCTCACCGTCTCCGCAGACCAGCCGTCCGCACAGGTGGCTGTGAAGCTCTGCGACGTCTACGCCGACGGCACGTCCACGCTCATCACCCGCGGTCTGCTCGATCTCGAGGCGCGAACGTCGCTGATCGATCGCGCGCCGCTGGCGCCCAGCGAGGCCTATGAGGTGTCGGTGGAGCTGGAGGCGACGGCCTGGCGGTTCGCTCCGGGCCACAAGCTGCGCTTGTCGGTGGCCGGGGCCGATTGGCCCAACACCGCGGCGCCCCCGGCCCCGGTCACTCTGCATGTGCGCGGTGGCCGGCTCGAGCTGCCCGTGATGGAGGGGGAGTCACCCACGCCGACCCCGGTCTTCGAGCCCGGGGACGAGGATGCGGGCGAGCCGAGCGATGGCGTGGTGTGGCGCGTCGAGCGCGATGTGCTCGCCCGCACGACCACCTGCGTCGTCGACCACGGCTCTGAGTACGAGGCACCGTACGGGTCGGTCGTCGAGCACTACTCGGGTCGTGTATCGGTGGACACGCGATCGTTCGATCAGCGTGCCGAGTCCGATGTGGCCTTCACCGTTGGCTATCCGCAGGCCGGGATCGACGCCATCACGGCGCGTGCCACGCTCGATGTCCGCGCCACGGCGGCGGCGTACGACGTATCGATCGAGCTGATCTGCACCGAGTCGGGCCACGAGGTCGCCCGTCGGGCCTGGTCCAGGACCTTCCCGCGCGAGGCCAGTGCTTGACCGCTACAGCCGACTCTCCGCGCGGAGCCAGCTGCGCGTGATCACGGGATGGGGGTGGTGGGTTCCGGGACGTGCGGGGGTATCCCCTGGTAGGCGCGGCCGATCTGGGTGACGAACTGGTGCACGGCATCCTCGCTCGGTGCCAGTGGGCCCGGCCGGAAGTGGGGGGAGGCCAGCCCGCGTTGAACGGACTCGCAGGCGCCCCAGTCCTGCTTGTTGGTGAGGTCCCAGAACTCCACGGCGTACGACGGGTCGACCGCCTCTGCCCCGTCCCGCGTCGCGGGGAACAGCCAGGTGCATTCGATCCAGGTGCGGTCAGGGGCCAGCGGCACCATCCGGTGGGTCATGACGTAGTCGGGGTGGGGGGAGACCAGCAGGTTTGGGGTCAGGCCCAGATAGAGCACGGCCGTCGGGTCGACGCCGGGGAGAGGCTCGCCCTCCGACTCCCCGCTGATCGACATGGTCGCCAGGCCGTCGCGCAGGACCATCGTGCCGCCCACCCAGGCACCGGGTAGGTCGTAGTTGTCGCCCGAGGTCGGCTCCGACACCTGACACAGCTCGGGGTGGATGAGCGGGCAGTGGTAGCACTCGTGGTAGTTCTCGGTGACGACTTTCCAGTTGGCAGCGATCTCGTAGGTGTGTCTTGCCGCGACCACGAGATTGCCCGGCGCGTAGGGCTCCACCAGACCGGCCATC
This sequence comes from uncultured Actinomycetota bacterium, assembly GCA_963820065.1. Classification (GTDB taxonomy): domain Bacteria; phylum Actinomycetota; class Actinomycetes; order DATJPE01; family DATJPE01; genus JANPBY01. The sequence goes on along the minus strand of CAWFYM010000010.1, from coordinate 686,476 downwards.
GCGCCGAGATGCTCCGCGAACGGCGCCGCCGTACCCGTCGCGTTGACGAAGACCCAGCCCTGCCAGACTGCGACAGGAAGCTCGATCAGGGCTTGCTCGTCCGGCACGAAGTCCTCGTTCTCGCGGAACTCCGGTGCCGCTCGCAGGCTTCCGTCGAGTCCGTAGCTCCAGGCGTGGTACGGGCAGACGACGCTCCGCCGCGTCGACGAGCCGCCCTCGGGGAGCAACTCGTGTCCCCGGTGCCGACAGGTGTTCGCCAGGGCCCGCACCCCGGCGGAAGCGGGGTTCTCGCCGTTGGAGGTGGCCTCGGGTGTCGTGAACGTGAGCAGCACCGGGATGTCTCCGACCACGACCGACCGCTGCGTCACCCCGTCTGCCCGCAGCTCGTCGAGGCGGCCCAGGCACGGCCAGGTCCCCGCGAACAGGTGCCTTCGCTCCCAGGCCAGCACCGCCTCGGAGGTGTAGGCCTCCGCCGGAAGCATCGTCGAGCGGCCGAACGGAAGCAGGGTTCGCTCCAAGGCCGCCCCGTCCACGGGAGCCTTGGGCATCGTGGGCTCGGTCACTCTTTCGCTGGTTGGGGTGGTCATGGACGCCTCCTGTCGGCGGATCGAGCGGTCGTTGTTGCGGATGGTGAACCTGGGGCCAGTAGGGTCCGGGCGTGGTGCGGCGCAAGGTGGTCGAGGTCCGGCGCGAGGAGATCCTCGACGCGGCCGTGGCGGAGGTCGGCCGTACAGGGTTCGCGCGGCTCCGCGTCACCGATGTGGCTGCGGCGCTCGGCTGCAGCTCGGCGCTCATCTTCTATCACTTCGACACCAAGGACGGCCTGCTGGCCGCGGCCTTCGATCACGCCGTCGAGGGAGACTCGGCCCGCCTGGACCGGGCGCTGGCCAACGGCGCCGACGCCGCCGACAAGGTTCGGCGGATCCTCCGGCTGTACGCGCCCCAGGGAGCAGCACCGGGGTGGACCCTGCAGATTGATGCCTGGGCCGAGGCTCTGCGCACGCCCGAGCTGCGGACCACGGCGCGCACCCTCGACCAGCGGTGGAAGCAGGCGCTGACAGACGTGATCGCCCAGGGTGTGACGGAGGGGACGTTCACGTGCTCCGACCCTGGGGCATCGGCCTGGCGGTTGTGTGCGCTGCTCGACGGTCTGTCGGTGCACGCGACTGTGTACGGGTCGTTGACGAAGGTCCGGTTGGCCGAGTGGGCCAGGGATGCGGCGGCTGTCGAACTCGGCGTCGAGCCCGGTTCGCTGCGCTGAGGCTGGGCGGGCCCCGCGGACGGACCTGGTCATCTCACACCATCCAGTTCGCGACGAAGTCGGGGTCAGTCAGGGCCGGTCGATCGAGCGCGAACGCAGCCAGCTCCGGATCGACGGGCGCGCCGAGGGCGAGATCGGCGAGCCTACGGCCGAACGTTGGCACGAACTTGAAGCCGTGGGCGGCGCCGAGGCCGACGACGATCCGCTCGGCGCCGGGGACACGGTCGAGGACGAAGTCGCGGTCGGGGGTGAGCGTGTACAGGCAGCGCTTGGACCGACCAGGCCTACCCGAGCGGGGCAGGGTCAGGCTCATGAACGCCGCCAGCCGCTTCATCATGTCGAGATCGGCTTCGCCGGAGCGCTGGTCTCCCGTCACCACCGGACCGCCGCAGTCCTGAGCCGCCTTCACCGTCGGCTCCCCGTAGGACGGGAATCCGTAGTAGCTCGGTTCGTCCATCCAGATCCACACGGGGAACCGGTCGGGCTTGAAGTCGCTCGGCGCCAGCGGATCGAAGTAGGTCACCTGCTCTTCGGTCACCGTCAACGGGAGAGAGATCCCGAGCGGTGCGAGCAGGGGCCCGGTCCAGGCATCAGCCGTCACCACGACGGCGCCACACGAGTACGTCGTCCCGTCGGCGACGTCAAGCTCGACCGCATCGCCCATCGGGCGCAGCGAGACCACCGGCGTGTTGTCGATGAGAGCGGCGCCGGCCGCACGTGCCACGGCTTGGGTGGTGGCGACGGTGCGCGCCGCATGAACGATCCCGGTACGCGCTTGGTGGAGCGCGACGGTTCCCTCGGGGAGCCGGAACTGCGGGAATCTCTCGCCGACCGCCGCGACGTCGAGGACGTCGTAGTCGATCCCGTGGGCATCCATCGAGGTGGTGTAGTCGATGATCGGGATGGCGCCGTCGCGCGGGAAGAGGTCAACCCCGCCGGTGATGGTTACGAGTGACTCGCCCGACAAGGCTTCCAGGTCGGACCAGTCCTTGTAGGCCTCGTGCGTGAGCGCGACGTACTCGGGAGTGTGGTAGCTGTGCCGGAGAATTCTTGAGGTGTCGTGGGACGCGCCGCGGTCGTGGCCCAGCCCGAATTGCTCGAGGCCCACGACGGACACGCCACGTCGGGCCAGCTGCGCCACTGTCGCGGATCCGAGACCGCCCAGCCCGACGACGGCGACGTCGAACGCTCGCCGGCTCATGTCGAAGCACCCCGCTCCTGGTCCTGATCCAGCCGTGGCAGCAGCCACCGCCTGATGTCGAGGGAGGCGTCCTCCATGGGGGCATACCACCCACCCGCGTAGGAGCGCGAGCTCATGCCTCGTTGCACGGATTCGCAGATCGCCCAGTCTTGAGCGTTGGTGATCTCCCAGAGCTGCTCGGCGTCGGAGGCGTCGAAGGACTCACGGGCGACCTCTTCTGGCGCGAAGAGCAGGTCGCACGTGACCTCGGTTCGATCGACGGCGACCGGCCGCAGGATGAAGGCGGCCACATGCTCGGCCGACAGCGACAGGAGCAGGTTCGGGTAAACGAGCTCTCCCTTGTGGCGCACCCGCTCGTGCTCGTCGAGGTCCGGGAACGGCTCCCGGGTGCTGGTGCCGGTCATCGTGAACGTCCACGCGCCCTCGCGGTGAGGGATGCCGTCGTCCCAAGCCAAGTCCTGCCCCCCGGCTCCGAAGGCCGGAACGAGTCGGGTCAGCTCGGGATGGACCGGACCGCAGTGGTAGCACTCGTTGTAGTTCTCAGCGAGGACCTTCCAGTTCGCGTCCACCTCGTAGTGGAACCTTCGGCCAACCACAAGGCGGTCCAGGGGGTAGCGGCGAACTCGCTCGACCATCGGCCCCAGCTGGGCGAGCAGCGGCTCGGCGGCGGCGGGCTTGCCGTGCAGCCAGAGGAATCCGCCCCAGGTGTCGACCCCAAGCGGATGCAGCGAGAAGCCCGTCGGGTCGAAGGCCTCGATGTCGTCGGTGTGCGGCGCCCTGAGGAGTGAGCCGTCGAGGTCATAGGTCCAGGAGTGGTACGGGCACCGCAAGGCCCCGACGGCGCACGGCTCCGGTGCAGGTTCGCCCGGCTGGATCGGCACCACCTGCGACCCTCGATGACGGCAGACGTTGGCGTGAGCCTGGAGGACGGACTGCCTCGTGGTCGTGACCAGGACGGACTCGCCGATCAGGTCGATGACGGCCAGCCGGCCGGGCAGGAGCTCGGTTGCTCCGGGTTCGACCAGGCCGAGGTCGGCTAGCCGGCCGACGCACGTCCACGTCTGCAGCAGCACCAGGTCGCGTTCGCGGGCGAACGCGGCTGTATCGACGTAGTGCTCGCGCGGCAACGCCGCCTGGAGCCCCCCGCTCACCGAGCACCCCCAACCTTCCACCCACACGTGATCATGCGCGAATGGCCCCTGTTCCCCACGGGAGCCGAGGCGATCTCCCGCCCCTTCCTCGTGATCATGCGCACCTGGCCCCTCATCCGTTCAGCCTCGACGTCCGGGTACGCGCTGACGCCACGCGGCACGCTTGCGGTCAGCGGCGACCTGGCGGACCACGTTTCGGCCCGGCACCCCGGTCACTCCACCTCCGCCGTGCGTCCCCGATCCTGCCTGGTACAGACCGGAGATCGGCGTCCGAAGGTCGGCGTAGCCCGCAGCGGGTCGAGCATGGAACATCTGCCCCGCCGAGAGCTCGCCATGGAAGATGTTGCCGCCCACCAGGCCGTACTCGTGCTCCATCTCCCAGGGGCCGATCACCTGTCTGTGCAGGACTGAGCTGCTGAAACCGGGCGCCACCTCGTCCATGCGCGAGACCATGCGGTCGGCGTAGGCCTCGAGCTCGTCGTGGTGTGGCTCGGTGTTCCAGGTGTGAGGGACCCACTGGGTGAACATCGACACGATGTGGTGACCGTCCGGCGCCAGCGTGTCGTCGAACACCGACGGGATGCAGATGTCGGCGAAGGGGCGGGTGGCCGGCGCCCCGGTGACCGCTTCCTGGAAGGACGACTCGATCTCGTCGAGGCTGTCGGCCAGGACGATGGTGCCGCCATGCACCTCAGGGTCGAATCCGGGTTTGCCCGAGAAGTCGGGGAGCCGGTCGACCGCGAGGTTGACCTTCACCGTGCCGCTGCGGGTCTTCCAGCGCTGGATGTCCTCAACAAAGTCCGCTGGAAGGTCACGACGATCAACAAGCTCCAGGAAAGAGATCTGCGGATGCGCCGTGGTGATGACGGTGTCAGCCGAGATCTCTTCACCTGATTCCAGGACCACGCCAGTGGCTCGGCCCCCTGAGACGGAGATGTGCGCGACCGGCGAGTCCGTGCGGATCTCCGCGCCGAAGGATCGGGCAGCCGACGCGAGCGCCTGTGTGACGCCGCCCATGCCGCCGCGGGGAAAGCCCCATGCGCCGATCTGACCGTCGCCGATGTCTCCGATGTGGTGGTGGGCCATGACGTACGCCGTGCCCGGGCTCCGCGGCCCCGCCCACGTCCCGATCACGCCTGAGACGGCGAGGACACCCTGGAGCGCATCGGACTCGAAGTAGTCCTCGATCAAGTCGGCGACGCTCATGGTCAGCAACCGCGTGAGGTCGAAAGCCTTGCGGGCATCGACGTCCTTGAGCTTGCGGAGCAGGAGGGCCTGCCGGGCCAGGTCGCCCGGCTTGCGGGAACCGACCTTGGGCGGAATCTCGCTCAGCAGCGGCCCCATCACCGCGCCGAGCCCGTCGAGCCAGCTGTCCCAGCGGTCGATGGCGTCGGCGTCCTTGTCGCTGAACTTCGCGATCTGCTCGCGTCGCCTTGCGTGGTCCTGAGGAAGCTGGAGGTAGGTCCCGTCTGCATGCGGCGCGAAGTAGGGGCCTTGCGGAAAGACGTGGTAGCCGTGCCGTTCGAGCGAAAGGTCACGAACCAAGGTGGGAGGCAGCAAGGACACGACGTAGGACAGGCTGGTGACCGTGTAGTCAGGACCGAAGGGGTGCTCGCTCACCGCCGCACCGCCCACCACCGGGCGGCGTTCGAGCACGACGGTCCGAAGACCTTCCCGCGCGAGATAGGCGGCGGCCACCAGCCCGTTGTGACCGCCGCCGACCACGACGGCGTCATAGGTGGTCACGAGCGCTCTCCGATCGACGGCTAGGTGCACTACTGACTAACTAGTCAGTATGACCCGGTGGTACGTCTCGCGCCAGCAGGTCGGCCCACGTCTCGCGGCGCACGACCAAGCGGGCTGATCCGTCTCGCACGAACACGACAGGCAGGCGGCGGGCACCGTTGTAGTTGTTGGACAAGGTGAAGCAGTACGCCCCGGTGACGGGGACGGCGAGGAGGTCACCCACCCGCGGGGCGGGCAGAGGCACGCCGTCGATGAGCACGTCGCCTGATTCGCACTGCCGGCCGACGACCGTGACCGAATCGCCACCTCCGAATCGGTCGACCACCGCGGCTTCGTAGCGCTGGCCGTACAAGGAGACTTCGAGGTTGTCGGCCATCCCCCCGTCCACGGCGACAAACGTCCGCTCGCCACGCTTGACGGTCGTGACGCGGTAGAGCGTGAGTGCACCTGAGGCCACCAGGCTCCGGCCCGGCTCGAGGATGAGCTCTGCCGAGCTCGGCAGATGGGTACGCGCCGCGCCCACGACAGCGTCGAGAAACGTGTCGAGCGTCGGTGGGTGGTCGGTGTAGGTGTAGCGGGAACCGAGGCCTCCGCCCAGGTCGTACGTATCGAAGGCACCAAGGCGAGCGATCGACGCGACGGCGGCGACGAACGGTTCCACCTCCAGGATCTGGGAGCCGACGTGTGAATGCAGACCGCGCATGCGCAGTCGGTCGCTGGCCTCGATTCGACGGATCGTCGACGCCGCGTCCGCGAGCGACAGACCGAACTTGGATCCCTTGTGTCCGGTGAGCACGTCGGCATGGGTGTCCGCGGTGACATCCGGGATGACCCTCACGAGCACGTCCTGCTGGTGCCCGAACGGAACGTGTGCCTCGAGCCGGTCGAGGTCGTCGTCGTTGTCGACGACGACGAGGCCGACCTCGGACTCGACGGCGAGGGCGATCTCCTCGTCGGTCTTGGCGTTGCCGTGGAGCACCAGCGATCCTGGATCCGCGCCTGCCGCCAGGGCGGTCACGATCTCGCCGCCTCCGGCGACGTCCAGTCCGAGGCCCTCCTCGACCATCAGCCGCTGGACCGCAGTGCAGGGGAAAGCCTTGGATGCGAAGACGATCCGCGACCGCGGCCAGCGTTCGGCCAACCCTTCGCGATAGGCGCGTGCGCGCGCCCGAACGCCTTGCTCGTCGACGACGAAGGCCGGAGTACCGAACTCGGCGGCCAGGTCGTCGAGTCGGCAGCCGGCCACCGTCAGTGTGCCGTCGGGTGCGAGCGCGGCCGCGTCCGGGAAGAGCGCGAGAAGGTCCGCGGTTCGTGTCACGCGTCGCGGTTCGTCGCGGAGGCGGGCTCGGTGGTGGAAAGGGTAGTCAGGAAGCACAGCGAATGGTGGCCGGCGGCGCTGGGGGCGACCGGGAGCTCCTCCCCTCGGCACCGGTCGGCGACGTGGGCCGCCTCGCCGGATGCCAGCGCCGGGCACCGGGGATGGAAGCGACACCCGGCCGGGATCCGGGTCGGGTCCGGGGTCTCGCCGGTCAAGACGATCGGCTCAACGTGACTCACGTCCGGGACCACCGACAGCAGTGCCCTGGTGTACGGGTGTTGCGGGTCGCGCAGTACATCCTCCGTCGGGCCGATCTCGACGATGCGGCCGAGGTACATGACGGCCAGTCGGTCGGCGATGTTCCACGCCAGCCCGAGGTCGTGAGTGACGACGAGCACGGTCAGTCCGAACTCGTCGCGCAGGCGCAGCAGCAGCGCGAGGATCTCGCCGCGCACCGAGGCGTCCAGGGAGGAGACCGGCTCGTCAGCGACGATCAGGTCAGGCTCCAGGGCGAGGGCACCTGCGATCACCACGCGCTGCCGCTGACCGCCGGACAGCTCGTGCGGATAGCGCAGGAAGTAGCGCTCCGGGGGCCGCAGCCCAGCCCGGGAAAGGGCCTGCGCGACCAAGCTCTCCTCGTCGCCTCCGACCTTGTGGACCCGCAGGCCTTCGGCCACCGAGTCGTACACCGTGTGCCGCGGGTTGAGCGAGCCCGTGGGGTCCTGCAGCACGAGCTGGACCTTGCGCCGGTAGGCCTTGAGCCCCCCAGTCGAAGCTTGAAGATGGACGTGCCGTCATACCGAATCTCTCCCTCGGCCGGCTGCTCCAGGCCGAGGATCGTGCGGGCCAGCGTTGTCTTCCCGCAACCGGACTCTCCGGCAAGCGCGACGATCTCGCCTCGGCCGACGCTCAGGTCGACCCCGTCCACAGCGCGCGCCTGCTTGCCCTCGCGGCTGCGGAAGAAGACCTTGAGGGCGGTCACCTCGAGCAGGGGCTCGGCCCTCCGTCCGCGACTGGGAGGTCCCCGAGGCCGGTGGCGGTCATGGCGACTCCTCGGGAACGAGAACACAAGCAGCCTCGCGGCCTGGTCCAGCCGGTCGCAGCAGGACGTCGGTGGTGGCGCAGACGTCGACCGCGGAGGCACATCGCGGTTGGAACGGGCAGCCGCCGGGCAGGTCCCCGGGGAAGGGTGGGTCACCGGCCAGGCCGGCTGGAGCGAACCTCGCGGACGGGTCGCCGATCGTCGGGAAGGCTCCGGACAGCGCCTTGGAGTAGGGGTGGGCGGGGTCCTTGAACACGGCGTTCGCGGGACCTCGCTCGACGATCCGGCCGGCATACATCACCGCCACCTCATCGCAGGCATCGGCCAGTACGGACAGGTCGTGGCTGATGATCATCAGCCCGACCCCTAGGTTCTCCACGAGCCCGGCCAACAGATCCAGGACCTGGGCCTGGACCATGACGTCCAGGGCCGTGGTTGGTTCGTCAGCGATGATCAGCTTCGGCTCGCATGCCAGAGCCATAGCGATCATCATTCGCTGCTTCTGGCCGCCCGAGACCTGATGTGGGTAGGCGCCGGCGAGGCGGGCCGGCAGCCCGACCTGATCGAGCAGCTCGGCGACCCGCTTGGCCACGGACTTCTTGGTCGCCGACTTGTCGTGCAGGAAGATCGGTTCGGCGATCTGGGTGCCGATGCGCTGCACCGGGTTCAGTGAGTGCAAGGCCCCTTGAAAGACGATCGACGCCTCACCCCAGCGCAGGGCGCGTAGCCGACCGAAGGACATGCCCAGCACGTCCTCGCCCTCGATAAGCACCTGTCCCTCGACCTTGGCACTCTTCGGAGTGAGCCGCAGGACGGTCGCGGCCAGGGTGGACTTGCCGCATCCAGACTCGCCAGCCACGCCGAGCACGGTGCCGGGAAGGATGGAGAGGTTCACCCCGCGGACCGCCGGTACCGGACCCTCGGCGGACGGTGTACGTGACCGAGAGGTCCTTCAGCTCGAGCAGGGCCATCTCAGCGCTCCCGCGTCTGCGGACTGAGGACACCCTCGAGCGAGCGCCCGATCAGGGTGAACGCCAAGACGACCATGACGACGCACAGGCCGGGCGGAATGATGTACCACCATGCTCCCTGGCTGATGGCGCCGCTCGCGAACGCGTCATCGAGCATGGACCCCCAGGACGTGCTGTTCTGCGGCCCGAGACCAAGGAAGGACAATGTGGTCTCGGACAGAATCGCGATCGCTACGGTGAGTGTGGTGTTGGCCAGGATCAGCGGAGACACGTTCGGGAGTACGTGTCGTGTCATCTGGTGCCAGTTGCTGCCACCGATGACGCGGGCTCGCTCAAGGTAGGGGCGAGCCTCCACGGTGATCGTCTGGGACCGCACGAGCCTCGCGGTGCCTGGCCAGGATGTGATCCCGATCACCAGCATGATCGTGTAGATCGAGTTCCCCAGCCATGAGATCTCGCGGGCGACGGACGCCAGAACGATCGCCAGCGGCAAGAAGGGGATCACGAGGAACCAATCGGTGACTCGCTCCAGCAACGATCCGAACCAGTTCCGGTAGTGACCCGAGCCGATGCCAATGAGCGAGCCGAGGACCATCGAGATGACGGTCGCCGCGAGGCCTACGGCGAGGGAGACCCTGGAACCCCACACGAGCACCGTCAGTACGGACTGCCCGGTTTCGGTGGTGCCCAGTGGATATCCCGCCGAGGGCGGGGCCATGCTCTCGCCCTGCGCGAAGATGATCGCGGCTGGGTCGGCGGGGTTGACCGGATAGATGAACGGCGCCGCGAAGGCCGTCACGATGAAGACACCCAGGATGACGAGGCCGACCATGCCGGCGCGGTTCTTCCTGTACTCGGCCCAGAACCTGGCCCGCGCCCGTCGGCGGCGGATGCGCGCGAGCTGCTTGGGGCTGCGCGGAAGCTCCTGCTCGATGTCGGTGTCGCTCATGTCCGGACCCTTGGGTCGAGGTAGGCAACGATCAGGTCCGCGATCACGTTGGCGGCGATGACTGCAAAGGAGAAGACGAGGAACAGTGCCTGGAGGAGCACCGTGTCAGGACCCTGGATGGCTTCGTAGGTGAGGCTCCCCAGCCCTGGCCAGGAGAACACCGTCTCGATCGTGATGGCGCCCGAGACGATGAATCCGACGTTGAGGAAGACCAGGGTGACTGTCGGCAACAGCGCGTTCGGAACTGCGTGTCGCCTGCGGACCTGCAGGTCGCGAAGGCCCTTGGCGCGGGCGGTGCGCAGATAGTCCTGGTCCATCTCGTCGATCAGCGACGATCGCATGACCAGCGTGTATTCGGCGAGGTAGACCAGAGTGAGCGTGAGCGCTGGCAAGAACATGTGCCAGGCGACGTTGAGCAACCCCTCCGGCGAGCTCGGGTCGACTCCGGGGGAGATCACGCCGCCGCTGGGGAACAGGCCCGGGAACGGGCCGACCCCAGTCGACAAGAAGATCAGCAGGAGCATGCCGAGCCAGAATTCGGGCATCGAGTACAGGGTCAGCGTGGACCCTGTGACGTTGCGGTCGAACCGCCCGCCTCGCCCCCACCCCGCGCGGATGCCGAGCCAAATGCCGATCGAGGCCGAGGCGATCGTCGACACGCCGAGCAGGAGCACGGTCGGCCACCACGCGGCGCCGATCTCGGTCCAGACGGGCACGTCAGCCAGCGTCACCTGGCCGGTCGAGAGCGGGTCGTGCAAGTAGCTCCAGAACTGCTGGATCACCGGACCGTTGAACTGGCGACGCAGCTCGGCGAGAGTCTCGGCATCGACGTCCTTGCCCCGGGTCAGCATCCCGATCGGGTCGCCTGGGCAGTAGGCGGAACAACAAGAAGTTGAACACGATGACGAACAACAGCGTGCCGATGCCGGTGAGAATCCGACGCACGGCATAGCGCCCGAGTCCCCCGGCGCCGAGACCTCCCGGGAGGCCTCGGCTTGGTCCGGGACATCGGACCGCTGGGGGGACGGTCTCCTTCGATCGACTCACCAAGCAGGCTCACGACCGAACACCACCCTTCACGGCGAGCTGACTACTCGACGTCGTCGCTGGCGGGCTGCCTGCGCGCTCGCATCACGAAGAACGCGATCAGGACGATGACGGCGATCGCCACCAGCACCCAGATCAGCGCGTTCGACGACGATGAGCTGGACGAGGACGTGGGCGTGGTCGTCCCGGTGCCATCCGCCGACACCGGCATGACGTTGCGATAGGTGTAGGTGCCGTACTGGAAGATCAACGAACCGTCAGGGACCGGTTGCGGCTTCACGTTCGTGAACCGGTCGGAGCGGTACGCCTCGAGGTTGTCGTAGTAGAACGTGACCTGGTAGACGGCGTTGTCGTACAGGATTTGCTGCATCTGCTTGACGATCTCGGCCCGCTTCGTCGCGGTCGGTCTCGACCTCCTGCTGGGCGAACAGCGCGTCGTACTCCTCGTTGCAGAAGAACGTGTCCGACAAGTTGGCGTAGATCGTCCCGCCATCCTTGTACGAGCGGTTCGCGCACGTGAAGGTGGACAACTGGTAGTTCGGGTCGGGCTCGACGACCCAACCCCACTCGTACATGTCGAATGTGGCCTGGCCGGCGATCTCGTAGAGCGGGTCCTCACCGACCACCTCGGTATCGATCTTGATGCCGAGCTCCTGGAACCAACCCTGCATGAACTTCACCGACTGCTGACTGGTCTGCGACTCCGAGCGGGAGAGGAGGCGCAGCGTGATCGGCTTGCCCTGCTTGTCCAGCCGGTTGCCGTCGGAATCGAGCGGGTAGCCCGCATCCGTGAGCATCTGGCCGGCGAGCGCCAGGTCGAACTGGCGGACGTCCGGTGGATCGAGGTGGAACGTTCGGTAGATCGGTGGGATGACGGTTGTACCCGGCGAGCCGTAGCCGTCGAGCACTCGGTCGACGAGGGTCTGGTTGTCGATCGCGTGAGTCAGGGCGATCCGGAAGGCCGGATCCTCCAGGACCGGGTTCCCGTCGCCGATCGGCGTCCCGTCCTCGAGCGCGCCGCCACCGTTAAACGTCAGATAGTTCCAGCCGGTGTACATGCCGGGCTGGGCGGTCACACCCTCGACGTTCTCCAAGGACTTGTACACGCCGGGGTCGAGCCCGGTCGCCATGTCGATCTCGCCCTTCTTGAGGGCCTGCGCGAGTGAGTCTTGGTTGGAGAAGATGCGGAAGTCGACGCGCGCCACGTTCGGCGAGCCAGCCCAGTACTCCGGGTTGGCCTCGAATCGGAGGAACTGCTTGCGCTTGCGCTCCTTGAGCACGAACGGCCCCGATCCGACTCCGCCGCCCGCGACGGAGGGGTCGTTGGGCCACTTCAAGGCGTCCTTTTCGCTCGACGTTCTCCCAGATGTGCTGCGGAAGGATCGATACGGCGAGGCTCTCCATGATGGGGCTTGGCTTCTTGACCGTCATGACGACGGTTGCGTCGTCGGTCGCCTCGACCTTGGTGATGTTCTTGACGTAGCTGCCGTAGTTCGTCTTCTCCTTCTTACCGTTCAAGATCCGGTTGAAGGTGTATTCGACGTCCTTGGCCGTGAGTGGCACGCCATCGGACCAGTTGATGCCGGTGCGGATGTGGTACGTCCAGGTCGTGTGGTCGGCGGACTCCTCCCATGTCTCGGCCAGCTGCGGGACCGGTGACAGGTCCTCCTGGCTGTAGCCGATCAGCGAGTCGTACATCAGGCCCCACATCTCGTAGGACTCGACCACGATGCCCTTGAACGGGTTCAATGAGTCGACGTCCTGGGAGAGTCCGACCGTGAACGTCACGTCGGCCGGGACGCCGGCCGGCGCCGGGGTCGGGTCGGTGACGTGGAGGCCGAGGCAGCAGCCACGGGGACGAGGGCCAACCCTCCGACGGCGAACGCCGCGACCCAGGTGGTCACGCGGTGGCTGGGGTGCTTGCGGTTCATGCTGATCTCCTGGGTGTTCCGCTAGGTTCGCCGACATGAGTGGTGCCGGTCCAGATATGGGTGTGACTTCTCCGCCGACGGTGCTGCCGCCCGTTGCTCCGGTGGACCCGGTCGTTCGAGAGCTGCACGGGGTCCGCCGGGTGGACGACTACGCCTGGCTCCGGGACACCGTCAGCTCGCGCACGCGCGACTACCTGGAAGCGGAGCGCGCGTTCTACGACGCGTCGACCGCGCACCTGGGCCCCCTCAGGCAGACCTTGTTCTCGGAGATGTCCGGACGCCTCCTGCCTGCTGACGAGTCAGTCAGTTGGACGCGTGGGGGCTATGTCTACCTGACGAGGACCCTGGAGGGGAGGGAGTACACGCAGTTGTTACGCACTCGTGCCGAAGATCTTGCGGCCGGAGGCGGTTTTGACGTGATTCTTGACGAAAACCTCCTCGCCGAGGGCCATGACTACTGCTCGGTGGGCATCTGCGAGCCGAGCCCCGACGGTCGGCTGCTCGCCTATGCCGTCGACCTCGCGGGCGACGAGGTCTACGTCCTCCGGTTCCGCGATCTCGCGACCGGCGTCGATCTGCCAGATGTCGTCGAACACGTGCACTACACGGGCGGGACATGGTCGGCGGACTCCCAGGACTTCTTCTACTGCGTGCCCGACCATGCCTGGCGTTCTCACCGGGTGATGCGACACCGTCTGGGCACCTCACCGGCTGACGACCCCGTGGTGTTCGAGGACACCGACGAGCAGTACGAGGTGACCATCCAGGGGTCGAGATCCGGCGACTACGCCGTCATCCATACGTTCAACCGCAACACCTCTGAGGTGCTGCTGGTGGCGACCGCGGACCCTGCGTCGACGCCCGTCCTGGTCGAACCCCGCCGCCCAGGCATCGAGTACCACGTGTCTCACGCGCCGCGGGCCGACGGCGACGTGCTCCTGATCGTGACCAACGATGGCGCGCCGGAGTTCCGGCTCATGCGCGCGCCTGTCGCGACCCCGGGGCGCGAGCACTGGGAGGAGCTGGTCGGAGAGGACGCGGCCGAGAGGCTCGAAGGTGCAGAAGTGTTTGCCGAACACGTCGTGCTCGAACTGCGACGCGACGGCAACCCGCTGCTGCGCATCGTGCGTCGAGACGGCAGCGAGAGCGCCCTGGACGTGCACGCCGGTGAGGAAGCCGCCCAGATCAGGTTGGGCCGGAACGAGGTCTACGACACCCGGACCGTCACGATCCGCGTGGAGTCCTACACCTCGCCGCCCGCGTGGTACTCGCTGGATCTCGACACCGGCGTCCGCACGTTGCTCAAGCGGACCGAGGTGCCCGGCTATGACCCCTCGGCCTACCACTCGGAGCGGTATGCCGTCGAAGCTCCCGATGGTGCCTTGATCCCGGTGACGGTTGCGCGCCGTCGCGACACGCCGCTCGACGGCAGCGCGCCTTGCTATCTGTACGCCTATGGGTCCTACGAGTCGACCGACTGGCCGGAGTGGCTACCCGAGGTGCCCTCGCTGCTCGATCGTGGGGTGGTCCTCGCTCATGCGCACGTGCGTGGGGGAGGGGAGATGGGTCGTCACTGGTGGGAGGAGGGCCACCTGGCGGCGAAGCAGAACACGTTCGGCGACCTCGCCGCGGTGGCCGACGGGCTGGCTGACGGCATGGTGGACGGCGAGCGAATCGTCACGAGGGGCATCTCCGCGGGCGGCCTGCTTCAAGGCGCCGTGTTCTCGCAGCGTCCCGAGCGATGGCGCGGCGTGATCGCCGAGGTGCCCTTTGTCGACGTCGTCACCACCATGCTCGACGCCAGCATCCCCCTGACCGCCGGGGAGTGGGACGAGTGGGGCGACCCGAGACGTCCAGAGGACTTCGCCTGGATGCTGGCCTACAGCCCGTACGACAACATCCCTGCCGCGGGCGTCCGTCCTGACCTGCTCGTGACCGGCGCCGTGAACGACACGCGCGTGATGGTCTGGGAACCGGCGAAATGGACCGCCGCCCTGCGGGCGAGCGATCCCGCCTGGTCGCCCCGGTGCCTGTTCCGGGTGGAGACCGGTGCGGGTGCCCACGGCGGACCGTCCGGTCGCTATGCCCGGCTGTCCTACGAGGCCGAGTTGTTCGCGTGGCTCCTGGAGCGCGTCGGGCTCGACTGAACAGCCGCCGCCCCTGGGGTGGCTCAGCGGTCGCGCACCCTGCGGACGATCTTCAGGCCGCTCCACGTGGCGTCGATCGCGCACACCTTGACGTCGACCAGCCCCGCGGCGAGGGCGACCTCGCGGACGACGTTCCCCGACAGGTCGGTCGAAACACCGCTCGCCTGCTTGGGCCAGGCGATCCAGAGGGCGCCCGCCTTCGTGAGGTGGTCGGCCAGGGCGTCGAAGCGCCGATCGAGGCGCGCCCGGTCGGCGCAGAAGGTGATCACGAGGTCGTACGGTCCCGGCCCGAGCCGCCGATGGATGTCGACGCCCGCCGGCAGGGGCGCGAGCGCAAAGCCGGACGGCGCTCCGTCGACAAGGACCCGGTGGCCGGCCTTCACGCCGAGCTTCTGGACCAGCGGCGTACCCGAGTATCCGGAGGCGGCATCCACCCCAGCAAGCCTAAGCGGCCTGGCTGTCTGTGCCTGGCTCAGCCGGCCGGGACCTTGGGGTCGCCCTCGAAGGCGGGCCGCATGCGCAGCACGCGACCGCCCGTGGCGACGATGGCGTCCCGGCGAGCCAACAGCCCGTCGACGTCGTCCTCGACGTGCACAAAGCGCCCGGACAGCGGGTCGAGGTCGCCGCTGGCCGCCCGCACCACGAGGTCGCCGATCTTGGTCACCGGTGTCCACAGGTGCTCGGGCACCTGGGGGTTGGCGACGGCCTTGGTGGCCACGAGGCCAGGGGAGAGGTCGAGGACCACGACCCCCGTTCCGTCCAGCTGGCTGGCCAGCTGGTCGGTCAGCCGGAAGAGCCCTGCCTTGCTCACCGGATACGCCCCGTCGGTCATCGGAAGCGGCATCGCTCCGGCCAGCGAGTTCATGGCCAGCACCCTCCCGTGACCGCGGGCGACCATGCCGGGCAGGACGTAGCGAACGAACAGGTACGCCCCGAGCAGGTTCGTCTCGACCCGGCCCCACCACTCGTCCGGGTCGGACTCCCACAGCAGCGGGCCTTCCCACGATCCGGTCCGGCCGGCGTTGTTGACGAGCAGGTCGACGGGGCCGAGCTCGTCCTCAGCTCGTCGGACGGCTGCCTCGACGAACGCTCGCTCGGCGACATCACCGACCAGTTCGAGCGCCCGGACCCCGTGGGATCGGCACGCCGCGGCGGCTGTAGCGATGTCCTCGGCCGTTCGGGCCACCAAGGCCACCGCCATGCCCTGGCCGGCCAGCCGTTCGGCCACGGCTCGGCCGATGCCCTGGCCCGCGCCCGTGACGATCGCGACCTGCCCGGTGAGCGACATGAGAGCACCGTACCCGGTGGTTCCTTCAGGCGAAACGATGTTTCGTTCAACTCTCGCCGAGTGGCCGAGTGGCCGAGTCGGCAGGTCAGCCGGCGTCGGCGACCGCGCGACGAACGGCCGCCGCGAAGGCGTCCACCTCAGCCTCGGTCGTGTCCCACGAGCACATCCAACGAACCGCGTCTCGCCGCTCGTCCCAGACATAGAACGTGAACCGCTCCTGGAGGTCGGCGATGGCTCGGCGTGGAAGTCGCGCAAACACCCCGTTGGCCTCGACCGGCTGGATGAGTTCGACGCCCGGGACGTCCGAAACACCCGCCGCCAACCGCGCGGCCATGGCATTGGCGTGGCCGGCGTTGCGCAGCCACAGATCACCTTCCAGGAGGGCGATCAGCTGCGCGGACAGATAGCGCATCTTGGACGCCAGCTGCATCGACGACTTGCGGAGGAACTCCACCCCCTCGACCCGCTCGGGGCTCAGCACGATCACGGCCTCGCCGAGCAGCAACCCGTTCTTGGTCCCGCCGAAGGAGACGACATCGACGCCGACGTCGGTCGTCAGTGCCGCGAGGGAGACGCCGAGGGCTGCTGCGGCGTTGCTGAGCCTGGCTCCGTCGACGTGGAGGGCCATGCCGAATCCGTGCGCCTGGTCGGCCAGGGCGCGCACGGCCGCCGGGGTGTAGACCGTGCCGAGCTCGCTGCTCTGCGTGATGCTGACCACGCGCGGTTGAATGTGGTGGGGGTCGCCCCAGCCATGCGCCTGGCCGGCGACCAGATCCGTGGTCAGCCGCCCGTCGGCCGTGGCGACGGGCAGCAGCTTGAGCCCGGCGACCTTCTCGGGCGCCCCGCACTCGTCCGTGTGGATGTGGGCGGTGTCGGTGCAGATCACGCCGTCCCACGGTCGAGTCAGGGCCTGCAGGGCGACGACGTTCGCCCCGGTGCCGTTGAAGACGGGAAACACCTCCGCGGTGCCACCGAACTGGCTGCGCACGACCTCGCGCAGGGCCCCTGTTTGTCGATCGTCGCCGTACGCCGGTTCGTGCCCTCCGTCCGCCGCGGCGATGGCCGCGAGCGCCTCGGGGTGGACCGACGCGTGGTTGTCGCTGCCGAAGCCGCGGGTGCCAGGGTTCATGGATCCGATCCTCGCATCCGGTCTCGCGCGGGTGAGCGTCCACGCCAGCGTCCGGTGGCCCCTAGCCTGGCGACGTGGACCGATGCGACGCAGCGGTGGTCGGCGGTGGGATCGCCGGGGTCGGGGCGGCTGCGGCCTTGGCCGCCCGAGGTGTGAGCGTGGTCGTGCTCGAAGCCGAGCCCCTGCTCTCCGCGCACTCGAGCGGGCGTTCGGCGGCGATGTGCATCGACAACTACGGGTCCGCCACGACGAGGGCGCTGACCCGCGCCTCCCGCGCTGCCCTTGAGAGAGGCGACCTGCTGACGCGACGGGGCTTCCTCCACCTCGCCGACGTGGACCACCTGGACGAGGTCGCGCGCTTCGTTGAGGACGGCCGACGGGAAGGAGTCGTGACCGAGCTGCTCGACGGAGCCCAGGCACGGGCCCTCTTTCCACCGCTGCGGGAGGCCTCGGCTGTGGCTGCCGCCTACGAACCGGGGGCCGCCGACGTCGATGTGGCTCGACTCCACGAGCACTACGTCTCGGCGCTTCGCCGCGCCGGTGGGGAGGTCCGGGTCGGCGCGAGGGTGACCTGGGCAGAGCGAGCTCAGGACACCTGGCACCTCGGTCTCGACGGCGGCTCACGCCTGTTGGCCGATGTGCTCGTGAATGCAGCAGGCGCGTGGGCGGATGTGCTGGCGACCCTGGCAGGAATGCAGAGCCTGGGTCTGCAGCCGCTGCGACGTACGGCCTTCGTGGCCTCCCGGGCTGCGGACCGCGCCGTCGATCGGGCCTGGCCGCTCGTGCACGACGCTGGTGAACGGTGGTACGTGCGCCCCGAGGGCGATGGGGTCCTGGGTTCGCTGGCTGATGAACAGCCCAACCCACCCGAAGACGTGCGACCGCGCGAGCTGGACATCGCGCTGGCCCTGGACCGGATCAACGAGGCGACCACGCTGGATCTGCGGCACGTCCGCAGCTCGTGGGCGGGCCTTCGGACCTTCGCACCAGACCGAGACATGGTCTTGGGTCCGGACCCGAAAGAGCGTTCGTTCGTCTGGTACGCCGGCCTCGGGGGCTTCGGGATCCAGACCTCGCCCGCGGCCGCCGAGCTGGTCGCTGCGCTGGCCGTCGGTGAGCCGCCCGGTGATCACCTGGCCGCCATCGACGTGTCGGGACTATCCGCGGGGCGGCCGACGTTCACAGACATTGAAGGTTCAACTAACGTTCCAGGAGGTCCCCAGTGCCCGCCGTGACCGTCGACGATGTCCTCGCTCTGCCGCGTATCCCGGCTCCCGACCCTTCAGTGACCGCCGATCGCGGTGTGCTCGCGCGGACCACGGCCCCCGCTGGGCTCGAGGGCGAGGGGTTCCCGGTGCGTCGCGCCTTCGCGGGCATCGACATGAGCGCCCTGGACCCGTTCATCCACATGGACCAGATGGGTGAGATCGACTATGCGCCGGGCGAGCCCAAAGGCACCCCCTGGCACCCCCACCGCGGTTTCGAGACCGTCACGTACATGATCGACGGGATCCTGCGCCATCAGGACTCGCAAGGCGGCGGAGGGCTGATCACCGGGGGTGACACCCAGTGGATGACGGCTGGTAGCGGTCTCTTGCATATCGAGGCTCCGCCCGAGGAGGTCGTCATGGCCGGTGGCCTGTTCCACGGCTTCCAGCTCTGGGTCAACCTCCCCCGCACGCTCAAGATGACGCAGCCGCGCTATCAGGACATCCTCGGCGGCAAGGTGACCCTGCTGACCACGCCCGACGGCGGGGCGCTCATTCGGCTGATCGCCGGGTCGGTGGCCGGTCACGACGGCCCAGGCTCGACCCACACCCCGATCAGCCTGATCCACGCAACCCTCGCACCGGGAGCGGAGATGCGGCTGCCGTGGCGTCCAGACTTCAATGCGCTGGTCTACGGCATCTCGGGCTCAGGCTCGGTCGCCGCGGAGCAGGCACCCCTCGCGGGCGGTCAGCTCGCGGTCCTTGGGGCCGGGGACGTCGTCACCGTGCGAGGTGCCGCGCCAGAAGACTCCCGCACGGCGGCCTTCGACGTGCTCGTCCTCGGCGGGCTTCCGATCCGCGAGCCCGTCGCCCACTACGGCCCCTTCGTGATGAACACCCGAGAGGAGCTCGTGACCGCCTTCGAGGACTTCCAGGCTGGCCGGCTCGGCGTCATCCCCGTGGGCTGACCGCCAGGTCGGCGTAGTCCGGGTGCTGGCGCAGGAAGTCGGCAACGAACGGGCACTGGGGCACGATCGAGCGCCCTGCTTGGCGCGCTTCATCGAGGGCGAAGCGCACCAGCTGCGAGCCAAGCCCCCGGCGACCGACGCCGGGGTCCACCTCGGTGTGAGTAAAGACACGGCGGCCGTCCGCGCGGTCTGTGTATTCGGCCCGGCCGACTTCCTCGCCAGAGAGGCTGAGGATGAAGGCCGCGCGAACGGGGTCGTCGGCTACGACGACCTCTGCGCCCGCGGCCTGGTCGGAGCCGTCTTCCGCGAGGTTCATGCGTTCCACTGTCCGTTGACCCCTTGCTGGTAGCAACTTGGGGTTGCGCGTTCCTGGCCCTCCTGCGCTAGCGTCTGTGGCGTCCATCGTCCGCGGTGGTCCCACGGTCGGTACGCCCAGTCCCGCCCCCGCCCGTGGCACGGACACCAGGGCGGGAGTGGGGGAACCACTTTCGGGCGCGGCGGCCAGCCGCGACCTTGGGGTGAAGTGGCGCGAGAGCGCCACGGGCCTACCTCTGGCCCAACCCGACAGCTCACCCCGCAGGCGTGGAGGCTCTCTATGTCTGTCTTGACTCGTTGGCGCGTCTTGGCCACGACTGCGTGCGGCACGTTCGGCGTGGTGGCTGCCCTTTTGCTGGTGCCGATGGCGCCGGTCGCCGCCTTCCCCGGCGATGGCCTGGGCGGAGCGGTGCCCAAGGCAACCCCGAAGGCGAAGGTTCACGGCGACCGCACGGTCCTGGCCAAGGCCAAGAAGTCCAAGAAGTTCCGGTCCTCGATCCCCCGCGCCGAGTGGGTGGTGGCGCCCCACGCGAAGTACGTCGCCAAGCGGGAGAGCGGCGGCAACTGCCGTGCGGTCAACCCGAACGGTTTGTACCGGGGGAAGTGGCAGATGGGCGCGCCGTTCTGGTCCGCCTACGGCGGGAAGAAGTACGCGTCACGGCCCGACCTGGCCAGCTGCAAGCAGCAGGACAAGGTCGCCTACCGAGGGTGGGTCGCTTCCTGGTGGCACCCCTGGGGCGGCTGACCCGAGCGCCTTGATGCACTCATGACAGGGCATCCACCACCGCTGTGACGTGGCGGAGGTCCGAGCCGCAGCAGCCTCCGACCACGGTCAGGTTCGGCCACAGCGAGCGCAGGGTTCGGTGACCTTCGGCAAACTCGTGCGGATCTCCGTCGTCGAGCACCTCGGCAGCATCGAGCTCGGCGTGGCTCTGGCGTGACGCATTGCACCGCACTGAGCGCAGGCGCTCGACCCAGGGGCCCGTTTCCGCCTGGCGAACATGGTCGGGATGCGCGCAGTTGACCATCAGGTACGCGGCCCCGTTGTCGGTTTCCTTGTCCAGGCGCTCGAACGCCTCGCCCAGCCCCTCACCCGTTGGGAGCCTCCCGTCGGTTTCGACCGTGAACGAGATCACGATGGGCACGCCGACTGCTTGTGCGGCGCGCACGGCCCCGATGGCCTCGTCCGCCTGCGTGAAGGTGAGAGCAGTGACCATGTCGACGCCGGCCTCGGCCAGCCAGCCGATCTGGGTGCGGTGGTAGCGCTCCGACTCGGACGCCGAGACCAGGCTGTCGGGTGCGTAGGCATCGCCGCGTGGCCCGACCAGCCCGTTGACCACGATCGGTCCGCGGTTGCTCGCGAACTCGCGGCGTAGAGCGAGGCTGAACAACACCGCCTCGCGGTTGGCTTTGGCGAGTTCGTCCACCGTCGACCCGAGGTCCGCGGCCCAGTGGGGGTGGGCCTTCCAGGTGGGGGCGTCGAGCACCATGCCGGTGCCGGCGTCACGCGCCAGTGTCAGGAATCCGCGGTAGTAGTCGGCGAGCGCCGCCGTCCCCGAGTCTGTCTCCAGCAGGGTGTGTGCTGCGAACTCCCGGATGGGCACGCCGCGGTTGAAGATGAGGTCGGTCTCGCACCCGGCGTCGGTGACGAACAGTTCGCCGGCGAGCTGCGGCAGTGTGTCGGATGAGGTCATCGGGTCCTCCAGGGTTGTGGTCGAGTTGTGGGCGAGGCATTCGGCGGGATGGCCAGGCTCGCAGCGACCGTGCCGCGCTGACCCGAACATTGCGCGACCCGCTTCCTACGGAGTTCCTACGGCGGATCGATCACCGCTGCGGCACCCTGGGACCGTGACGGAGCCTGGGGCCGGCGCGCTCCACATCGATGGATGGACGGTCGACCGGGCCGGACACCGTCTGCTGCGTGGCGGCGAGGAGCGCCGGCTGGAGCCGCGCCCCCTGCAGGTGCTCCTGGCGCTGGCGCGGGAACCCGGCTCCGTCGTCACGAGGACGGAGCTCATGCGTGCGGTGTGGGGCAGCACGTTCGTGTCGGACGACGCCTTGTCGGCTGCTGTGATCAAGCTCAGGCGGGTCTTCGACGATCCGGCCAGGTCGCCACGCGTGATCGAGACGGTGCCGAAGTCGGGCTACCGCCTCGTGGCTGTCGTCGACCGTCCTGAGTCTCCGGCACCGGAACGCGAGGGGACCGGACCCCCCGTCGTGAGAGTAGGAACGGTCGTACACGTCCGCGTCGACGTGGAAGGACCGCTCGACGATGCCGAGATCTGGTCGCGGTCGCTCCAGCGCGTGGCGGAGGCGACCCGCGCTGCGGCGGAGCGTGAGGGTGGCTGGGTTGTCGGTGCGCCAGGGTCGCTCGTTGCGGTGTTCGGGGCACCGCGGGGACGCGAGGACCATGTCGTCCGTGCTGTGCGCTGCGCGCTAGCCACGGTCCACGCCTGGGACGGGGTTGCCGTCGGACCCGCGCTCGTGCGGGTTCGCTGCGGCGCGGCCACCGGCGAGCTCCTGGCGGCCCCGGATCGGCTCCACGTTGCAGGCGCCGCGGTGCAGGCGGCGCGCGACCTCGCCTGGTGCGGGCGTGCGGGCGACGTCCTCGTCACGGTGGAGACTGCGGAGCATCTCGGCGCGGGCGCCATCGAGACCGTGTCGGGCCTCCGACGCGTCAGGGTGCCGCTGCTGACCGCGTCGACGTTCCAGGCGCGCCAGAGCCGCGGACTCACCCCGTTGGCCGGCCGGTTGCCCGAGCTGGCCGCCCTGGAGGGCCTCGCCGACCGGGCCCAGGACGGTTCCGGTCAGGTCGTTGTCCTCGTCGGCGACCCCGGGATCGGCAAGTCCAGGCTCGTGCACGAGCTCCGCACCCGGCTTGAGTTGCGCGGCTGGAGCAGCGCCGTCGGGCCGGCCTCGTCGCTTGACCAGCACTCCCCCTACGTGGCGCTGCGCCGACTGCTGCTCGACGCGGACGGGACCCCCCATCGGACGACCAGGCATGGAACGCCGTGCTGCGCCCCGACGATGTCGACCTCGCCTGGCAGAGGCTCGACCCGGTGCTCAGGCAGCGTCGCATCACCGAGGCGTCCCTCGACGTGTTGCTCGACGACGGTCGCCCAGCCCTGCTTGTGCTTGAGGACGCGCACTGGGCGGACGAGGCCACGCAGACGTGGTTGTCCCACGTGGCTGACCGAATCGCGCGTCGCCGCTGCGTACTCCTCGTGACCACTCGGCCGACGGGCGGCGAGTCCTGGAGCGACCGGAGCCACGGCACCCGGATGCGGGTCGGGCCGCTCTTCGCTGAGGACGCCGAGGCCATTTTGTCGTCACTGGTCGGCGACTCCCCGGACCTCGATGGGTGGAAGCGCCACGTACTCGCCTTGGCAGCGGGGACGCCCCTGTTCCTGGAGGAGTGCGTCCGCGCCGCGGCACCGTCAAGTCTGGCATCGGCATCGGCATCGGCATCGGCATCGGCATCGGCATCGGATACGTCGAGCGCGCCCAGCCGCCCCGGCGTGCCAGCGTCTTTGCGTGGACTGCTGGCCGAGCGGATCGACGGCCTGGCTCCCGACGATCGTCGCGTGGTGGAGTACGCGGCGGTCGTCGGGCGCACCGTGTCCGAGGCGATGCTGCGCGAGCTCGTCGGTCTCGGCGACGTCACGTTCGTCCGAGCCATCGACGACGTCGCGAGGTCAGAGATCCTGCGTCCGGTCCGTACGGCTCAGGGGTCCGTCTGGGAGTTCTCGCACGCGCTGACCCGCGAGGCGGCGTACGCCGGAATCCCTGGTGATGATCGGCGGGCGATGCACGGGGACGTCGCGCGGATCCTTGAGCGAGAGCCGGGATCGGCCACCGCGGCGCTTGTCGCTTGGCACCTGTCCGAGGCTGGGCTCGTCGAGCTCGCGGCGGAGGCATGGTTGCGAGCCGCGCGGACGGCCGCGGAGGCCGACGCGTTCGAGGACGCCTTGGCGCATCTGGAGCGGGCTGGCGCGCTCCTGACGATGATTGCTGACGCGGACGTACGGGACGCCCTCGCCTTGCGGGTCCAGCTCGCGACCGGCACCGCGGCCGTGCAGACGGCGGGACCGACGGCGGAGACGACACGATCGGCGTTCGACGACGCGATCCCGCTGGCCGATCGGTTGGGAACGGCCGAGCAGCGCTTCGAAGCGCGATGGGGTGCCTGGTTCGTCGTGCTGCACAGCGGCGACCTGGAGTGGGCCGCGGCCTCGGCCGACCGCCTGACAGCGCTGCTTCCCGAGCTGCGTGACCCGTCCTTGGTGCTGGAGGCGCACCATGCCCAGTGGTCGGGACTGCTGCTCCTCGGCCGCACTGCGGATGGCCTTGGCCACGCGCGCGCCGGGATCGCGTCGTACCGCTCCGAGGAGCATCACCGGCTCACCTATCAGTACGGCGGGCACGACCCCGGAGTCTGCGCGCGCAATCTCGCCGCGCTGGCGTTGTGGCTTCTCGGTGAGCCGCAGGAGGCTCGGTCGTTGTCTGCCGACGCGGTAACGCTTTCGGACGCGCTCGGGCACCCGTACTCGCGGATCGAGGGCTGCCACGCGGCGCTGACCATTGCCGCCGTCGATGGGCACGTCGACGATCTCGTTCGACATCTTGCGACGCTCGACCAGCTTGTCGACGACCGGCTGGTCCCGGAGTCCGTCCGTGGGTACGCCGACGGGTTTCGCGGAGCTCTCGCCTTCTGGAACGGTGACCTGGAGAGATCGATGCGCTTCCTCGAGCCGGCGGCGTCGGTCTGGCAGGAGTTCTGGGGCGCCTGGTGCCTGCCGCTCGACAGCTTGCTCGCCGAGGTGATGCTGAACTCGGGTCGTACTGGCGAGGCGTTGGACGTGCTCGAGGCTGCTGAGGCGCTGGCCTCAAAGAGTCGCGGGCGCTGGTGGGATGCCGAGTTGCTCCGGTTGCGTGCGGTCGCGGCGAGCGCCAGGCAGGAGCCGCCGGACGAGATCGGCAGCCTGCTCCGGCGCGGAGTCGATGCGGCGCTGCGGACCGGCGCAGAGCACCTGCAGGCGAGGCTGCTCCGCACGTCCGAACAACTCGGCGTCACGGTGGCGGACTGAGGCCCGGATGTGGCTACCAGGACCGTGAAGGGGCACGCAAGGTGTCACCAGATCCGAGCCATAGCTGAAAAGTGTTGGCAATACTGAAGAATGAAGCGCCCCCGGCAGGATTCGAACCTGCGCCACCGCCTCCGGAGGGCGGTGCTCTATCCCCTGAGCTACGGGGGCCGGGGTCGGTCGAGGTTATCAGCCGGATCTGTCACTACGGCGCCCGAGCATCGCGGCAGCGAGCAGCCCTGCAGCATTGAGCGACCAATGCACGAGCATCGGCGCCAGCAGGCTGTCGCTGACCAGCCGGAGGATGGCCAGGACAGCGCCGGCCACTGTCGTGGAGATCACGGCCGTGGCGACGAAACCGAGGTTGGCGTGCTCTCCCATGGCCCTTCCGGCTACCTGGAGCTGATCACCTCGACCCAGCGAGGGCACGACGTGCCAGAGGCCGAACGCGACTGCGGAAACCGCAACAGCTTCTGGCCGATCGGTCTCGGTGAGCAGAACCGCCAAGAGCAGCCCACGAAAGGCGGTTTCCTCGAGCAGGACCGTTCCCCACGGGAGCCGTACCCCCGTCTCGTAGGCAACGCGGCGAGTGCTGTGGTCGGCTGTCTTGCCGTCGACGAACAGGCCTCTTGTCACGGGGATCGCGACGCCGCTCGCCACCACTCCGACCACAAGTCCGGCGCCAGCCACCCCCCACGCCAGGCCGCTGAGCCACGTGCCCCGGCCCATGCCGAGCTCCGTCCACGTCAGCTCGAGGAGCCTGCCCCAGACGAGCAGCCCGACAGTTGAAAGGAGACACAGCGGGAGGTACAGGCGGACGGGTGCTCGGTGGATGAGGATGGACAGCGCACCCAAGACCACCAAGATGGCGAGAACGGTCATCAGGCGCCGGCCCGCTGAAGCGCGGTCAGGTGACGGCTAGCGCGTCGTGTTCCTGGGGGACGGTCACCAGCGGCGGCACCTGCTCGGCGTTGACACCCCACTTTGCTAGCTGTTCGCGTACGGCGTTCTCGGCCGCCTCGGCTTGTGCGGCCGAGACGCGGCGCGTCGCCCAGGCGAGCTCCCTTGCGCGCAGGGCGTGCTCGATGGGCTCCATCCCGTTCGGGGGTTCCTTCAAGTCGAAGACGTCGCGGACGAACACGGCGAGCTGCTTGCGGTAGTCGTGACCGCGGGACACGAACGTCCCGGGGACGACTGACATGGCGTTCATGGCGTCGATCATGGTCGCGAGGAACGTGGCGAGCGGTTGCCAGCGGAGCTCCGCGGGCACGGCAGGATTGCGGTCCGGGCCAAGCCAGTCAGGGCGTTGTACGGCCAGCGGCATGTTGAACTTCACGATCGGATCGTCGTGCTGGCTGAGCAGGACGACGCGGATCCGGTCGCGCTGCTCCTTGGGCAGCGCCAGCCATTCCTCGTGGGTGCCGACCTCCACTGCCACGCCTTGCGGGTCGACGGCCTGCTGGTTCTCTCGCCAGTGCCGGGGCGCCAGAGTGGATCCGGGCATCCCGATGAACAGGGCCCGCTCGACGCCGAAAGTGTCGATCTCGGCGTGGCCCTGGAACAACGTGTCGGCCCCCGTCTGAGCCCCCAGAGACTCTCCGAACATCAACAGCCGGGGGCGCTTGCCCTCGGGCAGCTCGTCGATTCGTGCGCGCAGCGCCGTCAGGAATGCTTCGTTTTGTTCCTTTCCGACTCCGACCTTGCCCAGAGACATCGGGGACGGTCGAAGCGAGTACTGCATGGCGATCTGCGCGCATCTCCCGCCGGTCAGGTATTCGACCGTCTCGAGGACGACGTAGTTGACGTATCCCGTGCCGGTAGGGGTGTAGAAGACGATGAAGGGTCGTTCGAGTCCGCCCAGGGCCTCGAGCTCTCGAAGTGCTAGGTCGGCTCGGCCCTGGGGTGTCGGTGCCGAGGCGAGGCCGATGAAGGCACGCACCGGTTCGGTGGCTCGCGATCGGCCAGTGGCTTCTTTGATCTCAGCCGGCGTGAGGGCCATGTTGACGAACCGTCGGCCTTCGCGGCCGATGTCGTCAGAGCTGACGAGGCTGTTTGGCCCGCCGCTGACATGGGCGGACGTGGGGTGCGTGGCGTAGGCGGCCTCGACGGCGGCGCCGGTGTGGTCCGCGTCGGCGAGGATCTTGCGGATGCCGAAGTAGCCGGCAGCCCCGAGTCCGCCCAGCGCAACGACGTGGCCGGTCAATCGAGCCAGGGCCGCCGGGACCACCATGCCCACCGGGTACGCGACCGCGTGGGCTGCCAGGCGTTCGCCGTACGACGCCGCGAAGGTGACGCCCGCGACCAGAGCGCCTGCGCCCACTGCGCGGCCCGCCACGATCCGGGTGTCGGACTCGACAGCCATCCCGTGCTCGTCCACGGTCCCGCTGGCGGCCTGTCGACGCCGCGCGAGGCCGTACGTCGTCGCCGCGGCCGCGGCTCCGAGGAGTGCAAGCGGGGCGACGGGTAGTGCGCGGAGCTCTCTCCTGCTGGCTCGACTCGCAACATCCGTGACGACCAGCCCACCAAGGGCGGCGGCGCTGCCGACGACTGCGCGAAAGCCGAGCGACCGTGCGCCCGCACGCGCCATCGGCTCCCCGGGATATTCAGGGAGCCCCTTCTGAAGCCCGAGACCCGCTGCCAGGAGACCGGCCTCGACGACCATCGCGGCACGCCGGAACTGGCGCGGACCAGCGTCCTTGCCGGCCAGCGTCCCAGCCAGCCCCTCCGCCGCCGACTGTCCGGTCACGACGATGCCGTAGTTGATCGCCACCAGAACGCCAGTCAGGATCGCCTGATCCTTGGTCGTCCGAGGCATCAGGCCACGCTGGAACGAAGCTCCCGCCCCGGCAGCCGCAGTGATCACGGCCGCCTGCTCGGCCAGATCCGTGGGCCGCATCAGTGCTGTCGCAGTTCGTTCGATGATCCCCACGATGGTCACGCCTTCCCCTGCCTTGCTCCGTCTGGGAACTACCTGGCGCATCCGCCGAGTCGACGAGTGCTGGCGGCCAACCTAGTGCCTGTGCCCGCCCCAGTAGCCTGGGCGGTGTGACTCCTCTCGTGCTGGCTGACGCGGTTCGTACGGCCGTGCTCGATGCCATCGCCGCGGGCGCGCTTTCTCTCGCTGCCGAGCAGATTCCCGCAAGCGTGACCATCGAGCGACCCAAACAGCGAGATCACGGTGACTACGCCACGAACATCGCGCTGCAGCTGGCCAAACCGGCGCAGCGTAATCCGCGCGACATCGCGGCCCTGCTTGCCGAGCGGTTGGTCGAAGTGGATGGAATCGCCTCGGTCGAGGTCGCCGGCCCGGGCTTCCTGAACATCCGTTTGGACGCCGCGGCGCAGGGTGAGCTGGCCCGCACCATCGTGAAAGCCGGGACGACGTACGGGCACGGCGATGCGCTGACAGGTCAACGGATCAACCTCGAGTACGTCTCGGCCAACCCCACCGGCCCGCTGCACATGGGTGCCGTGCGCTGGGCCGCCGTCGGTGACTCCCTGTCGCGCGTCCTGCGGGCCGCGGGCGCCGAGGTGACCCGCGAGTACTACTTCAACGATCACGGGGCCCAGGTGGAGCGCTTCGCCCGGTCGCTGCTGGCCAGGGCGCGTGGCCTCGAGCCGCCGGAGGACGGATACGGCGGCACCTACGTCGAGGAGATCGCCCGGCAGGTCATGGCGTCGAACCCGGGCGTGCTCGACCTGCCTGACGCCGAGGCCCAGGAGGTTTTCCGGCGCGACGGCGTCTCGATGATGTTCGACGAGATCAAGCAGTCGCTGCATGACTTCGGCGTCGATTTCGACGTGTTCTTCCACGAGAACGACCTGCACGACTCGGGTGCGGTCGAGCGGGCTATCGAGCGCCTGCGAGGGCTTGGCAGGATCTTCGAGCTGGACGGCGCCGTCTGGCTGCGCACGACCGACCTCGGGGACGACCGGGATCGAGTGATCATCCGGAGCACCGGCGAACCCGCGTACATCTCCGGCGATCTCGCCTACTACCTCAACAAGCGCGAGCGCGGCTTCGACCGGCTGATCATCATGCTGGGCGCCGACCATCACGGATACATCGGTCGGATGATGGCCATGTGCGCCGCCTTCGGCGACACCCCTGGGGTCAACCTCGAGATCCTCATCGGCCAGATGGTCAACCTGGTCAAGGACGGGGAACCGCTCCGGATGAGCAAACGGGCGGGCACCATCGTCACTCTGGAAGACCTCGTCACCGCCGTTGGCGTCGACGCGGGGCGTTATGCGCTCGCGAGGTCCTCCAGCGACTCGAACATCGATATCGACCTCGACGTTCTCTCGAAGCACACCAACGACAATCCGGTGTACTACGTGCAGTACGCGCACGCCCGGACCTGCAACGTTCGGAAGAACGCGGCAGACGTCGGGATCGGACTCGACGCCTTCGACCCTTCGCTCTTGGTCCATCCCAGCGAAGGTGCCCTGCTCGGCATGCTCGCCGAGTTCCCCAGGACCGTGGCGACCGCGGCGCAGATGCGGGAACCCCACCGGGTCGCGCGCTACCTCGAAGCCCTGGCCGGCACCTACCACCGGTGGTACGACGCGTGCCGCGTGATCCCCAAGGGTGATGAGCCGGTGACCGACGTCAACCGCACCCGGGCCTGGCTGAACGACGCGACCCGCCAGGTGCTGGCCAACGGGCTGGACCTGCTCGGAGTCAGCGCCCCCGAGCGCATGTAACTCCCCGACCTGCGTCCGACCAGGCGAGGGCAGGGCCCACTGTGGTGGGACACGACGGCTCATTGCTGGGGCGCTCGACGTCGGGGGGTGGGGGGTCGGCCTACCATCCGGCCTTCGCTGCGCTCGGCCTCCCGCCAGGCCCCCCACGGCCGACCCCCCACCCCCCGACGTCGAGCGTGTCTCATCTGCCGTCCCCTGATGGACGCACCAGACGCGGGCGAAAGGCCGTGCGGAAGGATGACGGCATGCGCGCTCACCCGGCGGGGCCTCGTCACGGCGAGCTCGTGCATGACTCGCCGCTCGGGGCGCCCCCGGACGATCTCGGGCTGCTCGACGGGGCCGTCTGGGCCGAGGGGGTGGATCGGGAGCCGGAGTCCGGGGCCTTGCGGATCCGGGGCCTTGACCTCCGAGATCTCGTCCGCGCGTTCGGCACGCCGACGTTCGTCCTGGACGAGACCGACGTGCGGGCGCGCATGCAGGAGTGGCGCGCAGCGTTCGGGGGAACTGCGGATGTCTACTACGCAGGAAAGGCCTTCCTCTGCACCGAGCTGGCGCGCTGGGCCGACGACGAGGGGCTCGGTCTCGACGTCTGCACCGGCGGAGAGCTCGCGGTCGCTCTCAGGGCAGGTTTTCCGCCAGCGCGGATTGCCTTGCACGGCAACAACAAGTCTCTGCTCGAGATTGATCGGGCTCTTGAGGTCGGAGTCGGCAGGATCGTGGTGGACTCCTTCGAGGAGCTGGCGCGGGTCGCGTTCATGGCCGACGAGAAGGGAACCCGCGCGTCGATCCTGATCCGCGTCACGGTGGGCGTGGAAGCCCACACCCACGAGTTCATCGCGACCGCGCACGAGGATCAGAAGTTTGGCTTCTCACTGGCGAGCGGCGCCGCGGCGGAGGCCATCCGTCGAGCGGTAAAGCTTCCGGCCCTCGACCTGGTCGGCCTCCACAGCCACATCGGTTCCCAGATCTTTGACACCGCCGGCTTCGAGGTGAGCGCTCATCGCGCGGTGGGCTTGGCGGCGGACGTGAGGGACGAGCACGGCATCGAGCTCCCCGAGCTGGACCTTGGAGGTGGCCTCGGCATCTCCTACGTCGCCGGGGACGATCCGCTCCCGCCCGCCGTCGTGGCCGAACGGCTGCGCGAGATCGTCGAGCGCGAGTGTGCTGCAACGGGGCTGGCCGTGCCTCGGTTGTCTGTAGAGCCCGGACGGGCGATCGTCGGGCGCAGCACGCTGACCGTCTACGAAGTAGGCACCGTGAAGCCGCTTGAGCTCGACACCGTCGGCCGCCGCCGGACGTACGTGTCCGTCGACGGTGGGATGAGCGACAACATCCGGACGGCGCTCTACGACGCCGACCACACCTGCACGCTGGCCTCGCGGTCGTCCAGCGCGCCGCCGATGCTGGCGCGCGTGGTGGGCAAGCATTGCGAGAGCGGAGATGTCGTGGTGAAGGACGCGTGGCTCCCGGAAGACCTGGCGCCGGGCGACCTCCTCGCCGTGGCGGCGACCGGCGCCTACTGCCGTTCGATGGCGTCGACCTACAACCATGTTCCTCGGCCGCCTGTCATCTCCGTCGGAGCGGACGGTGCGACCAAGGTCCTCCTCCGTCGCGAGACCGAGGACGACCTGCTCGCCCTCGACCCTGGCTGACCGACGGTCGGCCAGACGCGTGGAAGGATGAGCGCACCGCGGCGTTGATCGGGGCCCTTGCCCTGCCCGACTGCGGCCGAAGCGTTGGAGGACTTGATGGGTGCGCAGCCGCTCAAGGTGGCGCTGCTCGGGTGCGGGGTGGTCGGGAGCGAAGTGGCTCGCCGGCTGACGTCCCAGGCGAGCGACCTCGCGGCCCGGGTCGGAGCCGATGTCGAACTGGTCGGCATCGGGGTGCGCTCACTCGAGCGGGAGCGGCCGGGGATCGACCCGACGCTGCTGACCACCGATCTGGCCGGCCTCGTGACCCGCACGGACGTGGATGTCGTCGTCGAGCTGATGGGCGGCCTGGAGCCTGCTCGCGAGCTCGTGCTGACGGCCCTGAAGCGCGGTGCCTCGGTCGTCACGGCCAACAAGGCCCTGCTCGCCGTCCATGGCGCCGAGCTGTACGAAGCGGCTGACGCGGCGCGCGTCGACCTCTACTACGAGGCCAGCGTGGCCGGAGCCATCCCGCTCCTTCGTCCGCTCCGCGAAAGTCTGGTCGGCGACAACGTCAGCCGGGTCCTCGGCATCGTCAATGGAACGACGAACTTCATCCTGACCAAGATGGACGAGACAGGTGCCGAGTTCTCCGACGCGCTGGCCGAGGCCCAGGCGCTGGGTTATGCCGAGGCCGACCCCACGGCCGACGTCGAAGGGCACGACGCCGCAGCCAAGGCGGCGATCCTCGCCGCCCTGGCTTTCCACTCGCGGGTCACTCTGGCTGACGTCCATTGCGAAGGCATCTCGGCGGTCACCTCCGACGACGTGGCGACGGCCCGCGAGATGGGCCATGTCATCAAGCTGCTGGCCATTTGCGAGCGCAGCCCGGACGGTGCCGGAGTGGCCGTCCGCGTGCACCCTGCGATGGTCCCGCGCACGCACCCCTTGGCCGGGGTCCGTGAGGCCTACAACGCCGTGTTCGTCGAGAGCGACGCGGCCGGAGAGCTGATGTTCTACGGCCGGGGCGCGGGTGGAGCTCCCACGGCAAGTGCCGTCCTGGGGGACCTCGTGGCGGTCGGCCGCAACCGCCTCTCGGGCGGTCGTGGACCACGGGAAAGTGCCTACGCTGCTTTGGCGGTCCGGCCCATAGGCGAGGCCCTGACCCGCTACTACATCGCCATCGACGTGTCTGACCGCACCGGTGTGCTCGCGAAGGTGGCCAACACCTTTGCCGAACACGGGGTCAGCATCGAGACGCTGCGCCAGGACGGGCACGGGATGGCAGCCACGCTGGCCATCGTCACCCACCGCGCGACCGAAGCCTCGCTCGCCGGCGTGGTCGAGGAGCTGCGTGGGTTGGACGTCGTCCGCACCGTGACGAGCGTCTTGAGGGTGGAGGGGGAGCGGGAATGACCGTGCACGTAGGCACACGACCCTGGCGTGGGGTGATCGAGGAGTACCGCGATCGCCTCCCCGTGGACGCCGAGACGCCGGTCGTCACTCTGCTCGAGGGTGGGACCCCACTGGTGCCCGCGCCGGTGCTGTCCGAGCGCGTGGGCTGTTCGGTCCACTTGAAGGTGGAGGGCGCCAACCCGACCGGCTCGTTCAAGGACCGCGGCATGACGGTGGCGATCTCCAAGGCGGCTGAAGCAGGCGCAGAAGCCGTCATCTGTGCGTCCACCGGAAACACGAGCGCCTCAGCGGCGGCCTACGCCGTCCGAGCCGGGATGCTGTGCGCAGTCTTGGTCCCCGAGGGAAAGATCGCCATGGGGAAGCTTTCCCAGGCTCTCGCGCACGGCGCTCGTCTGCTCCAGGTCCAGGGCAGTTTCGACGACTGCCTGACGCTGGCCCGAGACCTGTCGGAGCAATACCCGGTCGCCTTGGTCAACAGCGTGAACCCGTTCCGGATCGAAGGTCAGAAGACGGCGGCGTTCGAGATCGTCGACGCACTCGGCGACGCCCCAGACCTCCACGTGCTTCCGGTCGGAAACGCCGGCAACATCACGGCCTATTGGAAGGGCTATACCGAGTACGCCGCTGACGGCCCGGCGACCTCGACGCCTCGGATGTGGGGATTCCAGGCCGCCGGAGCCGCCCCCATCGTCGGCGGCGCGGTGGTGGCCAAGCCCTCGACCATCGCGACCGCGATCAGGATCGGCAACCCGGCGTCCTGGTCTCAGGCTGTTGCCGCCAGGGACGAGTCCTCGGGTCGGATCGATTCCGTGACCGACCGAGCGATTCTGCGCGCCTACCGCATGCTCGCCGCAGAGGAAGGGGTCTTCGTCGAGCCTGCGTCAGCCGCGTCGGTGGCCGGTCTGCTCCAGTCGCACGCTGCAGGCCTGCTCGAGGCCGGGCAAACGGTCGTCTGCACCGTCACGGGGCACGGACTCAAGGACCCGGATTGGGCGATCGCGGGCGCTCCACCTCCGGTGACGGTCGCGGTCGACGCCGTGGCTGCGGCGGCCGAGCTCGGCCTCGCCCACTAGGCGGGTTTCGATGACAGCCCCGATGTTCAGAGCACAGGCCGTGCACGTCACCGTCCCGGCCACCTCGGCCAATCTCGGGCCCGGGTTTGACGCCCTGGCCTTGGCTCTGTCGCTGCGGGACGACCTGATCGTTCAGGTCACTGACGATCCGGGCCTCAGCGTGGACGTGGCGGGTGAAGGGGCCGGCGTCGTGC
Organism: uncultured Actinomycetota bacterium; assembly: GCA_963820065.1. Classification (GTDB taxonomy): domain Bacteria; phylum Actinomycetota; class Actinomycetes; order DATJPE01; family DATJPE01; genus JANPBY01. The sequence goes on along the minus strand of CAWFYM010000010.1, from coordinate 652,702 downwards.
GCACCGACGAGAAGAACCTCGTCGTCCGGGCTCTTCGCTCGGGCTTCAAGGCCTTGGGCGGCCAGCCGAGAGGCCTTGCCGTCGTCTGCGCCAATCACATTCCCCACGGTCGCGGTCTGGGCTCCTCAGCAGCGGCGATCGTCGCCGGCCTGACGGCCGCCCGCTGGTTGACCGTGGGCGGCGACGAACGCTTGCCGGACGATGAGCTGTTGGCCCTGGCCACTGCTCTCGAAGGTCACCCCGACAACGTGGCAGCGGCGCTGCTCGGACAGCTGACCTTGGCCTGGACGGGCGCTTCGGACGCCGTCCGTGCTCGGAGCCTGCCCGTGGCCGAGGGTTTCACGCCCGTTGTCTTCGTACCTCAGACCCAGGTGTCTACACGCAAGGCACGCAGGTTGCTGCCGGCCGAGGTGCCGCACGAGGACGCCGCCTTCAACTCGGGGCGGGCCGCCCTGCTGCTCGCGGCGATGACTCGCGAGCCCGGCCTGCTGTTCGACGCGACCGAGGATCGCCTGCACCAGTCATATCGGGCGCCGGCGATGCCGAGGTCGGCCAAGCTCGTCGCGACGCTTCGTGGGCGCGGCTACCCCGCTGTCATCTCAGGCGCCGGTCCGAGCGTTCTCGCGCTTCCCGGCGCGGCCGACGCCGAGGTGGTCGTCGCTCTTGCGCCGAAAGGGTTCTCGGCGCACGTGCTGACTGTCGACAGGGGAGCGATCGCCGAGCCTTACCGCGGCTGACGCGCCCGCGAGGTACTCGGTCTGGGCCTGGCAATTGGTCACGACAAGGACACGGTTCGGGGCGGCGTAGGAACGAACGCGTGGCTGTTGGTGTTACGATGATGCTGCACCAGACGCCAAACGGCCGGTGCTCCTTTTCCACCTCGTCGATGCTCTGCGCCGACGCCTCGGCGCCCGCCCGACCTCCGTGGAAGTCCTTCCCGACGGAGCTCCTGCACGCGTCCTTCGTGCATCCATCTCCCGCTCCACAAAGGATCTGTGAGTGAGCGACACCATCACCGATGCCCCCTCCGACGGCGACACGGCGGCTGCAAAGCCGCGCCGCAAGTCTGGGGGAGGCCTGAGCGGATTGGTCCTGCCCGAGCTCCAACAGATGGCCGGAAGTCTCGGCATCACCGGCGCGGGCAAGATGCGCAAGGCTCAGTTGATCGAGGCCATCACCACCGCGCAATCCGGAGGTTCCTCCGGCAAGATCAAGGCCTCGCGTGCTGATCGATCGTCGGCGTCCTCGCCCGCCGACACGGCACCGGCGCCGACGGAAGAAACCCCGGCCCAGGGGCAGAACGGGCTGGACCAGCAGGCCGAAAGTGCGCGCGCCCCCCGCCAGAGCCGCAACGAGCGCAGTGACCGGAACGATCGCGAGCGGACTGACCGCAGCGAGCGGAACGACCGCAGCGACCGGAACGAGCGGAACGAGCGGAACGACCGCAGCGACCGGAACGACCGCAACGAGCGGAACGACCGCAACGACGGTGACGACCGCGCTGACCGCGCCGCTCAAGGCAGTGGCCCAAGCGGCCAGGGCAACCAGCAGGGCCAGCAGGGCCAGTACGACGATTACGAGGGCCGCGGAAACCGACGGCGCCGCGGTCGCAACCGCGACCGCAGCCGCCAGGGCCGCGACCGCTTCGCCGCCGGCCAGAGCACGGGTCAGGGCGATGCGGAGCCCACGTTCACCGAGGACGACGTTCTCGTCCCGGTCGCGGGCATCCTCGACATCCGCGACAACTACGGCTTCGTCAGGACGTCTGGTTACCTACCGGGGCCCAATGACGTCTACGTCTCGCTCAATCAGGTCCGCAAGGCAGGCCTGCGCAAGGGCGACGCCATCACGGGGGCTGTGAAGCAGCAACGTGACGGCGAGCAGCAGCAAGGGAGCCGACGCGACAAGTTCAACGCCCTTGTCCGCCTCGACACCGTCAACGGCGTCGATCCCGAGCAGACGCGCTCGCGCGTCGACTTCCAGAAGCTCACGCCGCTCTACCCGCAAGAGCGGCTGCGCCTTGAGACCGACCCGACCAACCTCACGACCCGCGTGATCGACTTGGTGGCGCCCATCGGCAAAGGCCAACGTGGTCTGATCGTCAGCCCGCCCAAGGCCGGAAAGACGATGGTGTTGCAGGCGATCGCGAACGCCATCACCACCAACAACCCTGAAGTGCACCTCATGGTCGTGCTCGTCGACGAGCGACCCGAGGAAGTCACCGACATGACCCGTACGGTCAAGGGCGAGGTCATCGCCTCGACCTTCGACCGCCCGGCAGAGGACCACACGACGGTGGCCGAACTGGCCATCGAACGGGCCAAGCGACTCGTCGAGCTCGGCCACGACGTGGTCGTGCTTCTCGACTCGATCACGCGGCTGGGGCGCGCCTACAACCTGGCCGCTCCTGCCTCGGGACGCATTCTGTCCGGAGGTGTCGACTCCAGCGCGCTGTACCCGCCCAAGCGATTCTTCGGTGCGGCCCGCAACATCGAGAACGGTGGCTCGCTGACCATCTTGGCGACCGCGTTGGTCGAGACGGGTTCGAAGATGGACGAAGTCATCTTCGAGGAGTTCAAGGGCACCGGAAACATGGAGCTGAAGCTCGACCGCCGACTCGCGGACAAGCGGATCTTCCCAGCCGTGGACGTGATCGTCTCGGGCACGCGCAAGGAGGAAATCCTGATGGCCAGCGAAGAGCTGAAGATCACCTGGAACCTCCGTCGGGTGCTGCACGCTCTCGACCAGCAGCAAGGCATCGAGCTCCTCCTGTCGAAGCTGCGCGAGACGAAGAGCAACTACGAGTTCCTCATGCAGGTGCAGAAGACGACTCCCAAGGGCGGCGGGATCCTCAGCAGCGAGGAGTGACCCCGGCGCAAGGCGGTCGCCGCGCTTCCCTGTGGGCGACGTGGCCTCCCCACTGCTTCGGCCATCGGGAACAGCGGAAGGCCTCGCAGCGTTTGGGAGGACGGTGCCAGTGCTGGCACACTGGAGGAGGACCGGTTCACGTGCGCACGCTGTGCTGCACGACCCGGCGCCGATGACCCCGAGGAGTAGTTCCGATGAAGCCTGACATCCACCCGACCTACGTCGAGACGACGGTCACCTGCACCTGTGGTGAGACGTTCACGACGCGGAGCACAGCCGAGAACGGCGTGATCCACGCCGATGTGTGCTCTGCGTGCCACCCCTTCTACACCGGCAAGCAGAAGATCCTCGACACCGGCGGCCGGGTCGCCCGTTTCGAGAAGCGCTTCGGCGCGAAGGCCGGCGCGAAGACCGACGCCAAGTAGCTCCGCTCACGGCGCCGTACCCCTGGGGGTGCGGCGCCGTTTGCATGGCGACCAGGAACGTTCCTCCTACCGGGCTCAACCCTCGGAGACCATCATGTTCGAGCACGTCGAGGACCTGCTCGCTGAATACCAGGATCTCGAGGCGCAGCTGGCCGACCCGGCCGTGCACGGCGACCAGGCGGCAGCCCGCCGGCTGGGTCGCCGCTACTCCCAGCTGGGACCGGTGGTTTCCGCCTACCGGCAGTGGCGAACCGTAGGCGAGGATCTGGCGACCGCCCAGGAGCTGGCCCAGGAGGACGAAGCGTTCGGCGTTGAGGCGTTGGCGCTGGCCGCACGCCAAGAAGAGCTCGCCGACGAGCTCAGCGCGCTGTTGGTGCCCCGTGACCCTGATGACGACCGCGATGTGATCCTGGAGGTCAAGGCCGGGGAGGGAGGCGATGAGTCGGCTCTGTTTGCCGCCGACCTGATGCGGATGTACCTCCGCTACGCCGAACGTCGAGGGTGGAAGACCGAGATTCTCGACACGCAGGAGTCCGACCTCGGAGGTCTCAAAGGCGGATCGGTCGCCGTGAAGGCGCGAGGGGCGGTCGGACCGGGCGAAGCCCCGTGGGCGCGGCTTAAGTTCGAGGGGGGCGTCCATCGGGTCCAGCGGGTGCCGGCCACAGAGTCCCAAGGGCGCATCCACACCTCGGCAGCCGGGGTCCTTGTGTTCCCCGAGGCCGAGGACGTCGAGGTCGTCATCGATCCTGCAGACCTCCGCATCGATGTCTATCGGTCCTCCGGCCCCGGAGGGCAGAGCGTCAACACGACCGACTCGGCCGTGCGGATCACGCACGCTCCGACGGGCATCGTCGTTTCGTGCCAGAACGAGAAGTCTCAGCTCCAGAACAAGGAGCAGGCCATGCGCATCCTTCGGGCCCGCCTGCTGGCCGCCGCGCAGGAGGAGGCCGACGCGGCCGCCTCGGATGCTCGTCGATCCCAGGTCCGGACGGTGGACCGGTCCGAGCGGGTTCGCACCTACAACTTTCCGGAGAACCGCATCAGTGACCATCGAGTCGGCTACAAGTCCTACAACCTCGACCAGGTGGTTGACGGCGATCTCGACGGGGTCATTCAGGCCTGTCTCGACGCAGACCTGGCGGCGAGGTTGTCCGGGGGATGACGCAGCCAGCCGGTCGTGCCGCCGACGGCGCTCCGTCGGTCGACCTCTCCCACCTGGTCCGTGAGGCTTCCTGGCGGCTCGATGCCGCGGGCGTGGAGTCCAGCGGGCACGATGCTCGGGCGTTGGCGGCCCACGTGCTGGCGATCGAACCGGCCCGGTTGGCGCTGGCTCGATCGGTCACGGTCGAGCAGGCCGCGGCGATCAACCACCTGGTGGGTCTGCGCAGCACTCGAGTGCCGCTGCAGCACCTGACCGGCGTGGCGTACTTCCGCCGGCTGGAGCTGGCGGTCGGCCCCGGCGTGTTCATCCCACGCCCGGAGACCGAGCTAGTGGTTGAGGCGGCGCTGACCGAGGTCAACCGGCTGGCCGACGCCGGGTTCGAGCGTCCTCGGCTCGTCGACCTGTGCACGGGGTCCGGGGCCATAGCCGCAGCGGTCGCCCAAGAGTCGCCGACGACGCAAGTGTTCGCGGTCGAACTTTCGCCCGAGGCGCATGCGTGGGCCGAGCACAACCTCCGCGACACCGGCGTCGAGCTGCGCCTTGGAGATGCAAGGCAGGCCTTTCCCGAGCTCGACGGCGGCGTCGACGTGGTCGTGTCCAACCCTCCCTACATACCGGCCGGTGCCGTCATCCGCGACCCCGAGGTCGCCCAGCATGACCCGCCCGTCGCCCTGTGGGGCGGCGGCGTCGACGGACTCGACGTCATGCGCGCGATCATCGCCCGGGCGGGCGAACTGTTGAGGCCCGATGGGCTGCTGGTGCTCGAGCACGCTGATGTCCAGGGTGCGCAGCTCGTCAACGTCCTGGAACGCGAAGGCCGTTTCGTTGCGGTCGCCGACCATCGCGACCTCGCTGGGCGTGACCGGTTCACGACGGCTCGCCGGGCGAGCGATGCTGCGGACGACGGTGCGGCAGGATCCCTCCTGTGAGTCGCTTCTACGACTGTTCCGACGCCACCGAGCGCGCCCGTGGGCTCAAGATGGCCGCGCAGGCTGCGGGGCGAGGCGAACTGGTCGTCCTCCCCACGGACACGGTGTACGGGCTGGGCTGTGATGCGTTCTCGTCGTCCGGAGTCGCCGCCTTGTTGTCAGCCAAGGGCCGCGGCCGGGACATGCCCGTACCCGTTCTGGTGGGGAGCCCGCGCACGCTCGATGGCCTCGCCGAGACGTTGACCCAAAGGGTTCGTGATCTTGTGGAGGCCTTCTGGCCCGGCCCTCTCACGGTCGTCGTGCGGCAGGCGCCCAGCTTGGTCTGGGACCTTGGCGACGCGGGCGGCACGGTGGCGGTGCGGATGCCGCTGCACCCCGTCGCCATCGAGCTCCTCCGCGAGGTCGGTCCGATGGCCGTGTCCTCGGCCAACAGGTCCGGTCAGCCGCCGGCGACGATGCTCGACGAGGCCGTCGAGCAGCTGGGCGACGGCATCAGCGTCTACCTCGACGGCGGCCCCTGCGCGGCCCCGGTCCCCTCGACGATCGTGGATTTGTCCGGCGCGACGCCGGTGCTGCTGCGCGCGGGTGCCCTCGACGCCCAGACCATCAGGGAAGTCGCCCCTGACCTCGTGGTGCGCGAGTGAGGTTCCCGTGAACGACGATCGGTTCCGGGTGCTGCATGTGTGCACGGGCAATATTTGCCGGTCGCCGATGGCCGAGCTGATCATGCGAGCCGAGCTCGACGCCAGCTACGGCGAAGCGTCCAAGCGCGTGGCCCTCGAGGGGGCCGGCACCTACATCGGACATGCGGGGGAGGGGATCAATCCGGGGGCCGCGCAGGCGCTGAAGGCCCTCGGGGTGTCTTCGACGCACTTTCGGGCCTCAGGGCTCAGCGAGCGATCGGTGGCGGCGGCCGACCTGGTGCTGTGCGCAACCTCCAGGCACGTCTCTCACGTCCTGCGACTCGTTCCCGAAGCCGAGAGTCGCACCCTGACCCTTCTGCAGGCGGCCGCGGTGGCCTCGGTCGCCGCCCAGGAGCTCGTGGGCGTCACCGACCCGGCCGCCCGCCTGGCCGAGGTGCGCCGCTTGGCGAGCTCCGGCCCGATTCTGCGGGACGACGCCATGGATATCGACGATCCCTACGGGCTGTCCGCGGACGTCTACGGTGCCACGGCGCTCCAGATCCAGGACGCGGTCCGCAGGCTCGTCGGCCCTCCTGCGGGCCGGGGCTAGGATCGGCGAGCCCGCGCGAGGCAGCGAGGCCATGGCCCTTGCGAGCCGGGTGACGTGACCGTCGAGGAGTGACTCATGAGCGACGTCCCCTTCTGGGGCCCAGACTTTGGTGCCCTTCAGGACCAGGATCCCGAGATCGCGGACGTGGTCCTCGACGAGCTCGATCGACTTCGCAGCGGCCTTCAGCTCATCGCAAGCGAGAATTTCACGTCGCCGGCGGTGCTGGCCGCTCTCGGGTCGACGCTGTCCAACAAGTACGCCGAGGGATACCCCGACAAGCGCTACTACGGGGGTTGTGGCGTCGTCGATCGGGCCGAGGAGATCGGGCGGACCCGAGCGAAGGAGCTGTTCGGGGCGGACCACGCCAACCTGCAACCTCACTCGGGGGCGAGCGCCAACCTGGCCGCCTACGCGGCCTTCCTGGCGCCCGGCGACACGGTTCTGGCCATGGACCTCAAGCAGGGAGGGCACCTGACCCACGGCTCGAAGGTGAACTTCTCCGGGAAGTGGTTCAACCCGGTGTCGTACGGCGTCCGACCCGACGACGAGCTCATCGACTACGACCAGGTGCGCGACATGGCCCGCGACCACCAGCCGAAGATGATCATCTGCGGCGCGACCGCCTACCCGCGGCTGATCGACTTCGCGGCGTTCCGCGAGATCGCTGATGAGGTTGGGGCGATCTTGATGGTCGACGCTGCCCACTTCATCGGCCTCGTCGCCGGAGGGGCGATCCCCAGCCCGGTGCCCTTTGCCGACGTGGTGTGCTTCACGACCCACAAAGTGCTTCGGGGCCCGCGGGGCGGGATGATCGTGTGCCGCGCGGAGCATGCCGCCAAGATCGACAAGGCGGTGTTCCCCTTCCTGCAGGGTGGTCCCCTCATGCACGCCGTCGCAGCAAAAGCGGTGGTGCTCAAGGAGTGCGGCACCCCGCAGTATCAGGCGTACGCGCGCGACGTCGTCGCGAACGCCCAGGCGTTGGCGTCAGCCCTGGAGTCCGAGGGAATGCGCCCCGTGTCCGGCGGCACGGACACCCACCTCGCGCTCATCGACCTCAGAGGCGTGGGCGTCACCGGCACCGAGGCCGAGCAGCGCTGCGACGCAGCCCGGATCACGCTCAACAAGAACGCGATCCCGTACGACCCGCAGCCGCCGATGGTGGCCAGCGGGATCCGGGTCGGAACCGCTGCGCTGTCGACGCAGGGGATGGGCCCGGACCAGATGCCGGAGGTCGCCTCGCTCATCTCCCGTGCCGTCCAGGACACCGACGGATCCTCCGCTCCAGATATCGCCGAGGCGGTCACCGCGCTGACCAGCAAGTTCCCTGCCTACCCCCACGCCTGAGGCACCGCGCCCGTCGTGCGCGAATACCTGTTGGCGATGGTCGTCGCCGCGGCGGTCACTTACCTGACCACCGGTGTCGTCCGGATGGCGGCGATCCGGTTCGGTTTCATGGCCGAGGTCCGAGACCGAGACGTGCACGACGTGCCGATCCCACGGTTGGGCGGCGTGGCCATGCTGCTCGGGTTCCTGGCCGCTCTGCTCGTCGCCAGCGAGCTTCCGCGGCTGTCGTCGGTGTTCTCGGGGGCCACGAGCACCTGGGCTGGCCTGCTCAGCGGCGCGGTCATCATCTGCGCCCTCGGCGCGATCGACGACCGCTGGGGGCTGGATGCCATCACCAAGCTCGCTGGCCAAGCCCTGGCCGCCGGCGTGATGGCGGTTCAGGGGGTCCAGCTGCTGTTCCTGCCCTGGCCCGGGCAGACGGTCTCGCTGGGGCCGGCCGACGGCACGTTGCTGACGGTCTTGGTCGTGGTTGTCACGGTCAACGCGGTCAACATGGTCGACGGTCTCGACGGCCTCGCTGCGGGGATCGTCGGGATCGCCTCGGCCGCGTTCTTTCTGTTCGCCTATCTGCTGTCTGTGCAGAACGCCCTCGACCGAGCCACCCCGGCGGCCCTGGTCACCGCGGTGCTGGCCGGGATGTGTGCCGGGTTCCTTCCGCACAACTTCAACCCGGCCCGCATCTTCATGGGTGACAGCGGGTCGATGCTGATCGGCTTGCTGCTCGCCGCCGGACTGATCCTCCTGACCGGCCAGGTTGACCCTGAGCGGATCAGCGGCGTCGGTGCGGTGACGGCGTTCCTGCCAGTGCTGGTCCCGCTCGCCGTGCTGGCCGTTCCTTTCATGGACCTTCTTCTGGCCGTCGTACGGCGTACTCGGGCACGGCGCTCGCCGTTTGCCCCTGACAAGCAGCATCTTCACCACCGGCTGCTGGAGATGGGGCACTCGCAGCGTCGAGCCGTCCTCGTGATGTACGCCGGGACGGCTCTGCTCGCGTTCGGTTCGGTCGCCCTCGCCCTGGTGCCAGCCCTGTGGGCCGCGGCCTTCGTCCTGCTCGGAGCCGGAGCGCTCACGCTGTTCGTCCGTTGGCCCCGGCTGGTCGCGTCACGGGCTGCCCGCTAGGGCTCCGGGGGATGGAGTCCTCCCGACGTCGGGATCTGAGCGTTCCCAAGGGCTGTGGTAGCGTCCGGGAACGAGTTTTGGTTGGTGATCGCACCTTCATCTGCCTCGAGGATCACGCGTGGGGCTGTTGGCCAACGCCTTAGTCTTGGCAGGTATCGGTGCGCTCAACGCGACCTGTTGGCTCGTGGGGATCGGGCTCGGGTGGTTGATCGATGACCACCTGCACACGGTCCCTCTCTTCATGTTGTTGGGTCTCGTGGCCGGAGCCGCCATCGGGGTAGCGGCCACCTACAAGGAAGTGCGCAGGTACCTGTACCAGTGAGTGGCGACGAACAGCGGGAGCCGGCCGCATCGGCTGCCCCTGCCGCCGACTCGGAGCTGGCTGCCGCCTTCGACCCCGTCGAGGCCATGTCGGAGGTCGCGCTTCAGACTCGGCGGGCCGTGGTCCCGGCGATCGTCATCGGGGTCGTCGCCCTGATCGTCGGTCTGGTCATCGGTGAGCTGGTCGCCGCCGTCGGCCTGTGCCTGGGCCTCGGGCTGGGCATGGCCAACGCTCGGCTGCTCCGAAGCTCGGTCCAGCGCCGCTTCGAGATCCTGGTCGAGTCGCCGGGGACCAAGACGCACTTTCTGTCCGGCGGCGCGGCCAGGCTGGCCATGCTGACCGGGGTGACCTTGCTGGCCGTTGTCCTCGTGCGTCCGCTAGGTTTCGGCATGATCGTCGGCCTGGCGGTGTTCCAGATCACTCTGCTCGTCTTCGCGGGGGTCTCGATGATGAAGTCGGTGCGCTCGTGATCTTTTCGGGTGGCGAATCGGGCGAGATCACGGTCGGCGAACACGTAACCGTGACGCTTGGTGGTCTCACGTTCAACGTCGACACCATCGTGGCCACGCTCGTTGCGGGCGGGATCGTCGTCATCCTCGGCTTGCTGGTGGCCCGCAGCGCCAGCTCAGAGGTCCCCGGCAAGCTCCAGTTGTTCTACGAGACCGTGGTGGATCAGGTCGAGAACCAGGTTGGCGGCGACCTCCGTGAGCGCGCCCCCTTCGTCGTGCCTCTGGGAGTCACGCTCTTCTTGTTCATCCTGGCCTGCAACTGGCTGGGGTTGCTCCCTGCCGGCTGGGGTCCCGAGCTGTTCCACCCGCCGACGTCGGACGTCAACCTGACCTATGCCCTCGGCTTCACGGTCTTCTTCTGGTCGCTGGCCGCCGGCATCCGTATCCGTGGGGCCAAGTCCTACTTCTCGCACCTCAAGGAGCCGTTTGCGGTGATGGCCCCGATCAACGTGATCGAGGAGCTCATCAAGCCGTTCACACTCTCGCTCCGACTCTTCGGCAACATCTTCGCCGGCGTCGTGATGCTTCAGATCTTCACCTTGCTCCCCACGTACCTGGTCTGGATGCCCACGACGGTATGGAAGCTGTTCGACATGTTCATCGGGTTGATCCAGGCGTTCATCTTTGCTCTCCTCACGATCCTCTACTTCAGCATGGCGATCGGTCCCAAAGAGGGACACGAGAGCAAGGCGCACTGATGTGAAAGGTGCGCTGATGAAGGGATGTCCACGCACGACCCGCCACGACCGGTGTGCACGGTGATCCCCCTCCGGGGATAATGCCCACCACCTCGATTTGCCAGGCACGACCAAGACTCGATCCCAAGGGGAGACATGGCTGCAGATCCAGAACTCGTATCCGCGATCAAGACCGCAGGCGGCTTGGTCGCTGGCGGGCTCGCACTCGGCGGTGGCGCCATCGGCGCTGCCATCGGTGACGGCCTTGCCGGCAGCGCGTTGATCTCCGGGGTTGCCCGTCAACCCGAGGCGCAGGGCAGGCTCCAGACGATCTTCTTCCTGACCGTCGGTCTGGTGGAGGCGGCCTACTTCATCAACCTGGCCTTCATGGCGTTGTTCGTCTTCGTCCTCGGCAAGTAGCGCGTCATGTCAGCCGCTGCGCCCGCCGCGGAGGAGCCAACCAACTTCCTCCTGCCCAACGCGACCTTCCTCGTCGAGCTCTTCGCGTTCTTCCTCGTCCTCTACATCCTGTGGCGCTTCGTGGTGCCTCCGGTTTCGCGTGCCATGGCGGCGCGCCAGGAGACGATCCGCAGGCAGCTCGACGAAGGCCGCGAGTCCAAAGAGCGGCTGGAGGCTGCCGAGGCCGAATTCCAGCGCGCCCTGCTCGAGACCAAGGCCGATGCCCAGCGCATCCGTGACGAAGCGCGCGCCGATGGCCTGGTGATCATCGAGGAACTGCGCCAGCGCGCGCAGGAGGAAGCCGACCGGATCGCGGTTCGAGAGCACGCGCGTCTCGAAGCCGAGCGGCAGCAGATCGTCGCCCAGCTGCGCACCGAGGTCGGCCAGATCGCGGTGGAGCTGGCCAGCAAGATCGTCGGTGAGTCCCTGGACGACGAGGCCCGTCAGCGTCGGATGGTCGAGCGGTTCATCGCCGACCTGGAGTCCGGGGACGCCGGCAGCCGCGTCGCTGGTGACGAGCCTGTGGTGGCCGGTTAGTGCGAGGGCCCAGTCGACAGTCGTTGGCCGAGGCGCATGAGCGCCTCGCCACAGACCTTGCGTCGGCAGACGAGGCCGGTGTCCGGTCGGCCGGCGCCGACCTTCTGGCCGTCTCGGGGCTCCTCGGGCGCGAACCCGGACTCGCTCGCGCCCTCGCTGACCCCGGGGCCGATCCAGCAGCCCGAGCCCAGCTCGCCGAGACTCTCGTCGGATCGCGCATCGGTGGCCTGGCTCTCGGAGTCCTGAATGAGGTCGTCGGCCTCCGCTGGTCCTCCTCGGCCGACATGGTCGACGCGATCGAGCGGCTCGGTGCCGACGCCGTCTTCGAAGCCTCCGCTCGTGAGGAGTCCCTCGACGAGGTCGAGGATGAGCTCTTCCGCTTTGCTCGGATCGTCGAGCGATCGGCCGACCTGGCGACGTCCCTCGATGACCCCAGGGTGGGTGACGGCAGCCGCACCGCCCTGATCGAGGGATTGCTGGCTGGCAAGGCCAAGCCGGCGACCGTGCAGCTCGTGACGGCCGTGATGACGTCCCTGAGGGGTCGCACGCCGACGCAGGCCCTCGACCAGCTGGCCGTCGAGGCCGCAGCCCGCCGCAACTACAAGATCGCCGTCGCCCGCGTCGCCGTACCTCTCGATGAAGCGCTTCGAGGGCGGCTCGAGGCGGCGCTCGCGGACACGTTGGGTCACGAGGTCCGCCTGCAGGTGGAAGTTGACCCTGACGTCGTGGGGGGCATCGTCGTCCATGTCGGCGACGACGTCTTCGATGGAAGTGTCGCCCGACGTCTCGGCCAGGTCACCCGAGGCCTGACGCGTTGACACCACGCATGCAGCTTCTGCCCACCACCGTCTTCAGCAGTGGCCCTACCAGTCGAAGGACAGCAACCCGATGACCGAGCTGACGATCCGCCCCGACGAGATCCGATCCGCGATCGCGACCTTCGTCGATGCCTACGAGCCGGAGAACGCACGCGAAGAGGTCGGTCGGGTCACCGAGACCGGAGATGGCATTGCCCGCGTCGAGGGACTGCCGTCGGCCATGACCAACGAGCTGCTCACGTTCGAGAACGGGTTGCTCGGGCTCGCACTGAACCTCGACCTCCGAGAGATCGGCGCGGTCCTCCTCGGCGAGGGCTCGCTGATCGAGGAGGGCCAGGAGGTCCGGCGTACCGGGGAGATCTTGTCGGTGCCGGTGGGTGATGGCTATCTCGGCCGCGTCGTCGACCCGCTGGGCCAGCCGATCGACGGGTTGGGCGACATCGAGTCCGAGGGGCGGCGGGCCTTGGAGCTGCAGGCCCCCACGGTGGTGCAGCGGCAGCCTGTGAAGGAGCCGATGCAGACAGGGATCAAGGCGATCGACGCTATGACGGCCATCGGCCGTGGGCAGCGTCAGCTGATCATCGGTGACCGGCAGACGGGCAAGACGGCGGTCTGCGTCGACACGATCATCAACCAGAAGGCCAACTGGGAGTCCGGAGATCCGACCCAGCAGGTCAAGTGCATCTACGTCGCGATCGGGCAGAAGGGCTCGACGATCGCCGCGGTCAAGGGGGCGCTCGAGGACGCCGGCGCCATGGCCTACACCACCATCGTGGCTTCCCCGGCGTCCGACCCCGCGGGTTTCAAGTACCTCGCGCCCTACACGGGCTCGGCCATCGGTCAGCACTGGATGTATCAGGGCCAGCACGTGCTGATCATCTTCGACGACCTGTCCAAGCAGGCCGAGGCCTACCGCGCGGTGTCCCTCTTGCTCCGTCGCCCGCCAGGTCGCGAGGCCTATCCCGGCGACGTCTTCTATCTGCACTCGAGACTGCTCGAGCGCTGCGCCAAGCTGTCCGACGAGCTCGGTGCCGGATCCATGACCGGGCTTCCGATCATCGAGACGAAGGCCAACGATGTGTCGGCCTATATCCCCACCAACGTCATCTCGATCACCGACGGTCAGTGCTTCCTCGAGTCCGACTTGTTCAACTCCGGGGTGCGACCGGCCATCAACGTCGGGATCTCGGTCTCTCGTGTCGGTGGTTCGGCCCAGGTGAAGGCCATCCGCAAGGTGGCCGGACGGCTGCGCCTCGACCTGGCCCAGTTCCGCGAGCTCGAGGCCTTCGCCGCCTTCGGGTCTGACCTCGACGCGGCCTCCAAGGCCCAGCTGGCCCGGGGTGCTCGCTTGGTCGAGCTGCTCAAGCAGCCGCAGTACACCCCGTTCCCGATGAGCCACGAGGTGGTCTCGGTGTGGGCAGGGACGACCGGGAAGCTGGACGATGTGCCCGTCGAGGACATCGCTCGTTTCGAGAGCGAGTTCTTGGGGTGGGTCGGCCGCGAGCGGTCGTCCATCCTGGACGCCATCGCCTCGACCAAGGACTTGGGTGACGACGTCGTCACCGAGCTCGAGGCAGCGATCATCACGTTCAAGACTCAGTTCCTCACATCCCAGGGACAGACGCTGCTCGGCCACGAGGAGCCGGCCGAGGCTCTCGACGCCGACGAGGTCGACCAGGAAAAGATCACGCGCGTCGTGAGGGCGTCGAGCTGACGTGGGCGCCCAGCAGCGCGTCTTCCGACGGAAGATTCGGTCCGTCGAGTCGACCAAGAAGATCACCAAGGCGATGGAGCTCATCGCGGCAAGCCGCATCCTGAAGGCTCAGTCGCGCCTCGAGGCAGCACGGCCTTACACGCGCGAGCTCGTCCGAGCCCTGTCGGTGGCCGCCTCCCACCTGTCGGCCTCGGTCGAGCACCCGCTGACGGCTCAGGCGCGCCTGCAGGATCGAGCAGCTGTGTTGTTGCTGACCAGCGACCGTGGGCTGGCCGGCGCCTACTCCTCGGCCGCGATCAAAGAGGGCGAGCAGCTCACCAGCCTCCTGCGTGACCGGGGTATGGAGGTCGTCCCGTACGTGGTCGGGCGCAAGGCCGTGAACTACTACCGGTTCCGTGGCCGCGAGGTTGCTCGTGAGTGGACGGGCTTCACCGAGTCCCCGACCCCGGCCGACGCCAAAGAGATCGCCAACGCGCTCCTCGAGCGCTTCCTGGCGCGGACCGAAGATGGTGGAGCCGACGAGATCCACATCGTCGGGACTCGTTTCGTGAGCACCGGCGTGCAGACCCCGACCGTCACCCGGGTCCTGCCGCTCGAGGTGGTCGAAGAGGTGGCTGGCACCACGTCCGAGGCTGGCGAGACGACGGTCTTCCCGCTGTACGACTTCGAACCGGACGCCGCAGATGTGCTCGACGCCCTTCTCCCGCGCTACGTGGAGAACGTCGTCTACACCGCGCTGCTCAATGCCGCCGCGTCCGAGCTGGCGGCGCGGCGTCGAGCCATGAAGTCCGCGAGCGACAACGCGGAAGAGATCATCAAGACCTACAAGCGCCAGGCGAACAAGGCTCGCCAGGCGGAGATCACCCAGGAGATCAGCGAGATCGTCGGCGGCGCCGATGCCCTCGCCTCCGCAAGCGCAGGGAGCGAGTGACCATGACCGCCACCACCGAGGCTGCCGCCTCCGAGGCCCCCGTCCAGACGGTGGGTCGCGTGGCCCGGGTGACCGGCCCCGTCGTCGACGTGGAGTTTCCCGCCGAGGCGATGCCCCCGTTGTTCAACGCGCTGACGGTCTCCGTCTCGGCCGAGGCCGAGGTCGAAGGCGCCATCCAGCACACGTTGACCCTCGAGGTCGCCCAGCACATCGGCGACAACATGGTCCGCGCGATCTCGATGCAGCCCACAGACGGGCTGGTTCGCGGCGCCGTAGTCACCGATTCTGGCGACGCCATCACCGTGCCCGTCGGCGACGTGACACTCGGCCACGTCTGGAACACCCTCGGCAAGCCGCTCGACGTCGAGGAGTCGTCGTTGCAGATCACCGAGCGCCGCGGCATCCATGCCCAGGCGCCGGCCTTCGACCAGCTTGAGAGCAAGACCGAGGTCTTCTGGACCGGAATCAAGGTCATCGACCTCCTCACCCCGTACGTGAAGGGCGGCAAGATCGGGCTCTTCGGCGGCGCCGGTGTCGGCAAGACCGTGCTGATCCAGGAGATGATCTACCGCGTCGCAGAGAACTTCAGCGGGGTGTCCGTGTTCGCCGGAGTAGGCGAGCGCACCCGTGAGGGCAACGACCTCTTCCTCGAGATGACGGAGTCAGGCGTCATCGAGAAGACCGCACTCGTCTTCGGTCAGATGGACGAGCCGCCTGGCACCCGGCTGCGGGTCGCGCTGTCGGCGCTGACGATGGCGGAGTACTTCCGCGACGTGCAGAAGCAGGACGTCCTGCTCTTCATCGACAACATCTTCCGGTTCACCCAGGCTGGCTCGGAAGTCTCCACCCTGCTCGGCCGGATGCCCTCGGCCGTGGGCTACCAGCCGACGCTGGCCGACGAGATGGGACAGCTGCAGGAGCGGATCACCTCCACGCGAGGGCACTCGATCACCTCCCTGCAGGCGATCTACGTCCCCGCCGACGACCTCACCGACCCGGCGCCGGCTACGACGTTCGCCCACCTCGACGCCACCACGACGTTGTCGCGGCCGATCTCGGAGAAGGGCATCTACCCTGCGGTGGACCCGCTCGACTCCACCTCGCGCATCCTCGACCCGCGCTACGTCGGCGCCGATCACTATGCGGTGGCGCAACGCGTCAAGGAGATCCTCCAGCGCAACAAGGACCTCCAGGACATCATCGCCATCCTCGGGGTCGACGAGCTGTCCGAGGAGGACAAGGTCCTGGTCAACCGGGCCCGTCGCATCGAGCGCTTCCTGTCCCAGAACATGTTCGTCGCCGAGGCGTTCACCGGACAACCGGGTTCGTTCGTCCCGGTCGAAGACACGATTGCCTCGTTCAAGGCGCTGTGCGACGGGGACTACGACCACCTCCCAGAGCAGGCGTTCTTCATGGCTGGCGGCATCGAGGACGTCGAGGCCGCCGCCGAGAAGCTGGCGAACTGACCGTGAGCGACTTCGAGGCCAGGGTCGTTGCCTCGGACGGGATGATCTGGTCGGGGCGCGCGACCTTCCTGGCCGCGAGGACGGTGATCGGCGAGATCGGCATCTTGCCCCACCATGAGCCCGTGCTGGCGCTGCTTGACGAGGGCGAGGTCGAGGTGACCCTGCCCGACGACAGCGTGCTGCGGGTCGCCGTGCACCAGGGCTTCCTGTCCGTCGAGGCCGAGACCGTCACAATCCTGGCCGATACCGCCGAACTGGCGGCTGACATCGACCTCGCCCGTGCCGAGGCGGCACTCGCACGAGCCTCGGCTCAGGCCGACGAGGACGAGGAAGCGGCTGCCGCGGTCAGGCGCGCTGAGGTCCGCATCGAGGTCGCGACCACCCGTTGACGCTCGGTCTGCTCAGCTCCGGGTCGCGCCGGGCTCCCACAGCACGTCGCCGTCCCCACCTGCAGCCGAGGTGTTGGCGACCCTCGCGAGGATGAACAGCAGGTCGGACAGCCGATTGAGGTAGGTCGCTGTCAGCGGATTCATGGTCTCGGCGTGGTCCGCGAGAGCGGCCCAGGTGGCGCGCTCGGCCCGGCGGCAGACCGTGCGCGCCACGTGCAGGAGCGCGCTTCCTCCGGTGCCGCCTGGCAGGACGAAGGAGCGCAGCTTGTCGAGACGGGCGTTCCAACCGTCGCAGGCGCCCTCCAGTGCATCGATATACGACTGCGTCACGCGCAGCGGGGGGAACTCCGGGTCGTCCACGACGGGCGTACAGAGGTCGGCCCCGACATCGAACAGCTCGTTCTGAACCCGGGTGAGCAGCGCCGCCATGTCGTCGGGCAGCGCCCCGAGCGCCAGCGCTACGCCGACCGCGGAGTTGGCCTCATCGACGTCGGCGTAGGCGACCAGACGCGGGTCGTTCTTGTGCGTGCGGCTCATGTCGCCGAGTGAGGTCGTTCCGTCGTCACCGGTACGGGTGTAGATGCGCGTGAGGTTGACCATGACGGCCAGCCTAGGTGAGGCACCGTACGATGCCGCGGTGGAGCGATTCAGGGTCGTCGGTGGTGCGCGCCTGGCTGGCGAGGTGCGCGTCGCGGGGGCCAAGAACAGCGTCTTGAAGCTGATGGCCGCCACGTTGCTCGCCCCTGGCCGCAGCGTCGTGCGAGACGTGCCCGACATCCTCGACGTCGCGATCATGAGCGAGCTCCTGAAGCGTCTCGGGTGCGAGGTGGACCATGAGCGGGCTGCCGGCTCGGTGACCGTCAACGTTCCCGACGTGCTCGAGCACCGGGCTGACTACGACTTGGTGCGCCGGATGCGGGCGTCGATCAACGTCCTCGGCCCCCTGGTGGCTCGTTGTGGCGCCGCCGAGGTGGCCCTGCCCGGTGGCGACGCGATTGGTTCGCGCCCACTGGATTTCCACGTCGCGGGCTTGGTCAAGATGGGCGCCACGGTCGAGAACGAACACGGCTACATCGTGGCCACGGCTCCACGTGGCCTGCGCGGCGCGATGATCTATCTCGACTTTCCGAGCGTCGGCGCCACGGAGAACCTGCTGGCGGCGGCCGTGTTGGCCGACGGCGTCAGCGTGATCGACAACGCTGCTCGTGAACCGGAGATCGTGGACCTGTGCCTGATGCTCACCAGCATGGGTGCCGTCATCGAGGGGGTGGGTGGCTCAACACTGGAGATCACCGGTGTGCCCCAGCTGACCCCCACGGACCACACGACCGTGCCTGATCGGATGGTGGCCGGCACGTGGGCCTTCGCCGCGGCGATGACCAGGGGAGACGTATCCATCCACAACGCGCGCGCCGACCATCTTGAGCTCCCTCTCGACAAGCTCGCCAACGCCGGTGCCATGGTCGAGCGCAACGAGCAGGGCTTCCGGGTCGTCATGGAGGGCCGGCCAACAGCGGTGGATGTCGTGACCTTGCCGTATCCGGGCTTCCCGACGGACCTGCAGCCGATGGTGCTCGCACTGAACGCCGTGGCCAACGGGGCTGCCATGGTGACCGAGAACGTCTACGAGGCCCGTTTCATGTTCGTGAACGAGCTCATCCGCCTTGGCGCAGACCTGCGCACCGATGGTCATCACGCCGTGGTGCGCGGCAAGGAACGGCTGTCAGCGGCACCCGTCGAGGCGACCGACATCCGTGCCGGCGCCGGCCTGGTCCTGGCCGGGCTCTGCGCGGATGGCGTCACCGTGGTCGAGCACGCCTACCACGTCGACCGCGGATATCCGGGGTTCGTCGGCGACATCGTTCGCCTCGGTGCAGACGTCGTCCGCGAGCCGACTGACCGAGGGCCCGACGGCGAGTAGGTCCGTCGTCGGTCGTCGGCGTTGTGAGGTACCGACGCTGTCAGTGATGGAACGCGGTCAGTTCAGGTCGTCGGCTCCGTCGGACAGCACGGTGGCGGCCACCGCGGCGTCGTCGGCAAAGACCAGCAGACGAGGCCCGTCGTCGGTTTCCGTGACGGTGGCACGCAGCCCATGATTCTCGAGCCGCCGACGCATGCGCTGGGCTTGGGCGTTGGTGCGTGGGGTCGCGACCGGGACGAGCAACCCGTACTCGTGCTCGCCTCCTCGGCGGCCAGCCGGAGCGACGACCGAACCACCCCGGCTGAAGGCCCACCTCAGCACGAAGGCCAGTCCGCCGACGACCGTCAACGCGACCAGCGGTCCGAGGAGCGTCGCGAGGCCGGTCACAGGGCTCAGTCTGAGTCCAGCCGACCGCTCGCGCTAGGCGTGCGACCGTGCCGGCGCTGCGGCGGCTAGGGTGCCACGAGGCTGGCGCCCGTTGGGTGACGTCAGGTGGCGCAGCGAAGGAGCAGTCGTGTCCAAGGTTGGTGTGGTTGGTGCCGGGCTGATGGGCTCGGGTATCGCCCAGGTGGCGGCCGTGGCCGGGCACGACGTGGTGATGCAAGACCTCGGTCCCGAAGCCCTGGCGCGCGGGATGGATGCGATTCGATCATCCTTCGACCGTTTCGTGGCCAAGGAGAGGCTCAGCGCCGAGGAGGCCGAGCTGGCCTTGGCCCGGATCTCCGTCGTCACGGAGCTGGAGGCGCTGGCGTCGGTGGATCTGGTGGTCGAGGCGGTTTTCGAGAGTCTCGACGTCAAGGCCGAGGTCTTCACCACGTTGGATCGCATCTGCGGCGACGACGCCGTGCTGGCGACCAACACCTCCGCGATCCCGATCACCGCGATCGCCGCGACCACGTCGCGTCCGGAATCCGTGGTTGGAACGCACTTCTTCTCGCCTGTGCCCATGATGCGTCTGTGCGAACTGGTCAGGGGGCTGAAGACGTCGGACGAGACCTTGTCGCGCGCGAGAGGGTTCGCCGAGTCGACCGGCAAGACGTGCATCGTGGTCACCCGGGACGTGGCTGGCTTTGTCACCACCCGGCTGATCTCGGCCCTGGCCGTCGAAGCGGTCCGCCTCGTGGAGTCGGGAGTGGTCAGCGCGGAGGATCTCGACACGGCCTGCCGGCTCGGTTTCGGACATGCCATGGGTCCTCTGGAGACCATCGACCTCACCGGTGTCGACATCATGACCCACGCCGCGGGCAACGTGTACGCGGACACCCAGGACGAGAAGTTCTTCCCGCCCGAGACCTTGCAGCGCATGGTCCAGGCTGGCGATCTCGGCCGTAAGTCCGGCCGTGGCTTCTACGAGTACTCCTGACGCGTCGGCCGGCTCTGGGTCGCGAAGGTCACGAACTCCTCCCAGTCCTCAGCGCCCCCGCGTGTCGCGTGTGGACAGTCGGCGGAGTTCTCCTACCGTGCTCCTCGAGTTGAGGACCCGGCGGCAGTAGTCGCCGGGTCCGAGAGTCACACCAGCATCGGCGCCTTCCCCGCGCCGCAGACCATGCGGCGAGCGTCGACGCGGCCCGGAGGCACCATGAGTTCGATCACCGCACCGCCGCGGACTTCCGCGCTTCCCGACATCCGCTGCACCCTGCCTACGCGCCTGGATGGCTCCACGGTCGAGGAGGTGCGCCTTCTCCTGACGGTGGCCATGTCCTCCGGTCGTGGGGATCTGGTCCTGGACTGCTCGGAGGTCGAGTCGATCGACACCGTGGGTCTTGGGCTGCTGTTCTCCACTCACCGCCGCGCCCATGCCGGTGGCCGCCGGATGGTCATCGCCGATGCCCAGCCGCGTGTGCTACGCGTGCTCGCGGTCACCCGACTGCACCGCGTGCTGCACCTCGAGCGCGACCAGCCGCGCAGCTGAGCGGGGGGCCAACGAGGTGGTTACCGGCCGGTAGGATCGTGTCGAGTGCACGACGACCGGGGTGGAGGCCATGATGGCGCGTCGCCCGCGCGACCGGCCCTGGGTCATGCGGACCTACGCTGGCCATTCTTCGGCCACAGCGTCGAACGCGCTCTACCGGACCAACCTCGCTAAGGGCCAAACCGGGCTGTCCGTGGCCTTCGACCTGCCCACGCAAACCGGGTACGACCCGGATGACCCGCTTGCCCGAGGCGAGGTCGGTCGGGTCGGTGTCCCGATTGCGCACCTCGGCGACATGCGGGCGCTGTTCGCCGACATCCCGCTCGGCGAGATGAACACGTCGATGACGATCAACGCCACGGCGATGTGGTTGCTGGCGCTCTACCAGGTCACGGCTGAGGAGCAAGGTGTCGTCAGCGGTCGCCTGTCCGGAACCACGCAGAACGACATCATCAAGGAGTACCTCTCGCGAGGGACGTACGTCTTTCCGCCGGCGCCGTCGCTGCGCTTGACCACCGACATGATCACCTACACGGTGACCGAGGTTCCGCGGTGGAACCCGATCAACATCTGCAGCTATCACCTCCAGGAGGCCGGCGCGACGCCGGTGCAGGAGATCGCCTTCGCTTTGTGCACGGCGATCGGCGTCCTCGACGCGGTGCAGGCGACGGGTCGGGTAGCGCCTGCGGACTTCGGCTCGGTGGTGTCGCGCATGTCTTTCTTCGTCAACGCCGGCGTCCGCTTTGTCGAGGAGATGGCGAAGATGCGGGCGTTCGTGCAGCTGTGGGATGAATTGACGCAGGAGCGCTACGGCATCGAGGAGGCCGACCAGCGACGGTTCCGGTATGGCGTCCAAGTCAACTCCCTCGGCCTCACCGAGGCCCAGCCCGAGAACAATGTCACGCGCATCGTGCTCGAGATGCTCGCGGTGACCCTGTCCAAGGACGCTCGCGCTCGGGCCGTACAACTGCCGGCATGGAACGAGGCTCTTGGCCTCCCCAGGCCCTGGGACCAGCAGTGGTCGCTCCGCATGCAGCAGGTGCTCGCGTTCGAGTCAGACCTCCTCGAGCACGACGACCTGTTTGAGGGGTCGGTCGTCGTCGACCACCTCGTCTCCGACCTCGTGGCGGGTGCCCGCGAGGAGATGGGTCGCGTGCAAGACATGGGCGGCGCGGTGGCGGCCGTCGAGAGCGGATATCTCAAGAGCCAGCTGGTGGCTTCTCATGCGTCACGACGGGCTCGGATCGAATCGGGTGAGGAGCCGGTCGTCGGCGTCAATGTCTTCACCACCAGTGAACCCAACCCCTTGCTGGCCGACCTAGCGACCGCGACACAATCCGTAGGACCAGAGGTCGAGAGGGAGGCCGTGGCGTCGCTTGGCCGATGGCGAGCCGACCGCGACCAGGGCAGGGTGGACGCGGCCCTCGTCGAGCTGCGGAAGGCCGCCGAGACAGACGTCAACCTCATGCCCCTGACCTTGGAGTGTGCCCGGGCCGGCGTGACCACGGGGGAGTGGACAGAGGCGCTGCGCTCGGTCTTCGGGGAGTACCGCGCGCCCACCGGCATCGGTGCCGCAGTGGGTGTGGTGGAGGCCAACGCGGACCTGCTCGCCGTCCGCGCGGCTGTGCGCCAGACGAGCGAGGCGCTCGGCCACAGGCTTCGCTTCCTCGTCGGCAAGCCGGGACTCGATGGTCACAGCAACGGCGCCGAGCAGATCGCCGTGCGCGCACGGGATGCCGGTTTCGAGGTCGTCTACCAGGGCATCCGGCTGACTCCCGAGCAGATCGTGGCCGCCGCGGTCGAAGAGGACGTCGACTGCGTCGGCCTGTCCATCCTGTCTGGATCGCACCTGTCGATGGTGCCCGAGGTGCTGGCCGGCCTGCGCGCTGCAGGCGCGGGTGAGGTCCCGGTTGTCATCGGGGGGATCATCCCGGACGGGGACGCTGCGACGTTGCGAGCTGCTGGCGCGGCGGCGGTCTTCACTCCGAAGGACTTCGGGATCACGACGATCATCGGGCAGGTCGTCGAGGTGATTCGCGCGGCGCGGGGGCTCGGCCCGCTTAGCCCTTAGTCCGTAGTCCTCAGTCCTTGGTCGGTCAGTCTTCCCCGCGTCGCTGCCAGCGGAAGGTGCGCAGGCACAGCACGGCCCCGATGACGATCCAGATGAGCAGCACCACAGCGACCCACGAGAGTTGCCACGATCCGGAGGCCTCTGCCGCTTCGAAGGTGTCGGGCAGGAACACCGAGCGCATGCCTTGGGTGAGCCATTTGAGCGGGAAGATCGCCGCGATGTGTTGCATCCAGCTGGGTAGCTCGGCGTAGACGAAGAAGACACCGGAGATGAACTGCAGCACGAGCACGATCGGCGTGATCAGCGCCGGCGCCGAGTCCGCGTCGCGTGGCACGGAGGAGAAGGCGATGCCGAGCAGGGCGGATGAGAGCAGGCCGAGGAACGCGACCCACGCGAAAGTCACCCATCCCGCTGCGTCCGGCATCTGCAGACCGAAGAAGAGCACGCCGAATCCCATGAGCAGCACGATCTGGATGATCGCCACACTCAGGACGAGCAGGAACTTGCCGACGAAGTACGCCGCTCGCGGCATCGGCGTGCCCGCGAGCAGCTTGAGTCCGCCGCTGTCTCGCTCGATCGAGACTCCGATCGCCAGCGCTTGGAAGCCGCTGTTGACGAACCCGCTCGCGATCATGCCGGCAGCGAAGTACTGGCTGAAGGTGACACCCGGCGCGATGTCTTGGTTGAAGACCGACCCGAAGATGCCGAGCAGGAGGGCCGGAAAGAGGATCGTGAAGACCACGGACTCGCGCTGTCTGAGGAATCGGGTGAGCTCGATGCGACCGCGTCCCCACCCGACGTTCGCCCACGTCGGAATCCGCGGGGGCCGGGCTATGGTCGTGTCCGACGTCACGATGCCTCCTCATCGCTGGAGAACGGCTTGATCATCCCGAGGTAGGTGTCTTCGAGGGTGGGGCGCCTCACCACGAGGTCCGGTATTTCCCCACCGAAGTGGCGGGACAGGTCCGCGACGATCTGGGTGGGGGTGTCAGTGCTCTGCTCGCGAGTCACGCCATCCTGCGTCCAGGACACGCGCGCCTGCGCTTCCGCTCGTCCTCCTAGGCGCTGAGGCGTATTGACCTCGAGGATGCGTCCCCCGGCGATCACCGCCAACCGGTCGGCGAGCTGCTCCGCCTCCTCCAGGTAGTGCGTGGTCAGCACGATGGTGGTGCCGTCGGCGTTCAGCTCGCGGATCAGGCCCCAGAACTGGCGGCGAGCCTCCGGGTCGAACCCCGTCGTCGGTTCATCCAGGAACAGCAGCTCAGGGTGGCCGAGGATGCCGAGGGCGACGTCGAGTCGCCGCCGCTGGCCGCCCGACAGGTGTCGGATCCGGGTCCGCTTCTTCTCCTCCAGGCCGACGGCGGCGATGACGTCGCCGACGTCACGTGGCGCCGGATAGAACGTCGCGAAGTGTTCCGTGACCTCAGCGACGGTCAGCAGCTCAATGGCTCCGGAGGTTTGCAGAACGATCCCGATCCGGCTCCGCCACTGTTGCGTCGGTTGTGCCGGGTCGTGGCCGAGCACGGACACGGTCCCGGCGTCACGTCGCCGCAACCCCTCGAGGATTTCGACTGTTGTCGTCTTTCCTGCGCCGTTGGGTCCCAGGAGGGCGAACACTTCACCGGTCCGGACGTCGAGGTCGACGCCGTCGACGGCGCGCTGAGCGGTGCCGTCCTTGGCGGAGCCGTACTCCCGGACCAGCCCGCGCACCGTGATCGCCAACTCACCCACGCGTGGCCCACCCTCTCCGTCGACGCCCACAAATCCCTCGTGATCATGCGCAGATGGCCCCTGCCGACCCGATCACGCACCGTCCACCCTCCCAGATCCCCTCGTGATCATGCGCAGATGGCCCCTGTGGACGACGCCAGCGAGCCGGCGTCCGATGCGGCCAGGCTTGGTGAATGGACGATGTCATCAATGGCGGCCACCCCTTCACGCTCGCCTCCAGTGGGCTGACCCGACGGGCCCTGCGTCACCGGCTGGCGAGCGGAGCGATCAGGGCCGTCCTGCCTGGGGCCTACCTGGCAGCTGGAGTTCCGCTCACGGTGGCCTTGCGGGCGCAAGCCCTGCAGCTGGTCGTTCCGCCGCACGCCGTTGTCTGCCGGGCGACGGCCAGTTGGCTGTACGAAGTCCCTGGCCCGTTCCTCGGCGCGGACGCCTGGACACCAACCCTGGACCTTGCGGTCGTCGAGGGCGCCGCCGCTCTCCGCCGCCCCCATGTGAACAGTTTCGTGGAGCATCTAGCGCCTGAGGACATCTGCCTGGTTGACGGCATCCGTGTGACGACTCCGTTGCGAACGGCCGCCGACCTCGGGCGGTGGCTTGGTCGCTATGACGCCATCGGATCGCTCGATGCCTTCCTCCGTTCCGGGTTGGTCGGCCGCGAACAGCTCGTCGCTGAGGCTGATCGTTGGTTCGGCTTTCGGTACGTGAAGCAGCTTCGCGAGCTGGTCCGCTTTGCTGACCCCATGGCGGAGTCCCATCGTGAGTCGTGGCTCCGGCTGTTGCTGCACGACGCGGGCTTCCCGCCCGTGGAGCTTCAGTGGCCGGTCGAGCGCGGTCCGGGCACGGAGCCCTACCGTCTGGATCTGGCGATCCCGAGCCTGCGGACCGCCTTCGAATACGACGGTGCCGACAGCCACGGACCCGAGCAAACTGCCCACGACGACGAGCGAAGACGGTTCATCCGCGGTCTCGGCTGGACGCTCCTGGTCGTCCGCCGCGGCGACCTCGAGCGACCGCAACGTCTCGTTGACGCGGTCGGGATGTTTGTAAGCCCGATCCGGCCGCCTCGCCGCGAACTCGGCGTCCGCACCGGTCTTGGCGCCGCAGTCGAGCGTGTCTCTTAGCGTCGTGCGCGAGGGGCCATGTGCGCATGATCACGGGTAGAAGGCCGGGCTGGGCGCACTTCCCCGCGTGGGACAGGGGCCATCTGCGCATGATCACGTGGAGGGGTGGGTGGGTCGGTGGCTCGGGTTCAGAAGAGGCGGGTCGTGGGGTCGTCGACGCCACGCAGGGCGTCGTAGTCCACGACCAGACAGGTGATGCCCCGGTCTTCAGCAAGGACCTTGGCCTGCGGCTTGATCTCCTGGGCGGCGAAGACCCCACGCACCGGCGCGAGCAGCGGGTCGCGATTGAGCAGCTCGAGATAGCGCGTGAGCTGTTCGACTCCGTCGATCTCGCCGCGCCGCTTCACCTCCACGGCGACCGCCGTGCCCGCCTCGTCCCTGAACATCAGGTCCACCGGTCCGATGGCCGTCGGGAACTCCCGTCGCACCAGGCGCCACCCTGACCCGAAGACCTCCACCTGCTCGGCGAGCAGCTCTTGGAGGTGGGCCTCGACTCCGTCCTTGGTGAGCCCAGGGTCCACCCCGAGCTCGTGCGTGACCTCGGCGATCACCTCTTCGACGGTGACGACCAGACGTTCGCCGCCCTTGTTCTCGACGGTCCAGGAGCCGACGCCGTGGGCGTCCACCTCGGTGCGGAGCGAGCAGGGCGGGCTCATCCAGTTGAGCGGCTTGTAGGAGCCGCCATCGGAGTGGACGAGCACGGACCCGTCAGCCTTCACCATGAGCAGGCGTACGGCCGTCGGGAGGTGCGCAGACAGTCGTCCGGCGTAGTCCACCGAACAGCGAGCGATCACGAGGCGCACGTCAGGTGACGCTAGCCGACCCCTGGTGGCACGCCGAACGGCATCCCCATACGGTGACCTTGTGGCTGCAGATCGAACCTACGACTACGTCATCGTCGGTGCTGGCAGCGCCGGTTGCGTGCTCGCGGCGAGGCTGTCGGAAGACCCGCAGCGACGCGTGCTCGTGCTCGAAGCCGGGGGTGACGACGCTGCCGATGAGATCAAGATCCCGGCCGCCTTCTCCACGCTGTTTCGCACGCAGTACGACTGGTCGTTCACCACCGTGGAGCAGAAGCACGTGCTTGGCCGTCGCATGGAGTGGCCCAGGGGGAAGGTGGTTGGCGGTTCGTCGTCCATCAACGCGATGCTCTACATCCGTGGCAACCGGCTCGACTACGACACCTGGCGGGATGCGTACGGCTGCGCTGGCTGGGGCTTCGACGACCTGCTGCCCTACTTCAAGAAGGCCGAGGACAACGCACGCGGCGCCTCGGACTACCACGGCACCGGCGGACCGCTGCGGGTCGAGGATCTGCGAAGTGCGCACGAGCTGAGCCACGCCTTCGTCGAGTCGGCGGTCGCGCACGGCGTCAGGCGCAACGATGACTTCAACGGGGCCGAGCAGGAGGGCGTCGGGCTCTTCCAGGTCACCCAGCGGGGCGGGCGTCGGTGGTCGGCGGCCGATGCCTACCTCAGGCCGGCCCTCAGCCGGCCCAACGTCGACCTGGTCACCGACGCGCTCGTCACCCGCGTCCTCGTGGAGGGCGGTCGCGCAGTGGGCGTCGCGTACCTCGCCCAGGGCGAGCCACGCGTGGCCCGGTGCGACGGGGAGGTGTTGCTCTCGGGCGGCACGGTCAACAGCCCGCAGCTGCTCATGCTGTCAGGCGTGGGACCCGCGCCCCACCTGCGCGAGCACGGCATCGCCGTCGAGTCCGACCTCGTCGGCGTGGGAGCCAACCTGCAGGACCACCTCGCCGCCGGCGCACTCTGGCGCACCCGCGGCACGACAAGCCTGCATGACCACGAGACGATCGGGCAGCTGCTCAGGTGGCAGCTGCTGAAGCGGGGACCGCTGACGTCATCCGTCGCCGAGGCCTGTGCCTTCTTCCGCAGCCGACCCGAGCTGCCCGCTCCGGACCTGCAGTTCCACGTGGCCCCGGTGGCCTTTCTCGACAACGCTCGCAGCGAGCCGTTCGGCCGCGGGTTCACGGTTGGTGCAACGCTCGTGTCAGTGGCGAGCCGTGGGTCCTTGCGCCTGGCCGGTCCCGACCCGCGGTGGTACCCAAGGATCGACGCCGGCTACCTCAGCGAGGAAGAGGACCTCGAGGCGCTGCTTGCTGGCGTCAAGCTGGCCCGCGACATCGCCCGCGCTGGCCCCCTGCCCGAGCTTCTCGATGAGGAGTTCCTCCCGGGCGCGGCGACGGTCACGGACGACGCGCTGCGGGACGCGATCCGAGCCAACGCGCAGAGCCTCTATCACCCGGTCGGCACCTGCTCGATGGGCACGGGCGATGGCTCCGTCGTCGACGAGGAGCTGCGCGTGCGCGGCGTCGAGGGTTTGCGCGTGGTCGATGCCTCGGTCATGCCGACGGTGCCGCGGGGCAACACCAATGCCCCGACGATCGCGATCGCCGAGCGGGGCGCGGACCTGATCCGGGGCCGTACGCCGCTGCCCGCCAGCCGCTAGGGCACCGATCAGCCTCGGTCGGACAGCTTGCCCCGCCGACCGTGGATCGCCGTGACGAGCTTGACCACGAGGTCGAGGTCGCGCGGCTTGCGGCGGAACGTCGTCAAGGGCGTGGGCAGCGGGAAGCGCTGGCGAGTAATCGCTTTGGCGCGGGAGAACTCGCGGAGTCCGTCGGCACCGTGGATGCGGCCGAAACCCGAAGATCCGATGCCGCCGAAGGGCAAGGACGGGACGAAGGCGAAGGCGGCCACAGCGTTCACAGAGGTCATCCCGCTGCGCATGCGGCGGGCGAGCTCGAGTCCGCGCGTCTTGGAGTAGACCGCTCCCCCCAATCCATAGCCGGAGGCGTTGGCCCGCTCGACGGCCTCGTCGGCGTCGCGCACGGTGTTGACCACGATCACCGGTCCGAAGGTCTCCTCGGTGACTGCTGAGGAATCCTCCGGGACGTCGGTCAGCACGACGGGGGCAACGAAGCGCGGTCCGACGGCGTCGATCCCGCCCATGTCGGCTTCCCCGCCGCGGGCCAGGCCCTCCTCCACGTGGCCCCTGATCACTCCCACCTGACTGGGCATGGTGATAGGCCCGTACGACGCCTCTGGGTCCGACCCTGCACGAACACCTTCCAGGTGCTCGTGCAGCTTGTCGAGGAAGGCGTCGCGAACGGTCGCGACCACGTAGACCCGTTCGATCCCGACGCAGGTCTGGCCCGCATTGGACATCCCAGCCCAGGCGGCGCCCTCAGCGGCCGCATTGAGGTCGGCGTCAGCGTCGACGATGAGCGCATCCTTGCCGCCACACTCCATGAGGATGGGGGTCAGAGACTCGGCGCAGGTTGTCATGACCGTGCGGCCGGTGCGTTCCGAGCCGGTGAACGAGATCTTGTCGACGCCGGCCCGCGCGAGCGCGGCGCCGGTCCGTCCGTCTCCGGTGACCAGCTGCAGCACCGGATGCTCAGGGACGACCTCGCCGAACATCCGCACGAGAAAGGCGCCGATCCCCGGCGTGAACTCCGACGGTTTGAAGACGACGGCGTTGCCCGCAGCCAGCGCGTAGGCGATCGAGCCCATCGGGGTGAGGACCGGGTAGTTCCACGGGCCGATGACCCCGACGACGCCGAGGGGCTGGTATTCGAGCCATGCCTGCTGGTTGGCCGACAGCAACGTGGGGCGCACGGTGCGCGCGTGGAGGACCTTGCGGGCGTGCTTGGCGGCCCAGTCGATGTGGTCGATCGCGGCGATGATCTCGAGGGTCGCATCCGCGACCGGCTTTCCGTTCTCCCGGTGCATGAGCTGGGCCAGCTCTCGAATCCGGCGGGTGAGCACGCCCTTCCAGGCCAGCAACCGGTCACGGCGGCCCTCGAAGCCCTGGTCGGCCCACCACAGCGCCGCCAGTCGGGCACGGTCCACGGCTTCTCCGACGCTCTGCTCGTCATCGACCGGCCAGCTCGCGAGTACCTCGTCGGTGGCTGGGTCGAGAGAATCGAAGTGCTCGAGCGCGTGGGCGTCGGCGACGGTCACGGGGTCTCCTCGTCGGGTCTGGCCTGGCCGGGGGGATGCCGAACTGCTGCCTTCAGTCTGCGACACTTCAGGGCGTTCGTCACCATCCGCAGGCTGCCAGGGGAGCTCATGTCGCGCACGTTCAGCAGGGTCGGCGTGGTCGGCCTCGGCACCATGGGCGCCGGTATTGTCGAGGTCTTCGCCCGCAACGGGCTCGAGGTCGTGGGGGTCGAGATCGACCAGGCCGCCGTCGAGCGCGGTCGAGGCCATCTGGAGTCGTCCACGGCGCGCGCGGTCAAGCGCGGCAAGCTCACTCAGGACGACCAGACGGCGATCTTCTCCCGGATCACGTTCTCCACCTCGCTCGAGGACCTGGCGGACGTCGAGCTCGTCGTCGAGGCGATCCCCGAGCATCTCGATCTCAAGCAGGCCACCCTGGCCACGCTCGACAAGATCGTCGCCCCGGACGTCATCCTCGCGACCAACACCAGCTCGTTGTCGGTGACCGAGATCTCGGTGGCGACGACGCGCCCCGCCCAGGTCGTGGGGATGCACTTCTTCAACCCGGCTCCCGTGCAGAAGCTGGTCGAGGTCATCAGGACCGTGGTCACCGACCAGCAAGTGATCGATGACGTGTCAGACCTGGCGGCGCAGCTGGGCAAGACTCCGGTTGTCGTCGGTGACAAGGCCGGCTTCATCGCCAACGCCTTGCTCTTCGGCTACCTCAACCACGCGGTCGCCCTGTACGAGTCCCGCTATGCGACCCGCGAGGACATCGACGCGGCCATGAAGCTTGGCTGCGGGCTGCCGATGGGCCCATTGGCGTTGCTCGACCTGATCGGGCTCGACACGGCCTACGAGATCCTCGACACGATGTATCGCCAGTCGCGCGACCGACTGCACGCCCCGGCCCCGATGCTCAAGCAGATGGTGACGGCCGGGTTGCGCGGTCGCAAGACCGGGCGAGGCTTCTACACCTATGAGACCCCCGACAGTCCGGTGGTCGTTCCCGATGCCCACACCCCGGAGCCGCTTGACGGACCGGTCCCGGGCGCACGCGAGGTGCGCTCGGTCGGCGTCCTCGGATCGGGGACGATGGCCATCGGCATCATCGAGGTGTTCGCGCGCGGAGGTTACGACGTCCTCTACGTCACGCGCGGCGAGGAGAAGGTCCAAGCTGTGCGCGCCGCCGTCGAGAAGTCTCTGGCCAAGGGGGTGCTGCGCGGAAAGCTCGACGACGCCGAACGCGACAGTGCCCTTGGGCGCATCCGAGGCTCCTACCGATTCGACGACCTGGCGCTCTGCGACCTGGTGGTCGAGGCCGTGGTCGAGGAGCAGAGTGTGAAGACGGCACTGTTCGAGACCCTCGACGAGCTGTGCAAGGCCGGGGCGATCCTCGCGACAACGACCTCGTCCTTGCCTGTGGTCGAGCTGGCGGCCGCGACCTCGCGCCCCGGGGATGTGCTGGGTCTGCACTTCTTCAACCCGGCGCCGGTCATGAAGCTGGTGGAGGTCGTGCGCACCGTCTCGACCAGCGAGGAAGCCGTCGCGACGGTGCGCGAGGTTTGTCGGGTGCTCGACAAGCACGCTGTGCTCTGCGCCGACCGGGCGGGGTTCATCGTGAACACCCTGCTCTTTCCCTACCTCAATGACGCCGTCAAGATGCTCGAGGACCACTACGCCTCGGCTGACGACATCGACGCCGCCATGAAGGTGGGCTGCGGTTATCCGATGGGTCCGTTCGAGCTGCTGGACGTCGTCGGCCTCGACGTGGCGCTCGCCGTCGAACGCACGCTCTACCGTGAGTTCCGGGAGCCGGGGTTCGCTCCCGCGCCGTTGCTCGAGCACCTGGTCACCGCCGGATACCTCGGTCGCAAGAGCGGCCGGGGCTTCCGCGACTACAGCTAGCGCGTCGAGCTGATGGCCCGCAAGAACGCGCGAAAGCCTCAGGAGGCCGACCCTGTGCGGCCCGGCGGCGGTTCGGAGACCGTGGAAGAGCATCCCGACGGTGATTGGGTGGTTCGGCGGATCACGGGCTCGGCGTCCACCAAGTCTTATCGCTGTCCGGGCTGCGACCAGGAGATCCGTCCGGCCACCCCGCACGTCGTCGCCTGGCCGGCTGACGTCGGGAGCCTCGAGGACCGGCGGCACTGGCACACCCCCTGCTGGGCCGCCCGATCGCGCCGACGGCCACGCCGATGAGTGGAGCGCGCCGGTGAGTCACTTCCGCGAGCATCCTGCCGGTGGCGAGGTCCAGATCAAGGCTTCGACGGTCCTGCCGGCTCGGCGGGAGCCGCTGGTGCTGCGTACGACTGACGGCCTGGCCCTCGTGGGCGAGCTTGCACTCCCGCTCGACAAGGCTCCGAGAGCGACTTTGGTCTGCCTCCACCCCCTCCCGACGCACGGCGGGATGATGGACAGTCATGTGCTGCGCAAGGCCTCGTGGCGATTGCCAGCCCTCGCCGACGTGGCGGTCCTACGGTTCAACACCAGGGGGACGACCAGCGCCGCCGGCACCAGCGAAGGCGCCTTCGACGGTGGCGACGGTGAGGGTCTTGATCTACGGGCGGCCGTCGAGGCGGCCGAGCAGCGTGACCTGCCCGACGTGTGGTTGCTGGGCTGGTCCTTTGGCACGGATGTCGTGCTGCGCCATGGCCTCGTGGACGGAATCGTCGGGGCGATCCTGCTTTCACCGCCCCTGCGGTTCGCTACCGACGATGACCTCGATGCGTGGGCGCGAGATGGGCGCCCCATCAGCGCGCTGGTCCCCGAGCATGACGACTACCTTCGACCCGCCGAGGCGCGTCGGCGATTCGCCCGCATACCCCAGGCGGATGTGGTTGGCGTCGAGGGGGCCAAGCACCTGTGGGTCGGAGAGCCGTACGTCCGCCGGGTGCTCGACGAGGTCGTGGCCCGCGTCGCGGGTTCTGACCTGGTGCCACTCCCGCACTCATGGCAGGGTCCCTACGGGACCTTCTCAGAGTTGTGAACCGACAGCGATCCCACCCATCGCAAACACCGAGGGAGCTTCCCGCGTGACTATCGACCTTGCCGGCAAGACCGCACTCGTCACCGGCGCGTCCCGGGGGATCGGGCGGGCCATCGCTGTCGCCTATGCCCAGGCCGGCGCCGACGTCGCGTTGCTCGCGAGAGATCAGGCCAAGCTGGAGGAGGTCGCTGAGGAGGTAGGTGGGGCGGGGCGACGAGCCATCGTCGTGCCGTGCGACGTCACCGATGAGCAGGCCGTCCTGGAGGCCGTCGCGATGGCCATCAATGATCTCGGGCGCCTTGATGTCGTCGTCAACAACGCGGGTGGCAACAACTTCGCCTCTCCCTTCGTCGGGATGCGGATGTCGGGCTTCGACAAGGTGCTGCGCCTCAATCTCCAGTCCACGGCTTACGTCTGCCAGGCCGCCGGTCCGCATCTGCTCGACCGCAAGGCGGGGAGCGTCATCAACGTGTCGTCGGTCGCCGGGCTTCGCGGCACCCCCTTCATGGCGCACTACGGGGCAGCCAAGGCCGCCGTCCTGTCGCTGACTCGGACGCTTGCCATGGAATGGGCCTGGGCCGGAGTCCGCGTCAACGCGTTGCTGCCTGGCTGGGTCGAGACCGACCTGACCGAGTTTGCCCGCGCCGACGACGGCATGGAGAAGGCCCTGATCGGCGACGTACCCATGCAGCGCTGGGCCACGGTCCAGGAGATCGCCGGACCAGCGGTCTTCCTGGCCAGCGATGCCTCCGCCTTCATGACCGGCCAGCAGCTCGTCGTCGATGGCGGCCTCACGGCCGGCTGACGGGCACCGCAGAGGCCATGCGCTTCCTGCCCTGCGGCACACTGAGCCGGTGACCGATCCGGTGCTCGTGCTCCTGCATGCCTTCCCGCTCACCTCGGACATCTACGCCCAGCAGCGCAGCACGATCGGCGCTGTCACCCGGGTGATCACGCCGGACTTTCGCGGGTTCGGCCATCGGCCGCTGGCGGAGGACCCGCCCTCGCTCGACCTGCTGGCCGACGATGTGGTGCGCGAGCTTGACGAGCAGGACGTCGACCGTGCCGTCGTCGGCGGGACGTCGATGGGTGGCTACGTCGCCATGGCGTTCGCGCGCCGCCACCCGCAACGCTTGGCGGGGTTGCTCCTGGCCAACACCAAGGCTGAGTCCGACTCGCCCGAGGCGGCAGCCAACCGGCGCCGGATCGCCGATCTCGTCGAACGCGAGCAGTCGGTCGACGTCCTCCTTGACGAGGTTGAGCCAAAGCTGCTCGGGCTGACCACTCGCAGCGAGCGGCGAGACATCGCCGTTCAGGTCCACGCGCTCGTCGCCGCGTCCGCGCCGGGCTCGGTGGCCTGGGCTCAGCGCGCCATGGCCGAGCGTCCGGACTCCCATCGGACGCTGGCCGGGCTTCAGGTGCCGGCGCTGGTGATCGTCGGTGAGGAGGATGAGCTCATGCCGCCCGAGGCTGGACCGGCCATGGTTGACGCCCTCGCGGATGCGGAGCTCGTGCGGCTGCCGAAGGCCGGCCATCTCGCATGCTTGGAGTCGCCTGACGCATGGTCTGAGGCCGCGCGCACCCTTCTGGCGCGCTCAGGCTGACCTGCGCTACGCCGACCCAGGGGCCGGGCCCGGTCATCTGCCTCGTTCCTGCGCCTGGCGTCAGCTCGACTCTTCGGCAGCCAGGGCCGCGGCTTCACGAGCCGGCGACAAGCCGTACTGCGGTCCTTCCGGCCTGGGCGGCGGCGCGCCTTCCCGCTGCATCCACGCCCACGTGTCGGCGACGGTCTCGCGGACCGGGCGGCAGCGCAGGCCCTCACGCAGGGCTGCCTTGACGTTGCCGTTGTGCAGCCCGGCGTACTCGCCCGTTGGTGGGACCCAGATCGGCATCTCCGTCCAGGGGGCGATGCCCGCCGCCTCGACCGCCTCCGGGGACACCCAGACCAGCTGCGCCGATGACCCGGTGACCGAGCGCACGGCGTCGAGCAGCCCGCCCATGGTCGTCATCCCCGGGGGACCGACTGCGTTGAAGGTCCCGTCGAGGCGGCGCTGGGCGCCGGCCAGCATCCAGTCGGCCAGGTCGCGTGCGTCGATGAATTGCAAGGGACGTTCCCGTGGCCCAGGTGCGAGCACGCGGCCACCGTCGGCCACGTGGCGCAACCACCAGGGCAGCCGCCCGACGTCTTCATAGGGCCCCAGGATCAGACCCGCCCTGGCGATCATCGTGGGGCTGAAGGTCTCGAGGACCGCTAGCTCGCACCCTCGTTTGGCTCGGGCGTAGTCGAGGGCATCCTCGTCCGACGGGTCACCGTCGACGACCGGGGCCGACTCGTCGAGACCGGGTCGGATCGGCCACTCGTAGACCGATCGACTCGACACGTATCCGTAGTGCCGGGTCCTCCCAGCGAGGATCCGTGCGGTCGAGCGGACGACGGAGGGGGCTCCGGACCAGGTGTCGAGAACGGCGTCCCACTCGCCGTCACCGAGGGCTGCCTCCACTTGTTCGGGCTGCTTCCGGTCGGCGCGCAGAAGGTTCGTGCCCTCGGGCGTCACTCCTGTCGTCCCGCGGTTGAGAACACTGACCTCGTGGCCCGCGGCCAGCGCCGCTTCGACCATCGATCGGCCCACGAAGTGACTGCCGCCCAGGACGAGTACGCGCATGGCCATCAGACGGTCTCCTGGCGTGGGATGACGACTTCCTCGATGATGAGCTGGATCCCCGCCACGACGGGTACGGCGATGACCGCGCCCACGAATCCGAGCAGGCTCCCGCCAAGCAGGGCCCCCACGAGCGCTGCCGCGGGATGGACGTTGACGGCACGCTTCATGATGCGTGGGTAGAACACGTAGTTCTCCACCTGCTGGTAGATGATGAAGAAGATCAACGTCGCTACACCGAGGCCGATCGACTGGGTCGAGGCGATGAGGGAGACCACGATGGAACCGATGGTTGCGCCGACCATCGGGATCAGGGAGAAGACGGAGATCAGAAGGGCCAGGGCGGAGGCGAAGTTCACGCCGGCGATCCGCAGGTAGGCGTAGGCGCTGACCCCCGCAAGCGCAGAGATGGCGAGCTGACCCGTGACATAGCCTCCCGCGCGCAGCAGGATCGCGTCGCTGAGCTCGCTCACCCGAGCCCGCCGTGATGCCGGGGCCAGGCGATAGGCCATGTCCTTCATCGGATGGAAAGCCGCCAGGAAGTACAACGTCAGGATGGTGATGGTCAGCATCTGGAAGACCACGCCAGCCAGCAGCTGGGCGGCGCCCAGAGCGCCGCTCACGATGTTGTCCGCGCGGCTGGTGAGCGCCTCCTGAATCTTCTCCACGATCTGGTACTTCTGGTCCAGGTCCTGGATGGTCTGGTTCTGCTGGAGCCGGTCGAAAGTGCCAGGCAGATCCTCGATGAGGGAGACCACCTGGTCGACCAGGGTCGGCACGATCAACGCGATGAAGCCGGCGAGGAGCAGCACGAATCCCCCGAACACGGCAGCGATCGCCCAGCCGCGCCGCATGCCCCGCGCCTGAAGCCGCGAGACGATCGGGTCGAGCCCGATCGCCAGGAAGACGGCCACGAGAATGGTGAGCAGAGGGCCGCTGACGTGAGCGGCTCCCTCGAACAGCGTGTAGGCGAGCAGCGCCCCGAGCGCGAAGAAGAAGCCCACCCGGAACGGCGTGGCCGCCAGATGCGCGGCCGGTCCAGGCGGCGCGACTCCGGCCAGACCGTTGGTGGGCCCAGCGGGACCCACCGCACTCGTCGTTGTCCCGTCGGGCTCGTCCCGCTCGAAAACGGCATCGGGCTCGAGGACTTCGGAGTCGTGGTGGCCTTCGGGCAGCGAATCGCCAGCGGGATCCGGATCCGGTCCGGACGCGCCGCTCACCGCATCGCCGTGAGCACTCGACTCCTCCACACAGCGCAGCGTAGGCGTCGAGCCGCCCCGTTGCCCGTCGCCTCGCGTCGACCGTCGGCCCGTGGGGACTCTCAGGCGTCCCGGAAGCGGTTGATCGCGTCGAGGTGGGTGCTTCGTGTCGCCTCGTCGTTGACGCCCAGGCCGGCCTCCGGAGCCAGGCACAAGACGCCTACCTTGCCTTGGTGCCGGTTTTGGTGGACGTCCAGGGCTGCCTGCCCGACGTCCGCGAGCCCGTAGGTCTTGGACAGGGTCGGGTGCACCTTGCCGCGCTGGATCAGCCGGTTCGCTTCCCAGGCCTCGCGGTAGTTCGCGAAGTGAGAGCCCACGATCCGCTTGAGATTCATCCAGAGATAACGGTTGTCGTACTCGTGCATGAATCCCGACGTGGATGCACACGTGACGATCGTGCCGCCCTTGCGAGCCACGTAGACCGAGGCTCCGAACGTCTCCCGACCGGGATGCTCGAAGACGATGTCGACGTCCTCGCCTCCGCTGAGGTCTCGGATCCGCTGACCCAGTCGCTGCCACTCCTTAGGGTTCTGTGTGTGTTCGTCGGTCCAGAACCGATAGTCCTCGGCGTTTCGGTCGATGACCAGCTCGGCACCCATGGAGCGGACGATGGCGGCCTTCTCCGGCGAGGAGACCACGCAGATCGGGGTCGCGCCGCCGTTGAGAGCCAGCTGGGTCGCGTAGGAGCCAAGACCCCCGGACGCACCCCAGATCAGCACGAGGTCGCCCTGCTTCATCCCGGCGCCGTTCCTGGAGACCAGCTGCCGGTAGGCCGTGGAGTTGACCAGCCCCGGCACGGCGGCCTCCTCCCAGGTGAGATGGTCCGGTTTGGGGAGGAGCTGGTTGGACTTGACCAGCGCGAGCTGGGCCAGGCCACCAAAGTTGGTCTCGAATCCCCAGATGCGCTGTTCGGGGTCGAGCATGGTGTCGTTGTGGCCGAAGGGGCTCTCCAGCTCGACCGACAAGCAGTGTGCGACCACCTCGTCCCCGGGGTGCCAGGTGTGAACGCCTGGGCCGGTCCTCAGCACGACGCCGGAAAGGTCGGACCCCACGACGTGGTACGGCAGGTCGTGACGCGCGGCCAGCGGAGACGTTCGGCCGTAGCGCTCCAGGAACCCAAACGTGGACACCGGCTCGAAGATCGAGGTCCAGACGGTGTTGTAGTTGATGGAGCTCGCCATCACGGCGACCAGTGCCTCGCCAGGGCCAAGCTCCGGAGTGGGGACCTCCTCCACGTGCAGGGACCGTCGTGGGTCCTTGTCGCGCGTGTCCAGCCCCTCGAACATCGAGACCTCGTCCTTGTGGACCGTGACAGCCGTGTAGTGGTCCGGAACAGGCAGGCTCGCGAAGGCGTTGCGGTCGCGAGCCTGGATGGCCTCGAGGATGTCCTTCATGACGCGCTCCTGGCGGGCTCGACCAGCTCGACCAGCACGCCGCCGGCGTCCTTGGGGTGGATGAAGTTGATCCGGGAATCCGCGGTGCCTCGGCGGGGGGCTTCGAACAGCAGTCGTACGCCCTGCCCGCGCAGCCGCTCACTTTCGGCGTCGAGGTCGTCGACGGTGTAGGCCACCTGCTGGAGACCGGGCCCGTCGTGATCGAGGAAGCGCGCGATCGCGGAGTCGGGTGTCAGCGGAGCCAGGAGCTGCAGGCGAGCCCCGCCGTCGTGCTCACCAGCGCTGAGCATGGCCTCGCGAACGCCCTGCTCCTCGTTGATCTCCTCGTGGACGCAGGTGAGACCGAGCAGGCTGCTGTAGTGCTGGATGGCGACGTCGAGGTCCACGACCGCGATCCCGACATGGTCGATGCGGGTGATCAACGCACTCCTTCCGTTCGCCGGTGTCGGCTGGCTCGGGTCGGTGCTTCGGGGTCGGCCGGGGTGGCTGGACCGGTCTGGATATCGTGGCAGCCTGGGAGATAGCCCCGACCACCGGGGATACGAAGGGAGTCCGTCATGAGCGGCACGCCGTCAGTCATCGTCGCTGGAGCGCGTACACCGATGGGGCGTCTGCTTGGCTCCCTGAAGGACTTTTCCGGGGCCGAGCTCGGTGGGTTCGCGATCAAGGCGGCCTTGGAGCGGTCTGGCGTCGCGCCTGATCAGGTCGACTACGTGATCATGGGACAGGTTCTTCTTGCGGGCGCCGGGCAATGTCCCGCTCGCCAGGCTGCCGTGCACGCCGGGATCCCGATGACGACTCCGTCGCTCACGGTCAACAAGGTGTGCCTGTCGGGGATCGACGCGATCGCGCTGGCGGACCAGCTCATCCGCGCCGGCGAGTTCGAGATCGTCGTGGCCGGTGGCCAGGAGTCGATGACACAGGCTCCCCACCTCCTGGCCAGTGGGCGGACCGGCACGAAGTACGGAGACGCGACGCTCGTCGACTCGATGAACCGTGACGCCCTGCACGACTCCTTCGACCGGCTGTCCATGGGTGGCCTCACCGAGAAGGCCAATGCCGTCCATCAGCTGACCCGTGAGGAGCAGGACGCCTTTTCGGCCCGCTCGCACCAGCTGGCTGCCGCCGCGCAGAAGAACGGGCTTTTCGACGAGGAGATCACCCCGATCGAGATCCCCCAGCGCAAGGGCGACCCGATCGTCTTCTCCCAGGACGAGGGAATTCGCGCCGACACGACCACCGAGACTCTGGCCCGGCTCAAGCCGGCCTTCTCGCCCGAGGGGACGATCACGGCGGGGTCCGCCTCGCAGATCTCCGATGGGGCGTGCGCCGTGGTCGTGATGAGTCGGGCCAAGGCCGAGGAGCTCGGGCTCAGCTGGCTCGCCGAGATCGGCGCCCACGGCGTCGTGGCCGGGCCCGACAACACGCTGCAGAGCCAGCCCGCCCGGGCCATCGCCAAGGCCTGCGCTCGCGAGGGGATCAGCCCGACCGACCTCGATCTCTTCGAGCTGAACGAGGCATTCGCCGCCGTGGGGATCGTGTCGACGCGTGAACTGGGCGTCGACGAGGACCGGGTCAACGTCAATGGCGGAGCGATCGCTCTCGGCCATCCGGTGGGCATGAGTGGCGCACGGATTGCCCTGCACCTCGCGCTCGAGCTCAAGCGCCGCGGCGGAGGGGTCGGTGCCGCGGCCCTGTGTGGCGGAGGCGGACAGGGCGATGCGCTGATCCTGCGCGTCCCGGCCTGAGCCGGCGCAGACCTCCGGGTGCGCACCGACGACGTCAACGATCTGGTCGGCTCGGCCCGCAAGGGTGACCCCCGGGCCGTGGCCCGGCTGATCTCCTGGGTGGAGGACGGCTCGTCCAAGCTGAGAGACGTCGCGCGCGCGCTCGCGCCCTATGTGGGTCACGCACGCGTGATCGGGCTGACCGGTCCGCCCGGCGTCGGCAAGTCGACGACCACGTCGGCGCTGGTGAGCCGATTTCGCGCCGGCGGGGCTCGAGTGGGGGTGCTCGCCGTCGACCCGACGTCGCCGTTCAGCGGCGGTGCGTTGCTGGGCGACCGGATCCGTATGCAAGAACACGCGCTCGATCGCGAGGTGTTCATCCGCTCGATGGCCACGCGCGGGCACCTCGGGGGCTTGGCCTGGTCGACGCCGGCAGCCGTACGCGTCCTCGATGCGGCAGGCTGTGACGTCGTGCTGGTCGAGACGGTCGGTGTTGGCCAGTCGGAGGTCGAGATCGCCGCGGCCGCCGACACGACCGTCGTGCTCCTCGCCCCGGGGATGGGAGACGGGATCCAGGCGGCCAAGGCAGGAATCCTCGAGGTCGGCGATGTGTTCGTCGTCAACAAGGCCGACCGTGACGGGGCCGACACGGCCGTTCGAGAACTTCGCCACATGCTGTCCTTGGGTGAACGGCGGGGGCCGGGGGAGTGGCGTCCCCCCGTGCTGAAGACCGTGGCTGCCACCGGCGAGGGCATCGACGAGCTGGTCGCCGCGCTCGACTCCCATGTGGACCACCTGACCGCCTCGGGAGGTCTTGAGCTGCGTCGGGTGCACCGGGCAGCTTCCGAGATCGAGGCCTTGGCGTTGGAGGGATTTCGTCGACGGCTCGCCTCGGCGCCGGAGTCTGAGGGCTTGGATGCGCTAGCCATGGCCGTGGTGAAGGGTGAGCTCGATCCCTACACCGCCGCCGACCGCCTGGCCGGCACGCTGCACGCCGGCGCCTAGGCGATCATTCGGCAGAGCCGGCGCGACCGAGCGTGCCGGTCCTCGGGGTGGCTCAGCGCCTCTCCCAGGCATCCTTCACGGTCAGCAGGCTACGCACGGACTCGGGGAGCTCGTCGTTGACGATGTCGGCCAGGGTGACCTCGTCGAGGACGCCGCGTAACGCCGCCCGCGTCGCGACCCAGACGTCCTTCAGTCTCAAGGCTGGCCCGACGTAGTCGGTGTCCTCTGGACGGTCGCCGCGCACCGCAGCCAGCGGACCGTCGAGCGCGCGCACGACCTCGGCCACCGTGATCGAGCCGGGAGGGCGGGCCAGCCGGAACCCTCCCGCTGAACCTCGTCGGCTGGTCACCAGCCCGGCCACCCGGAGGTCTCCGAGGATGGACTCGAGAAACGGGGGCGGGATGCCCTGGGCCTGGGCGAGCTGGTCACGCGTGACCAGGGTCGGGCCTTCGTCGGGCGACGCAGCCAGCTCGAGCAGGGCGCGCATGGCGTAGTCAACCCTGGCAGAGATATGCACGTGGGCATTGTGACCTGCCTGGCGCCCGACGTGGGCAACCCGGGGTCGTTCGTCCGGCTTCTTCACGCGTCCAGACCTAGTCCTCGGCGACGCCGGACTCGGCTGGCGATGGAGGAGAACACCGAGTCGGCGAGCATTCCGACCACGAGGATCACGATCATCAACGCCAGCAGCTTCGTGGCATCGTTGACGTTGCGAGCGAACTCCATCTGAGACCCGAGCGCGAACCTCCCCGGGATGATCACGAGGAGCTCGCCGGCCATCAGGCTGCGCCACGAGAACGCCCAGCCCTGGGTCATCCCGGCCAGGTAGGCCGGGAGGGCCGCTGGCAGCACGATGTGCCGGTAGAGGTTCACGCCACGCGCGCCCAGGACTTTCGCCAGGCGGAGGAACGGCGGCGGGATGTTGTCGATGCCGCTGATGACGCCGTTGGCCACGCTGGGGGCCGCCCCGAGGATCACCACGAAGAAGATCGCGGTCTCGTTGAGGCCGAAGAGCAGGATCGCCAGGGGGAACCACGCGATCGACGGCATGGTCTGCAACCCGGTGATGAGCGAGCCCACCGCAAGGCGGAGCACACGCACGCGCGCCACAGCCACACCGACCAACGTGCCGACGATCACCGCCGCGGTGAAGCCGAACAAGGCTCGCCGAAGAGTCGTGGCAACCGCCTGCCAGAAGATCGGTGTCTGCATGTAGTCCCAGAGGAAGCCGAAGACCGCAGCCGGGCCGGGCAGCGTGTAGACGGGCTTCCAGCCGATCCACACGACCAGCTGCCAGGTCAGGATCACAAGGCCGATGGCGAGCGCCTTGGGCCAGACCCAGCCCCAGATCTTGGCCATGCAGGGCGACTCGGCCGTCGTCGGCGACGGGACGTCGACGACGGGGATCAGGACGTCAGCCGACATGCTGAGCCACCTCCTCGGAGAGGGCGTCGGTGAGTGCGGCCGCGTGCCCCGCGACCTCTGCCGAGTCCATCCGTCGGGGTCGCAGCAGGTCG
Source organism: uncultured Actinomycetota bacterium (assembly GCA_963820065.1). Classification (GTDB taxonomy): domain Bacteria; phylum Actinomycetota; class Actinomycetes; order DATJPE01; family DATJPE01; genus JANPBY01. The sequence goes on along the minus strand of CAWFYM010000010.1, from coordinate 610,528 downwards.
ATTGGTCGGATCGACTTCACCTGACCGGGGCGGCTGGTCAGGAGCACGACCCGATCGCCGAGGCGTACGGCTTCGCGCATGTTGTGGGTCACGAACACGACGGTCAGGCCGAGTTCGCTCCAGATACGCTCGAGCTCGTCGTGCATCCGGTCACGGGTCATCGCGTCGAGGGCGCCGAAGGGCTCGTCCATCAAGACGATGGGGGCGTCCTGGGCCAGGACCCGGGCGAGGGCGACGCGCTGCTTCATCCCGCCGGAGAGCTCGTGCGGCCGCTTGCTCGCGGCGCCCTCGAGCCGGACGAGCTCGAGGAGGGACTCGGCGCGGTCGGTGCGATCGGCCTTGGGGGTGCCGGCGAGCTTGAGGGCCAGCTCGATGTTCTGCTGCGCCGTCAGCCAGGGCAGGAGCGTGGCCTCCTGGAACATCAGGGCGACCTTGCCATCGACGACGATCTCGCCCAGCGTCGGCTGGTCCAGGCGGGCGACCAGGTTGAGGAGCGTGCTCTTCCCGCAGCCGGAGGCGCCCACGATGGTGAGGAACTCCCCCCGGGCCACCTGGAGCGTCACGTCCTGGAGCGCGACCGTCTGCTCGACGCCGCGCCCGAAGAGCTTGGAAACGTTGTTGATCTGCAGAGGCTGCCCCGCCGACCCGCCGAACCGGGCCGGGGAGGTGCCGGTCAGGGAGGAGACGCTCATGACGACACCGCGCCCAGCTTCTGCTCGGCGAGGACCTTGTTGAGCAGCGTCAGGTCGTACAGCGGGTCGAAGCCACCCGCGGCATCGATCTTCGCCTGGTCGAGGAGACCAACCTGGACCGCATGCGCCGCCGACTCGACGAGGGTCGCCTTGAGCGGGTCCACCGTGAACACGATGTTCTTCCAGGCCGAGGCCAGCAGCGCCTCGTCGAGCCCGGATCCCGTCAGCGCCTTGAGGCTGGCGTTGAAGTCGGCCTGGGCCTGCTCGGGTTCGGCCTTGATGAACTCCACGGCCTGGGTGTTGGCGAGCAGGAACGCCTCGACGACGTCGGGGTGCTCCGTGAGGAACGCCGTGCGCACCACGATGTCGGTGGTGACGAACTGACCACCCGGCCACAGGCTCGCCTCGTTGACCAAGACCGCGCCGCCGGCGGCGACGAGCTGCGACGCGAACGGCTCGGGGACCCATGCGCCGTCGATGGCGCCGGACTGGAAGGCGGTGACGGCCTGGGAGTTGGCCATCGGGGTGATGTTCACGTCGCCCGAGCCGGTCTGTGCGTCGGTGGCGAGACCTTGCTCCTTGAGCCAGAAGCGCAGCGCGACGTCCTGGGTGTTACCGAGCTGAGGCGTGGCGAGGGTCTTGCCGCGAAGGGACTCGGCGGAGGTGAGCTCCGGCTTGACGACGAGCGAGGCGCCGGCCGAGGCAGCACCGGAGATGACCGTCACCGCGTCGCCCTGGGACTGGGTCCAGGCGCTGACCGTCGGGTTGGGGCCGAGGTAGCTGACGTCGACCGCGTCGCCGAACAAGGCCGTGACCGCGTCGGGGCCCGCGTTGAACATCGAGGGCGCGACCTTGACCTTGACGTCGGCGAGCGCGGTCTCCAGGAAGCCTTCCTGCAGGGCGACCAGGGCCGGCGCGTGGGTCACGTTCGGGAAAAACCCAACGCGCAGGGTGGTCACGGGTGCTGATGCAGATGTCGTTCCAGTCGCGCTGAGGTCCGCGGAGGAGCCGCTTCCCCCAGAATTGCCGCAGGCCGCCAGCCCCATGGCCGAGGCAGCCACCACTGCGATGGCTACCACGGCGCTGGGCCGTGCCTTGGAGCGCCTGGTCATGTGTGGCCTCATTTCCGATTAAGTCAGTCAGAAAGATAGACAATACACGTCCTTGTCGTCACCCGGGCGAATCAGGGGGAGAAGGAACGCAGCACCACCGAACCTTTCGTTGGGTGGCGGTGTGGCAGGCTCGTCCGGCAGTGACGTCCGGACCCCACGTGGTCGGCAGCAGTGAGGTGACATGTCTCGGTTCGGCGCCTTGCGGCTCGCCGCGCGCGGCATCAGGTGGCGTCGGTGGGCGTCGGTGGCGACGTTCGTCGTCGCCGTGGTCGCATCCTTGGCGGCGACGCTCGGACCCATCTATGCGAGCAGCGCCGAGTATTCGCTCGCGCGCCAGCAGCTCCTCGACGCCTCCGCGGTGGACACCAGTGTCTCCGCGTCCGCGACCAACGCCGGCCAGACGCAGTTCGGCCCCGATGTCCTTCTCGAAGCAGTCACCTCCGCGGCGGCCAACCCCGCCCTCGACGGCTCCTATCGCCCGGCCGAGGTGGCCCTCACTCGCGCATCCGTTCCCGTGCTGGAGGCCAACGGACGAGTGCTGGGGTTGGCTCCCGTGGCCTGGAGAGAGCACCAGTGTGCGGCCGTGCCGCTCGTGGAGGGGTCCTGCGCGGAGGATCCGGACGAGGTGATGATCGGGCGGCGGCTGGCCGCAGATGCCGACATCGGCATCGGCGACCGGCTCGCGGTCGGGCTGACCGCGGTTCCGAGCGACAACGTCCTCACCGTGGTCGGGATCTACGACGAGAGTCGGCCGGACCCGATCGTCTACGCCCTTGAGACGCCGGCCACGGCGGCTCCATCGGGGGGCGCCGGCGACGGGCCCGCGACTCTCGATGAACTCCTCATCGACCGCGGCACCGCTGTGCAGGACTCCGGGCAAGTGACGGCGTCGGCCGTCCGCACCATGGAGGTGGCGACGGCGCCGATCGCCGACCTCCCGGAGCTATCCGACACGGTGACATCGATGCAGGCCGAGGCTGTGGGTGCCCGGGATCCGTCCTATCTGGTCGCCAGTGGGCTGCCCGAGCTGGTTTCCTCGTTGGGCCCGGAGAACTCCCGGCTTCGTTCGTCGATCCTCGCCGTCAGCGCCCAGGTCGCTGTTCTCGTCTGGTTTGTGCTTTTTCTGGTCGTGGCTTCCGCGACCGACGAGCGGGCCAACGAAGTGGCCGTCGCGAAGCTGCGTGGACGTCGGACCCGATCAACGCTCGCCTTCGCGGTGGCCGAACCCCTGATTCTCACGACAGCTGCGGTACCTCTTGGCGTCGCACTCGCCTGGGGGGCAACGAACGTCCTGTCGGACCGTTGGTTCGTCCCTGGGACAGCGGTGACCCTTGATGCTGGGGTGGCGGTTGCGGCGGGACTGGCGATCTTCGGAGGGCTCGTCGCCTGCCTGCTCGCTGGTCGCAAGGTCCTGACGGTCTCGGTCAACGACGAGCTACGCAAGGCCAGCGCCCGGCGGATCGTGCCGGGTTTCGTCGTCGACGCCGTCATCGCCACCCTGGCGGTCGTGAGCGTCACCCAGATCCGCGGTGGCGAGGCGAGCGGGCTGGCGCTGCTGGCTCCGGGTCTCGTGAGCCTCACGGTCGCGCTGGCCGCGGTCCGCGTTCTCCCTCGCTTCGTGGCGTCTGCGGTACGGCGCACGCGCGCCTCCCGGCGGGTGGCCTGGTTCCTGTCGCTCCGCAACGTCGGTCGCCGCCCGGGAGGCTCACGTCTGGTCGTCTTGCTGACGGTCGCCGTGGGCCTGGCCGTCTTCGCGGTGGACGGCTCGGCGGTCGCCGCCGAGCAGCGATCGGCCCGTGCTGACGCCGAAGTTGGGGCCCCGACGGTGGTCGCGGTGGCGGGAGTCTCCCCGCAGACGGCGGTCGCGGCGGTGGACCAGCTAGACCCCGAGCAACGGTGGGCCATGACCGCCGTCCAGGTGCCCGGCGGCGGAACGGTCCCCTTGTTGGCCGTCGACACTCCCCGCCTGTCCGCCGTGTCTTCGTGGGTCCCCGCCCCGGATGTCGGCTCCACGAGCTCGCTCGCCGAGTCTCTTCGTCCGCCGGTCGCCCCGGCGGTGACCGTCGTGAGCGAGGTGTCCGTGAAGGCCGAACTCCGCTCGGAGTCTGCCGGCGAGCTGCTCACCCAGAATGCCTACAAGCCGCCCTCAGACTCGGGGTCCTTCCCGACCGTGCTCCGGGTCGACGTACGGCTCGCGGACGGTCGCGTCATGAGCGTTCCGATGGGTCCTGTGGTCATCGGGACCCAGGACCTTGTGGTGGAGCTGGTGGGCTGCGAGCGCGGCTGCGGGTTGGTGGGATTCGTCGCGCAGTCCCTGGGATCTCGGATCCCGTCCACGACCACCCTGACGCTGACCGACCTGGCCGACGCTGCCGGGACGCTCCCCATGACCGGAGCGACGGACGACTGGCGGCTGGGCCTGAACGAGTCGGCCTTGATCAATCCCGACCTTGCCGTCCCCGCAGAGGTCACGTCAGTACCGCCCGGCGGAGTGACTGCGGTGCTCACCAGCAACCTCCCGCGGGACGTGATCATGACCTATGGCGACCATCCCGCCCTGCTGCCGGCCCTTCTGGCGCCCTCCACTCAGCTCAATCCCTTCCCGGGAGCGTCAGGCGGTTCCTACGGCAACGGTCTCAGCGGGGCCACGGTCATCGTCGACCCCCTCGTCGGCCACTCCGTTCTCCCTCGACTGGGGCAGTCCGGAGCTCTGGTCGACCTCGACCTGGCGCTGCGTGCGGATCCACGCGGCACCACCCAGGGATCCGTGCAGGTCTGGCTGGGTCCGGAGGCACCCCCCGATGCCCTCGACCGGCTGGCCGCAGCGGGGCTCGAGCCGGAGCAGGTGGAAACCGTGACCGGTCGCCAGGACGAGCTGGCGCAAGAAGGGTCCGCTCTCCCCTTCCCCTACTTCGTCATGGCCGCGGTGCTCGCCGTGGTGCTCGCGGGGGGCGCGTTGCTGGTCACAGCGGCGGTCGGGGCTCGCCGCAGGGCCTACGAGCTGGCCGCGCTGCGGATCCTCGGGGCGCCGATGCGCACCCTCGTTGCCGCCGGTCGGCGCGAGTTGTTGCTGCTGACGGTCTTCGGAACGATCGTGGGCGCCGCCGCGGGTCTTGCCGGTGCCGCGCTGGTGCTCCCGTCGTTGCCCGCGACGGCGCCGAGCCTGTGGGCGCCCGACCACGGGACTGGTCCGGTCTGGGCTCCAGTCGCGGCGGTGGTTGCTGCGGCACTCGTCCTCGCTGTGGTCGCCGCGCAGGTGGCTGCGGTGCGCATCGCGCGGATGTCGGGGTTCGATCGGCTCCGGGAGACGCAGGCATGAACGGGACTGTCCGCGGCACGGGCCTCGATGTGCGCTGCGAGGAGGTCGTTCACATCTACCAGGCGGGCGACACCGAGGTCGTCGCGGTCCGTGGCGTCGACCTGACCGTCCGCGCGGGTGAGACCTTGGCGCTGCTGGGACCCTCCGGAAGCGGAAAGTCCACGCTGCTCAGCCTGCTCGGCGGACTCCTTGCCCCTTCGGCCGGCCAGGTCTGGATCGGCGACGTCGAGATCTCGCGTTTCGGCCAGCGTCAGCTGCTCGAGCTGCGCGCAGATCGGGTCGGTTTCGTCCTGCAGGGCGCTGGGCGCAGCCTCCTGCCCTACGCCGATCCGCTGGACAACGTCCGATTCGCTCAGCAGGCGTCGACCACGGATCGGGACGACCGGTTGCCGGCTGAGGAGATCCTGGAGATCCTCGGGCTCGACCATCTCGCCCACGCGCGCCTGACCGAACTGTCGGGCGGTGAACAGCAGCGGGTCTCCATGGCGGTGGCCGTGGCGAACAGCCCTGGGCTCTTGCTGGCTGATGAGCCCACGTCGCAGCTCGACATCGAGGGTCGCGGCTTGGTCCTCGATCTCCTCGATCGGGTCAACGACGTCTTCGGCACCACCATCGTTCTCGTCACGCACGACGCCGACGTGGCTAGCCGGATGCATCGTCAGGTCGCGATGCGGTACGGCCGGGTCGGGCACGAAGGCCGGGGGGGCGGTGAGGCACTCGCCGTCGTGGGGAAGGATGGCTCGGTACCGCTCCCCGATCATGTCGTCGACGAGTGGCCTCCGGGGACCCGCGTCCGCGTCGAACGGGACGGGAACGATCTTCGGCTGCGCAGGGCGGAGGAATCGTGACGGCGGGCGCTGCACCGTCGACCCTGACGGCTACGGACATCACGGTGAGTCGCGGCGGTCGGCTCATCCTCAAGGGCGTGTCGCTCACGGCGGCACCAGGTCAGATGGTGGCGGTGACCGGCTCGTCAGGCGCCGGCAAGTCGACCCTCCTCGCAGTCCTGGCCGGTGTCCTCTTGCCCGACGGCGGCCAGGTCGAGGGCCGTCCCGTGCACGGCACGGGACCTCGTGTGGGCCTCGTGCTTCAGGGCCACGGGCTCCTTCCGGTGCTCACGGCGGCTGAGAATGTCGAGCTGGCGCTGCAGATCCACGGAATCGGGGGAGCGACCGCGGTCCAACGCGCCCATGAGGCCCTCGAGCGGGCCGGTCTACCGGGCCACGATGATCGTCTGGTGGAAGAGCTCTCGGGAGGTCAGCAGCAACGGGTATCGATGGCCCGGGCGCTCGTCGTGAGGCCGAGCCTGCTGCTCGCGGATGAGCCGACCTCGGAGCTCGATGCGGCGACCCGGGACGTCGTCCTCGCAGCTCTTCGTGACGAAACCGATCGAGGAGCCGTCGTGGTCGTGGCCACGCACGACCCTGACGTGGCCGAGCAGTGCGAGCTCGTGGTGCACCTGGTCGACGGATCGGTCGCCTGAGCCGGGACGTCGTACCCTGACATGACGGTCGGCACGCGTCCGTGTCGCCTCGTGTCGCAGGGTGAGGAGCCGCATGGACCCCGAGTCGATCGAGCAGGGACGCGCCCGCTGGCGTCGGACGTATGACGAGGCGGAAGCGTCTGGTCGCGTGCGCGATGCCGACTTCACGACCCTGTCCGGTGACCCGCTTGACCCGGTGTATGGCCCAGCACCCGGTGACCGGGTGGACGGATTCGACGCCATCGGCTGGCCCGGCGAGTACCCGTTCACGCGTGGCCTCTACCCAACCGGCTACCGCGGCCGCCCGTGGACCATCCGCCAGTTCGCCGGCTTCGGCAACGCCGAGCAGACCAACGAACGGTTCCGGGCGATTCTCGAGGCCGGCGGCGGGGGCCTGTCGGTCGCGTTCGATATGCCGACGCTGATGGGGCGTGACTCCGATGACTCGTTGGCCTTGGGGGAGGTAGGCCACTGCGGCGTCGCCGTCGACTCGGCGGCTGACATGGACGCGCTGTTCGCCGACATCCCCCTCGCCGATGTCACGACGTCGATGACGATCAGTGGTCCTGCCGTGCCGGTGTTCTGCATGTATGTGGTGGCGGCCGAGCGCCAGGGCGCAGACGTTGGCCGACTCAACGGCACGCTGCAGACCGACATCTTCAAGGAATACATCGCCCAGAAGGAGTGGCTGTTCCCCCCGGAGCCTCATCTGCGTCTGATCGGCGACCTGATGGAGTGGACCACGGAGAACATGCCGGCCTACAAACCTTTGTCGGTCTCGGGCTACCACATCCGTGAGGCGGGTTCGACAGCGGCGCAGGAGCTCGCCTTCACCCTTGCCGATGGTTTTGGCTATGTCGAGCTTGGCCTGTCCCGGGGTCTGGACATCGACGAGTTCGCTCCGGGTCTGTCGTTCTTCTTCGACGCGCACATCGACTTCTTCGAGGAGATCGCCAAGTTTCGGGCGGCACGGCGAATCTGGGCCCGCTGGATGCGAGACACCTATGGTGCCCGCACCGAGAAGGCGCAGTGGCTGCGATTCCACACTCAGACAGCGGGGGTATCGCTGACGGCGCAGCAGCCGGACAACAACATCGTCCGCACCGCCGTGGAGGCCCTCGCGGCCATCCTCGGCGGCACGAACTCGCTGCACACCAATGCGCTTGACGAGGTGCTGGCGCTTCCGAGCGCGAAGGCCGCCGAGATCGCCGTACGCACGCAGCAGGTGCTGCTCGAGGAGAGCGGCGTCGCGCATGTCGCCGATCCGCTGGGGGGATCGTGGTACGTCGAGGCGCTCACCGACCGGATCGAGGCTGAAGCCGAGGCGCTGTTCACGCGGATCCGCGATCTCGCGGACGATGGCACGATGACCTCGGGCATCCTGCGTGGCATCGAGGACGGGTGGTTCACCGGCGAGATCGCCGACGCGGCGTTCGCCTACCAGTTGGCTCACGAGAAGGGTGACAAGCGAGTCGTCGGGGTCAACGTCAACACCGACACCATCGAGGAGCCCCTCGAGATCCTCCGGGTCTCCCACCAGGTGGAGCACGACCAGGTGGCGGCCCTCGCCGAACGCCGTCACGCCCGGAGCATCGCCAGGGTGCATGCGTCGCTCGGAGCCCTCGACGTCGCCGCCCGCACCGACGCCAACCTGGTCGAGCCCATCCTCGATGCGGCACGGGCTGAGGCGACGCTCGGCGAGATCTGCGGAGTCCTTCGCGAGGTGTTCGGAGACCACCGGGAACCGGCTCGGATCTAGCCCGCGACCGGGGCGGCGTAGCGCACTCCGCCGGCCTCGGGGAAGATGGACGGGTGAGTGGTCCCCCTCCTGTCCCTGCTGGCCTGACTGCCGGTGCCATCGACCTCGGCGCCTTGGCGGCGCAGAACGCCGCCCGCGAGAAGGCCGAGGCAGCCCGTGCGGCCGCCGGTGAGAGCGGTGGTCCCGCTGGCCCGGTGATCATCGACGTCACCGAGGCCACGTTCCAGGTCGACGTGCTCGAGCGCTCGATGCTCGTCCCGGTCGTCATCGACTTCTGGGCCGAATGGTGTGGGCCCTGCAAGCAGTTGTCGCCGGTGCTGGAGCGCCTGGCCACCGAGGATGCCGGCGCGTGGGTGCTCGCCAAGGTCGACGTCGATGCGAACCAACAGCTCTCGCAGGCCGCGCAGGTCCAGTCCATCCCGACGGTCCATGTCGTGTGGCAGGGCCAGCTGGTGCCAGGCTTCACCGGCGCCCTCCCCGAGGCGCAGGTGCGCGCGTTCCTCGACGAGGTCATCAAGCTGGCGAGCGACGCCGGCCCAGCGCCCGGGGGCGGTGAAGGGCAGGCGGCCGAGCCGATCGAGCCCGAGCTGATGGAGGCCGTCCAGGCCTTGGACGCGGGCAACCTGGCTGGGGCCAAGGACGCCTACGAACGGCTGTTGGCGCGAGTTCCCGGCGACGCCATGGCCACGGCCGGGCTGGCGCAGATCGACTTGGTCGAGCGAACGAGCGCCCTTGACGTCGCTCAGGTCCGCCAGGCTGCGGCGGACCACCCCGACGACGTGCCCGCGCAGTGTCAGGCGGCCGACGTCGACCTGCTCAGCGGCGATGTGGAGGGTGCCTTCAGCCGGCTCATCGACCTCGTCCGCCGTACCTCCGGCGACGAGCGCGCTGCGACACGCTCGCATCTTGTGGGCCTGTTCGAGCTCCTGGGCACCGACGACCCCCGGGTGCTCTCGGCACGCACCGCCCTGGCCAACGCCCTCTTCTGACCCGCCAGCGGTTACCCGCCGACGATGTAGGTCCAGCCAGGCTGCCAGGCGAAGGGCCTGGCCATGGACTGCTGGAGCGACGTCCCCTCGATCAACAGATCGAGGGCGAAGCGGGTTGCGGCGTGACCCACGAGCAGGATCCGTTCTCCCTCGTGGTCATGAACGAGCTCGGCCAGGAGGTCCTTCACGCCCGCAACGACGTCGCTGTAGCTCTGGCCTCCGGGGAAGGGCTCATGGATGCGCTCGGCTCGCACCGCGTGCACCCGATCGACCGGGGCGCCGTTGAGGACGCCGTAGTCGCATTCGCGCAGTCGCGGGTCGAGGCGAATCGGTACGGCCGATCCGGCGAAGGCGATGCGCACGGTCTCCACGGCGCGCGCGAGGTCTGAGCTGATCACGTGAGCCAGGCCGTCCTCGCGGCGTCTGTCCCCGAGCTGCTCGGCGTTGCCGCGCCCAGCTGTCGAGAGCGCCCCGCCCAGCCAGCCGGTCGCCCGTCCTTGTTCGTTGTCGACGGTCGTGGCGTGCGTCTCGTACACGACAGTGACGGCCACCCGGTCAACCCCCTTCTGGGTCCCCGGAATCGTGCGCCGGGGTCAGAGCACCGCTGAGGCGCCGGGGGAGCGCAGCCAGACGGTGCCGAGCGGCGGCACGCGTACGGCCGCCGAGGCTGGACGCGCGTGCCAAGGGTCAAGAGTCGCTTCGACTCCACCGAAGTTGCCCACCCCGCTGCCGTTGTAGACATCGGCATCGGTGTTGAGCACCTCCTCCCAGGTGCCCGCCCACGGGAGCCCGACCCTGTAGTTCTCGTGGGGCATGGCCGCGAAGTTCGCGATGCACGCCACCGCGCCGCCGTCGTGGTCGAAGCGCAGGAACGACAGCGTGTTGCCGCTGGCGTCGTTCGCGTCGATCCACTCGAAACCGGTTGGCTCAAGGTCCCGTTGCCACATCGCCGGGGTCTCGCGGTAGACCCGGTTGAGGTCGCGGACGCAATGGTGCACGCCTCGGTGATCGGCGTGGTCGAGGAGCCACCAGTCGAGCGCCCGGCTCTCAGACCACTCGGCCTCCTGGGCCAGTTCGGCGCCCATGAACAACAGCTTCTTCCCGGGGTGGGCCCACATGAAAGCCAGGTAGGCCCGCAGGGTGGCCAGCTGTTGCCAGCGGTCGCCAGGAACCTTGCGAAGCAGGGAGCCCTTGCCGTGGACGACCTCGTCGTGGGACAGCGGCAGCACGTACTGCTCGCTCCACGCGTACATCAACGCGAAGGTCATCTCGTTGTGATGCCACTGTCGGTGGACCGGTTCGTGCGAGATGTAAGCCAGCGAGTCGTGCATCCAGCCCATGTTCCACTTGAACCCGAAGCCCAGGCCGCCGAGATGGGTGGCCCGCGTGACCCCTGGCCAGTCCGTGGACTCCTCCGCGATGGTCACGACGCCGGGAACCCGCTTGTAGACGGTGGCGTTGGCCTCCTGCAAGAAGGCCACGGCCTCGAGGTTCTCCCGTCCTCCGTAGACGTTGGGCAGCCACTCGCCGTCCTTGCGGCTGTAGTCGAGGTAGAGCATCGACGCGACGGCGTCGACCCGAAGCCCGTCGATATGGAACTCCTCGAGCCAATACACGGCATTGGCCACCAGGAAGTTGCGCACCTCGCTGCGGCCGAAGTCGAAGATGAGCGTGCCCCAGTCGAGCTGCTCGCCGCGTCGCGGGTCGGCGTGCTCGTACAACGACGTTCCGTCGAACTTGGCCAGAGCCCACTCGTCTTTCGGGAAGTGGCCGGGGACCCAGTCCACCAGGACGCCGATACCGGCCTGGTGCAGTCGGTCGACGAGGTGACGGAACTCATCCGGTGAGCCGAAGCGGGACGTCGGGGCGTAGTAGCCGGTCACCTGGTAGCCCCACGACGGCACGTAGGGATGCTCGGCGACCGGCAGCAGCTCGACGTGGGTGAACCCGAGGTCGGAGACGTAGCTGACGAGCTCGTCGGCCAGCTGCAGGTAGGACAGGCCCGGGCGCCACGAGCCGAGGTGCACCTCGTAGGTGCTCATCGCCCCCTGGTGAGGGTTCGATGTTGCTCGCGCCTGCATCCACGCGTCGTCCTCCCACACGTGGCGCGAGGTGAACACCCGCGATGCCGTGGCGGGGGGCGGCTCGGTTGCCTGGGCGAGCGGGTCGGCCTTGAGCCGGTGGACCCCGTCGGCGCCGTGGACCTCGAACTTGTAGAAGGTGCCGTCGCCCACGCCCGGGACGAACAGCTCCCAGATCCCGGTCGAGCCCAGCGACCGCATCGGGTGCCCTCGCCCGTCCCAGTGGTTGAAGTCACCGACCACGCGGACGCCGCGGGCGTTCGGCGCCCATACCGCGAACGACGTGCCGACGACGCTCCCGAGCGGCCCGGGATACTCCCGGACATGCGCGCCGAGCACCTCCCAGAGCTGCTCGTGGCGACCCTCGCCGAGCAGGTGGAGGTCGACCTCTCCCAACGTCGGGAGGAACCGGTAGGGGTCGTCCTGGACCACCGCTCCGACCCCGTGGTCCACCTCGAGGCGGTAGTCCGTCACTGAAGCGAGGGGGAGAACGGCGGAGAACAGGCCCTCGTGCACGTGGGCGAGCGGGAACCGCCCTTCCTCGGTGATGACCGTGACCGACTCGGCCAGCGGGCGGAGGGCTCGGATGGCCACCCCGCCAGCGACAGGATGCGGCCCAAGCAGGGAGTGCGGGTCGTGGTGCTCCCCAGAGATGATCGCCTCGATGGTCGAGTGATCGAGGGAATCCACCGCCGCGGGCGGCGGGGCTGGTGTGGCGGCGCCGGAGGAAGAGGAGGGGCGGGTTGCTGCTGGGGTTTTCGGCGGGTCCGGGACCGGGGTGTTGCTCCCGGACGGCGGGGGAGGAGGCTCAGGAGTCGGCACGGATCAACCTGCCAGTCGTTCGATGGCGGCGAGCGGGATGGGAGCCCACTCCGGACGCATGCGGGTCTCGTAGACCAGCTCGTAGACAGCCTTGTCGGCCTCGAAGGCCCGGATCAGCACCTCGTCCTCTCGAGGGTCGCGCCCCGCTGTGGCGGCGTAGCCCTCACAGAACGCCGCGCGGTTGCGTCGGGCCCATTCGCCGGCACGGTAGGCGGCCTGAGCAGGTGCGTGCCCGTCTGTATGCAGCTGATGGGCCGCATAGTCGAACGACCGGAGCATCCCGGCAACGTCGCGCAACGGGCTGTCGAGGGCGCGTCGCTCGGCCACTGATCGGGCGGGTTCGCCCTCGAAGTCGAGCAGCTTCCATCCCGACGTGACGCGCATGGTCTGGCCTAGGTGAAGATCGCCATGCACGCGTTGAACCGGTACCTCGACCGTCAGCTCGGCCAAGTCGTCGTAGGTGTCGCCGAGAGCCTTGGCGTAGGTCTCGAGCTCCGGAGCTGCCACGATGGCGGCCCGAAGGTTGTCGTGCAAGAGACCGGCACGGGCCACCAGGTCATCGGCCCCCCAGGAATCGGTGGGCAGGGCTTCGCGGAGAGCCTGGTGCACCTCAGCGGTGACCTCGCCGAGCCGTTCGGCCTCTGCTGCGAAGTCGCCTCCGACCTCATCGGCGTGCAGGTCACCCTCGATCATCAGGTCGCGAACCGAGCTCTTCGCCAGGTCCCAACCTTCGACCCCGTCGGCGAGGAACTCCTGGGCGAAGGCGAACGTGCCGGCCGGTGCGTCGATCCACCCGTAAGCGCGAGCGACGTGCGAGCAACCCACCTGGGCCAGGGCGCTGTGGATCTCGACGTCCGGGTGCAGCCCGACGTGGGGACGCCTGAACACCTTCAGCACGATCGAGTCGCCATAGACCAGGGAGGTGTTGGACTGCTCGGCGGTCATCACGAGGCTTGGGCCGCCGTCGGGCAGGGGGTCTTTCCCCACCCGGTGCCCGACCAGACCGTCGACCACGCGCTCACCGTCGATCAGAGCGAGCCAGTCATCGGTGATCTCGCGGTCATGCAGCGCGTCGTAGATGTAGGACTCGCCGCGGCGCCCCACGAGCACATGGTTGAGCCGGGTCATCGGCCGTTGACGCTGCTCCACCACCAGGTGGTAGTCGACGGTCGATCCTTGCTCGTCCACGTGCAGCAACCAAAGCTCGGTCACGGGCGACTCTCGGATCGTTGCGACGACCTCGATGCCGGTGACCTCGAACGGGCGATCCTTCCCTGCGAACCAGCGCTGGTTCTGGAGGAACTCGGCCAGGTCGTCGGGACCCACGGGGGTCATCGGGCTTCCTCGAGTCGGAACCAGTAGAAGGAGTGCGGGTTGAGCGTCAGGAGGTAGGGGAGCTCTCCGATTCTCGGGAACTCGACACCTCCGGTGAGCTCGACCGGGCGCAGTCCTTCATACGGCCTCAGGTCTAGCTCGACGGGCTGCGGGAACCGCGACAGGTTGTTGACGCAGACGACCACGTCGTCGCCGTGGGTGCGTGCGAAGGAAAGCACGGACGGGTTGGTCCCGCCAAGATCGGTGAACGCGCCCAGCCCGAAGGCCGCGTGATCCTTGCGCACGTGGATCATCCGGCGCGTCCAGTTGAGCAGGGACGCGGTGGTGCGCAGCTGAGCCTCGACGTTTGTCACCTGATAGCCGTAGACGGGATCGGCGACGACGGGTGCGTAGAGGCGGCCAGGGTCGGCGGTGGAGAATCCTGAATTGCGGTCGGGGGTCCACTGCATCGGCGTACGGACGCCATCGCGATCCGCGAGCCAGATGTTGTCACCCATACCGATCTCATCCCCGTAATACAGGACCGGTGAACCTGGCAGCGACAACAGAAGTGCGGTGAACAGCCGGATCTGGGCCGGGTCGTTGTCGAGCAAGGAGGCGAGGCGCCTCCGGATGCCGATGTTGGCCTTCATCCGCGGATCGCGCGCGTACTCGGTGTACATGTAGTCGCGTTCCTCGTCGGTGACCATCTCCAAGGTCAGCTCGTCGTGGTTGCGAAGGAAGATGCCCCACTGGCAGCGGTCGGGGATCGACGGTGTCCGGCCGAGGATCTCGGTGACCGGGAACCGCGACTCTCGGCGCACAGACATGAACAGCCGCGGCATCAACGGGAAGTGGAAGGCCATGTGGAACTCGTCGCCGCCCGTGGCCGGGTCACCGAGGTAGTCGACGACGTCCTCGGGCCACTGGTTGGCCTCGGCGAGGAGCACGGTGTCGGGGTAGAGACGGTCGACCTCGGCGCGCATCCGCTTGAGGAACGCGTGCGTGGCTGGCAGGTTCTCGCAGTTCGTCCCCTCGGCCTCGAACAGGTAGGGCACCGCGTCGCAGCGGAAGCCGTCGATGCCTAGGTCGAGCCAGAAGCGCAGGGCCTCGAGCACGGCCGCCTCGACGGCGGGGTTCTCGTAGTTGAGGTCCGGCTGGTGGTGGAAGAAGCGGTGCCAGTAGTACTGCTTGCGCACCGGATCGAACGTCCAGTTGGAGGTCTCGGTGTCGACGAAGATGATCCGCGCGTCGGGGTAACCCTCGTCGCCGTCGGCCCACACGTAGAAGTCCCCGAAGGGCCCGTCTGGGTCGGACCGGCTGGCCTGGAACCACGGGTGCTGGTCGCTCGTGTGGTTCATGACGAAGTCGATGATCACCTTGAGCCCACGGGCATGAGCCGCCTCGACGAACTCGACGAAGTCGCCGAGCGTGCCGAACTCCGGGAGTACCTCGGTGAAGTGGGAGACGTCGTAGCCGCCGTCGCGCAGCGGGGAGGCGAAGAACGGAGGCAGCCACAGGCAGTCGACGCCGAGCCAGGTGAGGTAGTCGAGCTTCTCGGTCAGGCCCTTGAGGTCACCAGATCCATCACCGTCGGCGTCGTAGAACGCGCGCACGAGCACCTCGTAGAACACGGCGCGCTTGAACCATTCAGGGTCTGGGGCGTCGCTCGCATGGGGTTCTCCTGCAACGACCGGCGCAGCGTCGTCGGCGGTCACGGCGCCTCCACGACCAGGATGTGGGCGGGTTCATGGAACGGGTCCAGCCTCACGTAGTTGTCCTGTCCCCACCCGAAAGTCTCACCGGTGATCTGATCGTGGACCGTGAAGCGCGAGTCCCACGCGAGGCCGAGGGCCGGGAGGTCGAGCCGGACGGTCGTTTCGCGGGTGCCGTGAGGGTCGAGGTTGACCACACAGAGGACCACATCCGAGCCCTCGCGCTTGGAGTAGCAGATGACCTGGTCGTTGTCGCTGTGGTGGAAGCTGAGGTTGCGCAAGCGGTGCAGGGCTGGATGGGCGGCACGAACCTCGTTGAGCTGGGTGATGTACGGCGCCAGCGTGCGCCCCTCGGCCTCCGCCGCGGCCCAGTCTCGCGGTCGGTAGGCGTACTTCTCCGAGTCAAGGTATTCCTCGCTGCCGGGCCGTACGGCGACGTGCTCGAACAGCTCGAAACCGGAATAGACCCCCCAGCTCGGCGACAAGGTGGCGGCCAGGGCGGCCCGGATCTTGAACATCGGCGGCCCGCCGTACTGCAGCGACGCATGGAGGATGTCGGGGGTGTTCACGAAGCAGTTGGGCCTGAAGATGTGGGCGGTCTCGTGTGCGAGTTCGTTGAAGTACTGCTCGAGCTCCCACTTCGCGGTTCGCCAGGTGAAGTAGGTGTAGGACTGGTGGAACCCCACGGCCGCGAGCTGGCGCATCATCGCCGGCCGGGTGAACGCCTCAGCGAGGAACAACACGTCGGGATCGGTCGACCGGATGTCGGCGAGCAGCTGCTCCCAGAAGTGCACCGGCTTGGTGTGCGGATTGTCGACGCGGAAGATGCGCACGCCGTGGTCCATCCATAGGTGGAGGACGCGCTTGGCCTCGGCGTAGAGGCCCTCATAGTCGCGGTCGAAGTTGAGGGGGTAGATGTCTTGGTACTTCTTCGGCGGGTTCTCGGCGTAGGCGATCGACCCATCGGCTCGCTCGCTGAACCAGTCGGGGTGCGCCTCGACCCAGGGGTGGTCAGGCGAGACTTGGAGGGCGTAGTCGAGCGCGACCTCGAGCCCAAGGTCGGCGGCGCGGGCCACGAAGGCGTCGAAGTCGTCGAAGGTGCCCAGGTCGGGATGGATCGCATCGTGGCCGCCTTCAGACGACCCGATCGCCCACGGGACCCCCGGGTCGTTCGGGCCAGGGGTCAGGGTGTTGTTCGCTCCCTTGCGATGCGAGAGCCCGATGGGGTGCACCGGTGGCAGGTAGACCACGTCGAAGCCCATGGCGGCGACCGCAGGAAGGCGTTCGGCGGCCGTACGGAAGGTGCCGGACACCGGAGGCTCGACGCCGTCGGGGTCGAGCACGGCGCCTTCGGAGCGCGGGAAGAACTCATACCAAGACCCGTACAGCGCTCGTTCCCTGTCCACCCGAAGGGGATAGCGCGGTGAGGTCGTGACGAACTCGCGGAGCGGGTGCCTGCGGAGCACGTCGGCCACCGCCGGCTCGGTGGCGGCCGCCAGCCGCGCCTGGGGTGACGCGTCGGGGTCTCGAAGCAGGCCCACGACCCACATCAGCAGGGTGCGCCCGTCGGTCTGACCCCGGGGGAGTGCCTCGGCTGCCCGGGAGAACAGGCGGGCACCGTCCTCGCTGGTCAGCTCCACGTCGATCTCGGCCGGGAGCTTGATCTCGGCCACGTGCAGCCAGCTCGCCACGGGATCGCTCCACGCCTCGACGTGGAAGGTCCAGTCGCCCTCGGCGGGGGGTGTCACGTCTGCGGTCCACCGATCGGGTTCCTCGCCGAACGGGTGCATCGGCGTCCACGGCGTCTTCGGGGCGCCCTTGGGTCCGCGCAGCACGACGTTGGCGGACACCTCGTCGTGCCCCTCGCGGAAGATCGTCGCGGTGACCGCGAAGGTCTCCCCGACGACGGCCTTGGCCGGCCAGCGGCCGCCGTCCTCGACGGGGCCTACGTCCCGGATGGGCATGCGGCCGGTGACGGGATTCGCGATGCTCATTGAACCGACCGTACCCAAGATGGCACCGGAGTACCCGAGCGTGCCGCAACTTCTTGCGCAAACCGCAAGAAGACGGCACCCCCGAGGCTGCCTACGCTCGCTTCCGTCGCTAGGGTCTGCGCATGCGCGCGATCCGGCGGTTCACCGTCCGCACCGTCCTGCCCGAGCCGCTGGCCCGTCTCGGTGAGCTCGTGGCCAACCTCCGCTGGTCGTGGCACCCCCCCACGCGTGATCTGTTCGCGAGCATCGATCCCGTCGTCTGGGAGCGCGTCGGCCACGATCCGACGCGCCTGCTCGGTGAGGTGGGCGCGGAGCGGCTGAAGCAGCTGGCCGAGGACGCCGACTTCGGGTGGAGCCTGGGGGAGGCCCATGCCGACCTGCAGCGCTACCTGACCGAGGATCGATGGTTTCAGACCCAGGGGCCGGAGGCGCCGGCCTCGATCGCCTACTTCAGCCCCGAGTTCGGAATCACGCACGTGCTCCCGCAGTACTCCGGGGGTCTGGGCATCCTGGCCGGCGACCATCTCAAGGCAGCAAGTGACCTCGGGGTGCCGATTCTCGGCGTGGGTCTGCTCTATCGCAGCGGCTACTTCAAGCAGTCGTTGGACGCCGACGGCTGGCAGCAGGAGTACTACCCGGTCCTCGACCCCAACGACCTGCCGATCGGGCTGCTGCGCGACACCGACGGATCGCCGCTGTCCGTTGCCGTCGGCCTCCCCGGCGGTCGCTCGTTGCACGCGCAGGTCTGGCGCGCGCAGGTCGGCCGCGTTCCCCTGCTGCTGCTCGACTCCGACAACGAGCTCAACGCGCCCGCTGAACGCGAGGTCACTGACCGCCTCTACGGAGGCGGCTCGGAGCACCGGCTGCTGCAGGAGATGCTTCTGGGCATCGGTGGAGTCCGTGCGATCCGGGCCTACTGCCGGATCACGGGTACGACGGCTCCTGAGGTGTTCCACACCAACGAAGGGCACGCGGGTTTTCTCGGTCTCGAGCGGATCCGTGAGCTGGCCGAGGACGAAGGCCTCAGCTTCGACGAGGCGGTGGAGGCGGTCCGAGCGGGCACGTTGTTCACGACGCACACGCCCGTGCCGGCAGGCATCGACCGGTTCCCGCAGGAGCTCGTGGCGGAGTACTTCGGCGGGGACAATGCCTGCCCAGGGGTGCCTGTCGACCGGGTGCTGTCCTTGGGGGCGGAGACGTACGCCGGCGGCGACCCAGCGGTGTTCAACATGGCGGTCATGGGGCTCCGGTTGGCCCAGCGGGCCAACGGGGTGGCCAAGCTCCACGGGGTCGTCAGCCGCGGCATGTTCAACGGCCTGTGGCCCTCCTTCGACACCGATGAGGTTCCGATCACGTCGGTGACCAACGGTGTGCACGCGCCCACCTGGGTGGCACGGGAGGTCCTCGAGCTGGCGGAGCGGGCTGTCGGCCGAGAGCTCACCGAGGAGGCGCGCGGGTGGGAAGCCATCGACGCGGTCCCCGAGCCGGAGATCTGGGCCGTCCGGCGCACGCTGCGCAGTCATCTGGTCGACGAGGCCCGCCGACGGCTCAGGGACTCATGGCTCCAACGCGGAGCCAGTGCCGCGGAGCTGGGCTGGGTCGATGAAGTTCTCGACCCGGATGTGCTCACCATCGGCTTTGCCCGGCGGGTGCCCTCCTACAAGCGGCTCACGTTGATGATGCGAGACCCGGAGCGCCTCAAGTCGCTGCTGCTCCACCCCACGCGTCCGATTCAGATCGTGGTGGCCGGGAAGTCTCACCCGGCCGACGACGGGGGCAAGAAGCTGATCCAGCAGCTGGTTCGGTTCACCGACGATCCTGCGGTGCGCCATCGGATCGTCTTCCTGCCCGACTACGACATCGCCATGGCGCAGCCGCTGTATCCCGGGTGCGACGTCTGGCTCAACAACCCCCTGCGCCCGCTCGAGGCGTGCGGCACCTCAGGCATGAAGGCAGCCCTCAACGGGTGCCTGAACCTGTCGATCCTCGACGGGTGGTGGGACGAGATGTACGACGGGCAGAACGGCTGGGCGATCCCGACCGCCGACGACGTCGTGGATGCCGAGCGGCGCGACGACCTCGAGGCGGCCGCGTTGTACGACCTGATCGAGCACGAGGTCGCGGACCGCTTCTATGACCGCGACATGGACGGGCTCCCTGGGCGGTGGTTGGCGATGGTCCGCCACACGCTGCGCACCGTTGGCCCCAAGGTCCTGGCCAGCCGGATGGTTCACGACTACGTCGTCGACCTCTACACCCCTGCGGCGGCGGCCGGACGCGCCGTGGACGGACCCGGTTTTGTTGCCGCGAAGGATCTCGCGGCCTGGAAGGAGCGGGTCCACAAGGGCTGGTCGTCGGTGCGCGTCGATCACGTCGAGTCCAGCGGGGTCGGGCAGAGCCCGGAGCTCGGCCAGACTCTGGCCCTGCGGGTCTACGTGTCCCTGGGCGACCTGACCGCAGACGACGTGTGCGTGGAGCTCTTGTACGGCGCGGTCGATGCTGGCGATCGGCTCATCGCCCCGGTCCACGTCACGCTGGACGTGGCCGAGGTTCGTCCCGATGGATCGGTGCGCTGCGACGGCGCCGTGCCCCTGGATCGCACCGGCGCCTTCGGCTACACCGTGCGTGTGCTCCCCTCGAATCCGCTGCTGGCCAGCAGCGCCGAGCTCAACCTGGTCGCGCTCCCGCCTCCGGCTGGGGCTGTCGCCGAAGGTGCCATCGTGGACGAGCCAGTGCTGCGCTGACCGACCCCCGGGCTCCCAAGGTCTCAGGGATCGACGGGGCAGGCTTCGAGCAGGACGACGCTGCGCGGGGCGATCCAGACGTTGTCGCCTGGCTTGAGGCGAGCGTCAGACATCTGCGGTCGTTCGTCGGCCGTGTCGAGCAGCGACCGGTAGGCCTCATCTCGCGGGGAAGCAGGAAGACGGAAGGACACACGGGCGTTCCCCGCGTGGAGGATCAGCAAGAACGAGGCGTCGACGACGGGCTCCCCGCGAGGTGTGCGGACCCAGAGCGCATCACCACCCAGGAACATGCCGAGAGTCCGCCCACCCTGGTCCCACCAGTCCTCAGCCACGAGCTCCTCGCCGGACGGTCCGTACCAGGCAAGGTCTTTGGCTCCACCCTCGACGGCCGCCAGCCCCTCGAAGAAGTGCTTCTGCCGCAGCGTTGGGTGCTCTCGGCGTAACCCCACGAGCATTCTTGTGAACTCCAACAAGTCCACCTGCCACGGCGCCAACGCCCAGTCGACCCACGAGATCTCGTTGTCCTGGCAGTAGGCGTTGTTGTTGCCTTGCTGGGTGCGACCCATCTCGTCCCCCGCTGTCAGCATGGGGACACCGGTGGACAGCAGCAGTGTGGCTAGCAGCGATCGCAGGGTCTGCCGGCGCGCGGCAGCGATGGTCTGGTCTTCGGTCTCGCCCTCCTCCCCGTGGTTCCACGAGCGGTTGTCGTTGCTGCCGTCTCGATTGCCCTCACCGTTCGCCTCGTTGTGCTTGTGTTCGTAGGTGACCAGGTCACGCAAGGTGAAACCGTCGTGGGCCGTGATGAAGTTCACCGAGGAGAACGGTCTCCTCCCGTCGTCTGCGTACAGGTCCGACGACCCGGACAGTCGGTAGCCCAGGTCGCGCAGGCCATGGGTCGAGCCTCGCCAGAAGTCTCGGACCGTGCCTCGATACTGGTCGTTCCACTCCGACCACAACGGCGGGAACTCCCCGACCTGGTATCCGCCGGCCCCGACGTCCCAGGGCTCGGCGATCAGCTTCACCTGGGACAAGACCGGGTCCTGCTGGATCGTGGTCAAGAAGCCACTGAGCATGTCCACGTCGTGCAGCGACCGGGCCAGCGCGGACGCGAGATCGAACCGGAAACCGTCGACGTGCATCTCCTGCACCCAGTAGCGAAGAGAGTCCATGACCAGCTGGAGCACGTGTGGGTGAGACAGGTCGAGGGTGTTGCCGCACCCTGTGTAGTCCGCGTATCTGCGGAGGTCCGCCGAGAGCTTGTAGTAGGACGTGTTGCCCAAGCCGCGGAACGCCAAGGTCGGACCATCGGCGCCCGCCTCAGCCGTGTGGTTGTAGACCACGTCGAGGATGACTTCGAGGCCAGCGGCATGCAGGGTCTTCACCATGTGCTTGAACTCGCTGACCTGGCCGCCGCGAGATCCGCTCGAGGAGTAGGCAGCCTCCGGCGCAAAGTAGCCCAGGGAGTTGTAACCCCAGTAGTTGACCAACCCGTTCGCGGCCAGGTGCTGCTCGGTGATGAAGTGGTGCACGGGGAGGAGTTCGACGGCGGTCACCCCCAGCCAGGTCAGATGGTTGACCACGGCAGGGTGGGCCAGCCCGGCGTAGGTCCCCCGCAGGTCTGGGGGAACGTCCGGGTGGCGCGCGGTCAGACCCTTGACGTGGGCCTCATAGACGATCGTGTCCGACCAAGCGGTGCCGGGTCGGCGGTCGTCGCCCCAGTCGAACTGGTCGTTCACGATGACCGATCGCGGTACGTGCGGTGCTGAGTCGCGAGCGTCGCGCACGGCATCGCCCTGGTCGACGGTGTGCCCGAACACGGCATCGTCATAGGTGACGTGGCCGTCGATCGCTCGCGCGTAGGGGTCGGCCAGGAGCTTGGCAGGGTTGAACCGTTGGCCCCGCGCGGGCTGCCACGGGCCATGCGCGCGAAAGCCGTACCGCTGACCGGCCGTCAGCCCCGGGAGGTAGCCGTGCCAGACGTGGTAGTCCTGCTCGTCGAGGTCCACCCGGTGCTCGGTGCCGTCGTCATCAAACAGGCACAGCTCGACCCGGTCGGCCTCCTCGGCCCAGAGCGCCACGTTGACGCCTTGGTCGTCCGCGGTCGCTCCCAGAGGCGACCACACCCCTGGCCAGGGCCGCGCAGGGCCGTCCTTGGGTCCGGCACCCGGGCCAGGCTCGTGGACGTCCATCGCGCCATCCTGCCTGAGGTCGCTCGGCGCGGCGCGCCCACTACGCTCCTCGCTGGAGATGTCGTGGTGTGAGGCGAAGGACGTGTGAGTCCATGGCCGGCGCAGAGAAGAGGCAGACGTGACGACGGTGGAGTTCAACGAGCACGTCCGGCTCGAGGTCGCCGACGGAGTCGGCACCATCCGACTGGATCGGCCGCCGATGAACGCCCTGTCGGTGCTGGTCCAGTCCGGGATCAAGGCAGCCGCGGCGGAGGCGTCCGAGCGCAAGGATGTGCGCGCGGTGATCGTCTATGGCGGTCCGAAGGTCTTCGCGGCCGGGGCCGACGTGAAGGAGATGGTCGGCTGGGACCATCAAGAAGCGGTCGACCGGTCGGTGGCGCTCCAGGGTGCATTCACGGCGGTCGCCCGCATCCCCAAGCCCACGATCGCGGCCGTGACCGGGTATGCCCTCGGCGGCGGCTGTGAGCTGGCCCTCGCCTGTGATCTTCGCGTGGCGGGCGACAACGCGAAGCTCGGACAGCCGGAGATCCTGCTCGGCATCATCCCCGGTGCTGGCGGAACTCAACGGCTCCCGCGGCTCGTCGGGCCATCACGCGCGAAGGAACTGATCTTCACCGGCCGTTTCGTCGACGCCGCCGAAAGTCTGGCCATCGGCCTCGTCGACAAGGTGGTGGCGCCGGACGACGTCTACGCCGAATCGCTGGCGCTGGCCCAGCGCCTCGCGGCGGGGGCGCCGTACGCCCTGCGTGCCGCGAAGGAGGCCATCGACCGCGGTCTCGAGGTGGATCTGGAGACCGGGCTCGAGCTCGAACGGCTGCAGTTCACCGCTCTGTTCGCCACCGAGGACCGGTCGGTCGGCATGGCGTCGTTCGTGGAGCACGGTCCGGGCAAGGCCGAGTTCGTGGGGCGCTGACGCATGAGCACGGCGACGCCCGAGGAGGTGAGGGCCGCGTTCGAGGACCCCAAGCGCGCCAACGTGCTCTATCACGACTGGGAGGCGTCGACCTACGACGACAAGTGGTCCATCTCCTTCGACGGGCGGTGCATCGACTACGCCCGGGATCGTTTCGAGCACGTGGCCGGGACGGAAGGCTGGCCGTACGGCCGCGCCCTTGAGCTCGGATGTGGCACCGGCTTCTTCCTGCTCAACCTCAAGCAGGCCGGGGTCCTCGGGGAAGGTCACGTCACCGACATCAGCCCCGGGATGGTTGAAGCCGCGAGGCGCAACGCCGAGCTTCTCGGGTTCTCGGTTCAAGGGCGGGTCGCCGACGCCGAAGGGCTCCCGTACGACGATGAGACGTTCGACCTCGTGGTCGGCCATGCGGTGCTGCATCACATCCCCGACGTCGAGCTTGCGCTGCGTGAGGTCATGCGGGTGCTCAAGCCCGGTGGGCGTTTCGTGTTCGCCGGCGAGCCCACCCGTCGCGGCGACTGGGTCGCCCGGCGGCTGTCGCAGGCCACGTGGTGGGCGGCCAGCCGCGCCCTGCAGCGAGGTCCGCTGCGTGAGCGTTACGGCAGACCTGAGGCAGAGCTCGAGGAGTCGTCGGCTGCCGCGGCGCTTGAGGGAGTCGTCGACCTGCACACCTTCGATCCCGACGAGCTCGCCCGGACTTGCCTTCGTGCCGGAGCCGTCGACGTCGGCACGGTCACCGAGGAGTTGACGGCCGCCTGGTTCGGCTGGCCGGTGCGCACGCTGGAGGCGGCCGTGCGCCCTGGGTCGCTGGGCTGGAACTGGGCGATGTTTGCCTACAAGGGTTGGCTGCGGTTGTCCGCGTTGGACGAGAAGGTTCTGGGTCGGGTCGTTCCGGCCCAGTACTTCTACAACGTCTGTGTCACGGGTCTGAAGCCCACGTAGCACGGGGCTGCTCCCCCCGTCCCCCTGCGATGGACCGATCCACGGAGGTAGCCTCCGGCGGGTGTTCCGACGGTTGCGTGGCCTCCCGCCCCGGGACCCCCGCCAGGCTCGGGTTGTCACGCTGGCCAGCCTTCGGTGGATGGTCCGGCACCGGGCCTGGACCCCGTTCTACGTGGTCCGCTACTGGCGGTTCATGATGCTCCGGCTACGCCACCCGCACGTCGTCACCGAGGGCTTTGTGTTCATCGGTCGCCGGGTTGAGCTGTCGGCCCGAGCTGGGTACGGCCGGCTGGTGCTTGGCCGCTGGGTCCATCTCGGCGACGGGAACCGCCTGCGGGCCCACGAGGGCACCTTGCGGGTCGGAGACAAGGTGGTGCTCGGTCGTGACAACACCATCAACTGCTACCTCGACATCGAGATCGGTGACGCGTGCATCGTGGCCGACTGGGTCTACGTGTGCGACTTCGACCATGTCTACGACGACGTCACCCGGCCGATCAAGGACCAGGGGATCGTCAAGTCTCCTGTGCGGATCGGACCCGATTGCTGGGTCGGGGTGAAGGCGACCGTTCTGCGCGGTTCGTTCGTCGGAGAGGGGTGCGTGCTGGCTGCGCACACCGTGGTGCGTGGTCCCGTGGAGCCGTACTCCATCGTCGGTGGGGTACCCGGGCGTGTGCTCAAGGACCGCCGCGAGGTGTACGCCGCTGGAGCTGCCACCCGTGCCGCGCTTGCGGACATCGCCGCCAAGACCGCTCGCGCGGCCGCCGCCGCCCAGCCGCCTGCGTCCGACGAAGTGAGGGATATCGGCCACGCTGGGTCGGACGCAACGGGAGAGCGGCCCCGCTAGCCTCGAACGATGCGGGTGATCGGGTTGATCGGCGGGCTGTCCTGGGAGTCCACGGCGGTCTACTACCGACTGCTCAACGAGCGTGTCCGCGAGGCAGGGGAGGACTATCGACAGCCTGAGGTGATCCTCTACTCCCTCGACTTCGCAGAGATCGTGCCGCTGCAGCAACGCGGTGACTGGACGGCTGCGGGGTCGGTGCTTGCGGCTGCCGGGACCCGCTTGGTGGCCGCCGGTGCTGAGGTCCTCGGTATCTGCGCCAACACGATGCACCTCGTCGCCTCTGAGGTCGGCGCAGCGCTGCCCGCGTCCGCCCGGCTGGTGAGCGTGATCGACGCGACGGCCGCGGTGTGCCTGCGGGGAGGCTTTACGCGGGTCGGGCTGCTCGGTACGGCGTACACGATGGAGCACCCGTTCTACGCCGAGGGCCTCCGCGCTCAGGGCCTCGAGGTCCGAACGCCGAACGAGGTCGACCGCGCAGAGGCCCACCGAATCGTCTACGACGAGCTGGTCAGGGGAGTGGTCAGCGAAGGCGCGCGGCAGTCCTACGCGCAGATCGTCGACCGGCTCGCTCACGAGGGGTGTCAGGCTGTCCTGCTCGCTTGCACCGAGCTGGGGATGTTGCGGCTGGACGGGCTCGTTTCCCTGCCTCTGGTCGACACCACGGTGGTTCATGTGGAGGCACTACTCGAGGCCGCTCAGGAGTCGAGTTCCTGAGGCACTGAAACGTCGATGGACGATGCGTCAGGACGGTTCGCCCAGCAGGTTGCCGTCGCGGACAACAAGCCGGATGGGCCTTTCGGCCCGACGCCCCAGCTCGGCCTGCAGAGATCGTTCCTCTCGCACCGCCCGCTCGTGGACCTCGACGGTCCGCGCGGCGATGCCTTCCCAGGTGTAGTCGCGGGCCAGCACCTGCCTGGCGTCGCGCGCCAGACGGCGGGCCAGCAGGTCGTCGCCCAGCAGGGCGCTGACAGCGTCGGCCAAACCGGAGACATCCCCCGGGGTGAAGCGCAATCCCGTGATGGAGTGCTCGACGAACTCCCGCAGTCCGCCGGTGTCGCCGACGACCAGCGGTGTCCCCGAAGCGGCCGCTTCCAGGGCGACCAGCCCGAACGGTTCGTAGATCGACGGAACGACGGCGACATCGGCGGCCGCCGCGAGGGCGGCAAGCTCGTCGGGCGGGACCCACCCGAGAAAGTTCACGCTGCGACCCAGCCGCAGCCGCCGCGCGTGCTGCTTCAGCTCTGCGTCTTGTGAGCCCTGACCCGCGATCACCAGGCGAAGACCGCGATGCCGTCGGCGAAGCCTCGGCAGGGCGTCGAGCAACGTGTGGCAGCCCTTCTCCCACTCCAGGCGTCCGGTGAAGACCAAGAGTGGACCGTCGGCGGCATGCGTCGAACGGGTCCGCTGAACCACGTCGGGTGCGACCTCCCACCGGTCGAGGTCGATGCCGTTGGGGATCACATCCACGGAGTCGGGAGGGAGGTCGAACAAGCGGGTCACCTCCCACCGCATGTGGGACGAGCACGTGATCACGCGTCGCGCCTCGAACGTCAGCCACCACTCGACGGTGTGGACAGCCTTGTTGAGCGGACCCGGCAACCAGCCCTGGTGCCGTCCCGCTTCGGTCGCGTGGACGGTCGCAACCAACGGGATGCCGTAGGCCTCCTTCACCGCGGTCGCGGTATGGGCGACCAGCCAGTCGTGCCCGTGCACGACGTCGGGACGGAGCGACTCAGCGACCCGGAGCGCGGCCCGCGTGAGCGCGTGCTCGAAGGCCATGACCCAGGCCAGCAGGTCGGACATCGGAAGCGCTGGAGGATCTGGGGCGACACGCACGACCCGAACGCCGTTGACCATCGAGTCGGGCGAGGCCCCGTCGACGGCCTGGGTGACCACGGCGACCTCGTGCCCCGCGGCGGCCTGGGCCTCGGCCAGCGCGTGGACATGGCGACCGAGCCCGCCGTACACGAGCGGGGGGTACTCCCACGACAGGATGAGGATGCGCATGGTGCGGCAGAGGCTATCCGGGGCCATCCCGGGCAGGCAGCGGCTGGGCCAGCAGCCGAGCGTCAAGGTGGGGGAACGGGCCGTCGGTGGCCGCCTGCTGCTCGGCCACGCATCGGCTGGCGGCAGTGTCTCCGGTGCGGATGGATTTCGCGAGCCTCAGGAAGGCAGCCTCGTGGCCGGATATCCGCGACCGGGCGTAGTCGACGGCGCTGCCATGGCTGACCATGAACGCCCAGTCGCTGGCCACCATCAACAGGGCGTCGCGCGCGAGCTGGTCGAGGTCTCCCCGCCTTCCGCGGCGCGCGGTGGGCGCCACCATGTCGACGACCCGCAGAAGCTCTGCTTGGACCGCGGCGTTCGCGGAGACCACGTCGGCGACGGCCTCCCCGTCCCACACGCGCCAGTCCTTGCCCGAGCCCCAGGATCCTGCGCTGGGCTCGATGCGGCCACGGACCGCGTCGTCCTCGATAGCTCCGGCGAGCGTCCTGAGCTGCACGCCGGCGCGGGGGAGTTCGCGAAGGATCTGTTCGAGGAACTGTGGACCCTCGTGCCACCAGTGCCCGAACAGCTCGGTGTCGTAGGCCACCACGACGACCCCCCGGCGACCGTCGCGGGCGAGCTGCTCCTCGAGCCGTCGACGCACGATCGAGACGAAGTCCTTCACGTCGGCTGCCAGGGCACGAGCTGCTCGCGCCGGGTCGTACGGCGCCTTCGCTTCCGGTGCTGTGCGCGTCGAGGTCACCCGCGACAGTCGAAGGCCCGATGCCTCGTCCCAGGCGTGGAAGTCGCGATACCACGGACCGGCCGGGTAGCCCTTCCGAGGAGACCACACGCGGTAGGTGACCTCGAGATCCCGGCCGAACGCCACGACGTCGCTGTCGCCCAGGCGCCAGGCGGCTGAGGTCGATGCCCCAGCGCCGAGCAGCGTGGGGCCGTCCAGCATCACGTGGTCGATGCCGTGCCGGGCGTACGCCTGCTCCAGTCCGGGTCGATAGCCACACTCGGGCGTCCAGAGCCCCGAGGGGCGCCGCCCGACCCGCCGGGCTTGGTCGTCGAGACCGGTGCTCATGGCGAAGTCGGCCACCCGCTCGTCGAGCAGGGGGAGGAAGGGATGGGTGGCCGGCCCTCCGAGCAGCTCGAGGACGCCGTCGTCGACCAGGGGTCGGAGGACCGCTGAGGCGCCGCCGCTCCAACGATCCTCGAAGGTGTGCGTTGCGGCCGTGGCAGCCGCGACCTCGGAACGCCCGAGCCTGCCGGCCGATCCCCCGCGAGACGCGAGCCCCTCGGCGCGGGCCCGCCAGAAGCCCAGCCACGTATGGAACGCGCGCAGCGCGTGCGGGTCGTCGAGCTGCGCGGCTAGCACCGGGGTCACGCCGAGTGTGAGCAGGTCCCGTTGGCCCTCGGCTGCCAGCCGCT
Organism: uncultured Actinomycetota bacterium; assembly: GCA_963820065.1. Taxonomy (GTDB): domain Bacteria; phylum Actinomycetota; class Actinomycetes; order DATJPE01; family DATJPE01; genus JANPBY01. The sequence goes on along the minus strand of CAWFYM010000010.1, from coordinate 582,190 downwards.
CCAGCAGCGACACCACGGGGAGGTAGGAGGCAGCCCAGGCCTGGTGTAGCCACTCCTCGCCGACCGGCCACTCGCCGTGGTGCAGCACCCAGGGAAGGTGGGAGTGCAGCACGATGCAGCACGTGCCCACCGGCTCCTGCCCCGTCACCGTCACGTCACCGTCACCCCCCTCCCCCCGCCACCGCCACCGCCACCAAACCCCACGTGATCATGCGCAGATGGCCCCTACGTAGGCGATCGCGATCAGGTCCAGGCACACCTCGAGCTCGGTATCCAAGAACAGGAAGTCTTCGGTCGTGATGGACATGACGAGTTCCGCAAGGTCCTGACGCCAGGAGGCGTACGGCTGCGCCAGCTGGGCCGACACGATGGACCCCGCGGCGCTCTCCCAGTCGGCCAGGCGCGGACCGTGGTGCAGTCCGAGCAGCTGGACGTCGGTCAAGCCGGACCCCTTCAGCAGGTCGACGAGTTCGTCGGCGTCCAATTCGTTCGCATGGAACGGGTTCACCGGTTTCTCGCCGCGGCCGAGCCCGGGCGAGAAGGTCAGTCGGTTCGGGGTCGAAACGACGACGGGCGCTCCCGGCCGAGACACCCGCGCGCACTCGCGGACGAAGCCGGGCTGGTCCCACAGGTGCTCGATCACCTGCAGGGACGTGACCGCGTCAAAGCTGTCGCTACGGAACGGCAAAGCAACGAGGTTGGCGCTGACCGGTCTGACGCTCGGATATCGCTGGCGCGCTTCGCGCAGGCTGGGCAGGTCGTAGTCGAGCCCCACGACCCGAGCGCCAGTCTTCTCCTCGACCAGGGCTGCGCCGTAGCCCTCGCCGCTGCCGGCGTCGAGGACCTGTCGGGTGCCTGTCCCCGAGATCGACGGAACGAGAATCCGGTAGGCCGCTTCGTGTCGACGGAACCAATAGTTCTCGTGCCAGATGTGGGGGAGGGTGCGCTCTCCGGTCAGGTCTCGACTTGCGTAGAGGTCGCTCAAGGGCTGGCCACCGTTTCCGTACGGCGCCGATTGATCGTGAAAGCAAGCTCCGAGCGGCCTTCGCCGGCTGCTCCAGCGTTTGACCTGGCCCCCAGTCGGGGCTCTCGCGTGTGTGCCACGGGATCGAAGCCTGCCATGATCACCGTCGGCTCCCGATGCGCGGCATGAAGGCCCGCAGCCACGATTCAGCCCAACCCAAGCTGAATGAAGGCGAACGGCTGCCGCCCTCCAAGCTGCGGCGAGTGCTGATCCGGCGTCAACCAATCCATGAGGTGCTCGCGGGTCGTGGCGGAGGTGTTGGTTGTGCCCTCGCGGCGCCGGTCCGAAGATGGGTCCATCAGCGATCCAAGCGTCGGTATCCGCGAACCGCACGTCGTCGCGCGTGAGGCGGAGAAGGCGCGCGTCGCGAAGGTTCTGGACCGGTCGCGAGACGGTGGTCTCGCTGCGCTGCTGCTGCGCGGTGACCCGGGGATCGGCAAGACGACTCTCTGGCGGTACGGAGTGTCGTACGCCCGCGAGCGCGGAGACACAGTGCTCGTCACCCGGGCGGCGGCGGAGGAGATGCCGCTGTCGCTGGTCGGGCTGGTCGACCTGTTCGACGGTGCGGAAGACGTCCTCGGTCCGGGTAGCGACCCGTTCCGTCGCGGCCGGGCGGCGCTCGAGCGGGTCCGACAGTTGACGCGCGCGGGACCTGTGGTCGTCGCCATCGACGACCTCCAGTGGCTCGACCCCGGCTCGGCCGCCACCCTGCGCTACGCGCTGCGGCGCCTCGCCGACGAGCAGGTGACGCTCCTCGCCACACTGCGGGCGGGTGCTGCTGATCCGCTGGACCTGCTGGCCACCATCGGCGTCGACCGAACCGATGCCCTGTCTGTCGGACCGCTCGGTGCCGTCGAGTTGCGGGCGCTGCTCGACACCGTCGTCACGTCCATCTCCCGGCCGGCGCTGCGGCGCATTCACGCCATCTCCGGCGGCAACCCGCTGTACGCGATCGAGCTGGTTCGCGCTCAGCTCGACAATCAGGGCGCCTTCCAGCAGTTGGGGTCGGTGCCGCTTCCGCGTTCGCTGCGCGAGGCGGTCGAGGAGCGGATCGACGCGCTGCCCGATGCGCTGCACGCGCTGCTGCGGACGGTCGCCGCGGCCGGGCCGATCCCTGTCGCGGACCTTTCGCGGTTGCTGTCCAGCGAGGATGTCGCGGACCTGTTGGAACGGGCCCGCCGCGCTGAGCTGCTCGTTATCGAAGACGACCGCGTGGTGCGCTTCGCGCATCCGATGATCGGGTCGGTGGTCTACGGGGGTACCACGCCCGTGGAGCGCCAGATCCTGCACGCCGCGTTGGCCGACTGGTGCGAGGACCAGGACCAGAAGGCCCAGCACCTCGCGCTCTCGACCGACGCGGCCGATGAGCAGGTCGCGCAGCTACTGGACGACGCTGTCCGCCGGGCCGGGGCGCGCGGGGCACCCGAGCTCGCTGCGGAGCTGGCCCGGCACAGCCTCCGGATCACACCTCCGGACGAGATCTCACTCCTGCGACAGCGCGCACTCACCGAGATCTCGTGCCGCGCCGCCGCCGGCGAGATGAGCCGCGCTCTGCAGCTCGCGGACGCGCTGGTCGAGTCCCTTCCGGCGGGCCCGGAGCGAGCCCAGGTGCTGGTGCGCCGCGCCCAGCTCGAGGACGATGATCTCGCGCGAGGCGAGGCCTTCCTCGTCCAAGCCCTGGCCGAAGCTGGCGACGACGAACGGTTGCGCGGGGAGGTGCTCGACCAGCTCGGTTGGTTGCGCGGAATCTTCCGTGGCCACCTGCCCGCCGGGATCGCCGATGCCCGCCAGGCTATGACTATCGCCGAGCGGGGTGACGACGACGAGTTTCGGATGAGCGCCGTGGTCGCGCTGGCCGTGATGAGTGCGCTGGCCGGCGAACCCGACGCCGAGCTGATGGCTCGTGCGGTGGCGCTGCAGGACCTGCTCGGCCGACCGGCGATGTGGGCCGGCCCGCGCACCCTGGCCGCCGAACAGCAGCTGTGGGCCGGCGATCTGCGCGGAGCCAGGCGGATCTTGCAGGCCGAGCTCGATCAGGCCGTCCGCGAGGGCAACGAACGGTGGCGGCTGTACGACCTCTACGACCTCGCATCCGTCGAGTGCGCCGCCGGTGAGCTCGCGCTCGCCGCCGATCTCGTCCGGCAGGCGCGGGAGGCAGCCCGCGACAGCGAGGACCCCCATCTGCAGAGCTGGGTCCTGCAACGCCACGCGCAGGTCGCGGCCTGGCTCGGGCTGGCCGACGAGGCCCGCGCTGCGGCGAGCAGCCGACTCGAACGTGCGCTAGCCCGGGGCGAGCGGCCAGGCGTCGCTCGGATGCGCGGCCTGCTCGGCGTGCTGGCCTTGTCGGAGGGGGATGCACTCACCGCCGCCAGGGAGCTGGCCGAGGCAGCCGCCCTGCTGGACGCGGGTGGCTTTGCCAACCCGGGCGCCATCCCCGTGCTGCCCGACGCCGTCGAGGCAATTGCTGGTACGGGCGACCTTCCGGCTGCGCGGGAGCTGCTCGACCGACTGCAAGAGCAGGCCGGCCGGCTGAATGACCCTTGGGTCCGCGCGGCCGAGCGCCGAGCGACCGGCGCGTTGCTCGTCGCGTCCGGTGAGCCGCTCGACGCGGTCCCGCACCTGGACGCGGCCGCCGCCGCGTTCGACGAGCTCGGCTACGGGCTGGACGCGGCCCGGTCGGTGCTGCTGCGGGGCCGTGCCCTGCTGAGAGCCGGTCGGCGGAGCCGGGCCGCAGAGTCGCTAGCCGATGCCCGCAGCCGGTTCGGCCACATGGGCGCCGCGCTGTGGGAGATTCGTGCCGGCACGGAACTCGAGCGGGTCGCGCCGGGCCGCAGCGCCGGGCAACTCACGCCCACCGAGGCCGACGTGGTCAGGCTTCTCGTGGCGGGCGGCCGCAACCGGGACATCGCCAGTGCGCTTTACATCAGTGTCGCCACCGTCGAGGCGCACCTGACCCGCATCTACCGCAAGGTCGGCGTCCGATCCCGCAACGAGTTGGCGGCCATGGTGGCGGACGGCACCCTCATCGTGAACGGGTGAGGCCGGACGGCACGTCTACGGCCAGCACGACGACCGGCGACGCTGGGGCGACGCCAGGGCGCGACCTTGGACGCAGCAGCCGGCGCCACGCCCGCTGGCGGACGGGCACATCGGACGGAACGGGCAGAGCGAGCTGTCGCTGCTCACGGCGCTGCGCGCTCGCGGCGAGAGCTTGCCCCAGGACGAGGGCGGCATAGGCATTTGTGGGCATGATCGGAACGTAGGAGTACGGGTCCATGCGCCGCGAGCGAGGTTTCCCTACATTCAGTGCCTACGAGTCCACTCCGGCGACGAGGTGGATCCACGGCCCGACTGGTCGCCGACAGGACGCCGGGGCGCTTCGACGTCTTGAGCTTGCTCATCGCTGCGGATGGTGCCGTCCGACGGTTCGGGCCGTACGACCCGTCCGGGGCTTAGCCTGCCCGCAGCCCTGCGAGCATGGGCGGTGGTCAGAGACCTCGGCACGGGATGGCTACAGCTAGCCGTCGAGCCGGCCGGCTTCACGGGCCCTGTCAAGGCGGGACATCCAGGGTGTGGCGACCACACCGTGGACGAGCACCGAGAGCAGGATCGTGAACGCCACGGTCGACCAGAGCTCGTCGAGCGGACCGAAGGCCTCCTGCCCCGCGGCGTAGGACAGGTAGTAGATCGAGCCGATGCCGCGAACCCCGAAGAAGGCGATGGCCCCGCGCTCAGCCGGGAAGGGGCGGGATCGCAGCAGCGAGCACCAGCCGACCACCGGCCGCAGCACGAGCACGAGGGCAACGCCCACCAGCGCCCCACGCCAGGTCAGAGCTGCCAGGAGGCCGGTCGCGCACGCCACGCCGAGTAGGAGCAGCAGGATGAGGGTGAGTAGCCGCTCCATGTCGGTGATGAAGCTGTGCAGCACCTGGTGGTAGGCATGGTGACGGTCGTACTGACGGATGGCCACCGCGCAGGAGAAGACCGCGAGGAATCCGTACCCCTGTGCAGCCTCGGCGACGCCGTAGGCCACGAACGTCGCTGCCAGCGCGACGATGCTCTCGTTCACCTCCGCGTACCGGAACCCGGGAGTTCGGGCTGTGAAGGCGAGACGCACGAGCAGCCAGCCCACGGCGACACCCACGGCGACACCCACGGTGACCTTGCCGACCAGCGTCCACGCGAGCCACCCCGGCAACCACTCGTGCACCCCGAGACCGCCGGCGACCGCGATCGCGGCGTAGACGAAGGGAAAGGCCAGCCCGTCGTTGAGCCCCGCCTCGCTGGTCAGGGCGAAGCGGACCTCGTCTTCCTCGCCCTCGGCGTTGGGCTCGCCCACCTGCACCTCGGACGCGAGGACGGGATCGGTGGGCGCGAGTACGGCGCCGAGCAGCAGGGCGGTCGCCGGGGCCAGACCCATCACCCACCACCCGAGCAGCGCGACTGCGGCGATGCAGGCCGGCATGGTGATCACGAGGAGGCGCCACGTCGTCGACCAGCGTCGCCACCCGAAGGGTCGGTCCAGGGCCAGCCCGACGGCCATCAGAGCAACGATCACGGCGATCTCGGTCAGCCGTTCGGTGACGATGCGTTGGTGGATGGGATCGATCTCGCGGGTCGGGAGGGGCAGCAACCCGACGAGCAGCCCGGCCGCCACGAAGCCCATCGGTGCCGACACGGCACGGCGCCGGACCAGGCGCGGGAGCGCGGCGGCAAGCAGGATGGCGACACCGGCGATGACGTAGGTGAGGTCGGCGGGAGTGACCGCAGCGATCGTCGCCCCCGCCGAGGGTAGCCACGAGGTGAGCACGCCTCCTCCTTCCGCCCGGCGTGGGTGCTCCCGACCCTGGGCGTCCGGATGGTCGCCGCGTTGCGAGGGATGGTCTGGGATTGACTAGGACTGCCTGAGTTTGCCTCCGGCGACCGTCTCACACACACCCGCGGTCGCGGGCGCCCGTCCAGTCCACATTTCGCCCGCCCGGCGTGCGGGGCGGCGGGACCGGCCGGCGCTGCGCGCAACCCCGCGTACCCACTCGTTAGAGGGTCCTCCATCCGAACCAGATCGCTCGATGGACCCCAGGTAAGAAGTCCCGTCCTCTTGCCACTAACCCTGCATGTGCACCACCTCAGGCGCGACGGCTGCGGCGGCGTCCGACACGGGCGAGCGGTCCGGATCCGTGACGCCGTACGGGCGGCTGCTGCGCCAGGACCCGGTCCTGCGTCAGCTCTCGTCGGTGCACGGCCGACCGGACCCGTTCGCCTGGGAAGACGGCGGTCGGACCGGAGGCAGCCGCTTTGCAGCACTGCTCCTGCACATTGCCGGCCAGCAGATCTCCACCGCGGTGGCCTTCGTCCTGTTCGACCGGCTGGCGGCTTGGCTCGGGGGGACCCCCGACCCCGTCGGTGTGGCCTCCATGGGGACGGAGCGACTCCGTGCCGTCGGTCTGTCGCGTGCGAAAGCCGAGTACATGGTGGGCCTGGCCGACCGGCAGATCGCGGGCACGATCGATGTCGAGCACCTGGATCACCTGGACGACGGCCAAGCCGTCGCCGCGTTAACGTCCGTGCGCGGGATCGGGGTCTGGTCGGCCGAGATGTTTCTGATCCACCAGCTGCATCGGCCCGACGTCCTGCCCGCCGGCGATCTTGGCATCCGGCGCGCGGTCGAGGAGTCGTGGGGTCTGCCAGTGTTGCCGTCGTTATCTGATGTGCGCGAGCGCGCGCGCAACTGGACGCCCTACCGGTCGTACGCGGCTGCCATTCTCTGGTCGTCCCGCCGACCGATCGTGCCCAACCAGCCCCAGGGAGAAACGACATGAACGACTACCCGGCGATGATCGCCCGAATCAACCAGGTCGAGCCGGTGCCGAGGCGCATCCGTGGCGTGCTTGCCGGCGAGACCGTTGTGGACACGGTTCGGGCGCTGTACGTGTGGGAGTGGTCCAACTATCCGCAGTACTACATCCCTGTCGAGGATGTGCTGACGGGCGTCCTGGTCGACGAGGACCACATCCGTCGCACGCGCACCGGTCCGGTACGCATGCACGGAGTCCGCGTTGGGGACACCCGACGGGACGGCGTCGCGCGCGTCCTGACCGATTCAACCGTCGACGGTCTGAACGGGACCGTCCGATTCGACTGGGCAGCGCTAGACAGCTGGTTCGAGGAGGACGAGCAGGTTTTCGTCCACCCCCGGAACCCCTACGTACGCGTGGACGCTGTCCGGTCGACGCGCTCGGTTCGTGTGGAGCTCGAGGGCATCGTCCTCGCCGAATCCACATCTCCGGTGATGGTGTTCGAGACCGGACTTCCCACCCGCTATTACCTATCCCCGACTGAGGTGGACTTCGAGCATCTTCTCCCGACCGAGACGGTCACTGAGTGCCCCTACAAGGGCACCACGAGCGGATATTGGTCCGTCCGCACCGGTGACACCATTCACCCCGATCTCGCGTGGACCTACAACTTTCCGACTCGTCAGCTCTCCCCGATCTCCGGAATGGTCGCCTTCTACAACGAGAAGGTCGATGTCGTCCTCGACGGGAGGCGGCTCGACCGTCCAAAGACTCATTTCTTCCACTAGGTTGGGCGGGCCGTCCCGGAGCGGGACCCGCCGACGCGCGCGTCTCTATCGACTCCACGAAAGTTGGTTGTCGGTGCCCGTCGAGGATCTCAGAGAACCGCACGTCGCTGGTGCCACACCTGCGGCGCTGGACGACGTCTCCACCGCATGGGTGGCGGGTCTCCGAGCGTCTGGTCGCCCACACGATGAGTGCGTCTCGGCCTTGCACCTTGTGCTGCTCAAGGTGGCCCGGCACGAGGTGGCTCGGAGGGCCCGGAACCTCCGGGTGCTCGGGCCGGAGCTGGAGGACATCGCTCAGCAGGCGACGGACGACGCGCTGATGGCGATTCGCTCGAAGGTGTCCGGGTTCCGCGGGGACAGCCGATTCACCACCTGGGCCTACCGATTCGTGATGTTCGAGGTGTCGACCAAGATGGGGCGTCACTTCTGGCGGGAGCATCGAGCGACGCTGGACGACGAGGCCTGGGAGAAGATGCCTGACCTCCAGGCACGATCCCCCGACCAGCACACGGTGCAGCACGAGCTCTTCGTCGCGCTGCGGCACGCGATCGACCAGGACCTCACCGATCTTCAGCGCCGCGTGTTCGTCGCGATCGCCTTGAACGAGGTGCCGATGGACGCCTTCGCCCGTGAGCTCGGAGCGAGCCGCAACGCGGTGTACAAGACGCTGTTCGACGCCCGTCGAAAGCTGCGCGCGAGCCTCGCAGCGGCTGGCTATCAGCCCCCCTTTGCCACGGCGGGATCACGATGAACGAGGGCCAGGACGTGGACGCGCTGCTTGCCGCAGACTCAGTCGACGCTGGGTGCGCTGCTGGCTTCGAGGTGCTGCATCGCTACGTCGACGAAGAGCTGGCCGGCGGCGAGCCGGCACGTACTCATCCCGGGATGGCCGCTCACCTGGTCAGCTGCCCGGCCTGCCATCAGGACTACGTCGGGTTGATCGAGGCGGCCGAGGTCTTCGGCGATGCTGGCCCGGACGCCGTCTAGATTCACCGAACGGCCCGGAGGTCGCGATGTGGGTACGGATCGACGAGATCGCGTTTCTGTCTGAACGCTCCGACGACGTCATCAACCACATCAGGGACACAGCGGTCAGCAAGCACGACGGAGAGGGCTTCCGTGGTTTCCGCCTGCTCGTCGACCGGGCCAACGGGCGTGCGCTCGACGTGTCGTACTGGGACACCTACGTGGGTGCCGTCTCAGGCGAAGCGGCTCCGGGAGAAGGCCCGGTGAGTCCCGTCGTGACCCAGGTGGTCGGGTCGAACGTGTACGAGCTGTGCATCGACGCGGTCTGATCGGCGGTGCACAGCTCGGGCTGGATCCCTGCTGGCCGAATACGGGGCTAGTCAGAGGTAAGACCCATGGCGCTAGCGACGCCAACCCATCGACACATCTCCTGGCCGCGACAGTCAAGCGCTGGCGGCCACAGTCGAACCGGAGGCACGCATGAGCACTTACCACTCCGCCAAGGTCCACGGTCTGGACGTCTTCTACCGTGAGGCCGGTGACCCGGGGAACCCCAAGCTCTTGCTCCTCGGCGGGTTCCCGGCTTCTTCGCACCAATTTCGCAACCTGATCCCGGCCCTCGCCGCCAAATTCCATGTCCTGGCACCCGACTACCCGGGCTTCGGCAACACCGAGATGCCGGACCCGGCCACCTGGGACTACACCTTCGACCACCTGGCCGAGATCGTCGATGGGCTTCTGGACGAGGTCGGATTCACCGGTCCCATGGGGATGTTCATGCAGGACTACGGCGGCCCGATCGGCAACCGTCTCATCGCGAGCCACCCCGAGTGGCTCCAGTGGCAGGTCATCCAGAACGCGAACACGTACGAAGAAGGCTTCACCGAGACGTGGGACGGCATCCGGCACGCGCTCTGGGTCGATCGCAGCGCCGCGAACGAAGCCGCGTTGGAGGCCTTCCTCCAACCTGAGACCGTCAAAGCGATCTACACGACCGGCCACCCCGACCCGAGCAAGATCAGCCCCGACAACTGGAACATGGACTCGTACTTCCTGACCCGCCCGCACGCTCATCGCGTACAGCTGGACCTGTTCTACGACTACCGGACCAACGCCGCGCTGTACGACACCTGGCAGGCGTCGCTGCGTGAGCGGCAGCCCGTCACGCTGATCTTCTGGGGTCAGGGAGACATCTTCTTCACGCCAGCCGGAGGCGAGGCCTACCTGCGAGACCTTCCCGACGCCGAGCTCGTCCGGCTCGACTCCGGGCACTTCGCCGTGGAGGACAACCTCGATCTGATGACCGAGACCATCGTGAAGTTCTACGACGACCACATCGGCGCAGCGGCGAGTACGGCAGCCACGTCATGACGAGCGAGGAGTCGAACGGCGCGACGCGAGTCGCGTACATCCTCGGCAAACCCCTGGCCAAGGACGTTGTCCGCCAATGGCCGCAGATGGGCGAGATCGTCCGTACCAGGCAGCTGATCGCCGACGTCGAGGGGAACTTTCCCGAGCTCACGCTGGAAGTCGGCAGGCGCATGCATCTCGACGACGTCGTGGTCGTTGAGTGGACATGCAACTACGGAGATGGACGCCTGTATCGGAACGTGACGATCGGTGAGCTGATCGACGGGGAAGTGGTTCGCGTCACCGACTACTGGGGCGAGCCCATCGGTACTCCCGAATGGCGAGTGCCCATGACGGCGCGTCTCGACATGCCTGGCGACGGAATCTGGCCCGACCATGCCCAACTCGCCCATCACTAGGGAACCGAGCCGGTGGTCAGTTCCGAAGCCCAGGAGGGCACCGCAGTGGCGTCACAGTCCGTGAAGGTGTTGCTGATCAGCGGCAGCACTCGAGCGTCTTCATCCAACAGCGCAGCACTGAGGGCCGCCGCCGCGATCGCCCCAGCGGGCCTTGTCACCAGGACCTTCGACGGACTCACGGCGCTCCCACCCTTCAACCCGGACGAGGACCACGACCCGTTGCCCGTGTCAGTCAAGGGGCTGCGCGGAGCGGTCTCCGACGCCGATGCCGTCTTGTTCTGCTGTCCGGAGTACGCCGGATCGCTTCCCGGGAGCTTCAAGAACCTCCTGGACTGGTTGGTCGGAGGCGGCGAGCTTTACGGCAAACCGGTCGGTTCGATCAACGTCGCTGCCGAGGGGAGAGGCAAGGACGCACAGGCCGACCTCCGTCGGGTCCTCGCGTATCTCGGCGCGTCAGAGGTGGAGCGGTGCTGGGTTGACCTCGCGATCGGCCAGGGGGGCCGCGACCCGGACGGTCAGGTCGTCGACCCCGACTTCCGGGCGGGACTCGATGGCCTCCTACGGGCGCTGGCCACGCACGTCGAGGAACGGCGACAGTGAGCGACATCAACGTGTCTCGGCTTTGGCGCTATCCGGTGAAGTCGCTAGGCGGTGAGGCGCTGCAGTCGGTGCTGCTGACGACGGATGGTGTCGAGGGCGACCGGGTGGTGCACGTGGCTGGCCCACGCGGGCCACTCACCGGACGGACCCGGCACGGCCTCCTCACCATCCCGGTTTCCACCGGGACCGATGGACGCCCGCTCATCGACGGTGACCCGTGGGACTCCCGAGAGGCTGCCGAACGAGTCCGGCGACACGGTGGATCCACGGCCCGACTGGTCGCCGACGCGACACCAGCGCGCTTCGACATCCTGAACTTGCTCGTCGCAACAGACGGTGCCGTCAGACGATTCGGGTACGACGTCCGAAGGTTGCGACCGAACATCCTCCTGTCCGGCGTAGCCGCTGAGCTCGAGTCGGAACTTCCCGGGAAAGCCCTGGCGATCGGAGCTGCGCTGATCGGTGTTCATTCGGTTCGCCAGCGGTGCATCGTCACCACTATCGACCCAGACACCGGCGAGCAGGACCTTGCTCCATTCCGTCGCATCAGGAGCGACTTTGGCGGCGAACTGGCTCTGAACTGCTGGGTCGTCCGGCCCGGCCGTGTTCGCGTCGACGACCCTGTGCGCATCGTCGACGTGCCGGCAGCACCGGATCACATCGGAGGCTGGATCGTGGGCGCGCCGTATGGTGACGCGAACGATTGAGAGGTCAGCAGCGTGCCTGCTCCCAGGGACGGCGGCGCCGGGTGCGACGCACCCGGCCGGACAATTGCTCGTCCATGGCCATTTCCGCTCTCCGTACAAGAGCGCTTCGAGGTCGCGGGCTGTTACCGGACGAACGGTCCGTGCTCGGTCATCCGTTTGTCCCACCCCTCTGCCTTAGGTGGCGGGGTATCTGGCTAGGCCAGCACCGTGGCTGGGGCCCGGTCGACGGCGGCCAGGCTGCGCAGCGTCTGCTCGTGCAGCCGGCCCACCTGGGACTGGTCGAGGCGGTCGCACACCCAGTCCCAGTGCAGGGAGCACCAGTCGCCGGGGTGTAGCCGTCGCGCGAGGCCGGACCCCTCGGAGCGCGCCGTGACCACTTCCAGCGCGGGTTGGCCGATGGACAACCGTCGTCCGTCCCACACCAGCGGCTGGGACCGCACGACGGCTTGGTCACCGGCCAGATCCACGACCCGCCCCCAGCGGATCCGGCAGCGGTCGAGCACACGAAGGGGCTCCTCGACGACGCCGGTGCGCAGCAGTCCGACGTAGGGATAGACGCCGAGCACGTGAAAGCTGTGGTGCGGCAGGGCTCCCGCGCCGGCCGCCTCACCGAGGGGCAACCACGAGCGGCCCAGTCGCGGCCGGAACCGCGCTTCCAGCGAGGTCGCCATCAGTCGGGGGTCGACCGCAGCGAGCAGCTCGTTGCCGATCCAGTACGCCTCGACGACGCGGGCGTCGAGAGGGTCGGCGACTCCGTTCGCGTGGGCGATGAGCTCGAGATAGGGCCAGGCACCTTCGAAGGAGCGGAGCGCGCGCCGCAGGTCGTCGTCGACCGCGCCGGCGGCCGTACGTTCGAGCAGGCTGGCCGGGTCGTCGCCGCCGCAGTAGCCCAACGCGTTGGGCGGGTAGGCGTAGCGGGCAAAGAGCAGCGCGCCGTCCGGCCCGGGGATCGTCGTGGCCGTCATGCAGCAGCCTCCGCAGGCGACCGTCGGGCTGGTACGGCTACCAGTGCGCCCCCAGCAAGGATCAGCAGCAGCCAGCCGAGCTGCGGAGCGATCGCCGCGCCCTGGACCACGGTGGCGAGCACCGCGGTGAGGACGGCGCCCACCACCAGCACCGCGGTCACGTCGACGGCCTGCGCCCGGGCGAGCGCGGCGTACCAGGTGCCGACGTAGCCGGCCAGGAGCAGCCCGGTGAGCAGCACCCAGCCCCACTGCTCCCCAGACAGGCTGGTCACGACTCCGAGCCCGCCACGCGACGCGGACCACAGGAGCAGCACAGCGCTGCCCACGCCCATCCGGGTCACGCCTAGGGTCCACGAAGTCAGGTCACCGAGCAGCCACTTCGCAACGACGACCTCGACGGCCCACAGGACGGTGGCAGCCAGCACCATGGCCTCGCCGACCCCGAACAGCTGGGAGATGCCGCCAGCGAGCCCGATCTGACCCACGACGAGCAAGGCGATCGCGAGCACGTGCCAGCCGCCGAGCCGCTCGCGAAGCAGCGGCACGGCGAGCAGCGCGACCCACACGAGCAGCGTCTTGTGGAGGAACGCGGCGTTGGTCGAGGAGGCCCGTGCGAGCCCCTCGAAGAACAGCACGAACGCGAGGGCGCCGCCGAGGACGCCGACGACGCCGAGCCCGAACCACTGCCGGCCCCTTGTCGGGCGGGTGAGGACCGGCCGGTCGATCGAGCGGTTCGTGATCAGCCCGGCCACCGCGACCGCGATCAGGACGAAGGCGACGCTGTTCTTCAGCGTGGTGTACGTCGTCGCGTTGCCGACGGCCCGTACGCCGTAGCCGTTGACGAACACCGAGAACCCGCTGATCGTCGCGGTGACGAGAGCAAGCAGGAGGCCGGTCCGGCGGCGGGGGTTCATGGGGACTCCTCGACGGTGCGAAGGGCCAAGGCGTCCAACGCCTCGGCCTCGGTCAGCGGCGCGAGCGCGAGCCCGCAGTGGACGAGCACCCAGTCACCGACTCCGACGGGGACGTCGAGGGTGAGCAGGGAGACGGTGACCTCGCGGGCGCCGTCACGGACGAGGGCCGAGGCTTCGGCTGGAGGGGCCACGACCTGGCAAGGGGTGCCGAGACACATCAGCGCTCACCGTCCCCTAACGCCAGAAGCGCCGCGGCCGCGGCGGGTTCGACGCTGGCAGCCACCAACCCGGACAGTCCTTCACCCGGGTTCACGGCCGCGCCCTCGACGCCGACGACGACCAGCCGACGCGGCAGGCGGCCGAGCGCGCGCGACAGCTCGACGGCGGCCGCCAGCCCCAGGGCGTGTGTCCCGCCGCTTCCCCACCCCTGTGAGGGGAGCGGGTCGTGGGTGACGTCGAGGGTGAGCACCGTGCCGGGGTCACGCCCTGACACGAGGGCATCAACCACGACCACGTCGTCGGCGCCGTCCCAGGTGTCCAGCAGGGCTGAGGGGTCGTCGAGCACGATCGCGTCGACACCTGGCGGCAGGCGATCGGTCAGCTGGCTCACCACCACGACCCCGACCGCATCGTCGCCGCGGTCGGGATTGCCGAGGCCGATGAGCAACCGGGTCATGACCGCTCCACCGTGAGGTCGAGAAAGTGCGTGGCGCAGGAGATGCACGGGTCGTAGTTGCGGACGGCCTGCTCGCAGCGCAGGGTCAGCTCCTCTGGCGACAGGTGCAGCCGCTCCTGGACGAAGCCCATGAGGTCCTGCTCGATGCTGTCCTGGTTCTGCGAGGTCGGCGGCACGATGGTCGCGTCGAGGATGGTGCCGTCCTCGGCCAGTTCGTAGCGATGGAACAGCACACCGCGGGGCGCCTCCGTGGCGCCGTGTCCGACCCCTGCTCGCGCGGGCACCGAGATGGCGGGCTCTGCCGCTCCGTGCCAGCCGTCGATGATCCGGATCGCCTCGTCGAGGGCGTACACGAGCTCGACGGACCGCACGATGATCGACCGGAAAGGATTCCGGCACTCGGGCCCGAGGCCGGCGTCGCGCGCCGCGGCGCGGGCCACCTCGGAGAGCTGGTCGTGGTTGAGGGAGTAGCGCGCAAGCGGCCCGACGACGTACGGCGTGCGTCCGTCGAGCTTGGCGTGCAGGGCGGTGGACCGGGCGACGTGCTCCTCGATGATCACGTCGCCGAAGTCGGCGACCTCGAAGGCCCGCCCGGCGCTCGAGATGACCGAGCCCCCCTCGAGGGGATAACCGTGGGGGGAGCGCAGCGCGACGTACTCCTGGCTCTGCTCGAAGTCGGGGAAGTCGAAGCCGGCGACCCACGCCGTCGTCGCGATGGCGTCGTCGCGTGCGCGCTCGAGCTGCGGACGGATCGCGAGCAGCTCGCTGCGCGTGGGCATCCGGTAGAAGCCGCCGACCCGCACGTTGACGGGGTGGATCGAGCGCCCGCCAACCACGGTCATCAGCGCGTTGCCGGCCTTCTTCAAGGACAGCCCGCGCTCGACGAGCTCGCGGTGGTCTGCGGCCATCTCGACGGCTCCGTCGTAGCCGAGGAAGTCCGGGGCGTGCAGCAGGTAGATGTGCAGGGCGTGGCTCTCGATCCACTCCCCGCAGTAGAGGAGGCGGCGCATGAGCCGGATCTCGTCGGGCACGGTCACCCCGCACGCGGCCTCGATCGCCAGGCAGGCACTCATCTGGTAGGCGACCGGGCAGATCCCGCAGATGCGGGCGGTGATGTCCGGCGGCTCGGTCCACGCCCGTCCGCGCAAGAACGCCTCGAAGAACCGCGGCGGCTCGAAGATACGCAGCTCGACGTCTTCGACCTGTCCGTCGCGGATGACGACCTTCATGGCGCCTTCACCCTCGACGCGGGACAGCGGGTCGGCCTTGAGCACGTGGTCGCCGGACATCTTGTGGGTCATGCCGGGGGTCCTCCGTGTCGCTCGTCGACCGATGCGTGGCGCTCGCTCTCCTCACGGAAGGGAGCGGTCGCGGCGTTGAAGGTGCGGAAGACCCGCAGCACGTCGCGGTCGGGCATGCCGAGGTCGGTGAGCCGTCCGGACAACGAGGCGGTGTTGGCGGTGTCCTGCGGGCCGAAGCAGCCGTAGCAGCCGCGGGAGAACGCCGGGCAGAGTGCGCCGCAGCCGGCCTGCGTGACCGGGCCGAGGCACGGCGTGCCATGGGCCACCGTCACGCACACGGTGCCGCGCTGCTTGCACTCGACGCACACGCTGTAGCCAGGGACCCGCGGGCTCCGACCGTCAAGCAGAGCGGTGAGCACCCCGAGCAGCTGGTGCTTGTCGACCGGGCAGCCGCGCAGCTCGACGTCCACCGTGACGTGGTCGGCGATCGCTGTGGAGTGCTCAAGCGTCTTGAGGTACTCCGGGTGGGCGTAGACCACCGATCGGTATTCCGCGACGTCGGTGAAGTTGCGCAGCGCCTGGATGCCACCGCTGGTGGCGCAAGCCCCGATGGTGACCAGGGTGCCCGACATCCGCCGGACCTCCTGGATCCGCTCGGCGTCCTCGGGCGTGGTCACCGACCCCTCCACGAGGGATACGTCGTACGGGCCCTCGACGACGCCCCTGGTGGCCTCGGGAAAGTAGGCGATCTGCACGGCACCGGCCAACGGGATCAGCTCGTCCTCGCAGTTGAGGATGGTCAGCTGGCAGCCGTCGCACGACGCGAACTTCCACACGGCGAGGGTGGGACGGTCGGCGGGCACGTCACACCTCCCGTACGGCGAGCAGGGGGGCCAGAGTCGAGTAATCGAGCACCGGTCCGTCGACGCAGACGAACAGCTCGCGCAACTGGCAGTGCCCACACAGGCCGACGCCGCACTTCATGGTGCGTTCCATGGACACCCGGATGCGGGCGGCGGGGATGCCGCGGTCGAGCAGCGCGCGGCCGACATAGCGCATCATCACTTCGGGCCCGCACACGAGGGCGACGGTCCGCTCCGGGTCGACGTCGACCTGTGGCACGAGTCGGGTGACCAGTCCGACGCGACCGCGCCACGCGGCGCCGCCGTGGTCGACGATGGTCTCCACGTCGAGGCCGTGGTCGCGCCACCGCTCGAGCTCATCGGGGTAGAGCTGATCTGCGGGGCTACGCGCGCCGCTCAGGACGACGACACGGCGGTAGCGGCCGCGGGCAGCCATCAGCTGGTAGACGACCGGGCGCAGCGGGGCCAAGCCGATGCCCCCGGCCACGAGCACGACGTCGCCGCCCCGGCCGTCCTCGACCTCCCACCCCCGGCCGTACGGCCCCCGAACCTCGAGCACGTCCCCGACCAGCGAGTGCGCGAGAACGTGGGTGACCCCGCCGACGTCGCGGATGGTGTGGACGAGTGACGCGGCTTTGGGGTCACCGCTGATCGAGATCGGCACCTCGCCGACTCCCAGGCGACCGAGCATCGTGAACTGGCCGGGCGCAAACGCCAGAGGTGGCCCGTCGACGGGGTCGAGGGTGAGGGTCACCGTGTCTGCGGTGTCGAGCCGGACGTCTCTCACCCGGAAGGGCCGAGGCGCCATGGCGTCGACAGCCCGGGGTACCTCGTCAGCGAGCAGGCTCACGGGGCGCTCCGTAGAGGTCGAGCAGGCGGACCCGGGTCGCCTGGAGGCGGTCAAGCATGACCTGGGCGACTCGCTGCATCAGTGCATAGCCGAGCGCTGGGTCGTCGTCGCACTTGCCGCGCAGGCAGGCGCCGTCGATGACCATGAGGTCGGTGGACTCGACCGCCCGCGCGTCGAACTGCCAGCGGAAGGGAGGCACCAGCCACGACCAGCCGAGCACCTCACCGGCGTCCAGGGTCTCGATGACGAGGGAGCCAGCGGTCGGCGAGTGCACCTCGATGGCGACGCGGCCGCGTCGGACCACAAAGAACGTCTCCGCTGGATCTCCCTCCCGGAACAGGTAGTCCCCTGCGTGGACGTGCCGGTTGGCGGCGCACCCCGCGAGGAGGGCGACGTCGTCCAGGCCGGCGAAGAACGGGTGTTCCTGGAGCAGCTGGTCGATGCCGCGCATGTCACGCCTCCTGTGGTTCGTGGGTCGCCGGCGGGGAGCTGGCTCCCCTGGCGGGCGTGGTCGACCCGCCGGCCAGGGGGGTCGCGCGGATCGCCGCCAGCTCAGCCGTGAGGTCGATGGCCGCGGGGCACCAGGTGATGCACCGTCCGCAGCCGACGCACCCGGACGTGCCGAACTGGTCCCACCACGAGCCGAGCTTGTGGGTCGCCCACTGGCGGTAGCGGGCCCGCGTGGTCGGTCGGACACTGCCACCGTGCAGGTGGGTGAACTCGCTGGTGAAGCAGGAGTCCCAGACCCGCCAGCGCTCCGCAGTGCCCGTCGCCAGCGCCGTGGTGTCCTCGACCGAGGTGCAGAAGCACGTGGGGCACACGAGGGTGCAGTTGCTGCACGCCAGGCACCGGCTCGCCACGTCCTCCCACTGAGGGTGCTCGGCGTTGGCGTAGAGCAGGTCGCGGATGCCGTCGGTGTCGAGGGTGCGGCCCATCCGCCCGACCGCAGTGCTCACCACCACCTCGGCTGCCGCATGGTCGGCCTCGGACTGCGCGGTCCACGGGAGTCGCGCGACCAGGTCGGCCGCTCGCTCGCTGCCGACCCGGACGACGAACCGATGGCCGTCGCCGTCCAGCAGTTCGGTGAGGGCTAGGTCGAAGCCGTCGCTCGGGTCGGGCCCGGTGCCCATGGAGGCACAGAAGCAGGTGCCGCCGGGGTCGGCGCAGGTCACCGCTACGACAAAGGCAGGGGAGCGGCGGGCGGCATACTGCGCATCGACCATGGGGCGGTCGAGGAGCACCGCGTCGTGGACGGCGATCGCGTGGAGGTCGCACGACCGCGCGCCGAGCAGCGCCACCTTCGGGTGCTCCGGACGTGGAGGCTCGGGCTCGGCAGCTTCGTCCGGGCGGACCCGGCGCAACAGCTCGCGGGCGGGGAAGAACACAGACTTCCACGACTGAGGCCCCACGGCGTAGCCGAACAGCGCCTGGTCTCCCCGCTCGCGCAGCCGGTAGTGGGCCGCGTCCTGGTCGTCCCCGACGCTTAGTGGCAGGTCGTCGACGGACTCGATCTCGGCCTGGCCCACCACTCCGTCAGCAACGTGCGGGCCTTGCACCGTCCACCCGTCGGCACGCAGCAGATCGATGAGCGACTGCAGACCGGCCACGTCGATGACGACAGTCGGCGCGACGGTGACCATGGGCTCCACCCGCCTAGCGCACCATCGTCACGGGGGGCCGACCTAGGGTCGGAGGTCCCGAGCCCGTCCGCGAAGGATGTCTGTTGACCTGGCCCGACGTCCGCAAGAGCAGTTCGCGGACCGAAGGGCACCTAGGTGATCTTCAAACGCGGGCACAACCCAGGACGGTGCGTGACCCTTCCTTGACGCGGAGTAGAGAAGTGGTTTGGGCGGCCAATTTCCGTGGCGTGGGGGGTTGCGTGATTCGGTCGCGGGGCTACGGTCGGTGGAAGGCCCGGGGGAGCCTCGCCGACCGTCCGAACCACCGAGGGCATCATGCAGTTGTCGCGTCCGATCGTCGCAGCCCTGTCCGCAATCACGATCGTCGGGCTGGTTCCGACGGCCGCAAGCGCTGCGTCGGGGGGTGACTCTGCGCAGCGCCTGGCAGCGACCGGCATCGTCACGGCGATGTACGAGATGAACGAGCCGGGCGGTGCCACCGTCATGCACGACAGCAGCGGCAACGGTCTCGACGGGGTCATTGACCCGACCGGCATCCAGACGGGCGCCGTTTTCTCCGGTGCCACGGGATACAACTGGGTGCGTCGGCCTCCCACGACCCCCCCGGCCTCTCCCGAGCGAGTGATCCAGGTTTCGGACAACCTCAACCTCGAGCCGGGGGACCAGGACTTCACCGTCGAGATTCGATACCGCACCAAGGAGAAGTTCGGAAACATCATTCAAAAGGGACAGGCCCAGTCCAAGGGCGGTCAATGGAAGATCCAGAATCCCAAGGGGATTCCTTCGTGCCTGTTCAAGGGCCCGAACGGCCGCGTCGCGACGGGCGCGAAGACCCCACTCAACGACAACCAGTGGCACACCCTGACCTGTGTTCTCACCTCGACCTCGGTGACCTTGTACGTCGACGGCGTGCAGCGCAACAAGAAGAACGGCAGCACTGGAACCATCGACAACAAGATTCCGATGACGATCGGCGGAAAGATCGAGTGCGACCAGATCACGGTCACGTGTGACTACTTCAGCGGCCAGATCGACTACGTGCAGATCACCAAGGGGAGCGGCTCACAGGCTCCGCCACCGCCGACATCGGGACCGGACACGGTGCCGCCTAACGCGACCGTGAACTCGCCCACAACGAACCAGGTCTTGGCCAACCCGGTTGTCACGTTCTCGGGGGCGGCCACTGACAACCAGCACGTCTCACGGGTCCGCCTCGCCGTCCAGAATCGTGATGCCAAGACGTGGCTCCGCAGCGACGGCACCCTGGGGAAGTGGATGTATCTCGACGCGACCCTCTCCGCCGACACCGGGACGTCGGTCACGTGGAGCTATGTCACGCCGTCCTTGCCGCCCGGCCGGTACAAGGCCAACGTGATCGCGATCGACGATGCCGGACTAAAAGATCCGACCAAGGCCAAGGTGGCCTTCACGGTTGGATAAACGGCAATCGCTGGCGCCAACGAACCCGCGTGGCGGCTGACTGACTGACCGGGGTCCGACCGGCGAGCAGAGCAGGGGTTGGCCCGGCAGTCGCGCGCCGGGAGAGCAACCGACACGATGGGTCCATGCGCATCGTCGGTGTTGATGAACTTGGGCGTGAACTTGGACGGCTCGAGGGCAACCCCCGCGTCGTGGCCAGCGGGAACTTCGCCACACCATCCGTCCTCGTCGACGCGGTTGACGCGGCGGTCGCGACCTACCGCCTGTTCCTCCTGAACGCCCAGCCGGGGCTGCCCGATCGTGAGGGGGTCGTGCTCGAGACTCCGTTCGTGGGTCCCGGTATGAGAGGCAGCCCTCGGCTGCGCTACCTGCCCAGCCGCCTGTCGATGGTCCCGCCCTTGTTTGCGACGAAGGCGCCGCCGGACGTCGTGCTGCTGCACACCAGTACGGCGCGAGCCGGTCGCGTGTCACTCGGGACCGAGGTGAACATCCTGCCCGCGGCCGTCGAGGCCGCCCGTGCCCGCGGCGCGCTGGTCGTTGCCCAGACGAACCCACGGATGCCCTACACCTTCGGCGACGGAGAGCTGTCGGTGGACGATGTCGATCTGGCTGTTGAGGTCGACGAGCTCCTACCCTCGCCCGAGATCCCGCCCCCCGACGACGTGTCCGCGGCCATCGGTGCCCAGGTGGCCGCGCTCGTCCCGGACGGGGCGACGCTCCAGATGGGGATAGGCGGCGTTCCCGACGCTGCACTGGCTGCACTCAGCCACCGGCGCGACCTGCGCCTATGGACGGAGATGTTCAGCGACGGGGTGCTGGAGCTCGAGGCCGTCGGCGCGTTGGATCCCGACCGTGAGCTGGTGGCGTCGTTCCTCTTCGGCTCGCAAGAGCTCTACGCGTGGCTCGACGGCAATCCGCGGGTGCGCGTGCGCCGCACCGAGTCGGTCAACGACCCGGCCGCGATCGCGCGCAACCCGGGGATGGTGTCGGTGAACACCGCGCTTCAGGTCGACCTGTTCGCCCAGGCGAACGCTTGCCGGCTCAACAACCGCATCTACTCCGGATTCGGTGGCCAGACTGACTTCATCGTCGGAGCCCGGCACTCGCACGGCGGCATGGCGCTCATGGCCCTGAGGTCCTGGCATCCGAAGGCTGACGTTTCGACGGTCGTGCCGATGATCGACGAGCCGGTGACGTCCTTCCAGCCGAGCGCGATCATCACCGAGCAGGGCATGGCGGACCTGTGGGGCGTCTCGGAGCGGGAGCAGGCCGCGGCGCTGATCGACCAGGTCGCCCACCCGAGGGTGCGCGAGGAGCTCTGGGAGGAAGCCGCGGTTCTCGGGCTCGCGTGAGCGGACCCGCGGTGGGATCCGGCCGCCGCCGGGTGGACCTGCCGGGGCTTGTGGTCAGCCCAGGTGGAGGGGAAACTGACGGCACAGCCCGCTCGGACTGCGATTCCTAGAGCGAGGAGAAGAGCATGGGTGCAATTGCGGCCCCCATCATCCCGGGAAAGTTGGGCGCGTGGGAGGCCTGGATCGCTGAGATCAACGGCTCACGCCGGGCCGATTTCGAGGCGAGCAACGCACGCCACGGGCTCACCAGTCACAGGGCGTGGTTGCAGGAGAACCCGGACGGCGGTCACGTGGTGGTCGCGGTGCACGACGGCCCCGGGGCAGACCACTACATGGCGAGCTTGTCCGGGTCTAGCGACCCGTTCGACCAGTGGTTCGTGGCTGGGCTTGCCGAGGTGCACGGCATTGACTTGAATGGCCCGCCACCACCGCAGGCCAAGCAGATGCTCTGACGGCTGCGACGTTCGTCACGGCCCCGGCACCCGCGCGACGTAGACGGTGTTGGTCGCGGAGCGGTCTTGCAGAGGGTTTGGGAACTCCACGATGACTGCGCGAACCTCGGTGAACCCGGTGGCGAGCACAGCCTGATAGGACTCGTCCGGTGGATCGTTCGACCAGAGCGCGAACACGCCTCCCGGACGGACTCTCTCGGCGAGCCGCCGTGTCCCCTCACGCGTGTAGAAGGCCTCATGTCGGGGGTTGAGCACGTGGCGCGGTGAGTGGTCGATGTCGACGACCACCGCGTCGTACGTCGGTTGAAGAATCCCGTCGTCGGCTGCCGTACCTCCCGCCCAAGCGAAGAAGTCCGCCTCGACCAGCTGGCACCGCGGGTCGGTCGTGAGGTCACTTCCGGCGGGGATCAGTCCTCGGCGATGCCAGTCGATGACCGGAGCCAGCCTGTCGACGACATGCAGGGCTCGCACCCGAGGGTCGTCCAGAACCGTGAGCGCGGTGAAACCCAGACCCAGGCCGCCTACCACGACGTCGATCTCCGAAGAGTCGAGCGCACCCAGCGCCAGGCGAGCCAATTCGACCTCTGCAGCGGTGAACAAGCTGGACATGAGGAACTCGTCGCCCAGCTTCACCTCGTAGATGTCGGTCCCCGACGTCGGGTCGCGCCTTCGACGGAGGCTCAGCTCACCCATCGGCGTGGGCTCGAAGCCCAGCTCCTCGAACCGAGCGCTCATGGGTTCCCTCTTCGGACGATCGGCCGTCACGCGGTGTCTCCGGAGCGCCGAGCGTAGCCAGGTGCCGGCCGAGCGAGTCGGGCCTTGTCTCGCGGTGACACGCCCAGGCGACGTCGGCGAACCCAGAAAAGCAAGGTCGGTCCGTCCTGCTCGAGTGCAGGGCTCGTCGACGCGTTGTACCGGGAGCTGCGGTCGTGACCGGGCTCACAGCGGGCGCTCCTGACCTGCAGGCTACTGGCGAGTAACATAGGCTGTCCTGGCGTGGCCGCCCCGATTCTTGGGCAGCCCGCCGGGTCTGACACCATCGCGGGTGATCCGCGACCTTCCGGTCGCAGACGTGAGCCCGCCAGGACCACCCGAGGAGGGTCGTTCCCGACCATGAAGATCGTCGTCTGCGTGAAGCAGGTGCCCGATACGTGGGCCGAGAAGAAGCTGAGCCCCTCCGATCAGACCCTCGATCGCGAGTCCGTCGACGCCGTGATGAACGAGCTCGACGAGTACGCCGTCGAGGAAGCGCTGCAGTTGGCGGAGAAGCACTCGGGTGAGGTGACCGTCCTGACGATGGGGCCGGAGAAGGCTGCGGAGACCATCCGAAAGGCGCTGTCGATGGGCGCCGATGCCGGGGTTCACGTGGTTGACGACGCGATCCACGGATCGGATGCCCTGGCGACGTCCGAGATCCTGGCCAAGGCTCTGGGGACGCTCGAGTGGGATCTCGTCATCTTGGGATCGGAGTCCACGGACGCCCGGATGTCTGTCGTGCCAGCCATGCTCGCTGAGCGCATCGGTGTCCCGCAGATGACGTTCGCCGAGTCGGTCGAGGTTGACGGTGGGACGGTCCGCATCCAGCGGCAGACCGAGTACGGCCACGACGTGGTCGAAGCGGCGACCCCGGCCATCGTCTCGGTGGTCGAGAAGATCAACGAGCCTCGATACCCCTCGTTCAAGGGGATCATGGCCGCGAAGAAGAAGCCGCTCACGACGCTGACGCTGGCTGACCTAGGGATCGACCCGGTGACCGTCGGGCTCGGTGCGGCCTGGACCCGGGTCGACGAGGCCACGCCGCGACCTCCTCGGGCGGCCGGGACGATCATCAAGGACGAGGGTGACGGTGGGCGGCAGCTCGCCGAGTTCCTCGTCACGCAGAAGTTCATCTGAGAGGCGCGAGTCACTGATGGCAGAGGTCCTGGTTCTCGTCGAGCACGTCGACGGTGAGGTCAAGAAGGTCACGTCCGAGCTCTTGACGTTGGCCCGATCCCTGGGCGAGCCGAGCGCGGTTTTCGTCGGGGCCGGCTTCGACGCCGCGCGCGACAAGCTGGCGGAGTACGGCGCCGCCCACGTGCTCGTGGCCGAGGATGCCGAGCTGACCAGCCATGTCGTCGCGCCCAAGGCCGCGCTCCTGAACCAGCTGGTTGCCGATCGCAACCCAGCGGCCGTGCTCATCGCCTCGACGGCGGAGGGCAAGGAGATCGCCGGCCGCTTGGCCGTGCGAACCGGCTCGGGCGTCCTGACCGACGCGGTGGCCGTCGACGGCGAGCTCGTCGCCACTCAGTCGGTGTTCGGTGGATCCACGATCGTGCGTTCCTCGGTCACGCAAGGAACCCCGATCATCACCGTTCGCCCCAACGCGACCCAGCCACAGCCGGCGCCGGCAGCGGCTGAGCGCGCCGACGTGGCCGTGACCCTGGCCGCGGCCGACACGGCCGCCAAGATCGTGGACCGCGTCGTGAAGGAGAAGGGCGGGCGGCCAGACCTCACGGAGGCTTCGATCGTCGTCTCCGGCGGCCGGGGGACCAACGGCGACTTCACGGTCATCGAGAAGTTGGCCGACGCCCTCCACGCCGCCGTGGGTGCCTCCCGGGCGGCCACCGACGCTGGTTGGTATCCCCATCAGAACCAGGTCGGCCAGACGGGAAAGACCGTCTCGCCCCAGCTCTACCTGGCAAGCGGCATCTCCGGCGCGATCCAACACCGCGCCGGGATGCAGACCTCGAAGACCATCGTCGCGGTCAACAAGGACCCGGAGGCGCCGATCTTCGAGCTGGTCGACTTCGGCGTCGTCGGCGACCTGTTCGATGTGCTCCCGCAGCTCACCGAGGCCATCGCGGCCCGTCAGTCCTGACGACGCGCCCGGCTTCGGGGTTAGGGCACGCCCCGGTCGGGACCTAAGGTGGAGGACGTCGATGACCGGGCGGTGCCAGCCGCTCGCCGCCCCACTGCTCCTCGATAAGGCCGCCCCCCGTTGATCTTTCCCACCGTGCAGTTCGCGGCGTTCTTCGTGGTGGTCCTGGTGGTCAGCTGGGCTCTCATGCCGCGGCCGAAGCTCTGGAAGCCGTTCATCCTCGGAGCGTCCTACTTCTTCTACGGCTACGCCGACTGGCGGTTCACCGCCTTGCTGGCTGCCTCGACGGTCGGCAACCAGCTGGCGGCCGGCCTGATCCACGCCAGCGACGATGCGCGCCGCCGCAAGCAACTCCTCGCCGCAATCCTCGTCTTCAACATCGGCCTGCTCGGCGTATTCAAGTACTTCGACTTCTTCGTCGAGTCGGTCAACCGGGTGCTGACCACCCTCGGTCTCGAGGCGCCTCTCCCCATCCTGGCCATTGCCCTGCCCGTGGGGATCAGCTTCTTCACCTTCCAGGCCATCTCCTACGTCGTGGATGTGTACAAGAAGGTCATTCGGCCGACGTCGTTCATCGACTTCGCGATCTACGAGGCGTTCTTCCCTCACCTGGTGGCCGGGCCGATCGTCCGGGCGCGCGAGTTCCTGCCCCAGCTGGCCTCGCCCCGCAACCGGGCTGCGATCCCGGCCGGGCCGGCCATCTTCCTGATCGCGGGCGGGCTCTTCAAGAAGATCGTGCTCGCAGACGTGCTCGCGACCCGGATCGTCGATCCCGTGTTTGGCAGCCCACAGACGCACTCGGCGTTAGAGGTCTGGACGGCGATCTACGGCTATGCGGTTCAGATCTACTGCGACTTCTCGGCCTACACCGACATGGCCATCGGGCTTGCCCTGCTCTTGGGCTTCCGGTTTCCGCAAAACTTCGATCGACCCTACGCAGCACGATCCCTCCAGGACTTCTGGCGCCGTTGGCACATGACCCTGTCCCGATGGCTGCGTGACTACCTCTATATCCCGCTCGGAGGCAGCCGAGGGTCTAGTGCCAAGACCTATCGCAACGTGATGCTCACGATGCTCATCGGCGGTCTGTGGCACGGCGCCAGCTGGACGTTCGTCATCTGGGGTGGAATCCATGGAACCGGCCTCGCGGTCGAGCGATGGTGGCGCTTGCGGCGCGCCGACCGGCCACCCCGAGCGCCGAGTCCGGCCCCGGCCCCAGCGGTCGCGGTCGGGGTTCTGGCGGCCTCGTCCTCCACCCGCAAGGGTCGCTTCGGAGGACGGAAGCCCAAGGACGTGAGCCCGGCCGTCGTGCCGGAGGCCGTGACGGGGCCGAGCCACTGGCTGGCCGTCGCTGTGACGTTCAACGTGGTCTGCCTCGCGTGGGTCTTCTTCCGGTCTCCCGATCTGTCGACCGCGTTCGCCATGCTCGGCCAGCTGAACGACTGGGGTCCCGCGCCCCTGGTCACCTGGGCGGTCGTGGCCGCCATCGTCGCCGGGATGTCGACTCAATTCCTTCCGCCGTGGGTGTGGCTCGTTGCGCAGCAATGGGTATCGCGACGGCCTATCCTGTTCCAGGGCGTGCTCTACGGCATCTTTCTCGTGGTGATCAACACCATCGTGGGCGAGCAGGGCGTGGCGCCGTTCCTCTATTTCCGGTTCTGACCAGCGTGATCGGGTTCGGCGGCGCGCAGCGGGGTAGACCGGAGGCTTGGTGGCTGGTGGGTCAGAAGAGGTGGCTGTGTCGACGCAAGTAACTCCCCGTGCTCCCGAGGCGCCTGGCGCGCCTGCGGAGCACTTCATCGACGAGGTCGAACATCCGGCTGCCCGCTCTGGCCAGCCGGGGTCGATGACGGTCGGCCGGACCGTTGCCCTCGTCCTCGTCGCCCTGGTCACAGCCGCCCTGCTCAACTCGCACGGGCTGATGCGGGCGGGAGAGAGCATGCAGCCGGGCGTGACCCGCTCGCTGACGCTCGCGGTCGCGCGTCCGATCGACACCCTGGCGACGTCCTTGGGGCTGACGGCGCCACGCGATGCGCTCGCTGCGGCCCTGGGGCAGGAAGACCTGTCCGGCGGCGACATCGTCGACGAGTCCCTCCCGCTGATCACCGTTCCCCCGGAATCGCCAGCCGTCGCGCCCAGCACGCCAACGACCAAGCCTTCGTCCTCAGGCAATCCACCGGCTGAGCCGAGTCCTGGCCCTGCGCCAGAGGCCACGCTGCGCACCCCCACCAAGTCCGACCCGCTCAAGATTCTCGTCACCGGCGACTCGCTGGCGACCTACGTGGGTCTGCAGCTGAGCAACCTCACCGCCGAGAAGGGGTTGGTCAACGTCTCGGTGCTCGATCGCAACGGCACGGGCCTCTCCAACCCATCCTTCTTCAACTGGCAGAAGGCCGCTCGTTCGGACATGGAAAAACGCAACCCGGACGCGGTGATCATGGTCATCGGCGGAAACGACGGGTGGCCGATGGACACGCCATCCGGCGAGCAAGCCGCCCTGGGGAGCGACGCGTGGGTGAACGAGTACGCCCGCCGGACCGCGGCCGTGATGCGCACCTTCCAAGCCGACGGTCGCCCCGTCTACTGGTCGGGCCCGCCGACCGCGCGCAACCCCGAGTGGGACGCCATCTATCGCAAGATCAATCGGGCGGTCTCGGCAGCCGCCGCCGCCATCCCCGGGGTCGTCTTCGTCGACCTCTACTCCGGAACGGCCGTCAACGGGCGCTACGCCACCTTCGTTCCAGACGAGGGCAAGAAGGTCAAGGCTCGCCAGCCCGACGGGGTGCACTGGACGATCGACGGCTCGCTCCTTCCTGCGCGCCTTGAGCTCGACCAGCTCGAGGCCGCCACGGGGTCCAGCCTGCGCTAGGCCCTGGCGCCCCGGTGGGCTCCGGGCTGCTCGTCGGCTGAAGGACCCCGCGAGCTCTGCGCCGCCCTAGACTCTGCACCGCCCTAGACCCTGTGCGCCGTAGACTCTGTGGGCTATGGCCTACCTCGACCACGCGGCGACCACGCCGATGCTGCCCGCCGCGGTCGCGGCTATGGCCGAGGAGATGACCCACACCGGCAACCCCTCCTCGCTGCACGCTGCCGGTCGACGCGCGCGCCGTGTCGTCGAGGAGTCGCGCGAGCGGCTCGCCGCAGCTTTCGGCGCCCGTCCCAGCGAGGTCATCTTCACCGGGGGAGGCACCGAGGCCAACAACCTGGCCCTCAAGGGCCTGTATTGGGCGGCGCAGGGCTCCGACGCCCAACGCCGGCGCGTGCTCGTGGGCGCGGCAGAGCATCACGCGGTGCTAGACCCAGCGGCCTGGCTCGCCGAGCACGAGCGTGCCCACGTGGAGTTGCTGGCCGTGGATGAGGTGGGGCGAGTGCTCCCGTCCACGGCCGTCGCGGCCATCGAAGAGGCGCAGCGTGAGGTCGCCCTCGTCTCCGTCATGTGGGCCAACAACGAGATCGGCACCATTCAGCCACTCGCCGAGATCATCGAGGCGGCCCACGCTCACGGCATCCCGGTTCACTCGGATGCGGTTCAGGCGGCCGGACAGATCCCCGTCGACTTCGCCGACTCCGGCTTGGACGCCATGACCGTGACGGGTCACAAGATTGGTGGTCCGTTCGGCGTGGGCGCCTTGATCCTCGCCCGAGGCATCACCCCGATTCCGTTGCTCCACGGAGGCGGACAAGAGCGCGACGTGCGCTCGGGCACGCTCGACGCGCCGGCTGTGCTCGGGTTCGCCGTCGCGGCGGAGGCCGCCGTCGCCAACCGGGCGGCCACAGCCGAACGCAAGGCCGGGCTTCGCGACCAGCTGGTTCGCGGCGTCACGGAGTCGGTGTCCGGCGCCTGGCTCAACGGTGATCCTGACCCGGCAGGTCGCCTGCCCGGCAATGCCCACTTCACGTTCGACGGGTGCGAGGGCGACGCGCTGCTGATGCTGCTCGACGCCGCGGGTGTGGAGTGCTCGACGGGATCGGCGTGCACGGCCGGGATTGCCCAGCCGTCGCACGTCCTGCTCGCGACCGGAGCCGACGCCGCGCGGGCCCGCGGGTCCCTGCGCTTCTCCTTGGGGCACAACTCCACCCAGGGCGACATCGATGAGCTCCTCGTTGCGCTGCCGGGCGCCGTGGCCCGCGCGCGGCGAGCCGGTATAGCCGTACGGACGGCCTGATCATGCGTGTGGTCGCGGCGGTCTCGGGTGGCGTCGACTCTGCTGTTGCCGCGGCGCGCCTCGTTGATGCCGGCCACGACGTGACGGCGGTCCACCTGGCTCTGTCCTCGCACCCCGAGGCCGAACGGTCTGGCGCTCGCGGGTGCTGCACGCTGGACGATGCTCGTGATGCGCGCCGAGCCGCCGATGTGCTGGGCATCCCCTTCTACGTCTGGGACCTGGCCGAGCGCTTCAGTGAGTCCGTCGTTGACGACTTCGTGGCGGAGTATGCCGCCGGACGCACGCCGAATCCGTGTCTGCGGTGCAACGAGCGGATCAAGTTCTCGGCGGTCCTCGACCGGGCGGTTGCGCTGGGGTTCGACGCGGTCGGCACCGGTCACTACGCGAGGCTGGTGCAGGGTCCGGCCGGACCTGAGTTGCACCGGGCTGTCGATGTCCACAAGGACCAGTCCTACGTCCTTGGGGTCCTGACGGCCGAGCAGCTCTCCCGAGCCATGTTCCCCCTCGGTGACACCCCTAAGGGCGAGGTCCGCGATGAGGCCGAACGGCGCGGCCTGGCCGTCGCCCGCAAGCCCGACAGCCACGACATCTGCTTCATCCCCGACGGCGACACCGCGGGGTTCCTGCGCCGAAGGCTCGGCGATGCTCCGGGCGAGGTCGTCGACGTCGAAGGGCACCCGTTGGGCACCCACCGCGGGACGTTCGGGTTCACCGTCGGGCAGCGCAAGGGCCTCAACCTCGGCACTCCCGCGGCCGACGGCCAGCCTCGCTACGTGCTGGCCTTGGATCCGGTCGAGCGGAGGGTGACCGTGGGACCTCGGGCCGCACTGGCGATCTCGGAGGTCGAGGCCGTACGTCCCCGATGGTGTGGTCCGACGCCGCGCGGCCGGTTCCGCTGCTCGGCCCAGGTCCGAGCGCACGGAGCGCCGGTTCCCGCGCGCGCGGAAGCCGTCGGCGACCGCCTCGAGGTGCAGTTCGAGGTGCCTGTGGAGGGACTGGCGCCCGGTCAGGCCGTCGTGGTCTACGTGGGTGAGCGAGTGGTGGGGTCGGCGACGGTCGATCGCACCGTTGCGGTGGATGCATGAGCGAAACGCTCTGGCCACCAGGCGCGGCCACGGGCGTCGGCTCGATGCCGGGCCTCGACGTCCGCGAAGCCATGAGGGTCATCCTGGGTGAGCTGCCCGACTTTCCCCATCTCCCCGAGCTTCCGGAGCGCGGGGTCGGGGCCGATCTCACGGGACGAGCCGTGGGTTTGCTCGTCGACCTGCACGCAGAGGTTCAGC
This sequence comes from uncultured Actinomycetota bacterium, assembly GCA_963820065.1. Lineage (GTDB taxonomy): Bacteria > Actinomycetota > Actinomycetes > DATJPE01 > DATJPE01 > JANPBY01. The sequence continues at coordinate 551,842 of CAWFYM010000010.1, read as the reverse complement.
CCAGCGGATGGCGCGTTGCTGACGCGGCGGGTCGCGACGAGCGTCGTGCGATCGCCCTGCTCGGCCAGGATCTCGACGCCTTGGAAGAGCTGGCCGGGGACTGGTCCGGCCCGTTGAAGATCCAGGTGTGTGGGCCCTGGACCTTGGCGGCCACGGTCGAGCTGCGTTACGGCGACCGGATGCTCGCCGATCCGGGCGCCTGCCGAGACCTTGCCGCGTCGCTGGGCGAAGGAGTTGTCGCGCACGTGCAGGACGTGGCTCGTCGTGCCCCCAGGGCACAGCTGCTGCTCCAGCTCGATGAACCTGCGCTCCCGGGGGTGCTTGCTGGCTCGGTGCCCACCGCGAGCGGGTTTGGTCGCCTCCACCCCGTGGATGCCGAGGTCGTTGTCGCGGGGTTGGCGTCGGTCGTGAGCGCCGTTCGCGGCCAAGCCCAGACCCTTGTTCATTGTTGTGCCGCGAGCGTCCCCCTTGGGCTGCTCGCCCGATCGGGCTGCTCGGCGGTCTCCGTCGACGCCGGTCTGCTCGACCCGCGCCACGACGACGATCTGGGCGCGCTGCTGGAGGGGGGCACCGGTCTGATGCTGGGGCTCGGCGGGATGCCCCTGCTCCCACCGGATGTCGCGGGACCGTCGGACCCCGCAGCTACCGTCGCACCTGTGCGTGCATTATGGCGTCGCCTCGGGCTGGCCCCGGAAGACGTCCGGGAGTTGGCCGTGAGCCCCACCTGTGGGCTCGCGGGCCGGTCTCCAGCCCTGGCCCGCGCCGCGCTGGCAGCGGTGCGGGAAGCGGGGCAGCGCCTGCGCGACGACCCCTACGGCGAGCTGTCCTGACCCGCTGAGCGACCCGCCTCGAGCACGAAAGGCACCGAACATGGCCGATGGGGTCATCCCAGACGAGGTACGTCGTCGGCATGCCGAGCTGAGCCGAGAGCTCGACGACCACCAATATCGCTACTACGTCCTCGATGCGCCGACCGTCAGTGACGGCGCCTACGACGCCGGCCTTCGAGAGCTGGAGGCGATCGAGGTGGCCCACCCGTCGTTGGTCACCCCGACTTCGCCCACTCAGCGAGTCGGAGGCGCCTACTCGACCCTGTTCACGCCGGTCACTCATCTCGAGCGGATGCTCTCGCTCGACAACGTCTTCAGCTCCGACGACTTGAGTGCGTGGCTCGCGAAGGTCGATCGAGACGCTCACGCGCCGGTGGAGTGGCTGTGTGAGCTGAAGATTGACGGACTCGCGGTCACCCTCGTCTACGAGGACGGTCGCTTGACCCGCGCGGCCACGCGAGGCGACGGCCGCACGGGGGAGGACGTCACACCCAATGTCCGCACCATCGAGGGCATCCCAGACCGCCTGGTGGGTGACTCGGGTGTGCCGATCCCTCGAGTCGTCGAGGTCCGCGGCGAGGTCTTCTTCCCGTCCGAGCGTTTCGCCGAGCTCAACGCGTCCCTGGTCGAGGCCGGGCGTGCACCGTTCGCCAACCCACGCAACGCGGCCGCGGGTTCCCTGCGCCAGAAGGATCCTCGAGTCACGGCAAGCCGACCCCTCCGGATGATCGTTCACGGGATCGGTCATCGCGAGGGTTTCGACATCGCTCGCCAGTCGCACGGCTACGAGGCCCTGGCTGCCTGGGGGTTGCCGGTGTCCGCCCGCTATCGAGTGGTCGCTACAGCCGATGAGGTCAAGGCCTACGTGGACCATTACGGCGAGCACCGCCACGACGTCGAGCACGAGATTGACGGTGTCGTGGTCAAGGTCGACGAGATCTCCGTCCAGCGCCGGCTGGGTTCGACCTCGCGGGCGCCGCGTTGGGCCGTCGCGTTCAAATATCCCCCCGAAGAGGTCACGACGAAGCTCCTCGACATCCGGGTCAACGTCGGGCGCACGGGCCGGGTCACGCCGTTCGCGTTCATGGAGCCGGTGCTGGTGGCCGGCTCCACGGTCAGCCTTGCGACACTCCACAACGAGCAGGAGGTGAGGCGCAAGGGGGTGCTGATCGGTGACACCGTGGTGCTGCGCAAGGCGGGTGACGTCATTCCTGAGGTGCTGGGGCCCGTTGTTGATCTGCGCGACGGGACCGAACGCGCTTTCGTCATGCCCACGCGCTGTCCGGAGTGCAACACCCTCTTGGCTCCCACGCGCGAGGGTGATGTCGATATCCGTTGTCCCAACACACGATCGTGCCCGGCGCAGCTGCGTGAGCGACTGTTCCACGTGGCGGGCCGCGGAGCCTTCGACATCGAGGTGCTCGGCTATGAGGCGGCCGTCGCGCTGCTCGACTGCGGGCTCGTGCGCGACGAGGGAGACCTTTTCGGTCTCAACGCCGAGGCGCTGGCGACATGCGCGTTCTTCACACGCAAGGACGGTGAGCTGTCAGCCAACGCACGCAAGCTGCTCGACAACCTTGAGAGCGCCAAGGACCGGCCGCTGTGGCGAGCGTTGGTCGGGCTGTCGATTCGTCACGTCGGCCCCACGGCGGCTCAGGCACTGGCCCGTGAGTTCCGTAGCATCGATCGGATTGCCGCGGCCTCGTCCGAGGAGCTCGCCGACGCCGAGGGGGTCGGGCCAGTGATCGCCTCGGCGATCGAGGAGTGGTTTGACGAGCCGTGGCGCCGTGCGGTGGTCGACAAGTGGAAGGCCGCCGGGGTACGGCTGACCGAGGCCGCTGCCCATGACGGGCCTCGTCCTCTCGAGGGGCTGGCTGTGGTTGTCACGGGGACGTTGGACGGCTTCAGCCGCGACGAGGTGACGGCAGCCGTGCAGGGCCAGGGCGGGAAGGTCACGGGCTCGGTGTCGAAGAAGACCTCCTTCGTGATCGTCGGAGACAACCCGGGCACGAAGTACGACAAGGCGCTGCAGGTCGGGGCCCCGGTCCTTGACGAGAGCGGACTGCGACTGCTGCTGAGCGACGGGCCCGAGGCGGCCCTCGCGGTCGCCGTTGTGGCGGACAAGACCTGATTGGCGGCTGCCATCGGCCCCTCGGCGCTCGTGGTCCCGATGGGCCGAACGGGTGACTGACTCTCGTCCGCGAGTGTCATTCTCTGTCATCGTCTGACGACGTACCGTGATCATCAGTTTGACTGACGGTGATCGCGGCACTGCGTGACGTAACTGTGACGTGACTGTTGGGGGGTGAGACATGGACAAAACGGGCTCCCGTGCCGGGGACCGGGAGGCAGCTGAGGCGGCCGCGGCGCGGCCTGCCAACCCGCTGTCCTGGTCGCCGTTCGCCCTGGCGCTCTGGGCCACGCTGATCATGGGGCTGCCCATCACCGCCTGGTGCGTCCGGCAGTTGGATCTGTCCGTCCTTCCCGCCCCTCAGCTGTGGTCGTTGGGCCTGCTGGGAGTTCTCGTCATCGTCGGCGAGAGCCGTCCGCTGATTGCGTCGAAGACCTACGGCAACAGTGGCGTCACCCCCTCGATCGGGTTCACCTTCGCGATCTTGTTCACCTGGGGAATCGTCCCGGCCGTGGTGCTCCTGTGCGCTGCGTCGCTGCTGTCGGACCTCACCGAGCGCAAGACCTGGTGGAAGACGGTCTTCAACATAGGGCAGTACACCGTGTCGGTCGCCGCGGCTTGGGTGGCGCTGCTCGCGTTTGGCTGGCAGGCGTCGTTGACGTCGTGGCACCAGGTAGGTCCGTCCGATCTCGGACCGATGGTCGTTGCGTGGGTCGTCTACTTCTTCGTCAACAACGGCCTGGTCTCGTTCGTCGTGGGCCTGGCCAATCACGAGTCCTTCTGGGGCGTGTTCTACGAGGAGTTCGGCTACCAGGTCTTCAGCAACGTCGCCGTGCTCAGCTTCTCGGGGCTCGTGGCCCTCGTCATCGGCGCGGGACCGTTGTGGCTGCCGCTCGTTCTGCCCCCGATGATCGCGATCTATGCCATCACCGGCATCGCGCTCGACCGTGAACACCAGGCCAATCACGACAGCCTGACGGGTCTGCCCAACCGCAAGCTCCTGATCGAGCAGCTGGAAGGTGCGCTGGCCGAACGCGACGAGAACGAATCGGTGGCCCTGTTCGTGCTCGATCTCGACCGGTTCAAGGAGGTCAACGACACCCTCGGCCACCAGACCGGCGATCGCTTGCTGCACATCGTTTCCGATCGGCTGTCCGAAGCGGTCCGACCGGGCGACACGGTTGCCCGGCTCGGCGGCGACGAGTTCGCCATCCTGCTGTCGTCCATTCGCGGCGAGGGGGACGCGCTCGAGGTGGCCCAGCGCATCGGCGTGGCCCTGACCGAGCCGTTCGAGCTCGAAGGGCTGCTGCTCGAGCTGGAAGGCAGCGTCGGGGTCGCCCTGGCTCCTCAGCACGGAGCCACCGTCGAACAGCTGCTGCGATGCGCTGACATCGCGATGTACGTCGCGAAGGAGGAACGTACCGCCGTCGAGATCTACGACGCTTCCCGCGACCGTCACTCCACCAACCGGCTGGGCCTGCTCGGGTCCCTGCGCAAGGGCGTCGAGGAAGGGGAGCTCGAGCTCCACTACCAGCCGAAGGTGGCGCTCTCGACAGGCGCGGTCACCGGCGTCGAGGCTTTGGTCCGCTGGCGGCACCCGCAGCGTGGCTTGGTGCTTCCGGACGACTTCATCCCGCTCGCCGAGCACTCCGGCTTGATGCATCGCCTGACGGCCTTCGTCGTCGACGCGGCCCTGGCGCAGGCTGCCGAATGGTGGTCGGTCGGGCTGCAGGTGCCGGTCGCCGTCAACGTGTCGGCTCGAGACCTCCACGGGTCGGTGCTGGCCAAGACCGTGGCAGCCGGACTGGCTCGCCACGCTTTGCCTGCGACTGCCCTGCGCCTCGAGCTGACCGAGCGAGTCCTGATGTCCGACCCGGCGCGGGTCGCCGACACGCTCGCAGCGCTGGAGCGGCTCGGAGTGCGCCTGTCGCTGGACGACTTCGGCACCGGGTATTCCTCGTTGGTGCTCCTCCAGCAGATGCCCGTGGGCGAGATCAAGGTCGATCGGTCCTTCGTCAGTCGGCTGGGCGCGGGAGGAGACCTGGCGATCGTGCGCTCGATCATCGACCTCGCGCATGCCCTCGGCATCGAAGCGGTGGCCGAAGGAGTCGAGACCGAGGAGACCTGGCTGCGCCTCGAAGAACTGGGCTGTGACAGCGCTCAGGGCTGGTTCGTCTCGCGTCCCATGCCGGCCCAGGCCGCGACCGAATGGCTGCTCCGTCACCCCAGCCGACGAGCGGCGCTCCGTGTGCTGCGCGGCGCCGCGACGAGCGCCGGCGCATGAACGTCCTTCGGCATCCCTCGACACCAGGCGATGGTCCGCCTCATCTCAAGGTGAGCGGCGCACCGGCCGAGATTCCTGACAAGGCGGGAGGGTTTCTCGTCGGCTTGTTCGAGCACTGGCGACGATCCACCTGGGGAGGGGAACGGATGGCGGGCCAACCGCAGCGCCCGTCCCTGGGGCGCTGGTCGCTTTTCAGCGTGACCTGGCACTTTGCTGTGTGGGCCGGCTGGGCCTTGGTGTTCATTGCTGCGTTCGCCGTCCAGCCCGTGATGGGCGAGATGCCCTACGGGTTCTGGGTGATCGCGGCTCTGGTGCTGCTGGGCGAGCTCAGCCCCGTCATGACCGCTGGCCGGTACGACCCGCAGGGCACGGTCACGTCCACGGCGTTCGTTCTCGCCATGCTCTACCTCTGGGGCTTTTGGCCGGCCGTGCTGCTGCAAGCTGGCGCGACCGTCATCTCCGAGACCGTCAAGCGCAAGGCCGCGTGGAAGTTGTTCTTCAACGTCGGCCAGTACGCCCTGTCGCTCCTTGCCGCCTGGGGGGTGATGTGGCTCTTCGGTGTTCAGGCCGGCGTGGGAGCAGGTGCGGAGGAGGTGCCCCTCCACGCCTCTGACCTCACGTGGATCGTTCTGACGTGGGTGGCGTGGTTCCTCGTCAACAACACCCTGGTCGCCGGTGTCAGCGGCGATGAGGGAAAGAGTTTCGCGCGCGCTTGGACCGACGACTTGGGTCACTACGTCATCACCCACGCCGCCGTTATGGCGCTCGCGCCCCTCGTCGTGCTCGCGGCCCAGGCCTCGTCATGGTTCATCCCGCTGCTGCTGATCCCGCTGTACGCCGTACGAAAGATGGGCCAGATCTCGCTCGCCGAGGAGCACCAGGCCACCCACGACTCCCTGACGGGGCTGCCAAACCGTAAATACCTGCTCCAGTCGATGGAGGGCGCACTGTCGGACTGCGAGCGAGGCTGCGAGCCGTTCGGCCTGGTCATTCTCGATCTCGACCGTTTCAAGGAGGTCAACGACACGCTCGGGCATCAGACCGGTGACCAGCTGCTTCAGCTCGTGTCCAAGCGCCTTCGAACCAGTCTGCGCGACATCGACCTGGTCGCTCGGCTGGGCGGGGACGAGTTCGCGATCCTCCTGCCTGGCGTGGAAGACCAGGATGAGGCGTTCGAGGTGGCTCGCCGAGTCCGGGCCGCTCTCGTTGAGCCGTTCCACCTCGACGATGTCCTCCTCGAGCTCGAGGCCAGCATCGGAATCGCCATGCACCCCAAGCACGGCGCCGAGGTCGGCACCTTGATGCGACGGGCCGACGTCGCGATGTATGTCGCGAAGGACACCCACGCCGACATCGAGCTTTATGACGCCGACCGCGACCGGCATTCCGCCAGCCGACTCGGGTTGCTGGCCGCCCTGCGCAAGGCCATCGACGCCGGTGAGCTGGAGCTCCACTACCAACCGAAGGTTGGTCTGCTGGGCCAGGACCTGGTTGGGGTCGAGGCTCTCCTGCGGTGGAATCACCCGGAACGGGGCTCGATCCCCCCGGACGAGTTCATCCCCCTTGCGGAGACATCCGGGCTCATGCACCGGCTGACGTCGTACGTGGTCGACCGGGCGCTGGCCCAAGCCTCGGTGTGGCGCCGAATGGGGCTCGACGTCTGCGTAGCCGTCAACGTCTCTGCCCGAGACCTGCACGGATCAGAGCTGGCACTTACGGTCTCCGAAGGACTGGCCAAGCACCGAGTGCCAGCCTCACATCTCGTGCTTGAGCTCACCGAGCGCACGCTGATGGCCGAGCACAGCCGGGTCATGGACACTCTCGATGCGTTGGAGGCGCTGGATGTCGCGCTGAGCCTCGACGACTTCGGCACCGGCTACTCCTCGATGTTCATGCTCAAGCGCCTCCCCGTCACCGAGATCAAGGTGGACCGGTCCTTCGTCAGCAAGATGGCGGACGGCGATGGCGACGAGTCGATCGTGCGCTCGATCATCGACCTGGCTCACTCCCTCGGCATGGCCGCAGTCGCCGAAGGCGTCGAGACGGAGGCCGTCTGGGCTCGCCTCGAGGCGTTGGGGTGCGACAGCGCCCAAGGCTGGTATGTCTCGCGGCCCATGGCACCCCAGGCCGCCACGGAGTGGCTCAAGACGCACGCTCATCGTCTTGGTGAGCGCCCCCTGCGTCTCATCTCCGGCGGAACCTCGGCCTGAGTCGGATCCGGACTTGTTCAGTTCGTGGTCCCGTGGATTCAAGACCGGCTGCTCAGGGGTCGACATCCCTGGATGGCGAACAGCCGAGCCGGACCGTCGCGCTCGCTCCGCCGCGGTGCAACCTGGTCGTCGTGCGTGACTTTGGAGGGTGACCCATGCAGGTGGCTTACGTCGCCGGGGACGGACCGTTGCAAGGATGGGCCTACGCCGTGGATCGTCGTCTCCCCCTCAACGAGGAGCTCGAACTGGCAGTGAAGGACGGGTACTCAGCCGTCTACCGCGTCGGCCAGGGCTGCAAGCTTTGGTTCGTCCGGCTCCTTCCCCCCCTCGCGTAGCCGGTGGCGAGCTCGCTCGGTGGGCTCACGGCGCCCGCTTGAGTCGAGCCCGTCGGTGGTCACGTGCGGGCAGCCCAGAGGTGCGTCGTCACGGACCGTCGTGCGGGAACGTGGCAGGGTTCACCGTGCAGCGCCGATCGTCGGAAGGACTTGGCCCATGGCGTGGACCACGCACCCGCTCGCCCCGTCGAACTGGGACGCCTTCGCCGAGCTGGTCGAGCGCAACAACGGGATCTTCGGCGGATGCTGGTGCATCGGATATCACGAGGAAGCTGGTCAGAGGGGCATCGACTACCGAGCGGCCAAGGAGGACCGTGTGCGCACCGGACGGGCGCACGCGGCGTTGGTCTTCGACGACGCAGGGGCCGTGCAGGGCTGGTGTCAGTACGGGAGCCCTGCTGAGCTGCCCGGCATCAAGCACCGGCGCGAGTACGGCAAGGACGCTCCGCCGCTGCCTGACTGGCGGATCACCTGCTTCTTCGTCGACAAGAAGCATCGCGGTCAAGGCGTGGCCCGCGCCGGGCTCGAGGGCGCCCTCGAACTGATCGCCACGGCGGGTGGTGGGCTCGTCGAGGCCATTCCGGAGGTGACCGCTGGTCGTGAGGCGCCAGGTCGGTTCCTGTTCAGTGCGACCGTTGAGCTCTTCGAGGAGTACGGCTTCGTCCGTGGTCGTCAGGTCGGCAAGCACGCCTGGGTCGTCAGCCGAGTGATCGCTCCGTAAGAGCCGCGGTCTGGTCGGCGCCGGCGCACCTGCGGCGCAGGGCGCGGGGCGTTCACCGATAGGATCGTTGGATCCCCGAGCCGTGTTTGGAGTGCGATCCCGAGTGCCGTCCCTGACGCGGAGCGAGGTCGCCCATCTGGCGAGACTCGCGCGCATCGACCTCCCCGACGACGAGCTTGATGCTCTCGCCGGGCAGCTCGACATCATCCTGACCTCGGTCGCTCGCGTGGCCGAAGTAGCTGCCGACGACATCCCGCCGACTTCCCACGCCGTTCCGCTGACGAACGTGGTCCGCCCCGACGTCGTGCGCCCTTCACTGACACCTGATCAGGCGTTGAGCGGCGCTCCGGCCGTGGAGGAGCAACGGTTCCGCGTGCCACGGATCCTCGACGAGGAGGCGTGATGGCCGATCTCCTGCGGCTGGGCGCCAGTGCCGCAGCCGAGGCGGTGGCATCGGGCGAGACCTCGGCGGTCGAGCTGGCCCGCGCGCACCTGGAGCGCATTCGAGAGGTGGACGCCTCGGTGCATGCCTTCCTGCACGTCGATGATGCGGGAGCCCTGGTCGCTGCGGCCGCCGTGGACGCCCGGCGGGCGGCCGGGGAACCGCTGGGGCCGCTCGCTGGAGTACCTCTGGCGCTGAAGGACGTGTTGTGCCAGCAGGGGATCCCGACCACCTGCGGGTCCAAGATTCTCGAGGGATGGCGGCCGCCGTACGACGCGACAGTGACCCGCCGGCTCAAGGATGCGGGACTGGTCATCCTCGGGAAGACGAACATGGATGAGTTCGCCATGGGCTCGTCGACCGAGCACTCGGCCTACGGTCCCACCCACAATCCCTGGGATCTCGACCGCATCCCCGGTGGATCGGGGGGCGGCTCGGCAGCAGCGGTCGCCGCCTTCATGGCTCCGCTGGCCGTGGGCACCGACACCGGTGGTTCGATCCGGCAGCCCGCGTCCGTGACGGGGACCGTTGGCGTCAAGCCGACGTACGGCGGGGTCTCCCGCTACGGCCTGGTCGCTCTCGCCTCATCGCTCGATCAGGCCGGACCGTGCGCGCGTTCGGTGCTCGACGCGGCGCTGCTTCACGAGGTCATCGGCGGTCACGACCCTCTCGATTCCACCTCGATCGACGCGCCAGTGCCCGACCTCGTTGGAGCAGCCAGGCGGCACGATGTCCGCGGTCTGAGGATCGGGCTGGTCAAGCAGCTCGGTGGAGAGGGCTACCAGACCGGTGTCGAACAGCGTTTCCGTGAGGCCGTCGACCTGCTCGCGGGCCTGGGCGCGACGGTCGAGGAGATCGACTGCCCGAGCTTCGACTACGCGTTGGCCGCGTACTACCTCATCCTGCCGAGCGAGGCTTCGTCCAACCTCGCCAAGTTCGACGCGATGCGCTACGGGCTCAGGGTCGGTGACGACGGAGAACACTCAGCCGAGCAGGTGATGGCGATCACCCGTGACGCTGGCTTCGGCGACGAGGTGAAGCGCCGGATCATTCTCGGCACCTACGCGCTCAGCTCGGGCTACTACGACGCCTACTACGGCCAGGCCCAGAAGGTCCGAACTCTGATCGCGCGTGACTTCGCCGCGGCCTACGAGCGGGTCGACGTCCTCGTCTCACCGACGTGCCCCACGACGGCGTTCCGCATAGGCGACAAGATCGACGACCCGCTGGCGATGTATCTCAACGACATCGCGACGATCCCGGTCAACTTGGCGGGCACGTGCGCCCTGTCGCTGCCGGCCGGACTGGCGCCCGAGGATGGATTGCCTGTGGGCTTCCAGGTCATGGCGCCTGCCCTCGCCGACGACCGGCTCTATCGCGTGGGTGGCGCTCTTGAGGCCGCCCTCCTCGACAGGTGGGGGCATCCGCTGCTTGATGAGGCTCCCGTGCTGGAGGGAGTCCGATGACCGAGGGTCCGGGCGTTGCCCTGATCGACTACGACCAGGCCGTGGCGACGTACGACCCGGTCCTTGGCCTCGAAGTGCACGTCGAGCTCTCGACGGCGACCAAGATGTTCTGCGGGTGCCCGACGGAGTTCGGCGCCCCGCCCAACAGCCAGACGTGCCCGACCTGCCTCGGCCTGCCGGGCGCTCTCCCGGTGGTGAACGAGGCCGCGGTCGAGGCCGCCGTGCGCATCGGTCTTGCCTTGAACTGCAGCATCGCCTCCTGGTGCAGGTTTGCGCGCAAGAACTACTTCTATCCGGACATGCCCAAGAACTTCCAGACCTCGCAGTACGACGAGCCGATCGCCTACGACGGATGGCTCGACGTCGAGGTCGAGGGCCGGATCTTCCGGATCGAGATCGAGCGGGCTCACATGGAGGAGGACACCGGTAAGTCGCTTCACGTCGGTGGTTCGACCGGGCGCATCCATGGGGCCAGTCACTCCCTCGTCGACTACAACCGAGCGGGGATCCCGCTCATCGAGATCGTGACCAAGCCTGTCGCTGGCACCGGGGCGCTCGCCCCGCTGGTAGCCAAGGCGTACGTCTCCGCCCTGCGCGACCTCCTCCGCGCGCTCGACGTCTCGGATGTCCGCATGGAACAGGGCTCGCTGCGGTGCGACGTCAACCTGTCGCTTCGACCCTCGGCCGAGTCGCCGCTGGGGACTCGCTCCGAGACCAAGAACGTGAACTCGTTGCGGTCCGTCGAACGTGCGGTGCGCTTCGAGGTCAGCCGCCATGCGGCGATCCTTGCGAGCGGTGGGTCCGTGGTGCAGGAGACCCGGCATTTCCACGAGGACACGGGCGCGACGACATCCGGCCGCGAGAAGTCCGACGCCGACGACTACCGCTACTTCCCCGAACCCGACCTGGTGCCGGTGGCGCCGGCCGAGGAGTGGGTCGAGGGGCTGAAGGCGACCCTGCCCGAGGCGCCTCCAGTCCGGCGGGCTCGCTTGCAGGCCGAGTGGGGCTTCACCGACCTGGAGATGCGCGATGTGGTCAATGCGGGAGCCGACTACCTCATCACCGAGACGGTGGCGGCAGGGGCCGCCCCCCAGGCGGCCCGAAAGTGGTGGATGGGTGAGTTGGCCCGTACGGCCAACGAGCGAGGGGCTGCTCTGGACGAGCTACCGGTCACCCCCGCCGATGTGGCGCGTGTCGTTGCCCTGGTTGCCGACGGAGTGTTGACGGACAAGCTCGCCCGGTCGTGCCTGGACGGCGTGCTCGCCGGCGAGGGCTCACCCGACGAGGTCGTGGCTGGTCGCGGCCTCGAGATCGTTTCCGACGAGGGAGCCTTGGCCGAGGCCGTCACGGCGGCGATCGCGGCGCAGCCCGACGCCGCGCAGAAGGTTCGAGACGGAAAACTTGCCGCGGTCGGCGCCCTGGTCGGGGCCGTGATGAAGTCCACCGGTGGTCAGGCCGACGCTGCGCGAGTTCGTGAGCTCCTTCTCGACGTCCTGGCTCCGCCCTCAGCCTGATTCATCGGCCGTCTCAGTCCGCTACGAGGCAGAAGAGGTTGCCCTCGGGATCTGCGAGGGTGCGCCAGCTCGCCACGTCCTCGTCGTGGACGGCGTCAACCGTCGCCCCAAGGCCGACAGCCCGTGCAGTCGCTGCCTCGAGGGCTTCGCGTCCCTCGACGTGCAGATCGAGGTGAAGCGTGTTCTTCGCCGGTCGCGGATCATCCGTGCGTTGCAGCACCAGCCGCGGCTGTCCTTCTGCCATCGGATGCAGCCCGATGTACTGGGCCCAGCGGCCGCGCACCTCCACATCCAGCAGGGCGCACCAGAAGCCCGCGAGCTCCTCGGGGTCTCGGCAGTCGATGACCACGGCGTCCCAGCGCAGATCCATGGCTCTGGAATACAGGGTCGACGCATCCATGTCCATGAAGTCGGCGCGCAAACTCACGTGAGGTGCCTCGCCTCAGCGGCGGGGCACCTCACGTGAACCGAGGGTGGTCGCGGCAGCTAGGAGACGGGCACGCTCACATCGTGCTGGGCCAGGGAGTGCTTGGTCGCTGTGACCGCGAGCACGACGACCAGCGCCGCGGTGGCAAGCAGCCCAGCCCCGACCCAGAAGGCGGTCGTGTAGCCCTCGACCAACCCGTCCTGGACGAACTGCGGGCCCTGATTGACCAGCAAGAAGTTGGCCGTCGCGGTAGCGGCGATCGTGTTGAGCAGTGCCGTACCCAGGGAGCCGCCGATCTGCTGGGCGCTGTTGAGCACGGCCGAGGCCACGCCTGCGTCGTGGTTCTGCACGCCGAACAAGGCTGTTGCCGACAGCGGGACGAAGACAAAACCCATCCCGAGACTCATCACCAGGATCGAGGGAAGCACGCTCGTCGCGTAGGACGAGGTCGGCGTGATCTGGGTCAACCAGGCCATGCCCAGCGAGGCGGCCACCAGGCCGCCGGTCGCCAGCCACTTCGGCCCGAAACGGGGCAGCAGCTGGCTGGCGATCCCGGCGCTCACGATGATCCCGCCAGAGAAGGGCAAGAACGCGAACCCGGAGCGCAGTGCGCTGTAACCCAGCGTGCCTTGGAAGTAGAACGTCAGGAACAGGAACATCCCGAACAGGCCGGCGGCGGTCAGGAACATCGCTGAGTACGAGCCAGCGCGGTTTCGCTCGGTGACCACGCGGAGCGGGAGCAGCGGGTTGCTGGTGCGCTGCTCGATGAGCACGAACGACACCAGCAGCACCACGGCCACGGCGAAGCTGCCAAGGGTGATGGGCGCGGTCCATCCGTCGCCGGGGGTCCCCGCCTTGGTCAGGCCGAAGACCAGGGCGACCAGACCCACGGTCGCGGTGACGGCCCCGGGAACGTCGTACCGCGTGTCACCGTGCGCCCGGCTCTCCCGGACATAGGGCACCGCGAGCAGCGCGGCGATGATCGCGATCGGGACGTTGACCAGAAGGCACCAGCGCCACGAGGCGTACTCAGTAAGGATCCCGCCCAGGACGAGGCCGATCGCGGCTCCGCCACCGGAGATCGCGCCATAGACGCCGAAGGCACGGGCACGCTCCTTGGACTCCGTGAAGGTGACGGTGATGATCGACAGCGCCGCCGGGGCGAGCAGCGCGGCGAACGCCCCCTGAAGCGCGCGCGCCGCGAACAGGGTGGTCGACGTCTGAGCGATCCCACCCAGGGCCGACGCCCCGGCGAACCCGATGAGGCCGATGATGAACATGCGCTTGCGACCGGTGTAGTCGGCGATGCGACCGCCCAGCAGCAGCAGCCCGCCGAAGGCGAGGGTGTACGCGGTGATCACCCACTGTCGGTCGGTGTCGGTGATGCCCAGGTCGCGCTGCGCCGACGGGAGCGCGATGTTCACGATCGAGGCGTCGAGGATGATCATCAGTTGGGCGATGGCGATCACCATGAGCGCTCGCCAACGCCGAGGGTCTACAGGTTCGCTCGTGCTCGTCTGCGCGTCGATCGGAGGATCGGCCGGGGTGGTGGACACCATGAACTCCTGAACGGGTGTGACGGAGGGGGCGGGACGCCGAACGGGAGCGTGTCCCGAAGATGGCCAACAGTGCCGAACCCCACCGACATTCCGCTCCGGCGATACTTTCTCCAGATTTGACCCGAGGGGTTTCGTTCAGGGGTCCGATGGGTGAACGATTCGGGGTATGACGACGACGTTGCTGATCGGCACCAAGAAGGGCCTGTGGGTCGGGAACTCGGAGGACCGCCGCGACTGGTCCCTGACCGGCCCGCACTTCCCCATGCAGAGCGTGTCGGCCTGCGCGGTCGACACCCGCGGCTCCCGGCCGCGACTCCTGGTCGGCGCGACCAGCGAACACTGGGGTCCCACCGTGTCGTGGTCCGACGACCTCGGATCGACGTGGCAGGAGACGACTGGCGGCGGGGTGCGCTTCCCCGAGGGTGCCGGAGCCTCGGTCGAGGCCCTGTGGCAGCTGGCCCCGGACTCGGGTGACCGACCTGGGGTGGTGTGGGCAGGCACCCAGCCGAGCGCGCTCTGGCGCAGCACGGATGGCGGGGAGTCCTTCGCCCTGGTCGAGGGGCTGTGGAACCACCCGCACCGACCCACGTGGGCTCCCGGCTACGGAGGTCAGGCCATCCACACGATCTTGCCTGATCCCGACGACGACGACCGGGTGCTCGTTGCCATGTCGACTGGCGGCGTCTACGTGACGGACGACTCGGGCGCCACGTGGAACCCCTCCAACACGGGCATTCATGCGTGGTTCTTCCCCGACACCCTTCCGGAGTACGGACAGTGCGTGCACAAGGTCGCTCGCGATGCCGGCGACGCAGACGTGCTGTACGCGCAGAACCATGGCGGGGTCTACGTCTCGCGCGACCGAGGAAGCACGTGGACCGCGGCGGCGGCCGGTCTACCCGCGGACTTCGGCTTTCCCGTGGTCGCGCACCCGAGTCGTGCGGGGACCGCGTACGTCGTCCCGCTCGTCGCCGACCGGGATCGCACCCCGCCCGAGGCCCGCCTGCAGGTCTGGCGCACCGACGACAGCGGGAAGTCCTGGCATTCGTCCTCGAAGGGCCTGCCGGAAGGCTTCCACCCGACGGTCCTTCGAGACGCCTTCACGACCGATGGCGCCGATCCGGCCGGGCTCTACCTCGGCGCCCGGGACGGCACGGTCTATGTCAGCGCGGACGAGGGCGAATCGTGGGGCGAGGCCGTACGGCACCTGCCTGATGTTCTCTGCGTTCGCGCGGCCACGTTCTGAGGGCAGCCGGGGGCACTACTGCGCCGCGGCGGGCGGCAGCGCGAGCACGAGGATCCGGTCGTCGCGGGGTGCCGGTGACCCGCGACCGTCGCGGTTGGACGTGGTCAGCAGCAGGCCGCCGGCTTCGGTGCCCAGCACCGTGCGAAGCCGACCGAACAGACCAGTGAGGAAGTCTCGCGGCTTCCCTGTGTCCTTGCCGGACAGCGGGACCTGCCACAACCGCTGACCGCGCAGCGCCGCGACGTAGGCGATGTCGTCCACGATGGCCAGGCCGCTCGGTGATGCTTCCTCGGGGGGCCAGACGACGAGCGGATCGACGAATGCCTTCTGCTTGGCGACTCCTTCGACCAGCGGCCAGCCGTAGTTGGCGCCCTTCTCGATGCGATTGAGCTCGTCCCACGTCTGCTGCCCGAACTCGGTCGCCCACAGCTGGCCGGTCGAGTCGAAGGCCAGGCCTTGCACGTTGCGGTGACCGAGGCTCCACACCGGCGAACCCGGGAACGGGTTGTCGCTGGGTACTCCGCCGTCCGGCGTGATCCGCAAGATCTTTCCGCCGAGTGAGTCCAGGTCTTGCGCGGGGTCCCGCAAGCCGGACTCTCCGGTACCGATCCACAGGTTGCCGTCTGGCCCGAAGGTGATCCGCCCTCCGTTGTGGATCGGCCCGCTCGGGATCCCCGCCAGCACCACCTGCGGCGCGCCGAGCCGACCCTGGCCGTACGTCATCCGCACCACGCGGTTGTCGCCTTGGTCGGACGTCAGATAGGCGTAGACCTGACGTCCCGTGTCAGCAGGCTGGACGGCGAGCCCGAGCAGCCCACCCTCGCCACCGTGTTGGATGCCGGGCACCACGCCCAAGCTCGTCGTCTCACCGGTCGTCGAGACGCGCAGGATCCGGCCGCTGTCTCGCTCGGCGACCAGCAGGTCGCCACCGGGCAGGGCCACCAAGCCCCAGGGCACAGCCAGCCCGTCGGCGAGGGTGCGCTCGACCACGACGTCACCTGGTCGGCCCGAGCCGGCGGCGGTCGGCGACCCGGAGGGCGGGGCCGGCGACGAGCTCGAGGGCTGACTTGTGGCGGCAGCCTCGTTGACGTCGCCGCTGGAGGCGCAGCCGGACAGGCTAAGCGAGAGGGCCGCGACGACCAGGGCGAGCCGCCGACGGTGGCCCGCGCGAGGGAGGGTGGCGCCGGTCATGTCAGTTCCGCTCACCTCAGTTCCGCTCACCTCAGTTCCGCTCACCTCAGTACCGCGCGCCCACCGGCGGTTCCAGCTCATCCAACGTGCTGCGGTCGGCCGCGGACAACTGCACCCGCGCGGCGGCGGCGTTCTCCTCGAGCCGGCCTCGTCGTCGGGTGCCCGGGATCGGCACGACGCGGTCACCTTGCGCGAGAACCCACGCAAGAGCCACTTGCGCAGGCGTCGACCCGCTGCGGTCAGCCACCGCCCGCACCGTGTCGACGTACCCCTGATTGGCGGTTCGGGCCTCGTCGGTGAAGCGAGGCAGCCCGCGCCTGAAGTCGCTCTCCTCCAAAGCAGGGGGCAGCACCCCCGTCAGGAACCCCCGACCGAGCGGGGAGAACGGCAGGAAGCCGGCTCCGTTGACCTGGCACCACGGAAGCACGCCGTCGAGCGGGTCGCGCGTCCACAGGGAAAGCTCGGACTGCACCGTCGCGACCGGGTGGATGGCTTGCGCCCGCTCGAGCTCGTCGACGGTGACCTCGGACAGTCCGAGGGCGCCGACCTTGCCCTCCGCGACGAGTTCCGCGAGCATCCCCCACGACTCCTCGAGCGGGACGTCGGGGTCCACCCGGTGCAGCTGGTAGAGATCGATCCGATCCGTCCTCAGCCGCGCCAGGGATGCGTCGCAACCCGATCTGATGTGGTCGGGCCGTCCGTTGCGCGACATCGGGGAGCCTGGTTCGAGGACCAGTCCAACTTTGGTGGCCAGCACCACCTCGTCCCGAACCGGCTCGAGGGCTCGCCCGACCAGCAGTTCGTTCGTGAAGGGTCCGTAGACGTCGCTGGTGTCGATGAGGGTCACCCCGAGCTCGACGGCGCGCCGGATGGTTGCCACCGACTCTTCGTCGTCGCGATCGCTGGGGGAGTAGGCGTGGGTCATCCCCATGCAGCCGAGCCCGATCGCGCCGACGGTAGGGCCGCCCTCCCACAAGGTTCTGGTAGGGATCTGGTCTGCTCTGGCCGCCACACATTCACGCTACGTCACCCCGCCGCCCGCGGCCCGCCGGGTAGCGTCGTCGACCGTGAGACTCGCGGTGGTCCCCTTCCCGGATGCTTCGTTCTTGGCCGGGGTCGCGGGCGACGTCGAAGTGCGGTCGTGGGAAGGGGTGGCGCCTCAGCCGTCCTGGCTGGGCGATGCGACGTTCTATGTGCCGCAGTACATGGCAGGACCCTCGACCATGGCAGTCATGGCAGCGATGCCGCGCCTCGAGGTGGTGCAGACGCTGACCGCGGGCGTGGACGACGTATGGGACCACCTGCCACCGGGAGTGACCCTCTGCAACGCCCGAGGCGTGCATGATGCATCGACGGCCGAGCTGGTCGTCGGGCTCATGGTGGCGTCGCTGCGAGGGTTCCCCGACTTCGTACGAGCCCAGGATGCCGGGCAGTGGCGCTCGCGCAGGTATGAGGCTCTGGCGGACAAGCGCGTCCTGCTCGTGGGGTACGGCTCGGTGGGTGAGGCCGTCGAGCGGCGCCTGGCGGGCTTCGAGGTGGAGCTGACCAGGGTGGCGCGGGCACCCAGGGCCGCCGCCGGCGTACACGGCTTCGACGAGCTCATGGACCTGGTTCCCGACGCCGACGTCGTCGTCCTCACCGTGCCTTTGACCTCGGAGACCCGCGGCTTGGTCGACGCGGGTTTCCTGGCCTCGCTGCCGGATGGAGCCCTTGTCGTCAACGCGGCGAGGGGCCCGGTGGTCGTGACCGATGCCCTGCTGGCCGAATGCTCTAGCGGCCGATTGGCGGCGGCGCTCGACGTGACCGATCCGGAGCCGCTGCCGAGCGGATCACCCGCTTTGGCGACTCCCCAACGTGCTCATCAGCCCGCACGTCGGGGGCAACACGTCCGCGTTCCTCCCGCGCGCACGCCGGATGCTGGTCGACCAGCTCCACCGGTACTCGACGGGTGTCGAGCTCGCGAACGTGATGGAGCGCCCCTAGATCACGGCGGATCACCGGGATCGAGGGCACGCCGAGGCCTCCGTAGGATCGGGGCATGACCGACGCAGGAACGCTCAAGCCGCGCAGCACGGACGTCACCGATGGTCTGGAACGGGCCGCTGCACGCGGGATGCTGCGTGCCGTCGGCATGGACACCGAGGACTTCGCCAAACCGCAGATCGGGGTGGCCTCGTCGTGGAATGAGATCACGCCGTGCAACCTGTCGCTCGACCGGTTGGCCGACTCCGCGAAGGACGGCGTGCACGCGGCGGGCGGCTATCCGCTTGAGTTCGGCACGATCTCGGTGTCGGACGGAATCTCGATGGGCCACGAGGGCATGCACTTCTCGCTGGTCTCCCGCGAAGTCATCGCTGACTCGGTCGAGACCGTGATGATGGCCGAGCGCCTGGACGGCTCGGTGCTGCTGGCCGGCTGCGACAAGTCCTTGCCGGGCATGCTGATGGCTGCCGCCCGCCTGGACCTCGCTGCGGTCTTCCTCTACGCCGGCTCGATCATGCCGGGTCGGGTGACGCTCACCGACGGCACCAGTCGCGAGGTGACGATCATCGATGCCTTCGAGGCGGTCGGCGCCTGCGCCCGTGGGCTGATCAGTCGTGAGGACGTGGACCTCATCGAGCGCGCCATCTGCCCGGGGGAAGGCGCCTGTGGCGGGATGTACACGGCCAACACGATGGCCTCGGCTGCCGAGGCGCTGGGCATGTCGCTGCCGGGTTCGGCTGCGCCGCCCGCGGTGGACCGCCGCCGCGACGGCTTCGCTCGTCGATCCGGGGAGGCGGTCGTCGGCATGCTCCGCCAGGGGATCACCGCGCGAGACGTCCTCACCCGCGAGGCCTTCGAGAACGCGATCGCGGTGGTCATGGCTCTCGGCGGCTCGACCAACGCCGTCCTCCATCTGCTGGCGATCGCCCATGAGGCCGAGGTCGACCTCACGCTCGACGACTTCAACCGGATCGGCGACCGGGTGCCCCACCTGGCCGACGTCAAGCCGTTCGGGCGGTTCGTGATGACTGACGTCGACCGCATCGGCGGGGTGCCGGTGGTGATGAAGGCCCTGCTCGATGCCGGTCTCCTGCACGGGTCTGCCTTGACGGTCACGGGCCGTACGGTCGCCGAGAACCTCGCGGACATCTCCCCACCCGATCCGGACGGGCAGATCATCCGCGCCATGTCCGATCCCATCCACGCCAGTGGAGGTCTCACGGTGCTCAGGGGCTCACTCGCCCCCGAGGGCGCGGTCGTGAAGAGCGCGGGGTTCGACGCCGACGTCTTCGAGGGCACGGCTCGCGTCTTCGAGCGCGAACGCGCCGCCATGGACGCTCTCGAGGCCGGGACGGTCACTGCTGGGGACGTGGTGGTGATCCGCTATGAAGGCCCCAAGGGTGGTCCGGGGATGCGCGAGATGCTCGCGATCACCGGAGCGATCAAGGGGGCCGGACTCGGGAAGGACGTCCTGCTGCTGACCGACGGTCGCTTCTCCGGAGGCACGACCGGGCTATGCATCGGGCACGTCGCCCCCGAGGCCGCGGACGGCGGGCCGATCGCGCTGATCCGGGATGGCGATCCGATCCGGGTGGACATCAGCGGGCGCACGCTCGACCTGCTGGTGGACGGCGCCGAGCTCGATCGTCGTCGAGAAGGCTGGGAGCCCCTGCCGCCTCGCTACACCCGGGGTGTCCTCGCCAAGTACGCGAAGTTGGTCGGCTCCGCAGCCCAGGGCGCGGTCTGCGACTGACTGCCGCCACCGTGGCCACATCTCATCGAGTTGATCTTGAGAGATGCACGGCGACACGCCGTACCGATCGTGCACCTCTCAAGATCAACGCAGGCTTGGGGTGTCCGGATCATGAGATGGCCGTCTCGCCTGGTTGACGCACCCGCGCGGCTGGGCCACCCTGATCCTGTGTACGCACAGCGTCTCGTAGTTATCGAGCGCGTCGGCTGACGGATCCCCGCCACCGACGCGCTACCCCTCGTTCGCCCCTCGGGGCCGGGGGGTTTTTTCGTGCCAGAGCCCCTGACCCCCTGCAATCCCGACTCCAGGAAGATCACGATGAGCGAGCAGATCACCGGCGCCCACAGCCTCGTGCGGTCCCTGGAGGCCGTCGGCGTCGACACGATCTTCGGCATCCCCGGCGGTGCGATCCTGCCGGCTTACGACCCCTTGTACGACTCGCGGATCCGGCACATCCTCGTGCGCCACGAGCAGGGCGCCGGACATGCCGCCCAGGGCTACGCCATGGCCACCGGGCGGGTCGGTGTCTGCATGGCCACCTCAGGGCCTGGCGCCACCAACCTCGTCACGCCGATCGCTGACGCCCACATGGACTCGGTGCCCCTCGTGGCGGTGACCGGACAGGTCCCGAGCGCGTCGATCGGCACCGACGCGTTCCAGGAAGCCGACATCCGCGGCATCACGATGCCGATCACGAAGCACAGCTATTTGATCACCGACCCGGCGCTCATCCCTCAGACGATCGCCGAGGCCTTTCACATCGCCAGCACGGGTCGCCCAGGCCCGGTCCTCGTGGACATCTCCAAGGACGCTCTCCAGGCGATGACCGAGTACTCGTGGTCGCCGAACGTGGACCTGCCTGGCTACCGGCCGGTGACCCGCCCGCACAGCAAGCAGGTCCGCGAGGCGGCTCGCATGATGGTCGAGGCTCGACGTCCCGTGCTCTACGTCGGTGGCGGGGTCATCAAGGCCGAGGCGTCGGCGGAGCTGCGAGTCCTCGCCGAGCTCACCGGCATGCCCGTCGTGACGACCCTGATGGCTCGCGGGGCCTTCCCGGACAGCCATTCCCAGAACCTGGGTATGCCGGGGATGCATGGGAATGTGGCCGCGGTCACCGCACTGCAGAAGAGCGATCTGCTCATCGCGCTGGGAGCTCGATTCGACGATCGGGTGACGGGGCGCCTCGACACGTTCGCTCCCGGCGCGGCGGTCATTCACGCGGACATCGACCCGGCCGAGATCTCCAAGAATCGGATGGCCGACGTGCCCATCGTGGGCGATTGCCGCGAGGTGATCGCCGACCTCGTGGTCGCGCTCCAGGCCGAGATCGGCGATCGCAGGAGCCTCGACCTGGCCGCCTGGTGGCAGCAGCTGGACCGGATCCGGGAGACGTACCCCCTCGGCTTCACCGAGCCTCCGCCCGGTGAGCTGGCGCCCCAGCACGTCATCGAGCGGCTGGGCGCGATCTCCGGCTCCGAGACGATCTTCACGGCCGGAGTGGGACAGCACCAGATGTGGGCGGCGCAGTTCATCGGGTACGAGCATCCCCGCACCTGGCTCAACTCCGGTGGACTGGGCACCATGGGCTACGCCGTGCCAGCGGCCATGGGCGCCAAGGTGGGGCGCCCCGAGGCGACGGTCTGGGCCATCGACGGAGACGGCTGCTTCCAGATGACCAACCAGGAGTTGGCCACCTGTGCGATCAACGACATCCCCATCAAGGTTGCCGTCATCAACAACGGAAGCCTCGGGATGGTCCGGCAGTGGCAGACCCTGTTCTACGAGGGCCGCTACTCCCACACCGATCTGCACTCCAAGCGCATCCCGGACTTCGCCAAGCTCGCGGAGGCGTACGGCTGCGTGGGGCTGCGCTGCGACAAGGTCGAGGACGTCGACGACACCATCGAGGCGGCGATGGCTGTCACGGACCGTCCGGTCGTCGTCGACTTCGCCGTCCACCAGGACGCCATGGTGTGGCCGATGGTCGCGGCCGGCACGAGCAATGACGACATCAAGGTCGCACGCGACATCGCCCCCGAATGGGATCGAGAGGAGTGACCATGACGCGCCACACGCTGTCGGTCCTTGTAGAGGACCAGCCCGGAGTCCTGGCCCGCATCGCGGGCCTGTTCAGCCGGCGGAGCTTCAACATCGAGTCGCTCGCGGTCGGGCCGACCGAGCACCCGGGCGTGTCCCGGATGACCATCGTGGTGTCGGTCGAGGGCGCCCCGCTCGAACAGGTGACCAAGCAGCTCAACAAGCTGATCAACGTCATCAAGATCGTGGAGCTGTCACCCGGCTCGTCGGTGCAGAGAGAGCTGTTGCTCGTCAAGGTCCGAGCCGACCTGGAGACCCGTTCCCACGTGCTCGAGACCGTTCAGCTGTTCCGCGCCAAGGTCGTCGACGTGGCACCGGACGCGGTGACCGTCGAGGCCACGGGTAACGCCGAGAAGCTCGCCGCTCTGCTGCGCGTGCTCGAACCCTTCGGAATCAAGGAGATCGTTCAGTCCGGGATGGTCGCTGTGGGGCGCGGTTCGCGTTCGATCACCGACCGCTCGCTGCGCCCGGCCGTTGATCGCAGCGCCTGACAGACTGCTGACCCACCGGATCGCCCATACGCCCGACCAGCCCAACGAAGGAGACCACTGCCGTGGCCGAACTGTTCTACGACGACGACGCCGACCTCTCGATCATCCAGAACCGGGTCGTCGCAGTGCTCGGGTATGGCAGCCAGGGGCATGCCCACGCGCTCTCGCTGCGCGACTCCGGCGTGGACGTCCGGGTCGGTCTCCCCGAGGGCTCCAAGAGCCGCGCCAAGGCGGAGGCCGAAGGGCTTCGCGTCGTCGATCCGGCGACTGCGTCTGCCGAGGCCGACGTCATCATGATCCTCGCCCCAGACCCCAAGCAGCGTGATCTCTACGCCGAGTCGGTGGCCCCGAACCTGCAAGAAGGCGACGCGCTGTTCTTCGGTCACGGCTTCAACATCCGCTTCGGCTACATCACTCCACCGGAAGGCGTGGACGTCTGCATGGTGGCGCCGAAGGGGCCGGGTCACCTGGTGCGACGCGAGTACGTCGCGGGGCGCGGCGTCCCCGTCATCGTCGCGGTCGAGCAGGACGCGTCGGGCGAGGCTTGGGCGCTGGCCTTGTCCTATGCCAAGGGAATCGGTGGCCTTCGTGCCGGGGGGATCAAGACCACCTTCACCGAGGAGACCGAGACCGATCTGTTCGGCGAGCAGGCCGTGCTCTGCGGAGGCGCGTCGGCTCTGGTTCAGACCGGGTTCGAGGTCTTGGTCGAGGCTGGTTATCAGCCGGAGGTGGCCTACTTCGAGTGTCTGCACGAGCTCAAGCTCATCGTCGACCTGATGTATGAGGGAGGCATTGCCAAGCAGCGCTGGTCGGTGTCCGACACGGCGGAGTACGGCGACTACGTCTCTGGTCCGCGCGTGATCGACGCGCGTGTGAAGGACAACATGCGAGCGGTGCTTGCTGACGTCCAGTCCGGGGCCTTCGCCAAGCGGTTCATCGACGACCAGGATGCTGGGGGACCGGAGTTTGCGGCGTTGCGGGCCAAGGGGGAGGCGCACCCCATCGAGGCCACCGGGCGGGAGCTCCGGAAACTCATGTCTTGGGTCGAGACGTCGGACGGGGACTACGTGGAGGGCACGGCTGCGCGCTGAGGTGTTGGGCGCCTGCGGGGAGTGGCCTAGCGGGGCTCGTCTCGGGGTTTGTCACTGGGGGTCGGCCGTGGCGGCGGAAGTCGGGGACGGGCCAGCCATCCGGCCTCGCTTCGCTCGGCCTCCCGCCAGGCCCGTCCACGGCCCGTCCCCGACCTCCGCCGCCACGACCTAGCTTTGCTGCTTCGCTGCGCCGTTCCTTCCGTGGCGGATTGCTTGCAAATAGGCCCTGAGCTCCGCGGGGGAGAGGGCTGAAAAGCGGAGGGATCGGCTAGTGGGTGACGCGCAGGGCGTCGAGGTTGTAGGTCGCCGACTTCTTGAGGTTGTCGCCGACCTGGACCCGGGTCATCGGGGCCGAGCCGGTGTTGGCGCTCCAGCTGCGGACGGCGGCACCGTCCACCGTCAGGCTCATGCTGCCGCCCGATCCTGTGCTGACGCACAGCTGCAGGTCGACCCAGGTATTCAGGGGGAGGGTGTAGCCCGACGAGTAGGTCTTCTTCGCCGGCGTTGAACGAACGGTCACCTTGCGGGTCGGGGCTATGTTCACCTGGGCCACCACTCCCGACGAGCTGCGGAGCTTGAGCGGGGACACGGCCTTGCTCCCTACGTTCTCGAGGCGGACGGCGATCGAGGCGCAGACCGAGGTCTCCGAAGAACCGAAAGCTCGGTAGGCGTAGGCCTTGGCACTCGACGGCGTGGCTCGCACACTTGGCGCGGAATCACCCGGCGCGAAGCGGCTGGCGTCTGTGCTGAGCCCGACGGTGTTGGTGAACGCTCCCGGGTAGTCGCTGAAGTCGGACTCCACGACGACGTTGCCGCCCCCGCCTCCGCCAGCCACCGTGATCGGGTCAGAGGCCGACGACAGGGGGCTGGTGTTGGTGCCGTCGGATGCATCGACGCGGTAAGTATGTGAGCCGCCGGGAGTGAGTCCGGGGTCGCTCCAGGAGATCGTGCCGCTCGATGCGCTGTTCACCGTCCCCGCGGGCGATGAGCCGCCGTCTCGGAAGATGCGGTAGGTCAAGGAGCTGGCCTGGTCGTCGTTGGAGGCTGAGAACGTGAGGTCGACTCGCCCGTTGACGGTGCTCGAACCGGAAGGCCTTCCCGGGGTCGTCGGGGGAGTCGTGTCTCCGGGGGACGAGCCGCCGCGCAGCACCACGGTGTAGCCGAAGCCGCCGCCGGCCTCGACCGCGTCCGCGACGCCGGCCACCTGGTAGGCCGTCAGCCGGTTGGCCGTCTTGCCGTCGCCCAGCTGCCCGCTGCTGTTGAAGCCCCACGCCCACAGCTGACCCCCGCTGGTGACCGCCAGGCTGTGGTCGCGGCCGGCGTCGATAGCGACCACCGAGTGGGGCAGGCCGTTGACGACTGCGGGTTGGAGACGGTCTGCCGTGCCTCCCGAGCCGATGGCCCCGCGATAGCCGCGGCCCCAACTCATCACCTGTCCATCGGCAAGGACCGCGAGGCTGTGGTCGGCCCCGGCTCCGATCGCCACGGCCGTGCTGATGCCGGGCACGGTGATGGCATTCGTGCGATTGACCTTGGTGCCGTCCCCGAGCTGGCCGTGATCGTTGAGCCCCCAAGCCTTGATCGTGCCGTCGGCGAGCAGGGCCAGCCCGTGGTTGCGCCCCGCAGCAACGTCGACCGCGTTGGACACGCCCGACACGGTCACGGGCGTGGCGCTGGCAGCGGTCGCCCCGTTGCCGAGCTCACCGTCGGCGTTGCGCCCCCAGGCACGGACGGCTCCGGAGTTGAGTACGGCATAGCTCATGTCGCGGCCCGCGGCCATGTCTGCCACGTTGCTGAGCCCGCTGACGGTGATGGGGGAGTTGCGGTTGGTCGTTGTCCCGTCTCCGAGCTGCCCGTCGGCGTTGTAGCCCCAGGTGCGCAAGGTGCCGTCGCCCATCAGGGCGAGGGAGTGGTAATGGCCAGCCGCTACCTCGTCGACGCCGGTGAGGCCGGGCACCTGCACCGGGGACGTACGGTCGGCATTGCTGCCGTTGCCGATCGCTCCCTTCGACCCGTCGCCCCACGTGCGCACGCTGCCTCCGGACAGCAGGGCCACGACATGTTCGCGCCCGCCAGCAACCTGGACGACGTTGCTCAGCCCGGAAACGAGCCCGAGTGACGTGCGGTTCGCTGTCGAGCCCTGGCCGAGCTGGCCGTCGGAGCCAAGCCCGACCGTCCAGACCTCGCCCGGCGGGCTGGCGGCCTCGGCCGGCGTCGCGGCGACGGACAGCACACCAAGGCCGACCGCAATCGCGGCCAGACCGGCTGCGTGCCGTCTGTGGACACCTTCCAGGCTCAGGTTCACGAGTCCCCTCCGCGCGTGAGGTTCTCATCCTGCCGGTCTGGGGGCGCCCAGACGAGCGAAGACACAAAGGTTGACCGACCGTAGCCACCGGGTTGCTCGACGTGCCTGAAGCGTCTCAGGCACCGGACACCTTGTGAAAAGATTCACGAGGGATCCGTAGAATGGCCGGCGGCCGTGGCGGATGCTCCCGGTCGCCACTCGTTCTCGAATGCTGCACGACCTCAGCCCCTGTCAGACCCACCGCAGAAGGACCCCTCGTGACCAAGCCCGTGGTGCTCATCGCCGAAGAGCTGTCTCCCGCCACCGTCGAAGCCCTGGGCCCGGACTTCGAGATCCGCACGTGCGACGGGGCCGACCGCGCGCAGCTGCTGCCAGCGCTCGGCGACGTCGACGCGGTGCTGGTCAGATCGGCGACACAGATCGACGCGGAGGCGCTCGCGGCCGCCCCACGCCTGAAGGTCGTGGCCCGCGCCGGTGTCGGGCTCGACAACGTCGATGTCGAGGCGGCCACCCAGGCAGGCGTCATGGTGGTCAACGCCCCCACCTCCAACATCGTCAGCGCGGCGGAACTGGCTGTCGGCCTGCTGCTCGCCAGCGCACGGCACATCGCGCCGGCCAACGCGTCGCTCAAGGCTGGGGCCTGGAAGCGGTCTCTCTATACCGGGGTCGAGCTCGCCGACAAGGTCGTCGGCATCGTGGGGCTGGGGCGCATCGGTCAGCTCGTCGCGCAGCGGCTGAGCGCGTTCGGGGTGACGTTGATTGCCTACGACCCCTTCGTCCAGCCGGCTCGCGCCGCCCAGATGAACGTGGCCATGGTCTCTCTTGACGAGCTGCTCGCCCGGGCCGACTTCATCAGCGTGCACCTGCCGAAGACGCCCGAGACGGTCGGGCTCCTCGGCTCCGAGGCCTTCCAGAAGGTCAAGCCGACCGTGCACGTCATCAACGCAGCGCGCGGTGGCATCGTCGACGAGCAGGCGCTCGCCGACGCGATCCGCGAGGGGCGGGTCGCAGGGGCGGGCATCGACGTTTTTGCGAAGGAGCCGTGCACCGATTCGCCGCTGTTCGCCCTCGACCAGGTCGTCGTGACCCCCCACCTAGGCGCCTCCACCGACGAGGCGCAGGAGAAGGCGGGTGTCTCTGTCGCACGCTCGGTGCGCCTGGCCCTGGCAGGAGAGCTGGTTCCCGACGCGGTCAACGTTCAGGGCGGGGCGATCGCCGAAGACGTACGTCCGGGTCTCCCGCTCACCGAGAAGCTCGGGCGCATCTTCACCGCGCTCGCCGGAGGGTGTCCCTCGAGCGTCACCGTCGAGGTACGCGGTGAGATCGCTGGTCACGATGTGTCCGTGCTTGAGCTGGCCGCGCTCAAGGGCGTGTTCACCGACGTCGTGGAAGACCAGGTGTCCTACGTCAATGCGCCGCTGGTCGCCAAGGAACGCGGTGTCGAGGTTTCCCTGGTCACCGACCCGGAGAGTCCCGATCACCGAAACCTGGTGACCGTCCGCGGGGTGCTGCCCTCCGGCGAGCAGGTCTCCGTCAGCGGAACGCTCGTCGGGCGTCGCCAGGCCGAAAAGGTCGTGGCCGTCGACGGATATGACGTCGACCTGAACCCGACGACTCACATGGCGTTCCTTCGGTACGAGGACCGGCCAGGGGTCGTCGGTGTGGTCGGCGGCATTCTCGGTGCCGCCGGTGTCAACATCGCCGGGATGCAGGTCGCGCGCGACTCCAAGGGCGGGCACGCGCTCGTCGCCCTCACCGTCGACACGGCGATCCCCGCCGACGTGATGGCCGCCATGGTCGAGGAGATCGGCGCGGAGTACGGACGGGTCGTCGACCTCTCCATCTGACCGCGGAAGGTCGCCGACCGTCAGGGTTAGGCGTTCGCTCCGGTCGCACCTGCGGCCGGTCGGGTGAACTCCGCCGCGTCTGGGTCACAGCGGGTGACGAGGATGTACGTCTTCCCTCGCACGGGTCGGCCAACCGTGGGTCCTCGTGTCCTGTCGCCGTGACGATCCCGGCACGTATGCCACTCCAGGCGGCACCGTGACCGTCAAGGAGGGCAAGCTGGTCCTTGCGACCGGTTCGCCGTCCAACGGGCTCGGACGGCCCGACCCTCACGAGGGTCGGGCCGTCCGCTATTTGGAACCTGAGTGTCGAGGTGTGAGATCGGCGCCTAGTCTCGACGGCATGACGAACGTGCGACTGGCCGTGATCCCCGGCGACGGGATCGGTGGCGAGGTGGTGGCTGAGGGTCTCAAGGTGCTTGACGCGGTTCTGGACGGAGCTGGTGCCACGGTCGAGTCGACGGAGTACGACCTCGGCGCCCGGCGCTATCACGCGAGCGGCGAGGTTCTTCCTGAGTCCGTGCTCGACGAGCTGCGCGGGCACGACGCGATCCTGCTCGGAGCGGTCGGCGACCCGACCGTTCCGCCCGGGGTGCTTGAGCGCGGCCTGTTGCTCAAACTCCGCTTCGCCCTTGACCACCACGTGAATCTGCGGCCCGTGCGTCTCTACCCAGGCGTCGTGAGTCCCGTGACGGCTGGCACCGCGGCGAGCATCGACATGGTCGTCGTTCGCGAGGGGACCGAAGGACCGTACGCCGGATCGGGCGGCTCCTTGCGTACGGGGTCGCCGCATGAGGTGGCCACGGAGGAGAGCCTCAACACGGCCTACGGTGTGGAGCGGGTGGTGCGCGATGCCTTCGCCCGAGCGATGCGCCGGCCACGGCGCCACCTGACCTTGGTCCACAAGACGAACGTCCTGATCAACGCAGGTGGCCTCTGGCAACGCACGGTCGACCGCGTGGCCACCGAATTCGCCGACGTGACCGTCGCCTACTGCCACGTGGATGCCGCATCGATGTTCTTCGTCACCGACCCGGGTCGGTTCGATGTCGTGGTCACGGACAACCTGTTCGGCGACATCCTGACCGACATCGGCGCCGCCATCGCAGGGGGCATCGGGCTGGCCGCTAGCGGCAACCTCGATGTCAGCCGGACGAACCCGAGCATGTTCGAACCGGTCCACGGGTCCGCCCCCGACATCGCCGGACAGGGGGTCGCTGACCCGACGGCAACCGTGCTCTCGGTCGGGATGATGCTCGACCACCTGGGCTTTGCCGATGCTGCGGCGCGGGTGGAGGCGGCTGTGGCTGCCGACCTTGCCGACCGGGGACCGGAGCCTCGCTCGACCTCGAAGGTCGGCGACGCCCTCGCCGCAGGCGTGGCCGGCTGAGCGGTACCGTCGGACCATGAGCACCGGTCCCATCGCCCTGAAGCCCACCAGCCGGCCGTTGGCCGCTGCCGACCGCGAGGCGATCCTCGCCGACCCGGGCTTCGGCCGGAGTTTCACCGATCACATGGTGACAGTGCAGTGGGATGAAGGCCGTGGCTGGCACGACGCCGAGCTCGTCCCCTATGCGTCGCTGTCCCTCGACCCGGCCGTCATGGTTCTGCACTACGGACAAGCGATCTTCGAGGGGCTCAAGGCTTATCGGCAGCCCGACGGGTCCATTGCCAGCTTCCGTCCCGAGCAGAACGCTCGCCGCTTCCAGCGCTCGGCCGCCCGGCTGGCGATGCCGGGGCTGCCTGAGGAGTTGTTCCTCGCTTCGCTGGAAGCCCTGGTGACCCAAGACTCGGCCTGGGTGCCGACTGGGGCAGAGCGCAGCCTCTACCTCCGCCCGTTCATGTTCTCCACAGAGGTCGGGCTCGGGGTGCGACCGGCTGCCTCATACCTCTATGTCTTGATCGCGTCGCCCGCGGGGGCCTATTTCCCTCGTGGTCTCAAACCGGTGTCGGTCTGGTTGTCCGAGGACTACGTCCGCGCGGCCCCCGGCGGGACGGGGGAGGCCAAGTGCGCCGGCAACTACGCGGCCTCGTTGGTCGCCCAGGCACAAGCCTCGGCGGAAGGCTGCGATCAGGTCGTCTGGCTCGATGCCAACGAGCACCGGTGGGTCGAGGAGATGGGCGGCATGAATCTCTACTTCGTGCATGGCGCTGGTGACCAGGCGCGCGTCGTGACCCCCTCGCTGACCGGTGCACTGCTGCCGGGAGTGACCCGCGACTCGTTGCTGACACTGGCCGGCGACCTGGGCTACGTCGCTGAGGAAGGCCGAATCTCCGTCGAGGACTGGCAGTCGGGCTGTGCCGCGGGTGACATCACCGAGGTCTTCGCCTGCGGCACCGCGGCGGTCATCACCCCCGTCGGCGACGTCAAGGCCGAGGGGCGTTCCTGGACCGTCGGCAACGGCGGCACAGGTCCGGTGACGGCTCGTCTACGCGAGGGCCTGCTGGGCATCCAGACGGGCCAGGCAGTCGACGAGCACCAATGGATGACGAGCCTGGTTGCCCCTGCAGCGTGACGCGGCGCGCACTCAGCGATGTACCGGGTTTGCGCTGCCAGGTCTGACACGATGTCTCGATGACTGAACCCGCCCCGCTCGTTCCGCTCACGCTCCGCCGATGGGGAGCTATGGGTTGGGCCGTGCTCGGCATGGCGGGTGGCGTCGTTGCGTTGTTCATTGCTTTCCGTTTTCTCGCTGGCCTCATCGTCCCGGTGGCTGTGGCCCTCGTGCTGGCCGTGTTGCTGCTTCCGTTCACCAACTGGCTGGCCCGGCATATGCCGCGCGGCATCGCCGTCGCGGTGGTGTTGGTCCTTTCGGCCGCGGTCGTCGTCTTGCTGTCGCTCATCTTCATCAAGGGGATCGCCAACGAAGCCCCGGCCATCGCGGCTTCCCTCCAGTCCGCCGTTGCGCAGCTGCAGGACTCGCTCGGGATCACCAGCAGCTCGGTGAATAGTTCGGTCTCGGACTCGACGGCAACAGCCACCGACGTGGCTACTGGCGTCAAGGGAGTCACCGGTCTGGTCGTGGCGGGGCTCAATTCGGTGGTCTCGCTGTTCTTCGGCGTCTTCATCGCGACGATGGTGTTCTTCCTGGTGCTGCTCACTCCGACCGAGGCCCAGGGATGGATCGCCCGGCTCCTCCCGTGGCCGCGCGCCCAGGCCGACCGGCTCTTCACGACTTTCGGGCAGGTGATCCGGGACTACTACAAAGGGTCAACCATCCTGGCGGCGGTTAACTCCTTCCCGATCTGGATCGTGGCGCTTGTCCTTGACATCCCGGCTGCTGGCTCGGTGTTCGTGGTGCTCTTCGTGACCAGCTATATCCCCTACATCGGTGCCTGGCTCGGCGGAGCCTTCGCCGTGCTGCTGGCCCTCGGTTCGGGCGGCACCTCCGACGGTTGGATCATGCTGGCCGCGGTGCTCATCGTGAACCTCGGTCTGCAAAGCGTGGTCCAGCCGTTCGCCTACAGCGCGACGATGAAGGTCTCGGCCCTCGGGGTCTTCTTGTTCACCTTGTTGGGCGGCATGGTGGCCGGGGTCTTCGGAGCCATGATGGCTGCGCCGATCATGGCGCTCATCATGCGTTTCGACACCGATGTGCGGCTCCCGGCGGACGGTACCCTCGCCGGAGGCGACCGATCACCCCCGGGTGCAGAAGAGCTCGCAACCTAGCCCGTCAGAGCGGGATGTTGCCGTGCTTTCCTCGCACGGCTGGTGCGCTCGAGATGGCCCTGGCCACGGCGCTCCGGGTTTGGTCTGGCGCCACGATCTCGTCGACGAAGCCCAAGGCGGTCGCCTTGTCGAGTCCGCCCGCCAGGAGCTCGTGCTCCTCGGCCAGCTCCGTTTCGAGCTGGGCGCGCAGCTCGTCGGGCACCTCCGCCAGCCGCCGACGGTGAAGAACGCGGACCGCGGCGACCGACCCCATGACCGCAACATGCGCATCCGGCCAGGCAAACACTCGGGTGGCCCCCAGTGCTCGTGAGTTCATGGCGATGTAGGCCCCGCCGTACGCCTTCCGCGTGATGACCGAAACCCGGGGAACCACGCACTCGGCGAACGCATGCAACAACTTCGCGCCGCGCCGGACGACTCCGTCCCACTCCTGTCCGACTCCCGGGAGGTAGCCGGGGACGTCGACCAGCACGACGAGGGGAACGCCGAACGCGTCGCACATGCGGACGAACCGGGCCGCCTTCTCTGCTGAAGACGAGTCCAGGCAACCCCCCAGCCGTAGCGGGTTGTTCGCGATGAGGCCGACCGTGCGCCCGCCCAGCCGGCCGAGCGTCGTGGTGATGTTGGGGGCCCAACGGGGGTGGAGCTCAAGTGAGGTGCCCTCGTCGAGCATCCCCTCGATCAACGGGTGAACGTCGTAGGCGCGTTTGGCGGACTCGGGCAGCAAGCCAGCCAGATCGACGTCCTCGACTTCACCAAACGTGCCCTGTGACCCCAACAGGGCGCACAAGCGACGAGCCTCATCGAGTGCGCCACGCTCGGAGTCCGCGACGACGTGGACGACGCCGGACCTGCGTCCATGGGTCTCGGGACCGCCAAGGCGAAGCATGTCCACGTCTTCACCGGTCACCGACCTGACGACGTCGGGACCGGTGACGAACACCCGACCCTCCGGGCCGAGGATGACCAAGTCGGTGAGAGCGGGGCCGTACGCCGCCCCGCCTGCCGCGGCACCCAGAACGACCGACACCTGGGGGATGACGCCAGACGCCCGAGTCATGATCGCGAAGATCTCGCCCACAGCGTGCAGGGACGCCACGCCCTCGCGCAGCCTGGCGCCACCGGAGTGCCAGATGCCCACGATCGGCACCTGGTCCGCGAGGGCACGGGCGTAGGCAGCCAGCACGACCTTGCAGCCGGCCGTACCCATGGCTCCGCCCTGGACGAGGGGGTCGGAGCAGAAGGCGGTGGCGAGGGCTCCGTCGATGCGCCCGGTGCCGGCGAGCATGCCGCTGTCGTCCTCGGCCGTGATCGGCGTGAACGAACCCGGGTCGAACAGGGCCTCCATGCGCACTCTCGGGTGACGGGGATCCAGCTCGATGCCCGGGCGACTCTCCAGAACGGTCACGACACGCTCCTGAACGCCACGGCAACGTTGTGGCCGCCAAAACCGAAGGAGTTGTTGAGCGCCACCAGGTCTCCCGAAGGCAGGGATCGGGGCTCATTGCGTACGACGTCGAGGTCGACGTCGTCGTCGGGGTCGTCGAGGTTGGTCGTCGGTGGTGCCGTGCGGTGATAGAGGGCCAGGACCGTGGCGACCGACTCCACGGCGCCGGCAGCGCCGAGCAGGTGGCCGGTCATCGACTTGGTCGCCGACACGGCCACGTGGTCTGCGGCAGCACCGAGCGCACCCCGGATCGCTGCCGCCTCGGCGACGTCGCCCTGCGGGGTCGATGTGGCGTGAGCGTTGAGGTGCACGACCTCGGATGGGCTCGCATCGGCGTCGTCCAGCGCTGCACGCATCGCTCGAGCCGCCCCGGCGCCTACCGGGTCCGGCTGGGCGATGTGGTGGGCGTCAGAGGTCAGGCCAGCTCCCGCGACCTCGGCATAGACCCGGGCGCCGCGCGCCCGGGCGTGCTCCGCCGACTCCAAGACCAGGCAGGCAGCGCCTTCGCCGAAGACAAAGCCATCCCGGCCCTTGTCGTAGGGGCGCGAGGCCCGCGTCGGCTCGTCCTCACGCTTGGACAAAGCCATCATGGCCGCGAAGGCCGCCAGCGGCAGCGGGTGGAGACACGCCTCGGTGCCACCGACGACGACCATGTCGGCTCGTCCTCGGCGGATCATGTCCGCGCCGTAGGCCACGGCTTCGGCCCCCGATGCGCACGCCGACACCGGGGTGTGGACACCTGCCCTGGCTCCGACTTCCAGACCCACGTAGGCCGCGGGGCCGTTGGGCATCAGCATGGGGATCGTGTGGGGCGAGACCCGGCGCGGACCCTTCTCGCGCAGGTTGTCCCACTGCGCGAGAAGAGTCAGCGCGCCACCGATCCCTGTGGCCACCGAGACGCCGAGCCTCAAGGGGTCGACCTCTGGGGACCCGGCATCCTTCCACGCCTCGCGCGCCGCAATGAGGGCTAGCTGCTCCGTGCGATCCAGCCTGCGTGCCTCGACCCGGTCCATGACTTCGTAGGGATCGACGGCGAGGGTGGCTGCGATGCGCACAGGCAAGCCTTCGGCCCAGTCTGTGTCGAGCAGACGCACGCCGGAGCGGCCTTCCAGCAACCCCTCCCAGGTCGACGGGACGTCGCCGCCGACCGGCGTGGTTGCGCCGAGCCCGGTGACGACGACCGTTCGGCGGTCCTGGGAGCTGCTGGTCATCTCAGGCGCCGGCCTTCGCGATGTAGCTGACCGCGTCGCCCACCGTGCTGAGGTCTTTGACGTCGTCGTCGGGGATCTTCACATCGAACTTCTCCTCGGCGGCCACGACCACCTCGACCATCGACAGGGAGTCGATGTCCAGGTCGTCGATGAACGACTTGCTCGGCTGGACGTCGGCGACGGGAACGCCGGCGACCTCATTGACGATCTCGGCGAGGCCGGACAGGATCTCCTGCTCGGTGGCCATAGGGGTTTCTCCTTCGGGTGGGTTCTCGTCCGCCGGGGCCCCGGCGGACGGGTCTGTGGGGGCGTTCGTCAAGGGAGGGTGACGACCTGCGCGGCATAGGACAGTCCGGCGCCGTAACCGATGAGCAGGGCTGTGTCCCCGCTGGATGCTTCGCCGCTCTCGAGCAACGCAGCCATGGCGAGGGGCACCGACGCGGCCGAGGTGTTGCCCGTGTGGACGATGTCGCGCGCCACGGTCACCCGCTCGGGCAAGCCCATCTTCTTGACCATGGCGTCGATGATGCGGACGTTGGCCTGGTGAGGGATGAACACGTCGAGGTCGTCAACGCTGACACCCGCCGCCTCGAGCGCCTGCAGGGCCACGGGCGCCATCTCGAACACCGCCCATCGGAACACCTGCTGACCGTTCATCGACAGGGACGGGAAGGCGTGCTCAGGGTTGTCGCGCAAGACGTCCCACGGCGCGTCCTGGGTGATGGCGTCGCCCTGAGACCCGTCGGCTCCCCAGACCACGGGACCGATCCCGGCAACCTCCGACGGGCCGATCACCACCGCACCCGCGCCGTCGCCGAAGATGAAGGCGGTGCCCCGGTCGTAGGAATCGACCATGTCTGTCAACTTCTCGCAGCCGACCACCAGCACGTGCTCGGCGCTGCCGGCGCGGACGAGGTCGTTGGCCAACGCCACCCCGTGGCAGAACCCGGCGCACGCGGCGGAGATGTCGAGGGCCGCGGCGTTCTTGGCGCCCAACCGGTCGCCAACCAACGCGGCCGCCGAAGGCGTCTGAAGCAGATGGGTGACCGTGGCCACCAGCACCATGCCGATGGAGTCGGCGGTGAGCCCGGCTGAGGCCAGCGCCTTCTCCGCTGCTGCAACGCTCATATCGACCACGGATTCGTCCGGGGCCGCCATCCGCCGCTCGACGATGCCCGAACGCTCGCGGATCCATTCGTCGCTGGAATCGATGCGTTCGACGACCTCGGCGTTGCTCACGATGCGCGCGGGACGGTATTGCCCGACACCGAGGATCCGGGCGTGCCGATCGGGTCGGCTGTCCCTGATAGTCGTGCTCACGCGGGCACCTCCACGGGGTGCAGTCGAACGACGGGCTGACCGGGTGACACCGGGTCACCCTCCTCGACGAGCCATTCGATGATCGTGCCACCGTGGGGAGCCAAGACTGGTGTCGAATCGCGCAGGCCCTCGACCCTGCCGACAGGCGTACCGGGCTCCACCTCGGCGCCGAGCCCGCCGATGCCGTCGGCGTAGCGGAAGACGCCCTTCGAGGGTGCGACGAGCATGCGCCACGACGGCGCCTCGGAGATGGGGCTGACGGTCGCGTGTCGGGCCACGAGGTCGAGCGCGGCCGGGATGTCGGCGGGAGTCTTCAGGGCGACCGTCTCGATGCCAGGCAGTGCGCGCTTGGCCAGCGCTGTGAGCGTGCCGGCCGGCGGGAGCTCGATCAGCGCCGTGATCCCGAGGTCCGCCATGGTGCGCATGCACAGATCCCACCGAACGGGGTTGGCGACCTGATCGACGAGGCGGGAAAGCGCGTCGTGCCCGTGGTGGACGACGGCCCCATCGCGGTTGGAGAGCAGCCGAAGCCGTGGGTCGTGCGTCGTGATCGCACGGGCCAAGGAGCCGAGAACGTCGACGGCCGGGCGCATGTGCTCGGTGTGGAAGGCGCCGGCCACGCGTAGCGGGCGCAACCGCGCGCCATCCGGGGGGGCTGCCGCAAAGGCATCAAGCTGTTCGAGCGTGCCAGCGGCAACGACCTGACCAGGAGCGTTGATGTTGGCCGGGGTGAGCCCGTGGTGCTCCAAGGCAGCGAAGACCTCGTCGGCGTCGCCGCCGAGCACCGCAGTCATGCCGGTGGGCTGGGCGGCTGCGGCGGACGCCATGGCCCTGCCGCGTTCCCGCACCAGGATCATGGCCTGCTCCGCGGTGATGACGCCGGCTGCCGTCGCGGCGGTGATCTCGCCGACCGAGTGCCCGGCCCCGGCCGCGACCTTGCCGTAGGCGTCCGACGGGTGGGGGAAGAGGGACAGCAGGCTGACCAAACCGGAGGCGACCAGGAGCGGCTGAGCGACGGCCGTGTCGGTGATCTCCTCCGCGCTGGCTTCGGTCCCTAGTCGGACGAGGTCCATGCCCGCGCACAGGGACAGCCAGCTCAACCGGTCGCGGAATCCGGGGAGCTCGAGCCAGGGGGAGACGAAGCCGGGGGTCTGGGCCCCTTGGCCGGGGGCGACGATGGCGAGCACCCGTCCACCGTGCCGGACGTACGCGTCGGTAACCGGTAGCGGCCCGAACCAAGGTCAGGCGTGGTTCTTGGAGGTTTCCTCCAATTGCGTCAGCCGGCCGAGCGTCAACGCCACTCGCAGGGTGAAGGCTCCGCGCGGTTCGCTGGGGCTCACACCGGAGACGTCGGCCACACGGCGCAGGCGGTAGCGAACGGTGTTGGGGTGGACGAACAGCAACCGCGCTGCCCCCTCCAGGGATCCGGCCTGCTCGAGGAACGCGCTGACCGTCTCGAGCAGCTCGCGGCCCGCCCGTGCGAGCGGGGCATACACGTCGTCGACCAGCAGGGCTCGCGCCGTCGCGTCGCCGTCCAGGGCGCGTTCGGGGAGAAGATCGTCGGCGTGCGCCGGGCGGGGCGCGTCGTTCCATGCGGCGGCGGCACGGAGCCCGGACAAGGCGGCCGCCGCTGACGAAGTACTGGCCGTGAGGTCCGGCCGCACGGGGCCGACCACCACTGGTCCCGACCCGAACTCACCGATGAGGGCACGAGCGGCGTGCATGGGGTCCCCGTCGACGCGACCGAGGAGGACCACCAGCCGCGACCCCTGGATGCCCACGATCGCGTCAAGTCGATGGTGTCGAGCCACACGTTGGACCGCTTCAGCCACCGCGTCGGGGCTGGCGTCTGGTGTGGAGCCCATGACGACGCAAACGTTCGTGGTCGTGGACCATCCCAATGCGGCGGCTCGGGAGAGCACGCCTTCGTCGATCTCCCCGCGCAGCAGGGCATCGACGACGAGCGCTTCGATGCGCGCGTCCCAGGCCCCGCGCGCCTCGGCGGCCTGGGCGTAGACCTGAGCCGCGGCGAACGCGATCTCGCGGCTGTAGCGGAGCACGGACTCCCGGAGCATGGCTTGTTCGCCAGGAAGGGCGATGTCGTCGACGTGCTCCTCGACGACATCGATGGTCAGTCGGACCAAGTCCACGGTTCGGCGCAAGCTGATGGCTCGGACCAGTTCCCGTGGAGCCGCTCCAAAGACGTCTGCGGTGATGGTGAGCCGCTCGTCGGGCTCCCGGAACCACTCGACGAACCGGGCGATGCCCGCCTGGGCGACCAGGCCGACCCATGAGCGGTCTTCAGGCGGCAGGCTCCGATACCACGGGAGCTGTTCGTCCATCCGCTGGATGGCCGCGGTCGACAGGGTGCCCATGGCGCTCTCGAGCCGGCGAGCTGTTGCCGCGCGACTTCTGGACACCCCAGTGATCGTACGGGTGACGGCGGGTGACGGTTGTGGGACGCCCACAATTCCAGCCGGTTACGGTGAGCGCGTGGCGTGGCTGACGATCGGGCGGGCGCGCACGCTCGTCGGCGTGCTCCTCCTGGTCTTCTGGATGCTCGTCGTCGTGGCCGGCCGCCTCAATCCGGGGTATTCGGCGCTGCACGATCATGTGAGCGATTTGGCGTCGTTCGGCGCCCGCGCCCCTTGGCTCGGGATCCTGGCCATCGCGACGTTCGGCGTGGCCGATCTGTTCGGAGCCCGGGTCGTTGGGCCGGGGAGCGGGTGGGCCGCTCGGGCGTTGGTCGTTGCCGGCGCCGCCGCTGTCCTGATCGCGACGTTCCGCATCCACTGCACGGCTGGCGCCGCAGGTTGCGCCGTGGCGACCCTTGAGGACGCCACCTGGACCGACACCGCTCATGCCGTCGCCGTGGCGGTGAATGCCGTGGCGTTCAGCGCGGCGATGCTTGCCAGCGCCCTCGGCCAAGGCGCGGCGGCGCGGTCCTGGGTGTGGCGGATCGTCGTCGCCGGCCTCGCCGTCGTCTCGCTGGCGTTGCTGTCCCAGTCTCTGGGTCCGGATCTCGCGGGTGCGTGGCAGCGCGGGTGGCTGCTCTGCAACACGGTGGCCCTGCTTCTGGTCACCGCGCCCCTCCGCAAGAATTGAGCTCGTGGACCCCGTCGAGGCACTGCGTCGCATCGCCTTCCTGCTCGAGCGCGCGCAGGAGCCCACCTATCGGGTCCGCGCGTTCCGACGGGCTGCGTCGGTCGTGGCCGACCTACCCCCGAGTGAGGTCGAGGACCGCGCGCTCGCCGGGACGCTCACCGAGCTCGAAGGAGTCGGGGCCTCGACGTCCAAGGTGGTGACCCAGGCGCTCGCGGGTCTCGTGCCCGACTACCTCGCGGAGCTGGAGCCGGCGGGTGCCGTCCCTGTCGTTCCGGGAGGCGAGGAGCTGCGCGCCGTCCTGCGCGGAGACTGCCACGTGCATTCCGACTGGTCCGATGGCGGCTCTCCGATCCGGGAGATGGCCGAGACTGCGCGTGATCTCGGGCACGAGTGGATGGTGCTCACGGACCACTCCCCGCGCCTGACGGTGGCCAACGGGCTGTCTCCCGAACGCCTCCGCGAGCAGCTCCGCGTGGTGGCTGCGCTCAACGACGAGCTCGCCCCCTTCC
This sequence comes from uncultured Actinomycetota bacterium, assembly GCA_963820065.1. Taxonomy (GTDB): domain Bacteria; phylum Actinomycetota; class Actinomycetes; order DATJPE01; family DATJPE01; genus JANPBY01. Next base: position 512,660 of record CAWFYM010000010.1, on the reverse strand, counting down.
GGATCCTCACCGGGATCGAGGTGGACATCCTGGACGACGGCGCCCTTGACCAAGAGGTCGATCTCCTGGCCCAGCTCGACCTGGTGGTGGCCTCCGTCCACTCCAAGCTGCGGATGGACGCGGACTCGATGACCCGCCGCATGGTCGCGGCTATCGCCAACCCGCACCTGGATGTCCTGGGGCATTGCACCGGCCGGATGGTCACCGGAAACCGGTCTCGGCCGGAGTCGACCTTCGATGCGGAGCTGGTCTTCGAGGCGTGCCGCCGCTTCGGCGTCGCGGTAGAGGTGAACAGTCGGCCCGAGCGGCTCGACCCTCCTCGCCGGCTCTTGCGCCAGGCGGTCGAGGCGGGCTGCGTCTTCACCATCGACACCGACGCGCACGCTCCGGGCCAGCTCGACTGGCTGCCGTACGGCTGCTCGCGCGCCGAGGAGTGCGCCGTGCCCGCTGAGCGGGTCATGAACACGCGCCGCGCGGATGCTCTCCTGGCGTGGACCAGCTCCCATGCCTCCTGACTGTGGTCCAGAGGCGCCCAACCGAGAGGACTGATTGATGACCACGTACGACGTCCGGCGTAACGGTGAGCGGTTCGCCACCCAGATCGGGTGGCTGGACTCCCATCACTCCTTCTCATTCGGTGGCCACTACGACCCTGCCAACACCCATTTCGGGCTGTTGCTCGTCTCCAACGACGATGTCGTGGCGCCAGGGACCGGCTTTGAGACCCACCCGCACCGAGACATGGAGATCGTGACCTGGGTCCTCGACGGCGCGCTCGTGCACCAGGATTCCACGGGTCACAACGGGGTGATCTATCCAGGTCTGGCCCAGCGGATGAGCGCGGGGCGAGGGATCCTGCACAGCGAGAAGAACGATGCCTGGCGAGCGGACGGCGACTCGGTCCCACACGATCCCGTGCACTTCGTGCAGATGTGGGTGGTGCCGGACGAGGACGGGATCGAGCCGGGGTACGAGCAGCTCGACATCGGTGCTGAGCTCGCCGCGGGCGGGCTCGTGACCGTGGCGTCGGGGATGGCTCGGCACGCGGACGAGTCGGCGATCCGGATCGCCCAGCGCGACGCGGCGCTGTTCGCGGCCCGGCTGGCGCCGGGCGAGGTGGTGACGCTGCCGGCGGCGCCGTACGTTCACCTGTACGTCGCCCGCGGAACGGTGGTGCTGGAAGGGGCGGGCGGGCTGAACGCCGGTGACGCTGTTCGAATCGCGGCGTCGGAGGGTCCTCGGGTGACGGCCGGTGTCGACCCAGCGGAGATCCTCGTGTGGGAGATGCACGCGGCCCTGGGCTCCTGAACCCCCGGGTTTGCGGTGGGGGGTCGCGGAGGTGGTTCGCCGCTCGGCTCGGGGATCGGGGGCCGACCTACCATCCGGCCTCGCTGCGCTCGGCCTCCCGCCAGGCCCTCCACGGTCGGCCCCCGACCCCCGAGCCGACCGGCTGGCGTTGACGGTGTGGCCTCGTTCGATCCGCTGGCTGGATTCGGCCGATCACGCCGGGTCAGGGCGCGCGTGCCCTAGCGTGCGCTATCACTGTTGGAAGGCACGACCACAGAGGTTGTCATGAACGAGCGAGAGATCGAAGCAGGGTTGGCTCAGACGCCGGGGTATCGCTACGCCGACCGAGTCGGTGATCAGTTGTACGTCGCCGGGCAGGTCCCTCACGATCACGAGGGCGTGCTCGTGGGGTTGGCCGATCCCTACGTCCAGGCGACGCGATGCTTGGTCAACCTTCGGCTCGTCATCGAACAGCACGACTTCGGCGTGGCCGACATCCGGTCGCTGACGATCTATGTCGTGGGACCGAGAGAGGACCTGTCCGTGGCCTGGAGCGCGGTGACCACCTGGTTCGGCGGTGAGGTCCCGCCGGCCACGCTGCTCGGCGTTCCGGTTCTCGGGCACCAGGATCAGCTGGTCGAGATCGACGCCACGATCGTGCGAGCATGACCGCGGCCTAGGGCGGGCCGCGGCTGTCAGAGGGTGCCGGCGTAGTCGGGGACGTAGCGGTTGGTGTCGCGCGGAGGACGCTCGTAGCCGCGCCGAGGGGGTCGCTCGGGGAGGGTGAGATCCCTCGGGGGAACCGATTCGTAGGGGATGGAGTGGACGAGGTGGTGAATCATGTTGAGGCGGGCGGCCCTCTTGTCGTCGGCCTCGACGACGTTCCACGGCGCTTCGGCGATGTCCGTGTGCACAAACATCTCGTCCTTGGCTCGCGAGTAGTCCTCCCACCGGGTGATCGACTCGAGATCCATCGGGGACAGCTTCCACCGCCGCATCGGATCCTCGAGGCGTGAGCGAAAGCGGGCTTCCTGCTCGGGATCGCTCACGGAGAACCAGTACTTGCGAAGCAGCACCCCGTCTTCGATGAGCAGGCGCTCGAACAGCGGAGCCTGATGGAGGAATCGACGATATTCGTCGGAGGTGCAGAACCCCATCACCTTCTCGACGCCGGCCCGGTTGTACCAGGAGCGGTCGAAGAGTCGGATCTCGCCGGCGGCGGGGAGCTCGGCCACGTAGCGCTGGAAGTACCACTGCGTGCGCTCGCGCTCGGTGGGTGCGGGAAGCGCGACGATCTGCGCCACCCGCGGGCTGAGGTACTCGGTCACGCGTTTGATGGCCGAGCCCTTGCCTGCCGCGTCTCGCCCTTCGAACACGACGACGACCCGAGCGCCTTCGGTGCGGACCCACTCCTGCATCTCGACCAGCTCGGCCTGGAGGGCGCGCAGCGCGTTTTCGTAGACCTTCTTCGGGACCCGAGCGGGGGAACTCACGCGTCACCCATGCCGACGCCGGGATCGACCGCGCTGACATCGTTGATGCGGTAGCGGTCAAACGCCTGCTGCGGTGTGCTGCTGTCGACCTCACCTCGGCGGGCCAGCGCTTCCAGCGTCCGCAGGGTGATCGACTCGGCGTCGACCTTGAAATGGCGTCGCAGCGCTCCCCGCGTGTCAGACAGGCCGAACCCATCGGTGCCGAGCGAGGTGAAGTCCTCAGGCACCCAGGCGCTGATCTGGTCCTGGACGGCTCGCATGAAGTCGGACACCGCCACCACGGGCCCGGGCCGACCGGAGAGTCGCTCGGTGACGTAGGGCCGGCGGGCCGGCTCCCCTGGGTTGAGGAAGTTCCACGAGTCGGTGGCGAGCCCGTCGCGCCGCAGCTCGTTCCACGACGTGACCGACCAGACGTCGGCACGAACGCCCCAGTCGTCGCGGAGCAGCTGCTGCGCGCGCTCGGCCCAAGGAACGGCAACCCCGGAGGCGAGGAGCTGTGCGCGCGGACCGTCGCCTTCACTGGCGGCGCGCCACAGATGGAGCCCGCGCAGGATGCCGTCGACATCGACGTCGGACGGCTCTTCCGGCTGGATGTAGGGCTCGTTGTAGATCGTCAGGTAGTAGAAGACGTTCTCCGGGTCTTCGCCGTACATGCGGCGCAGGCCGTCACGCACGATGTGCCCGATCTCGAACCCGAATGCTGGGTCGTAGGCCACGACTGCGGGGTTCGTCGACGCGAGAAGCAGCGAATGCCCGTCCTCGTGCTGGAGTCCCTCGCCGTTGAGCGTGGTGCGCCCGGCCGTGGCGCCGAGGACGAAGCCGCGGGCCATCTGGTCCGCTGCTGCCCAGAGGGCGTCACCCGTGCGCTGGAAGCCGAACATCGAGTAGAAGATGTAGATCGGGATCATCGGCTCGGCGTGCGTGGCGTACGACGTCCCGACGGCCGTGAACGAGGCCACCGAGCCGGCCTCGTTGATCCCCTCGTGCAGGATCACGCCGTCGGTCGATTCCTTGTAGCTGAGCATCAGCTCACGGTCCACGGACAGATAGGTCTGGCCGTCCGGGTTGTAGACCTTCAGCGTGGGGAACAGGCTGTCGAGCCCGAAGGTGCGTGCTTCGTCGGGGATGATCGGCACCAACCGCGACCCGATGCCCTCGTCCTTGATCAACTCTTTGAGCAGTCGGACGAACGCCATCGTCGTGGCGACCTCCTGCTTGCCCGACCCGCGGCGCATCACGTCGTAGACCGGGTCTCCGGGAAGGACCAGAGGCTTGGCGGCCGATGGCCGGCGCTCCGGAATCGGTCCTCCGAGGGTGCGGCGACGCTCCATCAGGTAGGCGTAGACGTCGCTGTCCCGTCCAGGGTGGACGTAGGGCGGGAGCTTGGCGTCGAGGTGCTCGTCGTCCACCGGCATCTGGAGGCGGTCGCGGAAGGTGCGGAGGTCGTCGATCGACAGCTTCTTCATCTGGTGCGTCGAGTTGCGGCCCTCGAAATGGCTGCCGAGCGTCCAGCCCTTGATCGTCTTCGCGAGGATGACCGTGGGCTGCCCGGTGTGCTCGCTCGCTGCGGCGTAGGCGGCGTACATCTTGCGATAGTCGTGGCCACCGCGCTGCAGGGCCCAGATCTCCTCGTCGGTCCACTCCTCGACGAGCTTGCGAGCGCGCGGGTCGCGACCGAAGAAGTTCTCCCGGATGAATCCGCCGTCCTCCGCCTTGAACGTCTGGAAGTCGCCATCCGGGGTGGTGTTCATGATGTTGACGAGAGCGCCGTCAGCATCGCTCGCGAGCAGCTCGTCCCACTTGCGGCCCCACACCACCTTGATGACGTTCCATCCGGCCCCGCGGAAGAAGGACTCGAGCTCCTGGATGACCTTGCCGTTGCCCCGAACCGGACCGTCGAGCCGCTGCAGGTTGCAGTTGATGACGAAGGTGAGGTTGTCGAGCTCCTCGCGAGCGGCGAGTCCGATGGCACCCAGTGATTCCGGCTCGTCCATCTCTCCGTCGCCCAGGAAGGCCCACACGTGCTGGTCGCTGGTGTCTTTGAAGCCCCGGTTGTGCAGGTAGCGGTTGAACCGTGCTTGGTAGATGGCGTTGATCGGGCCGAGCCCCATCGAGACGGTCGGAAACTCCCAGAACTCCGGCATCAATCGCGGGTGGGGGTAGGACGAGAGCCCGCCACCTGGGTGTGAAAGCTCTTGCCGAAAGCCGTCGAGCTGGTCCTCGCTCAGGCGTCCCTCGAGGAAGGCCCGGGCATACATCCCGGGGGAGGCGTGGCCCTGGAAGTAGATCTGGTCCCCGCCACCTGGGTGGTCCTTGCCGCGGAAGAAGTGGTTGAAGCCGACTTCGTACAGCGTCGCGGAGGAGGCGTAGGTGGAGATGTGGCCGCCGACGCCGACCCCCGGTCGTTGGGCTCGGTGGACCATGATCGCCGCGTTCCATCGGATATAGGCGCGGATGCGCCGCTCCACCCATTCGTCGCCCGGGAACCAAGGCTCCCTCTCGGGCGGGATCGAGTTGATGTAGTCGGTGGCGTTCAGGGAGGCGACCCCGACGTTTCGTTCACGAGCGCGCTGGAGGAGCGACAGCATGATGAACCGGGCTCGGTACGGGCCAGCGCTGTCGATGACCTGGTCGAGCGACTCCTGCCACTCGGCGGTCTCGTCGGGATCGACGTCGACCAGCTGGGTCGGAAGCCCGGCGTTGATCAGCGGGGCGCGGTCGCGTCCTGGGGCCACGTTGGTGTCGTCTCCTCGGCAGGGTTCGGCGCGCGGTTCGCCCGCCTCGCCCCATCCTCTAACGACACCGTGAGCGCCGTCGACCTACCGGCGGGTACGGCTCCCCGGAGACGGCCTACCTGGAGTCCCCGAGCCAGCCCCAGAAGTCGCCCTTCTCCTTCGCGCCCTTGGCGTTGGGAGAGCCTTCATCGAGCTTCACCGAGCCAGCGCCCGTAGGCATGCCCGAACTGGACTTGAAGAGGAACAGCGCCCCTGAGTTGGAGTCCTCCCCGGGGGCGGCAACGGCCAGGAGATGCCCGCCTGCGGCGCCCGAGTCGAGGAAGCGTATGAAGGATCCGAACGCGTCTCCGGGTGCGCTGCTGGTGGCCACGCCGGCGGTCTTCTGCGACAAGGCGACCGATCCCGCACCGGTGGCACCCTTCAGGACGCGGATCGAGTTCTCGGCGGTGCCGATCGCCAGGAGGTCATTGCCCGGGGCCGGGCCAGCGGCGAGGCTCGCGCCAAACAGGTCACCCTTCTGGGCCTTGCCGGCGATTCCCGGAGTCTGCTCGCTGAGCAGAACGTCCCGAGCAGTGAGGCCGACGCCTGAGGCTCCGAACAGCACATGGACCACGCCTGCGTCCTGGTAGGACTTGCCGCCGCTCGTGCGCTTGAGCGGGACTCCGACCGCGCTGACTGCCAGATCGGCCACGCCATCGTTGTCGAAGTCACCCGCGGCGAGCGTACGGCCGAAGGAGTCAGAGAGGTCGTTCACGGTGAAGGGGTGCGGCTTGCCCTTGATGCCCTTGGTTGCCGGGCTCCACCGGGTCGCCCCAGACAGATTGGGCCCCGTACCGTTCTTGCCCGGAACAACCACGACCGCTCCGGAGCTGTATCCACGGGCGTCATAGTCGTAGGGGATGCCGACGGCGAGGTCGGCCGTGCCGTCGTCGTTGAAGTCACCCATGGCCAGGGACTCGCCGAAGAGTTCCCCGTTGTGCTTCTTTCCGGGAACGCCCTTGGTTGCTTCGCCGAACGTCGTCCAGCTGCCGAAGGCGGCGGCCTTGCTGTTGGCCCCGTCGTAGACCCTCACGCGGTCCTCGCCGGGAGCCCCGACCGCGAGTTCGTCATTCCCGTCGCCGTCCATGTCACCGCTCGCGAGGGCATCGCCGTAGAACGTGCCCGCCTTGACCTTGCCTCCCGGGTTGAACGTCAACACGACCGATCCTGCGCCGGTGAGGCCGGCGTTCTTCACGCCCCAGAGCACCGTGACCGTGCCAGCGTCGACCTTCTTGCTGCTCCCGCCGCCGACGTCCTCGCGGTTGGCGGCGATCGCGAGGTCAGCGACGCCGTCGCCGTCGTAGTCGCCGCTGGACATGGCATAGCCGAAGAGGTCGCCCTTCTCGGGATTTCCCTTCACGCCCGCCGAGTCCTGGGACCAGATCACCGATTGAGACGTGTAGGCCCCGGAGGAGTCGGCCATGAACACGCTGACCGTCCCTGCGTCGGCGATCTTGCCGATGTTCTCGAACGGCGCGCCGACAGCCAGGTCGGCCCGACCGTCGCCGTCGAAGTCCCACGGGACCACTGTCCCGATCGGCGCGACGCCCGCCTCGGCGGAGGTCATCCCGAGCAGGGGCAGTCCCGCAGCGAGGACGGCGACCGCCGAAACGGCGGCGTACGACGAACGTGGTCTCATATTTCGTGACTCCCAGCAATGGTCCCGGTCGGCGGACTCGTTCGAGGGTACGTGGGTGCGGCCCGATCTCTCGAATGCCTGATGGGTCGCGTGAGGGACGCCACACTTCGCCGCGCACGGCCCAGCGGCCCCAGATGGTCCTGGCTCTTGAGCGATTCGCTTGCGCTCGACGCCCCGGGACCGGTGGACTGTCGCCTGCGTCCCCAATGGGGGGACCCGAGGACTGGGGAGGACACGTCGTGAGCGCCACCGCGGACGCGGCCGAAGGCGAGCGTCAGCTGGCAGCCAAGCTGGGGATCGCAGCAGGACACATCGTCCAGGAGCTCGGCTACGACTCCGACTGCGACGAGGGCCTGCGCGCATCGGTCGCCGCTGTGGCCGGATCGGCCCTCGTCGACGAGAGCTTCGGCGAGGTGGTCGACGTCGTCCTGCTCTGGTGGCGAGACGACGATGGTGACCTCGTCGATGCGCTCATGGATGCCCTGATCTCACTCGACGACGGTGGGGTGATCTGGCTCCTCACGCCGAAGTCCGGACGCTCCGGCCATGTCGAACCATCGGACGTAGGTGAGGCTGCCCCGACCGCCGGGCTCAACATCACGTCCTCGACTGCTGCCGCGCGTGACTGGTCAGGCACCCGCCTGGTGGCACGGGGCGCCTCGCGCAAGTAGCTCTGCCAATTCCGCGTCATCACGGTGGCCAGGAATCATCGCCCGACCCTGGTGGTTCACAACCTGACATCGCCCCTGCGGAAGGACCACTCATGCCCATCGAGGTTGGCCAAGAGGCCCCGGACTTCACCCTGCGCGACCAGCACGGCGCCGATGTGAGGCTGTCGTCGTTCCGTGGCGCCAAGAACGTGGTGCTGGTCTTCTTCCCCTGGGCGTTCTCCGGCATCTGTACCGATGAGCTGTGCGAGGTACGAGACCGACTGCCGGAGATCCACGACAACGACACCGTCACGCTCGCGGTCTCCTGCGACAGCGTCTTCACGCAGAAGGTCTTTGCCGAGCGTGAGGGCTACGACTTCCCGTTGCTGTCCGATCGGTGGCCCTATGGAGCGACTGCCCTGGCCTACGGGGTCTTCAACGAAGAGAAGGGTGCCGCTGTCCGAGGTACCGTCGTCGTCGACAAGCAAGGCATCGTCCGCTGGAGCGTCACGCAGGGGATCGGTGAGCCACGGGACCTGGACGACTACGTCAAGGCGCTGGCCTCGCTGTAGGCCGTACGTTCGGGTCGGCGAACAGCCCCCGGGACGGCGGTAGCCTCCTCGGGCCGGGCGCATAGCTCAGTTGGTTAGAGCACCTGCCTTACAAGCAGGGGGTCAGGGGTTCGAGTCCCTTTGCGCCCACCAAGACGTGGAGACGAGTCCTCCAAGACTTGTCTGGGGATTCGTGGCGTCGGTGCGGCTCGCCCGGGATCTGACGGTAGTCCCGGGCGGTAGCCTCCCGGCGTGCCCGCCATCCTGTCCCGTCTTGTCCAGGTCCTGGAAGAGCTCTACGACCCAGCGACCGCCGAAGCATGGGACGCCGTCGGACTCGTGTGCGGAGATCCAGACCTGCCCGTCGAACGAGTGCTCTTCGCCGTTGATCCGGTCGCGGCGACGATCGACGAGGCGCTCGATTGGGGCGCGGGGCTCATCGTCGTTCACCACCCGCTCTTCCTCCGCCCCGTCCACGGCGTGGCCGCAACAACGGCCAAGGGGCGCCTGATCCACCGCCTGATCTCCGACCAGTGCGCGCTCTACGTCGCCCACACCAATGCGGACAAGGCACGGCCTGGCGTATCCGACGCCCTCGCGCTCGCGCTTGGCCTGACCGGCACGCTCGTGCCGCTGAGCCAAGACGGGATTGGTCGCGTCGGCGATCTCGCGGAGCCCGTGCGTCTGCGCGACTTCGCTCAGGTGGTGGCCACAGCGCTCCCCGTCGGGAGCGCTGGCGTGCGCGTGGCGGGCCATCCGGACCGGCTGATCCGTCGGGTCGCGGTCGCTGGCGGCGCCGGTGACGACCGGTTCGATGACGTACGGGCCAGTGGGGCTGACGTCTATGTCACCGCCGATCTGCGCCATCACCCGGTGTCGGAGGCGATCGAGACCGGCGGCCCGGCTCTGATCGACGCTGGTCACTTTGCGACCGAGTGGCCGTGGCTGTCCGATGCCCGAGACCGGCTCATGGCAGCCCTGGCGCCGGATAGCGTGGAGACGCGCATCTCCACCCTCGTGACCGACCCGTGGACTTTCCTCGAAAGGGGCACCCGCTGAACGCCGATCCCGCCGACCAGCTCCGGCTGCTGGACCTCGCGCAGCAGGACGCGCGTTTGGCCCAACTTGCTCACCGGCGTCGAACCCTCCCCGAGCTGGCCGAGATCGACGAGCTGACGAGCCAGCAGGCTCTCGTGCACGACCGAACGATTGCGGCCCAGACCGAGGCGAGCGACATCAGCCGTGAGGTCAGCAAGGCCGAGACCGACGTCGAGCAGGTGCGGGCTCGGGCTGCCCGAGATCAGGATCGTCTGGATTCCGGTGCGATCACATCGGCGAAGGAGCTGGAGAGCCTGCAGCACGAAATCGGGTCGCTCGGCAAGCGGCAAGCCGACCTGGAAGAGGTCGAGCTGGAGATCATGGAGCGCCTTGAGGACGTGCAGCGACTCCTCACCCAGCTGCAGCAGGAGTCGCGAGATGTGGAGGAGCGCCTCTCCGCGGCGGTGCTGCGACGCGATGCGGCGCTCGGCGAGATGGACAAGGACGGCGCGTTCGTGGCCGAGGGCCGGCGATCGTTGGCCGAGAGCCTGCCCGCTGAGCTGCTGGCGTTGTACGAGAAGGTCCGAGCGAAGTCGGGGGTAGGGGCGGCCGAGCTTGGTCGTGGCCGGTGCGGCTCCTGCCGCCTTGAGCTCAACAGCACCGAGCTTGGCGAGATGCGCCACGCCGCCGAAGATGCGGTGCTCCGTCATGAGGATTGCGGCGTGATCCTCATACGTACGGCCGAGTCGGGCCTCTGACCGTCGTCTGACCGACCGAACTATCCCCGGCTAGGAACCTTGAGGAGCTGGGGCGTGACGACGTCGAAGTAGAGCTTCGCGCCCGGCTTGTAGTAGTGGGTACCGTCCCATCGGTAGGCAAGGCTCTTGGAGATCGTCGGGTCCTTGCAGAACTCGGCCGGCGGCTTGACCAGGAAGGCTCTTCCGGGCCACTTGGCTGCAGCCTCCTCGATGAGTGCGTTCAGGTGCCGCGTGCGATCGTCCATCCCACGCTCGGGCAGCTTCGGCAGGCCGCCCGCAGCGACGGGCCGGAAGCACGGAACCTCGGACATGGCCACCTGGGCGCCGCTGCGAACGAGGATCTTGATCCCGAGGTCGAGCTGCTGGCTGAAGTAGGCGTCCCAGGCGGGGCTACCGAAGGCCATCCGCTTGCCGTCGAGCTCGATGTCGAAGACATCCCACGCCCCGAGGTTCACCAGGGCGATATCGGGCTTGAGCTGGCCGGCCTTGTCCGACCAGCGTGACTCCCATGAGCCGCAGTCGGAGCTGAGGTCTCGGCGGAATCCAGTCTGGCTCGTGATGCGCCCCTCGATGAGGCTGCACCCCTCGACGGTCTGGTCAGAGATGGCCAGGTACTTGCTCAGCCCGGCGGGCTCGTTGAGGGTCAGCGTCATACCGGTGGAGTCGCCGAACAGGCCGACCGTGATCGGGATCTTGAACGGAGGTCCGGTCGGAGCGCCGATCGCTTCCGCGGGCGAGCCGGACGTCGTTGGCTCAGGTGATCCACTTTCGGTGGGCGCGATCTTGCCCCCATCCTGAGTGGCCCCGGGCGACAGCTCCAGCTCCTGGGTGGCCCCCTGGTCCACGGCGATGTTGGCTGCCTCGACAGGTTTGGCGGTGACCAGCGCAACGGTTCCAGCGCCGAGAAGCACGAGCCCGAGCGTGAGGGCCACAGCCAAGCCCCCGGCCAGGCGGCGCCCCTGGAGGCCCTGGTCTGTTGCGCTCCACCAGCGACCGATCGCGCCTCGCCTGATGGGGTCTTCGATGAATCGGAAGGACAGGGCAGCAAGGGCCACCGCCACCGCGAGCCTCAGGATCGCCAGGGCGGCCCCGTCCAGAGGGACATCCTCGGGCCGGGTCACCATAAACACCGGCCAGTGCCAGAGATAGATGGCGTAGGAACGCATCCCGATCCATACCAACGCCGCCGAGCCGAAGGCCCACGGCAGCGCCCGAGAAGAGGGATGGACGACGACGGCTATGAGCACGGCCGAGGCGAGCGCGACGACGAGGAAGCCGCCGCGATACATCCATGGCGAGGTGTTGGCCCCGAACACGAAGAAGGCGATGAGGACGACCAGCGCTGAGATTCCCAACGCGTCGAGCGTCCGGCCAGCACTCGGCGCCGGCGACCCGGTGCCGGCCCAGGGTCGCCAGACCATGGCGCACGCTGCTCCGACCAACAAGGCCGCGGCGTGCGTGTCCGTCCCGAAGTACACCCGGGAGGGGTCGGCAAACGGGTCGTACATCACGGCCATCAGCAGCGTGGACGCGGCGATGGCGGCCACCGTCCACAGCAGCGCTGTGTTGATCCTGACCCGGCGGGAGCGGCCGAGCAGCAGGATCAGGACGATCGGCCAGATGAGGTAGAACTGTTCCTCGACGGCCAGCGACCACAGGTGCCGAAGCAGGTCCGGTCGTCCCAACGCTTCGAAGTACGACTCCTGATGGGCGACCAGGAACCAATTGGTCACATAGGTGAGCGCCGCGACCACGTCGCCGCGCAGTCGGGCGAGCTCCTCGGGAAGAAAGAACAAGCAATAGGTGACCGTAGCCAGCAGCACCACGTAGAGGGCCGGGAACAAACGGCGCGCTCGCCGGAAGTAGAAGCGGCCCAGGCTGACAGAACCGTCCCTGTGCCGCTGGCTGATCAACAAGGTGGTGATCAGGTAGCCGGACAGGACGAAGAACACGTCGACACCCAGGAATCCACCTGGGAGACCGCCCAGCCCCAGGTGGTAGACGAGCACCGCCGTGACCGCGAGCGCGCGTACGCCGTCCAGGGCTGGGATGTGCGGCATCGAGGTCGCGGACGGCGGCGCAACGTGTTTGGTGCTCGGGAGCACCTCACGCGACACGTCGGTGGCCATCGCGGCGGTCCTCACTTCCGACTCGACCCACACCGCCGCTGTGGGCGCCCAAGAACGGGTGCTCAACTTCCTGGCGACCAGGCCCGTGCCCCGCTCACCTGGTGGCGAGGACGTCGACAGATTACCTTCCAGGGCGTCCCATCTGCGCGACCAGACGTGCCGCGCGTCACGCTGGGCGGATTGTCGGCTCGGCCCGGCTGACCCAGCCAGGGCTAGGGCAGTCGCGCGGCGGCGGAGCTGCGGCACACTGACCATCGATAGATTCAGCGAGCGGAAGGGACCGCCAGTGATCATCGCCACGACTGAATCGGTGCCGGGCAAGTCGGTGACGGAAACCCTCGGCATTGTGACGGGAAATACCGTTCGGTCGAAGAACGTCGGCAAGGACATCGGGGCCGGGTTGAAGAGCATCGTGGGCGGTGAGTTGAAGAGCTATACCTCCATGCTGTCCGAGGCGCGCGAGGAATCTATTCGTCGGATGGCGGATTCCGCCGCGCAGCTTGGCGCCGATGGCGTGGTCATGGTCCGCTTCACGACGTCGGCCATCACCGAGGGTGCGGCTGAGCTGCTCTGCTACGGGACGGCGGTCAAGTTCTCGTGAAGGCGCACCCGTGAGCCGGCGCTTCGTCGTCGAGGCCGACGGCGGTTCACGAGGGAATCCCGGCCCTGCGGCGTACGGCGCCCTGGTGAGAGACCCCGACACAGGGGACATCCTTCTCGAGCGCGGCGAACGGATCGGTGTGGCGTCCAACAACGTCGCCGAATATCGCGGGCTGATCGCAGCCCTTGAGCTGGTCCGTGGCCTCGACCCGGAGGCGGACGTCGAGGTTCGCATGGACTCCAAGCTCGTCGTCGAGCAGATGTCTGGTCGGTGGCAGGTCAAGCATCCAGACATGAAGGCGCTGGCCAAGCAGGCCATGGCGATCATGCCTCGCGCTCAGGTGAGCTATTCGTGGATCCCTCGGGAGCGCAACAAGGCCGCGGACCGGTTGGTGAATGCGGCGCTCGACGGCACCGCCGTCGACAGTCTCCCCGTGCTTGATGCCGAGGAGGATCCGGGGCGGAGCGAGTCGGCACAGCTCGCTTCCACACGCGCCAACCACTTGGTCGGATGGTCGCCCGACCTCGGCGCCCCGCTCGCCACTCTGCTGGTGCGGCATGGCGAAACGGCCATGACGAGGGAGAAGCTGTTCAGCGGCACCGGCGGCGCCGATCCAAGCTTGACCGAGGGTGGGATCGCCCAGGCGCGGGCGGTTGGCCGCTTGCTCGCCGCGCAGGAGCCGGAAGTGGCCGCCGTCGTGACGTCCCCGCTCCGACGGACCCAGGAGACGGCGGCGATCGTCGCCGAGGAGCTGTCCGCGGCCGGTCTCTCGGCGGAGATGGTCGTCGAGGACGATTTCCGCGAGACCGCGTTCGGAGACTGGGATGGCTACAGCTATGCCGAGGTGGCCAAGCGATGGCCAAGGGAGCTCGAGAAGTGGCTGACCTCGACGGCTGCTGCGCCACCCTTCGGTGAGGCCTTCGATGCCGTGCAGCGGCGGGTCGAGGAGGCTCGTGACCGTCTCGCGCTCGAGTACGGCGGGCGCACTCTCGTCATCGTCACCCACGTGACGCCGATCAAGGCGTTGGTACGACGAGCGCTCGAGGCACCGGCTACGTCGCTGTTCCGCATGCAGCTCTCACCCGGGTCTTTGACGACCCTGCACTGGTGGGCTGACGGCGCCGCCAGCCTGCGGGCGTTCAACGCCCTCCCCGGGCACCTGGACGGGCCTAAGCGCTGATCACGTAGAACTTGCGTACGGTCTCGAGGATCTCCCAGCGTCCTGACCAACCCTTTGGCAGCACCAGCACGTCACCGGGTCCGAGTTCGACGGTCGAGCCGTCATCGGCGTTGGTCAGGCGCGCCCTGCCCTGGAGAAAGCGGATCGTCTCAGTGTCGGGGCGATCCACGAGCTCCCACGAGCCGGGGGTGCAGGCCCAGACTCCGACTTGCACCCCATCGGCTTCATGCAGGATCCGGCCAGAGGTCCTGGGGGCTCCTCGATCCGCCCCCACCCGTGGCCCCCAGTCGTCGAGATCACGGTCGAGATCAGCCGGGCTGGCGGAGACGAGATTCATCCTTCGCACCTTCTCGCTGTGGGTTTGTGGTCGGCGGGTTTCCTGGAGCACCAACTGTTTCAGTGACCGAGGAGACGGTTGATCAGGACTGCGCGACGAGCGGGTCGTCCGGAGCGCTGCTCGGCGCGGTCTGCGGACGACATCATCTGCAGGCCGCTGTTGACGCCGAGGAACCGGAACGGTTCGGGCTCCCAGCGCCGAGAACGGTGGTTGACCCACGGGAGCCGGACGAGGTCGGTCTCACGCTCGAGGACGAGGTCGGCGAGCGTACGACCGGCCAGGTTGGACGTGCCGACGCCATCACCCACATATCCACCGGCCCACCCCATCCCCGTCGAACGGTCGAGGGTGCACGAGGCGTACCAGTCGCGGGTCAGCCCCAGCGGACCCCCCCAGGTGTGGCTCAGGGTGACATCGCCGAGAGCCGGGAAAAGGTCGACGAGCACGCGCTTGAGCCCGGCGAAAACCTCTGGTTCGCGGTCAAAGCCGGCCTCGACCGCCGAGCCGAAGTGATAAGGCGCTCCACGACCACCGAAGGCGAGGCGATCGTCCGCCGTGCGCTGCCCGTAGATGATCAGGTGCCGATGGTCCGCGAACGTGGGTCGTTGGGCGAGTCCGACCTCGTCCCAGAACGCCTGGGGAAGCCGGTCGGTGGCCACCATCAAGGAGTAGACGGGAACGATGTCGCGGCGGTGTCCGTCGAGCCGGGCGGTGTAGCCCTCGGTGGCTCGCAGACAGTAGGGCGCTCGTACCCGACCGTGCTTCGTCCGCACGATCCCGGGTTCGATGGCCGTCACCTCGGTGCCTTCATGGATGGTGACCCCGAGCCGCTCCACCACCTGGGCAAGGCCGCGGACCAGCCGTGCCGGATTCAGGGCGGCCGTGTGGGGGGTGAAGGTGCCCCCTCGAACGTGGGTGGCCCCGACCGAGGCTCGGGCCTCCTCCGCGCTGAGCCAGCGGTAGTCCTCCTCGCGGAAACCCCACGACCGGGCCTCTTCGATCTCCGCGCGCGCCCGTTCGAACTGCACCGACGTCCGCGCGAGGGTGGTGGTCCCTCCCTTGGCCCAGTGGACGTCGAGGCCCTCGGCCTCGATGACCGAGCCGACCTCATCGACCGTAGCGAACATCGCGCGCTGCAGCGCGATCGCAGCCTCTCGGCCTGCACCCTTGGCGATCTTGTTCCAGGACGCGGGGAACAGGGCCGAGCACCAACCGCCGTTGCGGCCCGAGGCGCCGAAGCCGGCCACTTCGCGTTCCAGGACGACGATCCGCAGCGAGGGGTCTGCTTTGGCGAGGTAGTACGCGGTCCAGAGCCCGGTGTATCCGGCGCCCACGATGACGACGTCCGCCTCGGCGCTGCCCGGCAACGGTGCACGTCTCGGTCCCGCCAGATCCTCGGGCAGGGTGGACCACCACAAGGACAGGGATCGGAGTTCTGTATCGGTCGAGGTCATGGCGTCCAAACCCTGACATAGTCCGGGACGGGGATCCCGGGAGCGAGATTGTCCGCCCCGACAGGCTGCTCGAAGCGCGAGCTCAGCGGCACGATCCCGGCCCAGGCCGGACCGTTCACGTCGTCATCCGGGTCCTCGGGCTGGCCCGCACTGATCTTCACCGACGCCTCGTCCAGCGGCAGCGACAGGATGGTCGTCGCGGCCACCTCCTTCTTGTGCGGCGCCCGGATGTCGTCCCAGCGTCCGGGCATCAGGTGCTCAGTGATGGTGCGCAGCGCGTGGCGCTTGTCCGTCCCGGACACGACCGTGCACGTGCCCAAGACCATGGCTCCGCGATAGTGCATCGAGGACTCGAAGGCCGAGCGCGCGACGACAAGACCGTCCAGCAAGGTGACGGTCAGGCACGTAGGGGCGCCGGCGGCCAGGGCGCGGAACAGCCGCGACCCGGTCGAGCCGTGGAACAGGACGTGGTCGCCCTCCCGGGCGTAGGCGACCGGGACGACGTACGGTTGCCCGCTGCCGTCGACGACAGCAACGTGCGCGACCACGCCTGCATCAAGCACCGCGTCCAGGGCAGCCCTGTCTTGGACGGCCTTCTCCGGGATCCGCCTCACCCGGGTCCGCGGGGTCGAGCCGGGAATCGGGGTGCTCAGAGGATCGACCAAGCCTCAGTCAGCACGCTGCGGAGCGTCTGTTCGATCTCGTCGAACTCCGGCTGCCCGATGATGAGGGGCGGTGAGAGTTGGATGACCGGGTCTCCGCGGTCGTCGGCTCGGCAGTAGAGACCGGCGTCGAAGAGGGCCTTGGACAAGAAGCCGCGAAGCAGTCGCTCGGACTCGGCGTCGTTGAAGGTCTCCTTGGTGACCTTGTCCTTGACCAGCTCGATGCCGTAGAAGAATCCGGCCCCACGTACGTCTCCGACGATGGGCAGGTCGAGCAGTTTTTCGAGCGTTGAGCGGAAGGCGCCCTCGTTGGCCCGCACGTGAGCGTTGAGGCCCTCGCGCTCGAACAGGTCGAGATTGGCGTTGGCGACCGCCGCTGAGACCGGGTGGCCCCCGAAGGTGTAGCCGTGCGCGAAGTAGTTCTGTCCGACGCCGAACGGCTCGAAGACCCTGTCGCTGACGATCATCGCGCCGATCGGTGCGTAGCCGGAACTCATGCCCTTGGCACACGTGATGATGTCCGGCGTAACGCCGAACCGGCTCATGGCGAACATGTCGCCGATGCGGCCGAAGGCGCAGATCGTCTCGTCGGCGACGAACAGGACGTCGTGGCGGTCGCAGATCTCTCGGACTCGAGCCAGGTAGCCGGGGGGCGGAGGAAAGCATCCTCCGGAGTTCTGCACGGGTTCGAGGAAGACGGCTGCGACCGTGTCCGCACCCTCGAACTCGATGGCCTCCTCGATGCGATCAGCAGCCCACCGCCCGAAGGCCTCGATGTCATCGTCGTGCGCCGGTGCTCGATAGAAATTGGTGTTTGGGACCTTGTGGCTGCCGGGCACCAGAGGCTCGAAGTACTTCTTGGCCTCGGGGATCCCCGTGATCGAGAGCGCGCCCTGCGGGGTGCCGTGGTAGGCCACCGCTCGGCTGATCACCTTGTGCTTCATCGGTTTTCCGGTGAGCTTGAAGAACTGCTTCGCGCACTTCCACGCGCTCTCGACGGCTTCACCGCCTCCGGTGGTGAAGAAGACCCGGTTGAGATCGCCGGGCGCGTACGCAGCAAGGCGTTCGGCCAGCTCGATCGCCTGCGGGTGGGCGTAGGACCACAGCGGGAAGAAGGCGAGCTCGGAGCTCTGCTTGGCCGCGGCGTCGGCGAGCTCTGCGCGCCCGTGCCCGGCCTGGACGGTGAACAGCCCGGCGAGCCCGTCCAGATACCGCTTGCCCTGGTCGTCCCAGATGTAGGCGCCGTCGCCGCGCACGATGACGGGCACGTGCCCGCTTCCGTCGGTGTAGGTGGAGTGGCGCGTGAAGTGCATCCAGAGATGCTTGCTGGCACGTTCGGCCAGTGCGTCGTCGCCGGCTTCGGCAAAGTTCTGCGGAGAGATGCTCATCGGGTACCCCAGGCGTAGATCTGTTTGCGGAGCTTCAGGTAGACGAAGCTCTCGGTGGTCACGACGCCGGGGATGGCCCGGACGCGCTTGTTGATGATGTCCAGAAGGTGGTCGTCGTCTTCGCACACGATCTCGATCAAGATGTCGAAGGATCCGGCTGTCAGGACGACATAGTCGATCTCGGGGAAGGACTCGAGCTTTTCGGCCACCGCCTCGCTGTCGCCTTCGACCCGGATGCCGACCATCGCCGCACGGGGGAAGCCGACGACCAAGGGGTCGGTCACGGCGACGATCTGCATGACTCCGGAGTCGAGCAACCTCTGCACACGCTGGCGAACGGCGGCCTCGGACAGGCCGACGGCCTTCCCGATCGCTGCGTAAGGCCGGCGGCCGTCCTGCTGAAGCTGCTCGATGATCGCCTTCGAGACGTTGTCGAGTGCCGCCCCGGGTGTTCGCTCGCGGCTTGCCATGCGCGGCATTCTGTCTGTTGATAGTCCGCAGAGGCAAGCGAATCCGCAGCCAGAGCGAGTGAATCGTGCGGTTTTCGTGGCAAGAAGGGCACACACCTGTCGGTTCCGGCACCCTGCGGGCTAGGCTCACGCCGTTGCAGCCAGCCCATCAGCCCTCCCCACCCCGAACGGAGCCCGGCGTGAGCGACAAGCGCGAACTGCTCAATGTCGTCGGCGGAAGCTTGGTCCCCGCCACCGATGGACGCACGACCGACCTGGTCAATCCCACGACCGGTGAGGTCTTCGCGACCGCCCCCCTGTCGTCCGACGCCGACGTCGACCGCGCCTACAACGCCGCGCGCGATGCGTTCGACGGTTGGCGCGACAGCACGCCCGCGGAGCGCCAGAAGGCCATGCTCGGCATCGCTGACCTGCTCGAGGAGCACGCCGACGAACTGGTCGGGCTGGAGTCTGAGAACACCGGGAAACCGCTGGGCCTTACGGCTTCGGAGGAGATCCCTCCGATGATCGATCAGATCAGGTTCTTCGCTGGCGCCGCCCGGGTGCTCGAGGGTAGGGCTGCAGGGGAATACATGGCTGGTCACACCTCGATGATCCGGCGCGAGCCGATCGGGGTCATCGGTCAGGTCACCCCGTGGAACTACCCCATGATGATGGCCGTGTGGAAGTTCGCCCCGGCCATCGCGGCCGGCAACGCGGTTGTCCTCAAGCCTTCGGACACCACGCCTGTGTCGACGGTGCGGATGGCCCAGTTGATCAACGAGGCGGGGTTGCTGCCGCCAGGGGTGCTCAACGTCGTCTGCGGGGACCGCGACACCGGGCGTGCCCTGGTTGAGCACAAGATCCCGCAGATGGTGGCGATCACGGGCTCGGTGCGCGCAGGCATGGAGGTCGCCAGGTCGGCGGCGACCGACGTCAAGCGCGTCCATCTCGAGCTCGGAGGCAAGGCTCCGGTGGTCGTCTTCGATGATGCCGACCTGGAGGCCGCGGTCGAGGGGATCTCGGTCGCCGGCTACTTCAACGCGGGTCAGGACTGCACGGCTGCCACCCGGGTGCTGGCTGCGCCAGGCATCCACGACGACTTCGTGGCGGCTCTGGCCGAGGCAGCCCGGGGTACAGAGACGACGTACGCGAACGGTCCTGGCGACGAGGACGCCATGGTCCCGCCGGTCAACAACATCAACCAGCTGGAGCGGGTCTCGTCGTTCTTCGATCGGGTTCCGACCCATGCCTCGGTGGATGCCGGAGGCAAGCGGCAAGGAGACCATGGGTTCTACTTCGAACCGTCCGTGGTCTCCGGCCTCCAGCAGGATGACGAGATGATTCAGAACGAGATCTTCGGACCTGTCATCACGGTCCAGAAGTTCAGCGACGAGGCCGAGGCGCTGGCCTGGGCCAACGGAGTTCCGTACGGACTGGCCTCGTCGGTGTGGACCAAGGACTTCGGCCGCGCCATGCGGATGGCTCGCCGTCTCGACTTCGGATGTGTGTGGATCAACACGCACATCCCCCTCGTTGCCGAGATGCCCCACGGCGGCTTCAAGCACTCGGGATATGGCAAGGATCTGTCGATGTACGGCTTCGAGGACTACACGCGCGTCAAGCACGTGATGGCCAACCTCGACAGCTGACCGGCTAGGACCTGGCCGCGGTCATGCCAGAGGAAGCGCGAGCACCGGCGTCGTCGTCGGCTGCTCCGAGCCTCCGCTGGGCTCGAGGGTCATGGCCACAGCAGCCGTCGTCGTCGATCCAGCAAGGACGACGGCTGTGTCGCCGTCATCGTCAGGAACGAAGGTCCCCGCCGAAGTCGCCGAGCCGTCGGCACTCACCAGCCACAGCTGATAGGTCTGGCCGGGGGGTGCTCCGACGAGGGCGTCTGTGACGAACACGGCCTGTCCGAGCGACGGCGAGACGACCACCGCGGCCCGACCGACTTGGCCCTCTACTGCGCCGCTCACCGTCTGGGCGTCAGGGGCGGTCAGCACGCGCGACACCTCGGCGCCGGTTTGAGTTAAAGCTTGGTTGTCCTGGCGTAGACCGATCACGTTCGCACCCAGGGCAAGGGTGAGCACGCCCAGCACGGCGGCCGCCGCGGCCAGGATGCGCACGGCGAACCGTGGGCGGCGGTTTCGGGCCAGCGCGACGATCTCGCCGGGGACGACGTCGGTCGGGGTGGTGGAGGGCGACCGGCCGGGTGGGTCCTGGCGAGTCTGGTCCACCTCGGCCATCACCCTCTCGCGGAGCCCCGTCGGTGGCGGCTCCGCAACCGCCTCACCCAGCCGTGCTGCTGTGGCCTGCAGGCCGGCGGCCTCTTCGGCTGTCGCAGCATCATTCGCCATGGCCCGCTCGAACGCTTCACGCTCCTGAGGCGTCAGTGCGTCGGCGGCGTAGATGCCGGTGTCAGCGGCCGTGGGCTCGTAGTCCGAGTGCGATCCCTGGGCGGCGCTCATACTGAGACCCCCAGCGTGTCTCTCAACCGGATCAGCCCGTCCCGAATCCGCGTCTTGACGGTGCCAAGGGGCACATCAAGGAGCTCGGCGACCTGGACGTGTGTGTAGCCGTCGTAGAACGCCAGCGTCACAGCCTCCCGTTGAAGGGTGGTGAGACCGCCGAGCGCACGACCGACCTGTTCCTGCTCCAGGCGACGTTCGACCGTCTCGGAGACGATGTCGTAGGCCGGCTGATGGTCACGCACAGCCACCCGCGTGTCTCGCTCGCTCGCGGCCTGGGCCGAGCGCACCCGGTCGACGGCTCGCCGGTGCGCCAGCGTCATGACCCAGGTGGCGGCCGAACCGCGAGTCGGGTCGAAGGAAGGCGCTTTGCGCCACACCTCGATCAGCACTTCCTGGGTCACCTCCTCCGACTGTGCGGGGTCTCTTAGCACTCTCCGAACGAGGCCAAA
Source organism: uncultured Actinomycetota bacterium (assembly GCA_963820065.1). Classification (GTDB taxonomy): domain Bacteria; phylum Actinomycetota; class Actinomycetes; order DATJPE01; family DATJPE01; genus JANPBY01. The sequence goes on along the minus strand of CAWFYM010000010.1, from coordinate 491,347 downwards.
AACCGAGTTCGCGAAACGGTCGTAGAGGCGCTCGTACGCCTCTCGATCGCCTCGGCCGACGCGGACCATGAGCTCCTCCGGGCTGTCCGGCGCGACGTCAGACCCGCGCGGTTCGCCCGGGGGATGCAGCACGGTCACCCGTGCGAGCCTGCCATCTTCGGTAGCCATCGTCTCTTGTTCGGAGCCCAAGCGGCCCCGGATGGGTCTCGGGCGCAGCGGGGCCGGAGCAGAGCTGGACCAAGTCCAGAACGCAGATGAACGGCTAGCGAGGCCCGACCGGACCAGCGGGGTCAGCGCCCTGCGCCCTGATCGCGTCGAGGGCCAGGAGGGCCACGTGCAGCGACACCGTCGACTCGACGCCTTCCGCGTCCGTGCCCAGCGAGACCGCCAGTACGCGTTCGATGCGATGCAAGCGCTCGTAGAAGGAAGGCCGCGAGAGTCCCGCCGCGTCTGCGGCGGCGCTCTTGTTGCCTCCGTTGGTGACGTAGGCGCGCAGGGCGCCGACCAGGTCGGTGCCCCGCGCGGCGTCGAAGGAGAGCAGGGGACCCAGCTCTCGTTCCACGTAGGTCTGGAGCCGGGCGTCGTCGCGCAGGAGGTGAACGAGTCCGCGTAGTCGAACGTCCGGCAAGCGGTAGAACGCGCGCTTGGGCTGGTGGGCCGCAGCGTCGGCGACCTGGACGGCCTCAAGGAATGACCTGCGCACGTCTCGCAGGTCGTCGACCACCGAGCCGACCGCGATGACCTGCTCCCCGGGCACGTCGTCCCACGCCTTCGCCAGGGCTTCGATGGCCAGGTCGGCCTTGGCCGAATCCGCCGCCGAGACAAGGATGCCGACGCTTGAGTCGTCGACGGCGCCAACAAGGGCGAACACACGGATGCTTCGGACGACGCCTGCGGCGCTCTCCGCGAGCTCGCGCAGCACGTGTTCGTGTTCGAGGATCGCGGCACCGGGGGCTCGCGGCCGTACGACCACCGCGACCAGCTGCCGACCCTCCAAGGGCACGCCGACCGCCTTGGATCTCAGGGCAGTCTCCGCCACTGGCGCGCCGTGGTCGAGCAGGGCGGCGAGGAGACTGCGGTGCGTCTGGCGCTCGACGCTCTCGCGATCGCGCTCCACGAGGCGATTGAGGGCGAGGGTCGAGGCGGCCCGCTCGAGCAGCATCGGGTCGCGAGGCTCGGGGCCGTCGATCACCAGAACGAGACGACCCCAGATGGTGCCGCGGGCGCCGACCGTGGTCACCAGCCAGCCCGGTGGCTCGACGAAGGTCGTCCGCCCTCGAGCCTCGACCGCCCTCGAGCGAGACTCCCAGTCGTCCAGCACGACCTCGGGGTCCTGTCCCGCCAGGTCGTAGGCCAGCACCTGGTGACTGACGTTCTCCAGCACGACGGGTGCCCTCGCCAGCCGGGCGACCTGACGCACGACCTCGGATGCGTCGGCACCCTCGACAGACAGCTCGGTGAACGTTTCGTGCACCTCATGGGCTGCGCGCAGCTGGGCCAGCTGTCGGTCCGCCACGAGCGAGTGGACGGCCTCGGTGATCGCGACGAAGCGCGTCTCGCGATGGAGCACGACAAGTGGGATCCGGTGGCTGTCGGCCGCCTCGATCACGGGTACGGGAAGGGCGTGCGCGTAGCGGCGACCGAGTTCAACGACCAAGCCGGCGACGCCGGCTGCGTCGAGGTCGGCGACGTAGCCCCTCAGCCCTCGGTCGTCATCGGGCCAGTTGACTCCGGTGGTGAGGAGAAGCTCCCCGCCGGTCAGGAGTCCCGCGATGTCGGTCAGTTCCGACACGTGGGCCCATCGGACCGGTCGGTCGACGAAACCCGATCCGGCGACCACTTCCGGGCGCCCTTGTTGCACGGCGTCGAGCGCCAGCACGTCGGCGAGGGTGGGAGCCTGGGGCACGCCAACAGTGTGTCAGCAGAAAGGACATCCTTCTGACGGAGTGAGAGGTTCACCGAGCCAGCGCGCAGCCGCTACCGTCGCTGACTCGGGCCGAGTCCGGACGGTCGCGAGGTCGATTGACTGTCGGGACGCGCAGTCCAAGGTCACCATCAGGTTTCGATTTCGTCGTCGTCCGTGCCCGAGACGACGGAATCCACATGTGCCATCCGTTCACGTGCCAGGATGGCGTCTCGTCGGGGTCGAGTCGTCTGAAGGGGAGCGCCTGTGAGCGGACCGCTGCAGCCCGTCGGGTCGTGCCACGTCGGGGGGCGGTTCACCGAGGGCACGTCCGGTGACAGCCACGACGTCATCGATCCGTCGGACGGCGCCGTCCTGGCGAGCCTGCCTCTGGCCGGCACCGCGGACGTCGACCGCGCGGTGGCCGCGGCTACGGCGGCCTTTCCCGAGTGGGCGGGCGCGACCCCCGGGGAGCGCAGTTCAGCGCTGGTCAAGCTGGCGGAACTGCTCGACGAACGCTCGTCCGATCTGGCCATGGTCGAGTCCCGGCAGGCGGGCAAGCCCATCCGGCTGTCCTCGGAGTTCGACATACCAGGGAGCATCGACAACACAGCCTTCTTCGCCGGGGCTGCACGGCACCTCGAGGGAAAGGCTGCGGGGGAGTACTCCGCAGACCACACCTCGATGATTCGTCGGGAGCCTGTGGGCGTCGTGGGTTCCATCGCCCCGTGGAACTATCCCCTCCAGATGGCTGCCTGGAAGATCCTTCCAGCGATCGCTGCTGGCAACACCATCGTTCTCAAGCCCGCGGAGCTCACTCCCTTGACGTCCCTGATGCTGGCTGAGGCCTGTGTCGACGCAGGCATCCCCGCAGGCGTCGTCAACGTGCTGACCGGCCGCGGCTCAGTGGCGGGGCAGGCGCTGGTGGCTCACCCCGACGTGGCGATGGTTTCGTTCACCGGGTCGACGCCGGTGGGGACCCAGGTGATGCAGACGGCGGCTGTGACGGCCAAGCGCATGCACATGGAGCTCGGCGGCAAGGCCCCGTTCCTGGTCCACGACGACGCAGACCTGCAGGCCGCGGTGCACGGTGCCGTCGCCGCGGCTCTGATCAACACCGGTCAGGACTGCACGGCGGCGACCCGTGCCTATGTGCAGCGACCGTTGTACGACGCGTTCGTCGACGGGGTTGCCGACGTGATGGCTGGTGTCCGGCTGGGGCCCACCCTCGACCCCTCGACCGATCAAGGTCCGCTCGTCTCGCAGCGGCACCAGGAGAGTGTCGCGGGATTCGTCGACCGGGCGCGGGCCGACGGCGCCAAGGTCGTCCGGGGCGGCGCGATTCCCGGAGGCGCGCTAGCCGCGGGCTTCTACTACGAACCAACGCTGGTGGTGGGAGCCAGGCAGGAGTCGGAGATCGTCCAGAAGGAGATCTTCGGGCCGGTGCTGGTCGTGCTCCCGTTCGACGACGACGCAGAGGGGCTGCGGCTCGCGAACGACACCCCGTACGGTCTTGCGGCATCGGTCTGGACGCGCGATGTGTTCCGAGCCCTGGCAGCCACCCGGACCATCCGGGCCGGTTGTGTGTGGGTCAACGACCACATCCCGATCATCAGTGAGATGCCGCACGGCGGTTATCGCGCAAGCGGCTTCGGCAAGGACATGTCCACCTACGCCTTCGAGGAATACACCAACGTCAAGCACGTCATGTACGACGGCACGGCCGTCGCCCACAAGCCGTGGCATCGAACGATCTTCGGCATTCACCAGGAGGAGTCACACTGATGAGCCCCACCAACGACCCGATGCTCGAGCAGCTCAAGGCCATGGCCGGTGCCGGAGGTTCCCGCTTCTCCCGTCGCGGCTTCCTGCAGTCCGCGGGCGTGAGCGGAGCAGCCATCGCGGGCGGCGGGCTGCTGGCCGCCTGCGGCACCCCCGGCAACGCGCCGTCCACCGACACCCAGGACACCCCAGACCTCTCCGCCACCGAGAAGATCATCAACTTCTCGAACTGGACCCTCTACATCGACGTCGATGACAACGACCCCAACTTGCGCCCGACGTTGGCTGCCTTCGAGTCCGAGAGCGGCATCAAGGTCAACTACGTCGAGGACATCAACGACAACTCGTCCTTCTACGCAAAAGTCGCTCCCCAGCTGCGCGCCGGGCAGGACAGCGGTCGCGACCTGTTCGTCCTCACTGACTGGATGGCCTCCCGGATGATCCGCGAGGGTCTGGTGCAGACCATGGACCAGAGCACCATGACCAACTACCCGGCTAACCTCAGCCCTGCTCTGGCCTCGCCCTCCTGGGATCCCACACGGCAATACACCGCGCCCTGGCAGTCGGGCATGACGGGTATCGCCTACAACGCCAAGGTGACAGATCCGGTCTCGTCCATCAATGAACTGCTCACCCGACCAGATCTCAAGGGTCGAGTCACGTTCCTCACCGAGATGCGCGACACGGTTGGACTTGTTCTGCTCGACCAGGGCAAGGATCCCGCCAACTTCACTCCCGAAGACTTCGATGCTGCGCTGGCCGTGCTCCAGGAGGGTGTCGACTCCGGGCAGATTCGCCAGTTCACGGGTAACGACTACGCGGGGGGCCTGGCCAAGGGCGACATCGCTGCCTGCGTGGCCTGGTCGGGCGACGTGATCCAGCTGCAGTTCGAGAGCGACAAGGTGCAGTTCGTGACGCCTGAGTCGGGGCTGATGCTCTGGTCGGACAACATGCAGATTCCGATCCGAGCCAAGCACAAGGCCAACGCCCAGGAACTGATCGACTACTACTACCAGCCGAAGGTGGCCGCTGAGCTGGCCGCCTGGGTCAACTACATCTGCCCGGTGGTCGGCGCCAAGGAGGAGATGGATCAGATCGACCCGGAACTGGCAAACAACCAACTGATCTTCCCCGACGACGCCACACTGGCCAGTACCCACGTCTTCATGGCCCTCGATGAGGCCCAGGAAGCCGACTATCAGGAGCGTTTCGACGTAGTCACCGGAGCCTGACATGACCGAAGAAGCCTCGACACCGACCGGGGGTGACCTCCACATCGTCGAGGTCACCAAGTCGTTCGGTGACTTCACCGCCGTCGACGACCTGACGCTGACGATCCCCCAGGGGTCGTTCTTCGCGCTGCTCGGTCCGTCCGGGTGCGGGAAGACGACGACCCTTCGCATGGTCGCGGGGCTCGAGGAACCGACGCGGGGCTCGGTGCTCATCGGCGACGACGACATCACCTGGCGCAAGCCTTATCAACGACCGGTCAACACCGTCTTCCAGAGCTACGCGCTCTTCCCTCATATGGACATCTACGAGAACGTGGCCTTCGGGCTGCGCCGTACGAAGACGCCCCAGATCAAGGAGAAGGTCGAGGCCATGCTGGAGCTCGTCGAGCTCACGGGCATGGCTCGGCGGAAGCCGGCGCAGCTGTCAGGAGGTCAGCAGCAGCGCGTCGCTGTCGCCCGCGCGCTTATCAACAAGCCGAGCGTGCTGCTCCTTGACGAGCCGCTCGGGGCCCTCGACCTCAAGCTGCGTCGGCAGATGCAGCTTGAGCTCAAGAACATCCAGACCGAGGTCGGCATCACCTTCGTGCACGTCACCCATGACCAGGAAGAAGCCATGACGATGGCCGACACCATTGCGGTCATGAACGCGGGTCGGGTTGAGCAGATGGGCGCCCCGTCGGATCTCTACGAGAACCCGGCCACGACTTTCGTCGCCAATTTCCTCGGGCGTTCCAACCTCATAGCGGGACGGGTGACCGGCAGGGCCGGCGCCGACGTCACGGTCGATGTCCAGGGCAACCGCGTCGCGCTCCCGGTGGCCCGGGTGCATGCCGACGGTGATGACGTTCATGTGGGCGTGCGCCCTGAGAAGATCTCGATGACTGTCGCCTCTGACAGTGTCGCCTCGGGCAGCCAGTCGAACCACATCGAGGGGACGATCGTCGACGCGTCGTTCATCGGTGTGAGCACCGAATACCTGGTCCGTGTCCCGTGGGGCCAGGACATCTCGGTGTTCGCCCAGAACATGCATCGCGATGCACGGTTGGTGCCCGGGGCCACGGTGCGACTGTCCTGGGCCCCGGAGCACACGTTTGCCCTCGACGCCCGACAGGCCGCCGACGCGGGCGTGCAAGGCTTCGGAGGGGAGAGCGCCGGCCTCGCCGCCGCTGGGGCAGGCGCCTCGTGAGCGCGGGCGCCGCGCTGGCAGACTCCGAACGCGGGACCGAACCGCCCCCCGTCCGCCGTTCGCGGATCTCGTGGGTGCCGTACCTGCTGCTGCTCCCAGGCATGTTGTGGCTGGCGGTGTTCTTCGTCGTGCCGACGTTCAGCCTGCTCAACATGTCTCTGTCGACGGGCACGGTGTCGACGGGATTCACCCCGTCGCTGGCGTTCGGCAACTACACCGATGCCATCTGGCAGTACCGCGAGCAGTTCTTCCGTTCCTTCCTCTACGCGGGCATCGCCACGGTCCTGACCCTGGCGATCTCCTACCCGCTGGCCTACACGATTGCGTTCAAGGCCGGTCGGTACAAGAACTTCTTGTTGGTGCTGGTGATCGCGCCCTTCTTTACGAGCTTCCTCATCCGGACGTTGGCCTGGAAGACCATCCTGGCCGACAACGGCATCGTCACCGAGACGCTCGTCGCGCTCCACATCACCGACATCCTCGAGTTCCTCCAGCTCACCAGTGGCGATCGGCTCCTCGCCACGCCGTTCGCCGTGATCATGGGTCTGACCTACAACTTCTTGCCGTTCATGACCCTGCCGCTGTTCGCCAGCCTCGACCGCCTCGATCCGCGGCTGATCGAGGCCTCGGGAGACCTCTACTGCTCGCCGTTCACCGGATTCCGCAAGGTGACCTGGCCGCTCTCTCTGCCCGGTGTGGTGGCTGGCACGCTGCTGACGTTCATCCCGGCTGCCGGTGACTTCATCAATGCTTCGCTGCTCGGCACCCCGAGGCAGTCGATGATCGGATCTGTGATCGACAGCCAGTTCTTCCGCGTCTCCGACTATCCGACGGCTGCAGCTTTGTCGTTCACCTTGATGCTCACCATCGTGCTGCTCGTCGCCCTGTACGTCAGACGTGCCGGAACTGAGGAGCTGGTCTGATGGCTACCGCGACTGAGTCCCGTCCGCAGGTGTCCCCGCGCCCGTCCACGGTGCGCCGCCCCCGGGGGCCGATCCACTGGGTCCGTGCCCACATCGTCCAGCTCGCTGCCGGGGCGGCGCTGGTCTACATGTTCCTTCCGGTTGTCGTCGTCGTGGTGTTCTCGTTCAACAACCCGGTCGGTCGGTTCAACTACGAGTGGAACGAGTTCTCCACGGAAGCGTGGACCAACTTCTGTGGCGTGGCAGGCATGTGCGAGTCCCTGACGCTGTCGTTCAAGATCGGGCTGCTGGCCACGTTCTTGGCGACGATTCTCGGCACCCTGGTGGCCTTCGCGCTGGGTCGCTACCGGTTCCGCGGACGTGCGAGCACCAACCTGCTGATCTTCATGCCGATGGCCACGCCCGAGGTCGTCATGGGCTCATCCCTGCTGACGTTGTTCCTCAACATGCGCATTCCCCTGGGGTTCTGGACGATCCTCATCGCCCACATCATGTTTCTCATCAGCTTCGTCGTCGTCACGGTCAAGGCGAGAGTTGCCGGGCTTGACCCGCGGCTCGAACAAGCGGCTGCGGATCTCTACGCGAACGAGTCGACGACGTTCTGGCGCATTACGTTCCCGCTGGTCTTGCCGGGGATCATCGCTGGTGCGCTCCTCGCCTTCTCCCTGTCCTTTGACGACTTCATCATCACGAACTTCAACTCCGGGAGCACGGTGACGTTCCCCATGTTCGTGTGGGGGGCGGCACAGCGAGGAGTGCCGCCTCAGGTCAACGTGGTCGGCTCTGCCATGTTCATCATCGCGCTGCTGCTGGTGCTCGGCGCCCAGCTGGTCAGAAGTCGTCGAGCTCGCGCGTGACTCCTCGAACCACTCGCGGCGCTGCCCTGCCGCGGGAGTCCGTGCTGGCTTCGTTGGCCGATGCCGAGCCTGTCTCCTTCTGGACCGCAGACCCCTCACGTCCCACTCCCGCTCCGACCTTGGTCGGGGCGACCACCGCTGATCTCGCCGTCGTTGGCGGCGGCTACACGGGTTTGTGGACTGCGCTGCTCGCCAAGGAGAACGACCCCGACCTCGACGTGGTCGTGCTCGAGGCGGAGGAGGTCGCCTGGGCCGCCTCTGGGCGCAACGGGGGCTTCTGCGAGTCGTCCTTGACGCACGGCTTCGGCAATGGGCTGGCCCGCTTCGAACCGGAGCTGGCGCGCCTGATGCAGATGGGTTGGGACAACCTCGATGCGCTCGAAGCGACCTTGCAGCGCTACGCCATCGACGCGGAGTTCGAGCGCACCGGTGAGCTGTCGGTGGCGACGGCGCCGTGGCAGGTCGAGGACCTTAGAGAGGCGCCCGAGATGGAGGCGCGCTACGGGGGCAAGGTTGAGTTCCTCGACCGAGACCAAGTGCAGCAGAAAGTCCACTCGCCAAGGTTCGAGGCAGGTTTGCTGGACCGCGATGGCTGCGCCTTGGTCCACCCGGCAAAGCTCGCGTGGGGGTTGAAGCGGGCTTGCCAGGATCTAGGCGTCCGCTTTCACGAGCACACGCCCGTCACTGGGCTGCGAGCATCCGCAGCCGGGATCGGACTCACGAGCGCGTACGGCTCGGTCAGTGCGCCTCGCGTGGCCCTGGCGACCAACGCGTTCCCGTCGTTGTTGCGCCGCGTTCGCCCGTACATCGTCCCGGTGTGGGACTACGTGCTCGTCAGCGAGCCGCTGTCGTCCGAGCAGCGCGAGTCGATCGGCTGGGGCGAGAGGCAGGGAATCGGAGACTCGGGCAACCAGTTCCACTACTTCCGGCAGACCGCCGACCATCGCATCCTGTTTGGCGGCTACGACGCGATCTACTACTTCGGCAACGGCATGCAGGCGCGCCACGAGCACCGTCCCGAGAGCTACGCCACCCTTGCGCAGCACTTCTTCGAGTATTTCCCCCAGCTCGAGGGGCTGCGTTTCACCCATCGTTGGGGCGGCGCGATCGACACCTGCACGCGGTTCACCGCATTCTGGGGGACCGCTCACAAGGGTCGGGTCTCCTACGCGCTGGGCTACACGGGGCTCGGTGTCGCCGCGACCCGGTTCGGCGCTCAGGTGATGCTCGACCTGCTGCACGACCGAGACAACGAGCGCACGAGGCTGGAGATGGTGCGCTCCAAGCCGCTGCCTTTCCCACCCGAGCCGGTGCGTTCGGCGGGCATCAACCTGACCCGCTGGTCGATCGACCGGGCCGACCGCAACGATGGTCAGCGCAACCTATGGTTGCGGACCCTCGATCGACTGGGTCTGGGCTTCGACTCCTAAGGGTCGACGGGGCGACGATGTGTCAGTCGGAGACCGTCCCGGCCGACAGACTGCGCCTTGAGGCCGGCGGCCCGCACACGTCAGACTGACGCGACAGCCGTACGTCCGCAGACCCTGAGGAGCTCGCCGTGGCGACGAAGCACATCACGCACTGGATCGGTGGCAAGCCCTTTGGTGGCGTGGCCGAGCGCCAAGGCGACGTCTATGACCCGGCCACCGGCGTGGTCTCGGGTCGGGTCGACTTTGCGACGACCGCCGATGTGGACGAGGCGGTGGCTGTGGCCAAGGAGGCCTTCGCCGAGTGGCGCCAGGCGTCACTCACCAAGCGGACCCAGGTGCTGTTCGCGTTCCGCGAGCTGCTGAATGCCAGGAAGGAAGACGTCGCTGCGCTCATCACGGCCGAGCATGGCAAGGTCCTTTCCGATGCCCTGGGCGAGGTGACGCGCGGCCTTGAGGTCGTGGAGTTCGCCTGCGGCATCCCGCACCTCCTCAAGGGCGGTTTCTCTGAGGGCGTGTCGACGAAGGTCGACGTGTATTCGATTCGGCAGCCCCTCGGGGTTGTCGGGATCATCTCGCCGTTCAACTTTCCCGCCATGGTCCCGATGTGGTTCTTCCCGATTGCGATCGCGGCGGGCAACACGGTGATCGTGAAGCCGAGCGAGAAGGACCCGTCGGCGGTCAACTTGGTCGCTGAGCTGTGGGCCGAGGCCGGCCTGCCCGCGGGCGTCTTCAACGTGGTCCACGGGGACAAGGTCGCGGTCGACCGCTTGTTGGAGCACCCCGACGTCAAGAGCATCTCGTTCGTCGGTTCGACGCCGATCGCCAAGTACGTCTACGAGACCGGCACTGCCCACGGCAAGCGCGTCCAGGCGCTCGGTGGAGCGAAGAACCATATGGTCGTCCTTCCCGACGCGGATCTCGACCTGGCTGCCGACGCCGCCGTCAACGCGGGGTTCGGCTCCGCCGGTGAACGCTGCATGGCCATCTCGGCGCTGGTCGTGGTCGAATCTGTCGCCGACGAGCTCGTCACGAAGATCTCAGAGCGGATGGCCACCCTCACCACCGGTGACGGGCGCGAGGGCGCCGACATGGGGCCATTGATCACCGCTGCCCACCGCGACAAGGTCACCTCGTATCTCGACGCAGGCGTCGAACAAGGCGCGGACCTGGTCGTGGACGGTCGTGATGTCGAGATCGCCGGTGGCCCTGACGGCTTCTGGCTCGGGCCGACCCTGTTCGACCACGTGACGCCGACGATGTCCGTCTACACCGACGAGATCTTCGGCCCGGTGCTGTCCGTCGTCCGGGTCGCCTCCTACGACGAGGCCCTGACCCTGGTCAACGACCACCCCTACGGAAACGGCACGGCGATCTTCACCAACGACGGCGGGGCTGCGCGTCGCTACCAGAACGAGGTCGAGGTCGGGATGGTCGGCGTCAACGTGCCGATCCCGGTGCCGATGGCGTACTTCTCCTTTGGTGGCTGGAAGAACTCGCTGTTCGGTGACTCGCACGCCCACGGCACCGAGGGCGTCCACTTCTTCACCCGAGGCAAGGTCGTCACCGCGCGCTGGCTCGACCCAAGCCACGGTGGCCTCAACCTCGGGTTCCCGCAGAACACCTGACGCGTCGAGCCAGCCCGCGCCCCCACCCCCACCCCCTCTCGTGATCATGCGCAAGTGGCCCCTCTTCTGACGCCGGGCGAGCGTGCTGCAGGGGCCATCTGCGCATGATCACGACGGGGGGTGGGGTGGCGGGGCGCGGAGTCGGTTGGTCGGTCAGTCGGTCAGGAAGCTTCGTCGCTCTTGGGCTCGGGGGCCGAACCGCTGGTCAGGGCGCTCAGCAGCCGGGTCACGATGGCTCCGCCCGAGCCGTCGAGGTCCTTCTCCGGGTTGTAGCAGGCGACGCTCACGCCGATCGGGCTCAGCTCGCGAAGGGCGGCGTTCACGAGTCTGAGCAGCTGGTCGACGTCCGGTCCGTCGGGCATCAGGTAGTCCGTGGCCGGGAACGCCGACCGATCGAGCACGTCGAGATCGAGGTGGACCCAGGTCGGGGCTCCCGTTTCGCTCAGTCGGCGTCCGGCCGCTCGCCCGACGTCCTCTGGCGAGGAGCGGACGTGCGCTGCGCTGGACACTGCTGGTGCGAGATCGCCGGCGAGCTCCGCAGCGAACGTCCTGGCCTCGTCCGGATCGCGGTGGCCGACGAGCGCCATCCGGTCGATGGTGAGGAGCGGCGGCGGCCCGATCGCTTCGAGCCAGCGCGCGTCTCCTCGGCCGAGGCTCACGGCGATGGGCATGTCCGCGGCCTCGCCGGTCGGAGAACTGGCCGGGTCGTAGAGGTCGAGGTGGCCATCGAGATGCAGCAACGCGACGTCTCCATACGCGTCGCGCACTCCTGCCAGGGCACCCGGCAACAGCGTGCAGCAGCCACCGAGCAGCAGGCTCCGGTCGCCAGCGTTGACGGTGTCTCTCACCGCCGATCGGACCACCTGGCTCAGCTGCGCCACCGACGCGCCGCCCACCAGGCCGGAGGCTGGGTCGCGCTGGGAACCCGCAATTCGCACGTCAAGGTTGCCGTGGTCGGTCACAGCGGGGCCTCGGTAGCTGGGAACCCACAAGCGGCGGAGGGCATCGGGGGCCAGCTCGGTGCCGAAGCCCGGCGCATCGATGGACGAGGCCCCGAGGCAGTCGATCGGGACACCGTGAACCACCCACGTCATGAGACCTCCAGGCGTCTCGCGGCGTCGCAACCGAAGATTTGGGTCAGGCCAGGTTAGCGACCGGCCACGGCGCGCTCAGTCTGCTCGATAGGGTCCGAGGGTGGCGAGATACGGCGGGCAGTTCGGTCCCGATATCACGTTCTTGGGTGTCGACCCGTGCGACCTCGACGAACCGGAGTCCTTCGCGGATGCCGATGTCGTGATCCTGGGGGCGCCCTTCGATGGCGGTACGTCCTATCGCAGCGGCGCCCGCTTCGGCCCGCAGGCGATCCGGATGACCGACTACCTCGGCCATGACGGTTCCCGCCCGAGCCTGGCGCTACGCACCGATGGGTTGCAGGACCTCAGGGTCGTCGATGCCGGCGACGTGATGATGTATTCCGGAGACGCCGAGAAGTCGTGTGCCTCGTTGGAGATCGAGGTCGAGAAGGTCGTCAAGTCCGGGGCCATCCCCGTGATCCTCGGCGGTGACCACACCATCACTTGGCCAGACGTGACCGGAGTGGCTCGCGGCATCGGCTGGGGACGCGTCAGCGTCCTCCACTTCGACGCCCACGCCGACACAGGTGACAACGAGTTCGGGTCCCTCATCGGCCACGGCCAGCCTATGCGGCGCCTCATCGAGTCGGGAGCGACCCGCGGTGATCGCTTCCTGCAGATCGGTTTGCGCGGCTACTGGCCACCGCCGGACATCCTCGACTGGATGGCCGAGCAGGGCATGCGGTCGTACGAGATGTCCGAGATCGTCCACCGCGGTCTTCCGGAGTGCCTCACCGAAGCCTTCAGCATCGCGACCGACGACTGCGACGGGGTCTTTCTGTCCGTCGACATCGACGTCTGCGATCCGGGACATGCGCCAGGGACCGGGACGCCCGAGCCCGGAGGGTTGTCCGCGCGCGAGCTCCTCGACGCCGTCCGCCGGATCTGCCTCGAGCTGCCCGTGGTGGGCGTCGACGTGGTCGAGGTCAGTCCGCCCTATGACCACGCGGACATCACTGCGGCGCTGGGGAACCGGGTGGTTCTCGAGTCCCTGTGTGCCATCGCGCGCCGCCGCCAGGACGCTCGCGACGGCACCCGGTGGGACCCCAGGCAACCGCTGCTCGACGGTCGGATCCCAGGGGAGAAGTCGGGGTAGAGCCTTTGCAAAGAAGTCTTTGCAAAGAAGTCTTTGCGGTTGTACGGTGACCTCATGCCCGTCGACGAACCGACCTCACGACCGGACGCGCGCGATCGTGAAGTAGTCCTGCTCGACCGCGCGCGGCTCCGTGCGCTGGCGCACCCGCTGCGGGTCCGCCTGCTGGCCCTGCTCCGCACGCATGGTCCGGCGACGGCCACCACGTTGGCTCGACGGGTCGGCCAGTCGAGTGGGGTGACCAGCTATCACCTCCGTCAGCTCGAGGCCTCCGGTTTCATCGTCGATGACCCCGAGCGCGGCAACCGGCGCGAGCGGTGGTGGAAGGCCGAGCACCGTGGAACCAGATTTGACCCGGCCGACGAGGCTGCGGATCCCGAGGTGCGAGAGCTCGGCGAGGCGTACATGCGTGCGGTGGCCGGCTGGTACGTCGACCGCATGTGGACCTTCCTCGACAGCGCCGCCAGCCTGCGCGAGGAGATGGGCGCGGCGTGGGACGACGCATGGACCATGAGCGACAACCAGCTCGCCCTCACGCCCGAAGAGAGCAAGGAGCTCTTGGGGGAGATCCACGCCCTCCTGGCTCGCTATCGCGACGCTGAGCCAGGTCGGGTTGCGCCTGGTACGGCTCGCGTCGCCGTCCAGTGGCAGGTGCTGCCGCAGGTGCCGGAGCCGAGCGACGACGAAGACGCCGGCGAGGCTGAGGGCGAGGATCGCTCGTGAGCGAACCCCTCGCCGATCGCGACGCGCGCCCGCGCAGCCGTACCGCGATCACGGCCCTGTTTACGGCGGACGGCGTCTCCATCTTCGGGACGCGGATGTCGGCGCTTGCGCTTCCGTGGTTCGTGCTGGTCACCACGGGAAGCGCGGCGCTGACCGGGCTCGTCGCCTTCGCCGAGATGCTGCCCTTCGTGATGGTGACGGGGCTGGGGGGCCCGGTGATCGATCGCCTAGGGGCGCGCCGGGTCACCATCGTCTCCAACCTGGCTTCGGTGCTCTTCGTCGGCCTGATCCCCGTGCTGCATGCCCTGGACGCGTTGCACTTCGGCGTGCTGCTGGCGATCGTCGCGGTGGTTGGAGCGTTGCGCGGAGCCGGTGTCGCTGCGTATGTGCTCGTCCCCGGCGTTGCCGAAATCTCGGGCACGCCGATCGAACGTGCCACCGGCGTGCACGACGGCATCAGTCGCGCAGCCGGCATGCTCGGCGCGCCGCTGGCCGGTGTCTTGTTGGCAGTCTTCTCGCCCAGTGTGGTGCTCCTCATCGACGCCGGCACGTTCCTGTTTGCCGGGGCCGTCGTCGCTGCGTTCGTCCCTGTGGAGGCTGAGCCTCCGAGGACCCTGCCCGTCGGGTCTGAGGGCCAAGAGCGAGGCCCCTCGGCGATTGGCGTCTACGTTGCGCAGATACGTGAGGCTCTCTCGTTCCTGAGGTCCGACCGGACCCTGATGGCCATCGCTGCCATGGTCTGCCTGACGAACTTCCTCGACCAGGGCATGGGCTCGGTTCTGATGCCGGTCTGGGTCCGGGACAACCTGGGCAGCCCGCTGGGCCTGGGACTGATTGCGGGCCTGTTCGGGGTGGGCGCGGTCACGGGAAGTGCCGTGTTCGCCTGGTTGGGACCCCGCCTCCCGCGTCGGAAGGCCTACGCCTGGGGCTTCCTCGTCGGTGGGGCGCCCCGGTTCTTCGCCATGGCCCTGGCTTCGACGCTGCCCCCTGTCCTCATCGTGATGCTCGTCGCTGGCCTCGGCGTCGGCGGCATCAACCCAATCCTCGCTGCCGTGGAGTACGAGCGGGTGCCGCGGCATCTGCAGGCCAGAGTCCTTGGGGCCGTGGGTGCCATCGCCTACCTCGGGATTCCGTTTGGCGGTCTGGCGGCAGGGCTGGCCGTGCAGATCTGGGGGCTGACCTGGGCGTTCGTCGCGTTTGGCGTCGTGTACGCAGTCGCGACGCTGGCGCCGTTCGTCCTTCCGGCCTGGCGCGGACTGGACCGCCGCGCACCGGTGGACGGCAGTCTGCTCGAGATCACTCGGTAGCGAGCAGGCGAGGGCAGGAGGACGGGATCAAGGGGCCAAGTGCGCATGATCACGGGGGAGAGGGGCGGGGGGAGGGCTGGGTGAGCGTGCGGGCAGGGGCCACTTGCGCATGATCACGAGGGTGGTGGTGCGGCGGGAGGGTCAGGCGGGTGAGGCGAGGGCGGTTCCGATGAACGCGAAGGCGTCCGGGGTGACGCGGTTCCAGTAGCCCCGGGTGTGGGCACCAGGCGAGAACGCGGCGACGGCGGGGCCGCCAGGAATCGCCGCCACCAGCGCCTCCGCGTTGTCGTAGAGCGAGTCAGCCGTCCCGCACCAGACACCGGTGCGGGCACCGTCGAGGCGATCGGCTCCCGCGAAGACGGCATCGCCCGGCGCGACGGCCGGGCTCAGCGCCGCCACACCCTGCAGCCAGCCGGGTGCGGACTCCGCTGCGAGAAGGACGCCGTGCCCGCCCATGGACCATCCGTAGGCCGCCATCCGGCTGGCGTCGAAGCCGAGCTGCTGGCTCCACTCCGGGAGCTCATCGGTCAGCATCCGCTGCGGGTCGTCGCTGATGCCGTCGCCTGCCCAGAAGGATCGTCCGCCGTCGGCCGCAACGAGAACGAACGGGGGCGTTCCTGACTCGACAGCGGCGCTAAGAAAGCGGCCGAGTCCGAAGGTCTCGAAGTCGGCTGTGGTGGCGCTGGCGCCATGGAGGACCAGGCACACGGGCAGGCCTGCGCCGTCGCCGTAGCCGGCCGGCACGGCGGTGTAGAAGCCGACCTCCTGGCCGCGAGCGCCTGAGTAGCGCTGCTCGAGGGTCACCTGCTGTGCAGCGTCGGGGATCACCCCGTCCGTGCCGGTGTCCTTCAAGGTTCGGCGCAAGCGCCCTGGCAGTGGAACGGCATCAGTGGCCACGGCCACGGCCCCGAGACCAGCCAGGACAGCCAGCCCCGCCGATCCCGCGATCAGGAAGCGTCGACGGCTCGGTTCGGGAGGCCCGTTCTCGTGCGCGTCGACTTCGGTCATGCGTCGTCGCCGTCGCCAGGCGGCGCGCTGGGTCCGGCGGACGCCGTCGAGGTCGGGCTCGGCGTCGATGGCGGAGGGGGAGTCTCCGGCGGGGGCGAGGACGGCGGCGGCGTGGAGGCCGTGGGAGCGGGTGCCGACGGTGAGGCTCGGGTGGGCGAGGGTTTCGGAGTCGATCGCGGCGGGCTCGAGGAACTGACCGGCGCCGGTCCTACGCCTGGCGCGGATCCACCGCCAGGTGCCAGGAACGCGGACGGCGGCAAGTACTCCTTCGCCGCAACCGGTGCATCCGGATCCAGCGGGGAACAGGCAAACACGGCATCGGCGAAGGCTTGGGCCCGTGCGCGGTTGCCTTCCTCCCGAGGATGGATGCCGTCGCCGGTCAGCCAGTCCGGGTGAGCGGCGACCATGGCTGACCACCGGACGACGGACACGTTGGGGTGCCCGGCGATGGCCCGGTCCAGCGCTGCGTTCATGGCCTCGGTGCTGTCGCCGTAGGTGGCGGGGCGCTGGATGTCGGCCCAGATCACGCAGCGATTCGGACCTGCGATGTCGATGATGCGGGCCGCCTCGTAGCCGAGCGTGGCGTCGTCGAGGTCGTTCGTCCCGCTGCTCACCAAGATGACAGGTGGCAGCGACTGCTCGGCGCGCTGCAGGAGCAGCTGCTGGCTCTGGGGGGTACCCCGCCCGACCTCCGCCTCCCAGGTGACGACCCGGTCAGGCATCAGGTCGGCGAGCCACGCGTACGTGCTCAGAGCCAGCGAGTCGCCGAGAACCAGTACGTTCTGGGCCGGCGCCAGCATGGGTGTTTTCACCGCGCTCGGCTGAGTGGGCAACGGCGTGGGATCGGCGAACGGTGTGGCGGCGGATGCCGGGGGCATCACGGCCGCGGCGCTGGGCTCCCCGCTGGCCCGCAAGGCGCCACCGACCACGAGGCCAGCGGCCGCGAGGGCCACGACAGCAACGCCGGCGATGACGGCGTGTTGCCGCCTCACCGGTCCCGGTCCGCTGCCGTGCTATCCACCCGCTTGATCGTATGCCAGACTCGTGTCCGTGCCGACCGACCGATCGCCTCACGCGGTCATTAGCAGCATGCGCACCGGCTGAAATCAGCAGCCCGTGCGCAGACCTCCCACTCTCGGTGGGGGGTCTTTTTCGTTCGTGAGAGCGACGTAGACAGAGGAGCCCGCCCGTGGACAGGCAGCCACTGACCGACGCTGGCCGTCAGGCGTTCCACGTCTACGACACCACCTTGCGCGATGGGGCTCAGCAAGAGGGGCTCACCCTCTCGGTCGAGGACAAGCTTGCCATCGCGGGACACCTCGACGATCTCGGTGTCGGCTTCATCGAGGGGGGCTGGCCGGGAGCGAGCCCGAAGGACACCGAGTTCTTCGCCCGCGCCAGCCGTGACCTGTCCCTGCGCCACGCAACGCTCGCCGCTTTCGGCGCCACCCGGCGAGCGGGTGTCAAGGTGCAAGACGATGTCTTGGTCCGAGCTCTGATCGAGTCCAACGCGCCCGTCGTCACGGTCGTGGCCAAGAGCCACGACCGACACGTCGAGCACGCGCTGCGCACCGACCTCGCCGAGAACCTGGCCATGGTGCGCGACACCGTGTCGTTCCTGGCCGCCGAGGGCCGCCGCGTCTTCCTCGATGCCGAACACTTCTTCGACGGCTACCGCGCGAACCGGTCCTACGCGATCGACGTCGTGCTGACCGCAGTCGAGGCCGGGGCCGAAGTGGTGGCGCTGTGCGACACCAACGGAGGGCTGCTGCCTGACGAGATCGCGCAGGCGGTCGACGACGTCGTTCGTACGACCGGAGCCCGGATCGGCATCCACTGTCACAACGACGCGGGGTGCGCAGTCGCGAACTCCCTGTCGGCGATCGATGCGGGCGCAACTCACGTGCAGGGAACCCTCAACGGGTACGGCGAGCGCACCGGCAACGCTGACCTGGTCGCGGTCGTGGCCAACCTGGAGCTCAAGCGCGGCCGCGCGGTTCTGCCGCCCCATGCCCTGCGTGAGGCCACGCGCATCGCGCACGCCGTGTCAGAGGTCACGAACGTGCCGCCGTACTCCCGGCAGCCGTACGTCGGTACGAGCGCCTTCGCTCACAAGGCCGGGCTGCATGCGAGCGCGGTCAAGGTCGACCCGATGCTCTACCAGCACGAGGACCCCGTGTCGGTGGGCAACGACATGCGCATGCTGGTCTCGGAGATGGCCGGCCGGGCCAGCATCGAGATCAAGGGGCGCGAGCTGGGCTTCGACCTGGACGGCGATCGTGACCTGGCCGGTCGCGTGACCGCCCGTGTCAAGGAGATGGAGTCGCGCGGCTACACCTTCGAAGCGGCGGACGCCTCGTTCGAGCTTCTCCTCCGGTCAGAGATCGAAGGGACGCGCCCGACGTTCTGGGAGGTCGAGTCGTGGCGGGCGATCGTCGAGTCCCGAGCCGAGGGCGAGGAAGCCCTGGCCGAGGCGACGGTGAAGGTGCGTGCCGGAGGGCGGCGGGTCGTCGCCGTAGGGGAGGGCAACGGGCCGGTCAACGCCCTCGACCATGCGCTCCGCAGGGCGGTGGGGCAGCTGTACCCCCAGATTGAGCGCTTGGAGCTGATCGACTACAAGGTGCGCATCACCGACGCCGCTCACGGCACCGACGCGATGACGCGCGTCCTGGTCGAGACGAGCGACGGGATGACGTCGTGGGTCACGGTGGGCGTGGGCAACAACGTGGTCGAGGCGTCGTGGGAAGCGCTGACCGATGGATTGACGTACGGCCTGGTTCGGGCCGGCCAAGACAAGCAATGATCAGCTGGGGACTGACCCTGACCCCGCGCGGGGTGGTGCGGCGCCGGTAGCGTGACCCCTCGTGCGCATCTGCCGGTTCAGTGTCGAGGGCGGTGAGGTGGCCTTCGGGGCGGTCGACGGCGATGGCGCAGACGCGTCCGTGACGGCGCTCAAGGGCCACCCGTTCGGTCCGTTCGAGCTCTCGACAGCGCGCTTCGCCATGTCGGAGGTACGGCTGCTCGCGCCGGTCCTGCCCAGCAAGGTGGTCGCCGTCGGCAAGAACTACGCCGACCACGCTCGTGAGATGGGCGCTGAGGCCCCTGCCGAGCCGTTGATCTTCCTCAAGCCGAGCACATCGGTCATCGGGCCGGGTGATCCGATCCCGTACCCGGCTCTGTCTCACGAGGTGCACTACGAGGCCGAGCTCGCCGTCGTGATCGGACGCTTGTGTCGCGAGGTCCCCGTCGAACGAGCGCCCGAGGTCATCCTCGGCTTCACCGCAGCCAACGACGTCACCGCCAGAGACCTGCAGAAGAGCGACGGTCAGTGGGCGCGCGCGAAGGGATTCGACGGCTTCTGTCCGCTCGGCCCGTGGATCACGACCGACGTCGACGCCGCCGACCTGAGGATCACCTGCACCGTCAACGGAGCCGTACGACAGGACGCACGCACGAATCAGCTGCTGCATCCCGTCTCCGAGCTGATCGCCTACGTGACCGCGGTGATGACCCTGCTGCCTGGGGATGTCATCCTCACCGGCACACCTGCCGGGGTGGGCCCTCTAGCGGTAGGCGACGAGGTTGCTGTCACGATCGAGGGAATCGGAACCCTGGCCAACCCGGTCGTGACCCGTGGGTGAGACGCCGGTGCGCCTCCGCGTGGCGCCTTCCCCCACCGGGGACCCCCACGTAGGCACCGCTTACATGGCGTTGTTCAACCTGGCTTTCGTACGCCAGCAGGGGGGACAGTTCCTCCTCCGAGTCGAGGACACTGACCGCGCGCGCTACGTCGCCGACAGCGAGCAACAGCTCTACGACATGCTGCACTGGCTCGGTCTCGACTGGGATGAAGGTCCCGACAAGGGCGGGCCCTTCGCGCCCTACCGTCAGTCCGAGCGGCTGGACATCTACCCGCGCTACGTCGAGCGGCTGCTCGCTGAGGGGCACGCCTACCACTGCTGGTGCAGTCCCGAGCGGCTCAGCGAGATGCGCCAGGCGCAGCAGAAAGCCAAGCAGCCCACTGGCTATGACCGGCTCTGTCTCGGCAAGACCCGGGAGGAGCGTGCCGAGCTACCGGGTTTCAGTGAGAGACCGGTCGTGCGCATGCTCGTCCCCGACGACGTCCCGCTGACGTTCGTCGACCTGATCCGCGGGGAGACCGGGGCGCCGCGTCCGGATGACCAGGTCATCGTCAAGGCCGACGGTTTCCCGACCTACCACCTGGCCAGCGTCGTTGACGACCACGAGATGGGTATCACCCACGTCGTCCGGGGTGAAGAGTGGATCAGCTCCACCCCCAAGCACCTGCTGCTGTATCGGTGGCTCGACGCCGAGCCGCCGGCCTTCGCCCACATGCCGTTGCTGCGCAACACCGACAAGTCGAAGATCAGCAAGCGAAAGAACCCCGCCGCGCGGCTCACCTGGTTCGAGGAAGCCGGCTATCTGCCCGAGGCTTTGCGCAACTTCCTGGCGCTCATGGGTTACTCCCAGCCGGATGGAGCCGAGGTGTTCGACTTCGAGGCCCTCGTCGCGGGTTTCGACTGGGCGCGCGTCAATACCGTCGGGCCGGTCTTCGACCTGGACAAGCTGGGGTGGCTCAACGGGCACTACATCCGAGAGCTCGACGTCGAAGACCTGGCCTCTCGGATCACCGCCCAGCTGGTTCGGGTGGGCACGCTGCCCAGCGACCCCAGCCCGGCGCAGCGCGAGATCGTGCGCGCGGCCACGCCCTTGGTCCAGGAGCGCATGAGCTTGTTGACCGAGGGGGCCGACATGCTCGCCTTCTTGGTCGTCGGCGACGCCGAGTTCGAGCTTGATCCCGAGGCCGTCGGGGCGTTGCCGCCCGAGGCGGATCGGACGCTGTCGGCCGCCCACGACGGGCTGGCCGACCTCGAGAACTGGGACACCGAATCGATCGAGGCGGTGCTCCGCGCCACGCTGGTCGAGGGGTTGGGGCTGAAGCCCAAACTTGCGTTCACGCCAGTCCGGGTGGCGGTCACTGGTCGTCGCGTCTCGCCCCCTCTGTTTGAGTCAGTGGAGCTGCTCGGAAGGGACGTGTCGTTGGCTCGCGTCAACGCCCTGCGTGCCCGGTTGGCCCTGTGAGACGGCGGCACGCCGTCGCGCGGAGTTTGGGGCGTTCGCGGGCGCTCCGATAGACTTCCGTGGTTGCCGTCCGCGAGGCTCGGCGACCCCTTGGGGTATGGGGTAATTGGCAGCCCGGCTGATTCTGGTTCAGCTAGTCTAGGTTCGAGTCCTGGTACCCCAGCGCATCACCGACACGCTCAGAGCACGGGCCTTTGTCCCGTACACTCGACCAGCACTCCAGCAGTCGGATCGCTAGGGCCCCGTTGTGTAGCGGCCTAGCACGCCGCCCTCTCAAGGCGGTAGCGCGGGTTCGAATCCCGTCGGGGCTACCAGAAGGCAAGGCTCGGATCCGCCGAGGCGTTCGGTGCGTCGGCATCGGCAGCACGCCACCTCAGCCCGCCAGCGAGGCATCGGGTCTTCACCTTCTTGGCCCGCGATCGCCCCGGTGCCGTTGCCTGGCGGTCGCTTCGATTCGGCACGGTGGTGTCGTGGCAGACGCCTTGGCCGCCTCGCTCGTCTGCGCCGCACTTGCTTCGTACGTCGCCGTGGCCGTGGTGACGACTCAGGGACGGCCGAGAGCCTCGGTCAGCGCGTTCGCGGCGCCGAGGACTGCGGGGGCGTGCATGCGGCCCGGGGTGCGGGTGAGCCTCTCGATCGGTCCGGAGACGCTGACGGCCGCGACGACCTTCCCTGAAGGGCCGCGAACCGGGGCCGAGACCGACGCAACGCCTGCCTCGCGCTCGGCGACGCTTTGCGACCAGCCTCGACGGCGGACGCCGGCGAGGACGGTTGCCGTGAACCGGGCGTGGCGCAGCCCGCGATGCATGCGCTCCGGTTCCTCCCAGGCCAACAGCACCTGTGCTGCTGACCCGGCTGTCATGGGCAGGACCGAGCCGATGGGCACCGTGTCGCGCAGACCGGAGAGCCGTTCGGCGGCCGCGACACAGATGCGTTCGTCCCCCTGCCGTCGGTAGAGCTGGGCACTTTCGCCGGTGAGGTCACGCAGCGCCGACAGCACCGGCCCGGCCGCGCTCTGAAGGCGGTCCTCGCCCGCTGCGGCAGCCAGCTCGCTGAGCCTCGGCCCGAGGACAAACCGGCCCTGCAGGTCTCGGGCCACGAGGCGGTGGTACTCCAGGGCCACGGCGAGCCGGTGGGCCGTCGGACGGGCGAGCCCGGTGGCGTGCACGAGCCCAGCGAGTGTTGCCGGTCCGGATTCGAGTGCACCGAGCACGATGGCAGCCTTGTCGAGGACGCCGACTCCGCTAGAGTTGTCCATGGTCTGATACTGCCGTCTCGACATGCGAGACGCAAGCCAAGGGGTGCAGCGATGGGAAAGACGCTTTCGGAGAAGGTCTGGGACGCGCACGTCGTACGCCGTGCCGAGGGTGAACCCGACCTGCTCTATATCGACCTGCACCTCGTGCACGAGGTCACCAGCCCGCAGGCCTTCGACGGTCTTCGCGCCGCGGGCCGATCGGTGCGCCGGCCTGATCTCACCTTGGCCACCGAGGACCACAACGTCCCGACCATGAACATCGACCAACCGATCGTCGAGCCGACCTCGCGTGCCCAGGTTGACGCTCTGCGGCGAAACGCCGAAGAGTTCGGGATCCGCATTCACTCGCTCGGCGACATCGAGCAGGGGATCGTTCACGTGGTCGGACCTCAGCTCGGTCTGACTCAGCCGGGCATGACCGTGGTCTGCGGTGACTCGCATACGGCAACCCACGGCGCGTTCGGGGCGCTGGCCTTCGGGATCGGCACGAGCGAGGTCGAGCATGTCCTCGCGACGCAGACGCTCTCCCTCAAACCCTTCAAGACCATGGCCGTGACCGTCGAGGGCGCGCTGCCATCAGGCGTGGGTGCCAAGGATCTGATTCTCGCGATCATCGCGCGCATCGGCACCGGAGGGGGCCAGGGACACGTCATCGAATATCGAGGCGAGGCCATCCGGGCGCTGTCGATGGAAGCGCGCATGACCGTGTGCAACATGTCGATCGAGGCGGGGGCGAGGGCCGGGATGATTGCGCCGGACGACACAACGTTCGGCTACCTCGAGGGGCGACCCCATGCTCCTCAGGGTGATGCCTGGGAGGAGGCACTCGACTACTGGTCAACGCTCGTCACCGACGAAGACGCCTCTTTCGATACGGAAGTGGTCATCGACGCGAGCGAGCTGGCCCCGTTCGTGACCTGGGGCACCAACCCGGGTCAGGGCGCGCCGTTGTCTGCGGCTGTCCCGGATCCCGCCACCTTCGACGACCCGGTCGCCCGCGCGGCCGCCGAGCGTGCGCTGGACTACATGGACCTGGCTCCGGGGACTCCGCTGAAGGACATCACCGTGGACACGGTCTTCATCGGGTCGTGCACGAATGGCCGCATCGAGGACCTGCGCTCGGCCGCCGCCGTGCTCGACGGACGGCGGGTCGCTCCTGGGGTGGCGATGCTCGTCGTGCCCGGTTCGGCGCGCGTGCGGCTGGAGGCGGAGGCCGAGGGTCTCGACCAGGTCTTCCTGACAGCCGGCGCTCAGTGGCGCAACGCCGGTTGCTCGATGTGTATGGGCATGAACCCCGACAAGCTGTCGGCCGGGCAGCGCAGCGCCTCGACGTCGAACCGAAACTTCGAAGGTCGTCAGGGCAACGGCGCTCGAACCCATCTGGTGTCGCCGGCGGTGGCTGCGGCAACCGCGGTGCTGGGGCACCTGGCCTCACCCGCAGACCTCGTCCCGGCCTGAGCGCCGGCCCCAGCGAAGGAGTTCGTCGTGCAGAAGTTCACCGTTCACACGGGGAAAGCTGTACCCCTGCGGCACAGCAACGTCGACACCGACCAGATCATCCCCGCGGAATACCTCAAGAGGATCACCCGGAACGGCTACGAAGACGCGCTGTTCGCCGAGTGGCGCGCTGATCCGACGTTTGTCCTCAACCGCGAGCATCACACGGGAGCATCAATACTCATCGCAGGCCCGGAGTTCGGCACGGGTTCCTCGCGTGAGCATGCTGTGTGGGCCTTGTCGGACTACGGATTTCGAGTCATTCTCTCCGCTCGCTTCGCCGACATCTTCAGGGGCAACAGCGGCAAGAATGGGTTGCTGACTGCGGTCCTGGAGCACGAGCACGTGGAGCGGCTGTGGACGGTCGTCGAGGACGATCCGCATGTGCAGATCACGGTTGATCTCGAGGAATGCACTGTTTCGGTGCTCGATCTGGTGGTCCCCTTCGAAGTGGACGCGCACACTCGGTGGCGCTTGCTCGAGGGTCTCGACGACGTGGGGACCACCCTCACGCATGGGGACCTGATTGACGCGTTCGAGGTGTCGCGGCCCGCTTTCACTCCAGTCACTCAGACCCGCTGAGCCCCATCTTTCGTCCGCCTGACCCCACCGGGCGGAGCAGTTCCGCCCCTGAGCGGAACAGTGATCGGGGGAAAGTGTTGCGACACAAGGGCAAAACGCAGCCTCGGTAATTGTCATGTCTGTCCCAAAGCGTCTACCCTTCCCACTGGTTCGGGCAACGGCCCGACGCCGGACGTCCGGAAGGAACGCAGTGAACAAGAGCGAGCTGATCGACTCCATCTCCGACAGAGTCGGTGGCAAGAAGGCCGCCCAGGAAGCCGTCGACGCGGTCATCGAGACCATCACGTTTGCGGTGGCCAAGGGCGAGAAGGTGGTCATCACCGGGTTCGGCGCCTTCGAGAAGGTCGAGCGCGCAGCGCGGACGGCGCGCAACCCCCGCACGGGTGCGGTCGTGAAGGTCAAGAAGACTTTCGGCGCGAAGTTCCGTCCCGGCGCTGACTTCAAGGCCTACGTGACCGGCGCCAAGAAGGTCGCCAAGAAGGCTCCAGCCGCGGCCGCCACGGCTGCCAAGAAGGCCGTGCCGGCCAAGAAGGCTGCACCGGCCAAGAAGGCTGCGCCCGCGAAGAAGACGGTGGCCAAGAAGGCTCCGGCCAAGAAGACGGTGGCCAAGAAGGCTCCCGCGAAGAAGACGGTGGCCAAGAAGGCTCCGGCCAAGAAGACGGCGGCCAAGAAGGCTCCGGCCAAGAAGACGGTGGCCAAGAAGGCCGAGCCCCGGCTAAGAAGGCTCCCGCGAAGAAGACCGCCAAGAAGGCTCCTGCGAAGCGGGCCTGAACCCACGACGTCGGCCGGACCCCCACGGGTCCGGCCGACGTCGCATGTCAGGCGCCAGTTCTGGGGTGGTGCGAGCTCCAGCCGAGCAGACTCACCGTTGTGACGGTCCCGTCTGCGGTGCAGGTGGCCACCAGCCGTTGCCCTGGTCTCACCAGCCTCAGCCTTGACTGCTCGAAGGCCGCGGAGTCGAAGGCCAGCTCGGCTCCGTCATCGGTGAGCAGAAGTCCGTGGCGACCGTCGACGTCGAAGGCGCTCACCGTTCCCTGCACCGACCGCCGTGGCTCTGGTGGACGTGCCGCGACAAGGGCGCGCGTGCGGGGCCCGAGTCCGAGGTTTCCTGCCTCGACCAGGTCCTGGGCGTCGTCGACGTCGCGGCGAACCGTAGGACCGGCAGGAAGCTGGACAGCCCCAGACTCGTGATGGCGTCGTGCCGAGCCTGCACCGAAGCGTGGCACGAACGGTGCTCCCGGGAGACTGGTGAGCATGGTGGTTCCGGAACCGGCTGTGTCAGCCACAAAAGCTTGCGGATGGTGGGCGGCGCTGGTCAACGCTTCCTCGAGCTCGGACGTGCGAAGTGCCGGGAGGTCGGCGCACAGGGCGACGGTGCCCAGATCTGGTCGGTGCTCGTGAAGCCAGCCCGCACCGTCCGCCATGGCTGCGTTCAGCCCGCCGGACTCCGGTTCGTCCCGGAGAATCCCAACGGCGGCCAGCTCGTCGGCCACAGTCGCGTCCGCCGTCACCACGACGATGACCTCGATCGAAGCCGCCGCGCGCGCCGCGTCAACCGTGTCGAGCGCAAAGGCGCGGGCCAGGTCGCGGCGACGCAACGTGGTGTGATCGAGCATCCTCGTCTTCGCCCGATCGAGTTCCTTGACCGGCACGATCAGACCCCAGCGCACCCGTGCAATCCTGCCAGCCGCAGCCATAGGCCTGCCGAGCGCCTGGTGCGCGATGTCCTCGACACTGATCGTGGCCGGAGGCAGGATGGTTCTGGCAGGGCCGCGCACCCGCGCCGGGCCGTTGTGGGTCCGTCGGACGGCGGTGTGCTCGAGGAGGGTGAGTGGCCGACCAGCACGTGGGCTTCTGGTACCGCCTGGCTGTTGGCCTGCTCAAACCTCCTGTCCTGCTGCTGACCCGGCGCCGCTGGCTCAACCGCGAGCTTCTGCCCTCGTCCGGCGGCATCGTCGTCGTCCCCAACCACACGTCCCACTTCGATCCCCTGGCTGTCGCCCACTATCTCTACGACAACGGGCGTCCACCTCGCTTCCTCGCGAAGGACTCCCTGTTCGAGGCGCCGGTCGTGGGCGGGATCGTGGCGCGAGCCGGTCAGATCCCGGTGCATCGCGAAACCGGCTCGGCCGGGGATGCCATGCGGGATGCGGTCGCCGCGGTGCGCGCGGGGGAGTGCGTGGTCGTCTATCCGGAGGGCACCCTGACTCGCGACCCTGGACTGTGGCCGATGCGAGGCAAGACGGGTGCGGCCCGCATCGCGTTGGAGACTGGGTGCCCGGTCATCCCCATGGCTCATTGGGGTTCTGAGCGGATCCTGGCTCCGTACGCCAAGCGACCGCACGTGCTGCCCCCGCAAACGGTGACCGTCACGATCGGGCCGCCCGTCGACCTGAGCGACCTGCAGCAAGAGGCGCCGGATGCTGCGGTCCTGCTGGAGGCAACGAACCGGATCATGGACGCGATCGCGGCGCTGGTCGCCGAGCTCCGACACGAGCCTCCACCGGAGGGTGAGCGCCTCGATCCAAAGGCCGAGGGGCTGCCCGAGATCGGGAAGGCCAACGTCCGCTACGACGATCCCGACCGGAGGTCTCCATGACACGTGCTGCCGTGATGGGAACGGGTTCCTGGGGTACGGCCTACGGCATGGTGATGGCTGACGCCGGCACGGAGGTTGTCCTGTGGGGGAAGGACTCAGCGCTCGTTTCGAGCATCACGCACGAGCATGAGAACCCGAAGTATCACCCGGGCATCGAGCTCCCGCCCGCCCTCTGGGCGACCACAGACGCTCAGGAGGCTCTGCACGATGTCGACGTCGTCGTGCTCGCTATCCCGTCCCAGGTCCTGCGCGAAAACCTCGATCGCTGGCGGGAGCACCTGCCCCAACACGCGGTGCTGGTGAGCCTGATGAAGGGCATCGAGCTCGGTACGACGATGCGCATGAGCGAGGTGATCGCCCAGGTGGCTGCGGTCCCCGCGGAACGGGTCGCGGTCGTCTCCGGTCCCAACCTCGCTCGGGAGGTCGCCCTGCGGCAGCCTGCAGCCACCGTCGTCGCCTGTCCGGATGTGGACCATGCGCGGCTGCTGCAGAGCGCCTCGTTGACGCCGTACTTCAGGCCCTACACCAACGAGGACGTCGTGGGTGTCGAGATCGGCGGCGCCACGAAGAACGTGATCGCCTTGGCCAACGGCATGGCCGTAGGGCTCGGCTTCGGCACCAACACGCAATCGTCGTTGATCACCCGTGGGCTCGCCGAGTCGGCTCGGCTGGGTGCCGCGCTAGGAGCGGATCCGATGACGTTCGCTGGGCTCGCTGGCATCGGAGACCTCGTGGCCACCTGTACCTCGCCGCTGTCGCGCAACCGGACCTTTGGCGAGAACCTGGGGCAGGGGCGCTCGGTGGAGGAGACAACCGCCCTCACCCAGCAGACCTGCGAGGGCGTGAAGTCCTGCCAATCGATCCTCGACCTCGCTCGCAAGCACGATGTCGACATGCCGTTCACCGAGCAGGTCGTGGCTGTGGTGCATCACGGGGTTTCGCCGCGGGAGATGTTGGGACGGTTGATGTCACGCTCGACGAAGGCCGAAGGGGCATGACGGGGTCCACTGGCTGACCGGTCTCGACGGACCCGGCTACTGGCTGTCGTCCAGGGCCTTGGACAAGTCTTGCCAAAGATCTTCGACGTCCTCGATCCCTACAGACAAGCGGATGAGTGTCTCCGGCACGTCCGAGCTCTCGGTCGGCCACCGGCGGCGTCGCTCGAGGGTCGACTCCACACCCCCCAGGCTCGTGGCGTGCAGCCACAGCTTCGTCGACCGACACACCCGCTCGGCCGCCTCGGCGTCGCCCCTCACCTCGATCGAGATCATCGATCCGAATGAATCCCACTGCGCCGACGCCAAGGAGTGCCCTGGGTCGTCGCTGAGGCCCGGATAGCGCACCCGGGACACGCTCGCGTGCTCGCTCAGGCGCACGGCCAGCTGGCCCGCGGACGCGCTCGCCTTTGCATGGCGCAGGGGAAGCGTGCGCAGGCCACGCAGCGCAAGCCACGCCTCGAAGGGGCCGGGAATCGATCCGCTGAGATGTCGTGCCGCCGCAAGGTGGTCGCGAACGGTTACGTCTTGCGCGACGACGACCCCGAGGAGCAGATCGGAGTGTCCCGACATCAGCTTGGTGGCGCTGTGCATGACCAGGTGCGCCCCCAGCTCGAGGGGCCTCAGCCCCATCGGGGTCGTGAAGGTGCTGTCGATCACGGCCGTGGCATCGGCCGCTCGAGCGGCTGCGCACGTCCGCGCCACATCGGCGACGTCGAGCAGGGGGTTCGTCGCCGACTCCATCCACACGAGGTCGGCGCCCGGGCAGGCCGCGACGACCGCATCGGCGTCGGCCGCATCGACCCAGCGGACGACGAGACGCCCGGATTGCTGGTGCTCGCGGAGGACGTCCGCGGTGCCGGTGTACGGGCTTCTCGGGGCGACGACGATGCCTCCGAGACGGACCGTGCCGAGAACTGCAGTCAAGGCGGCCATCCCGCTGGGGAAGGCCACCGCATGCCCTCCGTCGAGGGCGCCGACCGCCTCCTCCAGGGCCGACCAGGTGGGGTTTCCGTCCCGTCCGTAGGTGAGATCGCCGCCGGCCCGGTAGGTCGACGCCATGACGACCGGGACGTTGAGCGCAGCGCCCGGGCTGGGTTCCGGACGGCCAGCGGTCACCGCGAGCGTCGAGCGTGAGAGGTCCATGGCGCGAGGATAGGGTCAGCGTGATGACCGTCGACCGCGCGGCTGCGGAGCCCCCACGCCGCCCTCGAGTGGCCGTGGTGTTCGGAGGGCGGTCCTCGGAGCACGCCATCTCCTGCGCGAGCGCTGGCAGTGTTCTGGCTGCGATCGACCGCAGCCGCTTCGACGTCGTCCCCGTGGGGATCTCCCGGAACGGACGCTGGGTTTTGGCGGCGGATGACCCAGCTGCTCTCGCGATCCGTTCCGAGGTCCTGCCCGAAGTGGACTCGGGCGGGGTGCAGGTCGTGCTGGCCGGGGACCCGACCAGCCAGGGGCTGGTCGGGACGCGGCCTGGGGAGGTTCCACCGCCGCTCGGACAGGTGGATGTGGTCTTCCCCCTGCTCCACGGACCGTACGGCGAGGATGGCACGGTTCAGGGCCTGCTCGAGCTGGCCGGTATCCCCTACGTCGGTTCGGGCGTGCTCGCGTCGGCCTTGGCCATGGACAAGGCCATGGCCAAGGTGGTGCTGGCTGCGCATGGCCTCCCGGTCGGCCGATCGTCTCTGATCACGGAGGCCTCGTGGGTCGCTGACCCCGCCGCGGCACTGGCCCGGATCAGGCAGGAGGTCGAGCTGCCGGTCTTCGTCAAGCCCGTTCGCGCCGGCTCCTCGATGGGCATCACCAAGGTCGATTCGTGGAACGATCTGCGCTCCGCACTCGAGGAGGCGCATCGCCACGACCCCAGGGTGATGGTCGAGGAAGCGGTGGTTGGCCGCGAGCTCGAGTGCGGGGTCCTCGAGGGGGTCGGCGGGTCAGACCCAGAGGCCAGTGTGTGCGCCGAGATCCGTGTGGTCGGGCCGCACGCGTTCTACGACTTCGAGGCGAAGTACCTCGATGGCGCCACCGAGTTCGATGTGCCAGCGGACGTCCCGGCCGACGTACACGTCCGGGTTCAGGACCTGGCCGTACGGGCGTTCAAGGTCCTCGGCTGTGAGGGGCTGGCTCGGGTCGACTTCTTCCTGACCTCGGACGGATCGATCATCCTCAACGAGGTCAACACCATGCCCGGCTTCACCCCGGTGTCGATGTTCCCCAGGATGTGGGCTGCCACGGGGGTCGATTACCCGGCGCTGGTCGATCGGTTGATCACGACGGCGATGGCTCGACGGCCCGGCCTTCGCTGACGTCGTCAACCGTGGGCACGGCTGCTGCGACCGGGTCGGCCAACGCGATCAGCGCGTTGACCTCTGGCGCATAGTCACGAGGAACGTCAACTTCCACGTAGGCCACCCGTCCCGTCGTCGTGAAACGGAACCCCTGCGTCAGCTCGGTCGGAAGCCAGTCGACCGTTGGCCCGCCTGGGCCCCCGACACTGACGAGCTCGCTCGTCGGAGTCAGCTGCCCCGGCTGTGCGACCCCGCACCGGAGGGTCACGGCCGGCTCTCCCCAGGCGGCGGTGAAGGGCGACTCGGGATCGGTCGCGCGTCGCTCGAGACCGAGAAGCTCGGTCGGTAGGCCGGCAGTCAGGGCGGTGCAGGCTGCGGCCGCTTCGCCTGTGGGAGCGGGCGCTCCTACCGGCATGGCGCCGGCGCAGCCAGCAACGGCGAAGGCCACCATCAGCGCGGAACATGCCGTGCGCCCGCGGCGCGACGGCAGCACGCGCCTCAGGTGCCCTCCGGTCAGAGGTGGACGACGGGGCAGGTCAGCGTCCGGGTGATGCCGTCGACGCCCTGCACCTTCGCGACCACCAGCTTGCCCAGCTCGTCGACGCTGCTCGCCTCAGCCCGGACGATGACGTCATAGGGGCCTGTGACGTCCTCGGCGAGGGTGACCCCGGCGATCGAGCTGATCTCGCGCGCGACGTGGGCTGCCTTGCCGACCTCGGTCTGGATGAGGATGTACGCCTGCACCATCATGGCGGCCTCCCGGGAGACGATGTCGGGCGGCGAACCTATCGCGACCGTGAGGAGCAGGCTATGACCACCCCCACGCCGGGCACGATCGGGGCACTCGGCGAGTTCGGGCTGATCCGTGAGGTGACCGCGCGTCTTCGTCAAGGAAAGGGGGTGCTGCTCGGGCCGGGTGACGACGCCGCCGTCGTTGCCGCACCCGACGCCAGGGTCGTCGTGACCACGGACGTCTTGGTCGAAGGAGCGCACTTCCGCCGGGACTGGTCGACGGCGGCCGACGTGGGCCACAAGGCGGCCGCGCAGAGCCTGGCCGACGTCGTAGCGATGGGCGCGCGCCCCACAGCCATCCTCGTGGGACTGGGGGTCCCAGCCGGGCTGCCCGTCGAGTGGGCCCGCGGCCTGGCCGATGGGCTGGAAGAGGAGTGCTCGGCTCTGTCTGTCTCCGTTGTCGGGGGCGACGTGGTGCGATCGGAAGGCGTCTTTGTCGCCGTCACTGCGCTGGGTGATCTCGACGGCCGACCACCGGTGACCCGCTCGGGAGCCAAGCCCGGCGACGTCGTCGCGGTCGTGGGCCGGCTTGGATGGTCGGCGGCGGGTCTGGCCGTGCTTCAGCGAGGCTTTCGCTCTCCGCGAGTGCTGGCCGATGCGCACCGGCGCCCGGAACCGCCGTACGCCCACGGGGTCAGGGCCGCCGTGGCCGGGGCGCGGGCGATGTGCGACGTCAGCGACGGCCTGCTCGCCGACCTGGGCCACGTTGCGTCGGCGAGCGGTGTGGGCATCGAGCTCGACTCCTCGGCCCTCGACCTCGCAGAGCCGCTGACCGCCGCCGGGGCTGCCCTCGGGATGAACCCCCTCGGCTGGGTGCTCACAGGGGGCGAGGACCACGCCCTGGTCGCGACATTCCCCGCGGGGGGCCGGCGACCGCGCGGATGGACGGTGATCGGGAGCGTCGTTGAGGAGGAGGGGGTCCGGGTGGATGGGGACGAATGGCCCGAGCCTCCCGGCCACGACCACTTCGCCTAGCCTGATCCGGTGCCACTCGACGCTGACGTCCTCGTGATCGGCGCTTCTGCTTCGGGTCTTGCCAGTGCCGCGATGGTCAAGCACGCCGGCCGGAGCGTCGAGATCCTGGAGGCGACCGCCGTCGTCGGGAGCGCCTGGCGTCAGCACTACGACCGCCTCCACTTGCACACGCCGAAGTCGGGGTCCGCGCTGCCCGGCCTGTCCATGCCGTCGTCTTGGCCGCGCTACGCATCTCGCGACCAGGTCGTCGAATATCTTGAGCACTACCGCGATCATCACCGGCTCGAACCGCGCTACGGCCAACCGGTGCGGCGCCTCGAGCATGACGGCGAGGCGTGGGTGGCAAGAACGCCGACCAGCACGTGGCGGGCGCGGACCGTGGTGGTGGCGACCGGAGCGGCTGCGCGGCCCGTACGTCCTGTCTGGCCGGGTATGGACAGCTTCCGCGGACGAGTTCTGCACTCCAGCGAATACCGCAACGGTGAGCCCTGGCGTGGGGGCTCCGTGCTGGTGGTCGGCTTCGGGAACTCTGCCTGCGAGCAAGCCATGGACCTGGTCGAGCATGGGGTCCAGACCCATCTGTCCGTGCGCTCCCCGGTGAACGTCGTCCCCCGCGACGTCTTCGGTGTCGTCCCTGTTCTGCAACTCGGGATCGTCATGCGCCATCTACCGCCAGCGGTGGCAGACGCGCTGGCCAAGCCCTTGTTGCGGTTGACTGTCGGCGACGTGCGGCGACTCGGACTTGCCCAGCTGCCGTACGGTCCGAACACGCAGATGGCCCGAGATCACCGCGTGCCGATGCTGGACATCGGAACCATGCAATTGATCAGGGACCGCAGGATCACCGTTCATGGGGCCCTAGCCCGATTCGCTGAAGACGGCGTCGTGCTCGAGGACGGCAGCGAGCTCCCCGTCGATGCCGTGGTGCTGGCCACCGGCTTTCGCCCCGCCCTCGAGGAGTTCCTCGTGGACTGGGAGGCGGTGTGTGATCGCGAGGGGCGTCCGGTCCACTCGGGGGCACCGACAGCGCTGCCGGGCTTGTACTTCTGCGGCTTTTTCGTCTCCCCGGCCGGGATGCTGCGCGAGGCAGGTCTGGAGGCCACGCGTATCGCCCGGCACGTCGCCGAGCAGCCCGCCTAGCCGAGCCCCGAAGGAGCCACGGATGGCGCTGGATTTTCCCGAACCCACGGACTCCATCAGCTCACGCGCCGAGGTCTTCCTCGGATATCTCGACTACTTCCGGGCGGCCCTGCTCGCGAACCTCGAAGGGCTACCGGAGGACGAGCTGCGGACCAGCAGGCTGCCGTCCGGATGGACTCCCCTCGAGCTGGTCAGGCATCTGACGTTTGTCGAGCGCAGGTGGCTGGTCTGGGGGTTCGAAGGCGTCGACGTGGGGGACCCGTGGGGGGATCGCCGCGACGACCGCTGGTACGTCGCGCCGAACGAGTCCGTCGCGGACGTGTGTGCGCAGCTGGCCGACCAGGGGCGTACGACCCGATCGGTGGTGGAGGCGCACGGCCTGGATGAGGTCGGTCAGCCGGGGGAGCGGTGGGACGGTGCTGCGCCCGCGTCGTTGGAGCGGGTGCTGTTCCACCTGCTCCAGGAGTACGCCCGCCACGTCGGGCATCTGGACATCGTGCGAGAGCTGGCCGACGGGGCTAGCGCGGGAGGCGCAACTGAGGCCTAGCGGACGACCTTGCCTGCCTTGATGCAGGCCGCACAGACGTCGAGCCGCTTAGGCGTGCCGCCCACCGTCACGCGCATGCGCTGAACGTTCGGGTTCCAGCGTCGCGGCGTGCGCCGGTGAGAGTGCGAGATGCTGTTGCCGAAGCTCGGCTTCTTGCCGCAGATGTCGCAGGTGGCAGCCACCGGTGAACTCCAATGAAAAGGGTGAGGCGCCCGACGTCGGCCAGGCAACCCGTCGAGGATACCCGAGCGCGCTTGCGGCGGTCCAACTCGGGCGTCGCCCTCCGACGGTAGCCTCGGCCAGCATGACCGGCCCAGCCCCCAAGCCCGACGGCCCAACCGCCTCAGGCGGTCCCCGCGCTCCGGCTTCGTCGGCGCTGTCGGCGACGGGCGTGCGGCGTTGGTGCCGCGCTGCGCTAGTGGGCCTGGGTGAGGCGCGCGCCGAGATCGATGCGCTGAACGTCTATCCGGTCCCGGACGGTGACACCGGCACCAACCTCTACCTGACGATGGAGTCGGCGGTCGAGGCGCTCGGTCCTGAGTCGGACGACGAGACCGCCGAGCTCGCCGCGACCAGTCGCGCTGTCGCTCACGGCGCCTTGCTCGGTGCTCGCGGCAACTCCGGAGTCATCCTGAGCCAGTACTTCCGGGCGGTCGCTGAAGTCCTGGCCGACCCGACTCCGCGCACGGCTGCAGAGATGCTTCGGTTGGCCCTGCGGGAGGCGTCGGAGGCGGGATACACAGCCGTCGCGCAGCCCGTCGAGGGGACCATCTTGTCGGTCGTCCGCGGCGCCGCCGAGGCCGCTGGAGCCGTTGAGACGAACGCGGTCGACGAGGTCGCGGTCGCGGCCGCCTCGGGAGCGCAGGCGGCTCTCGATCGCACGCCCGACCAGCTGGAGGCCCTGCGTCGAGCCGGGGTGGTCGACGCCGGCGGCCGCGGCGCGGTGGTGCTCCTCGACGCCCTCGTCCAAGTCGTCACGGGAAGCGAGCCGAGGCACCGCCCCCGCTCCCAGAACCTTCCGACCTTCGCCAGGGGAGAGCTGGTTGACCCCGGCGGACCGGCCTACGAGGTGATGTACCTGCTGGAGGCGCCAGACGCGCCCATCGTCGTGCTGCGCGAGTCGCTGCAGGGGTTGGGGGACTCGCTGCTGGTGGTGGGTGGGGACGGCCTGTGGAACGTTCACGTGCACGTCGACGACGTGGGTGCGGCGATCGAGGCGGGCATCGAGGCGGGGCGTCCCTACCGCATCGTCGTGACCCATTTTCGCGACCAGGTCGCCGCCGCCAAGCCCCAGGGCGACGCGCCTCGGTGCGTGGTCGCCGTCGCGGCTGGGGAAGGTTTGGCCGCGCTCTATGAGACCGCCGGCGCCGCTGTGGTTCATTCAGGAGTCGGCGCCAAACCGGCGACCCGAGACATCCTTCGGGCGATCCAACGCGCTCACGCCACCGAAGTCGTGGTCCTTCCGCACGACAAGGATGTCCTGGCCGTCGCCGAGGCAGCGGCCGATCAGGCACGCAAGGATGGCGTTCGGGTAGCGGTCATCCCCACGCTCGCCACGGTGCAGGTGCTTGCGGCTCTGGCGGTGCACGACCCCGGTCGCCGCTTCGACGACGACGTCGTGGCCATGACGTCCGCGGCACGGGCCACCCGGCATGCCGAGGTCACCCTCGCGACCCGTGAAGCGCTCACGACCGCAGGGGTGTGCCAGCCGGGCGACGTCCTCGGCTTGCTCGATGGGGATGTCGCAGTCATCGGCGCCGATGTCTCCGAAGTGGCCAAGACGCTGCTCGAGCGCATGCTGGCCTCGGGTGGTGAGCTGGTCACCGTGGTGACTGGCGCCGAGGCCGGGACTCATCTGGCCGCTCAACTGATCGATCATCTCCGCCGTGGCCATCCGGAGGTGGAGGCGAGCGTCTACGACGGCGGCCAGACCCATTTCCCGCTGCTCCTGGGCGTCGAGTGAGCGGAGGCGCTGAGGCCCTTGCGCAGTCGGTCACCCGTGTCGTGGGACCGAAGACGGCCACCAAGCTGGCGAAGCTCGGTATCGAGACAGCGGGCGACCTGCTGCGTCACTACCCGAGGCGCTACGAGCGGCGCGGGGAGCTGACCGACCTCGCGGCCCTGCGGGTCGGCGATCAGGTCACCGTGCTGGCCGAGGTGGTCAAAGCCGAGGTCAGGCGGCCGCGATCGCGTCCCAAGGGAATGTTCGTCGCGGTTGTGAGCGATGGCTCAGGCGCCGAGCTGACGCTGACGTTCTTCCACCAGGTCGGATACCACGCGCGCGAGATCGTCCCCGGGCGTCGGGGGCTTTTCGCCGGCGAGGTCGGGATCTTCCGGCACCAGCGGCAGCTCACCCACCCGACCTACGAGATGTTCGGCCGCGATGCCGACGATGATGCCGCTCAACGGCGGGCCAGCGACTACGCAGACACCCTCATCCCGATCTACCCAGCCACCAAGGACCTGCCTTCCTGGGCGATCGCGAAGAGCGTGTCCGTGGTGCTGGACACCATGGGTGAGCTCGAGGACCCGCTGCCTGCGGACGTCCGTGGTGCCGAGGGCCTGCTCGGATTGAGCGACGCGCTTCGCGCGATCCACCGCCCCGCCGACGACGCGGACTGGAGACGAGCCCGGAGCCGGCTGGTCTTCGACGAGGCCTTCGTCCTCCAGGTGGCCCTGGCCCAGCGCCGGCTCGACACCGAGGCGCTCGCGGCCACCCCCCGCCCGGTCCGTCGCGACGGGCTCCGCGACGCCTTTGACCAGCGGCTGCCCTGGGAGCTGACCGAAGGTCAGCGAGTGGTCGGGGACCTCCTCGACGAGGAGCTCGGTCGCGCGCACCCCATGCATCGCCTGCTTCAGGGGGAGGTGGGTTCGGGGAAGACGGTCGTGGCGCTGCGCGCGATGCTGGCGGTCGTGGATGCGGGCGGGCAGGCCGTCCTCCTCGCCCCGACGGAGGTGCTCGCGCAGCAGCACCACCGCTCGCTGTCCGCGATGCTCGGCCCGCTCGCCGAGCGTGGGCTCCTGGGCGGCTCCGACCTTGGCACCCGCCTTGTCCTGCTCACCGGCTCGCAGACGACGACGGCCCGGCGCCAGGCCCTGCTCGACATCGCCTCGGGCGAGGCCGGCTTGGTCGTGGGCACCCATGCTCTGCTCGAGGACCGGGTGGAGTTCTTCGACCTCGGACTGGTGGTGGTCGACGAACAGCACCGGTTCGGAGTGGAACAGCGGGCCGCCCTGGGGGCCAAGGCGGCCAAGCCGCCCCATGTCCTGGTCATGACCGCTACCCCGATCCCGAGGACCGTCGCCATGACCGTCTTCGGAGATCTGGAGGTTTCGACCCTCACCGAGCTGCCCATCGGGCGTCAGCCGATCACCAGTCACGTGGTGCCCACGGACAAACCGCACTACATGGAGCGGACCTGGGAACGGGTCCGTGAGGAGGTCGCGGAGGGTCGTCAGGTCTATGTCGTCTGCCCTCGCATCGGGGGTGACCAGAAAGAGCACGACCCACAGCCGGACGACCCCGTCGACGACCCAGACCTCGACTCCGACAAGCCCGTCGCGTCGGTGCTCGACCTCCTGCCAGAGCTCGCGTCCGGGCCTTTGGCGGGCCTCCGGCTGGAGATGCTGCACGGGCAGCTCCCCAGTGAGGTCAAGGACGACGTGATGATGCGCTTCAACCACGGAACGGTCGACGTCCTGCTCGCCACCACGGTGGTCGAGGTGGGCGTGGACGTACCCAATGCCACAGTCATGGTCGTGATGGATGCCGAACGGTTCGGCGTGTCCCAGCTGCACCAGCTCCGTGGGCGGGTCGGCCGTGGCCAGCATCCGTCGTTGTGTCTGCTGGTCACAGCAGCGCCCGAGGACAGTGCGGCAAGACGGCGGCTCGAGGCGGTGGCTGCCACGGCGGACGGATTCGCCCTCTCGCGGCTCGACTTGGAGCACCGGCGTGAGGGCGATGTGCTCGGCGCGAGCCAGGCGGGGCGTCGTACGTCGCTGAAGCTGTTGTCGGTGCTACGCGACGAGGCGGTGATCACTCGGGCGCGGGAGGCCGCTACGGCGCTGGTGCGGGCGGATCGTGAGCTCGCGGGTGAGCCAGGTCTGCGCGATGCCTTGGCCAGCCTGATCGGTGAGGAGCGGGCCGAGTTCCTCGACAAGAACTGAAGCCTGAGCGAGTCAGCGGGCGTAGGTTGCCGCCGTGACCGACGAGCGAGCCAGCACCAGTGATGCCCCTACCGGGTTCGACGAGCCGGTGAGCTGGAACCTCATGAGCCTCCCTGACGGGCGCACTCTGGAGTGGACGTCGGTGGGTCCTGCGGATGGGGTCCCGTTGCTTTTCCACCACGGCACGCCCTCCGGCGCGACACCCGTTCGGGCCTGGGCCAGTGCGGCGGCGGCGCGCGGCCTTCGGTTGGTGTGCGCAGCCCGTCCCGGTTATGGGCGGTCAGACCGCCTGCAGGGGCGAACCGTCGCAGACGTTGCCGCGGACTCCAGGGCACTGCTCAACGCTCTCGAGGCCCCGTACGCCTACGTCGCGGGCACGTCGGGTGGTGGTCCGCACGCCTTGGCCTGTGGCGCGCTCCTCCCGGAGAGGGTTCTGGCGGTGACCGTCGTGGCTGGGGTCGGAGCGTTCGGGGTGCCCGACCTCGACTTCCTGGCGGGGATGGGTCAGGACAACCTTGAAGAGTTCGAAGCCGCGCTGTCTGGTGAGTCGGTCTTGCGCGCCTACCTGGACGGGATCCGCCCTGATCTCCTCCGCGGCGACACCGAGGGTCTCCTGGCTGGCCTCGGCGCGCTCCTTCCGCCCGTTGACCTCGCGTGCCTCGACGGGCCACTTGCCGAGGACATGGCGGCGGGGATGGCCAACGCGCTCGCCCCCGGCGTGGACGGCTGGCTTGACGACGATCTCGAGTTCACCCGTCCGTGGGGTTTCGACCTCGACGGACTTGCCGCGGTCCCGGTGAGCATCTGGCAAGGGTCGGAGGATCTGATGGTTCCCTTTGCTCACGGTGAATGGCTGGTCGAGCGGATGCCCTGGGTCAGCGCGCACCTGCTCCACGGGGAAGGGCACCTGTCGATCGGCATCGGTTCGGTCGATGCCATCCTCGACGAGCTCACCGGTGGTGCGCGAGCGGCGTGACGCGGATCATCGCGGGTGCGGCCAAGGGGCGTCGCCTGGCCGTCCCGCCGCGGGGGACCCGACCGACGGCCGACCGCGCCCGGGAGGGATTGTTCTCCTCGGTCGCCGCCCTGCTCGGTCGCGCCGATGGAGGTGGCGAAGACCTGCGGGGGCTGCGCATGCTCGACCTCTATGCGGGATCGGGGGCGGTCGGCCTGGAGGCCCTGTCGAGGGGGGCGAGCAGCGTCCTGCTGGTCGAGCGCGATCGGGGGGCAGCCGACGTCGCGGCCAGGAATGCGGCCGAAGTCGGGCTCGATCACGTCCAGGTCCGCCGCACTGCGGTCGAGAGCCTCGCGGCGGGCCCCAACCCGGATGCGCCGTATGACGTGGTGTTCGCCGATCCCCCGTACGACGTCCCGGACGAGTCGCTGAGGTCGGTGCTCACCGACCTCGCCGACCAGACCTGGCTGGCCGCACGCGCCCTTGTCGTCGTCGAGCGAGCCACCCGCAACGGGTGGGCATGGCCCGACGGCTTCGACGCCGTGCGTGACCGTCGCTACGGCGAGGCGACGCTTTGGTACGGTCGCGCCGCGGGATGAGCCCCCAACCGCGGGCGGCGCTCGCCAGTCCGAGGCCACGCCAGGTGAGGAGCGCTCAGTGCGACGCGTCGTCTGCCCGGGATCGTTCGACCCGGTCACCAACGGGCACCTTGACGTCATCAGCCGCGCCGCCGCGCTGTATGACGAGGTGACGGTCGCCGTCCTCATCAACAAGACCAAGGCGTCGCTCTTCACGGTAGAAGAGCGCCTCGAGCAGCTTCGGGAGGCCACCGCTCCGTACGCCAACGTGGCGGTCGACTCCTGGCACGGCCTCATCGTCGACTTCTGCACCGAGCGGGGCATCCCCGTGATCTGCAAGGGCCTGCGGGCCGAGGGAGACTTCGGGTACGAGCAGCAGATGGCGCAGATGAATCATCGGTTGGCCGGCGTCGAGACGGTCTTCGTGTCGACGAACCCGGCTTACAGTTATCTGTCGTCGAGCCTGGTCAAGGAAGTCGCGACCTACGGCGGGGACGTCTCAGGACTGGTTCCCGACGGGGTGCGTGACCAGCTCGTGGCCAAGCTCGCTCAGCGCTGACTCGACCGACTCGGAGACCCTGCAGTGGACGTGCACGACAAGCTCGATGACCTGATCGCGCTCGTCGAGGGAGCGCGCTCGATGCCCATGTCGGCGTCGTGCATCCTCAACCGCGCGGAGCTCCTGGAGCTGCTCGACGAGATGCGCCTGCTGCTTCCTGAGCAGTTCGACGAGGCCGAGCGCATCCTGAGCGAGCGCGAGGCGGTGCTCGACCAGGCTCGGGCCGACGCCGAGGAGATCGTGGCCGCAGCCCATGAGGAGCGGATGCAGCTCGTCTCACAAACCGAGATCTACGCCCAGGCGCAGCGTGAGGCCGGCCGCATGCGAGGGGAGGCCCGCGAGGAGGCTGCCCGGATGCAGGAAGACACGGACGCGTACGTCGACGGGAAGCTGGCCAGCTTCGAGATCGCTCTGTCCAAGACTCTGGAGGCCGTCCGGCACGGGCGAGACAAGATCCAGGTGCGCCGTGACGAGATCGAGCAGGACGCTCCAGCCGTGCTTGAGAGGCCGCTGCCCGGAGCCTGACGGCCGGCACGGTTTGGGGGACCGGTCTCCCGGCGTTACCCTGATGGAGGTCTCCGGGGTGAGATCGGGAGCCTTGTGCTGCGCGCTGGGCGAGCGGTTCTCCTCTGACCACCGAATCTGCCCATTGAGTCCGTACGCCCGTCGCGCACCTCGCGCGGGCTCCCAGATCAGCGAGGGAACCGTCGTGAGTCGCCTAGACGCTCGCGCCCCGCTCGTGCTCGATACCCGAGAGCTCGGTCGGCGGCCCGGTGCCATGCGTTCCGTGGCGTTCGAGGTGCCGGCTCCGGGTGACCTGCGAATCCCGGTGATCGGTATCCCCGAGGGCGCCCCGGTGGACCTCGACCTCCGGCTTGAGTCGGTCGTGGAAGGCGTGCTGGTGTCGGGCACGGCGAAGGCACGAGCGACGGGCGAGTGCGTGCGGTGCCTCGAACCCGTCGACCAGCTCGTCGTCGTTGACCTTCAGGAGCTCTTCGTCTACCCCGAGCGCGAAGACCGCTCACGGAGCGGCTCTGCCGACGTCGCGACCGATGAGGCTCACGAGCTTCGGCCCATCGAGGACGACCTGCTCGACCTCGAGCCCGGACTGCGGGATGCTGCCGTGCTCGCCTTGCCGCTCAAGCCGCTGTGCCAGGAGAACTGCCTGGGCCTGTGTGCCGAGTGCGGTGCCCGACTGGCCGATGACCCTGAGCACCACCACGACCTGGTCGACGCCCGGTGGGCTGCGC
This sequence comes from uncultured Actinomycetota bacterium, assembly GCA_963820065.1. Taxonomy (GTDB): domain Bacteria; phylum Actinomycetota; class Actinomycetes; order DATJPE01; family DATJPE01; genus JANPBY01. Next base: position 449,860 of record CAWFYM010000010.1, on the reverse strand, counting down.
TTGCGTCGCTCGTCGACAGCCCCGCCCAGCCTGCTGTCCCGTCCACCCCCATGCACCACGTCTCACAGGAAGAGAGCTGATCGTGGCCGTTCCGAAGCGGAAGACCTCGCGCAGCAACACCCGTCACCGCCGCGCGAACTGGAAGGCGAAGCTGCCCCAGATCAACAAGCGTGTCGTCAACGGTGAGGTCGAGTACTCCGTCCCGCACCGCACCGACGAAGACGGCCAGTACAACGGCCGCCAGGTCCTCGACGTCTGAGCTGCACCCGGGGCAGGCTTCCGTGACCAGCGACGCTGAGTTGGTTGGGGCTGAGTCGGCGGGCGGCGAGGGCCAGTCCGCTGATGAGCTCGTCGCGGCGACCTTCAGCGGGCTCGAGGCTCGTCTGGGCACCAAGGTGAGCCCGGGTGTCATGACGCGTGCCCTGACCCACCGGTCGTTCGCCTACGAGAACGGCGGCTTGCCGACCAACGAGCGCCTCGAATTCCTCGGCGACTCCGTGCTGGGTCTGGTCGTCACGGACACGCTCTTTCGGACCCACCCGGATCTGCCGGAGGGTCAGCTGGCCAAGCTGCGTGCGGCGGTGGTCAACATGCGTGCGCTGGCCGATGTGGGTCGCTCGCTCGATCTGGGGGCGTACGTCCGGCTGGGGAAGGGTGAGGAGGCGACCGGGGGGCGTGACAAGTCGTCGATCCTCGCCGACACGGTCGAGGCGGTCATCGGCGCGGTCTACCTCGACCGCGGGCTGGACGAGGCCTCTGGGCTCGTCCATCGCCTGGTCGACCCCCTGATCGAGGCGGCAGCTGGCCTCGGGGCTGGCCTCGACTGGAAGACCTCGTTGCAGGAGCGCACGGCCGGACTCGCGCTCGGCGTCCCCGACTACCAGGTCAGCGAGTCGGGGCCCGATCACGAGAAGACCTTCGTGGCTCGTGTCGTCGTGGCCGGCGTCGTCAGGGGTCAGGGCTCGGGCCGCAGCAAGAAGGAGGCCGAGCAGGAGGCGGCGGCAACCGCCTGGGAATCGCTGCCCTCCCCGCCGTCGAATGATCACGACGGGCCGCGAGGCGGGTGAGCGAGCGCCGCCCAGCGATGGGTTCTGCACGCAGAGCCGGACCCCGTGCCTGAGCTCCCCGAGGTCGAGGTCGTCCGACGCGGCCTCGCCGCTCACGTGGCTGGGCGAACGGTCGCCCACCTCGAGGTCCTCCACCCGAGGGCAACGCGACGCCACCGTGCTGGGCCGGCAGACCTCTCCTCGAGAGTGGTTGGGCGGACCCTTGCGCGGGTGTCCCGACGGGGCAAATATCTCTGGATCCCGCTCGAAGAGGGCCGCTTGACCCCGGACGACACGAGCGCCCAGGTCGGCGACGCTCTGGTTGCCCACCTCGGAATGAGTGGCCAGCTGCTGGTCGGATCGGCCCCGGGCGAGACCGACAAGCACCTGCGGGTGCGCGTTCAGTTCACCGACGGCGGACCAGACCTGCGATTTGTCGACCAGCGCACCTTCGGCGGCCTGGCCGTGGAGGCGCTCGTCGGCGACGGCGCCGAGGGCAGGGTTCCGTCCTCGGTCGCGCACATCGCCCGAGATCCGCTCGACCCGCTCTTCGACGATGACGCGTTCGGTGCGGCCCTCCGACGCAAGGACACCGGGCTCAAGCGGGCACTGCTCGACCAGAGCCTGGTATCCGGGATCGGGAACATCTACGCCGACGAGGCGCTGTGGCGCTCGCGGCTCCACTTTGCGAGGTCGACGCGCACGCTGCGCCGGTCCGAGGCAGCCCGGGTGCTGGACCAGGCGCGGGAGGTCATGAAGGAGGCATTGGCCCAGGGGGGGACGTCCTTCGACTCGCTCTACGTCAACGTCAACGGCGAGTCGGGCTACTTCGAGCGTGCCCTGGCTGTCTACGGCCGCGTTGGCCGGCCGTGCGACCGCTGCGGCACGCCCATCCGCCGCGACCCGTTCATGAACCGGTCCTCCTACACCTGCCCGCGGTGTCAGTCGCGTCCCCGGAACGGCCATGGGTAGCGCCTGAGGGACCCGGGCGTCGTGCCGTCGCCGCCGTGCGCGTCCGCTCACCCGTTCGGGCGTACGACGCCGGGTCGGAGGTTGACCTGCCCGGCTGCCGGTGCGACCCTTGATCGAACGCACCGACAGCACCGCACGTGGTCCGCGCTTCGGCCGACTGATCCGCGGTCTCGTGCGAACGGCCTGTTCCCTGACCATCCGGTGCCGAGGTTGGCACCCGCTCGCGTGGAGGACTTTGGATGGCGAAGGCTCTGTACGGCCACCTCGGGGGCCCCGACCCGGCGATCGCCGCCGAGATGGCACACCTTCGACGGCGCGTGCGGGACCTCATCGACGAGGTGGATCGGCTCACCGCGGCCAACGACGCGCTGACCAGCCTGGTCGCCGCCGACCACCTGGCGGGGATCGATCGCGTGGTGCTCCCCTCGGAGCCCGCAGACGTCAGTGTCCCGGCAGCGGGCTCGCTCACCCGGGTCTGACCACTCCCCAGCGATTCTCGTCTCGCTGGCCTCCTCGCGCACCGCTGAGCCCGGTCGGGTCGAGTTGCTGACGCGCTGCCCGAACCCCGTGCGGGTGCGCAGATCCGGTCGTGCGGCCCGGTAGGCTCGGAAGCGGTCTTCCCCCTGACCTCGACCACACCGGGACTCGTCCCGGCCTGGAGTCCCCCGCGTGCATCTCAAGAGCCTGACCCTGCGTGGGTTCAAGTCCTTCGCCTCGTCCACGACGCTGCGCTTCGAGCCCGGGATCACCTGTGTGGTCGGACCCAACGGCTCCGGCAAGTCCAACGTCGTCGACGCGCTCGCCTGGGTCATGGGCGAGCAGGGCGCCAAGTCGCTGCGCGGCGGCAAGATGGAGGACGTCATCTTCGCCGGCACCTCCGGGCGCCCGCCGCTGGGGCGCGCCGAAGTGATCCTCACCATCGACAACACCGACGGCGCCTTGCCGATCGACTACACCGAGGTGACGATCTCCCGGATCATGTTCCGCAACGGGGGTTCGGAGTATTCGATCAACGGGCAGGCGTGCCGCCTGCTCGACGTCCAGGAGCTGCTGTCCGATTCAGGGATCGGCCGCGAGATGCACGTCATCGTCGGCCAGGGCCAGCTGGACGCGGTCCTCTCGGCGACCCCCGACGACCGGCGAGGCTTCATCGAGGAGGCCGCTGGCGTCCTCAAGCATCGCAAGCGCAAGGAGAAGACCCTGCGCAAGCTGGACGCGATGCAGGCCAACCTCACGCGGGTCCAGGACCTCAACGCCGAGCTTCGACGCCAGCTGAAGCCGCTCGGGCAGCAGGCGGAGGTGGCCAGGCGAGCCGCGGTGATCCAGGCCGACCAGCGTGACTCAAAGCTGCGCTTGCTCGCAGATGACCTGCTGGCGCTGCGGACCACGCTCGAGGCGGAGATCGCCGACGAGACGGCCTTGCGCCGCCGCCGCGCCGAGGTCGACGACGAGCTCTCCGCGCTGGCTCGCCGGGTGGACGAGCTCGAGGCGGACGACGCGGGAGGGGGAAACGCGCTGGGCCGAGCGCAGGAGACGTACTTCAGGTTGGCGGCCGTTCGAGACCGGATGGGAGCTGTTCAGGCTCTCGCGACCCAGCGCCTGCGACACCTCGCTGACGAGCGGGTCGACATCCAGCCGGGCCGTGACCCCGAGGAGCTCGAGGGTGAAGCCGCGGCGGTTCGTGAAGAGGAGGCGCTTCTTGCTGCGTCGGTCGAGCACGAACGGCAGCGGCTGGCTGGGGCTGTCGCCGCCCGAGCCGAAGCCGATCGTGTGCTGGCCGAGGAAGAGGCACGAGTCGCCCGCGAGCTGCGTGCTGCCGCCGACCGCCGCGAGGGCCTCGCTCGTCTGCGCGGAGAGGTCGAGGCAGCGAGGAGCCGCGTGGACACGCGGTCAGCCGAAATCGCCAGGCTCGCCGAATCCCTCGCGCAGGCCCGCAGCCGAGCCGAGCTCGCGCACGGCGAGTTCACCGCTCTGGAGAGCCAGGTCGCGGGTCTGGATGAGGGCGAGGTGGATCTCGATGCCGAGCACGAGGATGCCGCCAAGGCTTTGGACGCCGCCGAGGCCGAGGTCGCCGGGCTGCGCGACGAAGAGCGGGGGGCCGAGAGCGAGCGAGCGGCGCTCACGGCGCGCCTGGAGGCACTCAGGCTGGGGCTGGCGCGCAAGGACGGGACCTCGGCGCTGCTCGCGGCGGGAGATCGGCTGAGCGGGCTGCGCGGTTCCGTCGCCTCAGTCATCGACGTTCAGCCCGGGTACGAGACGGCGATCGCGGCCGCATTGGGTGACCTGGCCGACGCTCTCGTGGTCGACGGCACGCCGGCCGCCCGGCGGGCGATCGACCTCCTCAAGACCGACGACGCCGGCCGAGCCGGGTTCCTCGTGGGTGGAGAACGCCCCGAGTTCGGCCCCCAGGTGCCCGACGGGTTCGAGGGCTCGACCCCGGCCCTTCAGCTGGTGACCGCACCGGCGACCCTGACGCCGGCGCTCACCGCGGCGCTGGGGCACGTCGCCGTGGTGGACACCCTGGAGCGGGCCCAGGCCCTCGTCGACGCTGACGCCCGCTGGACAGCCGTGACGCGCGACGGGGATGTCCTCGGGGCCTGGTCCGCGCGCGGCGGATCAGCGAGCACTCCGTCCCTGTTGGAGGTCCAGGCCGCGGTTGCCGAGGCGGAGGCTGGTCTGGCCGCCGCCGACCACAGGTCCGAGCGCGCCCGCTTCGAGCTGGCCCGCGCGCTCGAAGCGCGTCGCGTCGCTTCCGAGCGGCTCGAGTCGGCGCTGGCCGTCCTCCACGAGTCCGACGCCCGGCTCGCTGCGGTGGCCGAGCGTCTCGGTCAACTCGGTGCGGCCGCCCGGGCGGCGGGGGCCGAGGCCGACCGGCTCGACCGTGACCTCGCGCAGGCCACGGAACGTCGAGACGTCGACGCTCCGGTGCTGGCCGAGCTCGAGGCCCGCCTGGAGGCCGCGGCGACCGAGCCCCAGGACACGGTCGTCGTGGACGAGCGGACCGGCCTGCGTGAGCGCGCTGCGAGCGCGTCCGCCACCGAGCTGGAGGCGCGGCTCTCGGTCCGTACGGGCGAAGAGCGGGTCCTCGCGCTTGGCGGGCGGGCCGAGGCCCTCGACCGAGACGCGGCTGCCGTACGCACCGCACGCCGTCAGGCTGCGCAGCGACTGGCGCGGGCTGCGAGGGCGGCGGAGGTGGGGCGCGCGGTCAGCGCCGTGGCCTCCTGGGCGGTGACGCGGATCGAGGAGTCCCTCACGGCGGCCGAGGCCGAGAGGGCGGCGGCCGAGGCGCAACGATCAGCCCGACTGTCGGAGCTGCAGGGGTTGCGAGTCAGGTCGCGCGAGCTGACCGTCGAGCTCGAGCGGCTCACCGACTCGGTCCACCGCGACGAGGTGGCGCGCACCGAGCAGCGTCTGCGCATCGAACAGCTCGAATCCCGATCGATCGAGGAGATGGGCGTCGACGTCGCAACCCTGCTCGCCGAGTACGGCCCCGACCAGCTCGTGCCGCCCTCCCAAGCCGCGCCGGGTGACCCGGTCGATGACGAGGCGACCCCGCCTGCGGCCACGCCGTACGTCCGGGCGGAGCAGGAGAAGCGGCTGCGTGCCGCCGAGCGCGCGCTCAACCTCCTCGGTCGGGTCAACCCGCTGGCCTTGGAGGAGTACGCCGCTCTGGAGGAGCGGCATGCCTTCCTCACCGAGCAGCTCGAAGACCTGAAGAAGACGCGGCGCGACCTCCTGGACATCATCCGAGAGGTCGATGAGCGCGTGGAGCAGGTGTTCACGGCCGCCTTTCACGACACGGCACGCGAGTTCGAGGGAGTCTTCGCGCGATTGTTCCCCGGTGGCGAGGGGCGGCTTGTCCTCACCGACCCGTCGGACATGCTCACCACCGGCATCGAGGTCGAGGCGCGCCCCCCGGGAAAGAAGATCAAGCGCTTGTCCCTGCTCTCCGGTGGCGAGCGCTCGTTGACCGCGGTAGCCCTGCTCGTGGCGATCTTCAAGGCGCGACCCAGCCCGTTCTACGTCATGGACGAGGTCGAGGCCGCCCTCGACGACACGAACCTGGGTCGTCTCCTGACGATCTTCGAGGAGCTCAGGGAGTCCTCCCAGCTCATCGTCGTCACCCACCAGAAGCGCACGATGGAAGTCGCCGACGCGCTCTACGGCGTCTCGATGCGTGGCGATGGGGTCACCGGAGTGATCAGCCAGCGGCTGCGCGAGGCCGAACCCGCCTGACGGCGCCCCACCCACCCGATCGGAGCCTCACCCCTCGTGGATCCAAACGCGTTGCTGTTCGCCCTGTTGTTCATCCCTGTCATCGCGCTGCTCATCGTCGGCTACGTCACGGGCAAGCAGCGCAAGCAGCTGCGAGACGAGCTGCGCCGCGAGAGTGCACCGCCAGACCTGCTGATCCCCCGGCCCCCGAGCGAGGGGTTGGGCTCGCTCGACGTCCCCGCGGGGGTCTCACTCGACGCCCCCGAACCCGTGGCGAGCCGGCTGGTACGGCTCCGATCCCGGTTGGCTCGGTCCGGATCCACCGTGGGCGTCGGTCTGCTCACGCTGCTGTCGCGGGAGAACCTGGACGACGGGACCTGGGACGAGGTCGAGGAGACCCTGCTCACCTCTGACCTCGGGGTCGCCTCGACCGCCCAACTGGTCGACCGGCTCAAGGTGCGCGTGCGCGTTGAGGGGATCAAGGACCCCGCGGACGTGAAGCGGATCCTGCGCGAGGAGCTGCTGGAGCTGGTCGACCCGACCCTCGACCGCACGCTCAGTCTGGATGGCGCCGACGGCCCATCCATCGCCCTGATCGTCGGCGTCAACGGCACCGGGAAAACCACGACCACGGGCAAGCTTGCGCGACTCCTGGCGGCCGATGGGCACACGGTGCTGCTCGGAGCCGCCGACACGTTCCGCGCCGCTGCAGCCGACCAGCTCGAGACCTGGGGCCGCCGGGTGGGAGTCGACGTCGTCCGGGGTCCCGAGGGTGGGGACCCGGCCAGCGTGGCCTTCGAAACCGTGCGACGGGGTCTGGACGACGGCGTCGACGTCGTCCTGGTCGACACCGCCGGCCGCCTGCACACCAAGACTGGACTGATGGACGAGCTGGGCAAGGTCAAGCGGGTGGTCGAGAAGCAGCGACCCGTCGCGGAGGTGTTGCTGGTCCTCGACGCGACAACCGGTCAGAACGGCTTGCAGCAGGCCAGGGTCTTCGGAGAAGCCGTCTCCGTCACCGGCGTCGTCCTCACCAAGCTCGATGGGACGGCCCGCGGCGGAATCGTCGTCGCTGTCCAACGTGAGCTGGGCGTACCGGTCAAGCTCGTGGGCCTCGGTGAGGGAGTCGACGACCTCGCGCCCTTCGACGCCGAGATCTTCGTCGACGCGCTGCTGGGGGGGTAGTTCGGCCGGCCGGCCGAGGCAGGCCAGAGCGCCACAGCGCCCAGCGCTGGACCGGAATGACCGTTAGGGTCCGCGATCATGGACATGCTGAAGGGCGAGGAGATCGCCGAGGCCAAGCTGACCGACTGGCGCAAGCTGGCCCAGGGACTGCATGCCCGCTACCTGGTCGACGACTTCGGCTCAGGTGCACGGTTCGTTGCCGCGGTGGGCGAAGCGGGCGACGCGCTCGGACACCACCCGAGCGTGTCGATCGGCCAGGGGTACGTCGATCTCAAGCTGGTCAGCGCCGACGCCATCTACCGTGACGACGAGGGCACCGAACACGTCGTGGAATGGGTGACCCAGCGAGACGTCGACCTCGCGCGACAGATCACCGAGATCGCCGCCAACCACAAGATCGACGCCGACCCGGCCTCGGTCAGCGTCATCGAGCTCGGCCTCGACACGGCGCACTCCGCGACCATCGCCCCGGTGTGGGCAGCCCTGCTGACCGGGAATGCCGAGGCCCAGGGCCGCGGGACCCCCAGCGACGAGATCCGTGACCCCAGCGGACGGGTACCGAACCTGTGGTTCGGGGACGCCGACGAGCACCAGACCCCGCGTCAGCGGTTCCACGTTGAGGTTTACGTGGCGCCCGAGGTGGCCCAACAACGAATCGCCGCCGCCGTCGCCGCGGGCGGGACCGTCGTCGACGACAGCGACGCGCCGTCGCTCACCGTGATCGCCGACCAGGACGGCAACACCGGAGTCGTCTGCGTCGCCGCGTCCCCTGCGACGGAGGACTGAGCGCAGACGGCGTTGACGACCTCGATCGGGATCGACCGCCTTGGCAGCAACGCTTTCCAGTAGCGCCGTCCTACCCTGATTGGGTGGATGCCGAAGACGTGCGTGTGGCGGTCTATGACTCCTTTAGTCGCACGGGCCGAGCCCCCGACTCCGATCGTCTTGCCGCTCGATTCGCGGTTCCCGAGGCGAAGATCGAGGAAGCACTGCGAACGCTCGCAGACGGCCGACATCTCGCCCTCGGGGCCGATGGATCCATCGTTATGGCGCACCCCTTCTCATCGGTGCCACTTGGGTTCTCCGTCATGGGGAGGGACACGCTCTGGTGGGGCGGGTGCGCCTGGGACTCCTTTGCGCTCCCTCACCTGCTGCCGTGGAACGACGAGGTCCTCGTGGCCACACGGTGTCCATCCTGCGATCGCCCCCATGCTTGGTCGGTTGGAACCGAAGCCCCCCCGGCCGGGAACCAGGTCGCGCACTTCCTGGTGCCAGCGGCCCACATGTGGGACGACGTGGTGCATACCTGCAGCAACCAAAGGATCTTCTGCTCGCGAAACTGCCTGAGTACCTGGCTCCACGACACCGGCCATGACGAGGGCTACGTGATGGACCTACCCACCCTCTGGCACTTCGCCGCACACTGGTACGACGGACGCCTCGACCACGGCTACGTCCGCCGCGAACCATCGGCTGCACACGACTACATGAGAAGCGTCGGCCTCTCCGGTCCCTTTTGGGGTCTATGAGACGCCTTCAGGACCGCGGGGCGCCGGCTCAGCGTGTTCTGCCTGCCGCGCCACGAACATCCGGGCTTCGGCGGTGAGCGAAGACCCGTCCAGGCCCAGCCCTGACTGTTTGGGCTGGTGGCGCAGCGACCGCTTGACCTCATCCTGAAACTGCTCGGGCACGGCGCCCCCAGGATCCCGCATCAGCGCCTCAGCGCAGGCCGGGCTCAACTCGGCCCACCAGTCGTCGAACGGGTGCCCGTACTTCTCGATGAACGCCTCCCGGTCGTCGCCGGCCCAATGGTCGACAAGGTGTCGCTTGTCTCTGAGCTGACGGATGTCGTCCCAGCTGAGGACCTCGACCGCGGGCTCCCCGTCGTCGAAGGTCGCGAGGAATCGACCATCGAGCTCACGGGCCAACTCGAGAAACCGTTCCGACATGCCAGCACTCTATGGCTCAGCCGTTGAGGCGCTTTCGCTTCGGCCGACTCCTGCCCAGGCATTGTTTCGCTTTGGTGGCGTCCGATGCTGGCATGATCCTCGTTGTGGCTGACCGTGCTGAGAGCGGCGGAGGACCGGGATACCGGACGGGCCGCATGGAGGCGTTCAGCGACGGCGTGTTCGCCATCGCGATCACCCTGCTCATTCTTGAAGTTGCCGTGCCGGTCGGGTCCGCGAACGACCTGCTCAGGGCGCTGGTGGAGGAGTGGCCCGCCTACCTGGCCTATCTGGTCAGCTTCGCCACCATCGGGGCGGTGTGGCTCGCTCACACGGCCATCACCGAGTACCTCGACCACGCAACCTCGCTGCTCATGAGGCTGAATCTGCTTCTGCTGCTGGTGGTCGCATTCTTGCCGTTCCCGACGAAACTGCTGGGCGAGTTCAGCGGTGAGGAGGATGCCGAGCGCATCGCCGTGACCTTCTTCGGCATCAACCTGCTTCTGTGCCTCGGGCTCGTGTCGCTTCTGTGGCGCTATGCAGTGAGACAGGGCTTGGTCAAGCCCGACTTGGCAGATTCCGATGTGCTGACCCTGACAAAAAGGCTCACTCCGACCCTGGCTCTCTACGTGCTTCTGATAGCTCTCGGGCTCTTCCTTCCCTTCGCAGCCGTGACCGGATATCTGGTTCTGGCCCTGTTCATCATCCTTCCGTTCGGCGAGGTGCGGTGGTCGTCGCGCCGCGGGTGACGGGACCACCGACAGGGGTGTGCCGGTCGCAACCGACTTCCTGAGGAGGCGGCCGGGGCTGGAAGGAGCCCTCGCGATGCATGAGGAGATTTTCGAGATGGGTGAGTCGACCAGCACTTACGTCCCGGTGACGGTCGATCGCTGCGACCACATCGAGGGGCCCTTTTACCACGGGACCAAGTCCACCTTCGAGGTCGGCGAAGAGCTCGTCCCCGGCCACGGCTCCAACTTCCAGGCGGGCCGCGTCTCCAACAACATCTACTTCACCGCGCTGGTGGAGACAGCCGCCTGGGGAGCAGAGCTGGCCACTGCCCTCACAGGTAGCGGCGGACGGGGGCACATCTACATCGTCGAGCCAGCGGGTCCGTTTGAGGACGACCCCAACGTGACCAACAAGAGGTTTCCCGGCAACATCACGCAGTCCTACCGCACCCGCCATCCGCTGCGCGTAGTAGGCGAGGTGGAGACCTGGGAGGGTCACGCCCCCGAAGTGCTGCAGGGAATGCTGGACCGCCTGGCCCTGCTCCGAGAGCAGGGGCTGGACGTGATCGAGGACTGACGGCGTCCGCCCCGGACCCTTCGCGCTCCAGCCGTGCCGGCCCTGGTTAACGAGACGTTCACATGGCAGCGCGGACGGTCACGTGCCGGAAACACGTCGTGCCCCGGCCCGAAACCGGACGGGGCCAAGGTCTCCCCATCGGCCGACCGGCCTGGTGATGGGAGAACCACATGGATACGGGTACGACTGCCTGGTTGATGACGGCCTCGGCCTTGGTGCTGTTGATGACACCTGGCCTCGCCTTCTTCTACGGAGGGATGGTCCGGAGCAAGACCGTCCTCAACATGATGATGATGAGTTTCATCGCTATGGGGATCGTCGGAGTCCTCTGGGTGCTCATCGGCTACTCGATGGCCTTCGGAGGCAAGGACCTCAGTGGCTTCGTCGGGGACTTCTCCGTGGCGGGCCTCAGCGATCTGATGGTCGCCCCGGCGGCCGATGCCGCCTACCCGGATATGGCCTTCGTCGCCTTCCAGGCGACGTTCGCCATCATCACCGTGGCGCTGATCAGCGGCGCGGTCGCCGACCGGATGAAGTTCAGCCCGTGGATGGTCTTCGTCGCCATCTGGGTGACGCTGGTCTACTTCCCGGTCGCCCACTGGGTCTGGAACGCGGACGGTTGGATCTTCCAGCTGGGCGCCATCGACTTTGCCGGCGGGACCGTGGTCCACATCAATGCCGGTATCGCCGGCCTGGCCCTCGTGCTGCTCCTGGGCAAGCGGCTGGGCTGGCGCAAGGACCCCATGCGACCGCACAACCTGCCGTTCGTGATGCTCGGCGCCGGGCTGCTGTGGTTCGGCTGGTTCGGGTTCAACGCGGGCTCGGCTCTGGCCGCAGACAACACGGCCGCCGTGGTGTGGGTCAACACGCTGGTTGCCACCTGCGCAGCCATGCTCGGCTGGCTGGTCGTCGAGCGCATCCGTGACGGTCACCCGACGTCGCTGGGAGCAGCATCGGGCGTCGTGGCCGGGCTCGTGGCGATCACCCCCTCGTGCAGCGCAGTGAGCCCGATGGGGGCGATCGCCCTGGGCGCCATCGCTGGCGTGATCTGCGCGCTGGCCGTCGGACTGAAGTTCCGCTTCGGCTTCGACGACTCCCTGGACGTCGTCGCCGTACACCTCGTCGGTGGGATCGTCGGCACCTTGCTCATCGGGTTCCTCGCGACCGAGGCAGCGCCGGCTGGCGTCAACGGGTTGTTCTACGGGGGAGGCCTTGACCAGCTGGGCAAGCAAGCCGTGGCCGCCGGCGCCGTCATCGGGTACTCCTTCGTGGTGACCTTGATCATCGGACTCGTCATCAAGTCGGTGTCCGGAATCCGGGTCTCGGCCGATGACGAGCGCGTGGGCCTCGACCTCGCGGTGCACGCCGAAACCGCCTACGACCTGACCGGTACGTCGGGCGGCACGTTCGCAGGCAGCCCGGCTGTCACCGAGAAGACGGATGTGGAGGTCAACGCATGAGGCTCATCACCGCGATCATCAAGCCCTTCAAGCTCGACGACGTGAAGTCGGCGCTGGAGTCCTTCGGGGTGCACGGGCTGACCGTGTCGGAGGCGTCCGGCTACGGCCGCCAGAAGGGGCACACCGAGGTGTATCGGGGAGCGGAGTACACCGTCGACCTCGTCCCGAAGATCCGGGTGGAGATCCTCGTCGACGACCCCGATGCCGACGACGTGATGGAGGTGGTGGTCAAGTCCGCCGCCACCGGTCGGATCGGCGACGGCAAGGTGTGGAGCGTCCCGGTCGACACGGTCATCCGGGTGCGTACGGGTGAGCGCGGTCCGGACGCGCTGTAGCAACAGAACCGTGCGAGGACACTGCTGGTGACCGTCGAGGCGACCACCTACGGGGAGCGACGAGCCGCGCTGCTGGTTCGGTCCGGGATATCCGGGCCGGACCGGCGGCGTGGCCTGTCCGACCTGACCGACGCCTGGCTGGCGGGACTGTTCGGCGACTCCGCTGGCGAGACCACCGGCGCAGCCCTGGTGGCCGTCGGCGGGTACGGCCGAAGGGAGCTTTCCCCCGGCAGCGATCTGGACGTCGTGCTGCTCTGCCCGCCGGGCCTGTCGAGCCGTGACGCGGCGGCCCTGGCCGACCAGATCTGGTACCCCATCTGGGACTCCGGGGTGCGCCTCGATCACGCCGTGCGGACGTCGTCCCAGGCTCGACGGGTAGCGGCCGAAGACATCCGCGCCCTTCTCGGGATGCTCGACCTGCGTCATCTCGCCGGCGACATCGGGCTCGCCGAGAGCGTGCGCTCCTCCGTGCTGGCCGACTGGAGGGCGCTCGCGCCGAAGCGGCTGCCCGAGCTCTTCTCCGCCGCGGCTGAACGGGCCGAGCGAGCCGGTGATGTGGCCTTCTCCCTCGAACCTGACCTCAAGGAGTCTCGCGGCGGACTGCGTGACCTCACGGCGCTTCGGGCGGTCGCCGCCTCCTGGGTGACCGATCCGCCGCACACCGCCCTCGACGAGGCAGCGCGACTGCTGCTCGACGTACGCGACTCCCTCCACCTCGTGACGGGCCGAGCGACCGATCGGCTGGTGCTCCAGGAACAGGACTCCGTGGCGGCGGACCTCGGCCTGCTCGACGCCGACCAGTTGCTGCGCCAAGTCGGTGGTGCCGGCAGGGCGGTGGCGTACGGGGTCGACGTCACCTGGCAGCGCGTCGAGCGGGCGGTCAGCAGCAGGCGAGGACCCAGCCGCTTCGTCCGCGGCCCCCGCCGCCTGTCGTCCGCTCCGGCACGAGCGCCCCTGGCCGACGGTGTCGTCGAGCAGGACGGCGAGGCGGTCCTGGCCCGCGACGCCAAACCCTCCGACGACCCCACGTTGGTGCTGCGCGCGGCCGCCGCAGCCGCCCAGCACGGCCTCCGGCTCTCCCCGCACGCGGTCGACCGGCTGGCCGCGGAGTGCCCGCCCCTTCCCGAACCGTGGCCGCCCCGTGCCCGCCAAGCTCTGGTGTCGCTGCTCGGGGCGGGCGCCGCCGCCGTGCCGGTCTGGGAGGCCCTCGACCAGTCCGGGCTGACCGTCCACCTGTTGCCTGACTGGGAAAGGGTCCGCAGCAGGCCCCAGCGCAACGCGCTGCATCGGTTCACGGTGGACCGGCACCTGGTGGAGGCCGCCGTTCAGGCAGCCGCCCTCACGCGTCGGGTCGACCGCCCCGACCTGCTCCTGGTCGGGGCGCTGCTGCACGACATCGGGAAGGGCTGGCCGGGCGATCACACCGACGCCGGTGTGGCGGTCGTCAGTGACGTGGCCCCCCGCCTCGGCTTCGACGCGCGAGACACCGAGACTCTCGTGGACCTCGTGCGCTACCACCTGCTGCTCCCGGACACCGCCACACGCCGCGACCTGGAGGACCCCGCGACCGTCGCCGGTGTCGCTGCCGCCGTAGGCACTCCTGAGCTCCTTGAGCTGCTCCACGCCCTGACCGAGGCCGATGCTCGCGCCACAGGTCCTGCCGCGTGGGGGGAGTGGAAGGCCATGCTGGTCGCCGACCTGGTCGCTCGCACGCACAAGGTCCTGCGTGGTCACACGGTCGTCGGACCGCCCGAGCTGTCCGCGGTGCACGCGCAGCTGCTGGACCAGTGGCGCCGCTCGGGTGCCCTCGCGGTCTCCGCCGCCCCGGTGGCGTACGGCCTCGAGGTGACCGTGGCTGCGCCTGACCAGCTCGGCCTGCTCGCCACGGTGGCCGGCGTCATGAGCCTGCACAGGTTGGCGGTTCGTAGCGCGCAGACCCTCTCGGTGGACGGCGGGGCCCTCCAGATGTGGACGGTGGTTCCCGAGTTCGGGACGCCGGCCGACATCCGGGCGGTGCGCGAAGACGTTCGTCGGGCGCTGGAGGGTCGACTCGACGTCGCCGACCGGTTGCGCCGCCGCGACGAGGCCTACCCCGACCGGACGGGCCGAACGGCGCCGCCGCCTCGGGTCGACCTGGTCTCCGGGGCATCGGAGACCGCGACGGTGCTGGAGATCCGGGCTCATGACCGCCCTGCGCTTCTGCACCGCATCGGGGCGGCACTCGCCTCAGCCGAGGTCGACGTACGTTCCGCGGTCGCCAGCACGTTGGGTTCGGAGGCGGTCGACGTGTTCTACGTGGTGGACGGTGAAGGGGTGCCGCTCCGGCCCGATCGGGCTCGCGCTTTGGTCGAGTCGGTGAGGGCGGCGCTGCGCTGACGGCCTCCGCTGAAGGGCGGCGGGCGCGCCTCCGGATACCCTGAGCCAGTGTTCGCCACCCTCTCCGATCGCCTCGCCGCGACCTTCAAGGCTCTTCGTGGCAAGGGTCGCCTGTCCGAGTCCGACGTCGATGAGGTCTGCCGCGAGATCCGCATCGCCCTGCTCGAGGCCGACGTGGCGTTGCCCGTCGTCCGCACCTTCGTAGCGGCGGTCAAGGAGCGCGCCACGGGGGCGGAGGTCTCCCAGGCTCTCAACCCCGCCCAGCAGGTCATCAAGATCGTCAACGACGAGCTCGTTGAGATCCTCGGCGGCGAGACCCGCCGGGTGCGGTTCGCGAAGACGCCGCCGACCGTGATCATGCTCGCCGGTCTCCAGGGAGCGGGCAAGACCACCCTCGCCGGCAAGCTGGCCGTCTGGTTCCGCGAACAGGGACACACCCCCCTGCTTGTCGCGGCCGACCTCCAGCGGCCCAACGCGGTGACCCAGCTCCAGGTTGTCGCTGAGCAGGCCGGGGTCTCGGTCTTCGCTCCCGAGCCGGGCAACGGGGTGGGAGATCCAGTCGCGGTCGCCTCGGCGTCGCTCGAGCACGCAGCCGTACGCCTGCACGACATCGTGGTCATCGACACCGCGGGACGACTCGGTGTGGACGACGACCTGATGCAGCAGGCCGCCGACATTCGAGCGGCGGTCAAAGCCGACGAGGTCCTGTTCGTCGTCGACGCGATGGTCGGGCAGGACGCCGTGACCACGGCTGAGGCCTTCCTCGATGGCGTCGGCTTCGACGGGGTCGTCCTCACCAAGCTGGACGGCGACGCGCGAGGCGGGGCGGCCCTTTCGGTGGCCACGGTCACGGGTCGTCCCGTCATGTTTGCGTCCAACGGTGAGAAGCTCACCGACTTCGATGTCTTCCACCCCGAACGCATGGCCTCACGCATCCTCGGCATGGGCGACATGCTCAGCCTCATCGAGCAGGCTGAAAAGGCCTTCGATGCCGACGAGGCCGCTGCCATGGCGGCCAAGGTCGCCGCGCCAGGCGAACTGACCCTCGAGGACTTTCTTCAGCAGATGCAGGCCCTGCGCAAGATGGGGTCGCTGTCCAAGCTGCTCGGCATGCTCCCCGGGATGGGGGAGATGCGCGAGCAGATCGCCAACCTCGACGATCGTGAGATCGACCGGGTCGCAGCGATCATCCAGTCGATGACACCAGCCGAGCGTCGCGACGTGAAGCTGCTCAACGCCTCCCGTCGCGTCCGCATCGCGAAGGGATCCGGCAGCGAGGTCAGTGACGTCAATCGCCTGGTCGAGCGCTTCCTCGAAGCCCGCAAGATGATGGGCCAACTGTCGCGCGGCGGCGGCATGCCGGGGATGCCGGGCATGGGAGGGGTGCCGGGAATGGCGCGGCTCCCCGGTGGCGGACGCAAGAAGCAGGCCAAGGGCGGGAAGGCCAAGAAGGGACGAGCCAGCGGCAACCCGGCGAAGCGGGCGGCCCAGGCGCGCGAGGACGCAGCCCGTCAGTCCGACGCCACCGACAACGCCCCTGAGACCGTGGAGGACTTCGAGCTCCCCGCCGAGTTCAAGGGCCTCCTCGGCTGACCCACCCTTCTCGGCTGACCCACCCTTCCGACGCTCGCCAGGGCTGTTGGGTGGCTGGGTTTCGCCCAGCGGGCACCCCTCTGGCACACTGGGCGGGTCGAACCGGCCTGGCGCGGCCCTCTACCCGCCCTCGTTGGATCAACCCCCTGGGACCACCGACCTGCGCACCCCCACGTGCGGGCCGACTCCCTCACGAACACAGACCAGGAGCGGTCACCCCCGTGGCAGTCAAGATCAAGCTGAAGAGGCTCGGCAAGAAGCGGATGCCTCAGTACCGCATCATCGTCGCCGACGCGCGTACGCGCCGTGACGGGCGGGCGATCGAAGAGATCGGCACCTACCACCCCAAGGAAGACCCCTCGTTCATCTCGGTGGACTCAGAGCGGGTCCAGTACTGGCTGGGCGTCGGGGCGCAGCCCACCGAGCCTGTCGCCGCGATCCTGCGTGTCACCGGTGACTGGCAGAAGTTCCGGGGCGAGCCGGGCGCTGAGGGCACCCTTCGGGTCGCCGAGCCCACGGCCAGCAAGAAGGAGATCTTCGAGGCGGCGGCCAAGGAGTCCCTGGAAGCTGGCGACAAGGGCGCAGCCACCACCCCCAAGAAGCGGGCAGCCAAGGCGGCCAAGCCCGCCGCGGAGGCGCCGGTCGAGGCCGTTGAGACCGTCGAGGTCATCGAGACGCCGGACGGTGGCGATGTCGTCGTCGACGAGGTCGTCGAGGTGGTCGAGACGGGAGACGGTGAGTCCGTCGTGGTGGACGACGTCACGGTCGTGGTCGAAGATCCCGCAGGCGACGTCGTCGAGGTCGTCGAGGTCGTTGAGGTCGTTGAAGCCGAGCCCGTCGACGCGAAGCCCGATGACGAGCCCTCTGCTGGCGATGCCTCCTCCGAGCAGGCCTGAGGATCGGCGTCGTGCTCGAGGAGGCCTTGGAACACCTCGTCAAGGGGATCGTCGAGCACCCTGACGAGGTACACGTCGACGATCGCGAACTGCGTCGTGGCCGGGTCATCGAGGTGCGCGTGCACCCCGACGACATGGGCAAGGTCATCGGCCGGGCCGGACGGACCGCAAAGGCGTTGCGCACCGTGCTCGGCGCCCTGACGCCCGGACGACCCGTCCGCGTCGACTTTCTCGACGTCGACGAGCGCTAGTTGGATCGCCGGCGCGTGGTCGTCGGCCGGATCGGCCGAGCCCACGGTATCCACGGGCTCGTGTCGGTGGACGTCCGCACCGACGAGCCAGAGCGACGGTTCGCCCCCGGGACGGTGCTGGACACCGAACCGCCCGACCGCGGGCCGCTGACCGTACAAGGTGGCCGTGAGCACAGCGGTCGGCTCCTCCTCGAGCTCGCCGGTGTGGAAGATCGCAGTGCTGCTGAGGCGCTGCGCGGAACCGAGCTGGTCGTCGACGTCGACGCCGACGAGCGGCCCGACGACCCCGAGGAGTGGTACGACCACCAGCTGGTGGGACTGACCGCCCAGTCGGCCGACGGCTCCCCCTACGGGACGGTCACAGAAGTGGTGCACCTTCCGATGCAGGACCTGTTGGCCGTGGCCACCGCGGGCGGTCAGGAGGTGCTCGTGCCGTTCGTGGCCGCGCTGGTGCCGGAGGTGGACCTCGCGGGCGGGCGGGTAGTCCTCGACCCGCCGGCCGGGTTGTTCGAGCTGAGCTGAGCCGTGCGCGTCGACGTTCTCACCATCTTCCCCGACTATCTGGCCCCGCTTGAGCTGTCCTTGCTCGGCCGCGCGCGCCGGACCGGTTTGCTCGACCTGACCGTGCACGACCTCCGTTCGTTCACGCACGATCGACACCGCACGGTCGACGACACCCCCTACGGCGGAGGTGCCGGCATGGTCATGCGCCCCGAGCCCTGGGGTGAGGCGCTGGACCAGGTCCTCGGGTCCGAGGCCCGCGACGATGTCGTGGTTGTCGTGCCCTCACCCTCCGGCATGCGGCTCGACCAGGAGATGGCAGGGCGGCTGGCCGGCGAGGCTCACCTCGTGTTCGTCTGCGGCCGCTACGAGGGGATCGACCGTCGCGTGGTCGACCACGCGGCGAGCCGGTCCAGGGTGCTGGAGGTCAGCCTGGGCGACTACGTGCTCAGCGGCGGAGAAGCCGCCGCCCTCGTCATCCTCGAGGCGACGACCCGCCTCATGCCGGGTGTCCTGGGCAACGCGGAGTCGCTGGACGAGGAGAGCCACAACGACGGGCTGCTGGAGTACCCCGTCTACACCAAGCCGGCCGTGTGGCGCGGCCTCGATGTGCCCGAGGTCCTCCTCTCCGGCGACCACGCCAAGGTGGCTGCCTGGCGGCGGGCGCAGTCCTTGGTCCGTACGGCTTCGGTTCGACCCGACCTGGTCGCGTCGCTCGATCCCGGCCGGCTGGACGCGGCGGAGCTCGCCGTGCTCGGCGGTCTGGGCTGGCACCCGGACCCGCCCCGCGGGTTTCGGTTCGAGCCGCCTCCTGTGGCACACTGAACGACGGCCCGCCCGACGAGGCGAGCCCACCACCTGGCCGACCGTGCCCCTGCCGCAGGGGGAGCGTACGGCGATCGCGCCGGGCCTGACCGATCCGACGCACGACCCGATCCGTGGGTGACCTGTGGCACCGACGAGGAGACCTCATGAACACCCTTGATTTCGTCGATGCGGCGTCGATGCGCACAGACATCCCCGCCTTCCGACCCGGTGACACCCTCAAGGTCCACGTCAGGGTCATCGAGGGCAACAAGTCTCGTGTCCAGGTCTTCCAGGGTGTGGTGATCCGCCGCCAGGGCGACGGTGTCCGCGAGACGTTCACCGTCCGCAAGGTCTCCTACTCCGTCGGTGTCGAGCGGACGTTCCCGGTTCACACCCCGGTGATCGAGAAGATCGAGGTCGTGACCCGAGGCGACGTCCGCCGGGCCAAGCTCTACTACCTGCGCGACCTGCGCGGGAAGAAGGCGAAGATCAAGGAGAAGCGCGAGACCGCGCGCTGACGCCCGCACCCGCTTCCCCGACACCCCAGACGCCCTCGAGCCCAGGGTCTGAGCCACCCGCCGTGGATGAGGGCGAGGCAGCACGGGACGACCAGC
Organism: uncultured Actinomycetota bacterium; assembly: GCA_963820065.1. GTDB lineage: Bacteria > Actinomycetota > Actinomycetes > DATJPE01 > DATJPE01 > JANPBY01. The sequence continues at coordinate 430,355 of CAWFYM010000010.1, read as the reverse complement.
CGGACGAGCAGCCGGACGGCCGATCGGCCGTCCAGGCGGCCAGCGGGCGACCGTTCTGGCAAGAGCTGCTCATCCTCGCCCTGTTTGCCCTCGTGGCGGTGTGGCTGGTCACGACCTTCGTCGCCCGTTCGTTCTCCATCCCGTCCGGATCGATGGAGGACACCCTCCTCGTCGGCGACCGAGTCTTGGTCGAGCGGATCACCCCGAGGTTCGGGACCATCGAGCGCGGCGACATCGTCGTCTTCGACGGCACCGACTCCTTCAGTCCAGAGATCGATGCTTCAGAGTCGGGCAATGTGGTGACCCGGGCGTTGGCACCGCTCACCCAGCTGCTCGGCTTCGGGCCGGCGCGCGAGACCGACTTCATCAAACGGGTCATCGCTGTGGGCGGTGACCATGTGGTCTGTTGCGACGCCCAGGGGAGGCTCACCGTCAACGGCGTGGCCATCGACGAGCCGTACGTGCGCAGCGGCGACGTACCCTCGGAGATCTCGTTCGACGTCGTGGTGCCGGAAGGGCGGCTGTGGGTGATGGGTGATCACCGCGGGTCCTCCGCCGACAGCCGGGCCCACTTGGGCGATCCCGGGGGCGGCACCGTCTCCGTCGACCGGGTCATCGGGCGCGCGTTCGTCGTCTCCTGGCCGTTCAGCCGCTGGGGCACTCTCGGCGACCCGGTCACCTTCGATGCCGTGCCGGACCCAGCGCCCTCCACGTCCGCGGGACCCTGATGGGTAAGCACGCTGCGCGTCCGGCGATGCCAGATCCGGTGCACCATGCAGGGGGCCACCGGGCCGAGCCGCCCCCCGGGTCGCCGCCCACCACCTCGGCAGGACGGTTCTGGGCGGGGACCCGCGAGACCGGTGTACTCCTGGTCCTTGCCCTCGGCCTGGCTGTGGTGCTGCGCACGTTCGTCATCCAGGCTTTCTACGTCCCCAGCGAGTCGATGGTGCCCACGCTGCAGATCGACGACCGCATCGTGGTCAGCAAGCTTTCGACCGACATCGGCGGCGTCGACAGGGGCCAGGTCGTCGTCTTCCGCGACCCCGGTGAGTGGCTCGAACCCCCTAGCGACACGGCGACAGGTGCTCGGCGCGTCGTGGTCTCGGCCATGACGTTCATCGGACTGCTCCCCTCCGACAGCGGCGACGACTTGGTCAAGCGGGTCATCGGGATCGGTGGTGATCATGTGGTGTGCTGCGACGCCAAGGGCCGGGTGACCGTCAACGGAGTTGCCCTGGACGAGTCGCAGTACCTCGACGCCGGTGATGCTCCTAGCCAGACACCCTTCGACGTGCTTGTCCCGGCTGACCACCTCTGGGTCATGGGGGACAACCGCTCCAACAGCCAGGACTCTCGCTACCACGAAGCGCAGCGCCCCGGCGGGGGGATGGTCCCGGAGGGAAACGTCATCGGCCGAGCCGTAGCCGTCGTCTGGCCCTTCGCCCACTGGTCCACGTTGCCGGTCCCCGCTGCCTTCGACGCGATCCCGCCGGCGCAGACGCAGCCGGCCGACAAGCCCAAGCGATCCTCCTCGGCGACGCGCTGATCCGTCGGTCGCACGCGGGAGTGCCTCGGTTTCCGACCTAGGCTGAGTCCGTGACCGCTCTCGACGCCCGTCCCCCGGCGGGAGTCGACGTGCTCGAACGCTCGGCCGTCCGCGCCCTGGTCGTGGACGCGCGAGACAGGGTGCTGCTGTTTGTCGGGGTGGACCCGCACGAGCCCGAACGAGGACGCTGGTGGTTCACCCCCGGCGGTGGGCTGGAGCTAGGCGAGACCGAACTCGCCGCGCTCGTGCGTGAGGTTCGCGAGGAAACCGGTCTGCTCGTCGACCCGAGTTCGTTGGGCCGGCCGGTCTGGCGCCGTCAGGCCCATTTCCTTTTCGCCGGCCAGTGGTATCACCAGTCCGAGACGTTCTACCTGATCCGTGTTGGCGCTCATGAGGTCGACACGAGCGGCTTTCAACCCTTGGAGGTTTCGGCCGTGCTGGATCACCGCTGGTGGTCGGTGGCTGAGCTGGACGCGAGCGAGGAGCCGCTCTATCCGCGCGACCTCGTGGTCGAGTTGCGCCGGCTGCTCGATCACGGTCCCCCCGACGTCCCGTACGAGGTCGACTGATGCCCCGTCGGACCACGGTGCCCACGCTTCGGGTGGAACGGGCCATGCTCCGCAGCGGCGCGACCTCGGTGGCGTCCATGGACGAGGTGGGGCGCGGAGCGCTCGCCGGCCCGGTTACCGTCGGCGTCGTCGTGCTGGATCTTTCGGTGCGCACGGCCCCTCGCGGGCTCAAGGACTCCAAGCTGCTCACGGCCGAAGCGCGGGATCGGTTGGCGCCCCGCGTGGCCAGCTGGGCGCCGCAGCACGCCGTCGGTCATGCGAGCGCAGCGGAGATCGACGAGGTCGGCATCCTGTGCGCGTTGCGTCGTGCCGGGGAGCGTGCCCTGGCCGCCCTGCCGCATCGTCCCGACGTGGTGCTGCTGGACGGTTCCTACGACTGGCTCACGAAGCCGGCCCCGACGTTGTTCGATGACGACGAAGGCTCGCCTGCACGTCGCGGCGGAGAACCTCGCGTGACCACTCGGGTCAAGGCCGACCTCACCTGTGCCGGGGTGGCGGGAGCGAGCGTGCTGGCGAAGACCGCCCGCGACCGGATCATGGTCGAGCTCTCGGCGCGCCACCCGGACTACTCATGGCAGATCAACAAGGGATACGCCACGCCCGAACACCGCGCGGCTTTGCGAGAGCTCGGGCCGTGCGCCCTTCACCGGCGCAGTTGGCACCTGTTGGGGAGGGACGGAATGCTCGAGGCAGAAGACTCGCGGGTCGTGCTTGACGCGGTCGACGCCGCTACGTTGGGCGGAGTGGAGCTGTTGCCCCTCATGACCTGTGACGAGGTGGGCTGAGATGAGCGCTGAGGACCTCGAGCGGTATGAGACAGAGATGGAGCTCCATCTCTACAAGGAGTACCGCGACGTCGTCGGCCTGTTCGCCTACGTCGTGGAGACCGACCGTCGGTTCTACCTGACCAACCACGTCGACCTCCAGGTCCGCAGCGCCGAAGGGGAGGTCTACTTCGAGGTCACCATGAGCGATGCCTGGGTCTGGGACATGTACCGCCCGGCGCGGTTCGTGAAGAACGTCAAGGTCGTGACGTTCAAGGACGTCAACGTCGAGGAACTAGCCAAGCCCGAACTCGAGGTCCCCGAACCGTAGTCGGGGCGGCTCCGCGCGATCAGCCGGCCAAGGGCCGCTGGTGAAGGGCTGACCCCCCGAGGGCGGGCCTGAGCGGGACCACACCTCTGACCGACGCGTGCGGTGCCGCGCGCGTCAGGCAGGCACGCAGCACCTCGCGCGACTGGGCACGCAGCTCGTTCGGCGAGCGGCCGCGATGCCTGCGGTCGCCGAGATCGACCTGGGCGATCGCCTCGACCCCCCGGGACTCGGCGACGTCGAGGAGCAGGCCGATCTCGACGCCGTAGTCGGGCTCGAAATCAAGGGTTGCGGCGACCTCGCGGCGGAGCGCGTATTCGCCTCCCAGCGGCTGGCGTACGTGCTTGAGGTCGGGGAACAGCATCGAGATGAGGGGCTTGGCCAGCAGCTCGGTCACCTGACCTCCCTCTCCAGGATCGCCGCCGAGCGCCCGGCGATGGGTCGCGCGAACCAGGCTGACCGAGCGGTCGGTGAGCAGAGGCCCGACGAGGCCGAGGACGTAGTGCGGACCGACGGACGACAGATCGGCGTCGAGCCACACGACGATGTCGCCCTCGGTGGCCAGGAGCGAGCGCCACAGGACGTCGCCCTTGCCCAGGACGGGCCCGTGCTCGGGCAGGATGCGGTCGGCGTCGACCACACGCGCACCGGCTCGACGCGCTGTCGCGACGGTCGAGTCGGTGGACGAGTGATCGATGACCACGATCTCGTCGACCAGCCCCGCCTCCGCCAGTGGCTGCAACGGCCTCACCACGCGGGCGATGGTCGCCTCCGCGTTGCGCGCCGGGATGCACACGCTCACGGTGGTTGCGCCTTTGACCCGAAGGAGCCCGGGGACGGTGAAGGCGTCGTGACGGAGAAAACCCCGTGCCGCGCCGTTTGAGGCCGGCGACGCCCCGACTGCGGCCAGCCCTGGGGCCGGTCGATCGGTGGGCACGGGGTACTCCTGACGTTGGCGGGCCACCGTCAGGTGACCCCCTCCAGGATGCGCCGTGAACGGCTCCGGCGGGTCCCCGCGGGGTCCTAGTTCTGTCTCATTTCTGTCGCGGTCGCGCCCGCCGTGGCTGGACCTCGTCGGCCGAGGAGGTTCAATGGACGGTGTGGCGCGCTCTGTGATGGTCATCGAGGACGACGAGGGGATCCGCCTCGTCTTGCGTACGGCGCTGGAGGACGAAGGCTATGAGGTCCTCGAATGCGAGACCGGCGAGCAGGCCCTGACGCTGGCCCAGGACGAAGCCGCTGACGTCGTCCTGGTCGACATCCGCCTGCCTGGCATCAACGGTCTGGACGTGGTCCGCAGCCTCCGGGCGACCAGCCGGGTCCCGATCATCGTGGTGACCGCGCAGGTCGACAGCCATGATGTCGTCGCCGGGCTCGAGGCAGGGGCCGACGACTATGTCACCAAGCCGTTTGTCACCAAGGAGCTCTTGGCGCGAATCCGCACGCAGATCCGGCGGACCAGCGACACCTCGCCGTCTGCCGGAGTCCTGTCCTGTGGGCCCTATGAGTTGCGCCCCGAGACGGCCGAGGTGTTGGTGCGGGGAAAACCGGTGGGGCTGTCCCGGACTGAGTTCAAGCTCTTGGAGGAGCTGATCCAGTCCGGCGAGCGAGTGGTGAGTCGCGACGACTTGTTGAAGCGGGTGTGGGGCTACCGCAACCCTGGTGATGGACGGGTCGTCGACAATTTGATCTACCGACTCCGTAGCAAGATCGAGATCGACCCGGCGCAGCCCGCACACCTGGTCACCGTCCGCGGCTTCGGATACCGGCTCAAGGCCTAGGAGCCGCTCGTGCGCTTCGGCCTTCGTGCCCGGGTGTCCCTGTCGTTCGGACTCCTGTCGCTCCTCGTCGCCCTCACCGTGTCGGTATCGACGTGGGCCTTTGCCCGCGAATACCTGGTCTCCCAGAGGGAAAACGCCTCGCTCACCAGGGCGCTGCTCGACGGCAGGGCCGTCGATGCCGCGATCGTGGCTGGTCGCGCGCCCGGGGATGCGGTGACCGAGGTTCCTCAGGTCGGCTCTTCTCAGGCCTTGGTCCGGGTCAACGACACCTGGTTCACGAGCGGGGTCACCGTGTCACCGGCCGACTTGCCCGAGTCCCTGATCGATCAGGTCGTCAGCACCGGGGGAGCGCAGCAGCGTTTTCGCGTGGGCAACGATCCGTTCTTCGGCGTCGCCTTCAGCGTCCACGACGGCTACTACCTCGAGCTGTTCCCGATGCGAGACCTCGACCGAACCCTGCGGGTGGCCGGAGTGATCTTGGCCGCGCTGGCCCTGCTCGCCTTCATCGTGGGCACGCTGATCGGGCGCTACGCCGGCGCCCGACTCATGCGGCCGCTGAACGTGCTTGGGGCTGGCGCTCGCCAAGTCGCTGACGGCGACCTCGACGTACGCCTGCCGGGCACGGGCGACCCGGACCTCGATCCCATCGGCGCCGCGTTCAATGACATGACCGAGGCCGTGCGCTCGCGCATCGCGCGAGAGCAGCGGTTCGCGGCGAACGTGAGTCACGAGCTGCGGTCGCCGCTCACAACCGTCGTGGGGACCGCGGAGCTCCTCGAGGCGCACAGCACACGGATGGATCCAAGGGATGCTCACCTGGTGGAGCGGCTGGCCGACCAGTCCAGGCGGCTCTCGCACACCTTGATCGACCTGCTGGAGATCGGCAACGTCAACGCGGCGACGCCCGTTCAGTCCGAGGCGAGCGACCTCGCCGCGCTGGCCCGATCGGCCCTCGAGTCAGCCGGGCTCGACGAGTCGCTGCTCAAGGGGGATCGACCGGTCGTGCGCACCGACGCGCGGCGCGTCGAGCGGGTCCTCGCGAACCTGGTCGAGAACGCACAGCGGCACGGCGCCGGCGTCCGCCAGATCGTCATCGAGCGCGACCAGACCTGCGTCCGGATCCACGTCGACGACTCAGGTCCTGGGTTGGCGGATCTCGAGGTCGACGGTCTGTTCGAACCGTTCGCCCGGGGGTCGTATGCGCGCAACAGCGGAGTCGACGGTGCCGGGCTCGGCTTGGCCATCGCTCGGGAGCAGGCGGAGGCCATGGGTGGTCGGGTCGAGGCGGGCGCCTCACCCCTCGGCGGCGCCCGGTTCACCCTCGAGCTGGCGGTGGCCGAGTGACTCCAGCCGCTGCCGAACGATCGGCCGCCCGTCGGGTGCGGGCCTGGTTCGTCGTCGGTGCTGCCGCCGTGATCGTCGCCGGCTGTGGCGTGCCCACGCAGGAGGACGCCACACCGCTGCCGAGCGGGGCACTGCCCCCGACGCCGACCGCGCCGCCGACGGCACCGACCGAGGCCGTGGCCGGGGCCGAGCTGTGGTTCGTCTCGGACAACGCGCTCGTGTCCGCCCGAGTACCCGTGGCCGACGGGACGCCGCAGGCGCTGTTGGACGCGCTGGCGGTCGGCCCTCCAGCGGGCAGCCCCGACTCGGTCCGCTCGCTCCTGGTCGATCCCACGGCAGGAGGCGCCTTGCTCTCGGTCACAGCCCCCGCGCCCGGAACGCCGACCGCTGGGGTGGTGACGGTCTCGGTCACCGATGCGTTCACCTCGCTGCCGGCCAACGAGCAGGTGTTGTTGCTCGGGCAAGTGGTGCTAACTCTTACCGCGGCCGGGGCCGACGCGGTTCTCGTCACTGACTCGCAGGGTGCGCCGCTGGCCGTACCCCTGCCGGACGGTCGGTTGCTCGATCGGCCAGCCACCGAGGTCGATTACCGGGCGCTCGTCGGGGCCACGGGCTAGCCGCGGGCGGCTTCCACAGGGGTCCGACCGTCCACACCTGACAACGGCGCCCGGCCCCGGTTCGCGGATCGCGGCGAGGGTGTTGCGCGGAGGTGGTCGCGTGCGAGCCACGGATGCCCTTGGACGCTATGGCGAGGACGTCGCCGCCCGACATCTGGTCGGGGCGGGTTACATCGTGCTCGCCCGCAACTGGCGATGCGCCGAAGGAGAGATCGACATCGTGGCGCGCGACCACGACGTCCTGGTCGTCTGCGAGGTCAAGACACGTCGGAACACCCGCCACGGGACGCCAACCGAGGCGGTCACGCCGACCAAGGCGGAACGACTGCGCGTGCTGGCGCTGCGGTGGATGGCCGCCCACGAGGCCGCGCCGAGGGCCATCCGCTTCGACGTGATCGCCATCTCCGCGCCCGGACACGGCCGAGCCCGGGTGGACCACCGGGTCGGGGTGATCTGACATGCCCTTGGCCCGGACGCGCTCGGTCGCCCTCGTGGGAGTGCGGGGACAAGTGGTTGACGTCGAGGTGGACCTTGGGCGCGGGTTGCCCGCCGTCGTGATCGTCGGTCTTCCCGACGCCGCGCTCAACGAGGCTCGAGACCGGGTCCGAGCGGCCATGGCCAACAGCGGGGCCGCCTTTCCCGACACCCGGGTGACGATCAACCTGTCTCCGGCGTCGATTCACAAGCACGGCACCGCCTTCGACCTCGCCCTCGCGGTCGGGCTGCTGGCGGCGACCGAGGCGGTACCCCGTGACTGCACGGCCGGGTTGGTCTGCCTGGGGGAGTTGGGCCTCGACGGCACGGTGCGTCCGGTGCGAGGAGTCCTGCCGGGTGTCCTGGCCGCCAGGGCTGCGGGGTGCGAGCGCGTGGTGGTGCCTGCCGCGAACGCGGGGGAGGCGACGCTCGTGCGTGGGGTGACGGTTCACGCGGTCCGACACCTCGTCGACGTCATCGCGGCGCTGCGCGGCGACGACGACTGGCCCGAGGTGTGCGTGCCGCCCACCAACGACCCGGAAGGATCGCCTGCAGACCTGCGGGATGTCGCCGGCCAGGCCGAAGGTCGCCGGGCTCTCGAGGTCGCCGCGGCCGGGGCCCATCACCTCCTGCTTCAAGGTCCGCCCGGGGCGGGCAAGACCTTGCTCGCTGAACGCTTGCCCTCGATCCTCCCGCCGCTCATCGAGGCCCACGCCCTCGAGGTGACCGCGGTCCACTCGGTAGCCGGGTTGCTCGAGCCCGGTCGCCCGCTCGTGACCCGTGCGCCGTTCCGGGCGCCCCATCACACGGCCTCGCCTGCAGCCTTGGTGGGAGGCGGCTCGGGGGTGGCTCGTCCCGGGGCGGTCTCATTGGCCCATCGAGGGGTGCTCTTCCTCGACGAGGCCCCGGAGTTCGGTTCCAACGCCTTGGAATCCCTGCGCCAGCCACTGGAGTCCGGTCGGATCGTCTTGGCCCGGGCCGAGACCTCGGTGACCTACCCGGCCCGCTTTCAACTCGTGCTGGCCGCCAACCCGTGCCCGTGCGGTCGGGTCCTCGATCGGTCCGGCAGCTGCCGGTGCACACCCATGCAGGTGCGTCGATACGCCGGACGGTTGTCCGGACCGCTGATGGACCGCATCGACCTGCAGGTCGCCGTCCAAGACGTTCCGCAAGCCACCCTGCTCGACGGCGGCCCCGGTGAGTCGTCGGCGGCGGTTGCTGCCCGGGTGGTTGCGGCTCGTGACCGAGCCAGCCACCGTCTGCGCGACACGCCATGGACGCTCAACGCAGACGTCCCCGGGCCTTACCTTCGCGCACGGCTCCCGCTCACGGGCTCGGCGCTTCGCCGCCTTCGCTCGGGAGGTGCTTCCCTGACCGCCCGTGGCCTGGACCGCATCATTCGCGTCTCCTGGACGCTGGCCGATCTTGGCGACCGCGCCGCTCCAGACGAGTCGGACGTGTCCGCCGCCCTCGGATTCCGTCTTGGCCAGCTCCAGGGAGCCGCATGAGCGGGCCGCCTCCTGCCGATCCTGGCCGAGGAAGCCGGGGCATCGGTGAGCATCCTGATTCGTCGTCCGGCGCGCCCACTCACGAGCGCACGGCACGCCAGCTGCTGCTCCACGTGGGCGAGCCAGGGGACCGTTCGCTCGGGCGCTTCGTGGCCGAACACGGTGCGATCGAAGCGGTCGAACGGATCCGGGCGGGGTACGGGCCCGGCCGCGACGGGCGCCACGAGACACGTCTGCTGGGCGCCGACCTGGCGCGAGAGTCGGCGCTCGCGGAGCGGTGCGGGGCACGCCTGATCTGCCCCGGTGATCGGGAGTGGCCGGCACCCCGACTGCGCCCTCTTACGGTGCAGCCGCACGCATTGTGGGTCAGAGGATCTGCCTCGCTCGACGTCCTCATCGACCAGGCCGTCGCCGTGGTCGGCTCGCGCGCCTCGACCGCCTACGGGGAGCACACGTCGACCGAGCTCTCGGCCGGCCTCGCGGATCGCGACTGGACGGTGATCTCAGGGGCCGCCTACGGCATCGATGGTGCAGCCCATCGCGCGAGCCTTGCGGTCGGCGGCCGGACGGTCGCCGTCCTGGCTGGGGGCGTCGACGACGCCTATCCGAAGGGTCACGCCTCCCTGCTGGCCAGGATCGTCGAGACGGGGGTGATCGTCAGCGAGCTCCCGGTGGGGGAGTCGCCGACACGCGCCAGATTCCTCGAACGCAACCGGCTCATCGCCGCACTCGCCTGCGGGGCGGTCGCGGTGGAGATGGCTCACCGGAGCGGAGCGCGAAATACGCTTGAGCACGCCGAGAAGCTGCTGCGGCCCGTCATGGCGGTGCCTGGCCCGGTCACGAGCGCGATGTCGGCGGGCTGTCACGAGTGGATCGCAGAGCGCCGGGCGGAGCTGGTGACGTCCGTCGACGACGTCCTGCGGATCCTGCTGCCCGTCGGGTCGCTCGATGAGCCCGCCAGACGTGGGCTCGAGCGGGCCACGGACCGGCTGGGTCCGGACGCCCTAGCGGTCTATGAGGCGCTGCCTCCGGTGGACAGACTCCCGCTCGCCGAACTCCCGGCCGTGTCGCGACTGCCTGGCCCTGTGGTCGGCGGCGCCTTGCGCGAGCTCCTCCAGGCCCAGCTCGTCGCCGTCGGCGACGGTGTGGTCGCGCGAGCCCGCCCGAATCGCCGCGGCGGTCCTTGACGCCGTAGCCGCCCATGTCAGGCTGCCGGGGTGACCGACCTTCCTCCCGCACTCGAAGGGGCCGTGCGCAGCTTCGAGCGCCATCTGCGCGATGAGCGTGACCGGTCCCCGCACACGGTTCGGGCCTACCTCGGCGACGTGCGCCACCTGTTGCTGCATGCCCACGCTCTCGGGGTCGACGAGCTGGCTGGCCTTGACGTGGGCGTCCTGCGGTCCTGGCTTGGTGCCGTGTCTGCCGGTGGCGCCGCCCGCGCCTCGGTCGGACGCAAGGCGGCAGCAGCCCGCACCTTCACCGCGTGGGCCGCGCGGCGCGGCCACCTGGTGACCGACCCTGGGCTGCTGCTGGGGGTCCCACGATCCCGCCCGACGTTGCCCGGCGTGCTCCGAGCCGACCAGGCCGGCCGCCTCATGGATGGTGCGGGCGTTCGGGCCGACGACGGCGCCCCGCTCGGCCTGCGTGATCGGGCTGTGCTCGAGCTCCTGTACGCCTCCGGGCTACGGGTCGGCGAGCTGGTCGCCCTCGATCTGGACGACGTCGATCGCGAGCGCCGCACCGTTCGCGTCCTGGGGAAGGGGCGCAAGGAACGCACCGTCCCGATCGGTCTGCCCGCACTCCGCGCTGTCGATGCGTGGATCCAGCAAGGACGACCGCGCCTGCTGACGGTGGCGAGCGGGGCAGCCTTGTTCGTCGGCGCGCGCGGGGGGCGCATGGATCCGCGGGCGGTGCGTACCGTGGTCCACGAGCAGCTCGCGGACGTGGAGGGGGCCCCCGATCTTGGGCCGCACGGTTTGAGACACTCAGCAGCGACGCACCTGCTGGAAGGCGGCGCGGACCTGAGGTCCGTTCAGGAGCTGCTCGGTCACGCTACGCTCGCTACCACTCAGATCTATACCCACGTCTCGGTCGAGAGGCTGAAGTCCACGTATGAGCAAGCGCACCCCCGAGCGTGACGCTGCCGAGGTGGCGAACGACGACGAGGGCCCGGACCTCGATGACTTCGGTGACGCTCCGTCCGCCGACGCGCAAGGGGAAGCCGCCGAGGTAGCCGACTCCGATCTAGAGCCCGACACCGAACCCGACACCGGGGCCGACGCTGAGCCAGTTGCGGGCGCGTCCGAGTCAGCGCCCGACGCCGCCGACGAGCCGCTCGACGAGCCGAGCAAGGAAGACGCCGAGGCGGCTCTGCACCGGCTCTGGTCTGACTACAAGGAGACGGCCCAGGAGTCCCTGCGCGAACGGCTGATCCTGCACTACGCGCCGCTGGTGAAGTACGTCGCCGGTCGCGTCGGGGTGGGACTGCCCCCCAACATCGAGCAGGCAGATCTGGTCTCGTACGGGATCTTCGGGCTCATGGACGCCATCGAGAAGTACGACCTCGAGCGCGGCAACAAGTTCGAGACCTACGCGATCAGCCGCATCCGTGGCGCCATCATCGATGAGCTGCGGAGCATCGACTGGATCCCGCGCTCGATCCGGAGCAAGGCGCGCGACGTCGAGCGCGCCTACGCCCGCCTCGAAGCGGAGCTGCACCGGACACCGAGCGAGCCGGAGATCGCGGAGGAGATGGGCATCGGGTTGTCCGATCTGCACGCCATCTTCAGCCAGGTGTCGTTCGTCAACGTGGTGGCCCTCGACGAACTGCTGAGCGTCGGTGGGGAGAAGGGCGACAAGCTGAGCCTCGTCGACACCCTCGAGGACCACAAGGCCGAGGACCCGGTCAGCGCGTTCGAGTCCGAAGAGACCAAGTACCTGCTCGCCGGCGCGATCAACACCCTGCCTGAGCGGGAGAAGATCGTCGTCACGCTCTACTACTACGAAGGGCTGACGCTGGCCGAGATCGGCCAGGTCCTGGGGGTCACCGAGAGCCGCATCTGTCAGATGCACACCAAGGCGGTCCTCCAGCTGCGGGGCAAGCTCGCCGAGCAGCACTAGCAGCGGGCGGCGACGCCGTGACCGTGCTCGAACAGGCGACGTTGCACGTGCGACCAGGTCAAGAATCCGCGTTCGAGGTCGCTTTCAGGCAGGCTCGGCCGCTCATAGAAGCCACCGATGGTTGCCTCGACGTGCGGCTGCTGAGGGGGATCGAGTCCCCGTCGACGTACCTGCTGCTCGTCGAGTGGCGAAGCGTCGAGGACCACGAGGTCGGTTTCCGCAGGTCGCCGGGGTACGAGAGATGGGCGGCCCTGCTGCACCCGTTCTACGACCCGTTCCCGCTGGTCGAGCACTTCGCGGACTGCTGATCCGACGGTCACGGCCACCAGGTGCGCCTGACCAGGGTCGGTAGGCGCTCGATCGGCGGTCCGTACGGCAACAACACGGGTGGGGAACGGTCGATCAGCGAAAGCGGGTCGAGGTAGTCGTCGCCGCGGCGCAGACCCCAGTGCAGGCACGTCTGCCCGCAGTGCGTGGTCAGGGCTTCGAGGATCCCCAGGATGGAGCCTGCCGCGACCGGCTCGCCGACGCGGACGGTGGGGTCGACCGGCTCGTAGGTGGTGCGGAGCCCGCCCGCGTGGTCGACCGAGATGACGCCTCGTCCCGCCAGCGGACCCGCGAAGACCACCGTCCCCGCCCCTGCGGCCCGTACGAGGTCGAAGGGGGCGGCGGCCAGGTCGACCCCCCGATGCGCGGGCGACCAGGGCTGTTGCGGCGGGTCGAAAGCCCGCAGCACGAACGGGCTTGACGGCCCGTTGGGGCCCTCCACCGGCCAGCGCCACTGGTCCGTATGGTCCAGAGCTGACGCCGCCACCGCTGGTGCCGGCAGGCCCGGCGCCCCCAGAGCCAGCACGCACAGGATCGTCGAGACGATGGGGCGGCCAAGCATGGGGACGACGGCACGGGGCCGGCCGGCGGAGGGCATGCCTCGACCCTCGCCTGCTCGCAAGGGACACGCGACGGTGGTGCAGCGGGCTGTGGACGTCTGGCGGCTGTGGACGCCTGGTCTGTGGCGTAGACTCTGGGCACGGTCAGGCTCCGCTTGACCGAATTCGCACGTCTTCTCGGGACGCCACGCGTCCCGAAGGCCGCTCGGTCCTCGCTCGATCCCTGAGCAGGGGCACGGCCGCGCAAGGCGTCAGGCGCACCGGACGACCGTCCGGGGCGAGGAACCGAGACCGCGATCGCCGCAGGCCGAGGCCGGCCGCGATCGTCGAAGGAGAGTGCTTCGGCCATGGCCGTCGTCACCATGAAGCAGCTGCTCGAGAGCGGCGTCCACTTCGGGCACCAGACCCGTCGCTGGAACCCCAAGATGAAGCGATTCATCTTCACCGAGCGCAACGGCATCTACATCATCGACCTGCAGCAGTCGCTGTCCTACATCGACCGCGCCTACGAGTTCATCAAGGAGACCGTCGCGCACGGCGGTTCAGTGCTCTTCGTGGGCACCAAGAAGCAGGCCCAGGAAGCCATCGCCGAGCAGGCGACCCGCGTGGGGATGCCCTACGTCAACCAGCGGTGGTTGGGCGGCATGCTCACCAACTTCTCCACGGTCTACAAGCGGCTGCAGCGGCTCAAGGAGCTCGAGACCATCGACTTCGGCGATGTGGCAGCCTCGGGACTCACCAAGAAAGAGCTCCTGGTTCTCGAGCGTGAGAAGACCAAGCTCGACAAGACTCTGGGCGGCATCCGCGACATGTCGCGCGTCCCCAGCGCGGTCTGGATCGTCGATACCAAGAAGGAGCACATCGCCGTCGGCGAGGCGCGCAAGCTCGGGATCCCGATCGTCGCGATTCTCGACACCAACTGCGACCCGGACGAGGTCGACTACAAGATCCCCGGCAATGACGACGCCATCCGCTCGGTCGGCCTGCTCACGCGAGTGATCGCCGACGCGGTCGCGGATGGGCTGATGGCTCGCGTCGGGGCCGCATCGGCCGATGAGAAGCCGGCCGGTGCCGAGCTGGCAACCGACGAGCCGTTGGCCGACTGGGAGCGCGAGCTGCTCACCACCGGTGCTGCCGCAGCTTCGGACGCGGCAACCACTCCCGCGGCAACCACCCCCGCGGCCGAGGTCCCCTCCGCCTGACCACCTCCTGGGGCGGTTACACGCTCGCTCCTTCATTGACCACCACGACATTGACCACTGCGAAGGGCTGATCCAGGCATGGCTACTTTCACCGCCGCTGACGTCAAGAAGCTCAGGGACGCCACGGGCGCCGGGATGATGGATGCGAAGCGCGCTCTGGAAGAGAGCGACGGAGACTTCGCCGCTGCGACCGAGGCCCTGCGCATCAAGGGTGCTGCCAAGGTGCAAAAGCGTGGAGCCGAGAGAACCGCTGGCAACGGCCTGGTGGCCGCCGCCGAAGGAGCCATGGTCGAGCTCGGCTGCGAGACCGACTTCGTCGCCAAGAACGAGCAGTTCCAGTCGTTGGCGACCGACATCGTCGCCCACGTCTCGGCCAGTCGTCCCGCTTCGCTCGAGGCGCTGCTGTCCGAGCGCCTCAAGGACGGCCAGACGGTGGAGGAGAACATCACCGGCCTGTCGGCGGTCATCGGGGAGAAGCTCGAGCTGAAGCGCTTCGTTCTGCTCGAGGGAAAGGTCGCCACCTACCTCCACCGGAAAGCCTCTGACCTGCCGCCGCAGGTCGGCGTGCTCGTGGAGTTCACCGGGGACGACGCCGAGACAGCACGGTCCACGGCCATGCAGGTGGCCGCCATGCGTCCGCAGTTCGTCACCCGTGACGAGGTGCCTGCGGAGACCGTCGAGTCCGAGCGCCGCATCGCCGAGGCGACCGCCAAGGAAGAGGGCAAGCCAGAGGCTGCCCTCGGCAAGATCGTGGAGGGTCGGCTCAACGGCTTCTTCAAGGACGTGGTTCTCACCGAGCAGGCCTCGGTGCTCGACTCCAAGCGCAGCGTGCAGACCGTGCTCGCCGACGCAGGCATCACGGTGACCCGTTTTGCCCGGTTTGAGGTGGGAGAGAGCGTCGGCGCCTGAGCAAGGGAAGATGCCCCACGGTCCCGTGGCAGACTGCCTCTCGTGAATGACCCCGCGCCCGGTCCTGGCGATGCCCCTTCCGGTTATCGACGGGTGCTGCTCAAGCTGTCCGGGGAGGCCTTCGCCGGTGGCGAAGGGCTGGGTGTGGACCCCGACACCGTCCACGCGATCGCCCGGCAGGTCGCCGAGGTCGTGCGGGGCGGCACCCAGGTGGCCGTCGTCATCGGTGGCGGCAACTACTTCCGCGGCGCCGAGCTCTCCCAACGCGGCATGGATCGGTCCCGCGCGGACTACATGGGCATGCTCGGCACGGTCATGAACTGCCTCGCCCTGCAGGACTTCCTCGAGAAGGCGGGTGTCGAGACGCGGGTGCAGACGGCGATCGCCATGGGGCAGGTCGCGGAGCCGTACGTGCCGCGGCGGGCGAGCCGCCACCTCGAGAAGGGGCGGGTCGTCATCTTCGGTGCAGGACTGGGCGTTCCGTTCTTCTCCACCGACACGTGCGCGGCTCAGAGGGCCCTTGAAGTCGGCGCCGAGGTCGTCTTGATGGCCAAGGGTGTGGACGGGGTCTACGACGCTGACCCCAAGACTCATCCCGAGGCCGTGCGGTTCGACCGCCTCGCGTACGGCGAAGTCTTGGCTCGCGGGCTCAAGGTCGCCGACGCCACCGCGATCAGCCTGTGCATGGACAACGAGCTCCCCATCGTGGTCTTCGACCTGCTTACCGAGGGCAACATCGCCCGTGCGGTCCGCGGTGAGAAGATCGGCACCCTGGTCTCGATCGCCGCGTGATGCTGCTAGTCACGCCGCGCGACCGCGCGCACGACCCCGACGTACCGACCTGCCCCAGGAGCGCCCTGTGATCGACGAGACTCTGTTTGAAGCCGAGGAGAAGATGGAGAAGGCGGTGACGGTCGCCAAGGAGGACTTCGCTGCCATCCGCACCGGGCGCGCTCACCCGGCCATGTTCAACAAGATCGTCGTCGACTACTACGGTGCGATGACGCCTGTCACCCAGCTCGCCTCGTTCCAGGTGCCCGAAGCCCGGATGGCGGTCGTCTCGCCCTACGACAAAGGCAGCCTGGCCGCCATCGAGAAGGCCATTCGCGACAGCGACCTCGGGGTCAACCCCACCAACGACGGATCGATCATCCGGGTGATGTTTCCCCAGCTGACCGAAGAGCGGCGGCGCGACTACATCAAGGTCGCCAAGCACAAGGCGGAGGACGCGAGAGTCTCACTGCGCAACATTCGCCGGCACGCGAATCAAGAGCTCGACCGAATGATGAAGGACGGCGAGACTGGCGAGGACGATGTCCGTCGGGCCGAGAAGGAGCTCGAGGAGGTCACCCACAGGCACGTGGCTCAGGTCGACGAGTTGCTCAAGCACAAGGAAGCCGAGCTCTTGGAGGTCTGACCTCGTGACCGTCGACCCACCCAGCGACGCGCCGGCCTCTGCGCCTTCGCGGGCCGGACGTAATCTTCCGCTGGCGATCGGCGTCGGGGTCGGACTGGCCGCGCTGGTCCTGGTGTCCTTGCTCGACCCGGCGGCCTTCAGCGCCCTGGTCGCCGTCGCGTTGGCCGTGGCTGCTTGGGAGCTGTGCCAGGCGCTGGCGACGGCGGGGATCCACGTTCCCCGTGTGCCGGTTCTGCTCGGAGGGACCGCGATGTACGTCGCGGCGTACGAGTCGGGCACCGACGGGCTGGTGGTCGCGTTGGCCTTGAGCGTCCTGGCGGTGTTGGTCTGGCGACTCTTCGACGGGGCCGACGGCTATCTGCGCGATGTGTCCGCCGGGCTGTTCGTGCTTGGGTATCTCCCACTGCTCGCCGGGTTCGCGGTGCTCATGGTCACCGAATCCCAAGGTGTCGAGCGGATCGTCACGTTCGTGCTCGTCGTGGTCGCCAGCGACATCGGCGGTTACGCGCTCGGTGTCTTGTTCGGCAAGCACCCGATGGCGCCTGCGATATCCCCGAAGAAGTCGTGGGAGGGTTTCGCCGGATCCGTGCTCTTCTGTGCGGTGGCCGGTGCCGTGGCCGTTCCGCTGCTTCTGGAGGGTGAGTGGTGGCAGGGGCTGCTCCTCGGTCTGGCCGTGGTGTGCAGCGCCGTCCTCGGCGACCTGTGCGAGTCCATGGTGAAGCGCGACATCGGCGTGAAGGACATGGGTCGGTTGCTGCCGGGTCATGGGGGACTCATGGACCGGATCGATTCGCTCCTGCTGTCGGCTCCGGTCGTCTGGCTGCTGCTCAACGTGTTCATCGGCACATGAGCGGTGCAGAAGAGGCAGAGGCACGCGTCGTCACAGCGGCGCCCGCGCCCGGGGAACTGGTTTTCGTCAGCCCTCGCCGGGCCAAGCCGCCGCGGCATCTGGCTGACCTGACCCCGTCTGAGCGCAGGTCCTGGGTGACCGATCTGGGAGAAGCGGCCTTCCGGGCCGACCAGGTGGCCACCCACTACTTCGGTCATCTCGCCGATGACCCGGCTCAGTGGTCGGACATCCCGGCACGACTGCGCCCGGTGCTCGCCCGAACATTGACGCCGCGGCTGCTCGAGCCCGTACGCGAGATCAGCTGTGACGACGGCCAGACGGTCAAGACGGTGTGGCGGCTGTTCGACGGCACGTTGGTCGAGTCGGTCCTCATGCGCTACCCGGGGCGGGTGACGTTGTGCGTGTCATCGCAGGCAGGGTGCGGCATGAACTGCCCGTTCTGCGCCACCGGTCAGGCGGGACTCACGCGCAACCTGTCCACGGGCGAGGTGGTCGAGCAGGTCGTTGCGGGGGCTCGGTCCTTGGCTCGCGGGCAGATCCCTGGCGGCATCGGGAGGGTCTCCAACGTCGTCTTCATGGGCATGGGGGAGCCGTTGGCCAACTACCGCGCGGTGCTCGGCGCCGTACGCCGCCTGGTTGACCCGGTCCCTGGCGGGCTGGGGATGTCTGCACGGGGGATCACGGTCTCCACCGTCGGCCTCGTCCCCCGCATCAAGGACCTGGCGGAGGTCGGCATCCCCGTCCGCCTGGCTGTGTCGCTGCACGCGCCGGACGACGAGCTGCGCGACGAGCTGGTGCCGGTCAATACCCGGTGGAAGGTCGCCGAGGTGCTCGACGCCGCCTGGGCCTACGCCGCGACCACCGGTCGTCGGGTCTCGATCGAGTACGCCCTGATCAGGGACATCAACGACCAGGCCTGGCGGGCCGACCTGTTGGGGAGGCTGCTCAAGGGACGACTCGTGCACGTCAACCTGATCCCGCTGAACCCCACCCCCGGCTCGAAGTGGACGGCGTCGCGCCGTCGGGATGAGGAGGCCTTCGTCCGAGGTCTCGAAGCCCACGGCGTCACGGTGACCGTTCGCGACACCCGTGGGCGCGAGATTGACGGCGCGTGCGGTCAGCTGGCCGCAGCGACCCCGAGCTGACCGGTCTTTGGATCCAATATCCGATGTCGGCGTAGGCTGGCCGGATGATGCCGGGAGCGCTGGACGGAGTCCTTGTCGCTGACTTCAGCCGCGTCCTGGCGGGCCCGTACGCGACGATGATGCTGGGCGACCTCGGCGCCGAGGTGATCAAGGTCGAGCGGCCGGGCCAGGGCGATGACACCCGCTCCTGGGGTCCTCCCTGGGACGCCGAGGGTCGCGCGACGTACTTCCTCGGTGTCAATCGCAACAAGCGCTCGGTCGCTCTTGATCTCAAAGATCCTGCTGACCAGCGGCTCGCGATCGAGCTGGCCAACCGGGCAGACGTCGTCGTGGAAAACTTCTCCCCAGGGACCATGAGCAGGGCCGGCCTGGGCTACGAGCACGTGAGCTCCACGAACCCGGGTGTCGTCTACGCGTCCATCACCGGCTTCGGCTCGGGCAGCGGCGCCGTGCTGCCGGGCTACGACCTGCTCGTCCAGGGGATGGGTGGGCTGATGTCGGTGACCGGTCCGGCTCCCGGGCAACCGACGAAGGTGGGCGTCGCCCTCGTCGACGTCGTGACCGGTCTGCACGCCGCCGTAGGCATCCTCGCCGCACTGAGGCACCGCGACGAGACGGGACAGGGTCAGCACGTCGAGGTGAACCTGCTCTCCTCCGTGCTCTCCGCCCTGGTCAACCAGGCCAGCGGGTACGTCGCCGGGGGTGTCATCCCCGGGATCCTCGGCAACCGGCACCCGTCGATCGCGCCCTACGAGACCCTTCGGGTCGCTGATGGCGCGATGGTCCTGGCCGTGGGCAACGACGCCCAGTTCCGCGCACTCGTGGGCTGCCTGGACCGGCCCGAGCTGGCCGACGACCCACGGTTCGGCACCAACCCGGCGCGGGTGGAGCATCGCGAACGGCTCGTCGTCGAGCTCGAGGAGAGCCTCAGCGGGCGTACGGCCGCTGACTGGATCGAGCGCTTGACCGCCGCCGGAGTCCCCTGCGGACCGATCAACGACGTGAGCCAGGCGATCGCGCTGGCCGAGTCGCTCGGGCTGGCGCCCGTCGTGAACTCGGGGGGAACACCCACCGTGGCGAACCCGGTGGGACTCGGGGCGACACCCGCGAGCTACCGGAGACCACCACCGGAGTTGGACGCCGACGGAGCGGAGGTGCGCCGTGAGCTCGGTTGACGGCGGCACCTTCACGCGCCCTCCGACCGCACAAGAGGCCGTCCTCGCTCGCCTCCGGCAGGAGATCGGGACCGGCCGGCTGGCTCCGGGGGAGCAGGTGCGTCAGGACTCACTTGCGGAGCGGCTCGGGGTCTCGCGGGTGCCGCTGCGCGAGGCGCTGAAGATCCTCGAGGGCGAAGGGCAGGTCGTTTATCACCCCCATCGCGGCTACTTCGTGGCGCAGCTCAGCGTCGAGGATCTCGTGGAGGTCTACCGCATCCGAGCCCTGCTGGAGGCCGAGGCCATCAGGGTCGGCGCCCCACGGATCGCGGATGACGACCGGGCGGCCATCGAGCTGGCGCGACTCGCGTGCGAGGAGGCGTCGGCAGCCGACGACCTCGCCGCGTTGGCCGCGGCCAACCGGGCCTTCCACTTCGCGATCTACGCGACCAGTGGCATGCCCCGCCTTGTGCGGCTGATCCGCTTGTGCTGGGACGCCACCGACGTCTATCGCTTCGTCTACTACTCCGACGCCAGCCACCGACGGGCCGTGCTTGTCGAGCACGAGGCCATGGCCGAGGCCTTCGTGGCGGGCGACGCCGAGCAGGCGATCGCCCTGCTGGCCGACCATCGCGAGCACGCCGTCCACGCAGTGACCGCCACCCTCACCGCCCCCGCCCCATCCCCTTCGTGATCATGCGCAGATGGCCCCTCGCCGGCGAACGGCCGAGGGGCCATCTGCGCATGATCACGAGGGGTTTGCGGGGGCCTGGGCCGAGGTGAGGGGGCGCGCGGCCGGTGCGAGAACGGCGATCCCGGCTGCGAGGACCACGAGGATGAGCAGCGCCCGATCCAGCCCGATCGCGTGGCCGAGAACCCCGAGCGCCGGGGGACCGATGAGGAAACCGCCGTATCCGATGGTGGCGACCGTGGCTATGCCGGCGGCGGAACGACCGGGAGTCTCCCCGCCCGCGCTCATGGTGGCCGGGAAGATCAGAGCGACCCCCAGCCCCCACAGGATGCCGCCGACGAGCGCGACGGCGATCGTCGGCGCCAGGGCGGCCACCACGATGCCGACGCCGGTGGTGATTCCGCCGAGACGCAGAGCGGAGACCCGGCCGAGCCGGTCGAGCACGGGCGGGCCGGCGAAGCGCGCGGCTGTCATCGCCGTGGCGAACACGGCGTAGCCGACGGCGGCGAGCGCCGCGCTGCCCGCGAGGTCATCAGTGATGTGAAGGCCGAGCCAGTCCGCCGCCGCTCCCTCGATGGTCGTGCTGCACAAGGTGATGGTGCCGATGAGCACGAGGCGCCGGTTCACGAACCGCCCCGGCTTGTCCTCGGCGGCGCCCGAGGTGATGGCGCGCTCATCGACGAACGTGCGGAGTGCCAGCACGACGCCGACCGCGATGAGGGCCGCGGCCGCGGCGAAGTGCCAGGGGACGCTGACCCCCGACCAGGCCGCCAGGGCGCCCATCCCTGCGCCGGTGATCGTGCCCACGCTCCACATCGCGTGGAAGCGCGGCATCCACGGCCGACCCGCTGCCCGTTCGACATGGCTGGCCTGAATGTTCATGGCCACGTCCCAGGCGCCGTAGCACGCTCCGAGCGCGAGCAGGAGCGCGCCGAGCGCCACGACGTCGGGGACCAGGCCCAGCCCGGCAAGAAGGACGGTGGCGGGCAGTGCCGTCACCGTGACCACTCGCCGGCTTCCGTATCGCGCGCACAGCGGACCCGTGAACGGCATGACCAACAGCGAGCCGATCCCCATGAACAGCAATGCGAACCCGAGCGCCGCCGTGTCGGTATCGAGGCGGTCTCGTACGGTCGGGAGCCGCGCGATCCACGTGGCTGCCATGCCTCCGCTCAGCGCAAAGACAGCTGCGGTACCAATCGCCGCGCGACGCAGCGGTGCCGTCACCGGAGCAGGGGCGGCAGGGCTCACGGAGCTCACGATGTCAGCGGAACGCGGCGATCCCGGTGAGCGCCTGGCCGACCACGAGCGTGTGCATCTCGGAGGTCCCCTCGTAGGTGAGCACCGACTCGAGATTGTTGGCGTGACGGAGGACCGGGTATTCCAACGTGATGCCGTTGGCGCCCAGGATCGTGCGGCACTCGCGCGCGATGGCTAGGGCTTCGCGGACGTTGTTGAGCTTGCCGACGCTGACCATCTGGGAGGTCAGATCACCGGAGTCCTTGAGCCGCCCCAGGTGCAGCGCCAGAAGGTAGCCCTTCTGGAGCTCCAGGGCCATGTTGGCCACCTTCTCCTGCGTCAGCTGGAAGGCCGCGATGGGCCGGTCGAACTGCTCCCGCGACAAGGCGTAGTCGATCGTGGTCTCGAGACAGTCCCGCGCCGCACCGAGGGCGCCGAAGACGATCCCGAAGCGCGCCTCCGACAGGCAGCCCAAGGGCCCGGACAGACCGGATGCGTGCGGGAGCATCGCCGACTTCGGCAGGCGTACGGCGTCGAGCACCAGCTCACTGGTCACTGACGCGCGCAACGACAGCTTCATGCGCACCGGGTTGGCCGTGAAGCCAGGGGAGTCCGTAGGGACCACGAACCCGCGGATGCCGTCGTCGGTCTGGGCCCAGACGATCGCCACGTCGGCGACGCCTCCGTTGGTGATCCACATCTTGGTGCCGGACAGGACCCAATCGTCGCCGTCGGCCTTGGCCATGGTGCGCATGCCCGCCGGGTTGGACCCGAAGTCGGGCTCGGTCAACCCGAAGCAGCCGATCGCTTCACCCGTGGCCATGCGCGGCAGCCATTCGTTCTTCTGCTCCTCGCTGCCGTACGCGTGGATGGCGTACATCGCCAACGAGCCCTGCACCGACACCAGCGAGCGAATGCCTGAGTCGGCAGCCTCGAGCTCTACGCAGGCCAGGCCATAGGCCACCGCACTGGTGCCTGCGCAGCCGTAGCCCTCGAGATGCATGCCGAGCACGCCCAGGGAACCGAGTCCACGGGCCAGCTCTCGCGCTGGAAGCTCGCCGCGGTCGTACCAGGTGGCCAGGTGGGGGCGGACCTCGGTGTCGAGGAAGCGAGCGACCGTACTGCGGATCTCCCGCTCCTCCTCCGACAGCAGTGAGTCGGCGGCGATCAGGTCGAGCGGCGCGACGCGGGGAGAGGGCACGGGAACTCCTGACGTGCGGGTCGGATATTGGATCCAATCTAGCGGAGGTGATCAAGGCGGCACAAAGCCGCTCGGGAGGAACGGTGCTGGCAGCCTCCCCGAACGTGCCGTTCGTGTCGAGGTGCGAGGCGCGAACCGCCGTCCTGCGCTGCGGGCTAAGCGTGGAGGAGCTCGCTGACGATCACGTCGAGGCCCCACGTGGCCCGCCGATCCTGCGGCGCCGTCAGCTCGGTGGTGTAGCCGAGGTCGCCGAGCGCTGTCGGCAACGCCTTGGGTGTCCGCGGCGAGAGACCCGATTCCACAAGGGCGCGAACCAGCGCGCCCTTGGTGGCCTTGTTGAAGTGACTCACCACACTGCGCGAGGAAGGGTCGCCGGGGCGGATCTCGTGCAGGATGCGCACGGTTGCGGTGCGTGCGGCGAGCGGCGGCGACGGGCGCCACATCGCCGCATATCCGGACGACCGAAGGTCGATGACCAAGCCCGAGCGGGCGGAGGCCGGCAGGGCCGCCTCGAGCGGGGCTCGCCAAGCTGACGCCAGGGACTGTCCCTGCTGGAGGCGTGCGTCGATCGAGAGCCGATACGGCGGGAGGCGGTCGGAGAGGCGTACGGCTCCGAACAGTGCACTCGACACGACGATCCAGGCGCGGGCCCGTCGGCGGGCCGCTGGAGTGAGCGACTGGAGGCTCAACGCGTCGTAGAGGACTCCGGTGTAGAGGCGTTCCACGGGGACTGCCGGCGTGCTCTCGAGGACCAGGTCGAGCTCCACCTGATCGGAGAGTCCTGGAGGGAGTTTCAGCGCCTCGAGCGCAGCGGACCTGGGTCCGCGAGCCAGGGTTTCGAGACTGGTCAGGAGGCGTCTTCGCGTCGGGTTGAGAGCGGCGAACGAGAGGTCGTCGAGGTGCAGTGGTCGCCCCCGGCGACCGCTTGCGGCCTTGCTTTCCGAGGGCGGCAGCAGGATGAGCACCCGGGTCACCCTACGGACCGGGAGTGGGGCACCCGTTAGGCCCTCGGACACGCGCACGCACGGCGAAAGTAGAGGCCGAGCATGCCAGGCGTGAATACTGGGCGGCACCTACGGATGGCGGGCGGCTACGCATGGCACACGGTCCTTCTCGACTGACCCGACGCAGGGGATTTTCAGGTATTTCCCGCCGCGCGCGCGTGCGGCGGCTCGGCCTCGCCGCCGCGACGGGCGCGCTGTGCCTCACCGCAACCGGATGTGGTTCCGGCGGCGTGACGCTGCCGTCGTCGCTCCCGACCCCCACGGGGAGCATCACGTTGCCGAGCCGTACGGCGACGCCGACTCTGTCGCCGACTCGAACGCCGACCGAGACACCCACCGAGACGAAGACCCCGACGCAGACGCCCACCGAGACGCCAACCGAGACGCCCACGCCAACGCCGACACCAACGCCGACGCCGACGCCGACCCCCACACAGACACAGACCGAGACGCCCACGCCTACACCGACGCAGACCTCGGAGAGCGCGTCCGCCTCGCCTGACACCAGCCCCGCCTCGGGCGAGAGCGACTCTTCGACCACCTGGATCTGGATCCTGCTCGCCCTGCTCGTGGTGATCGCGGTCATCGTGGCGATCGTGATGTCTCGGCGCCGCCGTGAGGCGATCGCCCTGGCCGAACGCCGTGGCGCCTGGCAGCGGACCGCTGCCGGACGGGCAGCGTCGGCGCGGGCCCTTGGAGCCGAGATCAGCACGGCCCGGCGCTCGCCCACGACCACGCCGGAGGACGTCGCGGGGCTCCGCGAGCGAGCCGACGTGGTGGCTACCCAGCTCGACGAGCTTGCCGCCGGCGCGACCTCACCCGAGGACGCCCTCGCGGCCCGCGAGACGGCGTCGGCGTTGCGGGGCCTCACGCTCGGGACGCAAGCCGACGTCATGCTCAGGGCCGAGGGGCAGACGCCCACGGCCGAGCAGCTCGCGTCTGCCGACGCCGCAGCCAGGCAGGCCGAGGCCGAGCTCGCGGCATCGTTGAGCGCGCTCGACACTCGCAGCACCCCCGGGCAGCCGACGACACCCGCGTAGGCCTACGGGCGCCCCCTCGGGCTGTGTCAGACTCCGGGCGGTGACCCCGTTGGAGGCCTTTATCGTCGGCCTGCCCAAGGCCGAGCTGCACGTCCATCACGTCGGGTCAGCCTCGCCCGAGACTGTCGCTGAGCTGGCGGCTCGACATGAGGGTGCGACGCCGGTGCCGGCCGACCCAACAGCGCTGGCGGACTACTTTCGCTTCGTCGACTTCGCGCACTTCATCGACGTCTACCTCACCGTGGTCGATCTGGTCCGCGACGCCCAGGACCTCTGGACCCTGACCTATCAGGTCGCCCGAGACCTCGCGTCCCAGCAGGTGCGCTATGCCGAGCTGACCGTGTCCCCGTACTCCCACATCATCCGCGGCATCCCGGCTGGCGCGGTCTGCGAGGCCATCGAGGACGCCCGCAGGCTAGCCGCAAGCGAGCTCGACCTCTCCCTGGTCTGGTGCTTCGACATACCGGGAGAGGACGGGATTCCGGCCGCTGACGTGACGCTCGAGGTCGCGTTGACCGAGCAACCACCAGGGCTGGTCAGCTTCGGCTTGGGTGGCCCGGAGATTGGCGTCCCCCGACCGCAGTTCGCCCCCCATTTCGCCCAGGCCCGCGCGGCCGGCCTGCGCAGCGTGCCGCACGCGGGTGAGTCGACTGGTCCCCAGACCATCTGGGACGCCCTCGAGACGCTGGGTGCACACCGCATCGGGCACGGCATCGCGGCGGCCCAGGATCCGGCTCTCATGCAACATCTGAGGGAGCACGACATTGCCCTCGAGGTCTGCCCGACCTCGAACGTCTGCACGCGCTCGGTGGCCTCGCTCGCCGAGCACCCGTTGCCGCAGCTCGTTGCGGCCGGGGTCCCGGTCACCATCAACTCCGACGACCCTCCGATGTTCGCCACGACGCTCAACGGGGAGTACGCGGTTGCCGCCCAGCTGCTCGGCCTCGCTGAGCGCGGCGTCGCCGATCTGGCGCGTCAGGCTGTCCGGCACAGCTTCGCCGGGGACGCCGCGAAGTCGCAGCTCCTCGCCGAGATCGATGCCTACGTCGAGAGCTGGCAGCGTTCCCGCGGGGTCCCTGGATGACCGCCGAGGGGATCGATGCCATCGGGGTGACGGTCGATCCGCCGGGAGGTGGCCGTCGAGCAACCGACCGTCGTGCCGCTCGGATCGTGGGCGTCGACCTGGCCCGGGGCATCGCCCTCCTAGGTATGGCTGCGACGCACATGCTCGCCGTCCGCGATCAGGACACCGGCCACCTCACGACGATCGGTTGGCTGTTCGCCGGACGGGCCTCCTCCCTGTTTGCCCTGCTGGCCGGTGTCAGCCTCGCCCTCGTCACCGGGGGGATGGTGCCGAGACGCGGCAGAGCGCGGGCGCGTGCGAGCACCTCGATCGCTGTGCGCGCCCTGATCATCGGCGCCATCGGGCTGTGGCTCGCCGGCGTCGGGACTCCGGTCGCAGTCATCCTGGCCTACTACGCGCTCTTGTTCGTCCTCACCCTCCCGTTCCTCGGGCTGACCAGCCGGTCGTTGTTCGCCCTCGCCGCCGGTTGGGCTGTGATCAGTCCGATCGTGAGCCATCTGTTGCGCCAAGACCTCGGCCGCGGACCGAATGCTCAAGTCGACTTCGGAGCCTTCGGCGACGATCCCCTGGCGGCGTTTCGAGAGCTCATGGTCCTGGGCTATTACCCGGTGCTCACGTGGATGACCTACCTCTTGGCGGGGTTGGCGATCGGCCGCCTCGACCTGCGACGGACCGGCACGGCTATCCGTCTCGGCATTGCTGGCGTTGCGTTGGCAGCTGGCGCGTGGCTCGGTGCCGCTGTGCTGCTCGCGAGCGGCTACTCCGAGCGGATCCCGTCTGCCCCGCAGATCACCGCCGGAGCGAGCTGGTGGGACTTCGTCAGCTTTGAGGGATATGGGACGACGCCGACCGATGCGTGGGCCTGGCTGGTTGTCGCTGCCCCGCACACCGGAACTCCGCTCGACCTCGTCGGCACGACGGGCTCGGCCATGGCTGTGCTGGCGGGCTGCCTGCTCCTCACCCGGGTGAGCGCCGTACGGACGCTGCTGTGGCCGCTCGCCGCCGCCGGGTCGATGACGCTGACCCTCTACACCGTCCACGTGCTGGCGTTGGCCCAGCCTTGGGGGGAGTGGGACAGCATCGGCTACTACCTCACCCATGTGGCGGTGGCGCTGGTGTTTGCGACGGTGTGGCTGCGTTTCGTCCCTCGCGGCCCCGTCGAGGGCCTGGTTCACACCGTGTCCAACGGTGTGGCGTTGTCGACCTTCCCCGAGTCACCGGGGCTCGGCTCCCGCCAATCGCCCTAGGCGCCGAGCGCGGCAGAGACCACGTCCCTTGCCTCGTCCTGGATCAGGGCGAGGTGGTCCGCGCCCAAGAAGCTCTCGGCATAGATCTTGTAGACGTCCTCGGTGCCGCTGGGCCGTGCGGCGAACCAGCCGTGCTCGGTCGTCACCTTGAGGCCGCCAATGGCGGCGCCGTTGGCCGGGGCCGTCGTGAGGCGATCCACGATGGGCTCACCGGCCAGAGTGGTCGCAGCCACCTGTTCGGGGGAGAGTTTGGCTAGCACGGACTTCTGCTCGCGCGTCGCCGCGACATCGGTGCGTGCGTACGCCGGCGCGCCGAACCGCCGAGTCAGCTCGTCGTAGTGCTCGCTCGGCGTCCGTCCTGTGACGGCCGTGATCTCCGACGCCAGCAGGGCGAGCAGGATGCCATCCTTGTCCGTCGTCCAGACGCTCCCGTCCTGTCGCAGGAACGATGCCCCGGCGCTCTCCTCGCCACCAAACCCGACGGAGCCGTCGAGCAACCCCGGGACGAACCATTTGAAGCCGACCGGAACCTCCAGGAGCTTGCGGCCCAGGTCTTCCGCAACCCGGTCGAGCATGGAGGAGCTGACCAGGGTCTTCCCGACGGCCGCCGTCGCGGACCAACCGGGTCGGTGGGCAAACAGATAACCGATCGCCACGGCCAGATAGTGGTTCGGATTCATCAATCCGGCGTCACGAGTGACGATCCCGTGGCGATCTGCATCAGTGTCGTTGCCCGTCGCGAGGACGAAGTCTCCGCTGCGGGCGATGAGCGAGGCCATCGCCGAAGGCGAGGAACAATCCATCCGGATCTTGCCGTCCCAGTCGAGGGTCATGAACCCGAAGGTGGGATCGACGAGGGGGTTCACCACGGTCAGGTCGAGGCCGTAGCGGTCGGCGATGGCGCCCCAGTAGTCGACGCTGGCGCCGCCCAGAGGGTCGGCCGCAACGGTGATCCCCGCCGAACGGATGGCGTCCATCTGCAGGACGGAT
The DNA here is from genome assembly GCA_963820065.1 of uncultured Actinomycetota bacterium. Lineage (GTDB taxonomy): Bacteria > Actinomycetota > Actinomycetes > DATJPE01 > DATJPE01 > JANPBY01. The sequence continues at coordinate 402,244 of CAWFYM010000010.1, read as the reverse complement.
CCCAGCTCGGAGACGTACGCGTCGAGGAAGTCGTACGTGCCCGTGGTCTCGGCGCTTCGCGCTCGGCTCAGGGGGATGCGGGCGACCTCGGCAAGACCGCCTTCGAGCAACTCGTTGGCCCGGTCAGCGATCCATCCGGTGGCGTCAGTGTCCGCAGGTCCGCCGTGCGGCGGGTTGTACTTGAAGCCGCCGTCGCGCGGCGGGTTGTGCGATGGCGTGACGACGATTCCGTCGGCCATCGCCCCGCCTGCGCGGCTGCCGACGCGGCTGTTGTGGCGCAGGATGGCGTGCGACAGTGCGGGCGTGGGTGTCCAACCGTCCCGGGCATCGAGCAGGACGGTGACACCGTTGGCGGCAAGGACCTCGAGCGCGGTGGCCGTCGCCGGCTCGGACAAAGCGTGGGTGTCCTTGCCGAGGAAGAGCGGTCCGCCGGTGCCCTGCGCCCCGCGGTAGTCACAGATCGCCTGAGTCGTGGCGGCGATGTGGTCGTCGTTGAAGGCCGTGTCGAAGGCCGATCCACGGTGACCAGAGGTGCCGAAGGTCACGCGTTGGCTGACGATCGATGGGTCTGGATGTCCGGTGTAGTAGGCGGTGATCAGGGCCGGCACGTCGACCAGGTCGCTGGGCTGGGCCGGGGTACCGGCGCGGGTGTCCATGGCGTTCATCCTGGTCGGCCCCAGACCTGGCGGACAAGACGCGGGTGCCCTTCGTGCTCGATACACTCGGGCCACGGCGGACGAGTCGGCCGGGCGGTCGCGTCAGCAAGGTCGGTGACGGCACCTCGGTGTCGGCATCAGACGGTTGCCGAGGAACGTCCGGGCTCCACAGAGCAGGGTGGTGGGTAACGCCCACCCGGGGTGACCCGCGGGACAGTGCCACAGAAAGCAGACCGCCTCGGCCTTCGGGTCGGGGTAAGGGTGAAACGGTGGTGTAAGAGACCACCAGCGCTCGGGGCGACCCGAGCGGCTCGGCAAACCCCACCCGGAGCAAGGTCAGACAGGGGACGTACCGCTTCGGCGGAGGAGGGTCGCTCGCCCGAGTCCTCGGGTAGGCCGCTAGAGGCTGTCGGCAACGCCAGCCGTAGAGGGATGACCGCCCATCGGGAGGCCGCAAGGCACCCGTGGACAGAACCCGGCGTACAGGCCGACTCGTCCGTCGCCCTGCGCAGCCTCGAAATCGGAAGCCTGCACCGGTCTAGCCACTGAAACTGGGGCAGAAGTCCGATCTCGGCGCCCCGCAGTCCGTGGGCGGCTGGCTGACTCGTCCGCCGTGTGGCTAGTCGAGGGTCCGAAAGTGAACGGGGGGCCTTGCCGACCGGTCAACGGTGAGAGTGAAGATGTCGGGTCGGCCGTAGTGCCCGGCGACGTCCAGGGTGCGGTGCTGGTTGCTGGCTTGCTTGGCGTCGATGTCTGCGTAGAGGATTCCATGCTCAGCGTGGAGTGGACCGGCAACGATCTGCCCGGTCGGGGCGACAACCATGGAGTCGCCCGGGTTGATCCACGCGTCCTGGTCGCCGAACACGGTCTGGCGCGAGGGGAACGTCTGCGGGATGTCTGCGTTCGCGAGGGCGCACCCCGAGCTGATGACCCAGCAGCGCCCCTCGGAGGCGATGTGGCGCATCGAGTTGATCCAGTTCTCCCCGCTGTCCCACGTGGAGGCGATGTAGATCTGGACGCCTTCGGCGTAGAGGGTGTAGCGGGCCAGGGGCATGTAGTTCTCCCAGCAGATCAGGCTCCCAAGACGACCGAACGGCGTGTCGATCACGCGCAGCCCGGAGGCGTCACCCTGCCCCCACACCATCCGTTCGGGGTTGGTGGGCATGAGCTTGCGGTGCCGGTTGAGGATCGAGCCATCGGCGCCGATGGTGATCAGCGTGTTGTAGATCGTGGACCTGCTGAACGACCCCTCCCGCTCGTTGATCCCGCAGACGACCACGACGCCCCGCTCGGCCGCCGCCTCCTGCAGCGGCGCGAGGTCATCGGTGGACAGGTCAACACTGTTGGCCAGCAGCACGGCATGGATGTCCTGGGTGAGGGCGTAGTCGTCGCCGGGGCGCAGGGACCAGATCCAGGCCGGATATCCAGGCAGGTAGGTCTCCGGGAACACGACAAGGCCGGCTCCCGCGTCGGCGACCTCGGACACCGCCTCGACGGCGGTCTTCAGTGTGGCTTCGCGATCCAGCAGGACGGGCGGCCTCTGAACGACTGCGGCCCTTACGGACTGACTGGTCATGTGCACTCCCTCATCGCTCTCTCCGGCAACGAGGCGTCATGATCATCGTCGTCACCGGTTCATCGCACCGATGACGAGCATCTCGCCGACCCGGATGAACCCTTGGCGCCCTCGATGACGGATAGCCCTTCTGTGGCATGAAGCCTCGCGACCTTCGGTCGCACCCACTAGATCGAATGCGGCGTCGTCTCGCAACGGATCGGGTTCGAGGATCGGCTCAGTGCCCCCCTGGCGATGGTGCCCACGGCCTGCTGCCTACGAGCCAACCGGTGCGCCGAAGCCAAAGCGGGCGAGGGGCTCCAGCAGCTGTTGCTCCTCGTACGCGAGGTGCGACAGCAGCGTGTCGGTCAGCACGTCAACGGCGACGTGCAGGTCACCGATCCGCGACTCGTCGCCGAGAAAGCTCGCGAGTGCGCGGTCCGTGCGCTGGATGACCTCATGGATGACCAGGTGTTCGGCCTCGAGCCGATCCACGACCGGCCCAAGGCCCCCGTCTGAGCGCCTCAGATGGGGAAAGACCCAGGCGTTCTCGATCGAGTGGTGTGCGGTGACCACCCGGCAGAACTGGGCGCAATAGCCCTCGATCGACCAGTCGTGCTGGCGCATGGTGAGGGCATTGATGGCGCCTCGCGCGTCCGCCGCAGACGCCTGCCCGCGCACGACCGCGACGAGTAGGTCGCGCAGCTGGCGCAGCTCAGCACGAAGCATGCCGTGGACATCGACGAGCAACGCCGCGACCGCCTGTCCCTGTTCGGAGTAGCGCTGCCCAGGCAGCGGTGGGGGAGCGGTGGGTCGAGCTGCCTCATCCCAGAGACCGTGGTCGGTCAGGCGTTCGCCGGTGTCGGGGGTGGCCGCGGCGCGCACCGCGGCGTACCGGGCACTCTCGCCCGCTTCGTCGTCCACCATGGCCACACCGCCTTCCGGGAATTGGATTCTCCGGCCGCTCCGGACCGAACATGACTACAGCCTGTGACCACTCACGGTCACGCAGTGAGAGCCCACCGCGCAAGGATCACGGAAGTGTCGCAGGGGCCAGAGTTCGGCTGTCCAGCCGTTCCACCTGTGCCGGGTTCGACCTAGGGTGCTGGTGCGGGGAGCTCGTCACCAGTGAGGGAGTGCCAGCCATGGCTCGGCCATCCACGGCTATCCGACGGACCATTCCCTGGGGGGTCGTGACGGCGGTGGCCGTGCTCGGCCTCGCCGTCCCAGCCGACGGGGCGGCCACCAAGACGGTCGCGCTCTACTCGATGAACGAGAAGCCCGGCGCGACCGTGCTCATCGACAGCAGCGGGCGGGGCCACGACGGCGTGATCGGGGCGACAGTGAAGTCCGGAAAGGTCATTGGTGGCGCTACGGCACATCGATTCCCTTACCTCAAGCCGAACACGCCACCGGCAGTCCCAAGTCACCTCGACAGGGTGGCTGACACCACCGACCTCGACCCCGAGACCGCCGACTTCGCCATCACGATTCGCTACCGCACTCACAAGAAGTTCGGGAACGTCGTCCAAAAGGGTCAGTCCCACACGCCCGGTGGCTATTACAAGCTGCAGGCGCCGAAGGGCAAGATCAGCTGCCTGTTCCGAGGGGCTGCTGGATCAAAGTCCGTCAACTCCGGAATCGCACTCAACGACGGGAAGTGGCACACCATCCGCTGCGAGCGGACCGCGACCAAGGTCGTCATGACGATCGACGGCACCAAGAAGCGCACCGCGAATGGCGCGACCGGGAGCATCTCCAACAAGAAGCCGCTGACTATCGGCGGAAAGTCCCAGTGCGACCAGATCACGGTCACGTGCGATTACTTCGTCGGAGACATCGATTACATCCGCTTCGAGAAGGGCTGAGTCAGCGCCCCGTCGACCGCTCACCGGCGTGTGATTCACTCGGCTGATGCTGCCCTGGATCGCCCCACTGTCCGGCCGGCTCGACCGGCTCACGATTGATTCGACGCTGCTGCGCGGAAACCCGTTGGGTGATCCGCACGAGCGCCCGCTCTGGGTCTACGTCCCGCAGGGATACGACGAGACCGAGGCCCGCTATCCCACCGTCTACGTGATCCAGGGCTACACGGGGCACGTCGCCATGTGGGCGAACCGGACCCCGTTCCGCCAGCCATTCATCGAGACGGCCGACGCGATGTTCGCGCGCGGGGAGGCGCCCCCCGTGATCATGGTGTACGTCGACGCGTGGACGGCGTACGGCGGTTCGCAGTTCGTCGACTCCCCAGGCACCGGGAACTACCACTCCTACCTCTGCGACGAGGTGGTGCCCTTCGTGGATGCTCGCTACCGCACCATTCCGCAACGGTCCTCGAGGGCCATCTCCGGCAAGTCATCGGGCGGCTTCGGCGCCATGATCACGCCGATGCTGCGCCCGGACCTCTTCGGATCTCTGGCTACCCACGCCGGCGATGCGTTGTACGAGCTCTGCTACGTGCCCGAGTTCGGTGAGGCTGTCCGCGCCCTTCGTGACTACGACCACGACATCATGGCGTGGTGGGCGGACTTCACGTCGCGGGTCTCGTTCACCAAGCCAGCCGACATGCCGCTCATCTCGACGCTTGGGTGCTCGGCATGCTTCTCGGCCCGGCCCGACGGATCCGTGGAGCTTCCGTTCGACCCCGTCTCCGGCGTCTTGCGTCCGGACGTGTGGCAGCGGTGGCTCGACTGGGATCCGGTGCGGATGGCCCAGCCCTACGCCGACGCGCTGCGCTCACTCGACTCGATCTGGATCGACGCGGGCCGCAGTGACGACTACTTCCTCGACCTCGGGGCGCAGGCATTCCGCGATCAGCTGACCGAGGTCGGCGTGGCTGACGACCGGGTTCACTTCGAGCTGTTCGACGGCACCCATGCCTCGATCGACTACCGCTACCCGATGGCGTTGTCCTGGCTTGCGCAACGCCTGGAGCGCTAGCCGGCCACGATCGAATGACCCAGAGTCACCCGACGGCCACCCAGGGATTGCGCCGTGGTCATTCGATCGGGTGGATTGTGGCGGAGCCCGACGATGGGGCCGTTCAGACGGTTGTCTGGCCGGGTTTGCCGACTTACGGTTCGCGCAGCCCTGCACGCCCGCTTGGCCGGAGGAAGCATGAACCCCACCGTCTCGTCACGCCCACGCCGATTGATGGCGCTCGCCACCGGATTGATCGTCGCGGCGGCGGCGCTTGTGAGCCTGCCGTCATCGGCGACGGCCGCGACCGGCCTGACGGAGGTCCCGGGAACCAGTTATCAGGCGAACGGCCGGGTCACCGCGATCCTTCCGGTCGGGAACGTTCTCTACATCGCCGGCAAATTCACCTCGTTGCGCCCGTCTGGCGCCTCAGCCGGCTCCGGCGAGATCGCCCGCAACCGCCTCGCGGCCATCAATCGCGATACGGGCGCGGTGCTGAGCTGGAACCCCAACGCCAACAAAGATGTCTACGCCTTGGCGGCCTCCCCGGATGGCACCACCATCTACGCCGGTGGCATCTTCGCGACGATTGGTGGCGTGAAGCGCAAGCACGCCGCCGCGCTCAGCGCATCGACGGGCGCGGTCGAGTCCTGGGCGCCCTCGGTCAAGGGCAAGGTGTATGCCTTGGCCACACTAGGCTCACGGGTCTATCTCGGAGGCACGTTCACTTCCGTCAACGGCGTCGCGCGGACGAAGCTCGCGGCGGTCAGCACCTCAGGCGTCTTGGACGCGACCTGGAAGCCAGCGGCCGACGACAAGGTGCGCTCGCTGGCCGTCGCGCTCAACGGATCGTCGGTCTACGCCGGAGGGGACTTCTTCTCGGTCAGCGGTAGCGACCGGTCGCGCCACCTGGCGAACCTTGACCCGGTCAGCGGAGCGGTGAAGGCCTGGACCTGGAAGCCTGGCTATTCCGTGTGGTCGATGGTCGTGACGGCTGACCGGATCTACTTGGGTGGCGATGGCGCCGGCGGACACGTCGCCGCCCATGGCCTGCCCAACGGGAACCGCATCTGGCAGCGACAGACCGACGGCGGTGTCCAGGCCGTGGCGCTGATCGGTGGGACGCTGTTCGCGGGCGGACACTTCGATCAGCTGTGCCAAGGCAACACCACCACTGGCAGTGGGTCGGGCGGGGGATTCCCTTGCGCCGTCAACGAGGCGACTCGACACAAGCTGGTGGCCCTCGACGCCCCCACCGGTGTCCGGGATGACTGGAACCCCGGCGCCAACAGCAACCTGGGCGTCTTCGCGCTGGCCACCAGCGGCGGTCGTCTGTTCGCGGGTGGTGACTTCACCAAGATCGGCGGAAAGAGCCAGCAGCGGTTCGGGGTCTTCGGCTGAGGCGTGAGTGCGGCTCCCCGCGACTGACGTGACGGGGTTCACCGGGCGTTAGGCTTGATCACCCCTGCCCTCGGAGGTTTTCCCGCGTTGGACGCCGAACATTCCGGTCGGGCCGTCCCGAGCCGCTCGCGGCGCCTCTGGTCAGCGATCACGACCAGGCCGTGGCCCGCGTGGACCGCGGCGCGGGCGGCCTCGCTGGCTGTCGGGCTGATCACCTGGGGGATCAGCCGCGGAAACGTGTTCGTCGACGTCACCGGCTACGGCCGCTGGGCGTTCGGGGCCTTGTCGGGCACAGCCGTGCCCTATCGGGACTTCTCGTGGGAATACCCCCCGCTGGCCTTGCCGGGGATCCTCGGTCCTTCTCTGGTCACCGCCCTGCTCCCGACCTGGCGCTACTTGCCCTACCTCGTTGCGTGGATGCTCATGGTCCTCGCGATCGATGCCTTGATCATGCGCGCACTAGTCCGGCGTACCGGTGACGACCTCGGGCACCCGGCCCTGTTGCTCTGGGTGCTCGGCCCCGCGCTCCTCGGCGCCTTGTCGTGGACGCGATTCGACATGCTCGCCGTTGCTGCCGCCTTCGCAGCGATCCTGTATGCAGGATCGAAGCGATGGACGGCTTCCGGGGTGGCCGCCGGGGTGGGGGCCGCACTCAAGCTCTGGCCGAGCTTGCTGGCGCCGGTCCAGCGGACGCGAGGACGCGCGGTCCTGGCCACGGGAGTAGCTGGGCTGACAGTTCTCGTCGTCGCAGGTCTCAACTGGCTGGCTACCGGCTCGACCGGCTTCTCGCAGGTCTTGAGCTATCAGTCCGATCGGGGCCTGCAGATCGAGTCCCTCGCCGCGCTTCCTCTCGTATGGATGAACCATCTCGGGATCGAGGGTTACGGGACGCGCTTCGCTTATGGCGCCTTCGAGATCACCGGCCCGGGAGTAGATCAGCTGGCGTCCTTGGCCACGGTCGTCTTCGCGGTGGGGCTCGCCGCGGTGTTCCTGGCCCACTGGCGGTTGATGCGTCACGACGCCGGTCCGCGCGGTGTCGGCCTGACCGCGGGTGCCCTGCTGATGGTCATCCTGGTCACTAACAAGGTCTTCAGCCCCCAGTACGTGCTCTGGCTGTTAGCGGTGCTAGCCGCTGCCGCGATGCTCGACCCCGACACCTGGAAACGATTCGTCAAGCCGGTCCTGCTGATCTGCGGCCTGACCCAGATCGTCTTCCCGCTGTTCTACGGGGACGTGCTCTTCAAGGGTTGGTTCGGGCTGCTGGCGCTGACCGCGCGTGATCTCGTACTCGTCTATGTGCTCGTCATGGTCGGCATCGAGCTGGCCCGGGAGGTCGCCTCGACGTGGCGGCCACGCACGATCGACGTGTCGAAAGCAGAGGTCCCGGAGCCCTCGGACGGAGGACTGCTCGACAACTAGGGGCCGGCTCGGAAGCACTCCTCGGCAAATCCCTCGCGCAAGAAGTCCTCGCCCAGGGCCTCCCGCAGTGGTTGGAGCTGGCTGATCTGAGAGAACAGGGCTGCCGTCTTTCGATCCAGGAGATCCCCTGTGGCCTGGAGATACAGCGACAACTCCTCCCTGGGGGTGCACGGCGGTTCGGCGCCCATGAAGACGCCCAGAGCGTCCAGCGGTTCCCTGTACCGATCGAGCCACTCAGGCGTGTTGGTCGCGTAGTGCACCCGGCATGGCGTGCCGTCCACCGCCGCCGTCGCCCACCGGGATACCGCCTGGTGGTCGCTGTGGCCGGTCATTCCGTCGGGGCCGAAGGTGAGGATGTCGCCAGGGCCGACCTCATCCACGATGGCCTTGATGCGGGCCACGGCCACTCGGTCGCCGACGTCTTCGCAGCCTCCGTCGGGGTAGTCAAGCCAGATGTGCTCGGTCACTCCGAGGAGTGCGAGCGCCGTTGCGAGCTCCTGGGTGCGAACCGCTGCCAGCGGGTCACCCGGTGGCCACAGCGTCTCGTCGGTGCTGCCCAGCTCGCCGCGAGTGGCGGTGACGCAGACCACCCGTCTCCCGGCGCGCACGGCCTCCGCCATCAAGGCCGCACACAGATACGTCTCGTCGTCAGGGTGTGCCCACACGGACAGCATCGGGGCCTCGGAACTCAAGTCAGACGCTCCGGCCGACCAACGCCAGGAGCCGCGCTTGTGGCGACGCGTCGTCCGCGGTCTCAACGGCCTGACCAAAGGCCCCTGCCGAGCGCCACATCTCCGCACGCGGGCCGAGGTATTCCAAGGCGTGATCAAGCACGGTCGGGTCGAGCGATTCGTCTGCTTCCAAGGCTCGGGCCAGGTCCCACGTATGGATGAAGGTGTCGACGGTGACCTGCCAGGCGTACTCGCGACCGCCCTCGTCCCCGTAGGACAAGTGCACGGTGCCCTCGAGGGCGGTGTCATCTGACAGGGCCGCCACAGCATCCGAGGAGGCTGCCGACCAGGCTGCGACAGCGTCGTCACCCATCTGATCGCCGGCGAATCGGTCGCCGACTTCTGCGATGGTCTGCCCCATCAACAAGGGAGCCACCCAGAGCTGCTCATCGAGAACGTGGGCCACGAGCTGGCGCACGTCCCAGTCAGCACATGGGGTGGGCTGACCCCAGTGGCGGGGCTCGACCAACGAGAGGCGGGAGCCGAATCCCTTCGCTGCGGTTCGGTAGTCAGAGACGACATCATGGGCAAGATCGGCCATTGCGAACCTCCAAGACCCGCACAACTCTCCACCCCCCCGGGGCCACCGCACAACCCCGGGCGGCAGCACTCAGGGAGGTGGGTCGCTTCCCAGGCGCCGTAGCTCGTCCCAGGCGTTGACCTTGACGCGAGGACGACCCGAAGCCACACCACGGGCCTCCTCTTCGTTGTCGATGGCCAGCCAGCCCTGGTAGCTGATCGGCTCAGCACCCTCGAGCCGGCTGAGGACATCGGGTCTCGCGTGCGCGGTGACCACGTCGTGTTGCACATCGTCGAGCAGCGCGCGGACGGTCTCGGCCGCATCCCCCTTGTTGGTGCCGATCACGCCTGTGGGACCGCGCTTCAGCCACCCGGCGACGTACTCGCCCGGTTGCAGGGCTCCGTCGTCCCCGATGACCCGTCCGTGCCCGTCGTGCCGCACCACGGCGGCGTCGTCGTCGAAGGGAACGCCGGGCGGCGCGAGGCTCCGGTAGCCGACGGCGCGGACGACCGCCTGCACGGGCAGCTCGGTGAAGGCGCCCGAATCCTCGGGCCGAGATCTCTGCAGACGCAAGCCGGTGACCCGGTCGACTCCAAGGATCTCCACGGGCCGCTGCCAGAAGTGGGTCCGGATGACCCGGTCACCGGCACGTGGGGCTCGGTCGACCCAGGACTCGATCACGGCAAGGTTGGCCGCGACGTGACGTTCCCACTCCTGGCCGGGCGCAGGCAGGTCGCGGGCGTCCGAGATCGCCGTCACCCCTTCGAGCTCGCCGAGCTCGCGCAGCTCCTTGGTCGTGAACCGGCCGAACTCCGGGCCTCGGCGCGCAATCAGGTGGACCTCTTCGACGGAGCTGTGCTCGAGCGCCGTCAGCACGTCGATGGGTACGTCGGTGGCGTGCAGATGGGCGTGCGACACCGCCAGCACCCGCGCCACGTCGACCGCAACGTTGCCTGCGCCGATCACGGCCACGGCCTTGGCGTCGAGCGGGAACGGCTGACCAGCATCGGGGTGACCGCTGTACCAGTTCACGAAGTCTGTCGACGAGCACGACCCAGGGAGGTCCTCGCCGGGGATACCCATGCGACGATCCTTGGCCGCACCAAGCGAGTAGATCACCGCGTCGTAGCAAGCGCGTAGGTCGTCGCGGCTCAGGTGCGAGCCGAACTCGATGTCTCCGAGGAACCGGACACGCTCCGACTCCAGCCCGGGTCGAAGGGCGCGAGCAACGTTCTTGATCTTGTGATGGTCGGGGGCCACGCCGTAGCGAATCAGGCCGTACGGCGTCGGAAGCCGATCGATGACGTCGATGTCTGCGTCGAGCCCGGACTTGAGCAGTGCGTCGACGGCATACAGTCCCGCCGGTCCGGCACCGACGATGGCCACGCGAAGTGCAGGTGGGGTCACCGGCACAGCCTCTCGCACGGCCCTAGGCCGTCGTTGACGCCACCCCGTACGCGTCGCTCGCCGCCCCGTCAACGGGGGTCAGCCGGTCGGCGACCTTCTGTCCGGCCGCGCCTGCGGCGCGCAGCTCCTGGGCAGTGAGCACATCGACCAGGTGACGCCTCACGGAGTTCACGTGGGACGGGGCGGCGGCAACGAGCAGTTCCCAGCCCGAATCGGTGAGGACGGCGAGCGTGCCGCGGCGGTCGCTGGGGCACTCGGCCCGGATCACCCAGCCCGCCTGCTCCATGCGGGACACCTGGTGAGACAACCGCGACCTGGACGACAGCGACACCCTGGCGAGCTCGCTCATCCGTAGCTGCTTCTCGGGCGCCTCAGAGAGCCGCACGAGGATCTCGTAGTCAGCCAGAGTCAGTCCGTGATCGCGCTTGAGGTCCCGTTCGAGTGCATCAGAGAGCAGGATGTGTCCAGACAGCCACCCACGCCACGCCACCTGCTCGTCGTGGGTCAGCCAACGGACGTCTTCTGACACAGCCATGCCCCCATTCTAGTTGAATTCCGTACCAACTTGCGCAGGCCACGGATCCGGCTGCGCCGGCCTAGTGCGGCAGGACGCCGCGGATCACGGTCTCGTGCCGCTCCCACAGCTTGGCTCCGCCAAGGATGCCCGCCGAGTTCGACACGACCTCGGTCTTTGGGTCCAGCTCGAAGTCCAAGCGCTTGGCGTTGCCTCCGCCGATGTAGATCCGATCGGGATAGAGGACGTCTTCCAGCCAGACCAGAGCCTCAGCGACGCGGCGGTTCCAGTGCTTGTTGCCGATGCGCTTGCGCTCGGCGTCGCCCAGCAGGATGTCGAACGACGTGTCGCGCTTGAACGGACCATGGGACAACTCAATGTGGGGGAGCAGCAGTCCGTTGTTGAACAAGGCGGTGCCGACGCCGGTCCCGAGAGTGATGACGTACTCGAACCCGTCGCCCGCGACCACGGCACATCCTTGGACGTCTGCGTCGTTGGCGAGCAGGAGGGGCTTGCCGAACGCCTCTCCAAGCGCATCCTGAAGGGGGTATCCCTCCCACAACGCCGCCTGCTTGTCGACGCGTGGCCCGCCTGGCTCCGTCCGAGACAACGACGGCACGGAGATGACCCGTCCGCCACGGATGAGGCCGGGGAAGCCCACGGTCACGCGGTGATACGTCGGTAGTGGTTCGACGAGGTCCTTGAGCGTGCTGATGAGGAGGTCTGGGTCGCACGGGTACGGCGTCTCGATCCTCACTCTGTCCACGAGCATGTCGCCCTTCGGACCGAGGACCGAGGCCTTCAGCCCGGTGCCTCCCACGTCGATGGCGAGCGTCTTCACCGTGCGTGGCCAGCGGGTCGGAACGTCCATGGCGCCAGCCTAGGGCGCCATGATCGGTGAGTTCAGGCGACCGTCAGGATCTCCGCGCCTTGGTCAGTGACCAGCAGGGTGTGCTCGAACTGTGCGGTGCGACGGCGATCAGCGGTGACGACAGTCCATCCGTCCGGCCAGATGTCGTAGTCGACGGTGCCCAACGTGAGCATGGGTTCGATAGTGAATGTCATGCCGGGCTCCATCACTGTCACCGAGCCCGGGTCGTCGTAGTGCGGGATGACCAGGCCGGAATGGAAGGCGGTTGCGATGCCGTGCCCGGTGAAGTCTCGGACGACCCCGTAGCCGAACCGGCGGGCGTAGGCCTCGATGACCCGGCCGATCACATTGATCTGTCGACCCGGGACGACCGCCTTGATGGCGCGCGCAAGAGCCTCCTCCGTGCGCTCGACGAGCAGTCGCGACTCCTCGTCCACGTCGCCCACGAGGAACGTCGCGTCGGTGTCGCCGTGCACCCCGTCGAGGAAGGCGGTGATGTCGACGTTGACGATGTCTCCGTCCTCGAGAACGGTGCTGTCGGGGATTCCGTGGCAGATGACCTCGTTGATGCTGGTGCACAAGGACTTGGTGTAGGCGGGCACTTTTCCCGTGCCGGGATAACCCAGTGTTGATGGGTAGGCGCCGTGGTCGCAGAGATATTCGTGACCGATTCGGTCCAGCTCGTCGGTGGTGACACCGGGAGCCACCTGTCGGCCGACCGCGGCGAGCGCCTCGGCTGCGAGTCGACCGGCTCGCCGCATCCGGGCGATGGTGTCCTCGTCCTGCACATGGGACCCCGTGCTGCGAGCGGCAGATCGACGTCCGACGTATTCGGGGCGCGGGATGTGTTCGGGTACGGCCCGCATCGGGGACACGACTCCTGGGGTGACGGGCACGTACTCACTCTAAGTTGCCCTGCGTCTTCATGCGCGTGAGGCCGCCCACCCTCTCTGGGTGAGCGGCCTCTGCGCTACTTCGTGGTGCCCGGGCTAGCGCGCCGAACGCTTGGCCGGAGCCTTCTTCGCCGTCCGCTTGGCGGGAGCCTTCTTTGCGGCGGTCTTGCGCGCGGGCGCAGCCCTCTTGGTGGTGGCCCGCTTCGCAGGGGCCTTCTTCGCCACCGTCTTCTTGGCTGCTGTCCGCTTCGCGGGGGCCTTCTTGGCCACCGTCTTCTTGGCGGGAGCCTTCTTCGCGACGGTCTTCTTAGCCGCAGTCTTCTTCGTGGCCGTCTTCTTGGCGGCCGTCTTCTTCGCAGTGGCCTTCTTGGCCGGCGCCTTCTTCGCGGCTGCCTTCTTTGCTGGAGCCTTCTTGGCCGCGAGAGTCTCATCAACGACAGCGGCGCCAGCGGCGTTCTTCTTGATCGAGTTGATCCCGCCGGTGGCGGCGATCTTCGTCTGGTAGCCCTGAGATGAGGCAATCACCAGACCGTTGCTGGCCAACAGGTTGAAGCGGAACTTGCCCGCCTTGTCTTTCGACAGTACGAACTTCGCCGGCACGGGTGCCTCCTGAACACGGTGGTCCGGCACGGTGCCGGACGACTCTTAGGGCGAAGCCTGACACGTTCTCGGTCCAAGGGCACGTACGCCGGTCTTTGATCGCTGTCGCGTGTCACACCGGTGGGTCGTGCTGATCCGCGCGCAGCGAGCGAATCCTCTTTTGTTCCAAGGTGTTGACGTCAGTCGTCGCGTCGTATCGCCACAGCGACGGAAGGCAGAAGGTGAGCAACGCCACGCCGGCCATGCAGAGCAGGCCGCCGCTGACCAAGGACGTACGAAGTCCGTAGCGCGAGGCAGCAACACTGACGCGAACCTGTCCCAGAGTCGGCCCGACCGAATAGCTGAGCAGCTCGATGCCGGCCATCCGCCCGCGGAGCGCATCGGGAATCGATTGGTTCCACATCTGCGAGCGGAACAGCCCACTCACCATGTCGAAGGCGCCTGCGAAGGCCAAGAACACCAAGGCGGCGGGCAGGCTGTTCATCGCCCCGAACAGCGCGATCGCCGCGCCCCAGCCGAACGCCGCCAGGACGATCGCCCGGCCATGATGACGCACATGTTGGGTCCACCCCGACGTGGCGGTTGCCACGAGCTCGCCGACGGTGGGTGCGGTGTACAGGAGTCCCAGGGCCCATGCGGTGCCGTACTTCTCGGCCACGAAGGGAAAGACAGCAAACGGAAACGCAAAGATCATCGCCGTGAGATCGACCGCGTAGGTCCCAAGCAGGTCTTTACGGCTCCAGGCGTATCGCAGCCCGGACGCGATGCTGCGCAGCCCGACAGTCTCTGCCTCTTCCGAGGCCGGGGCCGGGCGGAGCCGCCACAACAGCACGACGGACACGACGAAGGTCGCGACGTCAGCGGCGTAGGCCAGGGCGACTCCGGACCACGCGATGAGCAGTCCGCCGATCCCGGGGCCGGCCAGGGATCCGATGTTCCACCGAAGGCTGTTCAGTGCCGCGGCCGCACCCAGCTCGTCGTGCGCGACGACGCGTGGGATCAGAGCATCGAGACTGGGACGCTGCAGTGCGTCGCACGACGCGACCAATGCGGCTACGACGTAGATGACCCAGAGCTGCGGCGAGGACGACAAGGCGTTGGCGAGAAGGACGAGAGACGTGAGGCCGAGCGCGGCCTCCGTAGCCAGCACCATCCGGCGTCGATCGACAGCGTCTGCCAGCGCTCCGCCCCACAGGCCGAACACGATGAGGGGGACGAGCTCGACCAGACCGAGCGCACCGACGGCGACGAACGAACCGGTGATCTGCGCCACCTGGAAAGGCAGGGCGACATAGGTGATCATCGAACCCAGGTAGGAGATCAGCCCGGCGCCGAAGACGAGGCGGAAGTCCCGGGAGTTCCGCAGCGGCGTCACATCGAGCCGTAGCCGCCGGGCCAACTCGGGGACAGTCACGGCGACACAGGTTCCGGGATCGCGACCCGGGGTGCAACAGGATTGTGGATGCCGGCAGCGGAAGCCTGCCGCGGTCAGCGCGTGCTGGGCCCGCTGATGACGTCGAGCAGGTGACCCAGCCGGTCACGGAATCGCCGACCGCCGCCCTGAGCACTCGAGCCTGCTTCGCCGGCGGCCGCGCTGACGAGGTGCTGGACGCTGTCGAAGGAGACCTCGGGAACGACGAGGTCCGCTTCGATGATGCTGAGCGACTCGTGGGCCACGCCTTCGAGCTCCTCGTCGCCCCCGTCGAGCGCGAGCACGGTCGCGCCGGACTGTCGCGCGTCCCACGCCCGCTGCAGCAGCCCCTCGGGAGCGGACTCCTCGGAAACGACCAGGACGGTCTCGCCTCGCTTGGCCGCTTCGAGGCGCTGCATCGTGACGGACAGGTGCGGCGGCGAGTCAACGGGCGGGTTCCACCGGACAAGGGTGGGCATGAGCAGCGCGTCGCCCGTCAGGCGGGCCTCGTCCGAGAGGTGAGCCGTGAGGTGCCACGGCTCCTCCTCGGGCGTGCCCACGAGCAGCAGGCCTTCGGGCGTCGTGGTGGTGCGGCGCATGGTTCGAGCGAAAGCTCGCGTCCGGTCGATCCAGCCAGTGGTCGACAGGAGCTCACGCAGGGCCGCGACCTGTTCGGTGTCCACCGCGGATCAGAGGTCCGTGAGTCGTACGTCGGTGACCCGAAGCCCGGCGTGAGCCTTGTAACGCCGATTGACCGAGATGAGATTGGCCGTGAGTGCTTCAACCTGTCGACAGTTTCGCAACCGACCGGCATAGATGCCACGCATGCCTGGGATCGCGTCGGCCAAGGAGCAGACCGTGTCCACGGACGCTCGGTCGTCGCCGACGACCAGGACGTCGGACTCGATGGAGGTGACCCTCTCGTCCAGGAGCAGCACGGCGGACACGTGGTGGAACGCGCCCACGACGTGTGCCCCGGGGACAGCCGCGGCCGCCTGCTCGGCGCACGAGCCCTCCGCCACGTCGATCGCGAAGGCGCCTTGGGCATCGAAGGCCAACGGGTTGACGCAGTCGACGAGGATCTTGCCCTCCAGCGCCGCACTCAGGGTCGTGAGCAGCTTCTGATGGCCCTCGAAGGGGACGGCTGCGATGACCAGGTCGCTGGACTCAGCGCACGAGAGGTTGTCGCCCCAGCCGACGGAGGGATGGAGGGAGCGTGCGGCCGCCTCCGCCCGTCCCGCGTCCCGGGACCCGAGGGTGACGTCGACGTCGGCGAGGGCGAACCGGCGCGCCAGTCCGCGGCCCTGAGGTCCGGTGCCGCCGAGGATTCCGATCCGCATCTTCGCGCCTGTCCTGGTGAGGGATGGGTGTGTGGTGAACGGTGCGGTCGCACAGTCTGTCACCCGAAGCCTCTATGAGCAGGGCGTGCCCCCAACGTCGGTACGCGGTCACGCCTCCTAGATTGGGGGTTGGCGACCTGCCGGCCGTCCACGATGCGGAGGCTCCCGTGACTGGTACGAGCGATCCCCGCCGTGGTGGCGCAGCCGCGCCGGGCGGCCCGTCGGCTATGCGCCGCGTGCTCGCCCGAGCCGGGTCCGCCAAGTCCTTGGATGTCGCCGAAGCCGCGTTGTTGCTCGAGGCGCGCGGCGACGACCTGGACGCGCTCTGCGCTGCTGCCGGCCGGGTCCGGGATCTCGGGTTGGAGTCCGCTGGCCGGCCGGGGATCGTCACCTACAGCAGGAAAGTGTTCGTCCCGCTGACGCGGTTGTGCCGGGACCGCTGCCACTACTGCACCTTCGCCACGGTTCCGGGTCGGTTGCCGGCCGCCTACCTCGAACCCGACGAGGTGCTCGAGATCGCCCGGCAGGGTGCCGCCTTGGGCTGCAAGGAGGCGCTGTTCACCCTTGGTGACCGGCCGGAGGACCGCTGGCCAGCAGCGCGTGCATGGCTCGATGCGCGTGGCTACGACTCGACCTTGGGCTACGTCCGCGCCATGGCGGTCCGCGTGCTGGAGGAGACCGGACTCCTCCCACATCTCAACCCCGGGGTGATGTCGTGGGAAGAGATGCTTCGGCTGCGTGCGGTCGCACCGTCCATGGGGTTGATGCTCGAGTCCACCTCGCGCCGTCTCATCGATGAGGTCGGCGGGTGCCACTACGGATCGCCCGACAAGGACCCAGCCGTCCGCCTTCGCGTCATCGAGGACGCGGGCCGCCTCAACATCCCCTTCACCTCGGGAATTCTTGTTGGCATCGGCGAGACCGTCGGCGAGCGGGCGGAATCCTTGTTCGCGCTTCGGGCAGCCGCGCGTCGCGCCGGGCACGTGCAGGAAGTCATCGTCCAGAACTTTCGCGCGAAGGCTGAGACGGCGATGGCCGACGAGCCGGACACCGGCGCCGAGGAGTTTCTGGCGGCCGTGGCCGTCGCCCGATTGGTCCTCGGCCCAGGGATGCGCATCCAGGTCCCGCCCAACTTGTCTGAGCCCGGCGAGATCGGCCGGCTGCTGGCGGCCGGTGTAGACGACTGGGGCGGGGTCAGCCCGCTCACGCCGGACCACGTGAATCCGGAGCGGCCGTGGCCTCACCTGGACGATCTCCGGCAGTGGACCGCCGAGGCGGGTTTCGTGCTGCGGGAACGGCTGACCGCCCATCCGGAGTACGTGCGGCGCGAAGCTCCCTGGCTCGACCCAAGGGTCGTTCCCCACGTGCGCGCCCTCGCCGATCCGTTGACCGGGCTTGCCGTCGAGGGCAGGGTCCCGGTGGGGCGCCCCTGGCAGGAGCCTGACCCCGAATGGGGGAGCAGCGGGCGTGTCGACCTCAACGTCGACATCGACGTGGCCGGCCGCTCCGACGACCGTCGGGGCGACTTCGACGAGGTCTATGGCGACTGGGCCGAGTTGCGCGAAGGTGTGGTCGAGCGACACGGTCTCGAGCCGACCGTCCCGGCGGGGAGAGCGCCGCAACGGCTCGAGCGCGACGTGGTCGAGGCGCTGCGCGCTGCCGAACGGGACCCGCGTTCGCTCGACGACGAGCAAGCGTTGGCGTTGGCGGTGGCTGAGGGGCCGGCCCTGACCGAGCTGGCCCGGCTCGCGGACGCCGTACGCGCCGATGTGGTCGGTGACACCGTCACCTACGTCGTCAACCGCAACATCAACTTCACCAATGTCTGCTACACGGGCTGCCGGTTCTGCGCCTTCGCCCAGCGCCGCACGGACGCGGACGCCTACACGCTGTCGCTCGACGAGGTGGCCGACCGGGTTGAGGCCGCGTGGCGTGCTGGGGCCACCGAGGTGTGCCTGCAGGGCGGCATCGATCCCGACCTTCCAGGCACGGCGTACTTCGACCTGGCGCGAGCCGTGAAGGCCCGCGTGCCAGAGATCCACCTGCATGCGTTCAGCCCGATGGAGGTCGTCAACGGCGCCTCGCGCACCGGCTTGTCGATCCACGACTTCCTGGTGGCGCTCAAGGAAGCCGGCCTCGACTCGGTGCCAGGCACGGCCGCTGAGATCCTCGATGACGACGTGCGCTGGGTGCTGACCAAGGGCAAGTTGCCCACGGCGTCCTGGATCGAGGTCATCACCACGGCCCACCGGGTCGGGCTGCCCTCCAGCTCGACGATGATGTACGGCCACGTGGACGCGCCGAGGCACTGGGTGGCTCACCTGCGACTGCTCGCGCAGCTGCAGGAGGAGACCGGCGGGTTCACCGAGTTCGTACCCCTGCCGTTCGTCCATCAGAACTCACCGATCTATCTCGCCGGCGCCGCCAGGCCCGGACCGACCGACCGCGACAACGTGGCCGTGCACGCGCTGGCTCGTCTTCTCCTGCACGGCCGTATCGACCACGTCCAGACGTCGTGGGTCAAGCTCGGAGTCGAGGGCACGCGAGCGATGTTGCGTTCGGGCGTCGACGACCTCGGTGGCACGCTGATGGAGGAGACCATCTCGCGGATGGCCGGATCAGGGCACGGCTCGTCGAAGACCCCTGCCGAGCTCGAGCAGATGACCGACGGACGCCCCGTGCGGCAACGCACCACCACCTACGGTGAGGTGCCTGCCGACCGGCAGGCGATCAGTCGGCGTGTGACCAACTACCTGCCGGTCGTATCGGGTGGGCTGGTGCCCTCAACCCAATGAGCCGTGATCAGCGGTAGGCGTGCTTCTCGTCGGGGTAGCTGCCGTCGACGACCTCAGTGGCCCACTGCTGGACGGCGCCGGTAAGCACCGAGCGCAGATCGGCGTACTGCTTCACGAACTTCGGGGTTCTGGGGCTGAGGCCGGCGAGGTCCTGCCACACCAGCACTTGCGCGTCACAACCTGCTCCGGCGCCGATGCCGATCGTGGGAATCTCGAGCATGCTCGTGACCCGCCTCGCCAGGTCTTCGGGCACAACCTCCAGGACGACCGCGAAGGCTCCGGCGTGCTGCAGGGCCTTGGCGTCGCGGAGGAGCTGGTCGCCGGACTCCCCACGCCCCTGGACGCGGTAGCCACCGAAGGCGTTGACCGACTGAGGGGTCAGGCCGAGGTGGCCCATGACGGGGACCCCGGCGGCGACGAGCGCCTCGACCTGGGGGAGCACCCGGTGGCCGCCCTCGAGCTTGACCGCCTGCGCGCCAGACTCCTTGACGAACCGCGCGGCCGTGGTCAGTGCTTGTTCGGGTGAGGCTTGGTAGGAGCCGAAGGGGAGGTCAGCCACGACCAGCGCGCGAGAGGTCGAGCGCACCACGGCGGAGACCAGCGGCACCATCTCGTCGACCGTGACCGGCAGGGTGGAGTCGTGGCCGTAGACGACCATGGACGCGGAGTCGCCCACCAACAGCACCGGGATGCCAGCGGCATCGAACAGACCCGCGGTCAGGGCGTCGTACGAAGTCAGCATCGGCCAGCGTTCGCCCGCAGCCTTGGCTGCGGCGAGGTCCCGGACGGTGATGCGGCGCCCGGTCGGGCCGCCGTACAACGTGAGTGGGTCGGCCCCGGGGGGCGTGCTCGCCTCGGTCATCAGAATTCCCCTTCGTCTCGAGGCCCTCGCGGGTCCCCGTACGGTCACGGTGGACGGTTCCAGGGTAGCCCCGATCCGCCGTGAAACGGGGGCTCTGCGATGGGAATGACGGGCGGATACGGAACGTTTGCGTCTCGGAACGGCCGGCCGTACGCTGATTCCGATACGAGGTCGTTCCGTATTTTGGTGCCAACCAAGCGTGCCCTCCCGAGGAGCCATCCGTGAGCCAACCCGACCCCCCTGCTACGCCGGACGCCTCTGCGGGAGCCGTCGCCGGTCAAGGCGAGCTGAACCCCAAGCGCTGGGCCATCCTCGGCGTCCTCGTCGTCAGCCTGCTCGTCGTCGTCCTCGACAACACCGTGCTCAACGTGGCCCTTCCGACCATCAGCCGCGAGCTCGGCGCGACGCAGGAACAGTTGGTCTGGTCGATCAACTCCTACACGTGCGTCTTCGCCGCCATGTTGTTCACCTGGGGCGTCCTGGGTGACCGCTACGGGCGCAAGCTGGTCCTGATGATCGGCCTGGTCTTGTTTGGGCTGGCCTCGCTGCTCACGGCCTACGCCCAGTCTCCCGACCAGCTCATCCTCTTCCGTGGCGTGATGGGTCTTGGCGGAGCCTCGGTGCTCCCGGTGACGTTGGCGATCATCACCGTGGTCTTCCCCCCGCACGAGCGCGGCAAGGCGATTGGCATGTGGGCGGCGGCAGTCGGCGCCGCGGTAGCGATCGGTCCCGTCCTCGGCGGGTTTCTCATCGAGCACTTCTGGTGGGGCTCGGTCTTCCTCATCAATGTGCCGATCGTCGTGGTGGGTGTCATCGCGATCTGGTTCCTCGTGCCGGAGAGCAAGAATCCCAAGCCCGGGCGCCTCGACCCCTTGGGCGTGCTGCTCTCGGTGTCCGGCCTCCTGCTGCTGACCTACGGCATCTTGCACGGCGGTGATACGCGCGATTGGGGCTCCATCGAGGTGCTGGGCCCGCTGGTCGGCGGCCTGCTGCTCATCGTCGCCTTCGTTTGGCTCGAGTGGCGCAGCGACCATCCCTCGCTCGACCTCTCGCTGTTCAAGATTCGCAGCTTCTCGGTGTCTCTGACCGCGGTGTCGCTGGCTTTCGCGGCCCTGACAGGCACGTTGATCTTTCTGACGTTCTACCTGCAGGTGGTTCGCGGCTTCAGCCCGCTGCAGGCCGGCCTTTGCGTGGTGCCTGTGGCGATCGGGCAGATCATCGCGGCCCCCCGATCCTCACGGACGGTGGCCCGCTTCGGCGGTCGCAAGGTCGTCGGTTTCGGTCTTGGGCTGGTGAGCCTGGTCTTCTTGGGGATTTCCCAGCTCACCACAACGTCGCCCCTTTGGCTGGTGCTCCTGCTCTTCTTGGGTCTCGGTCTGGGGCTCGGAAACGTCGTGGCGCCGTCGACGACGAGGATGACCCTGGCGACACCGCCGGCCCGCTCGGGCGCCGGCTCGGCCGTGCAGAACACGGTGCGGCAGGTCGTGGCGGCCTTGGGGATCGCCGTGATCTCGTCGGTGGTGGCGAGCGTCTATGCGGGGCAGGTGGAGCCGGCGCTCTCGGGACTCCCACCCGAAGCGGCAGCAGCAGCTCAGGACTCGGTGTCCGGGGCCTTCGCCGTGTCTGCGCAGCTCGATTCGGTCGGTGCCGCGGCCTTGCAGAACGCGAGTGCTAGTGCCTTCATGACGTCGCTCGCGGCAGCGGCCTACCTGTCGATGGCCCTGTGCCTCATCGGGTTGGCCATCATTGTGCGATGGCTGCCGTCGGAGGCGGAGTCGGTCTCGTGGCAGAGCGGCCATGGCGGAGAAGGGAGCCCGGTCGGACCCGGTGCGACCCACCACCGGCCCGATGAAGCGCCCGAGGCTGTGGACTTGGTGGAGTAGTCGTGGAGCAGCGTGACGCGGAAGCCTCGAGGGGCCCGGGTCGGCCGCGCAGCGCCGAAGCGGACCGGGCCATCGTGGAGGCGACCCTGGAGATGATCGCTGACGACGGCTACCACGCGCTGTCGATGGAGGCGGTCGCCACTGCTGCTGGTGTGGGCAAGGCGACGGTCTACCGACGGTGGCCGGGCAAGCGCGAACTCGTCGCGGATGCGCTGGCGACGCTCAATGACGGTCTGGTCCCGCTGCCTGCGCCGGGTCCGACCCGGGAGCGCGCCCGAGTGCTCATGGAGCACGTGTCTCGCAAGGAGCACACGTCGCTCTCCGGACGGATCATGCCCCGGATGATGGCCTACCGAAGCAGCCACCCAGAGCTGTTCGAGGACTATGTCGCGCGGGTCATCGAGCCACGGCGTGAGCGGATGCGCACGGTGCTCCGCCAAGGCGTCGAGCGGGGAGATGTCCGGGGCGATCTCACCATCGAGCTGGCGGCTCAGGCGCTCACGGCTCCTCTGCTCATGCTCCGCATGGCGTCGTCATCGAGCCAGCAGCTCCCGCCCACGACGGTCGACGACCTGCTCGACATCGTCTGGCCGGGAGTGTGCGCCACGGGCTAGGGGTGGCGGCGGACCGCTCAGGTCCGCGGTCGACGGACACGTCGGACGACTCGCTCCGCTCGGGCACGAAGCCGCGCCGAATCAGTGGACCACCGAGCTGATCGGGTCTGACCGCCGCCGACCGACTCGGCGGAGACGGTCGGCTGCATCACAGGGGTGTCGCGCTGGGCTGCGGCCCGTACGGCCCCGAGCAGGGCGAGCTCCGCCGCGACCGTCGGCAGCGTGTCGCCCGGACCGGCTGGCTGCCGAGCCTCGGCCTGTTCGAGGACCTGAGGATCGCCGAGCACCGTTACGCCCGACTGCTTGAGCCAGGCCGCGTGGGCGCCGCCGATCTCGTGCACGCGGGTGACCGCCCACTCGGGCAGGCCCAGACGGGGTTCTTCAGGCTCGGGGGTGCGCGACTCGACCATGGTCCGAACGGCACCGAACCGCACGAGATCCAGGTAGTCGCGTGTGGACAGGGTGCCATGTGTGGCCTCGTTGATCCCGCGCAGGAACTCTGTCTCCGCAAGCGTGAGCGACCGGTTGGAGGCACCGTCGGTGACCGTCTCGGCGATGGTCTCCGGCGGCAGCGCGAGCAAAACCTCCATGGCGCGCCGAACCTTGATGTCGACCAGGCTGTCGATGATCACGGTGGTCACGCGATCGGCTCCGAGCAGCGAGACCCACCTCCCGACCTGGGCGGGGATGTCATTGCGCTTCCAGAAAGTCGGGGTGACCCGCCGGTCAGGGGGATCCGCGAGAACGGCTGCGAGCCAGTCGTCATAGGGCGTGGCCTTGCCGCCCTTGAGGTATTGCTGCCAGGACGACGGCAGCAGCGACTGCAGGGGCCGGAAGGCAACGATGATGTGGACACGCTCGGGCCCGAGGGTCCGGACCAGCCGGGTGGCCTGGGCGTCGTTGGCCTGGCACAGGTATTCGGTGCTGATGAGCACACGCCCCGGGTGAGAGCTCACCTGTCGTGCGTAGCGCCGCCAGATCTTGCGCCGCTCCTCGGGCGACCTGCGGGGCTCGTCGTCGGCAAACAGCGACTGGTTGGCATGCCAGCCGAATTGCCCTCCGATCAAGGCTTGCGCGGCATGGTGGGGAGCGTCCGTGGTCGAGGGGTAGGTCACGCCTTCGGCGGCGAGACGTGGTCGCAGCACCTGGAGATCGGCCTGCAGTGCGGTGGTGCCGGTCTTGTGAGTCCCGATGTGCACCAGGATCGCGTCGTCCTCGAGCGGTTCCAGCTGGTCCCACGGTGCGTCGGATGGCCGTGCCGCACGGTCGGTCATGGTCACTGTGTCCCCTGGACGGTCCGATGGTCTCGGGTGGTCGGGTGGTCCCGGTTCACTCGCGGTTGCCTCGGCTGCCTCGGTTGTCGGAAAAGCATGTCGCGTTGTCCGTCGAGGGTATCCACGGGGCGCAGCCCGCTCCGCAGTGACGCGCCCACTCCCTTCGTGATCATGCGCAGATGGCCCCTGGCTGGACGCCCGAGGAGGGGCCATCTGCGCATGATCACGAAGGGAGTGGGGTCAGGAGAGGCTTTCGCGCCAGCTGTTCGTGATGGGCAGCCGGCGGTCGCGCCCAAACGATCGCGGGGAGACCTTTGGCCCCGGCGGGTACTGACGCCGCTTCCATTCCGCCGCATCGGTCATCCGGAGGATGCGCTCGACCAGGTCGCGGTCGAAACCATCGGCGACCAGGGAGTGAACTCCGTGGTCACCTTCCACGTAGTCGTCGAGGACGTCGTCGAGCACGTCGTACGGCGGCAGCGAGTCGGTGTCGACCTGACCTGGGCGCAGTTCGGCTGAAGGTGGTTTGCTGATGGACGACTCCGGGATGGGTGGGATCTCCCCACGTGCCTCGGCTTCGGCGTTGCGCCATCGGGCGAGCTCCCACACGAGGGTCTTGGGTACGTCCTTGAGCGGCGCGTAGCCGCCGACGGCGTCGCCGTAGATCGTGGTGTAGCCGACAGACAGCTCGCTCTTGTTGCCGTTGGCCAGGACCAGGTGCCCCTCGGCGTTGGAGACAGCCATCACGGTGGCGCCTCGGACTCTTGCCTGCACGTTCTCCTCCGGAAGGCCGCTGAGCCCGAGCGCATCGACGAAGGCCCGCACCATGGGCTCGATCTCTACGGTCCGGTATCCGCAGCCCAGCCGCCGGGCCAGCTCGGCCGCATCGTCCTTGGAGTGGTCGGAGGAGTAGACGCTGGGCATCGAGACACCATGGACGTTCTCCGGCCCGAGGGCGTCCGCAGCGATGACCGCTGACAGCGACGAGTCGATGCCCCCGCTGAAGCCGAAGGTGACGCTGGAGAAGCCATTCTTGCGCGCGTAGTCGCGCACGCCGAGCACCAGCGCCCCATAGACCTCGGCGTGGTCGGAGATGCGCTCGGCGACGCTTCCGGTCTCGGCGACGTACGGCTTGCGCGGCTCGGAGCTCAGGACGGCGTCAACCCCGGCCGCCGGGTCGCCGACAGGGAGCTCGAGGTCGACGCAGACGACGGTCTCCTCGAACTGCCGGGTCCGCGCGAGGAGTTCGCCGGCTGCGGTGACGACGAGGGAGTCGCCATCGAACACCAGCTCGTCCTGGCCGCCGACCAGGTTGAGGTAGGCCAGGGTGCAGCCGACGTCGGCCGCGCGCCGGGTGGCGAGGGCGAGCCGCACGTCGTCCTTGTTGCGCTCGTACGGCGACCCGTTCGGCACCACCAGCAGGCCCGGTGCGCGGTCGGCGTAGGCGGCGACCGGCCCGCCGTCCTGCCACAGGTCCTCGCAGATCGCAAGGGCGACGTCGATGCCTCGCAGTCTGACGACGCAGGTGCTGATGCCGGGTACGAAGTAGCGGAACTCGTCGAACACTCCGTAGTTGGGCAGATGGTGCTTGGCGTAACGAGCCGCGACCTGCCCATGGTGGAGCACGGCGACGGAGTTCTGCGGAGCTCCGCGAGGTCGGCCCAGCTGGTCGTCGGGTGGCAACGTGCCGTCGGGAGTGGCCAGGCGGCCCAGATAGCCGACGACCACGGCGAGCTCGCCCATCCCAGCGTCGGCCAGCTGGCCGGCCAAGGCGTCGACGGCCGTCAGGGAGGCCTCCACGAAGGATGGCCGCAGGGCCAAGTCCTCGATCGGATAGCCGGTGAGGTGCATCTCCGGAAGGACGAGCAGGTCGGCGCCCTCGGCGGTAGCCGTCCGAGCGGCGTCCATGGCCAGCTCGCTGTTGCCCGTGATGTCGCCCACGGTCGGGTTGACCTGCCCGAGGGCGAGCCGCAACTGAGCCACCTCGCCAGCCTAGTGAGGGGGAGTGCCGCGTCCGGCGCGTCCGGCAGGGGCCATCTGCGCATGATCACGAAGGGGGCGGCAGGATGGGCGGGTGAGCATTCCCGTGGTCCGAGCGTCGGGGGACGGGGAGCTGCTGCAGGGGGTTGGCGGGGTTCGCTATCTCGTGCGGCTGTCCGGCGCGGACACCGCGGGCGAGCTGGCCGTCGTCGAGTGCGAGCTCGCGCCAGGCGCGGTCGGTGCTGCTGCCCACGTCCACCATGGCCACGCCGAGCACTTCCATGTCATCACCGGCGAGGTGACCTTCGAGACCCCGGACGGGGACCTCGTGGCCGGACCGGACACCTGGGTCTCGGTGCCGCGCGAGGCGGTCCATGGGTTCCGCAACGATGGCGCCTCGCCAGCCCTGTTGCGCTGCACGGTGACGCCCGCCGGATATGAGGGCTACTTCCGGGCGATCGACCGAGCGCTCGACCTGGGCGAGGAGCTCGCGCCCGCTGACCTGGCCCGACTGCGGAGTGCGTACGCCACTGACACCGTTGATCCTGAGCTCTGACGGCCCCCGCATCAGGGCGACGACACGCGGATCGCCGAGGCCGTTACCCGCGCGTAACAGCGGCGCGACACACTGGGTCCGTGGACAAGCAACAGGAATTCGTGCTCCGCACGCTCGAAGAGCGAGACATCCGGTTCGTCCGGCTCTGGTTCACCGATGTACTCGGCTTCCTCAAGTCCGTGGCGGTGGCCCCAGCCGAGCTCGAAGGAGCCTTCGCCGAAGGCATCGGCTTCGATGGGAGCGCGATCGAGGGGTTCGCGCGCGTGCACGAGTCGGACATGCTGGCCAAGCCCGACCCGTCGACGTTCCAGGTGTTGCCGTGGCGCTCGGATTCCCCGGGTTCGGCTCGGATGTTCTGCGACATCCTGCTGCCCGACGGCACGCCGAGCTACGCGGATCCGAGGTTCGTGCTCAAGCGCGCACTGGGCCGGGCGGCTGAGCAGGGATTCACCTTCTACACCCACCCCGAGATCGAGTTCTTCCTCTTCAAGGACAAGCCGTCCAAGGGACAGGCCCCGGTGCCGGTCGATTCGTCGGGGTACTTCGACCACACCCCCCACGGCATGGGCCAGGACTTCCGGCGGCAAGCGATCACGATGCTGGAGAGCATGGGTATCTCGGTGGAGTTCAGCCACCACGAGGGTGCTCCCGGTCAGCAGGAGATCGACCTTCGCTACGCCGACGCGCTGACCACGGCCGACAACGTCATGACGTTCCGGCTGGTGATGAAGCAGGTCGCGCTGGAGCAGGACATCTACGCCTCGTTCATGCCCAAGCCGTTTACGCAGCACCCCGGGTCGGGGATGCACACCCACCTGTCGCTGTTCGAAGGCGACCGGAATGCTTTCTTCGAGGCGGGCGCCGAGTTCCAGCTGTCCAAGGTCGGGCGGGCCTTCATCGCCGGCCTCCTCCATCACGCCCCCGAGATCACCGCGGTGACCAATCAGTGGGTCAACTCCTACAAGCGGCTGTACGGCGGCGGGGAGGCCCCGGCGTACGTCTGCTGGGGCCACAACAACCGCTCAGCCATGGTGCGCGTCCCGATGTACAAGCCAGGCAAGGGGCAGTCGACGCGCATCGAGGTGCGCTCCCTCGACACCGCCTGCAACCCCTATCTCGCCTATGCCCTGCTTCTCGCGGCGGGGCTCAAGGGCGTCGAGCAGGGCTACGAGCTTCCGCCCGGCGCAGAGGACGACGTCTGGGCGTTGAGCGAGGGGGAGCGTCGCGCGCTGGGAATCGACCCCTTGCCGCAGAACCTGCGCGAGGCCGTGTCCGCGATGGAGCGCAGCGAGTTCGTCGCCGAGGCTCTGGGAGAACACGTCTTCGACTTCTTCCTTCGGAACAAGCGGGCGGAGTGGGAGGAATACCGGCAGCAGGTCACACCCTTCGAACGAGACCGCTACCTCCCTGTCCTCTGAGAGGGTCGGAGGTGTGACAGCCGGTGATCTGACTGCCGCTTCTGGCCGCACGTCCACCGTGGCCGGGCGGTTGGCTCGGCGTGGGTTCGCTGATGCGGGCGCTGCCGAGCGACGGCTGGCCGATGTCGCGCTGATGCGGCTCGATCCGCCGTTGGACGTTGACGGGCGGCTGATCGATGCTCTGTCCGCCGCCGCCGACCCCGACCGGGCCCTCGAAGGCCTGGTCGATCTGCTCGGCGCATTGGGCCACGGCGAGAGCGCGACGCTGGGCGCACTCCTCGCGGAGCCCGAGGGGACCTTGCTCGGTCGACTGGTAGCGGTCCTCGGCGCCAGCCAGGCTCTGGCTGATCACCTCGTGCGCCACCCCGACGACTGGGTCGCGCTGCACGCGGGGGAGACCTCTCCTGAGCAGGTAACGGGCGACCTCCTCCTCGCCGTGGGCGCGGACCCAGATGCTGCGTCCCCCGTCGCTTCCGTGGTCGGTGTTCCCGGCTACGAGGCCCTGCGGCGCGCCTATCGCCGATGCTTGCTCCCCGTTGCCGCGCGCGACTTGACCGGGGCTGCCGGCATGGAGCCAACGGCTCGCGCGCTGGCCGAGCTCGCCGATGCCACGTTGGTCGCGGCCTTGGCGCTGGCCAGTGCCGAGCTGCCTGCCGATGCGGAGCCATGCCGGCTAGCCATCGTCGCCATGGGCAAGTGCGGCGGCCTCGAGCTCAACTACGTCAGCGATGTTGACGTGCTGTTCGTCGCCGAACCGGTCGCTGGTGGGGACGAAACTGCCGCGCTGGCCACGGCCACGCGGTTGGCCACCTCCGTGATGCGCGTGTGCTCTGCGCCGACCGCCGAGGGCGAGATCTGGCCGGTCGACGCGGGTCTTCGCCCTGAAGGTCGCCAAGGAGCCCTCGTGCGAACGGTGGCGTCTTACACCGCCTACTACGACCGGTGGGCGAGCACGTGGGAATTCCAGGCGCTGCTCAAGGCCCGTCCGGTGGCGGGTGACCCCGTGCTCGGATCGGCGTTCGTGGACGCCATCAGCGGCTACGTGTGGGAGGCAGCGCACCGCCCGAACTTCGTCGAGGACGTCCAGGCGATGCGCCGCCGAGTCGAAGAACACGTGCCCTCGAAGGAGGCGGACCGCCAGCTGAAGCTGGGCCGAGGGGGTCTTCGCGACGTCGAGTTCGCGGTGCAGCTGCTGCAGCTGGTCCATGGACGCACCGACATCTTCGTCCGCAGCCCGACCACGCTGGTGGCCCTCGAGCAGCTGTCCACACGGGGGTACGTCGGGCGCGACGACGCCGCCGATCTCGATCGCGCCTACCGCTTCCTGCGCACGATGGAGCACCGTCTCCAGCTCGACCGGATGCGCCGCACCCACACGGTGCCCGACGATGAGGCCGACCTGCGGCGTCTGGCGCGCTCGATGGGGTTCGTCGAGCGACCCCGGGAAGAGCTGGACGCGGCCTGGCGCACCCACCGGCGCGACGTGCGCCGTCTCCACGAGAAGCTCTTCTACCGACCCCTGCTCAATGCTGTGGCCCGGCTGGATGCCGCCGAGGTCCGCCTCACCCCCGAGGCAGCCCTCGACCGTCTTGAGGCGCTCGGCTACGCCGACCCGGAGGCCGCGCTGCGCCATCTGGAGGCTCTGACGTCCGGGGTCAGTCGCCGCGCCGCGATCCAGCGCACGCTCCTGCCCGTGATGCTTGCGTGGTTCGCGGAGCACCCCGACCCCGACGCTGGACTGCTCGGCTTCCGGCGGGTCAGCGATGCGCTCGGAACGACCCCCTGGTATCTCCGGCTGCTCCGGGACGACAGTCTCGTCGCCGAGCGCGTCGCCCGCGTGCTCGCGTCCAGCCGATACGCGACGGACTTGCTGCTGCGTGCGCCGGAGGCCGTACGCCTGCTCGGCCACGACGACGACCTCCGCCCCCGATCGCTAGGCGCGCTGGTGACCGAGATCGAGGCGGCCGTGGGCCGGCACGCGGAGGCAGAGCCCGCGATCAACGGGGTGCGAGCCATCCGTCGACGCGAGCTCTTCCGGGTCGCAGCGGCGGACCTGACCGGGCTCTTGGACGTCGACGCGGTGGGTGCCGCGCTGAGCGACATCGCGGCGGCGACCGTGCGCGGCGGGCTGACGGTTGCGCTGCGGGCGGTGGAGGCGAGCCGCGGTGGTCCGCTCCCCACCAGGGTCCTCGTGGTGGGCATGGGTCGCCTGGGGGGCCGGGAGCTGGGGTACGGATCCGATGCCGACGTGTTGTTCGTCCACGAGCCGACGGCCGGGGCCGACGAACGCGAGGCTCACGACGCGGCCCATGCCGTGGTCGGTGAGCTTCGGCGTCTCCTGTCCCTTCCAGCCCCCGATCCGCCGATGCTCATCGACGCCGATCTGCGGCCGGAAGGACGGCAGGGGCCTCTTGTCCGCACGCTGGCCTCCTACGCGGCCTACTACGCCCGGTGGTCGCTGGCGTGGGAGGCGCAGGCCCTGCTGCGCGCCGAGCCGCTGGCGGGGGACCCAGAGCTGGGGCGGGCCTTCGTCGAGCTGATCGACCCCATCCGCTGGCCGCCGAACGGGCTCAGCGACGCGGACGCACGAGAGGTTCGGCGCATCAAGGCCCGCGTCGAAGCCGAGCGCCTGCCCAGGGGCGCCGACACCGCGCTCCACACCAAGCTCGGACGTGGAGGTCTCAGCGACGTCGAGTGGACCGTTCAGCTGCTGCAGCTGCGCCACGCCCACGACACGCCCGGGCTGCGAACCACCCGCACCCTGCCGGCCCTGTCCGCTGCTGTAGAGGCTCGATTGGTCGCCCAGGGGGACGCCGAGCTGCTTGCTGATGCCTGGCGGACGGCCTCCAGGCTGCGCAACGCCACCATGCTCGTTCGAGGACGGGCCAGCGATACCTTGCCGGCCGACGTCCGGGAGCGCGCGGGAGTCGCGCGAGTCGTTGGATACGCTCCGGGCCGAACCGGTGACCTCGAGGAGGACTACCGGCGGATCACGAGGCGAGCTCGGGGGGTCGTGGAAAGAGTGTTCTACGCGTGAGCGAGCGACCGAATGAGTGACGGCTCTCATGAGTGAGAGCGAGCGCAGCGACCAGTCGCTGCTCCGTCGAGCCTTCGACCAGCCCGAGGTCCGGGGCATGCTGGTCGCCGAGGCCTTCTCCGACATCGGTGACCAGATCGCCCGGGTGGCCCTGGCGCTGCTGGTCTTCGCGCGCACGGGGTCCGTGCTGGCCTCAGCGCTCACCCTCGCCGTGGCCTACGTGCCCGGCATCTTTGGTTCGGCGATTCTTGGCTCGCTCGCCGACCGGTTGCCGCGCCGCGCCGTCCTGCTCTGGTGCGACCTGATCAGAGCGGGTCTGATCGCGACCCTCGCTCTGCTCGCAGTCGATGGCGTGCCCCTGCTGCTCCTGCTGGTGCTCCTGCTGGCGTCGGAGTTCGTCGCTGCGCCGTTCACCTCGGCACGGACGGCGCTGTTCGGCGACGTGCTCGAGGACCGGGATCTCTACTCCGCAGCGCTGATGATCGGCCGGTCGGTGAACCTGACGGCTCAAGTCATCGGATTCCTCATCGGTGGGATCGTCGTGGGCTGGCTGGGTCCACGGCTCGCTCTCGGCGTCGACTCGCTGACCTTTCTCATCTCCTACGCGCTGATTCGGGCGCGGGTCGCCCGTCGCGGAGCCGCGGACGACCCGGGCACGTCCGTGCGTCGGATGTTCTCCGATTTGGGGACTGGATTCACCGAGCTGATGGGTGATCCGACCCGGCGGGCCATGGTCATCTTCGGCTGGGTCTCCGCGCTGTTCCTGGTCGCGCCAGAAGCTGTCGCCGTGGGCTACTCCACGCCCCAGGAACCCTGGGTCACGGGATTGCTGCTGGCCTGCGTGCCCGCGGGTTCGACGCTCGGGGCATTGCTGCTCGGCCGACTCTCGTTGCCCAAACAGACCGAGATCCTGTTGCCCTTGGCCGCCTTGTCGTGTCTGCCGCTCTTTGCCACGTCCATCGCGCCGCCCGTGGGCGTCGTCGTGGTCATGTGGTTCGTCGCGGGCATCTTCCAAGCCTTTGTCATCACCGTGGTCGCGTCCATCAGCTACCTCACTGCGCCCGGCCGTCGAGGACGCGTCATGGGGGTCGCCGCGGCCGGGTTCAACGCGGCCACCGCCGTGTCCTTCCTGGTCGTCGGCTGGCTGGCCGAGGTGCTGGACCCGGCACGGGCTGTCTCACTCGCCGGGGCTGTGGGCCTGGTCGCCGTGGCGATCGCCTACGCCGTGTGGCCGTCCCGCGTGGTGACCTGACCACCCCCACGCCGGGGGGGCCAGGTCACCAGGGATCGGGACTAGCGGGTCAGCCGCGCACCAAGCTGGCAGACGTCCACGTCGAGCAGTGGGAAATGGCCCTGTTGGACCGTGGTCTCAAGGCTGAGCTCGGTGCCGCCGGGGGCATGGTCGCCCAGGGTGTCGTAGAGCTGCGTGAAGGCCAAGATTCCTCGGTCCTGCTTGACGATCGAGCCATTGGCCCGGCGAACGGTGAACTCCTTGACGATCTCTTGCGCGGTGAACCGGTAGATGGGCCCGACGAGACCCTCTTCGGGGATGACGTCCTTGGGCACCTTCCACGTCGGTACTCGGGTGGCGGTCAGCTCGTTGAACTGCCCCTGGCCGGTCAGCGTGAAGCGCTTGCCGGTCTTCTTGTTGACCCACTTCTCGTGGAAGAAGTACGTGTTGCCCGCCAGGAAGGCCTGACCGTTCGTGCCGGGCACGTTGAGGATGGAGTTGACCCCCTCGCCCCGAGCCTTGACCTTGAACGGGGCGGTGTCGCAGCCCGGGTCGAACGTTTCGTGGTAGGCGTACGGCGTCGGTGGTTCGTAGTAGACGTCGGGCGCGGCGGCGGCCTTGGCCGGCGCGGTCAGCAGACCAGCGGCACAGACGGCCAGCGAGCCAACGACGAGCGATCGTCGGATCCAGCTCATGGGTGCTCCCTCATCGGCCCCTCGGGTTGAGGGGTGTCGAGCAGCACCCTGGCCCGAAGTCAGTCACTCGGGCATCGGGGAAAACCCTCGATCTCAGCCAGCACCATCGCGTGGGGGAAGGTCACTCGTGCTTGAGCGCGGGTGAACTTCCCCCATACGGGCTAGATGCCGAAGTAGAGCTCGAACTCGTGCGGGTGGGGGCGCAGCCGGATCGGGTCGATCTCGGCGGTGCGCTTGTAGTCGATCCAGGTCTCGATGAGGTCGGGCGTGAACACGTTGCCCTCGAGCAGGTACTCGTGGTCCTTCTCGAGCGTGTCCAGCACCTCGGCCAGCGTGCCAGGGACCTGGGCGATGGAGGCGGCCTCGTCCGGCGGCAGCTCGTACAAGTCCTTGTCGACCGGCGCGGGCGGCTCCATCTTGTTCTTGATCCCGTCGAGCCCGGCCATGAGCATCGCGGAGAAGGCGAGGTAGGGGTTGGACGACGGGTCGGGCACGCGGAACTCGATCCGCTTGGCCTTCGGGTTGGAGCCGGTCACCGGAATCCGGATGCAGGCCGAGCGGTTGCGAGCGGAGTACACGAGGTTGACCGGCGCCTCGAAGCCGGGCACCAGGCGGTGGTAGGAGTTCGTCGTCGGATTGGTGAAGGCGAGCAACGACGGGGCGTGGTGCAGCAGGCCGCCCACGTACCACCGGGCCATGTCGGACAGGCCGCCATACCCGAGCTCGTCGTAGAACAACGGCTCGCCGTCCTTCCACAGCGACTGGTGGCAGTGCATGCCGGAGCCGTTGTCGCCGAAGAGGGGCTTGGGCATGAACGTGACCGTCTTGCCGGCCTCCCAGGCCACGTTCTTGATGATGTACTTGAACAACATCACCTTGTCGGCGGACTTGGCCAGGGAGTCGAACCGGTAGTTGATCTCGGCCTGACCGGCGGTGCCGACCTCGTGGTGCGCACGCTCGACCTGGAGCCCCACGTTGTCGAGGGCGACGACCATCGCGTCGCGTAGGTCGGCGTAGTGGTCGACGGGTGGCACCGGGAAGTAGCCGCCCTTGTACGGCGTCTTGTGGCCGCGGTTACCGCCCTCTTCGACCCGCCCGGAGTTCCAGGCACCCTCGATGGAGTCGATGTAGTAGTAGCCGGCGTTCTGCTTGGTCTCGAAGCGCACGTCGTCGAAGATGTAGAACTCCGCCTCGGGGGCGAAGAACGCGGTGTCAGCGATGCCCGTCGACTTCAGGTACGCCTCCGCCTTGGCCGCGATCTGGCGCGGGTCGCGGCTGTAGGGCTCGCTCGTGTAGGGGTCGACGATCCCCATGTTGACGTTGAGGGTCTTCTCCGCCCGGAACGGGTCGACGTAGGCCGTCGACAGGTCGGGGATGAGCTTCATGTCCGACTCGTTGATGGCTTGGAAACCGCGGATCGAGGAGCCGTCGAACATCTGGCCCTCGGTGAAGAAGTCCGCGTCCACCGTCGCCGCGGGTACGTTGAAGTGCTGCATGACCCCCGGCAGGTCGCAGAACCGGACATCGACGAACTTGACGTCCTCGGCCTTGATGAAGGCCATGACCTCGTCGGCGTTGGAGAACATCCACCCCTCCTCGAGCGAAACTTCTGTGACCTCGACCGGGCGGCCGGGACCTACTACCGCGGGAACGCTACGGGGACGCGGTTTCCCGGCGGTGTCCCGATTGTTTCCCGGCTGTTACGTCAGCGGAAGGGGTGGCGCTCGCCCGGTAGGTTCGGGGGGTGAGGACCCGTTGACCGCCGAGGCCGAGCCCGCGGTGTCTTCGCCGCGGTCCGCGACCCTGGCCAGACGGATAGCGGCGATCACGGTCGACTGGCTGTCGTGCTATCTCCTCGCCTGGGCCCTGGTCACGCGGCTCAACGGGGGAGAGGCCATTCAGGCCGACGTTCGTCTGTGGAACTCGGGGCTGTTCCTGCTCGAGGTCTGGCTACTCACGGCGCTGAACGGCGCATCCTTCGGTCAACGCCTGCTCAGGCTGCACGTGACGCGCGTCGACGGTGGGCGGCTGTCGCCGCTGCGGTGTCTGCTGCGGACGGTGCTGATCATGCTGGTGATCCCCGCGGTCATCTGGGATCGCGACGGGCGCGGCCTGCATGACAAGGCCGTGGGATCGATCGTGCGTCACCCGTGAGCGTCAGCCCTTGGGGACCTTGGGCATCCGAGTGCCCTTGGGCAGCGGACCCTTCGGGATCGGCAGCTGGCCGCGCTGGCCATCGAGGGCCTTCAGTCGTCGGTTGAGCTCGGTCACATCGGCGGGGCGCAGCGCGCGGGGGAGCTTCATCACCGTTCTGGTGATCTTCTTCAGTGGCACCTGGCCCTCGCCGTCGCCCACCAGGATCTCGTGCACCGGGGCGTCACCCAGGACCCGTGCGGTGCGTTTGCGCTCAGCGGTCAGCAGGTTGACCGCCCCAGCTGGTCGGCCCTCGGCCACGAGGATCACGCCGGGGCGCCCCGTCACCCGGTGCACGATGTCCTGGTTCCGGGTCACCGCGACGGCCGGGGTCACCGTCCATCCTCGACGCAGGCCGTTGAGCACGGCTGCGGCAGCGCCGGGCTGACCCTCGATGGAGCCGAACGCGGCCTTCTCGACGCGGCGGCTGAAGATGAACATCGTCGCGAGGAACGCCAACGGCAGGCCGAGGATGGCCATGGTCCACGGGTTGATGACCAGGAAGCCCAGCCCGACGAAGGCGAGGAAGACCACCAAGAAGACGCCGACCAGGATGAGCCCGAGGTGCGGGTCGTGCGGCTTGGTCATCGTGTAGGCCTGGCGCAGCTGAGCGATGCGACCGGTCTTGGGCGGTTTGGCAGCCTTCGGCGGCTTCGGTTCCTTGGCCATAGCGGTCAAGGGTACGGGACCGTGAGGCGGTAGCCGTCCGCCTTCCCGCAGGTCAGGAGCGCCGGAAGCGTCCGGACTTGGTGGTCGGTTCCTCCTTGCGGGCGGCGCGTGCCGCGGCGCGCTCTGCGGCGATGGCCTCAGCCTGCTCGGGAGTCGGTGCCGTGCCTCCGAGCCGCGCTGGCAGCCACCAGGCATCGTCCGGGTCGGACGGCCGTACGGGGTAGCGGTCCTGTGCTGCGTGTAGCGCCTCTTCCATCGACTGGCGGACCGCCTCGGTGACCGCGTCAGGGTCGTCGCCACGGGCCACGCTCACCGGCGGGAGCACGTCGATGCTGATCGGGATCCGGTGCGGCGAGATCGCTCGCCGGCGCCCGGCGGTCCACACCCGCTGGGACCCCCAGATGACCACGGGCAGGATGGGAGCCTTGCCGGCCACGGCCATCCGGGCGGCGCCGGTCTTGAAGGGGAGCAGCTCGAAGGATCGGGAGATGGTGGTTTCGGGAAACACGCCGACCAGCTCACCCCTGCGGAGCACGCTGACAGCCGTCCGGTAGGCGCTGGCACCCGCCTCCCGGTCCACCGGGATGTGTTTCATGCCCCGCATCAACGGACCCGCCACGGGGGCTTCGAAGATGCTTTCTTTGGCCATGAAGCGGACCAGCCGCCGGGCGGGGTGCGCAGCCAGACCGGCGAACGTGAAATCGAGCCACCCGGTGTGGTTGATGGCCAGCACCGCTGCCCCTTCGCGAGGAACGTTCTCTTCGCCGGTGATCGTGAAGTTCAGCCCAAGGGTGAAGAACGCCGCGCGAGCCGCCATGATCACGGGGGGGTAGACCAGGTCGCGCTCGCTCATGCGGACGCACGCCGCGCCTGCGCCTGGGCGTAGAGCCGACCGGCGCGGTAGGAGCTACGGACGAGCGGGCCGCTGAGCACGCCGGCGAAACCCATCGCCTCGGCTTCTGCGGCAAGAGACACGAACTCGTCAGGGTGGACCCATCGCTCGACTGGATGGTGACGGGGTGACGGGCGCAGGTATTGCGTGATCGTGATCAGGTCGCACCCCGCCCCGTGGAGGTCAGCCATGGCGTCGACGACCTCCTGGGTGGTCTCACCCATGCCGAGGATGAGGTTCGACTTGGTCACGAGCCCGGCCGCCTGCGCCTGGGTGATCACGTCGAGGGAACGCTCGTAGCGAAAGCCCGGACGGATCCTCCGGAACACCCGCGGCACGGTCTCGATGTTGTGGGCGAGTACCTGCGGGGCGGCCTCGAAGACCGGTCCGAGCTGGTCGGGGCGCCCGTCGAAGTCGGGGATCAGCAGCTCGACGCCGGTGTCAGGGTTGAGGGCATGGATCTGGCGCACCGTCTCGGCGTAGAGCCAGGACCCGCCGTCAGGCAGGTCGTCGCGGGCGACGCCGGTGACCGTGGCGTAGCGCAGGCCCATCGTCTGCACCGACTCGGCGACGCGTCGAGGTTCGTCCCGGTCGAGCGCCGCGGGGCGGCCCGTGTCGATCTGGCAGAAGTCGCAGCGGCGGGTGCACTGGTCACCGCCGATGAGGAAGGTCGCCTCGCGGTCTTCCCAGCACTCGTAGATGTTGGGGCAGCCAGCCTCCTCACACACGGTGTGCAGGCCCTCGCGCGCTACCAACGCCTTCAAGGCGGTGAATTCCGGGCCGGTGCGCAGCGTCGTCTTGATCCACGGTGGCTTTCGCTCGATCGGCGTCTGCGCATTGCGCGCCTCGACGCGCAGCAGGCGCCGTCCCTCCGGAGCGATCGTCACGCGGACCAGCCTACGGCGGCCTCGGCCGAGCGCCCGCCGAGCGCCTCGGTCACGTGGCGGCGGACGACGTCGGCGCAGTCGAGGGGACTGACCCGGCGCCCCAGCTCGGCGCTCAACGAGGTGACGGCGGCGTCGGTGATGCCGCACGGGATGATCGAGTCGAACGCGCTGAGATCGCAGTCGGCGTTGAGCGCGAACCCATGCATCGTGACGCCTCGGGCCACGCGGATCCCGATGGCCGCGACCTTGCGATCCGGGCGCTGATCATCTCCCAGCACCCACACGCCGCTGCGCCCGCTGACCTGGGCGGTCGTGAGGCCCAGCTCGCCGCACGCACCCATCAGAGCCTGCTCGAGGCGCCGGACATGACCGACGACGTCGTACGGCGCGGGCAGCGCGAGGATCGGGTAGCCGACTAGCTGGCCGGGGCCGTGCCAGGTGATTGTGCCGCCACGATCGACGTCGACAACGGGCGTGCCGTCGAGTGGGCGCTCCGAGGCCTCGGTGCGGCGCCCGGCCGTGTAGACCGCCTCGTGCTCGAGCAGCAACAGGGTGCCGGGCTCCCGCCCCTCGGCGACCGCCGCCTGGAGCCGACGTTGCTCGGCCCACGCCTCGCCATAGGGCACGAGGCGTTCGCCGAGGCCGTACCAGACCACTCTCAGGGGACCCACGCCATCAGCCTACGGGCGCGCGGTGGGGCCCGCCTCGGTGATGGCCGTCGCTGCTGAGCGGAGTCACTCCGCCCGCAGCTACTCCCCGCCGATGTCCACGCAGTGAGCGTCGTGGACCACGGTGGCGGCCCGCTTCTGGTGGGACACCAGTCGATCGTGAATCTCGCCGATCTCGGCCATGGCGAGCGGCACCATGTCGGGATCGCCCGCGCACTCACCGATGAGGGTGCGCGCGGCCACCAACCGATCGGCCATGTCGGCGTGGTCGAGCTCGAGCCGCTCCACGGCCGGCGCCAGCCTCGGCTGGACCTCCAGCAACTCGGCGTGCAGTCCCCCCGGGCCCTCGACGGCGGTCCGGTGCTCCCACAGGCGGTCGGTCAGCCGATCGACCAGGCGGGCCAGGTCGGCCCACCACAAAGCGGTGGGCTGCTCGGTCGCGAGGAGCCGTTCGAGGTGGGCCACCTCGAACTCGTCTGCGGAGACCGAGAGATCGGATCCGGGTGTGGCGGTGGTGGCGCTGCCTGCCATGAGCGTCATCGCGGCCTCCTCAGAGGGGTAGGGATTGAGGGGTAGAGATCGAGGGTGGAGAGTGAGAGGCGTCGGGGTGCCTAGAGGTGCCTAGAGGTGCCTAGAGACCGACTATCGGTCCGAGATCGGGCGCGAGTCCATCCTTGCGCCGTCCCGCTTGTGTCGCGCTTGTGTCACAGAAGGTGAGCGTTCCACGTGATGGAACGGCTGGCCTCGGGTGCACGTCGCGGGTGTACGCACCTGTCGCGCTAAGGTCGGCGATCCCGCGACGGCGGGGCAGAGGCAGCCGGCGACGAGAGGATGGCTGAGCGCTTGTCCGCTCCCCGACGGGTGGCCCACCTCGTGTGCGGCCGCCGCTCCAAGTGGCTGGTCCTGGTGCTCTGGTTGTTGGCCTTCGCCGCGCTGGGGCCGCTGTCGGCGCGGCTGAACTCGGTCCAGGTCAACAACGCCGAGTCCTATCTCCCTGGTGGGGCCGAGTCGACGCGGGTGATCGAGCTGCAGCGGGAGTTCCGCGCCGAGGACACGCTGCCCGCCGTCGTGGTCTACGTACGCGAGGGCGGAGTCACCGAGCAGGACGTGGCCACCGCTGAAGCCAACCGGCTGGCCTTCATCGGCTCACCCGAACTCACCATCGTTGGAGACGTCCCGCCGGTGATCCCGTCCGAGGACGGTGCCGCCCTGCAGATCGTCGTACCCCTGCTGTCCGAGGACGGTTTCGCCCTCGGGGGGGAGATTGATGCGATGCGGGCGATCGCGTTCTCGGCGGGAGGGCTGACCGTCAAGGTGGACGGGCCAGCCGGAATCCAGGGTGACTTCGTCAAGGTCTTCGACACCCTCGACGTACGCCTGCTGGGCCTGGCCGCCATCGTCGTGGTCATCATCTTGCTGATCACCTACCGGAGTCCGGTCCTCTGGTTGCTGCCGCTCATGTCGGTCCTCGCCGGGCTGACCCTGGCTCAGGCCGTGATCTACCTGCTCGCCAACGGCGACGTGCTCGTCGTCAACGGTCAGACGGCCAGCATCCTGACCGTTCTCGTCTTCGGTGCCGGCACCGACTACGCCCTGCTTCTCGTCGCGCGATATCGCGAGGAGCTCAGGCGCCACGAGGACCGCCACGAGGCGATGGCCGAGGCGCTGCACAAGGCAAGTCCCGCCATCATCGCGTCGGCGGCGACCGTGGCCATCGGGCTGTTGTGCCTCCTCGCGTCCGATGTCGAGTCCAGCCGGGCGCTCGGCCCGGTCGCGGCGATCGGCGTCGGGTGTGCCCTGCTGGCGATGCTCACCCTCCTGCCGGCCGTGCTGGTCGTCGTGGGTCGCTGGGTCTTCTGGCCGCGCATCCCGCACACCGGCTCGGTGGTCCACGAAGAGGCAGGGATGTTCGCGCGGCTGGGCCGAAGCATCTCCGCCCGGCCACGCACGGTCTGGCTGGCGACGGCGTTCGTCCTCGGTCTGCTCGCCCTCAACGTCGTGAACCTCAAAGCTGACGGGCTCCCGCAGTCGGACGCGTTCATCAACACTCCCGACTCGGTCGTTGGGCAGGAGCTCCTCGCTGAGCACTTCCCGGCCGGAACCGGCAGCCCGGTGATCATCATTGGACCGGCGAGCCAGGCGGAGCAGATCACCGCCGTCGTCACATCCGATCCCGGAGTCGCCGGCGAGGCTGCCCCGAGCCGCACCGCCGGGGATTTGGTGGAGGTCCAGGTCACGCTGGCTGATGCCCCGGACAGCCCAGCAGCCGACGTCACCGTCCAGCGGTTGCGTGCGTCGCTCGACGACGTGTCGTCGGACGCACTCATCGGTGGGGCCACCGCGGTCAACCTCGACGTGCAGGACTCGAGCCGACGGGACAACCGCGTGGTCATCCCGCTGGTCCTCGCCGTCGTCCTGGTGGTGCTCATCCTGTTGTTGCGTGCGGTGGTGGCGCCCCTGCTCCTCATGGCCACCGTGGTGCTGTCGTTCCTGGCCACCATGGGTGTCGCGGCGTTCGTCTTCACCCACGTGTTCGGGTTTGTCGGGGCGGACAGTTCCTTCCCGTTGTTCGCCTTCATCTTCTTGGTCGCGCTGGGGATCGACTACAACATCTTCTTGATGACCAGGGTGCGTGAGGAGTCCGTGCGGATCGGCACCCGCCCTGGAATCTTGCGGGGACTCGCCGTCACCGGGGGCGTGATCACCTCGGCGGGCATCGTCCTGGCGGCGACCTTCGCGGTGCTCGGCACTCTTCCGCTCGTGTTCACGGCCCAGATCGGTTTCGTCGTCGCCTTCGGTGTGCTGCTCGACACCACGATCGTGCGTTCGATCCTGGTTCCGGCACTCGGATACGACCTAGGACGCGCCATCTGGTGGCCCTCCTCGCTCGCCGGCGCCGAACTGGATGACGAGCACGTCCAGCACCCGGTTCCCGACCCAGACGACTACCCAGACGACTACCCAGACGACGACCCGGACGACTAGAGCCGGCCTGGGCCGAGCCTGGTCTCGACGACCTCGCCACCCGACTGCTCAACCCGGTAGGCGGCCGGTCCGTCCGCCCCTGATGAGCGAGCGTCCCCCGGGTCGTCGAGGTCGGTGATGACCTCCACCGGCTCGATCCCCTCATAGAGGAGGCCCACGCGGTCGTCGGTGGCGTAAGACGTCGGCAGCGTGCCGTCGCCGACGAGCCGCTGAAGCAGGGGACGGCGCTGTGGCTCGGAGTCGTAGTGCACGCCGTTGCCGTACGGCAGGAAGCCCAGGGCGTTGGTCACCGGTTGCAGGGTGGGACCGAAGGAGTCGGTAGGGCCTCCAATGTGCCAGCAGATCGACCCCGCGCTGACGCCGCCGAGGATCACCCCCGCCTCCCACGCTTCGCGCATCGCCTCGTCGACGCCGTGCAACCGCCACAGCGCCAACAGGTTGGCCACCGATCCGCCGCCGACCCACACCAGGTCGGCGCCGAGCAACAGCGTGGAAGGCTCGTCGTTGGGCATGGCTGTCAGCCGCAGGTGGGTCACGTCGACCGACCAGCCGCGGAACGCGTCGATGCTCGCGAGGAGGTAGCCAGCGTCGTCGCTGCTCGCCGTCATCACCAGGCAGACGGTGGGCCGGTCCTTGCCTGTGAGCCTGAGCGCTTCTTCGATCAGGCCCCCTGGCCGCAGCACCCGATAGCGGTCTGTGGCGACAAAGCCGCCCGAGGTGGCCAGAATCCGTCGGATGGGGGTCGTCACGCGGTCGATTCTGTCAGGACGCCGAGGCGCGCGAGCGCCGCCTCGGCGGTCCGTCGTCCCGACACCATGGCGCCCTGGATCGAGGCCGAGTCGCGGTGGTCACCGCAGACGAACAGCCCGCCTCCCCAGTCCACCGGTGTGCGGAAGTCGTGGGGGGGTGGCATCGCGGGGAGAGCGTCGCGGACTGAGACCGGGTCGAGGGTCGTCCAGGACCGCGAATCGACGCCGTGGATAAGCCCGAGGTGGCCGCGGACGTCCGCAGCCGCCGTCGCATCTGTGCGTGTGCCGAGGACCGAGCTCGACACCAGGACGCGTCCGCCGGTCGCGTACGTCGGCGCGGCATGGGTGAGCACCACGGAGTTGACCACCGGTCCCCGCTGACGGCCGTCGATGAGGAGATAGGCGCGACCGCGGGTCAGGCGCCGCGGATCGTCGTCGGCTAGGTGGTACCACGTCGTGACCGAGCGCATCGGCGGAGCAGGCACGGTCGGCACCAGGCTATGGGCCGCGGCCGGGTCGGTCGCGACGATCACGCACCGAGCCGTGAGCCTGCCGTGCTCGGTGTCCACCGCGTCTGCGCTCACCCGGGTGGCGCTGGTGGACAGCCGCACCGCGTCCGCCGGGAGCCGGGCAGCGAGCTGCTCGGGGATGGCCTGCATGCCTTCGGCCGGCACGCTGGGGGTCGCCCGGAGCATCGAGCGCAGGACCAGATCGACGAACCGCCGGCTCGTCACCAGGTCGCGCTCCAGGAGGACGCCGGTCAGGAAGGGGCGGATCACGGTGTCGAGCAGGCTGTCGCCGATCCCGGCCGCCCGCAGGGCCACCTCGACCGGCGCGTCGTCCTGGGCGGTCAGGTCATCGGCGGCCACGTGCGCGGCGCGAAGCGCGTATGCGGCGAATCTGGCCTTGTCGGCGACCGAACCGACGGGTGCGCGGAGCGCTTCCCACGCCCGGGTAGGGGACCGGCGGGGATCGGCCAGCAGGTGTTGACGCCCACCGACCGCGACCAGGAGTCCGCGTTCGAACGCGCGCAAGTCGAGCGCGTCGTGGTCGAGCATCCGGCGCCCCTCCGGATACGCGGGGTTGTACAGCTGGAATCCGCGATCGAGGGTGAGCCCGTCCACACGCTCGGTGCGGACCCGCCCGCCCACGCTTGGCGCGCCGTCGATGACCGTGACATCGGCCCCGGCCTCGGTGAGGCGGATGGCGGCGCACAGCCCCGCGAGCCCGGCGCCCACGACGACGACGTCGCGGTCGGGGGCCATGGTCGGCCAGGTTAGACGGGACTGGCACGGCCCGCCTGTGGACGAGTTCCGCGGACCGAGGCCCGAGAAGGCCACCCTGGACGCATGGCTGCCCCTTCTGGTCCCGATCTCCCTGGACTTCAGGCTCGCCGGCCCCTCGGTCTCGGTGCCGAGGCGCCATGGGTCGCCCGCGCAGACGATGGCACGTGGGTCGTGGTGCGGCGCGGCCCTCGACCGCCCAACCTTCCGGACCATCCGGCGCTGCTGCGTGTGGTCGGCTCACTGAGCGACAGCCACGGCGTGTCGTGGGTTGTCACCTCCTACGTCGCCGGCAGCGGACTTGATCGTCGGCTCGAGCGCTTGGGGCCGCAGTCAGCGGAGTCAGCCGCGCGATGGGCGGCCACTGTCGCTGACGCGGTCTCCGCGCTGCACGCCGAGGGATTGGTCCACGGCGAGGTGTCGGTGTCCCGGGTCCTGCTCGGACCGGATGACCGCGTCGTCCTGGATGCTTCCTGCGCACGCGAGGTCACAGAGCCGGGATTGTCGAAGGCCAGGGCCGAGGACTGCGCGGCGCTGGCCACGCTCGTCGAGGGCGTCTGGCGCGCGCCTCGACCTGTCGAGGTCGCTGCAGCGCTGCGCGCCGCCCGCGCTCATGGCGCCACTGCTGCGGAGCTGGCGGTCGTAGCCAGAAGCGCGGCGGCGG
This sequence comes from uncultured Actinomycetota bacterium, assembly GCA_963820065.1. GTDB lineage: Bacteria > Actinomycetota > Actinomycetes > DATJPE01 > DATJPE01 > JANPBY01. Next base: position 358,672 of record CAWFYM010000010.1, on the reverse strand, counting down.
CCGGGCGTTCCTGGCCCCGACGGCCCGCCCGCACGGTCGTCGCTGGTCTTCTCGCCGGAGCGGTAGCGCTCGGTGTGCTGGCCGGCGCGGCCCTCGTCGGGATCGGTCTGGCGGCCGAGCCTCCCGCGGCTGCCCGGCTGGCCCCGTCGGTCTCGAGCTCGCCCCCCACGTCTCAGCCCGCGACCGTTCAGCCGCGGCCGCCGGTTTCCGTCGTGCGGCCGGAGGTCGATGGGGATGATGGCTCGAGCTCCGCCCCAGCCTCCGACGGCATCGACTGGTACCAGGTGGTGGTCGACCTCGATCGCGCCCGCGACGCGTTGTTCGCGCGACCCGATCCGGCGAAGGTGGCGCAGGTCGATGCCCCGGGTTCAGCGGCCTTCCGACGAGACCTGGCCACCGTGACCGCCCTGCGCGACCTCGAGGTCCACGCGGACGGTTGGCGACCTCGGGTCCGGTCGGTCACCGTCGTGGCCGCAGGACCACGCGAGACGCAGCTCGCGGTCGTCGACTCCGTCCCCGCGCACGCGCTCGTGGACGCGACCGGACGCACCGTCGAACACAGAACGGCTCGCGGAACCGTGCGCTGGCACCTCACGCTCGTGCAGGTCAACGACAGGTGGCGCATCGCGTCGGTCGAGCGCGCGCGCGTCGATGCCGCGAGCGCCCCAGCACGCCGCTGATCGCCAGGGTCGAGGTCAGGCGACGAAGCGAACCGCGTCACCGATGGTGGGATGAGTGAAGGTGAAGCCACTGGCCAGGAGCACGCCGGGAAGCACTCGGGCGCTCCCCAGGACCTCCGAGGAGAACTCGCCGAGCACGGCCTTGAGAGCGAAGGACGGTACCGGTAGCAGCGTCGGGCGGTGGAGGACCTCGCCCATCGCCGCGGTGACCTCAGCGTTGGTGGCCGGGTGGGGCGCGGTCAAGTTGACCGGACCCGTCAGGTCGGAGTCCACCAGCCTTTTCACGGCGTTGACCTGATCGGCGAGAGTGATGAATGACCACCACTGCCGACCCGAACCCAGGCGCCCGCCCACTCCGAGGCGAAACAGCGGCAGCATCCGCCCCCACGCACCGCCGTCGGCGGAAACAACCAGTCCTGTACGCGGGTGGACGACGCGGACGCCGGCCGCACGTGCCGGATCGGCGGCCTCCTCCCACTGCTCGACGACGTCTGCGAGAAATCCACGGCCCTTGGGCCCGGTCTCGTCGACCGGCGCGTCCCCGGTATCGCCGTAGTAGCCGATGGCGGAGGCGCTCACGAGCACCGTCGGCGTGGGCTCCAGGGCCGCGACCGCGCGCGCGATCGTGTCCGTACCCATCCGCCGACTCTGGAGGATCTGCCGCTTGTAGGAATCGGTCCAGCGGTGGTCACCGACGCCGGCCCCGGCCAGGTGGATCACCGCGTCCGTGCCGGACAGGCCGACCAGGTCGACGGTGCCGCCGACCGGATCCCACGAAACCTCGTCCGCCGCCGCGGCGGCACGGCGCACGAGGCGGATCACCTCGTGCCCGTCTGCGCGCAGGGACGGGGTCAGCGCCGAGCCGATGAGCCCGGACGCCCCCGTGATGGCGATCTTCATGAGCCGATCGTCCCCCGCCAGATGTCCAGCCGCGACCTGAGAGACGTCGGGGCGACGGTCAGGCAGGCAGCCATGGTTCGTGCCACCCGCCATGGTCCGCGGTCAGGCGATCAGCGGCCGCCGGCCCCCAGGAGCCAGGTTCGTAGGGCATCGCGTCCGGGGGTGTGTCGAGGAGAGGCTGCATGATGCGCCACGTCTCGTCCACGGCGTCCTGGTGGGTGAAGCGGGTGCTGTCCCCTCGGATGGCGGCGTCGAGCAGCACCTCGTACGGCGTCGGACCTTCGCCCCCTTCGGCGGCAAACGTCATGTCGAGGTGGATCGGCGCGGTCTCGAGACTGTCACTGCGCTGTGCATCGACGGCGATGCGCACTCCGGTGACCGGGTCGATCCGGATGACGATCTGGTTGGGGTCTGGCCTGGCATCCCATATCTCGAAGCCGAGCTTCGGTGGCTGCTTGAACTTCAGCCGCAGCTCGGTCTGCCGCACAGGGAGGCGCTTACCCGTGCGGATGAAGAAGGGGACGCCCGACCAGCGCCAGCTCTCGATGTCGAGCCGCAGCGCCGCAAAGGTCTCCGTGGATGACCCGCGAGCCACTCCGTCGATCTCGCCGTAACCGGTGTATTGCCCCCGCACATAGTTCTCCGGATGGGCCGGCCGCATCGCCTGGAACACCGAGAGCATGGAGTTCTTGATGGTTCTTGGGTCTCCCGCCGACGGAGCTTCCATCGCGGCCGACGCCACCATTTGCATGAGGTGGTTGACGACTACGTCACGCAGCGCACCCACCGGGTCGTAGAAACTGCCGCGATCCTCCACGCCCACCGTCTCCGCCATCGTGATCTGGACCGACGAGACGTGGTTCCGGTTCCACACCGGCTCGAGCAGCGTGTTAGCGAAGCGGAGGTGCAGGACCTCCGTCAATCCCATCTTCCCGAGGAAGTGGTCGATCCGGTACAGCTGGTCCTCATGGATGTATTGATGGAGTTCGGCAGCCAGCGCCTTGGCCGACGCCGCGTCGTGTCCGAAGGGCTTCTCCACGACGACGCGCGCTCGTTCGGTGAGGCCCGCGCCGTGCAGCCCCTCCGTCACGCGGCCGAACAAGGACGGCGGGATCTCCAGATAGAAAACGGGAAGCGCCCGGCCGTGGATGGCGTCGGCCACGCGCTCGTAGGTGGCAGCGTCTGAGAAGTCACCGGAGACGTAGGACATTCGCTCGGCCAGACGGGCGAACACCTCCTCGTCGATCTGTTCCCCCGCTGCGGCGATCGATTGCCGGGCCCGGGTGCGGAGCTGCTCGATGTCCCAGTCATCGAAGGCGACGCCGACGATCGGGCAGTCGAGCAGCCCACGTGCCTCCAGCCGATAGAGGGAACGGAAGGTCATCACGCGGGCCAGGTCGCCGGTGATTCCGAAGATCACCAAGACGTCGGCTCGCGCGTCAGCGCTCCGCCCGGCAGCGCCGGCCGTGGTCGTGGCGGTCATGTGATGCCCCCTTCTGTGAGCCCCCATCGGCTCGAGACCGAGGCGCCTGGCTCGAGAGTGATGACATCTTCGCCGGTGCGGAAAGCGTTGGCTGGGCACGTCATGGGCTCGATGGCGATGCCGCGCCGTCGACGATTCTCGGCGAGCGTGTCGCCGCTGAAAACCATGACGTGCCGGTAGCTGGAATCCATCCACAGCTCGAGATGGGCCCCGGACTCGGGATCGTCGAGCCGGACCCGTACGGTCCCGTCGGTGTCACGCGCCAGGTCGGTGAGGCAGTGGTCGAGCACCTGGGTGCCGATCGGGCGCGCCCGACGAAAGTCGAAGTCCGTCCCCTCGACCGAGGATCGCTCGCGGGGGACCCCGCGCTCATCGGCGTGCCAGACCGTGCTCGCCGGGACGGTCAGCGCCAACGTGTCGATGAGTTCGGTGCCCAGCGTCAGGTAGGGGTGCGCCCCCGTGCCGTACGGACAGGGCTCAGCGCCCTCGTTGGATGCCGTGGTCGTGACCGTCAGGCCCGCATCATCCACGAGGTAGTGGACGGACAGCCGCAGATGAAAGGGGTAGCCGGGCTGCGGCCGGAGGACGAGGGTGACGTCGATGCTGTTGAGGGTGCTGTCGTCGTGCTTCGTAGCGACCCATGACGCCCATCGGCCCAGGCCGTGGATGGCGTTGCCGTTTCGGGGCTCGGTGAGAGCCAGCTGAAGCTCACGCCCCGCGAAGGCATAGCGGCCGCCCTCGATGCGGTTGGGCCACGGAGCCAGCACCGCGCCGCGCCCGCCGTCCGCCATGGCGTCGACGGGATAGCCGTCCAGCAGGTCGCGCCCGTTCAGGGTGTAGGAGCGCAGGCCCCCACCGACCTCCACCACGGTGGCCTCGCGCCCCGCGTGAGCGATGACGTGCTGCCGACCTGATGGGGAGGGCGGCGTGCTCACAGCCCGAGGTCGGACTCGAAGGCGCCTTCCTCGAGCCGAAGCTTCAGGGTTGTGAGGAAACGGGCGGCGTCGGCCCCATCGACGAGACGGTGGTCGTAGGTGAGCGCCAGGTAGGCCATCGAGCGGACGGCGATCACGTCGCCTCCGGTCTCGTCGGTGACGACGACGGGACGCCGGACGACCGAGCCGGTGCCGAGGATGCCGACCTGCGGCTGGTTGATGATCGGCGTGTCGAACAAGGCCCCTCGGCTGCCTGTGTTGGTGAGCGTGAACGTGCCGCCGGAGAGCTCGTCCGGAGTGATCTTGTTGTTGCGAGTCCGATCGGCTAGATCGGTGATCTTGCGAGCCAGTCCGGCGATGTTCAGGTCTCCGGCGTCGCGGATCACCGGGACCAGGAGCCCGCGTTCGGTGTCGACAGCTACGCCGAGGTGCTCGGCTGCGTGATAGGTGACCGTGCCGGCCTCGGTGTCGATGCTTGCGTTGAGCTGAGGGAAGCTGCGCAGCGACTCGATCGTGGCCTTGGCGAAGAACGGCAGGAACGAGAGCTTGACACCCTCACGCGCCTCGAACTCCGCCTTGGCCCGCTGACGCAGGGATGCGATGCGGCTGACGTCCACCTCGACGACGGTGGTGAGCTGTGCCGAGGTCTGCAGCGACTCGACCATCCGCTCGGCAATGACCTTGCGCAGCCGGGACATGGGCTCCGTGCGACCGCGTTGGGCCGCAGCGGCAGGACTGGCCGAAGGCGGGGCCGACGCCGGGCGGCTGGTGGAAGACTCAGCGGCCGCAGCGGCCGGCGGCGGCGCGGACGCGGTACGGGCACGAGCGGCCGCCTCCAGCACGTCCTGCTTGCGGACCCGGCCCCCAACCCCCGAGCCGTCGACTGTGGCCAGGTCCACGCCGTGCTCAGCGGCCAGCTTGCGGACGAGGGGAGTGACGTAGGTCGCGTCTGAGCCACTGGGCTCGCCCGCGGGCTCTGAGCTCGAGCTCGCGGCGGGCGCGGCCGTCGTAGGAGCGGCATCGGGCGTCGGCTCAGACGTCGGCTCAGACGTCGCCTCGGTCGGGCTCGCGGCGGGCGACCCGGACTGGGCTGGCGTGCTGAGCGCCGGTCCCGGACGGAAGGGCGAACTCGCGGTGGGCGGGGGCGCCGCCTCCACGGGCTGTGCGGGCTGTGCTGGCTGTGCGGGTGCTTCGGCCGCGGCTTGCGCCCCAGCCGCCCCAATCCGGGCCAGGACGGCGCCGACGGCAACCGTCTCGTCCTCCGCAACCTCGATGGACACCAGCGTGCCGGCGGCCGGTGACGGGATCTCGGTGTCGACCTTGTCGGTGGAGACCTCAAGCAGCGCCTCGTCGGCGGCCACCGGGTCGCCCACGGCCTTCAGCCAGCGCGTGACCGTGCCTTCGGTGACGCTCTCGCCGAGCGCCGGGAGCGTCACGTCCGTGAGCTCGCCGGAGGACGCCTCGCTGGTGTCCGGAGTGGGAGTCGGGTCCTCGGGTCGCTCCGCCGTCGGAGCAGTCGCATGCTCGGACGAGGGGGCTTGCTCTTGGGGTTCTGCATCCTGCTGGGGCTCGGGCGGAGGAGGTCCAGCGTGGTCCTCCGCCGGCTCGCCGGATCCGTCAGCGGTGTCGGACTGCTCGTCCCCGATGACCGCGAGCTCGCCACCGACTTCGACGACCGCGTCCTCGGCGGCGACGATCCGCGTGAGGATCCCGCTTGCTGGGGCGGGGATCTCGGTGTCGACCTTGTCGGTGGAGACCTCGAGCAACGGCTCGTCCGCCTGGACGGTGTCGCCTTCGGCCTTGAGCCAGCGAGTGACGGTGCCCTCGGTGACGCTCTCACCCAGCTGAGGCATCGTGACGGAGAACGGCATCAGGTCGACTCCTCGAAGATCGGCGGACGAGCTTGATCGGGTCGTGCGTGCATCAACCGTGGGCGTGCAGAGGCTTGCCTGCGAGCACGAGGTGCGCCTCCCCGACGGCCTCGGACATCGTGGGGTGCGGATGGATGAGGGCGGCCACGTCATCGGCGTGGGCCTCCCAGTTGTAGATCAACTGACCTTCGGCCAGCAGCTCACCGACCCTGCTGCCGACCATATGGAGTCCGACGACGGGGCCGTCGACGACGGCGACCAGCTTGACCGCGCCGGCCGTCTTGAGGATCTGGGACTTGCCGTTGCCGGCCAGGTCATAGGTGACGGTGCGCACCTTCTCGGCGCCGTACCTCTGATGCGCCTCGGCCTCTGTGATCCCGACCGAGGCCACCTCGGGCTCGCAGTAGGCGATGCGGGGCACGCCGTCATAGTCGATCGGTCTCGGGTTGAGGCCCGCGACATGCTCGGCGACGAGGATGCCCTCCGCGAAGCCGACGTGCGCAAGCTGGAGTGTGGGGATGAGGTCGCCGACCGCGTAGACGCCCGGGACGCCGGTGCGGCACAGCTCGTCCGTGACGACGAACCCGCGGTCGATCGTGACGCCGGCTTCCTCGTAGCCCAGGCCACCAGACGTGGGTCCTCGTCCGACGGCGACGAGCAGGACGTCGGCCTCGAGCTGTTCACCGCTCTCCAGGGCCACCCGGACCCCGGTCGCGGTGTGCTCCACCCCTGCGAAGCGGGCGCCGACGTGGAAGGCGATGCCTCGTTTGCGGAAGGCGCGCTCCAGCAGCTTGGAGCTCGACTCGTCCTCCAGCGGGACGAGGTGGGGGAGCGCCTCGACGATCGTCACCTCGGCGCCGAAGGACTTCCACACCGAAGCGAACTCGACACCAATGACGCCTCCACCGAGAACCACTGCGGATCGCGGCACGTAGTCGAGGGTCAAGGCCTGGTCGCTCGTGATGACGCGAGCCCCGTCGATGTCGAGTCCCGGCAGGCTGCGTGCGTAGGAGCCGGTGGCGAGAACCACGTTGCGCCCGGTGAAGGTGGCATCGCCGACGGCGACGGTTGTCGGTGAGACGAGTCGCCCCTCCCCCTCCACGTAGGTGACTCCTCGGCTCTTCACGAGTCCTTGGAGGCCCTTGTAGAGCCTGGAGACGACGCCATCCTTGTAGGCGTTGACGCCGTTCATGTCGATGCCCTCGAGCGTGGCCCGGACACCGAACTGCTCGCTCTCGCGGGTGGAGTCCGCGACCTCCCCCGCATGCAGGAGTGCCTTGGTGGGGATACATCCGCGATGGAGGCAGGTGCCGCCGACCTTGTCCCGCTCGACGAGCACGACGGACAGGCCGAGCTCGGCTCCACGGAGAGCGCAGGCATAGCCGCCGCTGCCGCCGCCGAGGATGACGAGGTCGTAGGTCGTCTCGTCAGTCACGTTCGCATCTCCTCGGCTCGTCGGGGGCTGCCCCATCCTCGCACCATCGGGGGGTTGTCCTCCAACGGGTGCGCAGGACCGGTCTGTAGCCTCGTTCATGTGCGTCTGTTCAAGCGCAAGTCCCGTCCGGGCACCCTCAGGTCTGCGGTCAGTGACGATCGGCTGCACCTCGAGGAGTTCGTCCAGACCCGCCGTGGCGTGGAGGCCTTCGTCGAGCCTCGGACGACGGTGACCGAGACGACCGTGGTCTTGGTGGCGGTCGATGGTGAATGGACGCGACGCCGGGTGCCGTCACCCAAGGTCGCCCACGAGTGGGCGAACGGGCTGGGCATCCCCAGCTATGACGCCGCGGTGGTCGGCTATCCCCAGCGGATGCGCGAATGGACCTCGCGTCGGGCCGCCGAGGACAAGCAGCGGCGCCGCGACCTGCTCGACGATTGAGACGAGGAAGGCACTCGGCGCAGTCGCGGGCGTTCTGTCAGCCTTCGCAGAGTTCGCTGATTCGGTCGAGGGCGGCGTACGCGGCATCCGGCTCGCGTCGGCCCAGTCCGCAGGAGGTCGAGATGTCCACCGTCGACCCCACTGCGTCGTCGATGAGGGTCCTGATGCGGAGCTGGTCTGCGAGGGGCTGCTCCTCGTGGGCGATACCAGCCACGAACCGGACGTCGCGAGGAAGCGACAGGTCCGTAAGCGGACGGTAGAACGCCAGCTGCGTCGGTGGTGGCTCGTCGGCGGCGGCGAAAGGCGCATGGATGAACTCAAGCGGTCGATCGAACGGCCAGCTACGAGCCAAAGCGTTGGTCAATGCGACCAGGGGAGTCGCATCGGTCATCCGGCCCAGCGCACGGTGGTTCATGTCGCCCAGGCACAGGTGCACCCCGAATCGGGTGCCTGCGGGCGCGCCACGCACCAGCGCAGCGATCTGCCGGGCCAGCACCCACGCCACCGCCGGTTGCCCCCGACCCGGTGCGCCGGCTACGAAGACCAGCTCGGCCGGCACTTCGAGCTGGAACACTGCGCCACCGCCGGTCAGCGCGTGGATCCGCGTGATCTCGTTGAGCGTCGCCTCGCTGAAGGCGCGGCGGTGCCGCAGGGCGCCCGCCGGACCCAGGCTGAACATGGCCATGTCGAGGTCACCGGGGATCCCGACCTGGAAGCTCAGCTCCCCGGATCCTGAGGAGCCGGATAGCGCCTGGAAAACGGACAGGTTCTCCCGAACCGCGTCGACATGGCCGAAGTCGAGCGAGGCGCCGTAGAGGCGGTGCCCTCGGCGCACCCGGAAGCGGGGGAGTCGGTCATAGTCCGACCAGTCGCCGTCCTTGACCAGCTCAAGGTCAGGGTGAGTGCGCAGCGACTCGATGATGTGGATGATCCAGTTGCGCCTGGCACCGGTCTCACCATCGGGCAGGCTCTGCAACCGCGGCCCGAGCCGGTGCAGAGCGTCGCCCATGGCCTGCTCGGCCGAGTCGCCCGGCAGGCTGCCGACCAGGTGCGCGCTCCTACCGGCCACGTCGTCCGCCTCCGTCTCGCCGCTCTCTCACACCGGCTCTGGTTGGGTGGTCGCGCTAGTTCGAGTCGCCCATGTCGGAGGCGACCTGGACGAGCGTCCGGACGGCGAAGCCTGTGCCCCCCTTGGGCGTGCATCCCCAGGCTTCCGACGTGTTGAACGCCGGCCCGGCGATGTCGAGATGGGCCCAGCGGAAACCTTCGACGAACTCCTTCAGGAACAGCCCGGCCGACAGCATCCCTCCGGCCCGGCCGTAGTCGAGGTTGGCGATGTCTGCGACCTGCGAATCGAGGCCCTTGCGAAGGTGGGCGGGCAGCGGCATCGGCCACATGGTCTCGCCGGCCCCCTCTGCCGCGGCGTGCACGGCCGCCCGAAGGTCGTCGTCGTTGGACATGATCGCGCCGACCCGGTTGCCGAGGGCCACCACCTGGGCGCCCGTCAGGGTAGCCACGTCGATGATCACGTCGGGTGCGTCCTCCGTGGCCCGCACCAGCGCGTCACACATGACCAGGCGTCCTTCGGCATCGGTGTTGAGAACCTCGACGGTCTTGCCGCCGTAGGCCACGAACACGTCGGAGGGTCGCTGAGCGGTGCCGGAGGGCATGTTCTCGGCCATCGCTGCGTAGGTCGTGACGTTGACGGGGAGCCCCAGACGCGCCACGGCGATCGTTGCGGCGATCACGGCTGCGGCCCCGCCCATGTCGCTCTTCATGTGCTCCATGCCGGGCGACGGCTTGATGTTGATGCCGCCGGTGTCGAAGGTGATCCCCTTGCCGACGAGGGCGAGGTGCTGGGTGGCGTCCGGGTGCCGGTAGGCCAGGCGGAGCAGCCGAGGCGGCGCGTCCGAACCGAGTCCGACCCCAAGGATGCCGCCGTAGCCACCGGCCTCGAGCGCCGCTTCGTCGAGCACCTCGACCTCAAGGCCCGCCTCCGCCGCTGCCTCGGCCGCACGCGCTGCGAAGGTCGGCGGGCGCAGCGCGTTCGGTGGGGTGTTGACGTAGTCACGCGCGAGGTGCACGGCCTCGGCCAGCGCCTGAGCTCGGCGGACCACGGCCCGTGCTGGCTTGTCCGACGGGGCCAGCCCGGGGAGCACGGCGCCGCCCAGCGGTGACTTGTGCTTGGCCTTGCTGTGCCCGCGGAAGTCGGTAAAGGAGTAACCCCCAAGCAGGGCGCCCAAGCCCACGGCCTCGACCTGAGCCAGGTCGTCTGTGGGCAGCGCGAGCACGGCGCGACGCTTGCCCGCCAAGGACCGGGCCGCCGCGCCTGCGGCGCTGGTCAGCGTCTGGGCGGAGTAGGTCGCCGACTTCTGACCCAACCCGACGGCAACCACGACGTCGGCTGCCACGCCCCGCGGTGCGGGAACGCGGGTCACCTCGTCGGCGGTGCCGGTCGCGCCGAGCGTCGATAGCGTCTCGGCGAGGTCGCCGAGCTTCTTCGCCGTCTTCGCGTCGGTCGCCAGGGCGACCGACTTCCGGTTGCGGCCTGTCATGGCGATACCGACGACCAAGGCGTCGGCCTTGATGGTGACGGCGTCGCCGCCGTTCAGGGCAAGTGAGGTCATACCCGGAGCCTAGCCAGCCGGGGTAGCGTCCGCCCTCATGACCGAGCCGTCCACGTCCCGCCGACCCGTCCTCTACGAGCGGCATGTGGCTCTTGGCGCAAAGATGGCGGATTTCGGCGGCTGGCTGATGCCCATCGAGTACGCCGCAGGCGGGGTGCTCAAGGAGCACGCCAGCGTGCGTGAGGGGGTCGGCGTGTTCGACGTCAGCCACCTCGGCAAGCTCACCGTCGCAGGGCCGGGTGCCGCCGATTTCGTCAACGAGTGCCTCACGAACGATCTCGCCCGGATCGGCCCCGGCCAGGCCCAATACACCCTGTGCTGCACGGCCGAGGGTGGTGTCGTCGATGACCTGATCGCCTATCTGCGGTCGGACCACGACGTCTTCCTCGTGCCCAACGCGGCCAACTCCCATGCCGTCGCCGCACGGCTCGCCGCGGCCGCCCCGTCAGCGGTGACGGTGACCGACCGGCATGAGGAGTTCGGCGTGCTGGCCGTGCAGGGGCCGCGGTCGGCGGCGCTCCTCAACGCCCTCGGGTTGCCCTCGGGGCATGACTACATGAGCTGGGTTGCGGCCCCCTGGCGCGGGACCGAGGTGGTGGTGTGTCGCACCGGCTACACGGGGGAGCACGGCTACGAGTTGGTGGCACCGACGGCGCAGACCCCGCAGCTGTGGGACGCGCTGTTCGAAGGGGGCAGCCCTCTTGGCGTGGAGCCAGCCGGCCTGGGCGCCCGCGACACCTTGCGCACCGAGATGGGGTACCCGCTGCACGGGCAAGACCTGTCCGAGCAGATCAGCCCGGTGCAGGCACGCTGTGGGTGGGCCGTTGGGTGGGGCAAGGACGCCTTCTGGGGTCGCGATGCCCTGGTGGCCGAACGCGCTGAGGGACCCCGTCGGGTCCTGCGAGGCCTCGATTCGCTGGATCGTGGGATCCCGCGGGCCGGCATGGCGGTCGTCAGCGGCGATGGACCGGTCGGTCTGGTCACGTCGGGGACCTTCTCTCCGACGCTGCGCCGCGGCATCGGGCTCGGTCTCCTGGAGGCGGAGGTCATCGAGGGCGCCGAGGTCGACATCGACATCCGAGGCCGCGCGAGCCGCTTTCGCGTCGTACGCCCGCCGTTCGTCGACGCCGACCCGCGGCGCTGATCCTCGCGAGGGCTGGCCGGGCCGGTTAGAGCGCGAACACCACCAGCGTGCCGAGGGCTGCCAGCTCGACAACGGCCCCGAGAACGTCTCCGGTGATCCCTCCGAGCTTCCGGTAGCAGCGCAGCAGCAGCAGTCCGGCAAGCAGGAGGCCGCCCGCAACGGCGACCATGGCGAGAATCGCGTTCTGCACGTCCGCGTCGTCATCGATGAGCCCGCCGCCGATAACGGCGATGGCCGCGACGACCAGCACCAGGCCGACGGCGACCGTACGGCTGACCGAGCCGGCAACGGAGGCGCCCAAGCCGTCCAGGCGTGCGGCCGGGATGCCCCGCGTGCAGGCCAGCGTTGCAGCGAGCCGGCCCACGACGCAGGCCAGGACCACGGCCAGAGATCCGTACCCTTGCAAGACCGCCGATCCGAGTGCGAGGACCTGGATGAGCAGAACCAGGGCGACGGTAGCGACGCCGAACGGGCCGACGTCGCCGCGTCGCATGACGTCAAGCGCGTGGTGTCGACCCTCTGCAGAGGCCCCGAGACCGTCTGCGGTGTCGGCCAGGCCGTCGAGGTGAAGGCCACGGGTGGCCAGCGCCAGTGCCGCCACGGTGATGGCTGCGGCCAAACGTGCGTCGTGGAACAGCTCACGGCCGGCGAACAGGATGACCGCGGCGCCAAGACCGAGCAGGAGACCGACGGCGGGCGCGAGCACCATGGCGCGACCGGCGACGGTGCGGTTCACGGTCGTCGGCGGCAGCACGGGGATCGAGGTCAAAGTGCCCAGCGCCAGGCGCACGGCATTCGGCCACGGCCGCGACGACTGCGTCACGCGCCGGACGGGCGACTGGTCGGGCCGGTCACACCTGCCTCGTCGAACGTCGCCATCCCGCAGAGCGTGGCCTGGGCTGCTCGAAGCGTCGGCAAGGCCATGAGCGCCCCGGTGCCCTCGCCCAGACGCATCCCGTGATCGACGAGGGGTACGAGGCGGAGGCGCTCGAGCGCCGCCGCCTGGGCAGGCTCGGGGGATCGGTGGCCGGCCATCCACCACAGCCTGGTCCGATGGGCGACGCGCTGCGCGACGAGAGCGGCGGCGCACGTCACGACCCCGTCGAGCAGCACGGGAGTGCGGCGTACGGCAGCCTGCACCAGGAAGCCCGAGATTGCGGCGATGTCAGCGCCGCCGCACGCCGACAGCAGCTCGATCATGTCGCTGGTAGCTCGGCGCCCGCGCCGGGCTGCGTCCCTCACCGCGGCACACTTGGTCATCCAGGTTGCGTCATCGATGCCGGTGCCTCGGCCGACCATCGAGGCGACGTCGCTGTGGGTCAGCACAGCCGTCAACGCCGCGGCCGCGGTGGTGTTGCCGATCCCCATGTCGCCAGGAATCAGCAGGTCCACGCCCTCGTCAACCTCCTCGTCGGCGATGTCGCGCCCGCGCTGAAAGGCCAGCGCCGCCTCCTCGTAGGAGAGGGCTGGCTCGACGGCGATATCGCCGGAGGAGCGCCTGATCTTGTGGCGCGTCACGTCTGCGGGCAGCTCGGCGCCCTGGTCGGCCCAGTCGACGTCGACGGCAAGATCGAGAACGCGGACCTCGGCTCCATGCAGCTGGGCCAAGGTGTTGACGGCGGCGCCACCGGTCACCAAGTTCACAAGCATCTGCGCGGTGACTTCTGGCGGGTAGGCACTGACCCCGCGGCTGGCCACACCGTGATCCCCCGCGAACACGACCACCTTGACCCGTTCCAAGGGCCGAGGCGGGCACACACCTTGCACCGAGCACAACCAAGCGGACAGCTCCTCCAGCCGTCCAAGGCTGCCCGCGGGCTTGGTCAGCAGGGCGTGCCTGGCCAACGCAGCCTCGGCTGCCTCCACCGACGGGGCAACGACCAGGTCGTCGATCCCGCGCAGGTCGACCGGCGCAGCGCCCGGATCGGGCGCGGCCGCTGGTGATTCCTCGGTCATGCCTGCATCCCCTTCAGCACCAGCGACTGTCCGGCCACGACGAGCACGACGTCGTCGACGGCCGCAGCGACGGCCAGGTTGAGTCGACCCAGCGCATCGCGAAACTCCCGCCCCGAACGAGTGCCCGGCACGACACCTTGCCCCACCTCGTTCGATACGAGGATGACACGACCTCGGGTCCGCCCAACAGCCGCGACCAGATCGTCGACGGCGGCGCGGACTGCGTGGCGTTCTGGCTCGGCTGCCTCGTCAGGCCACCCACTTCGGTCCATGAGGTCGGTCAGCCAGAGGCTCAAGCAGTCGACCAGGACCGCGTCGCCGGCAGCGGCGGTGTCAAGCACGGAGACGACATCGGTCGTCTCGAGCGTCGTCCAGTCCGCCGGCCGTCGGGCCCGGTGCTCATCGACCCGGAGACGCCATTCCGGGTCGCCCGCGCGTTCGCCACCGGTGGCGACGTACGTCACCGAGGGACACGCACCCAGCAGGCGCTCGGCTTCACGCGACTTGCCCGACCGCGCGCCGCCCAGCAGGAGAAGGCGCCGCGGCCGCGAGGGGTCCCCGACCGAGATGGTCTCGCCGTCGCGTCCGGCCCGGGCGCCCATGGCGGCCAACCTCCGGTCGAGCTGGTCCGGCGCCGGGTTGTGGTGCCCCAGGTGAATCGCGACCACCTGGGTGGTGGCCATCACCGCGCCGAGCTCGGTCAGCCTCGCGACCAGCGCTGCAAAAGTCCTCAGGTCCAGGTGGTCCTCACTGGGCTCGGGGCGGTCCCCGAAGGTCTCCTCGAGGAGGACGAGGTCAAAGGGCGGTGCCCCGGCCAGCGCGGTCATCGTGGCCATCGGGGGCCAACCGGTATCGGTCGCGTAGAGCAGGCGCACTCCCTGCCCCTGGTTCTGCGTGATGTCCCACAGCAGCCCCGGGCCGGATCCCTCGTCCCCGTGCGCCGCTTCGAGGGCGAGGACGTCGTGGGCGCCAGTGGTGAACCGCTCTCCTGCTTCGACGACGTGAAAGGTCACGGGATCGTCTGGTCCGACCCAAGGCCGGCAGGCGTCGATGGCCTGCCTCGGGCCGTGCACGGTGATCGGCTCGCGCCGGCCGGCCCAGGCTCGCCACAGCAGGGCGGCCGGGCCGGTGTGGTCCGGGTGCGAGTGGGTCAGGAGCACATCGCGGACGGCTCCGAGGCTTCGGCCGGCCAGGGATGCGGCTCGTGGTGCTTCTGGCCCGCAGTCGAGCAGCAGGATGTCGTCAACGAGCGCCGCCGTCTGGCCGCGAACGATTCCGTCCGATCGGGCTGCGGCGCACGAGTCGCACACACAGAAGGGATTGGGCCAGCCGTCCGCACTCCCGGTGCCGAGCAGCACCACCTCCATCAGGGTGCGCCCGTCGGATCCGAACGACCAGTGGCCGCGCCGGACCATGCGGGGTCGGGCGGGTCGAAGTTCGCTGCCGCCTCGAAGGCGGCACGGTGCGACGCGCGCCGCAGCGCCCGAAGCAGTGGGCCGCCGATGACCAACACCAAGATGACCGTCCCCACAGCTCGGACCGCGTCGAACCCGAGCGAGGTCGCCACACAGAAAGCGACGAACCGGGTGAGGTTCTCCGCCATCGGCGCACCAGGGACGAAGTCGAGGCCGGAGGCCAGTCCGCCGGTGAACGGCCAGAACCACAAGTTGAGCAGGAAGCCGTACGCGATCCCGGCCAAGGCCCCGTACGCGGCGACCAGCACGAGCTCTCGACGGCCGCGCGCCGGCGGGAGGCAGCCCGCGCCGAAGCCGACCCAGGCCGCGCCGAGCATCTGGAAGGGGAGCCACGGCCCCACCCCACCGGTGAGCAGCGCGGACGCGAACAGGGTCACGGCCCCGAGCAGGAAGCCGAAGCCGCGGCCGAGGACTCGACCACCCAGGATGATGAGCAGGAAGACAGGCGAGAACCCGGTGATCCCACCGCCCAACGGCCGGAGGGCTGCACCGACGGCAGCCAGGACGCCGAGCAACGCCACGGCCTTGGCATCGAGGCCTCCTTCCGCGATCTCGGCCAACAGAACGCCAAGCAGCAGCGGGAGCAAGACGGCGAAGACGAGTGGAGCGTCGCCTGCGTGGGCGAGGTCTGAGCCAGGGTCGGCCAGCAGCGGCCAGCCGAAGGCGATGACCCCCACCGTCGACACCAGCGCGAGAGCCAGGGCGGAGCGCGGGCGCAGCCGCAACGCCTGCCCAGTCGAGCTGGTCATCCCGCCTCCGGCAGCACAGCGGCAACGGAGGCCACGGTGAGCCAGCGCTGCGGAGCAAGGATCTTGGCCACCTGAGGAGCGAAGGCGGGGGAGGAGATCACGATGTCGGCGGTAGGCCCGTCGGCCACCACCTCTCCGTCGGCCAGCACCACGACTCTGTCCGCGGCCTCCGCGACCAGCTCGACGTCGTGCGTGGCCACGACCACGGCGGTCCCGGACGAGGCTCGCGCGCGAAGGACCTGGACCAGGCGCCGCTTCGTGGGGTAGTCGAGCCCGCGGGTGGGCTCGTCCAGCAGCAGGACCGCGGGATCGGCCGCCAGGACCACCGCGAGGACCAGGGCGAGCCGTTGGCCTTCGGAAAGATCACTGGGGTGCGTGGCGGGGTCGATGCCGGGGGCGAACTCCTCGAACAGGGCGGCGGTGGTGCCAGCGGCGGCCTCGGCGTCGCGGTCGGCGGAGCTGCACTCTCGACCCACCGTCTCGGCGAACAGCAGGTCGGCGGCCTCCTGCGGGACCAGACCGACCCGGGCCAGCAAGTCCTGCGGATTCAGCCCCGCAGGTGCGTCGCCGCCCAGGCCGACCCAGCCGCTGTCGGGCTTGGACAAACCGACCATCGCGCCGAGCAGGGTGGACTTCCCGGCTCCGTTGCGGCCCATCACAGCGATGATCTCGCCAGCCCGCACGGTGAGGTCCACCTTGAGCAGTGCGGCCTTGGAGCCGTGCCGGACGGTGACCGCTCTCAGCTCGGCACGGACCGCCGCCGGGCGCTCGGACGGCGGCTCGCCCCGTGTCGGGGGGGCGACGAGCGCCAGCCGCTCGCGCAGCGTTCCGGCCCGCCGCCTGGCATCCCGGACAGACAACGGCACAGGGTTCCACCCGGCCAACCGGCCGAGCTCGACCACGGGTGGCACCACGGGCGAGGCAGCGAGGATCAAGGCCGGGTCGCCGCTGACGAGCCCTCCGTCCCCGGTGAGTCGCACCACACGGTCGGCGTACTGGACCACTCGCTCAAGGCGGTGCTCGGCCACCAGCACGGTGAGCCCGAGGTCGTGCACCAACCTCTGCAACGCTGCCAGCACGTCCTCCGCGGCACCTGGGTCGAGCGCGGACGTCGGCTCGTCGAGCACCAGGACCCGGGGATGCGTCGTCAGGACCGATCCGATGGCCACGCGCTGGCGCTCGCCGCCGGACAGCGTTCGCAGCGCGCGCTGACGCAGCGAGGCCAGCCCGAGCAGGTCCAAGGTCTCCTCTACCCGTTTGCGCATGACGTCGGCCGGCAGCCCCAAGGACTCCATGCCGTAGGCCAGCTCGTCCTCGACCAGGTCGGTCACGAAACCCGCCAGCGGGTCCTGCCCGACCACGCCGACGACGTCCGCCAGATCGCGTGGCCGATGGGTCCGGGTGTCACGCCCGTCCACGGTGACGCGGCCGGCCAGCGTGCCCCCCGTGAAGTGAGGGACGTGTCCGTTGATCGCACGCAACAACGTCGATTTGCCGGAGCCCGTACGGCCCACGACCAGGCAGAGCTCGCCCTCGGGCACGTGAAGGTCGACCCCGCGGAGCACGGGCTCGGGCGCGTCGGTGTAAGTGACGCTGACCGCCTCGAAGCGGATCACGCGGCCACCTCGTGACGGATGTCGTGGGGGGCCGGCGCGGCGGACGACGCCGCGCGCGCCTCCTGGGGCGGGGTGGCCCAGGCGGGCACCATTCCCACGAGTATGGCCAGCGCCGGCAGCAGCGGCAGGGTCGGCCAGGACAGCGGGCTCGCAGGAACGAGCAGGCCGGGCTCAGCCGCCGTCCGAGCAAGGATCAGCGCCAGGGCGGGTATGGCTCCGGCCGCTGCGGTGATCCACTCGGGCCCCAGCCACGGGTCTGGCCGGTAGCGCGTGCGGATGCTTCGACGACTCGCGATTCGGAAACCGACCGCGGCCAGACCAGCGCCGGCCAGCACAAGGCCGAGCCCGAGACCCGTCGGGCTGCCGGCGTCCAGCAGGCCGTACAACCCGAGCACCACGCCCATGAGTCCGCCGAGGACAAGGGTTGCGGTCAAACGCCGGGCTCGAGGCGACACCTCAGCGCGGCGGCCGTAGCCTCGCGCGTCCATCGAGGCCGCCAACTGCAATGAGCGCTGCAGGGCACCCTCGAGCGCCGGGAGGGCGACGGACCCGAGCCCCGCCAGCCCCCGGTCCTGGCGGCCCCTCAGGCGCCGGGCTCGCCGGCGCCGTTGCACGTCCTCGACGGCTTGGGGCGCCAGGGTCAGGGCCACGACCACGGACACGCCTACCTCGTAGAGCGCGCCCGGGACGGCCTTGAGCAGCCGGCTGGGGTTGGCCAGGGCGTTGGCGGCGCCGACGCACGCGATCATCGCGGCGATCTGGCTGCCGTCGCGGAGGGCTGCGGCCATTCCCTCAAGCGTCACCGTGCCACCAAGCTCGACCCCGGCTGCCCAGCTTGGGAGCGGCAGCTGAGGCAGGTCGACCAGCACGGTCGGTCCCGCATCCGTGCCGAACACGACCTCGAAGGCGAGTCGGACGACGATGACGAAGGCCCCAAGGATCAGGGCGGCACGGAAGGCGCGGGCCCAGGGAGCGCTGGTACGCCGTGCGGCGACGACGTAACCCGCGACAGCCACCAGCAGGGCGAGGAGAAGGAGGTTGTTGGTGGTGCTGGCGGCAGTGGCCAGCCCGAGAGCCCACAGCCACCAGGCGCCCGGATGCAGGGGGCGAGGGATCGCGGGGCGGGTCACGCTGGATCTCGCCGGGCCGACGTGTGCGTGCGGAGCACGGCAGCAGCAGCGATGAGGAACACCAACGCACCACCCAGCAACAAACCGGCCGGGGTGCCTGACGACGACCCGCCCGCAGGGGGTGGGGCCGGACCGACTGCGAGCCCGGGGTCGCTCGGCTCCGGGGTGACACCCGGAGGGACCACGCCGCTGGACGAGGGCGTGGGGGAGGACTGCGTCACTGAAGGCTGCGGTGACGACGTAGAGGCCTGCGCCGCCGCATTCGCGCTACCGACCTGGCCGGGCTGCTTCGACGCCGCGGGTCGCGTGGCCGACTTCGTTGGCGACGGAGCTGGTGCGGCCGACTTCGTCGGCTTGGCCTTGGTGGGGGACGGCTTCGGCGTCGGGCCGGGCTGCTGCACCACGACGCCGCACTCGTGGGCTGGGTATCCCGACAGCCCGCACACGAGTCCACTGCCGAGCCGGGGTTGGTAGCCAGCCGTACTCAGGGCCGCCAGGCCCTTGCTTCCGTTCGGCACCAGGGCGCAGGTGCCCCGAACGCCGGCCGGGGGCGCCTCCCCAGGCGGGGCGTCGGCTGCCGTGCCGAAGTCGACGACGACCGCGACGCGGTCCTTTCCCGCTGGCCTGGCCGTCTTTCCGCAGATGGACGCGAAAGCGCTCGAAGCGGACACTCGTGGCTGCGGTGCTTGCGGGTTCGGCGCCGCGACGACGAAACGCCAGCCCTCCACGCTCCCGTCATCGACGGCATGCCCTCCGGGCCCCACAGGCCCGTAGGTCCAGGACGCGTCGGAGGGGTTGGCGTACCAATAGGTCCAGTACCGGTAGGCCGAGGCGGCCTCCGCCGGGGCCGCCGCCACAAGGATTCCGACCACCGCAAGGCTGAGGGCGAGGATCCCGGCCGCCAGCCGGGGACGTGGGATCACGCCCCGGTCGCCCCCTCGCGGCGTCGGCGCGTGACCACGAGCAGCGAAGCCCCCGACGCGACCAGCGCGATCCCCGCGACGACGAGTGATGCATCGGCGCCCCCGGTGTCAGGCAACGTCGGATCGTCCTGCCCAGCGGCCTCTCTGGGGGCTGAAGTCGGATCGGGCTTCGGCGTCGGCTGGGCGGCCGGCATGGTCAACGTGGCTGCTATGCGCGCGGCAAGGCTGGTGATGTCCTCGCCGAGGGTTGCTCCCGCGAGGGCTGTGAGTCCGAGGGCTCCGGGACTCTCGTCGGTCTGCGCGGCCAACGTGGCGACTTTTGACGTGTCCTTCAGCTTGTTGTGGCCCGACGGGGGCGGCCCCAGATCGGTGAGCATCTCCGCGTAGAGGGTCTCGGCCGTGGCGTGTCCGGTTCGAGTCGAGGCGAAGCTGAGGACCGCCCATCCTGTGTTCCCACCGGTTACGGCATCGGCCGCGACCTGAGTCTCGAGCCATGCCGCACCCCAACCCGCGACGGTCTCCGCGGTGGACTGGTCGACCGGGCACGAGAAGTCAGGCACTCCTTCAATCCACGGGGCACTCGTGGCCGGCCCGTCGAGCAGGCTGAGGCCGGCCACGCCCGGCACGGCCTGGACCGTGGACAGCACGTCGGGAGCCCCGCCGGAGTAGGGAGAGGCCACGCCGCCGCGTTCGGCAGCGGGATTGCCGCAGCCGACCTGCAGTGAGGCCACGTAGTCAACGGCATCCTGGTCGACCTTGGTTCCGTTGGTGGAGAGCGCCATGAGCGCGAGACCGGTGGAGTTTGGGTCGGAGTCGCCGCCGGGGATGTAGGGCCAACCGCCATCGCTGTTGCGAGCGTCCTGGAGGAAAGCGATCGCGGCGTCGGCCTCTGCCCCTTGTCCGATGCCGGCGAGCGCCTGAGCGGCCAGGGCCGCACTGTTGGTGTCCTCGCCGGCGAAGTTCGCCGGATCGGGGGCGACGCACGCCCCGCTGGGGTCGGGGTTGAACGCCATGAAGCCCCCGTCGGAGCACTGTTGGTCGAGCAGCCACCGGACGGCGTCCTCGGCAGGCTCGCCTCCCGCCGCCGAGATGCCCAGGAGGCCCAAGGACTGCCGGAACACTCCGTCGTAGGTCGGATCCGCTGAGCCGTAGAGGCCGACGAGCGCGGGATCGACCTGAGCGGCGGTCGCGCTGGTGGCCATGACGGGCAGGGCGAGGACGCCGAGGGCCAGCACGCCCAGAATGCCCAGGCCGGTCCTGCGCCGGGCTCGGCCGGAATCGTTGCGGTGGTGCGGGTTGAGCTCAGACACGGGTGTGCCTTTCGGGGAGCGGTCCAAGGCCTCGCCCCGGGACTCCCGCTCGTGACTGCGCCCCTGCCTCCCCGACCTGGAAGTCGGGCGTGGACAAGGGCGCGGACTCGGGTCTGGGTGACCCGGGCTCCACCCCGTAGACCTCGACGGTTGAGGGAGCCGCTCGCGCCTGCCCAGGTATCCCGGCTCGCCATCACCCGCGAGGGCGACGGCCTACGGTTGCGGGTCAGCGCCGGAATTGGACCGGACTTCCCCTGGGCCTGCACGTGTTCAGTTGTGGTGGGTCCACCGGGAGCGCGACGGTTCCGACGGATCTGACGTGACCGTCTCACCGGCAGCATCTCGGTGTCAAAGCCGTCCGGGCCCTTAGGCTGCCGTCATGGCCTGGACATGGCGGTACGAAACCAGTGACGGCACCGTTTTGGCAGCTGATGAGCAGCGGCCTGAGTCGCCACAGTTCCCGACGCAGGCTGATGCGGAGACCTGGGTCGGAGAGGTGTGGCGCGACCTGGCCGAGGCCGGGGTCGATCAGGTCAGCCTGCTCGACGACGACTCGTTGGTCTATGGCCCGATGAGTCTCCACCCAGCCTGACGGGGCTACGGGCGGTTGGCCGGGCTCTCGGTCTTGGCCGGGTCACGTTCGACCACCGGATCGAGGAGCTCATCGATCTGCTTGAGGAGGTCGGCGTCCAAGGTCACACCGGCTGCGCCGACGTTCTCGACGACCTGCTCAGGGCGGGAGGCGCCGATGATGGCGGCCGCGACGTTCGGATTCTGCAGGACCCAGGCCACGCCCAGCTGAGCCATGGAAAGCCCGGCCTGCTCGGCCAGCGGGCGCAAGCGTTGCACGCGCTCGAGCACGTCGTCGGTCCGGTAGTCGTCGAGGTAGTCAGCCGACTCTGGGGAAGCGGCGCGGGAGCTCGCCGGCGGCGGTTGCCCCGGGAGGTATTTCCCGGTGAGGACACCTTGAGCCAACGGGCTCCACACGATCTGCGACAGCCCGACCTCCTCGCAGGTGGGGATCACCGAAGCCTCGATGACGCGCCACAGCATCGAGTACTCCGGCTGGTTGCTGACGAGGGGTACGCGCAGCTCCCGGGCCAGCTCGGCAGCGGAGCGAATCTCTTCGGCTCGCCATTCAGAGACGCCGATGTACAACGCCTTGCCCGACCGAACGACGTCGGCGAAGGCGAGCATCGTCTCCTCGAGGGGCGTGGCGTAGTCGTAGCGATGTGCTTGATAGAGGTCGACGTAGTCCGTCTGCAGCCGGGCGAGGGTGGCGTCGATGCCTTCGAGGATGTGCTTGCGCGACAGGCCCCGGTCGTTGGGTCCTTCGCCCATCGGCCAGTAGACCTTGCTGAAGATCTCCACGCTGCTCCGGCGCTGACCGTGCAGGGCCCGGCCCAGCACCGACTCCGCCCGTCCGGCGGCGTAGACGTCGGCTGTGTCGAAGGTGGTGATGCCGGCGTCGAGGGCCGCGTGGACGCAGGCGACCGCCGCGTCGTCTGCGACCTGGGAACCGTGGGTGACCCAGTTGCCGTAGGCGATCTCGCTGATGGCCAGGCCGGATCGGCCCAGGTATCGATGCTCCATCGTCCCAGCCTACGAGGTGAACGGACCGTCCATCAGGGGGCCGCTCGGTCTCAGAGCGGTTGGCCGATGGTGACCCGCGGCCTCGGGATGCGCAGCCGCCGAAGCTGAAGGCTTCGCATCACGGCGTAGAAGAGCGCGCCTCGTGTGCTTTCGTCGGGGAAGCGGCGCCCCAGCTCGGCCTTGAGCTGGAAACGCAGGACGAAGGCATCCACGATGACGGCCAGGATCAGGGCGTAGAAGCCGAGGTAGGTGACCGCGGTCATCGTGGGGATGAACCCGAGGACGATGACCAGCAGGGCGCCCGGAAGCACCAGCTCGCCGACCCGCCGCCGCCGGTCGACGTAGTCGCGGGTGAACCCGCGTACCGGCCCCTGGTCGCGGGCGGGTAGATAGCGCTCGTCCCCGGACATGGCTCCGGTTCGCCGGGCGCTGCGTGCAGCGGCAGCATCGGCCCTGGCCGCAGCCTTGGCTTGCTTGGAGTCGCGAGGAGCCTTGACGCGTGCCTGTCGGGCGGCCTCGGCCTCCTTGCGGGTCGGCGTCGGCCGGCCCTTGCCTGAGGCGCCCGCGCCAGTCTCGACGGACTCCGTCGAGGAGGCGTCCTCGGACCGCCGTCGCTTGAACACGCGCTCTAGGGTACGGCCCACTGGTCGGGCTCTCAGTCTCGGTGGACGTCCGGCCCCGGCAGGGCCAGCATCCGGTCGAGAGCGGTTCGTGCCCATCGCGCGGTCTCGGGCTCCACCTGGATCACGTTGACCATGCGTCCCTCGACGAGGTTCTCGAGCGCCCACACCAGATGCGGCAGGTCGATGCGATTCATCGTCGAGCAGTAGCAGACCGTCCGGTCGAGGTAGGTGACCGACAGATCTGGATGGGTCGCCGCGAGCCGTCGAACAAGATTGAGCTCGGTTCCGAGCGCCCATGCCGTGCCCGGTGCTGCCGCGTCGAGCGTGTGGACGATGAACTCGGTCGATCCGACCAGATCGGCCGCACTGACCACTTCGTGCTGACACTCGGGGTGAACGAGCACGGTGACGCCAGGGACTCGTTCCCGCACCTCCCGCACGCTGTCGACGGTGAACCGTCCGTGAACCGAGCAGTGGCCGCGCCAGAGCACCATCCGCGCGTCGCGCAACCGCTCCGGGGACACCCCGCCGCCTGGCTTGTGCGGGTCAAAGACGACGCAGTCGTCGAGCCCCAGCCCGAGTTGACGGACGGCGGTGTTTCGGCCGAGGTGCTGGTCGGGCAGGAAGAGCACGCGCTCGCCCTGGTCGAAGGCCCAGGTCAATGCCTGTTCAGCGTTGGACGAGGTGCAGACCGTCCCGGCGTTTCGACCGGTGAAGGCCTTGATCGCCGCCGTGGAGTTCATGTACGTCACGGGAACGGTCGAGCCGTCGAGTCCCGAGTCGGCGAGCACATCCCAGCAGTCCTCGACCTGGCTGATCGCGGCCATGTCGGCCATCGAGCAGCCGGCCGCGAGGTCAGGGAGCACGACCGATTGGTCGTCGCGGGTGAGGATGTCTGCGGATTCGGCCATGAAATGAACACCGCAGAACACGATGTACGGGGATTCGGGGCGAGCTGCTGCCTCACGGGCCAGCTTGAACGAGTCCCCCGTGGTGTCCGCGAACGCGATCACCTCGTCGCGCTGGTAGTGGTGCCCCAGGATGAAGACCTGGTCGCCGAGAGCGTCCTTGGCCCGTCGGGCGCGCGCGACGAGGTTGGGGTCCGAGGCTGGGGGGAGATCGCCCGGGCAGTCGACGCCGCGCTCGCTGAGCGGGTCCACGCCGTGACCGAGAAGGAGCAGGTCAACCGTCACCCCTCCATGCTGTCACAGCAGTTTCGGGAAGGATCTGTCCATGCGCGTCGTCGTGGCACCCGACAAGTTCGCCGGCTCTATGACGGCGCGGGAGGCGGCCGACGCCATCGCCGACGGGTGGCGGCGGAGCGATCCAGCGGCGGCTCTCGACCTTGCGCCGATGTCGGACGGCGGGCCCGGTTTCGTCTCGGTACTCGAGGCCTCCCTGGGCGGCGATCTCGTGGCCGTGGAAGTGTCCGGCCCGGCCGGTGAACGCGTGATGGCCCAGCTGCTCGTGCACGACCACGAGGGCCGCCGGACGGTCTACCTCGAGTCGGCTCAGGCCTGCGGGATCGCCCAGGTCTCGCCGTCGAGCGCCACGGCCTGGGAGTCGACGACCACAGGGGTGGGCGAGCTGTTGGCAGCTGCCCTGGCGCACGACCCCGCCTGCGTGGTCGTCGGGGTCGGCGGGTCCGCATCCACGGATGGCGGTCGGGGCGCGGTGGAGGCCTTCTCCTCCGCGGCTGGCGCGTGGCCCCAGTCCTGCGACCTCCTCGTGGCCACCGATGTGACCTCACCGATGCTCGGGCCGACCGGGTCAGCGACGGTCTTCGCGCCGCAGAAGGGGGCTGATCAGGACACCGTGAACGCGCTAACGCGACGGCTGGAGGCCTGGGCCGCGCAGACGCGCGGCCCGGCGAGCGCCGATGGCTCCGGGGCTGGCGGCGGGCTCGCCTACGGGCTGATGCTGCTCGGAGGGCGCGTCGTGCCCGGTGTGCAGACCGCGCTCAAGGCCGTACGCCTCCGCGAGCGGATCGAGGCAGCCGACCTGGTCGTCACGGGGGAAGGACGACTCGACGCGTCGTCCTTGGTCGGCAAGGTGCCCGCGGGCGTGGCCGAACTGGCCCGCGACGCGGGCCGACCCTGCGTGGTCCTTGCGGGGGACCGGTCGATCGGAGATCACCAGCTCCAAGGATCGGGCATCACCGAGGTCAGGACGCTGGCCGCGGCGTTCGGCCTGCCCCGTGCCCTGGCCGAGCCCGTGGCGACGCTCGGGGAGCTGAGTGAGGCTCTGGCACGCGAGCCCCGATGACCGGCGCGGCGGGACCCCCGCTTGTCATCCCTGCCACACAGGAGGCGGGCTGACGCCCTCGAAGGTGACGCCCGTGTGTCACCATGGAACAGGACAGCCCCTCGAGGGGTTGTCCTGGTGAACGACCGAGCCATCGATGCCGCCGAAACCGATCGAGCGGCCACGTCAGCCCAGGAGCACCAAGTGACCGTCCAGGACCAGACCACGACCGCCGACCCTGCGACCGAAACCGCGACCAGTGGCATCGTCGTCACGGACACCGCGGCCGCGAAGGTCAAGGCGCTGCTCGACCAAGAGGGCCGCGACGACCTCGCCCTCCGGGTTGCCGTCCAGCCCGGGGGCTGCAGCGGGCTCCGCTACCAGCTCTTCTTCGACGAACGACAGCTCGACGGTGACGTGGTCCAGGACTTCTCCGGCGTCGACGTCGTGGTCGATCGGATGAGCGTCCCCTATCTCGGCGGTGCGGTGATCGACTTCGTCGACACGATCGAGAAGCAGGGCTTCACGATCGACAACCCCAACGCCACGGGCTCATGCGCCTGCGGCGACTCCTTCAGCTGAGGGTGCGTCACCGGGATATCCCGGGCTGACGCCGCCACCCTCGCCGTCGTCCACGGTCGGCTCCGGGTCGGCGAGGAACTGCCGCTGAACGGCGATGAGAGCGACCATCGCGTCCTGCCCGGATCCTCGGTCAGAAAAGATCCAGGCAGGTACAAGGACCGGGATTCCGGCTTCGTCGACCGCCACGAGGCCGTACTGCGCACGGTCGAGCACGAGGTCGCCGCCGCACAGCATCGCGCTGGCCTCGTCCTGCATCTCCGGGCAGGCGATGGCCGGCATGGGAGCCGAGGCGAGGTCTCCGAAGGAATCCTTGGACGAACGCAGCGGATAGCTGTCGTCGCGGATGAGGCCGCCGTCGACCAGGGGAGCGAGCCAGCCGCTGGCGGCCAACACGCCGCGCTCATCAAGGACCAGCGTGCTCGACAGGCCAGACGTCGGGGCTCCGTCAACGTTCGGAGCGAGGGTGGCGGTGGAGTAGGGCTGGCCCTGCTGGGTCGTGACCGTGACGTCCATCCCGATCGCCGCCGCCAGGTCGTCGGCGACCCTTGCGACGTCCGAGCCCGACGGCGTTGCCGTGGTGGCCGGGCCGGTCGCGGCGCCTCCGTCAGGCTCGACCGGGATGGCGCAGCCAACGGCCGTGTCCGGACCGCCGTAGCCGTCGATGGGGATGGACGGGCAGGCCCCGTCGCCTGGGGAGGCGTCAAAGGCGAACGGCGTCCCCGGGGAGTCGTAGATGCGAAGCACCGCGTCCCCTTGTCGGGCCGTCCAGCCGTCAGCGTCGGGGGTGGGAGGGTCGGCGAAGCCCAGCGCGGAGGCGAGCGACGTGGCCAGCGTCTGGCTGCCGGCCGACGCGCTCAAACGCCAGACCGTCCCTTGGTCGGGCGTGCTCGGGAAGGCGCCGGTGAACAGGTAACGACCGGCGCGCGCGCCGGCTGGGTCGTCGGTGATGTCCGCCGCGCCGTTTCCCGGGAACGGGGTGCCGATCCGCAGCATGGCGGGGTCCCCTGGTGACGTGTCCGAGGGCACGTCCGCGCCGCGGTCGGAGGCGGCGAACGCACCCGCGAGCAGCGCCGTCACGGCGACAGCGGTCGCGGCGACCAGCCAAGGCGCCGCGCGCCGACCGCGAGTCGGAGGTGCGCCGGCGGGCTCGTCAGGGCCGAAGGCGTGGTCCACCGTCGGGGGTGAGGTCGGGTTGGTCATCGTCGGCTCCCCACGTCTTGGCCACGCGTGCTCGCACCCGCTCTGACGTGACCTGCGTCACGCTGGTTCCCCGGCGCCGCGTCCGGGTCAGCGGGCTCGGTCCTGCTGGCTCAGCTTCCGTACGTGGGGAATCCCTCGAGGAGCAGGGCCGCGGAGTCGGGGACGACCACGAGGGGGACGGGGTCCTGCCGGTGGTTCACGGGAGGGGCCGTCAGATCGAGGACGACGCGGACCCCGATGGCTCGACCGGCGGCGACCAGACCGTCGAGAGCGCCGTCGACACCATGAACGGTGGGGTCGACGCCCGAGGGGGGTGCAGGGGAGCCAGCCAGACTCATGAGTCCACGCTAGGCAAGCGATCGGGTGCTGGCCAGAGGTACTCACGAGTAGCCTTCACCCGTCCCGGATCCGCCCCCCACGACGCCGATCGGCCGCGCGGCACCTTCGAAGCCCTCGGCCCGACCTACCACCGACGAGGCAGCTGACCCATGCAGATCGCGGTTACCGGTTCGATCGCCACCGATCACCTCATGACGTTCCCCGGACGGTTTGCTGACTCATTGGTGGCCGACAAGCTCGACAAGGTGTCCTTGTCCTTCTTGGTCGACGATCTTGAGATCCGGCGCGGGGGCGTGGCGGCCAACATCGCCTTCGGCATGGGGTGCCTAGGGCTCCGGCCGATCCTGGTCGGGGCCGTCGGCCCTGACTTCGCCGACTACCGCTCGTGGCTGGAGCGCCACCGGGTCGACACCGCCTCCGTGCACGTCAGCGACGTGCACCAGACCGCACGCTTCGTGTGCACCACCGACCGGGACCAGAACCAGATCGCCTCGTTCTACCCGGGAGCCATGAGCGAGGCACGCGGCATCGAGCTCAAGCCCGTTCACGACCGCGTAGGTGGCCTGGATCTGGTCGTCGTGGGAGCCAACGACCCCGAGGGGATGGTCAGGCACACCGACGAGTGCCGGCAGCGCGGTTATCCCTTCGCAGCCGATCCATCCCAGCAGCTCGCCCGGATGGAAGGCCCAGAGATCCGCGAGCTCGTCGACGGCGCGTCCTTGTTGTTCACCAACGAGTACGAGGCGGCCCTGACCGAGGCCAAGACTGGATGGTCGTCCGACGAGGTCCTCAAGCGGGTCGACGTACGCGTCACGACCCTGGGCAAGAACGGCGCCCGGATCGAACGTGAGGGCGAGTCGGCCGTAGAAGTCGGCTGCCCGGAGGAGCTGATGAAGGCCGACCCCACCGGCGTCGGCGACGCCTTCCGCGCTGGGTTCCTGGCTGGTGTGGCCTGGGATCTCAGCCACGAGCGTTGCGCACAGGTCGGTTCCCTTGTGGCCACCTACGTCATCGAGACCGTGGGCACGCAGGAGTACGTGCTGGCGAAGCGGCCCTTCCTCGATCGCCTCAGCGCGACCTACGGCGACGACGCGGCGGCGGAGGTCGAGCCACACCTCGACTGCCCCCAGCCGTAGGCGCGTCGCGCGGCGGTGATCGTCCTCGAGCCCGGCGAGGACTACGTCGGTGAGGGGCTGGACCTCGAACCGAACACCCTGGTCGCTGCCTATTCGCAAGGCCTGTTTCCGATGCCGCACCCGGCCCGCCCGGAGCGCATGGACTGGTTTTGCCCCGACCCGCGGGGGGTGCTGCCCCTCGACGGACTGAAGGTGAGCCGGTCGCTGCGTCGTTCCGCCCGCCGCTTCACCATCACGGTCGACACCGCGTTCGCGGACGTCGTCTCGGCCTGCGCGGACCCCCGGCGTCCCGGTGGCTGGATCACCGGGGACTTCGAGGCCGCCTATGCCCGCTTGCATGCCCTGGGGATCGCCCACTCGATCGAGGTCCGGAACGCCGGCGGCAGCCTGGTCGGCGGCCTCTACGGGGTCTCGGTGGGCGGCCTGTTTGCCGGCGAATCCATGTTCCACCGCGAGACGGACGCCTCGAAGGTGGCGCTGATGGCGCTGGTGGATCTGCTCACCCGGGCGGGAGCGCGGGACAGACTCATCGATGTCCAGTGGTGGACTCCTCACCTGGCCACGCTCGGCGCCGTGGCCATCACTCGCGACGAATACCTCCGCCGGCTCTCCCTCGCGCTCGAAGTCGCGCCACCCCAGTGGACAGCTCCGGGAGACTTCGGCGGACCCGTGAACAGCCGATGAGCGCAGGCGATCATGACCTTCGGCGAACCCGGTATCGGCGAATCGGTCCCAACAGCCCCGTCTCGTGGGTATCGCTCGCACCCAGGAAGTCGTGTCCACGCATCGCGCACCAGGCAGGGATGTCGGTGGCGCCCGCAGGGTCGTCTGACAGGACCTCCACGATCGCGCCGACGGACACCTCGGTCATGACCCTGCCCAAGCTGATCACGGGCCAGGGACAGCGTCGGCCACACTCGTCGACCACGAGTGCCGGCGTCTCGGGATCGGTCACAGCCCGGACGCGCCGAGAGCGGCGCGCACCCGTTGGACGACGATCGGCAACGTGTCCAGGAAGGCCTCGACGTCGGCATCAGCCACGCCGCGCGGCAGCGAGACCCGGATGTTGCCCTGGGTGAGCGCGCCCATGGCCGCCAGCACGTGCGAGGGCTGGTGGACGCTCGAGGTGCACGACGATCCGGACGACACCGAAAATCCGGCTCGATCGAGCTCGTCGAGCAGGGCCTCCCCGTCGACATAGAGGCAGGAGAACGTCACCACGTGGGGGAGCCGGTCGGTCGGATCACCGAGGATCTCGCAGTCCGGCACGCGGGCGCGCACCTCGGTGCGGATCCGCTCAACGAGCCGGGCCAGCCGCTCGTCCTCGGTCTCGGCGTCCTGGCTGTGCGCGACCAAGGCCGCGGCGGCCGCCGCGGCCAGCGCGGCGGAGGGGAAGCCGGGGACGCGACCGCGCTCGCGCTCGCCGGTGGGGGGCTCGGGTCTCCAGCGAGTCCCGTCGCGGACGACGAGGATCCCGAGGCCCGGAGGGCCACCCCATTTGCGTGCCGATCCGCACAGAACCGCCCAGCCGGCATCGGCGGTCCCAGACCGGCCGATCGACTGTGCCGCGTCGACCAGCAGCGGTACCCCCGCCGCCGCGCACAGCGCGGCTGCTGCCGTCACCGGTTGCCGCGTGCCGACCTCGTGGTTGGCGCTCTGGAGGCACGCAGCAGCCACTCCGTCCTCACTCACCGTCTCGGCCCAGCGTTCCATCGAGACTCGGGCCAGGCCGTCCACCGGGACAAGCCGGACGGCACCGCCAGACGCCTCGTGCGCGTCGGCTGCGTGAAGCACAGCCGTGTGTTCCACCTCTGTCGCCACGAGGACATCCCCGATGCGTCGGCGGCCGGCCAGCAGGCCCGCGACCCCGCGGTGGACCGCCTCGGTGCCGGACGAGGTGAACGACACCTCATCGGCGCGCGCCCCCACGGTCGCGGCGATGGTCGCGCGGGCCTCCTCGAGCAAGATCTGGGTCCGCCGAGCCGCCCCGTAGCGTCGCTGAGGGTCGGCCCAGAAGCGCGGATCAACCTCCTCGACCGTGCCGCCCAGAAGGTTGAGCAAGACGTCTCGCGCGGCCGGATGGAGAGGCTCTCCCGAGGCGGCGTCGAGGAACCCGGCCGGGGGCATCGGGGCCCTCTCCCGGCGCGAGCCTGGCGTGCTCTCCTCAGTCACATCCCGAGCCTAGGAGGTCCGCCGCGCGGACCTGCCTCCCGACCGGCCGTCGGGACCCGTGCTGCGCTACGGTTGGCTCCAGATCACCTCGCCGGTTCGGGGGTGGTCAGCGTGGTCCGTCCGAGCCCTGGGAGCGCCGTCCGTGAGCCCGAGCAACACCGCCGCCCATCGGGGTCGCTGGCCCGGCCGACGTACGGCCATCGCGCTGGGGTCGGTCGCCGGGGTCGCCTTGCTCAGCGGGTGCTCCTCGGACGAACTGCCCCGGCTGGGACTGCCCGCACCGGCGACCGATGAAGGGGCCCGAATCCTGTCGTTGTGGCAGGGCTCCTGGATCGCCGCGCTGGCCGTCGGAGCCGTGGTGTGGGGCTTGATCATCTGGAGCATCATCTTCCACCGGCGTCGCTCCGAGTCGGCCATCCCGGTGCAGACGCGCTACAACGTGCCCATCGAGGTTCTCTACACCGTCGTTCCGCTGATGATGGTGCTGGTGCTGTTCTTCTACACCGCGCGTGACGAGGCGAAGCTGACCTCGTTGAGCGCCGAGCCCGACCAGGTCGTGCACGTCGTCGGATACAAGTGGGCGTGGACCTTCAACTACGTGGAGCAGCAGACCTACGACGTAGGCACGAACGCGGACTTGCCCGTGCTGTACCTGCCGTTGGGCGAGACGGTGCGCTTCGAGCTCACGTCCCCGGACGTGATCCACTCGTTCTGGATCATCCCGTTCCTCATGAAGATGGACGTGATTCCCGGTCGAACGAATGCCTTCCAGGTGACGCCCAACGAGTTGGGCACCTTCAGGGGCAAGTGCGCCGAACTGTGCGGCGTCAACCACTCCCGGATGCTGTTCGAGGTGCGAGTCGTGACACCGGAGGAGTTCGACCAGCACATGATCGATCTGCGGGCCAGCGGGCAGGTCGGCGATCTGCAAGATGGTCGAACGACGAGCAACTCCAACGAAAACCAGGGCCGCACCACGATCGGAGGGAACTCGTGACACTGCTCGACGAGCCCGGCCCTGCAGCCCCGGTCGTCGCGGAGCCCGCGCCAACCAGACGCGAACCGCGCGGCAAGATCGTGGTGCGGTGGATCACCACGACCGATCACAAGACCATCGGCTACCTCTACCTGATCACGTCTTTCGCCTTCTTCCTGTTCGCCGGCCTCATGGCCATGGTGATCCGCGCGGAGCTCGCGGTGCCTGGGCTGCAGTTCGTGAGCAAGGAGCAGTACAACCAGCTGTTCACGATGCACGGCTCGATCATGCTGCTGCTGTTCGCGACCCCGTTGTTCGTCGGGTTCGCCAACGTGATCATGCCGCTGCAGATCGGCTCGCCCGACGTGGCCTTCCCACGACTGAACATGTTCAGTTACTGGCTGTTCCTGTTCGGCGGGCTCATCGTGGTGTCCGGGTTCTTCACCCCGGGAGGAGCGGCAGCCTTTGGCTGGTTTGCCTACGCCCCCCTGAACGACGTTGTGAACTCGCCGGGAGTCGGCGCCGACCTCTGGATCATGGGCTTCGTGCTCAGCGGCCTGGGGACGATTCTCGGTGGCGTCAACTTCATCACGACCATCTTCTGCATGCGGGCGCCTGGGATGACCATGTTCCGGATGCCCATCTTCACCTGGAACATCCTGGTGACGTCGATCCTCGTGCTGATGGCCTTCCCCGTGCTGGCCGCCGCGCTGCTCGTGCTCGAGGCCGACCGGCTATTCGGTTCCCAGGTGTTCACGTCGGCCAACGGCGGGCCCATCCTGTGGCAGCACCTGTTCTGGTTCTTCGGTCACCCTGAGGTCTACATCATCGCCTTGCCGTTCTTCGGCATCGTGAGCGAGATCCTGCCCGTCTTCAGCCGCAAGCCCCTGTTCGGCTACAAGACCCTCGTGCTCGCCACCTTGGCGATCGGTGCCCTGTCGGTGGCGGTCTGGGCCCACCACATGTACGTCACTGGCGCGGTTCTCCTTCCGTTCTTCGCCTTCATGACCATGCTCATCGCGGTCCCGACCGGGGTGAAGTTCTTCAACTGGATCGGCACCATGTGGCGGGGCTCGCTGAGCTTTGACACCCCGCTGCTTTGGTCGGTCGGATTCCTGGTGACGTTCTTGTTCGGCGGGCTGACGGGCATCATCTTGTCCTCGCCCCCGCTCGACTTCCCGATCTCCGACAGCTATTTCGTGGTTGCGCACTTCCACTACGTCGTCTTCGGCACGGTCGTGTTCTCGATGTTCGCCGGCTTCTACTACTGGTGGCCGAAGATGACCGGGCGGATGCTGGACGAGCGTCTCGGGAAGGTGCACTTCTGGTTGCTGTTCGTCGGCTTCCAGGGCACGTTCCTGGTCCAGCACTGGCTGGGCGCCGAGGGAATGCCCCGTCGCTATGCCGACTACCTGCCGGGGGACGGTTTCACCTTCCTCAACTCCTTCTCGTCGATCTTCGCGTTCGTGCTCGGTGCTTCGACTCTGCCGTTCCTATGGAACGTCTACCGCACGTGGAAGACGGCGCCGCTGGTCGAGCTCGATGATCCGTGGGGGTGGGGTCGGTCGCTGGAGTGGGCCACGTCCTCACCGCCGCCTCGGCACAACTTCGTGAGCCTTCCGCGGATCCGATCGGAGTCCCCGGCTTTCGATCTCCACCACCCCGAGATGGCCCTTGACGCCGGCGTCGACCTGGTGGCCGTGGCTGGCGCGGCCGAGAAGACCACCTCATGAAGGTCGAAGGGCGGATCTTCATCGGCTTCCTGGTCTTCATGGGGGTCGCCACGATCGCCTACTGGACCCTCTCCCGCGAGGTCGCCGGCACGACCGCTTTGGCCTTCACCTCGTTCATGACGTTCCTGGTGGGCTACTACCTGCTCTTCACCGCACGGAGGATCGACGCCCGCCCGGAGGACAGTGTCGACGCTGAGATCTCCGACGGCGCGGGTGACCTCGGGGTGTTCGCTCCGCACAGCTGGATGCCCCTGGCCGTCGCCGGAAGCGCGTCGATCATGACCCTGGGGACCATCTTCGGATGGTGGCTGGCGATTATAGGATTGTTCTTTTTGGTGCTTTCCGTGATGGGATTTGTGTTCGAGTTCTATCGCGGAGACCACGCACACTGAGCGATCGAGGATCTGACGTGCTTACGTTCGGCGCTGAACGGGCCGATGCTTCCCTGGTGAAGCGTCTGCCGGTGCTGCTCGCCGTCACCGCCCTGGCCGCCACCTCGTGTCAGGCGGCGGGCGCGGCGACCGCGCCTCCCACGGCCGTGGTCGCGGTCTCATCGCCGCAGGCGACGCTGACCCTCTCGCCCGCGTCCGGGAAGCGGAAGGTCAATCCCAAGACTCCGGTCGTTGTTGAACCCTCCGACGGTCAGCTCAGCGACGTACGCGTCGTCGATGGCTCCGGTCACAAGCTCAAGGGGGCTGTCGACAGCGACGGGGTCTGGCGGTCCAAGCCCAAGCTGCTCAAATTCGCGACGACCTACACGGTGACCGCGCACGCCATCGATGCGTCAGGTCGCAAGACGCTCGGTCAGTCGGTGTTCCGCACCCTGAAGCCCTCAGCCACGCTCACCACCAGCATCTCTCCCGTTGCGGGCTCGACGGTCGGGGTGGGGATGCCGGTCATCGTGCGTCTCAGCGCACCGGTCACCAAGCGCCGCGCGGTCCAGTCCGCGCTGACGGTCACCACCTCGCGTGAGGTCAACGGTTCCTGGAGCTGGATCTCCGACCGCGAGCTGCACTGGCGACCCGAGACCTACTGGCCGGCCGACACCGACGTCGCGATCAAGGTGCGACTGAAGGGGCTCCAGGCCGGCAACGGCGTCTGGGGCACCGAGGACCGTACGGTCCGCTATCACGTCGGATCGGACACCATCAGCACCGTCGACATCAAAGAGCACACCTTGACGGTCACCCAGGGTGGGAAGGTCGTCCGGACCATCCCGATCACCACGGGCAAGGACGGCTTCCGTACGCGCGGCGGGATCAAGGTCATCACCAGCAAGGAGCGATACCGCGTCATGGACGCGGCCACGATCGATATCCAGCGCAACGATCCGGAGTACTACCGCCTCAAGGTTGAGTATGCGATGCGCCTCACGTGGTCCGGTGAGTTCCTGCACGCAGCACCATGGTCTGTGGCGAACCAGGGGCGCGAAGACGTCTCGCACGGCTGCACGGGGATGTCCCTGGAGGACGCCGCCTGGCTCTTCGGCATCTCGAAGGTCGGCGACGTGGTCATCTACACCGGCTCGTCGCGTTCGCTGGAGTCGGGCAACGGCTGGACCGACTGGAACGTGTCGTGGTCGGACTGGACGGCGCGAAGCTTCGACTGACCCGTGCGCATCGAGTGACCGAGCACGGCAGCGCGTCAACGACACGACGACGGACGGATTGCCCCACCGATCGACGACCGACTCACGAGGTGAGCGGGCCGGGTTAGCTCAGGACCGCGGGTCGCCCTCGAGCTGGCGGTGCTGGTGCTCGGCAAGCTCCTGCGCATGGTGCGCAGCGTCGTGCAGCTCCTCGGGCGTCGGGTCGGGGATCGTCTCGCCATAGAACCAGTGCGACAGGCGCGCCCTGATCCGGCTCATGGTCCCGCCCGGAGCAGGGACGCCGTTGTCATCGACGCGCTCGGGCGCTTCGATCGCATGCTCCTTCTTCGCCCCCGACTGAAGCAGCGTGACGCGCTCCTCGTCGCTGATGGGTGCGTGGACCTCGATGAACTCCCCGGACGGCAGGCGCCGGATCACGCCGGTCTCGCGGCCGTGGAGCAGCCGCTCGCGATCGCGGCGTTGCAGACCCAGGCAGATCCGTTTGGTGATCACGTAGGCGATCGGCGGGAGCACGATGACACCGATGCGACACAACCAGATCATCGCGTTGATCGACACGTCGAAGTGGGTGGCGATGATGTCGTTGGCGCCGGCGATCCAGAGGATCACGTAGAAGGTGATCGCCATGACGCCGAGGCCGGTGCGCGTGGCCTGGTTGCGGGGCCGGTCGAGGATGTTGTGGTTGCGCTTGTCGCCTGTGACCCAGGCCTCGATGAACGGGTAGAGACCGAGCGCGGTGAAGATGATGCCCGGGATCACCACGGCCGGCAGGAAGATGTTCCAGCTGATCGTGTGCCCGAAGGCGGTCGTTTCCAGTGGCGGGAAGATGCGCAGCAACCCGTCGAGGAAGCCGATGTACCAGTCCGGCTGGGAGCCGGCCGTGATCTGGGAGGGGTTGTAGGGCCCGAACAACCAGACCGGGTTGATGGTGGCGAAGGCGGACAGCAGAACCGTGATGCCGAACACCACGAAGAAGAAGCCGCCGGCCTTGGCCACGTAGACGGGGAGCAACGGGAAGCCAACGACGTTGTTCTCTGTCCGTCCCGGGCCGGGGTATTGGGTGTGCTTGTGGAACACGACCAAGATCAGGTGGGCCGTGATCATCGCCAGGATGGCACCCGGGATGAGCAGGATGTGGACGGAGTAGAGCCTTGGTATGAAGTCGTCGCCCGGGAACTCACCGCCGAACAGGAACATCGCGAGGTAGGTGCCCACCACAGGGATCGCCTGCACGATGCCTTCAGCGATCCGCAGGCCGGTGCCCGAGAGCAGGTCGTCGGGAAGGGAGTAGCCGGCGAATCCTTCGAGGATGCCCAGCGTGAGCAGGCCCACGCCGATGAGCCAGTTGATCTCCCGCGGCTTCCTGAACGCACCCGTGAAGAAGATCCGGAAGACGTGGACCGAGATGGCGGCCACGAAGATCAACGCGGCCCAGTGGTGCACCTGCCGCATGAGCAGGCCGCCGCGGATGTCGAAGGAGATGTCGAGCGTCGAGGCGTAGGCCTCGGACATCTTCACACCGTTGAGCGGGACGTAGGAGCCGTTGTAGACGACTTCGACCATCGACGGCTTGAAGAACAACGTCAGGTAGGTGCCGGTGAGGAGCAGGATGATGAAGCTGTAGAGCGCAATCTCGCCCAACATGAACGACCAATGGTCGGGGAAGACCTTCCGCAGGTTCTTGCTCAGCAGCGTGGCACCGGCGGTGCGATCGTCGAGGTAGACGCCCGCCTTGCCCAGTGGGGTGGTCGGGGTGCTCATCCGCGCTCCCAGAAGCTGGGTCCGACGGGCTGGGTGAAGTCCTCGCGGGCCACGATGTAGCCCTCGTCATCGACATCGATGGCCAGCTGGGGCAGCGACCTGGCTGCGGGCCCGAAGATCACGTTGCCGGCGTCGGCCAGGTCGAAGGTGGACTGGTGGCACGGGCAGAGCATGTGGTGAGACTGCTGCTCGTACAGCCCCAACGGGCAGCCCACGTGGGTGCACACCTTGGAGAAGCAGAGGATGCCGCCGACATCCCAGTCGTCGCCTTGTTGGGCGACGAGCTGCTCGGGGCGGAGGCGGATGAGCATCAGGGTGGCCTTCGCCCGAGCGTTGAGCGTGCCCTCCTCCTCCTCGACCTCGGGGAGGTTGGCTGGGATGGCGTTGACCAGACCGCCGACCGGCACGTCCTCAGGGCGGATGGGAAGAGGCGCTGGTCCGTCCGTGACGATGCGGACGCCCGGATAGATGATGGTCTCGCGCAACTTGTTCTTGGGCAGTGGTCCGAGGTCGCGCAACACCAGCAGGGCGGGCAGGGGGAGCAGCAGCATCGCACCGATGAGAGTGCGGCGGATCAGCGAGCGCTCGCGGATCCCGCTCTCCTCAACCCCACCGAGGAGGACGGACTCGAACTCGCGTCGGTCTGCTTCGGGTGACGAGGCCGCGTGCCGCTCCTCGACGATCTCCTCGTCGACCATGAGCTTCTTTGCCCAGTGGATCGCGCCGATGCCGATGAGGAGGATGGACAACCCCAGGGCCAGCCCGAGGAAGAAGTTCGACGCGGACGGCTCGAACAGCCCGGGAATGATGACGATCGTCTCGCTGGCGTCCGGGAAGGCCACGAAGGCGACGACGAACCCGATGGTGGCCAGGGCCGACAGCGCAAAGGCGAGGGACACCTGACGCTCAGCGCGCTTGGCGGCGCGGGGGTCGGTGTCGCTCATCCGCGGTCGGTGGGCCGGCAGGCCGGGGGCCAGACGCTCAATCTCTGCGTGTGGATCGACCGATGGAGTGCTGCCGTCGTGGTCGGGTCCGGGGACGGCGGGAAGGTGCTGGTCGTGGTCGCTCATGACACCTTCGCCCCGATCCACACCGCGGCTGCTCCCAGCACGATGATGCCGACGACCCAGACGAGAACGCCCTCGGCGACCGGCCCCACACGCCCGAGCGCGAGTCCGCCCGGGTTGGCCTGGGCATCAAGGGTGCGGACGTACTTGATGACCTGTCGCTTCTCATCCGGAGTGAGGGTCTGATCGCTGAACACCGGCATCGACTGCGGCCCGGTGATCATCGCCTCCCAGATGTTGCGCGCGGAAGCGTCGGTGATGCGAGGGGCGTACTTGCCGCGGGTCAGCGCGCCGCCTGAGCCAGCGAAGTTGTGGCACGAGGCGCAGTTGGTGCGGAACAAGATGCCACCGGCGGCCAGGTCGGCGTCGGTGTAGTCGAGCTGTTCGTCCGTGGGAATCGTCGGCCCGGGCGACAGCGACGCAACCCAGGCAGCCAGCGCGGCGATTTCCTCCTCGTTGTAGCTGACCGGTCCGCGCGCCGCCTGGGCGCCGGGCGCAGCCAACGGCATCCGGCCGCTGCCCACCTGGAAGTCCACGGCCGCGGCACCGACGCCGATCAGAGTCGGGCCGTTGGAGCCACCCTGCGCGTTGAGTCCGTGGCAGGACGAACAGCCGGTGACGTACAGCTGGCG
This sequence comes from uncultured Actinomycetota bacterium, assembly GCA_963820065.1. GTDB lineage: Bacteria > Actinomycetota > Actinomycetes > DATJPE01 > DATJPE01 > JANPBY01. Next base: position 320,330 of record CAWFYM010000010.1, on the reverse strand, counting down.
CCCCTGGGTGACTTGCTGGCTGGTGGCTGTCGTCGACGACGCGTCGGCCGGGGCCGTACGTCCCACGGCCGTGTAGAGCCCGCCGACGAGGATCAGGCCGATGCCGAGCACCAGCGCATGGGCCAGCGGGTGGCGTCGACGGACTGACAGTGACCTCACAGCGCCCCCGTCACTTGATGAGGTAGATGGTCGCGAACAGTCCGATCCAGACCACATCGACGAAATGCCAGTAGTACGACACGACGATCGCGCTCGTGGCTTGGTCATGGGTGAATCGTCGAGCGGCGTAGGTGCGGCCCAGGATGAACAGGAAGGCGATCAGCCCGCCGGTGACGTGCAGTCCGTGGAAGCCGGTCGGGAGGTAGAACACCGAGCCGTAGGCCGAGCCGGACAGGGTCAGACCCTCCTTCACGAGCTCGGCGTACTCGTAGACCTGGCCCCCGATGAAGAACGCGCCCATGACGAAGGTGATGACGAACCACCGGCGGAGGCCGACCACGTCGCCCCGCTCAGCGGCGAAGACACCGAGCTGGCAGGTCACCGAGGACAGCACGAGCACCGTCGTGTTGATGGTCGCGAAGGGCACGTTGAGCAGGTCGGTGCCCTCGGCCCAGACCTCGGGTCCATTGACCGATCGGAGGGTGAAGTACATCGCAAACAAGGCGGCGAAAAACATCAGCTCCGAGCTGAGCCACACGATGGTGCCGACCGAGACCATGTTGGGCCGGTTGGCCGCCTGATGCGGCTGCGCGGGCCGTGGGGTCACCGCTGCTGCTGTCGCCACGAGCGTCATCATGGCAGGAGACGCGCCGCCGTACATCCCCGACCCCCCGGTCCGTTGGCCCGGATCTCAGTCGAGGGCACCCGCTGACGGCGGGGTGGGCGGTCCGGGCCCGGTGTGCCTACGCTGGGGAGCGTGGTGACCGGTGTTCTGGGCGCGATGGGACCGCTGGGTCGGCTGACCCACGAGCCGGGCTCTGCGGCGCTCCCGGAATTGACGGCGCGACAGCTGCTGACCGCGTGGAGCGTCGCCTGGATACCGGCCATCGTGGTCGCTATCGCCGCTGGTTTGTACCTCGCCGGCGTGCTGCGGCTGCGAGCGCGTGGTGACAGCTGGTCGCCGTGGCGGACGTTCTCCTTCGTCGGCTGTGGTCTTGGCACGATGGTGATCGCGACCCAGAGCGCGCTCGGCACCTACGACACCACGCTCCTGTGGGTCCACATGGTCCAGCACATGCTGCTCGCGATGTTCGTCCCGGTGTTCCTCGCCCTGGGTGCCCCGGTGACGCTCGCGCTTCGCACGCTGGCGCCGGGACCGCGACGAGCTCTGCTCGCGGTGATCCATTCGTGGCCGGCGAAGGTGTTGACCTTTCCGGTGGTCGCCGGCGCGCTGTTCATCGCGACTCCGTTTGTCCTGTATTTCACCGGCCTGTACGAGCTGACGCTCCGCAACCCGCTGCTGCACGAGCTCAACCACATCCATTTCGTGGTCGTGGGCTGCCTCTGGTACTGGCCGCTGCTCGGTCTCGATCCGATGCCTAACCGCCTCAAGGCGGGCTATCGCATGATGGCCGCCTTCGCCGTCCTGCCGTTCCACGCCTGGCTCGGCGTCACGGTCATGTCAGCCACCACCGTGATCGCCGGGGACTGGTACTACGCGCTCGGCCGCACCTGGGGTCCGGCTCCGATTGACGATCAACAGATTGCGGGTGGCCTGTTGTGGGCCAGCGGCGACCTCGTGGCCCTGCTCGTCGTCGGTGTCATCTTCGTCCAGTGGATGAAGGAGTCTGAGCGCGAGGCCAGGCGTGAGGACCGCAGACTGGACGCGCTCGACGCACGGGAGGCTCGCCAGTCCGCCAGCGAGGCAGGCCCTGACCTGAACTCAACCGTGGAGAACTCAACCTTGTAGCATCGGCGCCGTGACCAGCGCCCCCGCCCACGACACCACCTCGCCGGACCAGAGCGCTCAACCCCGAGCTCGCGTGCTGGTCTACAGCGACGATTCGACCGTGCGCGCTGCGGTGCGAGCCGCACTCGGTCGCCGCCCGGCCGCAGACCTGCCCCTGGTGGAGATCGTCGACGTCGCGACCGAGCCCGCGGTCATCGCGGCGATGGATCGCGGCGGCCTGGCATTGGCCATCCTGGATGGAGAGGCGGTTCCGGCGGGTGGGATGGGGATCTGCCGTCAGCTGAAGGACGAGATCTACCAGTGCCCTCCGGTCCTCGTTCTGACGGGCCGCCCCGACGATGCGTGGCTGGCGACCTGGTCACGGGCCGACGCTTCCGTCCCTCACCCGCTCGATCCCCGGGCCCTCGCTGGGGCCAGCGCGGGCCTGCTGCGCGAACGCCTCGCTCGGCACCCGGTCGGCTGAACGCGCGACAGGGCTTCGGAAGGGTCCAGCGCATTCCTTTCTGCCAACCTCCGATTCCCGACCTCCGACCGACGGGTACGTCGTGACCGACCGCTCTGACCTCCCGACCGCTCTGACCGCTCTGATCGCGACGAGCGGAGTGGGTCCGCAGACCCGACCTGGCCGGGTCTGCTGAGCACGTTGTTGGCTCGGCGAGCCCTCACGCCCGACGAGGCGGCCTGGGCGATGGAACAGGTGATGGTCGGGCAGGCGACGTCCGCTCAGCTGGCTGGCTTCTTGGTCGCGCTCCGGGCGAAGGGAGAGACGGCCGACGAGATGGAGGGGCTGTCCCGCGCGATGCTGGCCCACAGCCACCGCATCGAGGTCGGCGGTCCGGTGTTGGACGTGGTCGGGACGGGCGGGGACCTCGCCCACACGGTCAACATCTCCACGATGGCGGCGCTCGTGGCCGCCGGCGCCGGAGCCCGGGTGGTCAAGCACGGAAACCGGGCGGCCACCTCGGCCTGCGGGACGGCCGACGTCCTCGAGGAGCTCGGACTCGATCTCGAGCTCACGCCGACCGAGGTTGCGGCCGTCGCGGAAGAGGTGGGCATCACTTTCTGCTTTGCGCCGGTGCACCATCCCTCGATGCGTCATGCCGGACCTACGCGACGCGAGCTTGGCATCCCGACCGCCTTCAACGTCCTCGGGCCCCTGACCAACCCGGCGCAGCCGGCCGCTCAGGCCATCGGCTGCGCGGACGCACGGCTCGCTGAGGTCCTGGCGGAGGTGTTTGCTCGACGCGGAGTGGCGGCTCTCGTGTTCCGTGGCGACGACGGCCTCGACGAGCTCACGACGACCACCACGTCACGGGTATGGGTTGTCGCGTCGGGACGCGTCGAAGAGGTCGTCGTGGACCCAGCCGAGCTCGGGATCCCTCGGGCCAGGCCAGAAGACCTGCGCGGGGGCGACCGGGCCGCCAACGCGGCAGCCGTCCGCTCGTTGCTCGCCGGCGACAAGGGGCCGGTGCGTGATGCCGCGCTGCTGAACGCCGCGGCCGCGCTGGTCGCCCTTCGGCATGCGACGGAGCCCATGCCCATGGGTGGGCCGGCGAGATCGCGCGCGGGGGTTCTGGTCGCCGAGCTGACGGTCGCGTACGGCGATGCCGAGCAGTCGGTGGACTCCGGTGCCGCCGCTGACGTCTTGGTCCGGTGGATGGCGGCCACGCGCGCCCGGGGTGCTGCGAGGTAAGAACGGGAGGCTTCCGGCCAGCCGACCCTTGCTCTGCCGCCGCCGCCCTGGTCCGCCTACGGATGCGGGTGGGGTCGCCCCAGGGCCTTTCCCGCGCTGTCGGAACCGGAGGCGGGCAGCGGCCGTACGACGAAACGGTCGGTCAGAGAGCCGGCGCCGCGCACGGGAGAGGCCCACGTGCCATCGACTCGGACCAGCCGGGTGCCCGCTCCGTCGAGCCAACGCAGGACGCACTCGGTCTCCTCGGCGCTGGCGGCTGGCGCGGCTTGATCCATCACCTGCTCCCCGGTGGCGACGAGAGCCTCCACGTCGGGCCAGGGATCCGAGCCGGGGCTGGTGTGGACGGTTCCCGCCAGACGGGCCCGGCGGACCAAGGCGACCTCCCAGCCTCCGTCGTCGGCTGGACGGGCCGCGACGATCTCCGGGCACGCGGCGAGCGCGGTGATCCGCTGGGACCGCGCCGCGATACGGACGAAGGCCGCGACTCGGTCGCGGTGGGCCGCGGCCTCTTCGTAGCGCTGTTCGGCGGCCATCCGGTCGATGCGCCGTTGGACTGCGGTCACCAGAGTGGTCGGATCGGCGAGCAGGGCCTGCCGGACGGCGTCGACGTGACGTGCGTAGTCATCGACGGACTCGCTTCCGTCGCACGGCGCCCCGCACCGGCCGAGCTCGGCCAAGGCGCAGGCGTTGACCGGACGGGAAGGCGACAGCTTGCTGGTGCACTGGCGGATCGGGAAGGCCTCGTGGACGGCGGCGACGACCTGTTCGGCGGCCCGACGTCCGGCGAAAGGCCCCAGATAGGTCGCACCGTCTCCACGCACCTCGCGTACCACCGACAGGCGCGGAAATGCCTCGACGGTGAGCTTGACCCACAGGGCGCGCTCGGGGAACCGGGAACGACGGTTGTAGCGCGGCTTGTGCTCGCCGATCAGCCGAAGTTCGCGGACCTCCGCCTCGAGGGCTGTCGCGCAGGGGATATGGCGCACAGACTCGGCGAGGCCGACCATCTCACCCATGCGGGATCGGGTTTCGCTCGCGGTGAAGTACGAGCGAACGCGTGCTCGCAGGTCGAGAGACTTGCCGATGTAGAGCGGGCGACCCGCCGCATCCTCGAACACGTAGACGCCAGGGGATCGGGGAAGACCCTCCGCGAGGTATCGCTTCCGGCGCTGGGCCGTGGAGACTCGGGCGGAGTAGGTGACGAGCTCCTCGAAGGACTGAACGCCCTCCGTGCCTACCCGTTCGATCAGGCCGTGGAGTACGTCGACGGTGGCGCGCGCATCGGCGAGCGCTCTGTGGTTGGGCTCGGTCGTGGCCCGGAAATGCCGGGCCAGGGTGGACAGCTTGCAATTGCGGACTTCGTCGCGCCGAAGGACTCTGCGAGCCAGCTTCGCGGTGTCGAGGACGGCGAGCGTGGGCCAGGGACGACCGCATGCGGCTGCAGCAGCCTTGAGGAAGCCGATGTCGAACGGGGCGTTGTGTGCCACCAGCACCGAGTCACCCGCGAAACCGAGGAACTCGGGCAGCGCACCTTCGATCGGAGGTGCGTGGGCGACCATGGCATCAGTGATGCCGGTGAGCACGCTGATGAAGGCGGGGATGGCCGTGTCGGGCCGGACCAGGGTCTGGAACTCCCCGAGGACCTCACCTCCTCGGACCTTGACCGCACCGATCTCGGTGATGGACGCGTCGTGCGGAGAACCGCCGGTGGTCTCCAGGTCGACGACGACGAAGGTGACCGAGTGGAGGGGTTCGCCGAGTTCGTCGAAGGACGCCTGCCGAGGCGCGGCCCGGTGGGGCGGCGAGGGCAGCGCCCGTTGTGGTGGCGGGGACGGCGACGGATGAGCGGACATCGTGGGTCGACCGTACGAGCGGCCTCCGACAGGCGAGCTGCGCCGCGCCGACGGGCGCCTGGGACCACCGCGTACCCTCGGCCCGTGCCCGACACCCTGCCCGGCCCCGACACGCGCTGGCGTTGCTCGCGATGCGGCAACCTGACTCGCTTCGACGTGACCCGTACGAGCCGCGTTCGCGAGTTCGTCCACCTCGAGCTGTCAGGGGAGCCGCGGGTGGAAGAACGTGAGGTCCTCGACGAGACCATCGTGTCGGTGCGCTGCCGCTGGTGCCAGGCCGCGGACACCGTCGAGATCATCGCTCGGCCGGACCCCGTGCCTGGATCGTGAACGGTCCGCTCGAAGGAGTCCGCGTGCTCGACCTCGCGCGGCTCCTACCGGGGGGCTATGCCACCAGCCTGCTGGCCGACCTTGGCGCCGACGTCCTGAAGGTCGAGCGGCCAGGAGACGGCGACGGGCTGCGCCTGGCGCAGCCCCACGACCCGGACGGGGTCAGCAGCGCCCATCGCTGGCTGAATCGCGGGAAGCGGTCGCTGACCGCCGACCTGAAGGAGCCGGAGGGCCGCGAGGTGCTGCTCGCGCTCGCCGCGCGCAGCGACGTCCTGGTCGACTCGTTCCGCCCGGGGGTGATGGACCGACTTGGCCTGGGCCACGAGGCGCTCGACGATGCCAACCCCTCCCTGGTGCACGTCTCGATCACCTTTCACGGTCACCGGGCGCCGAGGGCCGCGACGGCGGGGCACGACATCAACGCCCAGGCCCTGGCCGGGTTGCTGTCGTTGGGTGAGGGGCCAGAAGGCGGGCCGCCGCGGCCGTATGTCCAGGGCGTCGATCACGTGGTCGGTTTGCAAGCCGCCCTCGCCGTCGTGGCCATGCTCCGGGAACGGGATCGCACCGGTCGAGGCGGTTACTGCGACCTCGCGATGGTGGATGCCGGCTATTCACTGCTCGGGCTGGCCGGAGCCGCCTTCGGGGCCACGGGCACCGCGCCAACCCCGAGCGAAGAACTCACGGGTGGCCTGGCGTGCTACGGGCTCTACCCTTGCGCCGACGGCCGCCATGTGGCGGTGGGCGCGCTCGAGCCGGTGTTCTTCGCCCGTCTGGTGGCTGCGCTCGGGCTGCCCGCGGCGCTCGTCGATGGGCAGTTCGTTCGCGAGCAGCAGCCCAGCGTTGCGTGCGGCGCTCGGCGAAGCCTTTCTGCGTGAGACGCGCACCGTGTGGCTCGAGCGCCTGGACGGCGTCGACTGCTGTGTCACCCCTGTCCGAGACACAGCTGAGGCCATGACCGACCCCGCCGCCGTCGCCCGAGGGCTCGTGCTGTCACCGCCCGGGACGCCGCGGCCTCGGGTGGGACCGGTCCCGCACGTTCCGGGCGTCGATCCGCTCGAGGTGGTGACTCGACCCGCACCGCGGCTCGGGGAGCACAGCATCGCCGTGCTGGGCGAGCTCGGTTGGAGTGAGGCGCGGATCGAAGCGTGGCGATCCGGGGCGCAGACATGAACGAGCCCCACAGCCCGGGCTCCGCGAGCGACGACGAGCCGGACGTCGCCCCTGTCCTGCCGGGGCCGGTCCGCGATCGGGTCCTGGCCGCTGCGGCCGAGACTCTGGGGGCGCTGCCCGCCGATGAAGTCCCCGCGCGGCTGCGGGCTGTCGCCCGTTTCGCGCCCGCCAAGCGGGCCCGGCTCGGCGGGAGTGCGCTCGCGGCGGCCCTGGACAGCGACAGCTTCTTTGCCGCCCGGGTGGCCGAGGTGGCGCGGGGTGCCGACCCGGAGACCGTCGCGGCACTCGAGCGGGGGTCTGCGCCTTCGGCTGCCGATCCGGTCGAGCTCGCTGCGCTCGCGTACCTGGTCCGAATCCGTGGGTGGCAGCAATGGGTCACGGAGGCCGCCGAGGCCCTGGACAAGGTCAGCGGGTCTGGACGCCGCAGTGATCGGGAGGCTGCCCGGCTGCGCGAGCAGCTCGTGGCCGCCCGCGCGCAGGGGAAAGCGGCCCTGGAGGCGGAGCGGCAGAAGACCGCCGACGTGCGGGCGGAGCTCGCGGCGATGAGGCGTTCGGTGGCCGATGCGCGTCGCGCGGCGGCGGCCGCCGAGGCTCGGGCGGGGGAGGCGCAGGCTGCCTCGGATGCGGCCGTTGCCGAGGTGGATCGCCAGGCCGCGAACGCGGAGCGCGAGACGCGCCGGTTGCGGGATCGGCTGGCCGAGGTGGATGCCGCTCTCGACGGCGCACGACGGGCCGCTCGCGCGGGGCGGGCGGCCGACGATGCGCGGCTGCGGCTGCTCGTCGACACGTTGGTGGAGGCAGCGGCGGGGCTTCGCCGGGAGCTCGCCCTTCCTCCGCTCGCTGCTGGCGGCCGTCCGGGCGACGCCGTCGCTGCCACGCTGGGGGAGAGCGCCCCTGGCACCGGCACCGAGTCGGCTCGCCCACGGGCTCTGGCTTCTGACGACCCGGCGACGCTCGACCAGCTTCTGGCCCTTCCGCACGTCCACCTCGTCGTCGACGGATACAACGTCACCATGACCGGGTACGGGTCGTTGCCCCTCGAGACTCAGCGCGCGCGCCTGCTCGGCGGGCTCGCCGGGTTGGCAGCTCGGACGTCGGCCGAGGTCACCTGCGTGTTCGACGGGGCGGCGCTGGAGCACGCGACTCCGACGGGCGCTCCGCGCGGGGTGCGGGTCATGTTCTCCCCGGCCGGAGTGACCGCCGACTCGGTGATCCGGCGGCTGGTACGCGCCGAGCCGGCCGGCCGGGCTGTGGTGGTGGTGTCGAGCGACAACGAGGTGGTCGACGGAGTCGTGGCTGCCGGCGCGCGCGCCGTTGCGGCTACGGCCCTGGTGCGTCGCCTCGACCGAGGCTGATCGTGCGGATCCGGATGTGACGGGGGTCGGTCCGGTGCGCCGGCGCAGGCGGTGTCCCCGCGAACTGTCGGTGGCTGCTCCTAGCGTCGTGGCCGGAAGGAGGTGGGCGCCGTGCTCATCGACTGCGAAACCTGTCAGGTTCGAGACCTCGCTTGCGAGGACTGTGTCGTCAGCGTGTTGCTCGGCCCGACCCGGTGGGCCGAGGAACCTGACCAGGGCGCTGCGGGTGTGGCGACAGCTGGTCCACTCAGCGCGAGTGCGGTTGGCTCGAGTTCAGTCGGCGCGTCCGGCCCGGCCCCCACGGGCGCACCAGGGGAGTCGATCAGCCTGGATGCTGCCGAGCGGATGGCGCTCGCCGTTCTTGCGGACTCCGGACTCGTCCCGCCGCTGCGCCTCGTGCCCGGCGCAGGCTCCTCGCCGCAGGCACCCGTGCCGAACGACCCAGCCGGACCGGCGGCCCGCTCATCCCGGAGAGCTGTCCACAGACCGGATTGGGACCTTGACGCTGCGGAGTCAACCGATAACGCAATGTGACTTCGGTCACCGGGGTCGCCGCGCGGACGGGGTGCGGGCGTGCCAGGTTTGATTCCGGGGAGCTCCGGACCTAGTCTGCTCGACAGATGTCGGCCCGACGTCCCCCGACCGGGGGGCTACGGCATCTCCGCTCAATCCGTGGTGATCAAGCCGCTGTCGTGCGGGCGCCCCAAGCGTCCGACGGGAACGACGAGGTCACCCCGGAACCGGGGAACCATGTTCCTGGGGTGAATCCCGGGCGAGACCATCGCCTGGGTAGGGCGCACTTCCCCGCCCGAACCCGTCAGCTCACCCGGTCAGCGGTTCGAGGAAGAGGAGAGCCGCCCGCGTGGCGACCCGCCGTACTGCCGCTCGACGATCCGTCGCGATCCTGGCGGCCATCGTCTGCTCCCTGACCCTTGCCCCGGCCCTCAGCCAGGCTGATCCCAAGCCCTCGATCGACGAAGTCGAGCGCCAGGTCGCTGCCCTCCAGGACGACGCGGAAGCGGCGACCGAGGCCTTCCTCGGTGCGCAGCTCGACGCCGACAAGGCGCAGCAGCAGCTCGACAAGCTCAACGCCAAGGTGCGGCGATCTGAGGCCGCACTCGCCGAGCTGCAGAAGGCCGTCGGTGGGTTCGCTGCCGCCGCCTACCGCTCCGGTGGGCTCGACCAGAGCTTCTCGCTGCTCCTGGCCGACGACCCCAGCGTCTTCCTGGCTCAGGCCAGCGACCTCGACGGCATCGCCCGACGTCAGTCCGACGTGATGCACAAGGTCGCCGTCGCGGGTCAACAGCTGGCGGTCGACAAGCAGATCGCGGCCCAGCAGGCGGCCACCTTGGCGGGCATCCGCACTGATCTCGCGGCGAAGAAGAAGGCGATCGACACCAAGGTTGCGCAGGCGCAAAACCTGCTGGCGAACCTCAAGGCCGCCGAGCGCAAGCGACTCCTGGCCAAGCAGGCGGCCGCGCGTGCCGCCTCAGCCGCCGCGGCGACCCGAGCAGCCACCAGCATCCGTCCGTCCCGTGACACGCGCAGCACCACGAGTGGTGGCGGCGGCGGATCGGTCAGCACCCCGCCGTCGGGTCGCGCTGCGGGAGCGGTGTCCTTCGCGCTGGCCCAGGTGGGCAAGCGCTACCAGTACGCCGCCACCGGCCCCTACGCCTATGACTGCTCCGGACTGACCATGGCGGCCTACCGCTCGGTCGGCGTCTACCTCCCCCACCAGTCCGGTGCACAGTTCGGCTACGGCCGCCGGGTCTCCTCGGGTGAGTTGCAGCCCGGTGACCTGGTCTTCTACTACTCGCCGATCCACCACGTCGGCATCTACATCGGTGGCGGGCGGATCGTCCACGCGGCCAACCCGTCCTCTGGGGTCCGCATCGACCCGCTCTACTCCATGCCGTTCGTCGGAGCCGTCCGACCCTGATTGAGTCGCCCGAGTCTCCGCGCGACCTGACCAACCCCCGCTCGTGATCATGCGCAGATGGCCCCTGTCCGTCGTCGTCGCCGGCGCCGCGCTCGCGCTGACCGGCTGCGTGTCTGGATCGGCCCTGACCGGCGTTGCAGCGCCGAGCTCTGAGCCGTCCTCGACCGCTGGTCCGCTCGCCGTGCAGGGCCGGGCGTGGGTGTTCGCGAGTCCCGGCTTCGCCGTGGAGCCCGGGTTGGCCGACGCCGTCGCACGGCAGGCCGACCAGTCGGCTCGCAGCGTCGACGAGCTCTGGGGCGTGGACTGGCCCCGAGCGGTCGTCGTGGTCATCGAACCCCTGAGGTCGGGCCCTGCTCCCTCGCCGGGTGAGACCCCCACGCCTGGCACGGTCATCGCCGTGACCCGCCCCGGTCGGGCACCCGTCGAGTCCCCGCCCCCGGGCGCCGGCGAAGGCTCCTACGTCGTCATCGACCCCACCGCCTGGCAGCGGCTCCCACCGACCGGCCGGGCCGTCGTCCTGACGCATGAGCTGACCCACGTGGCCACCGACTCGGTGCACACGGGTGTGCCCCGCTGGCTCGAGGAGGGTTTCGCCGACTACGTGGCCTGGACCGGCACCGGCATCCCCGTAGGGGTGGCCGCCGGTGACGCGCTCGAGCAGGTGCGCCTCGACGGCCTCCCTGCCGGGTTCCCCTCCGACCGGGCCCTCGACCCCAGCGGACCCGTGGTGGCCGGCGCAGTCGACGAGGCCTACCTGGCCGTCCGAACGTTGGCTCAGACGTACGGCTCCGAGACCCCGGCTGCGGTGTACCGCGCAGCGGTCGCGGCCGCAGACCAGGGTTCCAGCGGTTCCCCGACTGCGGCACGTCGAGCGGTCGACGGTGCCTTGCTCGCGACGATCGGGATCGGGTGGAGCGGGCTGGAGCGCGCGTGGCGCGCCGACCTCGCTCGGTTGGCTGCGGCCCCCTAGGGTTCGCTGCGTGCCCAGGACGTTGGTCGTCACCAACGACTTCCCTCCCCGCCAGGGGGGCATCCAGACCTTCGTCGCCGAGCTGCTCGCCAGGCAACCGCCCGATTCGGTGGTCGTCTACGCCTCGGACTGGAGGGGCTCGAGCGAGCATGACGCGTCCTTGCCGTACCCGGTTGTGCGCTATCCGCACCGCGTGATGCTCCCCTTGCCCGCGGTGGCTGCGGAGGCCCGACGACTGCTGCACGAGCACGGGTGTTCGTCCGTGCTCTTCGGTGCGGCCGCCCCGCTGGGCTTGCTGGCAGGACGGCTGCGTGGGGCAGGAGCCCGCAGGGTGGTGGCGTTGACCCACGGGCATGAGGCCGGATGGGCGGGGATACCGGGAGCGGCCCAGCTGCTTCGGCAGGCGTGCGAGGGAATGGACGTCACGACCTACCTCGGCGCCTACACCCGCAACCGCATCGCGCGGGCCCTCAGCCCCGCGGCTGCGGGTCGGCTCGTGCAGCTGGCGCCGGGGGTGGACACGGAGGTCTTCACGCCGCAGGCGGACGCTGACGCCGTTCGGCAGCGGCACGGTCTCCACGGGCGTCCGGTCGTCGTGTGCGTGTCGCGATTGATGCCTCGCAAGGGTCAGGACACGCTCATCGACGCGTGGCCGCGCGTCCAGCGGGCGGTCCCCGACGCGGCGCTGCTCCTTGTCGGAGGAGGGCCGTCTCGGAAGGCGTTGGACAAGCGTGTCCGTGAGCGGGGACTGGGTCGTGACGTCATCCTCACGGGCTCCGTGCCCTTCGCCGAGCTACCAGCGCACTACGCCGCGGGGGACGTCTTTGCCATGCCCTGCCGGACCCGCAACCGCGGGCTCGACGTGGAGGGATTGGGCATCGTCTACCTCGAGGCGTCAGCGACCGGGCTGCCGGTGGTGGCGGGTGACTCCGGCGGTGCCCCCGACGCCGTGCTCGAGGGCGAGACCGGCTTCGTGGTGCCCGGGGGCGACCCGGTGGCCACAGCCGACCGCATCATCGCGCTGCTGACCGATGAGGGGTTGCGGCGGCTCATGGGGGAGCGCGGCAGGGCCTGGGTCTGCTCGGACTGGCGTTGGGGCACCGCGGCTGAACGGCTCTCGATCCTCCTGGACCCAGACAGCCCGGTGCCTCCCGAGCTCGCGTAACCCCCTACGTGGGTGGACGTGGGGGGGCGGGCTAGGTCGGGAGCGGCGACGGCACTCGGGCTCCGCGCGGGAGCAAGGCGAAGGCTGCGAGGTACAGCACGCCGGCCAGGATGAGCAGCGCCGGGTAGCCGACGATCAGGGCGGTGTACTCCAGGCAACCGCCGACCATGGCTCCGAGCAGGTTGGCACCGAACGCCGTCGTGGCGTCGGCGGTCTCGCTGAAGCGCTTGGCGAACACCACGTTGGCGCAGAAGATCGGCAAGAACGCCAGCGTTGTGGCGGCGAGCAGCCGCGGGACGAGCGGAAGCCCGAGCAGTGAGCCGTTGGGCACGGCGTAGGCAAGGGCGAGCGAGGCGGCGAGCAGGGCGTACATCACGGGCATCGACGGCGTCCTGACCCGTCTCGTCGTCTCGACGGCAGCCAGCACCGCCAGCAGCACACCCATGAACACGATCGCGTTGACCACCCAGGTGGTGCCGAACAGCAAGGCGAAGCCGGTCACCGACTTGGTCTCGAGCAGCAAGAACGCCGCGCCGAGGAAGAACAAGTCGGCGTACGGGCGCATGCGCCGCAGGGGCCCTCCGACCAATCGCACGGCCAGCAGGCTGACGAACAGCACCATGCCCAGCGCGTACAGATAGATCGCGGGGATCCCGGCGCCCTTGAGGTAGAGGAACGGCCGATCATCGGTGGCCGGCGCAGGGCCGTTCAGAGAGGCCAGCGTGACTGACTCAGCGCCGGTGCCGCACGTCTGGGCGTCCTCGGTCTTGCCGACGACGATCACCGCGCGGACGGCGCTGAGCAGATCGATGCACGGGTCGTGCCCGAAGGCCGTGGCGGCGGTGTTGCCGAGGCGTCCGACCAACCACTCCTCGCGGTAGTAGTTGTACATCGCGAAAGCGCCGCCCGGCTTGAGGTGCTCCTGCGCAGCCTCGAGGGACTGCTCGGTGAACAAGTAGCTCTCCAGACGGAGCTGGGAGGCACCGGCGACCAGGGTGAGAGAGTCGGGAAGCGCGAAGATGATCAGGTCGTACTGCTTGTCGGTGCGCTCCAGGAAGGCTCGGCCGTCGTTGATGTGGACGGTCACGCGCGGGTCGTCGTAGGGCAGGTCTGGGTTCTTCTGCGCGCCGATCTGCTGGATGCGCGGATCGATCTCCACGGCATCGACGTGTTTCGCGCCCTTGCTCAGCGCCAGGGCGACATCGGTGCCTGAGCCGGCGCCGACGATCAGCACGTCGTCGAGCGGATTGTTGCCGATCCGCTCGTAGGGAACGAGGTACTGCGGGTCGGCGTCGACCTTGTCCTGGGTGCGCTCGAAGTCTTGGTGCGGGACGCCGTTGACGTCGATGCGGGTGATGGGTCCAGCGGTGGACGTCTTCACCTTGTAGTACGGAGACCACGAGATCCCGGCCCCGGCAGACTCGAAGACCAGCGCTCCGACCATGGCGACCGCAGCCACAGACACCCAGAGCTTCGGTCGCGGACCAAACAGCACGAGAATGAGCGTGCCCACGATGACGCCCCACACCAACGACGGGGCTCGAAGGAAGCTGAGCACCGTGAATGACGCGATGCCGATGATGCTGCCGATGATGTCCCAGCGGTAAGCCTCAAGCCGAGGCAGCACGTGGAAGCACGAAGCCACGAGCTCGCCCGGACCTGCCAGGACCAGCGCCACCATGCAGAAGATGACGGGCAACGCCGCCCAGGCCGGCGGCCCACTGGTGCTCAGGCTGGTGAAGAAGACGACGCTGTCGCCCGTGCGGTTGACGCTGACCGGGAACGCCAGGACCAGCAAGACGAGCGCGGCGAGCGCGACGGGGAAGTAGTACGGCAGTGACCGCTTCGGATTCCAGCGCAGGAACCCGAGCCCGACGCCGAGGAAGGAGCCCAGCAGCACGAAGTTGCTGAAGTAGCCCAGGTGGATCACGTTGCCGGTCAGCCAACGGATCAGCGCCAGCTCGAGGAAGAGCATGAGCGCGCTCGCGAGCACAAGGCGAAGTCGGACGTTCACGGGTGCGGGATCCTTCGGTCGGGGTCCCGAGGAGGCTACCCGCAACAGCCGGATCGCCCGAACACCGATTGCCAGCTACTGCCTGCAGTCGTACCCAGGCGAGGCTGTATCAGCGATGGTCGTGCAGTTGTCGTGGTTGAGCGCCCGAACCATGCCTCCGAAGGCGAAGACCACGACGACGATCACGGCGGCGATGCCGGCGATCATTAGCGCATACTCAACGGCGCTGGCGCCGTCCTCGCCACCACGAGACTGGGTCACACTCGACATGAGCTGCTCCTCAATGCGGCGGTGGGACGAGGCGCCGCATTGGCGCCCCGTCCCACCGGCAACCGATCTCAGACGTACTGATTGACTAGCTGCAGTCCGCGCTGGTGCCGCCTCGGTCGCGATGCTGTCGCAGGTGTCCTGGAAGATGTTCTGGATCAGGCCGCCGAATGCGAAGACGACGATGACGATCAGAGCGGCAATGGCCGCGACGAGCAGAGCGTACTCAACGGCCGAGGCGCCCTCTTCGGACTTCTGGGCCTGAATGGTGCGGATACGAGCGAGCATTTGGTTTCCTCCGGCTACCGGTTGCTGAACCCCCCTCGGACCCAGCGTTGACTTCAATGGTGGGGGAGAGGCCCTGCCGCCGTCATCGTCGTGACGTTCAGGGTTGGCTAGTCCGAAAGGACGATGCTGATCATGCGGTCAGCAACTGCTCAGCAGGCCGCTGGCGCGCTGGCGATTCCGTTGGTGCCGACGTTGTCGCAGTCGGAGTCGTACAACGCTCCAGCTGCCTGGAACGTCGCGAAGACGACGACCACGCACACGGCCACGATGCCGGCGAGCAGCAGCGCGTACTCGACGGCAGATGCGCCCTCGTCGGTGGCACGAAGTGCTCGGCGCAGACGGGTCATGCCCGCCATGGTGCGACGTCCGGACCGCATTTCGTAACCCCCCGAACGGCTGAGGCTCACGGGAGCTGACCGGATGGTCCGTCCTGAGTGATGAGTCCGAGCCGTAGGGCAGACATCAGGGCCTGGGCGCGGTTGGCCGCGCCGAGCTTCTCGTAGAGCTTGGAAATGTGGGTCTTGGTGGTGGATTCGCTGATGTAGAGCTGCTTGGAGATCTGGGCGACACCGAGTCCGTCGGCCAGCAGCTGAAGCACCTGCTTCTCGCGGGGCGACAGCTGGGGGCCAGTCGGTGCCAAGCGCCGCTTCATCGCTTCAGCGAGGTCGTTGGCCGTGAACGCGCGAGGAGACGCCGCCGCATGACGGGCAGCCGAGAGGACGTCGTCGGTGGGTGCATCCTTCGGGACGAACGCGCTGGCGCCAGCGTCCAGTGCACCGAACAGCTGCTCGTCTCCGGCATACATGGTGAGCACGACGAGACCGATATCTGCCCGCTCCTTGCGCACGGCACGCACGAGGTCGAGCCCGCTGCCGTCGGGAAGCCGGACGTCGATGACCATGACGTCGGGCCGCAGTCCCGCAGCTTTGCGCAAGGCTTCATCGATGGACCCGGCTTCGCCGACCACGTCGAAGTCCTCGCTGCGCTCGAACGCGCGGCGCAGTCCCTGCCGGATCAGTTCGTGGTCATCGACGAGCAGCACCGTCGTAGGCACCGGCTCTCCCTTCATCAGTCCCCGTGGATGAGAGTCGTGAATCGCCGCCGCCGATGACGACATCGACGACGGTGCCGCCACTCTCTCGTGGTGTCACCGTCAGCTCCGCGCCGATCCGACCAGCGCGCTCGCGCATGATCTCCAGCCCGTAGCTGTCTGAGCGTCCCGCACCGAGGCCGCTCCCGTCGTCCTCGACACGCAACAACGCGGCAGGAGGTGCGATGCGGCAGGTCACCCACAGATTGCGCGCGCGTGCGTGCTTGCGCACGTTGGTGATCGCCTCCTGGGCTATCCGGAGGAGTTCGCCCTCGGTGTCGGCGCGCAGCCGACTGGGCGACTCGTCGAGCACCAGGTGGACGGTGAGCGGAGATGTTGCGCCCACCTGGCGTGCGTAGTCCGACAGTGCTGCCCCAAGGCCCATGGTGGGCTGGACCTCGCTGCGCAGGTCGAAGATCGACAGTCGCAGCTCGCTGATGATGCGGGTCAGCTCATGGCGCAGGTCTTGTAGCTGTGCCCTCTGCTCCTCGCTGGTGGCCCGGTAGGAGAGGTCGTCAACCGCGTACCCCAGCGAGGCCAGCTCTTGGGCGATCCCGTCGTGGATCTCACGAGCTAGTCGTCGACGCTCCTCGGCGGTCGCGATCGAGCGAACCTCGGAGAACAGCAGGGCCGTCTCGAGGCGTAGCGCGCCCTCGGCCACGAGCGAGACACCCTCGACCAGCTGCTCCTCGGTGAACGGGGCCTCGGTGCGCTCAAGCCCGACCAGGCCGATGGTGCGCACGCCCACGCGCAGAGGAAGCACGGCTGAGTAGCCACCCGCTCCGGCTGTGAAGGTGCCGCTGCGCCGTTGAGCATCGCCAGTGGTCCATGCCTCCGCCCAGGCAGAGTCGTCGTCGAGGGCCGGGGTCCACTCGGCCCGATCGACGCCCGCGAACGACATCGGCACCAGCCGGCCGCCCTCGGAGCGCACGTAGACCGCGGCGCGGGAGAAGAACACCCCGGAGCGCAGCGCCTGCAGCATGCCTTGAGACAGCGACACGGGGTCAAGACCGCCGGAGAGCTGGCGTGAGACCACGCGGAGCTGGGACAGCAGCCGGTAGGCGGAGACGTACGACGACTGGCTCGCCTCGATCTGCTGGTCACGCACCCGACGGATCCAGGCAGCCAGCAGGCCGAGGCACAGGGCGAGGACGACCCACTGAGCGGCGTAGGAGATGTACGAGCGGATGTCCTCTGGTGGTGCCTGGGTGACCGCTGCCACGACGAAGACAGCCGAGGACGTGCCCGTGACGAGGATGACCATGCGGGCACCGCCGAGCAGTCCCGCCTCGAGCGCGGGTGCCGCCAGATAGGGCAGCAGGGCCGGAGCCAGGTCGCCGTTGCCGGCGATCAGCCAGGTGGCGGCCAACGCCTCCAGCACGGGGCGCCACCGCACGAGCGTGGCGTGATTGAGCGGGATCGAGGCCAGCACGGCGATGAGCAGAAGACCGAGCAGGGTCCCTGGGCGCTGGTCGATCGTCCCGTTGATGATGGCCAGACCGAGGCACAGGCCGTAGACGACCGCGCGGGCGACCACGGCCACGAGGGGCAGGTCGGACACCGGTTGTCGATCATCCACGCACCCAGGGTCGCAGACGAGACCCGACAAACACGAAATCTTCCGGCATTCGGGCACGAAGCAGACAGGTGTTTCGGTTCAATGGGGGGGTGGATCAGTTGCGCGCACTCAGCGAGGTGCTCAGTACGTCCGACGGACAGCTCTCCGGGGGGCAGTCAGCGGCCGCGCGAGTCTGGCCGACCGGCTTCGACCCCCTGGACACCTACCTCAACGGTGGGCTGCGGTCTGGCGAGTTGACGCTGCTTGGCGGCCCCCAAGGGCTAGGCAAGACCACCTGGGTGCTGCAGCTCATCCGCAATGTCGTCGCGTCGGGTGAGTGCGCCCTCTACTTCTCCTACGAGCACGATGCCCCGCTGATCCTCGAGCGAGTGCTCGCGGTCGAAGCCGGCATCCAGCACGGCGTGGAGGCGCTTCCCTTGAAGCGCATCCGGGAGGCCATGGAGGCCGCGGACGGCCGCAGCGGGACGTTGGGAGAGCGCCTTAAGGGCACCACAGGAGGCGCGGAGGCCGTCCGTGCCGTCCAGGAGTGGGGGGACCGCCTCTACGTCCACCGCTCGAGCGGAACCACGACCAGCATGGAGGTGATCCGGGAAGCGGTCGACCAGGTCCGAGCCGTGTCGGGCAATCCGGCCCTCGTCGTGGTCGACTACTTGCAGAAGGTCGCCATGCCCGATGGCCCCGAGTTCGAGGATGAGCGGGTGACCTCGACGGTCGAGGCGCTGAAGGATCTGTCGCTCGACGCAGACGTCCCGGTGGTGGCCATCGTGGCGGCCGACCGCGAGGGAATCGCGTCCGGGCGGCGGCTGCGCACGCACCACCTGCGCGGCTCGTCGGCTCTGGCCTACGAGGCTGATGTGGTGCTGCTGTTCAACGACAAGTACGACGTGGTGGCCCGCCACCATCTGATCTACGACGTGAGCAACGCCGAGCGATTCAGGAACTTCGCGATCATGTCCATCGAGAAGAACCGCAATGGTCTCGACAGGATCGATCTGGAGTTCCGCAAGCGGTTCGAGCAGGGCCGCTTCGAGGCCGAGGGTCGCGTGGTCTCCGAACAGCTCGTCGACGAGCGGGTCTACGTCGAGTAGCTGGCGTCAGGCACGTCTATTTGTGCTGTCTAGATTCCGTTCTGTCTAGATTCCGTAGTCGATGCGGTCCGCCGCCGCGCGGTCGTCCTGATCCCTGATGTCACCGAGCAGCCGCGCCAGCTGGCGTGCGTCCAGCGCCGCGGCCAGGATCGCGGCCGAAGCCTCCGCCAGCCTGGACAGGCTCAAGAGGTCTCGCTCCACAAAAGCGGGATCGTCGTCTCGAGCGATCAGCAAGATCCCGGCGACAGCGCGTACCGGCGCCGCCACGAGATGCTTGTGCGCGGCTAGTGGTGCCCCCGCCAGCGGGAGCCGGGCAACGTCGGTGCGGTCGATGATGACGCCCTTGTGCCGGTTGGCGATCGTGGTGACGAGCCAGGCGTTCGCCTCGAGCACGAAGCGGTGCTCCAACCGACGCAGACCCTCGCCTGCGGCCACCCGCCAGATGTCGCCATCTGGGAGCAACAGGGCGCCGGCTGAGGCTCCCGTGCGCGCCAAGGCGTCGCTCACCACCAACGCACCTGCTTCTGAGACCCCGTAGACCTCGTGGGTGCGGCCAAGGAGAGTCCGGACCAGGGCAGGCGTCGAACGAGGGTCTTCGGGCAAGGTCTCCCGCAAGTCGACCACGGTGTTGCCACCGACGCCCAAGGCGCCAACGTGGTCGACCGGCTGCAACTCGGTGTCGGAGGGCCGCGGAGGTGGTCTCTGCCCGGCTTCTTCCTCGTCGGATGCTGACTCCAACGACGTGTGAGCTGTCGCCGGTGGCCGACGGTCGCCAAAGACCTTGCTCAGGTCGACCGACGGTGGGTCGGCGGCGTCACCGACTTCTCCAACCTGGGTCAGTTCGCTCACCGCATCGTCGGGGGTCAGCAGGTTCACCGAGGCAAACCTCAACGACGCCAGGTCTTCGTAGAAGCGGGAATCGTGGGCGGCTCGCTCGGAGCGAGCGCCGGGGTCGGTCGAGGCCCCGTCGCGCGCTGACAAGCGCCGAGAATTCTCCGCTGGCCAGGCTGCAACCGGCACGGTGTCCGAGAGGTCCCACGAAGCGGGCGAGGGGGTTCCCTCGGGCACCGTGAGGGTCGTCTCGGACTCCTCCGCCGGCGCGGCGGCCCTTCTGGCAGCGGCAAGTCTGCTCTGCGCAGGGGGCCGAACCGGTGCCGCCGACGGGACGGCGAGCAACGTGGCCTCGACGACTGACGACTCGATGTGCGTGGCCGTCGCGTACGGCTCCTCGTCCGGCTCCAGGCTGGCCGGCGCATCCGGCTGAGGGTCCGCTGCAGGGCTTGAGCGTGCGGCCTTGGCCCGGCGCTTCTTGGCGCGGGCTTCTTCGGCGGCGCGGGCTTCTTCGGCGGCGCGGGCTTCTTCGGCGGCGCGGGCTTCTTCGGCGGCGCGGGCTTCTTCGGCGGCGCGGGCTTCTTCGGCGGCGCGGGCTTCTTCGGCGGCGCGGGCTTCTTCGGCGGCGCGGGCTTCTTCGGCGGCGCGGGCTTCTTCGGCGGCGCGGGCTTCTTCGGCGGCGCGGGCTTCTTCGGCGGCGCGGGCTTCTTCGGCGGCGCGGGCTTCTTCGGCGGCGCGGGCTTCTTCGGCGGCGCGGGCTTCTTCGGCGGCGCGGGCTTCTTCGGCGGCGCGGGCTTCTTCGGCGGCGCGGGCTCTCTTCGGCGGCGCGGGCTTCTTCGGCGGCGCGGGCTTCTTCGGCGGCGCGGGCTTCTTCGGCGGCGCGGGCTTCTTCGGCGGCGCGGGCTTCTTCGGCGGCGCGGGCTTCTTCGGCGGCGCGGGCTTCTTCGGCGGCGCGGGCTTCTTCGGCGGCGCGGGTCTCTTCGGCGGCGCGGGCTTCTTCGGCGGCGCGGGCTTCTTCGGCGGCGCGGGCTTCTTCGGCGGCGCGGGTCTCTTCGGCGGCGCGGGCTTCTTCGGCGGCGCGGGTCTCTTCGGCGGCGCGGGCTTCTTCGGCTTCAGGGTCTGTGACATCACCCCCGACGGCTGAGGCCTCGGCGCCGTCAGCCTCCGATTCCGGCGCTCCCTCGGGCTCCGCCTGGGCCGGCGGCAGTGAACAAGCGGTGGCCACCGACGTGCCGAGCCGTTCCGGGGTGACCGGAGGATCGAGGACCGCGACCGATGACCGACTGTCGGGATCGAACGACTCCCACTCGGCGCGCTTCGAGGCGACCAAGAGCGCCGGGGCCAGGAGCCCGCGCTCGCGCAACAGGTCCAGGGTGGCGAGCGCGTCGACCGGGAGCTCCTGTTCGATCACCATCACGTCGGCCAGGTCGGGCGTGACCTCGAGCCGCGCGATCAGCGTCGGCCGCACCTCGATGATCTCGTCGGCTGCCGAGGCAAGACCGAAGGACAGCGAGGGATTTCGTGCGACCAGGAGGAGCCGCGTCATCCGTTCACCCGATCCCGAACAGGTTTTGCAGGATGTTGATGGCCGCCGGCCCCAGAATGACGACAAAGAGGGAAGGCAGGATGCAGAAGATTAGCGGGAAGAGGATCTTGACCGGCACCTTTTGGGCGGCTTCCTCGGCCCGTTGAGATCGCTTGATGCGCATCTCCTTGGCCTGGATCCGCAGCACGTTGGCGATCGGGATGCCGAAGGCATCGGCCTGCACCATGGCGGTGGCGAACTGTCGCAGGTCCGGCAGGTCCGTGCGCTCGCCCATGGCCCTGATCGCCTCGGTGCGCCCGACCCCGATCTGCATCTCCTGGAGGACCCGGAAGAACTCGGCGGCCAGCGGTCCCTCGCTGTTCTTGGCCACCTGGGCCAGGGCTCCGTCGAAGGACATGCCCGCCTCAACTGAGATCGTGAGCAGGTCAAGGGCATCAGGCAGCTCGCGGCGCAACCGCTCGGTGCGCTCGTACGCCATCTGGTAAAGCATGATGTCCGGCGCGTAGAGGCCGAGGACGGCGACGAGCGCGATGACCCCCAGGGAGACGAGCAGGCTCCACCCGAAGATCAGTGACAAGGCGATCGCGATCAACGCTCCGGAGATCAGCCCCAGCATCTTGAACGCGAGAATCCGTTCGACGTCCCACCCCTCGGGGCTGCCTGCGAGGTCCAGCCGGCGCCGGATTCCCCCGCGCTGGCCCGTTGGCGTCAGCTTCGCGCCGCCCTGCGTCAGCCGCTGGAAGAAGGGTGCGAGGACGCGATCTCCGAAGGGCTTGTCGAGCTGGTCGCGCACCATCGACGGCGGAGCGTTGTTGATGGCCTCGACCGCGGCCAAGGACCGACCGACGCCCGAACGGGCGGTGCCCATCACGCCTAGGGCGACGAGGATGAGCACGACCGCGATGAAGATGGCCGCGAGCCCGAGAACCAGCTGCAGTGAGGCATCCATGTCAGACCTCCACCTGGACGACGCGGCGTAGCCAGAAGATGCCGACGAGCAGCATGAGCAGGCCGAATCCCAGCAACAACAATCCGATCGCGGTCGTGTAGAGAGGTTCGAGGTAGGTGGGTCGCACCAGGACCAGGAAGAGGGCGAAGAGGATGGGGATGAGGGCGATGATCACCGCCGAGAGGCGACCCTCCGCCGACAGCACCTGCACCTGGCGGCGCAGTCGCTCCCGTTCGCGCAGCGTCGCGGCTACCGTCGTGAGGACCTCGGCCAGGTTGCCGCCGACCTCCCGCTGCACGCGGATGGCCAGCACGACCCAGTGGAAGTCTCTGGAGTTCATGCGCTCGGCGATGTTGTCCAGCGCCTCTTCGATCGGCACGCCGAGGCGAGCCTCGACGAGGGCTCGGTTGAACTCGCTCGCGATCGGGTCCTGGCCCTCGCGGACGACGGTGTCGACCGCCTGAGGCAGCGAATATCCAGCCGACAGCGACCCGGCGAGCAGCTGCAGGGTGTCAGGGAGCTGGCTGTAGAACGCCGCCTGGCGACGAGACTCCTTGATCTTGAGATAGGTCCATGGGAGCACGACGCCCAGGGTCAGCCCGATCAAGGACGCAACGATCCGGCCGCCGGTGAGCAGCAGAAGCAGCAAGGCGCTGCCGACGGCGATCCCCAGGTGGACCAAGGCCCATTCACCCGGCTTCAGAGGCAAACCCGCGGCATCGAGGCGTCGTTCCAGAAGCTCCTCGACGTCCCGGCTGCGCACGGCCCGGTCGGCCAGCTCCACGGCCGAGCGTGCCACCTGCGTATCACCCAGAGCGGTGCTGGTGGTCTCGGACTCCTTGCGCATGGTGCGGCCGCCGAGGGTGTAGATCGACATGCGCCCACGGACGGAGCGGGTGCGTTGGCGACTTGCGCGGATGAACGCCACGCCGAGCATGACCGCGATGCCGAGGAAGATCGCCGCGAGTCCGACCCACAGCCAGGTCTCGTCGATGCGGTCGTAGAACGCGGGGGTAGTCACCGGGATCGGGCCGCTTGCGCCAAGATCGGTCTCCGACCCCTGCGGGGCACCGGGGATCGGCACGAACGCCGAGTCCGTGATGGAAGTCCCGCCGGCCACGGCTGTGACCGTGACGGACCGGCCGGTGTTGGCGAGGTCGGCCGGCACGGCGATCGTCACCTGGAGCTGGTTGTCGAGCGCTCGCGCGCTGGCGGCAAACGTGTCAGCGAGCTCGCTGGCCTCGGTCGCCTCGACGACCGTGCCACCAGTGGCGGATGCGAGCTGCTCGAGAACGGCCAGCTGGTCGGCGCTGGTGTCGAGGGCGACGGCGTCGAGCGTCACGCCCGATCCGCCCACCTCGGTGAGGGCTTCGTCCTTGGTGCTCCGGCTTTCGGTGTCCCCACCATCACTGAGCAGGAGGATTCCTCGAACCCCTGCCTCGCCCGCGGTCTTCGTGGACACGATCACGGCGTCGTAGAGAGCTGTCCCGCCCTTGGCCTCGAGGCCGTCGACGGCGTCGGTCACCTGCTGGTGGGCGGTCGTCGGCTGGACGATGACCTTGGCCGTGCTGTTGAAAGCGACCAAGCCGATCTTCACGTCATCGGGGGCCGTGGCGACGTATGCGTCGGCCGCTGTCTTGGCGGCTTGGATCCTTCCCTTCTTGCCCATCGAGGTGCTCGTGTCGATGGTGAGGATCACCGTTCGGTCCACGGGCTTCTGGTCACCGATGAGTGCGGCGGTGGCCTCGACGGGAGTGCCGTCGAGGCTCACCTGGACCGTTGAGGGGTCCAGTGACGCTCCTGGGGGTAGGTCTGACGCCGAGAAAACCAGCGTGATGCCGCCAGCCTCAGCCGGGCTGACCTCGCTGATCCGGCCGGTTGGTTCGGCCATCGCGGGAGAGGCCAGCGCGACGCTGGCCGCCAAGGCGGCAACCACGGCGCCCAGGCGCGCGCCGTTCCTCAAGATCTGTCCCATGGTCAGCGTCCGAACCGCTCGAAGGCGAAGATCTCCGGGTCCATGTTGACGCCGTTGGCCGCGAGCTTTTCCAGGAACTTGGCTCGCAGTCCGGTCGACTTCAGATAGCCCTGGGTGCGACCGGCGTCGTCGAAACCGAGTCCGTGGTCGAACAGGAAAAGGTCCTGCAACGTGATGATGTCGCCCTCCATCCCGGCGACCTCGGTCACGTGGGTGATGTGCCGCGTGCCGTCCTTGAACCTGGTCTGGTGGACGATGAGATCGATCGCGCTGGCGACCTGTTCCCGGATGGCACGCACCGGAAGGTCGATGCCCGCCATCAGCACCATGGTCTCGACGCGTGACAACACGTCGCGCGGAGCGTTGGCGTGGACCGTGCAGATCGAGCCGTCGTGGCCGGTGTTCATGGCCTGCAACATGTCGAGGGCGGCGGCATCGCGGATCTCTCCGACGACGATGCGGTCGGGCCGCATGCGGAGCGCGTTGCGCACGAGGTCGCGGATCTTGACCTCACCCTTGCCCTCGATGTTGGGCGGGCGGGCCTCGAGACGCAGGACGTGCTCCTGGTGCAGCTGGAGCTCGGCGGCGTCCTCGATGGTGATGACGCGCTCGTCCTCGGGGATGTAGGACGACAAGACGTTCAGCGTGGTGGTCTTGCCGGCGCCGGTGCCGCCTGACACGAGGATGTTGAGCCGCCCGCGCACGCACTTTTCCAGGAAGTCGGCCGTGACCCGGCTCATCGTGCCGAAGCCGATCAGGTCGTCAACCTGGTAGGGGTCGGCGGAGAACTTCCGGATCGTCAGCAGGGAGCCGTCGAGCGCGAGCGGCGGGATCACGGCGTTGACACGGCTGCCATCGGGCAAGCGGGCGTCGACCATGGGGCTGGACTCGTCGACCCGGCGGCCGACCCGACCGACGATCTTTTCGATCGTGCGTCGCAGATGGGCCTCGTCGTTGAAGCGACCGTCGACCTCCGAGATCTGGCCGCTGCGCTCGACGTAGATGGAGTCGGCGCCGTTGACCATGACCTCGGTGATGTCGGTGTCACGCAGGTAGGGCTCCAAGGGCCCGTAGCCGAGGATGTCGTCGGCTACCTCCTGCGCGATCCGGGCTCGGTCCTGGACGGTCAGAGGGGTTTCCTCCTGCGCCAGCACCTCCTGGAGGGTCAGGCGGACCTTCTGCTCGAGCTCGGACTGCGTGAGCCGTGCGTCGTAGAGCTGCGGTCCCAGGCTCTCGAGAAGCGTCTGGTGAACGGTCTGCTTGAGCTCGGCGAACGGATCAACGGCCCGGCGATGCTTCGCCTTGTTGACCAGGGCGTCGCTGTGCTGCTCCATGCTCGAGTCGACCCCGCGCGCGCGGCGGGCCTCGGCGAGTCGGTCGGAGAGACTCATCAGGTCCTCGTCTTTCTGCGGAGCAGCCCGCGTCGGTCGGTGCGGAGTTCTTGCGGGACGGTCTGGTCGACCGACGGCGTGGTCAGGACAAAGGAGTCGGCGAACGAGCGAATCGCCAGGCTCACGGGGTGCTTGGGCTGATCGAGCACGATGGGCACGCCGCGGTTGGTGGCCTTGGGGACCTCAGCCGACGACGGGATCTGGGAGACGATGGGCGTCCGCAGGGTCTTCTCGACTTCGCTGACGACGAGGCCGACCTTGGCGTCGGCCCGGTTCATGACGACCTGATAGCGCTCCTTGGAGTAGTTGAGCAGCTCCATGGTCTCCAGGGTCAGCTTGAGGTTCTTGATAGCGGGGATGTCCATCGTGGCGAGCAAGGCGATGACGTCGCTGCGGTCGAACGCCGCAAGGACCTGGTCATCAAAGGCCGGGGGAGTGTCGACCACGACGTAGTCGAACTGATCGCGAAGGATGTCGAGGATGCGTCCGACGAGCTCGGCGGGGATGGTCGAGGCGGCCCCCGGCTCCACCGGTGCGACGAGCGCCGACAGCCCGGGCGAGTGCGGCGTCAACAGACCCGCGACGCCCTGAGCGTCCAGAGTCTCGCCCAGGGGGATCGCGTCGGCAATCGTGTGGGAGGGGAACAGCTGAAGGGCGATGGCGACGTCGCCGAAGGCTAGGTCGAGGTCGACCAGACACACGTCACGCTTCCCCCGGTCGGCCAGAACGGCCGCCAGGTTCGTCGACATGGTGGTCTTGCCGCAGCCGCCCTTGGCCGAGAACACTGTGACGATGCGACCGTGATCGGCCCCGCCCTCGTTGTGCTCGACGGAGTCGACCTGGTCGCGCATGGCCCGGGCCAGGGCTCGGGTGCGGCGGACGGCGGAGCTGAGCCCCGCGATGTCGCGTTCCTCGACGACCTCGCGGACGCCGGCCCGAAGGGCCTCGGCGAGCACCGAGGTGTCGATGCGGCGTCGGACCAGCACGAACCCAAGGCTCGGCCGGGTGACTCGCATCGACTCGGCCAAGGCCAAGGCCGTGCCCTGATCCACCGATGAGCCCATGACGACGCAGTCCTCGCCGAGGTTGCTGTCGAGGTGGCGGCGCAAGGCCTCCACACTGGGTAGCACCTGGGCGTCACCGCCCAGAGCGGCGTTGAGCGTGTTTGCGCCCGCGGGGTCGAGATCGACGATGACGGCCATGTCGGGTAGGTGTCCTTAGCCCTCGGTGATCAGAGTCACTTGGTGACGTTCGAACCGTCAGTGGGCGGAAGGTTGCCCACCTTGGATTGCTCGGTGAGCAGGGTGAAGTAGAGCGTCCCCTTCTGCGAGGCGTAGATCAGCTTCTGGGCCTGCTCCTGCGACACGGCGAGGGTGACGATCGCCCGCGGGATTTCCTCGGTGTTCTGGGTCCCGTCGCTCGACGTTGTGGTCTGCGACACCGGCTGGACGTTGCCGACGGTGATGACGGTGACCCGGTCGATAAGCAGCTCGGTGGACTCGGCGGTCGCCTCGTTCTCCTGGTCCTTGGGGTCGGCGCTGCGCAGCGTGGCGAACACCGCGACCTCGGACCCTGCCCCGAGGAAGCCGGCGACGCGCTCAGGGTCGCCGAGCTGGAGCGACAGGGCCATCTTGTCGTCCGGGATCGGGATCGCCGAGACGCCAGCGATGTCACCGAACGCCGCAGCGACGATCTGCTGGCCGGGGAAGATGGTGGTCAGCGCGACCTCGCCCGCAATCTGGTCGATGTTGCTGAGCGCGCCGGTGGCGACTGAGTTCGAGGCCACAGTCCTGAGCTCAAGCGAGCCGTTCGCCGATGCGGTCTCCGCGGTCTGGCCTACGGGGATCTGCTGCGTCGCGAACAGCACCTGGACGGGGTCCTGCTCCGCCAGGGCTCGATCGTCGGCCGATCGCACATAGGCGAAGACCAGCGCGGTCCCCAGCGCGGCCACGACGAGCGCGGCGATGAGAAGGATCGTTCTGCGTCCCATGGGTCCTCTTACGGTGCGGGCCGGTGCGTGGCGGGCCAGGACGGGGGCCGACGCCGCGCGCCCGGACGAAACACCGCAAGGCGCTCGGCCGAACTGTTCATGGCTAACCCCCCCGCTCCCTCGAAATGACCCGTTGGGCCGGTTCCGATGGAGCCGGCCGAAGTCCCCCGGTGGGCCTTCGACGGGAAATACGTTACTCAGCGTGAGCGAAGTTGCGAGAGGCGTGAGGCAACTTCGTCCGATCGAACCCCAGATATCCGCCGAAAGGACGAGACCTTCGGCGTCTCGATCAGCCCGCCGCGACCGTTGCAGCCACTCGAGCGCGAACCTCCGGGATGCCGTACAACCTCGAGGCAATGAGCAGTCGACGGGTCGCCAGGAGGGCAAGAGCAGCGAGAAGTCCCAGTGGTAGCAACGGATTCTCTGCATAGAGCGTCAGGGAGAACCCGATCCCGGTAAAGGTCGTCAGGGTGGCCAGTCGGACGCTGTAGACCGCCATCGTCGCGGGGGGCGCCGGTGTGTCTCGCGATCCCTTGAGGTCGGCTCGATGGGGTGAGCGGACGGACAGGCCCATGCAGGAGGCGGTCACGGACAGGCAGCAAGCCGCGGCAGCCGAGAAGGCGGTCGTCACCTGCGTCAGGGTCGGCGGGTCTCCGGCTCGCAGGCCGCCAGCGAGCAGCGCGACGACGACGGCGCCGCCGCACACCTCGAGCAGGACGCGAGTCTTGGCCCAGAAGGCCAAGGAGGCGGCATGGGGCAGGGAGGACAACCACAGGGCGCCGCTGCCGTCGAGGCAGAAGGCGTTCACGCCGAACAGCAAGCCTGCGCCGGCGGCGACCAGTCCCGGGAGCAGGATCAGCGAGGTCCAGTCCAGCCCCACGGCGGCAGCGACCACGCCGGGGAGCAGAGCGAGGACATAGATCCCGCGCCGCAACGCCGTCGAGCGCCACACGCTGGCCCGATCGGTGCGCACCAGCTGGCGGAATGCGTCCCGAGCGATGCCGCGGCGGGCCAGCGGCCGTGCCGAGCTCTCGAGCGCCGCATCAGGGCGCCGCCGGAGGGCCCAAGCACACGCTCGCGTCCCCGCGACGAAGGCAAGGGTCCCGACCAGAGCCATCGCGGCGGCGCCGGGTAGCCACTCAAGCCACCGGCCTTCGGCGGCCTGAAGCGACAGGACCAGAACGTTTGTGAGCGGATTCTGGTCGAGAAGCTCGGCGAGCTCACCGGACCAGACCGCCGCGACGGCTGCGAGGGCCAGCACGCCGCCGAGGAACCAGGTCGACCAGCGCCCGGCGCGCGTCTGACGGACGCCAACGAGCATCCACGCGAAGGCCTGTGCGACCACGGTCACCACGAGGACGAACCCGAGCATCGTCATCAGGGCGGGGACGATGCGGAAGCTGGTGTCGATGAACACGTACGACGTGAAGCCGATCATGGTGAGGACCTGCACGACCCAGGCCAGGTTCAAGGGGGCCAGCAGCAGCGATCCGACGAACTGGGTCCTGGGTCGGATCGGGTAGGCGACCAGCTGATCGGGGGGATAGAGCTCGTTTCCGCCCCCCGCCGCGATGGGGGCTGCGAACGCCAGGATCACGAAGCCCAGCATCACCGTGGGGGTCACCAGCAAGATCCCGGCGCGGTCCTCAGGGGGCAGCGCACGGGCCACGACGGCCCCGGCGATCAGCAGTCCCGGGAAGCCCAGCAGCAGCGCCGTGATCCCGGCCCGCTTGTGGGGGCTGCGCACCATCTGCCAGCGCAGCCGGAGCAGGGGACGTAGCTGCGCTCGGGGCGGTTCGATCATGAGAGCAACGACCGGTAGCGGGCCGCCCCGGTCTCCCCCCGTAGGTCGGCGGCCGGCGCTGCGGCAACGACCGATCCGCGCCGCAGCACGACGGCCTCATCGCAGGCCTTCACCGCCAGGTCGAGCAGGTGGGTGGAGATGACCACGGCGGATCCGCTCAGGCGCAGTTCACGCACGATCTCGAGCGTGGCTTCGACGCCGAGGGGATCCACTCCGTCGAACGGTTCGTCCAGCAGCAGGACCGGAGGCTTGTGAAACGCGGCCAGGAGGACCGACATCCTGCGCCCCATGCCGTGGGAGAAGCCGGCCGTGACACGGTCCGCCGAGCCCTCCAGATCGAATCGCTCGAGAAGCTCGCTGGCGCGCTCTTCCCACTGACCGGTGGCCATCCCGCGCAGCCGGGCCGCCAGCTGAAGGTGCTCCCACGCCGTGGCGCGCGGGATGAGGCCCCCGACGTCGGGGCAGTAGCCGACCTGAGCCCTGGCCAGGTGTGGTTCGGCCACCGCGTCGATCCCGCCGACGCGGACGATCCCTCGCGTCGGCGGAAGGACCCCGGCGAGGACGCGCAGCGTGGTCGACTTGCCGGCTCCGTTGCGACCGACGAGGGCGACCGACTGGGCGGCTGCGACGCGCAGGTCAAGGGTCCCGACGGCCGTCACGTCGCCGAAGGCGACGTGCAGACCTGTGACCTCAACCGCCGCGTTCATGGGGGAAGGATCGGCAGGTCGAGGTCAGCGGTAGAGGGAATCCACGGCCGACTCGAAGTCCTTCATGACCACGGTCCGCTTCAGCTTGAGGGTGGGCGTGAGCTGGCCGCCCTCCTCGGTGAAGTCCACCGGCAGGATGGCGAACTTCTTGATGGCCTCAGCGTTGGACACCGCCTTGTTGGCATCGTCCACCGCACTCTGGATCTCGGCGCGAAGCTCCTCGTCGTCGACCAGGGCGGCCAGGTCGGTCCCCTCGCCCACGCCGGCTCGCCCGTGCGCCTTGAGCCAGGCCGGCAGCGATTCCGTATCGATGGTGATCAGCGCGGCGATGAAGGGCTTGTTGTCGCCCACGACAACGCACTGACTGACAAGGCTGTGAGCGCGCAGGCGGTCTTCGAGCACCGCGGGCGCCACGTTCTTGCCTGCAGCGGTGACGATGAGCTCCTTCTTCCGGCCGGTGATCGTCAGGAACCCTTCGTCATCGATCTCTCCGACGTCGCCGCTGTGGAACCAGCCGTCGTCCTCCTTCGCATCGGCCGTCGCCGTCGGGTTGTTCCAGTAGCCGCGGAAGACGATGGGGCCCTTGATCAGCACCTCGCCGTCCGCCGCGATCTTGAGCGACGTCCCGGGGACGGGTCGCCCGACGCTGCCGATGTGCAGCGCATCCGGGCTGTTGAGCGTGGCGCCGGCCGAGGTTTCGGTCAGTCCGTAGCCCTCAAGGACCACGACACCGATCCCTCGGTAGAAGTGTCCGAGGCGAGCACCCAGCGGGGCACCCCCAGATACGGCGTAGCGGACGCGTCCGCCCAGCGCCGTCCGGAGCTTGGTGTAGACGAGTCGGTCGAAGATGGCGTGCTGCAGCTTCAGGGCGAGGCCAGGTCCACCGTTGTCCAGGGCTTCGGAGTAGGCGATGGCTGTCTCCGCGGCGCGATGGAAGATCTTGCCCTTGCCCTCGGCGTCGGCCTTGGCCACGGAGGAGTTGTAGATCTTCTCGAACACCCGTGGAACCGAGAGGATGAACGTCGGCTGGAACACCGCGAGGTCAGGGAGCAGGTTCTTGACGTCGGCCGTGTGACCGAGCCGGACCCCGGAGTAGACGCAGCCGATCTCGATCATGCGCGCGAAGACATGCGCGAGCGGGAGGAAGAGCAGGGTCGATCCGTCCTCGTTGAACATGTCGCGGTTGGACTCGACGACGGCGTGGGCCTCGCTGAGGAAGTTGTCGTGGGTCAGTTCGCAGCCCTTGGGTCGGCCCGTGGTGCCCGACGTGTAGATGATGGTCGCGAGGCTGTCTCGGGTCAGAGTCTGTCGCCGACGCTCGATGTCCTCGTCGGAGATCCCGGCTCCAGCCTCGGCCAGTGCGTCCACGGCCGCGTCATCGAGGGTCCAGACGTGTTGGACGCCCGGGATGCTGTCGCGGACCTCCGCGACGATGGCTGCGTGCGCCTGTGTCTCCACCACGACGGCCACAGCAGCAGAGTCGCTCAGGATCCACTGGACCTGCTCGGCTGAGCTGGTCTCGTAGATGGGCACCGGGACGGCGCCGGCCAGCCAGATCCCGTAGTCGAGCAAGGACCACTCGTAGCGGGTCCGGGACATGAGGCCCACTCGCTCGCCCTCGTTCACGCCCGTCGCTGCAAGACCCTTGGCCACGGCCGTGGCCTCAGCCAGGAAGTCCCGGTAGGTGATGTCCTCCCAGCGATCCCCTACCCGCCGACTGAATCCCACGGCGTGCGGCCGCGCGACGGCCTGCTCCATGAGCGTGTCGGTCAGGTTCTTCATGGTCCCTGCGTCAGGCAGGGCCGGCGTCGTGTACTCGTCCATCGGGGCCTCCGGGCATGAGCGTCGCTGCGTCTGAGAACCGTAGCCCGTGTGAGGGGGCACCGCGTGCCGATGGCGAGGGCTGGCATGCTCGCGAGGTGGCGGTCCTGGAGCTGGTGGACGAGACATTCGTCAGCGCGGAGCCCGCGGCCGTCGCAGCGTTGGCGCACGATCCGGCCCGCTGGGCGTCCTGGTGGCCCGGGCTGACGCTCACCACGTTCATGGACCGGGAGGTCCTCGGGCGGCGGTGGTCGGCCTTCGATGACGACTGGACCGGCAGCGTCGAGCTCTGGCTCGAGCCTGTGGCAGACGGGGTCCTCATCCACCACTACGTTCGGCTCGACCCGACCTCGGGGAGGTCGGTGACGGGTCGTCGGGTGCGTCGAAAGCGTGCGGGTATGGCCAGACGGTGGAAGGCCCAGGCCTTCGCGCTCAAAGATGAGCTGGAGGGCGGCCGCCGACCGGGCACGCGGTCCGCGATCTAACGGGTCAAGAACGGCGCTCATCGTGCCGACTAAACGAGCGTGACGAACGTTCTCGCCGCCGCGCGCTGCCCGCAGTGCGCGGCACTGGTGCGCCCGGGTCAGCCCTGGTGCACGCTCTGCCACGCCGATCTCAGGCCCGAGCCCGCACACGCGAGCCCGTCACCAGTTGTCGGCGAGCCGGCTGAGGCGATCGCCCCGCAGGCGCCCCAGGTCGAGTCGACGCCGATCTCTGCCGTGGACCCGCTGTACGCGCCCCTCGAGCTGCTCTCCGCCGCGGCCGCGGAGGCGGTCGTTGAGGGAGCAGAGGAGGCCACCCACGCGGCCGAAGAGTCTTCGGTCAGCGCAAACGACGATGTATCCGGTCCCGGATCTCCCTCGGC
Organism: uncultured Actinomycetota bacterium; assembly: GCA_963820065.1. GTDB lineage: Bacteria > Actinomycetota > Actinomycetes > DATJPE01 > DATJPE01 > JANPBY01. The sequence goes on along the minus strand of CAWFYM010000010.1, from coordinate 287,741 downwards.
CCCCGGATCTCCCACGATCAGCAACCAGGACATCGAGGCCATGCTGGCCCAGCTGGCGGCACAGACCACGGACCCCCTTGGTGGCGTGGGCGGACGATTCACCAGCCGATCGGCGAAGGTCATGCTGGCCGTAGGGGTCGCGCTCGGCGCCACCGCCTTCCTGCTCTTGGCCGCCGTCGTGGCCACCGCCGTCTTCGGCTGACCATCCCGGGTGCCGGGCTCGCACCGACTCCCTAGCCTGGGAGACGTGATCGAGTCGGCCACGAGGGCGAACGCGTGAGACTTCACGTCGTCAGCGACGTCCACGCCCGCACGGATGCCCTGGCAGTGAGCCTGGCAGGGGCGGACGCGCTGATCTGTCTGGGAGACCTGGTCCTGTTCCTGGATTACGAGGACCCGGCCAGGGGCATCTTCGCCGAGCTCTTCGGTGCGGAACCGGCTCGCGAGTTTGTGAGCCTGCGGACCGCCGGGCGTCTGGACGAGGCACACGCCATGTCAGCCCGGCTGTGGGAGGGACGGGTGGAGGACCGTCGGACCGTGGTGCGCGAGGCGGTACGGCGCCAGTACGCCGAGACCTTCGCTGCGATGCCCGCCCCCGCCTACCTCACCTACGGCAACGTCGACGTACCCGATCTGTGGCCCGAGTACGTCAGGCCCGGGCACACCGTCGTGGACGGGAGCGTCGTCGAGATAGGCGGGCGAACCTTTGGCTTCGTGGGAGGGGGACTGCAGACCCCCTACCGCACGCCTCACGAGATCACCGACGACGAGTTCGCAGCCAAGATCGAAGCCGTGGCCGGCGCAGACGTCCTGTGCACGCACATCCCGCCCGCAACCCCCGAGCTGACCTACGACGTGGTCGCCCGTCGTTTCGAACGGGGAAGTGTGGCGCTGCTGGACGTCATTCGCCGCACGCAGCCGCTGACCGCCGTGTTCGGCCACGTCCATCAGCCGCTGGTCCAGCGGGCAAGGGTGGGGCGCACCGAGTGCGTGAACGTCGGGCATTTCCGCTCGCGGCGTACGCCGTACGTCCTGGACGTCTGACCGGCGAGCCCGGGACGGCTGCCGAACGGGCCGCTGCAACTCCCAGGCATGACTCGCGGGGGTCCGTCACCTAGGCTCGCCGCAACGACCATCCCCTCGAAGGGCTCACGATGGCTGACCGAACAGAGTCGAGCATCACGATCGCGGCTGACCCAGCGGTGATCATGGAAGTGATCGCTGACCTCGAGAGCTATCCCGACTGGACGAGTGGGGTTCGGGAGGTCGAGGTGCTCACGGTGTACGAGGACTCCGGGCGCCCGGCCGAGGCTCGGTTTCTCATCGACTCCGGCGGGATCAAGGACGACTACACCCTGGAGTACGAGTGGGACGGGGATGTCTCGGTGTCGTGGACGCTGGGGGAGGCCAGCATGCTCAAGGCGATGGACGGTGCCTACGTCCTGAGCGACCGGGGCGACGGGACGACCGAGGTCGCCTACCAGCTGGCTGTCGACGTGAAGATCCCCATGCTCGGCATGATCAAGCGCAAGGCCGAGAAGGTCATCGTGGACACCGCCCTCAAGGGCCTCAAGGCCCGGGTCGAGGGCTGACTGCACGGTGCGAGTCCTGCTGTTCACGGGCAAGGGCGGCGTGGGGAAGACCACGGCCGCTGCGGGTACGGCCGCGTTGGCGGCCGAGCAAGGGCTGAAGACCCTGGTGCTCTCGACCGACGCCGCTCACTCCCTGGGTGACGCTCTGGGTGCCGGGGAGGCGGGGGTGCCTCGGCTGGCGGCCGAGCCCACCGAGATCGGTGACGGGCTCTATGCGCAACAGGTTGATCCGCGTCGCAGGTTCGAGCGCTCGTGGCGCGAGGTGCAGGCCTACCTGCTGGACGTGCTCGACACGGTGGGTGTCGACCGTGTGGAGGCCGAGGAGCTCACCGTGCTGCCGGGTGCGGAGGAGGTGCTCGCCCTGCTCGAGGTGCGTGATCAGGCGCGCTCGGGGCTCTGGGATCTCGTCGTCGTCGACTGCGCGCCGACGGCCGAGACGCTCCGCTTGTTGGCACTGCCGGAGGCGCTCGGCTGGTACATGGACCGTGTCTTCCCGGTCGAGCGCAGAGTCGTTCGTTCCCTCCGCCCGGTTCTCGGCCGGGTCGCGGGAGTGCCGATGCCCCAGGACCGGGTGTTCGAGGCGGTCGAGCGGCTCCACGCCGAGCTGGGTGAGGTGCGCGCCGTGCTCACGGCGCCGGAGACCTCGGTCCGCCTGGTCCTGACGCCCGAGCAGGTCGTGGTCGCAGAAGCCCGTCGCACCTACACCTCGCTCTCGCTCTATGGCTACCGAGTCGACGCGATCGTGGCCAACCGGGTGTTTCCTCGAGAGGGCGCGGACGCGTGGCGGCACGGGTGGGTCGAGGCGCAGCGCCGCCAGCTCGACGATGTTGAGGCATCCTTCGCTCCGCTCCCGGTTCACTGCGCCGCTTACCGCGCGCAGGAGCCCGTCGGCATCGAGGCGTTGACGGAATTCGCGAAGGACGCCTACGCCGGAGCAGGCGATCCGTTCGAGGTGCCTACGGCCGAGGAACCGTTGACGGTTGAACGGTCCGGGGACGAATTCGTGCTGTCCCTCGCCCTGCCGCTGGCTGAGCGAGCCGACACGGACCTCGCCCGCAGTGGGGATGAGCTCGTGCTCACCGTCGGCAGCGCCCGCCGGGTTCTGGCCCTACCCAGCGCGCTGCGCCGGTGCACCGTTGCGGGAGCCACGCTCCGGGACGGACGCCTGCGGGTGAGGTTCGAACCCGATCCGTCGTTGTGGGGGTCCCTGTGAGTGACGCATCGGCTTCCGCCCAGGAGACGGGTGGCGAGCCCACAGGCGGCACGGGGGATTCGGGATCGCGCTCGGCGCCCGGCCCGGGGGGACAAACGGCGGCCGAGGCCATGCGTCTGTTCGAAGCCATCCAGGACTGGGCGCGCCGCAGTTCCCTCGGTGATCTTGGTGCGCACCTGGCCGAGTCGGTCGACGGCGGCGGCTTTGCTACCGGTTCGGAGGAGTGTCGCCTCTGCCCGGTCTGCCAGGTCGTCGGAGCGGTGCGGGAGCACCACCCCGAGGTTGCCGAACATCTCACCGACGCCGTGGCCTCCCTGGCCGAGGCCGTACGAAGTGCGATCGGTGCCCACGAGCAGCGGTGGTCCGGGCGGGACGGCGGCGGGGTCGAGCACATCGACATCAGCTGACTGGCGAGGCCCCTGGCGGGCGCGGGGGCCTACGCCCGCCCGTCCGGGTGTTCTGGCTACGGTGCGTCGTCCGACCACCACACGGTGTGCCTGCGACTCGTCCGTTCGGTCGGTCCGCCTTCATTCATCCGTCCGTGTCACGTCTCGCGGCCTTACCGCCTGCGCGCTCTGGGCTTATTCTGATCATCGGGTGAGGCGGGTCATGATCGCCATGGCCAGCCCGGGGAGGGTCACGATGATGCAGGGATTCAGACGTCGCGCGCACGGGGATCGCGGCGCGGTGGCAGTCGAGGCCGCCCTCGTCACCCCCCTCATTCTGCTGATCGTTTTCGGCATCATCGAGTTCACCCTGCTGCTGAAGGACAACGTCGCGGTCTCCTCCGCCGTCCGCGCCGGAGCCCGCACGGCATCCGCCGAGCCGCGCGCGGCGTCCTTCCTGACGGACACCGCAGCGCAGATGGATCGGGCTGTCGCCTCGTTGAGCGACGACGGCCTGTCGGCCGCGGGGGCCGAGCTTTGGATCTACGAGGCGAACGGCCAAGGCTTCCCTGGCGGAGCCAGTTCCATCACTCCCGGTGCGTGCGGTGCCGCTGCGCACTGCGTGAAGTTCACCTACACCGGTGGCACCTTCACTGCATCGGCCGGCGAGCTGAGCAAGTGGCCCGCCACGTCGGTCAACGCCTGCCCCAAGGACCCCGCACTGAACCCGAGCGGTCCCGATGCGGTCGGCGTCTATCTCGCCTACAACCACACCTTCATCACCGGGCTCTTCGGGTCGGGGCTGACGCTGTCTGACCACTCGGTGCTCAACTTCGAGCCGGTGCCACCCACGCTGGGTTGCAAGTGATCGCCGACGCCACCGCCACATCGCGGCGGCAGCTGCTGAGCGACGAGAGCGGCTATGTCGCTGTCTTCATTGCGCTGTGCCTGCCTCTCCTGGTGGGCATGTGCGCGCTGGCTGTCGACGTCGCCACCTGGCAGGTCACCGGGACCAAGGCGCAGAAGGCAGCCGACGCCGCAGCTCTGGGCGGATCGGTCTACCTTCCGGACGATCAGGCTGCGGCCTTTGCCGTGGCCGTCGACCTAGCGGCTCGCAACGGGTACTCCGCCGCCAACGGAGATGTGATCACGACAGCGCGCACGAACCGGCCGGGCCAGCTGCGGGTCACCATCACGACGACGGTGAACAATGCTTTCGGGGTCATCTTCGGTCGCGAACAGACGCTGGTGACCCGGACCTCCGTCGCGGACTATGCCGGGCCGGTGCCGATGGGCAGTCCGTGCAACGTTTTCGGCAACGAGCCCCCGGCGGCCCCAGGGGAGAGCAACAAGGCGTCGTCCGTCTGCACGACGAACGAGCTGTGGCTCAACATCGCTGGCCCTCAGTCGAACAAGGTTTCGGGAGACCGGCACGCAGCCAATCTCTGTGGCAACTCGACCTACGGGTGCTCGGGTGGGAACAACGATGAGTACGCCAGTTCGGGCTACTTCTATCTGGTGAAGGTCCGCCAGGCGGGCCGCTTCTCGGTCGAGGCCTTCGACCCCGCCTTCGTCAGGGTCGGTGATCACTGCGACGATTCGAACCTCAACGGGGCGGCAGCGCTGGGTGGGGCCGCTCCTGTGCTCGACCCGGCGCAGCGATACGTCAAGGGCGACGGCCCCTACTGCACGGGAGACGTGCAGTTCGCCGGCGACGCGTCCACCGCCCAGCCGGTGACGACCTCGTTCATCGTGCGCGGGCCCTACGACGGGGCCAACCCCGAGGCCAGCCCGGTCCTGGCCGGCTGCGCCCCCAAGCAGTTCAAGGGATTCGGCACCGAGGGTCAGGCCCTGCCACTGAAGGATCTCCTCAACAAGAACACCGGGACGTCCGCGGACGCGCGCGCCCTGCAGCAGAACTTCCGACGGTGGGTCGATCTGTGCACGTTCACCGCGTCGGGACCCGGCGACTACATCGTGCAGATCCTGAGCAACGTGGCGTTGGGCGCTGACCCGACCAACGCGTCCAATCGCAACTCCAACCTCGCCGGGAGTGGCCACAACCGCATGGCGCTGCGGGCGTCGTACACCTCTGGCGCCAACAACTCCCAGATCTCGGTAGCCGGCCTGCAGAACATGTCGGTCTACGCCAACGCGAACAACCTGAACACCGCGTTCTACCTCGCCAGGGTCAATTCCGGCTCAGAGGATCACATCCTCACGGTCAACTTGTACGACATCGGCGACGCCGCAGGTGAGCGGATCGCTCCAGGTGCTCCCGCCCGTCGAGGCCACGGTCAACGGGTCGCCCCTGACCACCTTCCAAGGCTGCGAGCTGAGCAAGGGGACCTCGACGACGAAGACGCCGCTAAGCGCCTGCAGGGAGGCAGTGGCCGTCCAGGAGTACAACGGGACCATCGCCAAGGTCACGGTGCCGATCCCGGAGGGCTATCGCTGCAACGACAACGATCCCGCGGGCTGCTGGGTTCGGATCCTCTACTCATTCCCCGGCGGCATCCAGGACACGACCACCTGGACCGCCTCGTTGGACGGCGACCCGGTCCGGATCGTCGAGTAGTTCGGGCAGCACCGTCCTGATTCTCGGTGATGCACCGCTCCAGACCTACGAAAACCCCCGCAGCCCAAGGGCTGCGGGGGTTTTCGCCTTCCCCTATCGGGGGTGGTCTCAGCTGCGACGCAGGCGCTCGCGCAAGGTCCGACGCGGCTTCACGCTGCGGGGACGCCAGGTCATTTCAGGGGACATAAGCAGGCCGGCAGCGATCATGCTGGCCGTGCTGGACGGGCGTGACACGACGAACCAACTTTCTTCTTCTCTTGGCGGGCTGCGTAGGTCGCAGGGGATGTCCGCTCACTAAGTATGACGCCCGGGGTACCCCCAAATGATCCCGTGCGCAACGTGATCTCCATCACCCCGGGTGCGGATGTGCTCCGCCCAGCCCTCGAACCCGCTCCCAGCCCGTTGATCGTGAGAGATGCACGCCCTGCCCGGCGTGTCGTCGTGCATCTCTCACGATCAACGGGAGGCCTCGGAATGGGGCGCGCTCGTTGAGGCGTCAGTCGCGGAACGCGGGAACCAACTCGTGGGCCAGCTGCTCGAGGAACAGCCCGATGTCGGTGACGACTCCTTGGGCCTGAGCGGAGCCACGGTCGGAGAGCTTGGTCACCGTGGCCGGGTTGATGTCGACGCACACGAGCGGGACCTTGGCGGGAAGGATGTTGCCGGTCGCGATCGCGTGCAGCATGGTCGCCACCATGATGGCGAAGCCGACGCCGGGGAGCTCGGCGCGCATCGCTCGCTGGCCCTCGATCACGTCGGCGTAGACGTCGGGCAGCGGCCCGTCGTCACGAACCGATCCCACCAGGACGTACGGCTTCGCGTTGCGGACCATCGCGTGCATCACGCCGGACGTGAGCACCCCCTGGTCGACTGCGGCGGCGATCGATCCACACTTGCGGATCCGGTTGATGGCGCGAATGTGGTGCTCGTGGCCGTGAACAACGCCTGAGCCCTTGGCGAGATCGACTCCGAGAGACGTGCCGAAGAAGGACGACTCGATGTCGTGGGTCGCGAGGGCGTTGCCGGCGAAGAGCACGTCGACATAGCCGGCATCGACGAGAGCGCACATGGCGGGTGCGGCCCCCGTGTGCACGATCGCCGGGCCACCGACCCAGAGGATCTTCTGGCCACTCCCCTTGACCTCGCGCATCTGCTGAGCGATCTGGCGTACCTGAAGGGCCTGGGGCTTCTCGCTGGACACGACCGAGTTCATGAACTCGAAGGTCGACTCCTCCGGCGTGTCCTGGGGCTTCGGCTCGACCACGACCTTCACGCCGGTCGCGCCGCAGACCAGCTGCTGGCCGGCCTTGATGTCACTGACCGGAACCGTCCGCACCCCCGCGTCGTCGACGACGAGCCCGCAGTCCATCTCGGGGTTGGAGACGCGCATCCACTGCCCGTCGACGCGCACCTCGGTGTCGAGGTTGGTCGTCGAGTAGAAGTCCTCCGGGAACACGCCGTCGACCTCGACGATCCGCAGCACTGCTTGACCAGGGTCGACGAGATTGGCGCCGTGCGCCTGCACACGCATGAGCAGCCGAGCGAGGTGCTCGTCGTTGTCTCCGGTGACGCGGAGCCGGACGGCGGACTCGTCGGCGTGGGTCTTACCGATGTCGAAGCGCTCCACGACGTAGTCGCCGCCGAGCTCGAGGATGTCGTCGAAGGTCCGGCCCAAGGCCCCGGAATCGAGGACGTGCCCGGCAAGCTGGATGACGTCGCTGGCTGTCACCTGGGCTCCTCGCGTGCGGAAGGTGGGGCCACCCTGCCGTGCTGGGGCAGGAGGGTCGTGCTCGTGGTCGCCGCGACTCTAGACGACGGCGCCGTGGTCGGGTTCGTCCTCGTCGGTGGGTCGATCGCCGAGCGTCGCGAACAGCGTCGTGAGGCCGCCGATGAAGGCGCCGACGACGAGCAGCCCCGTCCAACCGTCCAGCCGATAGTCGACCAGCACGCACGCGACCACCACCAGGGGCGCCCCCAGGACCGCCGCCCACGCGAATCGTCGGAGCGGAGTTCCTCGTGGCACGGGGGGAGGGGGAGGAGGGACGTAGCGGTCCTCGGGGTCTTGGTCGGCTGGATCGTCGGATTCCTCGGACTGGCCGTCGGCCAGCAGGTCGTCCCAGCCGATGTCACGCAGGACCCGCGCGGGAGGTTGCCGGGGGGTTGCATCGCTGCCGGTGCGCGGAGGCTCAGTGCCGGCCGAACCATCGGGCGTGGCCGTCGGCCGGCTCGCGGAATCAAGCTCCAGTCGCGCGACGATCTCGGCGAACGTCGTGTCGACGTCCGGATCGCGGGGCGTGGGGGCCCGATCCGGTCCCCGACCATCATCGGGCTGGCGGCTGGCTCGCTCCAGCTCGGTCAGCACCACCACGGCGCGCTCACGGGCGCCGGACTCCACATAGAGGCGGTCGGTGGGCCGGCTGGGCAGCTGGACGTCCAAGTAGGGCCCGGCGCGGCCCGCGTGCGGTGTCGTGTAGGCCGCGACCCCCGCCTCGCGCAGCGCGTCGAGCGCTGCTGCCGCCACGCGCGGATCGACGTCGGCTACATGGACCCAGTCCCGGGCCGGCAGCCCGTTGTCACGCATGTCGAGTTCGCACGGCTACGCAGGACGGGCGGCCGAGTGACGTTCGATGAACTGCCAGGCACCGTCGAAGATGGTTTCCGCGTCATGGTCGAGCGTGGCTACGTGGAAGCTGTCGTGGAGCAGCCGCTCCTCGGTCTCGCTGGATCCCACGTGCTCGAGGACATAGACCGCGTTTGAGGGCTCGACGACATGGTCCTGGGGGCTCCGGAACAGCAGCACGGGGCAGGTGACACGCCCCAGGTCGGACTTGGTCAGGCTCCAGAGCTTGGTCAGCGAGTACAGGGCCTTGAGCGGGACCCGGTCGTACGCGATCTCGTCCTGCCCGGTCATGGCGATGTCGTTGGACACGCCGGCCAGGGTGGGAACGACGTGCCGCAGCAGCGGGAGGGCCACGAGGGCCTTGTTCTCGCTCTGCACCGACGGATTCACCAAGACGATTCCGGTGACACGATCACTGTGCTGCTCGGCCAGACGCAGGGTCAGGGTGCCGCCCATGGACAGGCCCATGACGAAGACCTGCTCGCAGCGCTCAACCAGCTCGAGGAGGGGACGTTCGACCTCGGCGTACCAGTCCTCCCACGTGGTCCGTTGCATCTCCTGCCAGGTCGTCCCGTGCCCTGGCAGACGCGGCAGGCGTACGGTCGCGCCGCGCGCGACCAAGTGGTCGGCCCATGGGCGCATCGACGCCGGCGACCCGGTAAAACCGTGGCACAGGAGCACCCCAACGGGACCTCCGTCGTGGCTGAACGGCTCGGCGCCGGGTTTCACGGGCACGACATCTCCTCAGTCAGCGGTGTACGGCGCTACGGTAGAGCCGTACCGTCGTTGGAAGTATCCGTTCGAATCGTCGCACGAGGAGGGGCCGGTTGTTCTACTGGATCCTCAAGAGGGTCGTGCTCGGACCGATCCTGCGTCTGATCTTCCGCCCTTGGGTCGAAGGTCTTGAGAACGTCCCCGAAGAGGGGGGCGCGATCCTGGCGTCCAACCATCTGTCCTTCTCGGACTCCATCTTCCTGCCTCTCGTCGTGCCCCGCCGAGTGACGTTCTTGGCCAAGGCCGACTACTTCAATGGCCGGGGGGTCAAGGGACGTCTGACGGCGAGATTCTTCAAGAGCGCTGGCCAGTTGCCTGTCGACCGGTCGGGTGGCAAGGCCTCGGAGGCCGCGCTCGTGACGGGGCTCCGCGTGCTGAGCGAGGGGCACATGCTCGGGATCTACCCCGAGGGCACTCGCTCGCCTGACGGCAGGCTCTACCGCGGTAAGACCGGCGTGGCGCGGATGGCGCTCGAGGCGGGAGTGCCTGTCCTGCCGGTGGCGATGATCGACACCGACAGGATCCAGCCGATCGGAAAGAAGATCCCTCGGATCATGCGCGTCGGCATCAAGATCGGCGCCCCGCTCGACTTCTCCCGCTACGAGGGCATGGAGGGCGACCGGTTCGTCCTGCGTTCCATCACCGACGAGGTCATGTACGAGCTGATGGACCTGTCCGACCAGGAGTACGTCGACGTCTACGCGGCCAAGGCCAAGGCTGACATCGCGGCTGGGCGACCCACCACGTCGCTCGCGGCCGTCGACCTCACCGGCGAACGGGACGAAGCCGCCCGGGTCGCCGGTCAGCCAGCCGCCTGACGCTGCCCCCGACACTCGGCTGACCAACCTCAGCGCCGACCAACCTCAGCGCTGACCAACCTCAGCGCTGACCAACCTCAGCGCTGACCACGCCTGACCACGCTCAGACCGACGTCCACCCCTTCGATCGAGCCACGGCTGCGCGCCAGCGCCGATAGCCGGCCTCGTCGCGCTCCGCCTGGGGTTCGAAGCGACGATCCAGCGCCCACGTGCCTCGCAGCGCGTCGGTCGACGACCAGACGCCGGTGCCCAGCCCGGCCAGGAAGGCCGCGCCGAGCCCCGTGGTCTCCAAGACCTTGGGCCGCTCAACGGCGACGCCGAGCTGGTCGGCCTGGAGCTCGCAGAGCAGATCGTTGGCGGCCGCCCCGCCGTCGACTGCGAGGCGCGGCAGCTGGACGCCGGACTCACCGGTCATCACGTCCACCACATCTCGGACCTCGTAGGCGATGGCTTCGATCGTGGCCCGGACTACGTGGGCTCGGGTCGTGCCGCGCGTGATGCCGATGATCAGGCCGCGCGCCTCGGGGTCCCAGTCCGGCGCGCCGAGCCCGGTGAGCGCGGGCACGAAGACGACCCCCGCGGTGTCGGAGACCGTACGGGCCAGCGACTCGCTCTCGTCTGCCGAACCGATGATCTGCAGGCCGTCGCGCAACCACTGCACGGCCGCGCCGGTGACGAAGACCGAACCTTCCAGCGCGTAGGTGAGGGAACCGTCAGGGGCACCCCACGCCACGGTTGTGAGCAGCCCGGAGGAGGAGCGAACGGGCTCGGCGCCGGTGTTGGTCAGGATGAACGACCCGGTGCCATAGGTGCACTTCGTCGTGCCCGGGTCGAAGCAGGTCTGCCCGAACATCGCCGCCTGCTGATCGCCCGCGATCCCGGCGATGGGGATCTCGAGCCCCAGGAATGCCGTGGGTTCGGTCAGCCCGATCACCCCGTAGGAGGGGCGGACCTCGGGCAGGGCGTCGAGAGGCACCCCGAAGAGGGCGCACATGGGCGACGACCACGCCCCGGACTCGAGGTCGAAGAGCAAGGTTCGGGAGGCATTGGAAGCGTCGGTGACGTGGTGCAGGCCCCGCGTCATCCTGGCGATCACATAGGAATCGACCGTCCCGACAGCCAACTGGCCACTCGTGACGCGCGCCCACAGGTGGGGTTCGTGTCGCGCGATCCACGTCAGCTTGGTCGCTGTGAAGTAGGGGTCGAGGCGTAGGCCGGTCACGCGCGCGACCTCATCCTCGGAGCCAGCTGCTTTCAGCTCCTCGCACAGCTCTGCGGTGCGTCGGTCCTGCCACACGATGGCCCGACGGGCGGCGCCGAGGGTCTCCCGGTCCCACAGCACGGCCGTCTCGCGCTGGTTGGTCACCCCGACCGCAGTCGGGGCTTCGGGCGCCAGGCTGAGCGCCGTCCGCGACGCGGCCAGCACGGCTTGCCAGATCTCTTCCGGCTCGTGCTCCACCCATCCGGCAGCGGGGAAGTGCTGAGGGAACTCCTGGTAGCCGCGCGCGTCGACGGCCCCGTCGACGCCGACGACCAACGCCGTCACCCCCGTGGTGCCGACGTCAACCGCGAGCACGCTCACAAGGCACCCGTGGTCGCGCGCAGGTGGTCGAGCACGACCGGGTCGATCAACCCTTCGTGCAGCCGTTCCTCGAGGTTCTCGACCCCAGCCCAGGACGCGAGCCCGGCCTCGACCGTCTCCTTGGCATGGCCAGCGATCGCCAGCCGTTGCAACACTTCCACCGCCAGCGCCCCGTCGAGCGGCAGGCAGTCGGCCGGATCGGTCGTGCCGAACAGCATCGTGTGGATCCCGAGGATGCGCTGCAGCTCGGGCACCGGGTCGACGTGGTCATCGACGCGCAGGTCCACCAGCACGTCGCTGCCGCCGCCGTACCCGCCCTCCGGTGTGACGACGAGGACGGCCGCGGACTGTCGCCCGCGGCTGTCGCCACCGGCGCGGTCCCCGGCGAGCAGCGTGCTCAGCAGTCGGTCTGCGAAGGCGACCGTCGGCGCAGGGGCCAGCCAGGCCGACTCCATGGCCTCGACGACCTGTGGCCCGGCCAGGATGTTCCCTTGGATCGCATAGCCCTCGCCGGTCCGGCCACCCGCCCACGGCAGGCACTGTTCGCCGGTGTAGGTCGCGGCGTGGCCGGCCGCGTCCACGATGCCGGCCTGCCGGTCGGCGCGTCCGGCGTCATCGGCGACCAGAGCGGCCAACGATGCCTCCGCTCCCTGACCCGCGCGGAGCAGCGCCAGCCCGCTCGGTCGATAGGCGAGATTGGCCCAAGCTTGGGTGGCGAGCGCGCCGACGCCCGCCTCTGCTGCGGGCACGACCGCTCCGACAGCGACGAACTTTGAGGCCACTGCCACGCCCAGGTGACTGCCGTCGGAACTGCGAGCAACGATCGAGAAGGTCACGGTGAAGACACTAGGGTGGCCCTGTCCAGCGCGCGAACGGCACCGGTGAATTGCTGCGTCGGCGTCGCTGCGTGCGGGCGGTCCCACCACCACGAGGAGATCACGTTCATGCGCATTGGTGTGCTCACCGGGGGCGGCGACTGCCCAGGCCTCAACGCGGTGATCCGGGCGGTGGTCCGCAAAGGCGTGACGGCGTACGGCCACGAGTTCGTCGGCTACCGAGACGGTTGGAAGGGTCCTCTCGAGGGGCTGACCATGCCCCTCGATGTCGCTGGTGTCCGCGGGATCCTGCCCCGCGGGGGCACGATCCTTGGTTCTTCGCGGACCAATCCCGTGAAGATCGAGGGCGGTCTCGAGCGCATCGAGGCCAACATGGCCGAGCACGGCGTTGACGCCCTGATCGCCATCGGAGGCGAAGACACCCTCGGGGTGGCCACCCGACTCGACCAGCACGGGTTCAAGGTCGTGGGTGTTCCCAAGACGATCGACAACGATCTGAACGCCACTGACTACACGTTCGGGTTCGACACGGCCGTCGGCATCGCCACCGAGGCCATCGACCGGCTGCACACCACGGCCGAGTCGCACCACCGGGCGCTCGTCGTGGAGGTGATGGGCCGTCACGCGGGCTGGATCGCCCTGCACTCCGGTGTGGCTGGCGGCGCGAACATCATCCTGATTCCCGAGGTCCCCTTCGACATCGATGAGGTGTGCGGTTGGGTCGAGCACCGCTTCCAGACCAACTACGCGCCGATCATCTGCGTCGCCGAGGGAGCCCTGCCCCGCGACGGTGACCTCATGACCAAGGACGCACCCTTGGATGCCTTCGGCCACGTCCAGCTGGCGGGCATCGGTGAATGGCTGGCCAAGGAGATCGAGAAGCGCACGGGGAAGGAAGCGCGCACGACGGTGCTCGGCCACGTCCAACGCGGGGGAACGCCGACCGCCCGCGACCGATGGCTGGCCACGCGGTTCGGGCTGCACGCCATCGACGCGGCCCACGACGGTGACTGGGGAAAGATGGTCGGCCTGAGCGGCACCGACATCGTGCGCGTGCCCCTCGCCGACGCCACGACAAAGCTCAAGACGGTGTCCGCCGACCTCTACGACGAGTTCAAGGTCTTCTTCGGCTGAGCCTAGGCGGGTTGGGGCCGACGTCGGTCAGGTCGAGGCGGGTGGCTCGGGAGCTCCGAGGCGGGAACCCTAGGCTTCGCGCGTGGACTCACTGAACTGGCCGGACCTTCCCGCGGCCCAGCAACCGGACTGGTGGGCCGGTGACGTGCCCGCCGGCGAGACGCGTACGGCTGGAGCGGATCCGAAGGACCCGGAGACCCGGGCCGCTCTCCAGGCCGCGGTAGACACCTTGAGAGCGCTTCCGCCCTTGGTCTTCGCCGGTGAGTGCGACGACCTCAAGGCACGCCTGGCGGAGGCTGCCGCAGGTCGCGCCTTTGTGCTGCAGGGTGGTGACTGCGCCGAGACGTTCGACGGAGTCGATGCCGACACGATTCGGGGCAAGCTGCGGACGATCCTGCAGATGGCCGTCGTGCTGACCTACGGCGCTTCCGTGCCAGTCGTGAAGGTCGGGCGGATCGCCGGTCAGTACGCCAAGCCTCGCTCGGCAGGGGTGGAGACGCGCGACGACCTGACGCTTCCGTCTTATCGGGGCGACATGGTCAACGGGCTCCCGTTCGACACCGCCGCCCGGCGACACGACCCGGCTCGGCTGGTCGAGGCCTACCACCGTGCGTCTGCCACGTTGAACCTGACCCGCGCGTTCACCCAGGGTGGCTACGCCGACCTGCGCCAAGTCCACGCCTGGAACCAAGATTTCGTGGCCGAGACCTCTGCCGGCGAGGCGTACGAGGCGATGGCCCGCGACATCGACCGTGCCATGGGGTTCATGCACGCGGCGGGGGTCGACCCCGAGGCCTTCCGGCGGGTCGACCTGTATGCCGGGCACGAGGCTCTGGTCCTCGACTACGAACGGGCTCTCACGCGCATCGACTCGCGCACCGGACGTCGATACGACGTGTCCGGTCACTTCGTCTGGGTCGGCGAGCGGACCCGGGATCCCGGTGGAGCGCACATCGACTTCGCTGCCTCGGTCGCGAACCCGATCGGGCTCAAGGTAGGGCCACGAGCGACCCCTGATGATGTCGTCGCGCTGGTGAAGCGGCTCGATCCCGACCAGGAGCCGGGCCGCCTCACGCTCATCACGAGGTTGGGCGCGGGAGCTGTTCGGGAGCTCCTCCCAGACATCGTGACGGCGGTCGAGGCGACCGGCCACCCGGTGCTGTGGGTCTGCGACCCGATGCACGGCAACACCTTCGAATCCGCATTCGGGGTGAAGACACGCTCCTTCGACGATGTGGTCGCGGAGGTGCGGGGGTTCTTCGACGTCCACCATGGCCTGGGAACCCATCCTGGTGGCATCCACGTGGAGCTCACCGGGGATGACGTCACCGAGTGCGTGGGCGGCGCCGAAGGGCTGGGGGAGGACGGGCTCGAGCTGCGCTACGAGACTGCGTGCGATCCCCGCCTCAACAGGCGGCAGTCTTTGGAGCTGGCGTTCCTCGTCGCGCAGATGCTGGCGCGGTGATCGCTACGGCCCACGGATCCGCCCCGACCTGCGCCAGGATGGGCCCGTGACCGACACCCTGGCCATCGACTGCGGCGGATCGGGCTTGAAGGGTTCTGTCCTCGACGAGGGCGGTCAGATGACCGCGCCCCGGGTCCGGATCCCGACTCCGTACCCGCTTCCGCCGGAGGCGTTCGTCGCCGCCCTTCACGTGGTGGCGGGCGGGTTGCCGGCGAGCGACCGGATCACGGTCGGGATGCCGGGCATGATCCGGCACGGCGTCGTCCTCCGAACGCCGCACTACGTCACGCGTCGCGGTCCACGGTCTCGCGTACTTCCCGAGCTCGTCGAAGCCTGGACGGGATTTGACGCGGCGGCCGCCGTGTCGGCCTCGTTCGGCCTGCCCAGCCTCGTGCTCAACGACGCGGAGGTGCACGGCGCCGGTGCAGTGACCGGCGAGGGGCTCGAAGTGATGCTGACGCTCGGGACTGGCCTCGGGTGCGCCGTGTTCGACGATGGTCGCCTGACCCCTCATCTGGAGCTGTCACACGCGCCGGTGCGCAAAGGAGTCACGTTCGACACCTTCATCGGCGACCGTGACCGCAAGAGGCTGGGCGACGCGCGCTGGTCACGTCGGGTGGTCAAGGTCGTCGAGGAGCTTCGCCCGGTCTTCGTCTGGGATCGGCTCTACATCGGGGGCGGCAACGCCAAGCGGATCCGGCCCGATCAGGCCGACCTGTTGGGCGACGACGTCTGTCTCGTCTCGAACACGGCGGGCATTCTCGGCGGCGTACGGGCGTGGACGCTGAACACCCGCTGATCCCTAGCCGACGGCGCCCGCGACGAGCGCTGAGCCGGTCCTGCCTGGCTGTCTGAAATCCGCTAGTTGTTGTCGGTGGTGTGGGACACGATGAGGTCATGCCTCCCACCACGCCGTCCTCACGCGTTGAGGGTTCTGGGGCGGCTGGAGGAGTCGCGGCGCGTGGAAGGTCAGGCGCGGAGATGCAGATCCGGGAGCCCGCGGCGACGCGGGCGGTGGACCCCGAAGTCCTCCACCGTGCCGTGGACAGCCGAGATCCGCGGTTCGACGGATCGGTCTATCTCGGGGTGACCAGCACGGGTATCTACTGTCGACCGAGCTGCCCCGCTCGACGCCCCCGCCGGGAGAATCGTCGCTTCTATGCGTCCGCGGCCGCGGCAGTGGCGGCGGGTTTTCGGGCTTGCCGGCTCTGTCGCCCCGACGCGCTGCCCGGTTCGCGCGAGTGGGACCACCGTGGCGACCTGGCCGCTCGCGCGTTGCGCCTGATCGGCGCCGGCCACGTCGACGAGCACGGCGTGTCGGGGCTGGCCACCACGCTGCACGTCAGCGAGCGGCAGCTCAACCGGGTGCTCACCGCCGAGGTCGGAGCCGGTGCGCTCCGACTGGCTCGCAGCCGACGGGCCCAGACCGCCCGCCTGCTCATCGATCAGACGGCCCTCACGTTGACCGACATCGCCTATGCGTCGGGTTTTGCCAGCGTGCGGCAGTTCAACGACGTCATGCGCGAGGAGTTCGGCTGTGCACCGTCGCTCCTGCGTCGGCAGCGTGGACCCATCGACGGACGGGCTCCTGCCGACGGCGCGCTGGCTCTGCGATTCCGCCTGCGTGAGCCCTACGCGGGTGGCTCCCTGGTCCGCTGGTTCGCGGCCCACGCCGTCCCCGGGGTCGAAGAGGTGGCTGACGGCGAGCTGCGCCAGATCGTCGCCACCGCGCACGGACCAGGCGTCGTGTGCTCGCGGCCGCAGGCCGGTCAGCTGCTGAGCCACCTCAGCCTTCCCGACCTCAGTGACCTCTCCGCGGTCGTGGCCGGGCTTCGGCGGTCGTGGGACCTCGACGCCGATCCGTTGGCCGTCGACTCGGCCCTGACTCAAGATCCCGTGCTGGCCCCGATGGTCCGATCCCGGCCCGGGCTGCGGGTGCCCGGCGCGTTCGACGGTTTCGATGTGGCCGTTCGAACGATCCTCGGCCAGCAGGTGTCGGTGGCAGCAGCACGCACGCTGACGGCCAGGGTCGTCGAGAGGCTGGGCGAGCCGGTAGCGACGCGGGGTGGGCACCTGGGGCGCGCATTCCCGACGCCACGCGCGTTCATCGAGGGCAACCTCGAAGGGCTGGGACTCGTCGGTAGTCGAGCCCGAGCGATTCAGAGCCTGGCCACCGCGGTTGAGGCGGGTCTGGCCCTCGATCCCGGCGCCGATCGCGAACACACGCGCGCCGCACTCCTGGCGATCCCTGGGGTGGGTCGCTGGACGGTCGACTACGTGACCCTCCGGGCGCTAGGAGACCCCGACGCCTGGGTCCCGACCGACCTGATCCTCCGACGCTCGGTCCAGCGCCGCGGGGCCGACCCGCAGCGTTGGCGGCCGTGGCGCGCCTACGCCGCCCTTCACCTGTGGACCAACGACGCCTTGGAGGCCTCATGACCATGCCCACCGCCCAGGCGGCCGACCCTTCGGCCCTCGTGCTCGACGCCGCACTGCTCGATTCCCCCGCAGGCCCCCTCGTCGTGATAGCCCGCAGCGGAGTTGTCGTAGCTTCGGGGTTCGGGACCCTGACCCAGGTGCGAGCGATGCTCCCCGCAGAGCTCGCCGCCGCGACCGTTCGCGAGGATGCCGACCTTGGCCCCATAGCCAAGGCGGTCGAGGCCTATGCGGCCGGTTCGCTCGACGCGCTCGACACGGTGCCGGTTGATCAACCGGGTGGCAGCTTCGTCTCCGAGGCCTGGCGCCTCATGCGGCGCATCCCGGCGGGCCAGACGTGGAGCTATGCCCAGCTGGCCGCGGAAGCGGGACGACCCGCGGCCGTACGGGCCGCTGGCCAGGCGTGCGCCACCAACCGCGTCGCCCCCTTCGTGCCCTGCCACCGGGTGGTCCGCACCGACGGATCGCTCGGTGGCTACGCCTACGGCTTGGACACCAAACGCGCCCTCTTGAGCTTCGAGCGCGGTCCCTCGACGCCGACCGAGGACGGGCAGCTGTTCTAGCAGCACCGCGCAGAAGACCGTCGCGCGGTGGCCGCGGTGGCCGCGGTGGGATGGCACGTGATACTGAGGACATGTCGATGCCTCAGGTGCCGGAGATCGATCTCGACGGCCTGGTGGCTGCGCAGGCCCTCGGTGCGATGCTCATCGACGTGCGAGAGCCAGCCGAGTTCGCCCAGGCGCACGTACCCGGTGCCGTCCCGATTCCGCTTCACGACGTCCCCGCCCGGGCCGCAGACCTGCCGCGTGACCGTCAGGTCGCGGTGATCTGCGCGGTTGGGGCGCGCAGCGCGCAGGCGGTCGCCTATCTGGGGCAGCTCGGCATCGAAGCGATCAACGTGGCTGGAGGCACTCAGGCCTGGATCATGGCTGGGCGGCCCTACGCCACCGGAGACTGAACGGCGGGGGGAGTCAGCCTTCCGGCTGCTCGACCAGCTGCGCGATGTAGAGCGGCTCGCCGAGGCGCTCGAGCAGCTCGACCTGGGTCTCGAGATAGTCGATGTGCGTCTCTTCGTCGGCCAAGATCTCCTCGAAGATGCGCGCCGAGGTGATGTCGCTGACCTCGCGCATGTACTCGGCGCCCTCGATGAGCCGGTTGCGTGCCTCGTGCTCGACCGCGAGGTCGGAGCTGAACATCTCTGCAAGGGTCTGCCCGACGCGCAGGGGGAACAAGCGCTGGAAGTTGGGCAGACCCTCCAGGAACAGGATGCGATCGGTGAGGATCTCAGCGTGCTTCATCTCGTCGATCGACTCGGCCCGGGTGTAGGCCGCGAGCTTCGGGAAACCCCAGTTCTCCTGCATCTTGGCGTGCAGGAAGTACTGGTTGATGGCCGTCAGCTCACCGGACAGCTGCTCGTTGAGGAACTCGATGACCCGCGCGTCTCCCTGCATGCCGGCGACCCTATCGCTGGCGCCGCGGGGGCGGGTCGGGCTGGTCGGCCGCTTCGGTCAGGAGGCCAGGGCCGGCGTCCGCCGGCCGAGGCGGACTGGAGCGTCGCCGAGCGAGCAGACCTTGCCGCAGGCGCCGAGAATGCCCTCGATGCGGTTGACGCAGCTGCCGCACCCGGTGCCGGCTCCGGTGTGCTCACCCACGGCCTCGGAGGTATCGGCTCCGCGATCGAGGACCGCCGACACGACCTCGCTCTCGGTGACCGCGTGGCACAGGCAGACGAACACGACGCTCCTCGACTTAGGTGTGCCTAACCATACCGGACGGCCGCGCGAAAGCGTCAAGCGTGACTACGAAGCCCGCATCCGCCCCTCAGAGTCCGAACAGGGGAAGGCAGGCGGCCAGCCCGGTGATCGTGGTCGCTGGGCGCTCCCGGCCGTACCAGTCCTGCCGGCTCATGCGGAGGTGGACCATGAGCCCGGCGCCGCCGTCGCGGACCTGGCGGTGTTCGCCATTGGGTCGATAGCCCAAGGCCCGGGATGCGCCGAGCGACGCGTGGTTGTCGTCCCAGGCGGAAGTGATCGCCGCTTCGGCGCCGAGCCCGTCGAAGGCCATTCCCAGGACGGCCGAACGCATGCGCTGGCCCACGCCGCGCGCGCGGGCGTCGGGCACCAGGAAGGAGGCAGTATCGACCGTTCGCAGCAACGGGAAGTCGGTCCCCTCGAGCTCCTGAACTCCCACCGGCCGGCCGTCCTGAACCACCGAGAACCCGAGCCTCCAGTGAGCCGGACTCCAGGTTCGCGTACGCCCTCCAGTAGTTCTGATAGATCACCGTGGCCCGTTCGGCCCGTTCGTCCCCCCACGGGATGCGCGGGGCTGCCGGATCGAGCTCGACGTCGGCCGGGAGGTGGTCCGCCATAGCCGACAGGTCGGCCTCTGTCATGGGCCGGAGCTCGAGGTCTCCGGTCCGCAGGACCAGGTCGAAGAGCGGCCAGTACGTGTTCGCCACGGCCCTGACCCTAGGGCGGCCCGACGGCGTTGACGATCAAGGGCGGCGCCCTCCGAGGAGCGGAGATTCACCTGAGGGGAGACGCGCGGGCCTCGAAGGGGGACAATGGGCCCGTGAGCGCCCGCCGGAAGTTGCCCTACAGCCCCTTCAACGCCGACCCGCCGCCGCCACTGGTGCAGAACTTCAGTGTCGATGACCTGGTCAACCACGACCAGTACGGCCTCGGTCGGGTCGTCGGCGTCGAGCCAGAGATCGCGGTGACCGTCGACTTCCACTCGACGGTTCGAAGGTTCACGATTCCCGACAAGAAAGTGTCACTGCTGTAGCAGCACGTCAGTCGTCCAGCGACCGCCCGAAGGAAGCAGGTCAGCCCGGCGAAGGGCTCGTGCGCAGCGCGTCGGCAGCCGGGCGCCGCCCGAGCAGGGGTGGCAGCTGGCGAACCGCTGATGCCAGGGCGCGAAGGTCACCGTTGACCAACGCCTGAGGGCCGTCGCACAACGCCGTGTCCGGGCTGGGGTGCACGTCGACGATGATCCCGTCAGCACCGACGGCGATGGCTGCCTTGGACAACGGCACCACCAGCTCCCGACGCCCGCCGCTGTGCGAGGGGTCGACCACGACCGGCAGATGCGCGAGCTCATGCGCGACCGGCACCGCCGCTATGTCGAGGGTGTTGCGGGTGGCTGTCTCGAAGGTCCTGATCCCACGCTCGCAGAGCACGATGTCAAGGTTGCCTCGTTGCGCGACGTACTCCGCCGCCATGAGCCATTCCTCGATGGTCGAGCTCATCCCACGCTTGAGCATCACCGGCTTGCCCACCTCGCCGACCGCTTGCAGGAGGCCGAAGTTCTGCGCGTTCCTGGTGCCGACCTGAAGCATGTCGGCGTAGGACGCGACGAGCTCCACATCGTGGGCGTCCACAACCTCAGTCACGATGGGAAGTCCGGTCACCTCGCGCACATCGGCCAGGATCCTCAGGCCGGCCTCGCCGAGGCCCTGGAAGGCGTACGGGCTGGTTCGCGGCTTGAACGCTCCGCCGCGCAACAGCGTCGCCCCGGCCGCAGCGGCCATCTCGGCCGCCGCGAGGGTCTGATCCGCGGTCTCCACGGCGCAAGGGCCGGCGATGAGAGTGAAGGTGTCCGGACCAATCGGGACGCGGTGGTGAGCCGGTCCGACCCAGACGGTTGTCATCTGCGGGTGATGCTGGCGTGACACCAACTTGTACGGAACGGAGATGCGCACGACATCGCTCACGCCGGGCAGAGCTCTGAGCTCGAGGGAGCTGAAGCGATCGACGTCGCCAACCAGCCCCACGATGGTGCGCGTCACACCACGGCTGACGAAGGCTTCCCCGCCAGCCTCCGTGACTCGTGCGACGACCGCGTCGATGTCTGCGTCGGTGACCCCGGGGGCCATGACAACGACCATCTGGCTGCTCCTGCTCTAGGGATGAAGCTGTCGGTGGGCAAAAGAAAAGAGCCCCGGTCTCCCGGGGCTCTCGATGCGGTGCGGCGCGTCAGGCCGCCCGCCGGGGGAGCCCCGGTCGGTAGCCGTAAAACCACGCCTGCTGCTGCATGAGCAGGAGGGTACGGCGCCGGCGAGGCTTGCGTCGTCAGGTGTCCGTATCGTGGACGGGCCGACAGCTCTGGCGTCGCCTCGGCGCTCAGATGATCCGGATGGTGACCACGGTGTTCTTGGGCTGGAGGCTGCCGCCACCGGGGCTCTGCGAACGGACCGTTCCGAAGATTCCACCGAGGAGTTTTTGGATTTTGACCTGGAAGCCAGCCTTCTCAAGGATGTCGACGGCTTCGTTGGTGCGCTTGCCGAAGACGTTAGGTACCTCGAAGAGCTTGGGGCCATTCGAGATCACGAGCTCGATGATGCTGCCCTTGGGCAGCTTCCCAGAGTTGGGTGACTGGGAGATGACCGACCCTTGGGGCACCTTCTTGCTGTAGCTGTTGCCGACGACCTTCGGCTTGAGGCCGATCCCGAGCAGCTGCTGCTCGGCATCGGTGGCGACGGCTCCTTCGAGGTTGGGGACCGTCACCGGCTGGACGCCGCGACTGACCACCATGCGGACGGCTGTGTCGCGGCGTAGCGGAGTGCCCGCCTTCGGAGTCGTACTGATGACGTCGCCCTGGTCGACGGTGTCGGAGTACTGCTGGCTGATCTTCCCGACCGCAAGGCTGGCCGCCTCGATCTCCTTCACCGCGGCTGACCTCGGCTTGCCGGTGACCTTGGGGACGTCGAAGCGCTCGGGTCCCTTCGAGAGGATCAGCGTGACGGACCCTCCCTCACGGATCCGTTGGGTGGGCTCGGGATCGGTCCGGACCACCAGTCCGGCGCGGACGGTCTCGCTGAAGACCGGGCTGCCGCTCTGTGCGGTCAGGCCGGCTTCGGTGAGCTTCGCGCTGGCTTGCTCGTCGGTCAGTCCGAGAACGGACGGCGTGGCCGTCCAGCGGCCCTCGCCGTACCACCACGTCGCCCAGCCAGCTCCTGCAGCCAGCGCGACCAGAAGCACCAAGGCGATCGCGATCCGTCCGCCTCGAGACTTGCGGGCCGCCCGTGGGGGGCCGGGCGACGGGGGTCCGACCGCGCCCACGCCGGATCGGGGGGACGTCGCCGCGGCAGCAGCTCCCGCGCCAACGAGCGGGACGACGAGCGTGTCGTTGTTGGTGAGATCGATGATGGGGGCTGCCGCGCCCGAGGACATCTCGTCGGCAGGCACCAGCCGGCGAACCTCCTGGACCGCGGCGAGCAGCCGACCGGCATCGGCTGGCCGCTCGTCGGGATCGCGGCGGGTAGCCCTCGTGACCAGGGAGTCGACGGCCGGGTGAAGACCGGGTCTCGCCACCGACGGTGGAGGAACGTCGTCGTGCACGTGTCGATAAGCCACGGCCATGGGTGAGTCGGCCGTGAACGGCGGTGTGCCCGTGAGCAGCTCGTAGAGGACGATCCCTGCGCTGTAGACGTCGGATCGGGCGTCGGCGACACCGCGTTCGACCTGTTCGGGCGACAGGTAGGCCACCGTGCCGATCAGGACGCCTTGGGTGGCTTGGCTCGAGCCCGCTGCCGACGCAGCCCGGGCCAACCCGAAGTCGGCGACCTTCACGCGCCCGTCGTCAGCGAGCAGGACGTTCTCGGGCTTGACGTCACGGTGGACGATTCCAGCACGGTGCGCGGCGGACAGAGCCGCCAGCACCGGTTCCATCACGTCGAAGGCCTCAGCTGGGGTGAGCTGGCGGCGTTCGCGCAGCAGGTCGCGCAGCGTGCGGCCCTCGATGTACTCCATGACGAGAAAGACCGTGCCTTCGTCGTCACCTTGGTCGAAGACGGACACGACGTTGGGGTGCGAAAGGCGTGCGGCTGACCGCGCTTCTCGGGTGAAGCGTGCCACGAAGTCTTGGTCCTCGGCATAGCCCGGGTGCATCACCTTGATCGCCACAGGGCGGTCAAGGCGGGTGTCGAGACCCGTGTAGACCGTAGCCATCCCACCACGCGCGATGGGTTCGCCCACGCGGTAACGGCCGTCGAGCAGCCGCCCGACGACAGAGTCGCTGACCTGCGTCGTCATCTCATCCAGTGTACGTTCGCGCGCCCGAATCGCCGGTAAGGCGAGCCGGGGACGTCGTCGGCTCCTGAGCTCGTGGCCGGCCGTGAGGCATGGCAGGCTGGTTCGCATGACGGACGCAAGCGCGGAGTTGGGCGAACCCGGTGTCGCCACGCAGTGGTTGACCGTGCCGGAGGTCGCTGAGATCTGGGGCTCGGACGTGCTGCGCGTCAGGCAGGCCCTGAAGGATCACCACCTCATCGCGGCACGGGTCAACGGTGTGCTGCGGGTGCCCCGCACCTTTATCGCGCCGGACGGTCCGGTCAAGGGTCTGCCTGGCGTGCTGACCCTGCTGGCCGACGCGGGCTACACCGACGACGAAGCCATGTTCTGGTTGCTGACGGCCGACGAGTCTTTGCCGGGCAGCCCCGCACAAGCGCTGTCCGAGAATCGAGGACGGGAGGTCAAGCGGCGCGCTCAGGCCCTCGTCATGTGACGGCATTGGCCGCCGTGGAGGGTCAGGCCGTGGCTGGAGCGTCCAGAGGACCGTGCGTGACGGGGACTCCACGGCCTCGATCGAGTCGCCACGCCAGGTAGCAGAAGGCGCCCACGATGATGGGCAGCACGTAGGTGAACCCTCGGAAGATCAGGACACCCGCGGTCACGGTGTCCTGAAGGGCCGGCGAAGTGACCGCCACGAAAACGGCGGTGTAGGCCACCTCCACGACACCGACGCCGCCGGGGGTGATCTGCACGACGGTTGATAGCCGGCCGACCGTATAGGTCACCAGGGCGATCCCCCAGGGCAGTTCCTGGCTGTCGATGCCTACCAGACGCAGGCAGAGGATGAGCAGGACCCCGGTGAGCCAGTAGTTGGCGAGGGTGAGCACGGTCAGCCGTATGCCCCGGGCCTTGAGGACCGTCACCGTGTTGGCCCGCAGCGTCACCGTGGAAGGCTCCCATCCATCGACCTCTGGCTTCCGGAAGAGTCGGAGGAAGACGTTGGTGACGCGCTGTCCGTTGCGGCCGAGCCATCGGGCGAACGGGATGCTGCGGAGGAGGGCGATCACGAGGAGCACCAGGCCGACCGCGACCCCGATGGCGAGAAGAGCCCACCCGGTCAGGCTGTCGCTGTCGTCTCCACCCTGGCCGAGCAACACGAGCATCAGGACGCCGACTCCGGGCATCGACAACATGCACACGTTGTTCCAGATGCTGACTGCGACCATGCCCCGGCTGAAGTCCTCGACGTCGACGCCGTACGAGCGCAGCATCAGAAACCGCATGCCGGTGCCCGACGGACCGGGGATCGTGTTGCTGATGGCTTGCGAGCCCTGCTGGGTGATGAACGCGCGGCCCGCGCCGATCCCACGGATAGGAAGCACCATCATCGCCGTCGACAACCCCATGATCACGAAAGCGATGCCGAGCAGGCCGAGCTGCTCCCAGCGTGGCGCAGATCGGGCCTCCTGCCAGATGTCCTCGTAGCTGGACAGCTGTGGGATGATCTTGATGAAGATGAGCGCGAACAAGGCCCCGGTGAGAGTCCCGATCAGGACCTTGCGGAACATGGAGCGA
Source organism: uncultured Actinomycetota bacterium (assembly GCA_963820065.1). GTDB lineage: Bacteria > Actinomycetota > Actinomycetes > DATJPE01 > DATJPE01 > JANPBY01. The sequence continues at coordinate 262,721 of CAWFYM010000010.1, read as the reverse complement.
CGAGACGGCACCTCGCCTCGCGCCTCGGGGACGACGACCTGACTGATCGGCTTGTGATCCGGCTCGGTCACGTCGCTCCTCTCTCGGTAGCGGCCTGGGATGCTGAAGGAGTCCCGCGGGTGCTGCGGGTCCTCCAGCCTAGGGTGACCGACGTGGCCAACGAACGCTCGCGCATCGCGATGTCCGCCGCGGAGATGTCGCGGTTCGTCCGGGAGGGCCGCACCGCGGTGCTGGTCACCCTCGCGGCGGACGGGAGTCCCGAGCCGGTCCCCATGTGGTATCTCGTTCAGCCCGATGGTGCGCTGATGATGCGCACCTACGCCGCCTCGCAGAAGGTGGTCAACGTGCGGCGCGATCCGCGCGTGGCCATCCTGGTGGAGTCCGGTGAGCGCTACGCGGAGCTGCGCGGAGTCCGGTTCTCCGGAAGCGTGGAGCTGGTCGCGGACACGGACACGATCGTCGAGGTCTGGACGGGGCTGGCGATCAAGTACGAGGGACTAGCCGTCGAGCACGAGGAGTCCTTCCGGGATGCCGCTCGTCAACGAGCGGGCAAGCAGATCGTGCTTCGGCTGAAACCGCGCCGCACGGTGTCTTGGGACCACCGGAAGCTCGGATGACTCGCCTCACCTACCTCGGGGTCATGGCCTTCGTGGTGGTCGGGTCCGGCTGGCTCGAAGTGTTCCTCAGGACGCGGGTGGCACGGCGCTGGCGGCGCCTCGCGTTGTCTCTTGCGCCGGTCGTCGTGGTCTTCTATGCCTGGGACGCCTACGCGATCTCTCGCGGCCACTGGACGTTCGATCCCGCGCGCGTGACGGGCGTCACCCTTCCTGGTGGGGTACCGCTCGAAGAGCTGGTGTTCTTCTTGGTCGTGCCGGTCGCATCAGTCCTCACCTTCGAAGCCGTCCGCTCTGTGCGCGGCTGGCCGGTCGGTGACGAAGGGTGAGCTATACCCAGCTCGCCCTCCTGGGCGTCGTCGCGAGCGTCGTCCTCGATCTGGCGATCCTGCGCACTCGTCTGCTCGGACGGCGAGCCTTCTGGGTGGCCTATGCCATCATCGTCGGCTTCCAGCTGCTTACCAACGGGATGCTCACGGGGCTTGGGGTCGTGCGCTACGACGGCGCCGCGATCGTGGGCGACTCGAGCCTCAGCGGTGGGACACCGACTTTCCTCGGAGATGGACGAATCGCCTGGGCGCCGGTCGAAGACCTGCTCTTCGGTTTCGCCCTCGTGGTGCAAACCTTGGCCTGGTGGGTGTTCTGGGGGCGGCGCGCGGTCCAGCGGGAACCCACCGCTGGGCCACCCCGTTGGCGCTGACGGTTGCCGTGGGGCATGCCGATCCTCCCCAAGCGCCGGTCTGGAGTTCTAGGCTGCCGTCATGGCAACGATGAGCATGAACAAGGCCATCCACGAGGCGATCCGGCGTGACCTCGATCGTTTCATCGGTTCCCTCACGAGCTTTGCTGCGGGAGACGCGCAGCGGGCGCAGGGCCTCTGGCGGGCCTGGGGGAACTTCGACCACGAGGTCACACGACATCATCTGGGAGAGCACGAGGTCGCGTGGCCCGCTCTGCAGGCGGTCGGGGTGGCGCCGGCGATGCTGGCCGCCATGGATGCCGAGCACGATCAGATGGCCGTCGCGATCGATCGGACTCGCTCGGCGATGGACTCGCTGCGGCGTTCCGCCGCTCGCGAGGATGCGGACGCCGCGCTCGCGGCATTTCGCGAGCTGCAGGCGGTTACGGTCGCGCATCTGAGCCATGAGGAGCAGGAGCTCGAATCCGTCTATCAGGACAACCGCGACGCACCCGAGATCAAAGCCATGGGCAAGGCTTTCGCCAAGGTCAGCCCGTCGGAAGGCGGTCGATTCTTTGCCTGGCTGCTCGATGGTGCGACTCCGGACGTGCAGGCAGCGGTCTCTGAGGAGGTACCTCGCCCGGTCATGGCGATCGTCGGGGGGATCTTCGGTCGTAGCTACCGGAAGAACATCGCGCCGGTCTGGTCTTCCTAGGCGGGCGATGCGAGGGATTCGGGGACTCGGCGCGCGCGACGTGCCTTGGTCCAAGCGCGCGCTGCCACCGATAGTCGGCGGGTTCGGGGGACGGTCGCGCGGCGGTCGAAGACCTGGTAGTCGATGGCCTCGACCTCGTCGACGATGCCGCAGTAGAGGATGCGCGCGGCCTCGATGCAGGGCTGGCTCGTCGGGTGGAGGAGAGCGATCCCCGGGCGGGCTGCAGCCTCCAGCCGACGGACCCGGGCGATCTCGAAGGCCAGCAGTGCACGGACCCGCTCATCGACCACTCGACGCTCCAAGTCGGCTCGAGTGAGGTCGAAACGTGCGAGCTCGTCCAGCGGGAGGTAGACGCGACCGCGGTCGAGGTCCTCTCCCACGTCACGGATGAAGTTGGCCAGCTGGAAGGCCACGCCCAGATCCTTCGCCGCCGCGTAGGCCCCCTCGTCGAGGGGTTCGAGGATCGGCACCATCTGCAGCCCTATGACTGCGGCTGAGCCGTACACGTATCGGTAGAGGTCTGGGTAGGACGGGTAGTCGGTGACGGACAGGTCCATCGCCATCGACTCCAGGAAGGCCTCGAAGTGCTCGAGGGGGATCTCCCAGCGCTGCACGGTGTCCACGACCGCGCGGCAAACCGGGTCGTCGCTGTGCCCGCGGCGCACATCCTCAAGGAACGCCGCGCCCCAGGACCGCAGGTGCGCGGCGGCCGCGGCATCGTCGCGGTTGGGTCCATCGACGATCTCGTCGGCGTAGCGCGCGAAGCCATAGAGGGCGTGCACGTATGGACGCTTCTCGGGTGGCAGGAGCAGGGTGGCGAGGTAGTAGGTCTTGCCGTGCTGCGCGTTCAGGCGCCGGCAACGCTCGTACGACTCTCGCAGCTCCGGATCGCGGATCCCCGCGGCGGACAGGTCGCGGCTGCTCACGTGGTCGATGACGCGGAGGCGACCACCGCGCGTCGTGAGTCGGGTTCGGTGTCGTCGAGCAGCATGGCTCTGACGCGGCTCGAGGCAGCGAGCAGCACTCCGACGAGGACGGCGGCCAGCAGCGCGGCCAGTCCGCTGTTGAGCCCGAACTGCCAGTGTCGTTCGTCCGTGGACCCGGAACTTGCAACCGTATAGACGACCATGCCGATGGTCAGCAGGACGGCGGCCTTGGTCTCGTTGCGCGAAAGACCGGCGGCAAGCAGGATCAGGAGTGGCCACAACAGATACCACGGTTGGACTGTTGGTCCCAGCACCACGACGGCCAAGAGCCCTAGGCCCAGTGCTCGCACGGCAGTGTTGCGGTCGGCGACAAAGGCCAGCAGCGTGATGATCGCCAAGGTTGCGAGGGTGCCCGCGGCGCGCACGACCTCGACGGAGCCGTTGTCGAAGTTTGCGTTCCCGAGCAGCCCGCCGATCAGTCCACCGGCCATGCCCACCGCGGTGACGGGCGAGAGCCAACTGCGTACCTCGCCAGGAGTGGTCAGTGCCGAGACCCATCCGAAGTCGAGGCCGAGGGCCAGGTTGAGTGCCAGGAACACCGCGAGGGCGATCGCCGCGACCTTGATCCATGCCACGATTCGAGTGCGGATGCTCGACGACGCGTGCGGCCAGGCCAAGGCGACGAAGACCAGGCCGAGCAGCGCCGGCGCCTTGATGGCCCCGGCCATGGCAACCACCGTCGTACCCAGGACGTAGCGACCTTCGAGCGCGATGGTCAGCCCCGCAACCAGGAGTCCCAGCATGAGGGCGTCGTTGTGGCCGGCGGAGAAGAAGTGCAGAAGGACCAGAGGGTTGAGCAGCCCCAGCCAGATCACCTTCGCGGCGTCGACTCCGCAGGCTCGCGCCAAGCGAGGCAAGTAGATCGCCAGCAGGGCCACACCGAGGATGGCGAGGAGTCGAAACAGGATCAGAGCGGGGATTGCGGAAGCGCCGGTGATACGGAACACGCCCGTGGACAGCCCGACCCACAGCGGTCCGTACGGCGATGGTGAGCCGACCCAGAACGTGTCGGCGCCGTCGTTGAACCAGTGTTCGACGAGCGCGCCCGTGCCGTTGGTGTAGGGATCGAGACCCGACGACACCATCCTGCTTGCGGCGATGTAGCTGAAGATGTCGCGACTGAACAACACCGGGGTGAGGAGGAGGGGTAGGCCCCACAACCACATGAGTCGAAGCAGCTCACGGGGCTGGACGACCGAAGCCGTACGTACATGATGGCCCAGCCTCAACCAGGCTTGCAGCAGGACCGCGACGCCCAGGATGACGAGAAGTCGGCCAGCGACTGCGAACCCGGTGGCACCGGGCGCAATTCCGCGCAAGGTCTCCATGCCGGGCGCGGTCGCGAGGTTGGACGCTGGCGCCAGGAACCCGACGGACACCGCGCCGATGCCCATGAGCAAGGAACCGAGCAGGCCGGTGACGGCAAACTCCGCCACGAGCGACGAGGCCGACTCGATCGGCCGGCCGTCAGCGCGCGGCTGAACCTGGGGGGCCGGATCGTTCGCGCGCAGGGCCGCGGCGACCCGGTCGGTGATCGCCATAGGCGTTTGATCATAAGCGTCACTGCGGCCGGTGCGGGAGCCCGATCTGGAACGGAGATGGGTCAGCGGGTGGCGCGGGAGACGTAGGAACGGTCGCGGCCGATGATCCGCTCAGCGGCCAGCCGTCCGCTCACGAGCACCATCGGAACGCCGACACCTGGCACCGTGCCGGAACCTGCGAAGACGACGTTGTCGCCCCACAGGTTTCGCGGGCGGAACGGACCCGTCTGACCGAAGGTGTGCGCCGCAGCGAACGGAGCGCCGCGTTCCATGCCTCGTGCGGACCAATCCAACGGCGTCGTCACCGACTCGATCTCGATGGCATCCCCGAAACCGACGTACCCCCGTGCTTCGAGCTCGCGCACGACTTCGTCCCGGTAGCGGGGCCCCTCTTCGCGCCAGTCGATGGGCGCATCGAGGTTGGGTGTTGGGAAGAGCACGTAGTAGATCTGCTTCCCGTCGGGGGCCAGTGAGGAGTCACCATGAGTCGGGTTGGTGACCAGGAACGATGGGTCGGACATGAGTCGCCGGTCGTCGATGAGCTCGGAGAAGATGCCCTTCCAGGACCGCCCGAAGTGGATGTTGTGGTGCGCGGTCTTGGTGAACGTCGCCGAGGATCCGGCGAGCAGGAGGAAGCAGGACGGCGAGTAGGTCAACCGGCGGACCGACCACGGTTCCCGGCCGAGGAGGTCACGCGCGGCCACCGGCAGATCCGGGTTGAGAACCACCGCATCGCACGCGATGCGACGGCCGTCGACGGTGTGGACGGCGACGGCGCGCGACCCGCGCGTCTCGACGCGCGTCACCTCGCAGCCGTACTCGATGACCACGCCGTGCTTCTCGGCGGCACCAGCAAGGGCGCGGGGTACGGCGTGCATGCCGCCCTTGGGGAAGAACACCCCAGCGACTGAGTCCATATAGGCGATGACCGCGTAGATGGCCAACGCGTCGTACGGCGAGAGGCCGGCGTACATCGACTGGAAGGAGAAGACGCGCTCGGTGCGGGGGTCCTTGAGGTACTCGCGGACCTTCGGCGCTAGTCGCCGGAAGCCACCCATGGCGGCCAGACGTGCGAGGTTGGGCGTCAGCAGGTCGAGCGGAGAATCGATGTTGCGGTCGATGAAGTCGCGCATCTCGTAGCGGTAGAGCTCGGCGACGAAGTCGACGTACCGACGGTAACCAGCAGCCTCGTCGGGTCCGCAGACCCGTTCGATCTCGGCGGCCATCTCGTCGACGTCGCTGTGGACGTCGAGAGTCGAGCCATCGGGGTAGAAGGCTCGGTAGAGCGGGCTCACCGGTTGCAGGTCGAGCCAGTCCTCCAACCGCTCACCGACGCAGTCGAGGGCGTCGGCGATGAGGTCGGGCATGGTGAGCACCGTCGGTCCGGTGTCGAACCGGTAGCCCTCGGTCTCCAGGAGCCCAGCTCGGCCACCGGGAACCTGTTCGCGTTCGAGGACGGTCACCTGCCGTCCGGCGCCGGCCAGCCGGAGCGCCGCCGACAAACCGCCCAACCCTGCCCCGACGATGACGATGTGGTCGGTCGGGCCTTTGACAGTACGCACAGTCCGACAGTACGGCGGCGGCGCGACCAGGGCGCGCCGACCGGGGCGGGTTGCGGTGGTCGACGGTCGGGCGGATCACCGCCGCAGGGGCCATCTGCGCATGATCACGAGGGGTTTTGGGTCGGGTGGGCTGCTTGGCGTCAGACCCGGCGGGTCGTGGCCGCGACCGCCAGTTGCTCCAGCGTGGTGCGGGCAGGTTCGGGCAACGGCGTCAGGACGCTGAGGGCCGCCTGGGTGAGCTCGGTGATGTGGGCCTCGACGGCCTCCAGCGCACCGGTCGAGGTGATGACCTCACGGAGGGCCTCCACGCCGTCTTCCGTCAGCCCGGGGTCGCCGAGGTGTCGACGGAGCAGCGCGGTTTCTGCTGGTGACGCCACCTCCAGGGTTCGGGCGATCAGCACGGTCCGTTTGCCTTCCCGCAGGTCGTCCCCGGCCGGCTTTCCGGTTTGGCCGGGGTCGCCGAAGACTCCGAGGACGTCATCGCGCAGCTGGAAGGCCTCGCCCAGCGGCAGTCCGTAGGCGCTGTAGAGCTCGACAAGCTCCTCCGGGGCGTCGGCCAGTGCGGCACCCAGATGGAGCGGGCGCTCGATCGTGTATTTCGCCGACTTGTAGCGCACGACCCGCATCGCACGCTCCACCGAACCTCCGCCCCTGACCTGCTCCAGCAGGTCGAGGTATTGCCCGGCCATCAGCTCGGTGCGCATCACGTCGAGGACCGGCTTGGCGCGCAGCAAGGCCTCCGCGGGCATCCCCGAGGTGAAGAGCAGCTCGTCTGCCCACGACAGACACAGGTCGCCGAGCAGGATCGCCGCGCCGACTCCGTAGGTCTCCGGAGAGCCCAGCCAGGACGAGCCGCGGTGGAGGGATGCGAACCGCCGATGCGTGGACGGTTGCCCGCGACGAGTGTCGGACGCATCCATCACATCGTCGTGGATGAGCGCGCAGGCTTGGAGGAGCTCGAGCGAGGTGGCTGCGCGCACTGCTGACTCGCTGTCGTCACCGCCGGCCGCCCGCCAGCCCCAGTAGCAGAACGCGGGCCGCAGTCGCTTGCCGCGGGCGAGCATCGACGCCAACGCCTCGTGGAGGGGTGTGAGGTCGTCGCTGATCTCTTCGAGGACCGGCGCTTGCGCGGCGAGAAAGTCTTCGAGGTGCTTGTGGACCCGTACGCGGAGGTCCTCGGTGTCAAGCGGATGCGCTCGCTGGTCCACGTCTGCGTGCTTCACTTCGCCCGGGCCCGTCGTGTTGGCGCCGCTGGGCCTCGCAAGGTCCGGATCCTCAGCGTCGCCCCGGGTCTCCACGGGCGCGAGGGTACGTGGGCCGCGGGCAGCACGCACGTCCAGCCTGGGTCCGGTATCTGGTCGGCCGCTCGGCCTGAGCCAACGTGTCCCTACTCTGGTGGCATGTCCCGCGGCGTCCCCACCACCATGCCTGGTCAGGCGAGGACCATCCGCGACCGTTTGGCCGGGGGACGGAAGAGCTGGTCCTTCGAGTTCTTCCCGCCCGCCACCGACGAGGGCGAGCGCCAGCTCTGGCAGGCCATCCGGGAGCTGGAGAGCCTCGATCCGTCGTTCGTGTCGGTGACGTACGGCGCGGGGGGCACGACGCGCGACCGCACGGTCCGCGTGACCGAGCGCATCGGCACCGAGACGACACTGACGGCCTTGGGACACCTGACCTGCGTGGGCTCGTCGAGGGCTGAGCTGCGTCAGGTGATCGGTCAGTACGCCGCGGCCGGCGTGCGCAACGTCCTGGCTCTGCGCGGGGATCCGCCTGGTGGACCCGGAGCCCAGTGGGAGCAGCATCCCCAAGGTCTGCGGCACGCCATCGAGCTCGTCGAGCTCGCCAAGGGTCTCGGCGACTTCAGTGTCGGGGTTGCCGCTTTCCCCGACGGTCATCCCGAGGCGGCTGATCTCGATGCCGATGCTGACGTGTTGGCTGCCAAGGCGGCGGCCGGCGCCGACTTCGCGATCACCCAGTTCTTGTTCACCGCTGACTCGTACTTCCGCCTCGTCGACCGACTGGCCGCCCGTGGATGCGACCTGCCGGTGATCCCGGGGCTGATGCCCGTGACCAACGTCGGCCAGATCACGCGCTTTGCGCAGCTGTCGGGCACCGTCTTCCCCGCTGAGCTCGCCGAACGCCTCCACGCCGTCGAGGATGACCCGGCGGCCGTTCGCGCGATCGGGGTCGAGGTTGCCACCGCACTCGCGGGTGACCTGTTGGCCGGCGGAGCACCCGGGCTGCACTTCTACACGCTGAACCGCTCAACCGCCTCGCGTGAGGTGTATGGCGCGCTGGGGCTCGGCAAGGACTCGTAGGGACCGAGGCGCGCGCCGGTTCTGCCAGGATCGGGGGATGGAGCCCGACTCGAGCACCGGCGCAGCATCGGTGACGGTCGCCTGGGCCGGGGGCTGACTTCGTGGTCTCCGTGCCGAGCCGGGCTGAGTACTTCGACCGGTGGTCAACCCTGCACGGCGGCTACGACCCACGCTCCAACAGTCTGGTTCGGGGTTGGCTGACACTCGTGTACGGCTGTGCACGCCCGCTCGCCGCGCTGGGCGTGCCGCCGGACGTTGTCACGCTGCTCGGACTGGTGCTGGCCGGCTCGGTGGCCGGAGTCGCCTCACTCGGGGGCCGTTGGGTGCTGCTGGCGGTGGCGCTCGTCGTGGCTTCCGGGCTGGCCGACAACCTCGACGGCGGCGTCGCCGTACTCACGTCGCGCACCACTGCGTGGGGGCACGTGCTCGACTCGGTGGTCGACCGGTGCGCGGATCTGCTCTATCTGCTCGCCCTGTGGCTGGTCGGCGCTCCGGCCGCGGTCTGCGTGGCCGGGGGTGTCGTGATGATGCTCCTGGAGTACACCCGCGCGCGTGCTGGCGCCGGAGGCATGAGCGAGGTGGGTGTCGTGACCATCGCCGAGCGGCCCACTCGGGTGATCATCACGGCCGCGTTCCTGCTCGGGGCGGGGTTGCACGTCGCAGCGGCTGGGGAGTGGGCCACTGCGGGCGCTTGGGCGTGGCTGGCGGTGTCGCTCGTCGGACTCGCGCAGCTGGTGACCGTGGTGCGCCGCAGGCTGATTCGTCCCCTGTCGCCGGACGCGGGCTGAGCCGTGGCGGAGAACCTTGAGCTCGCCCTGCTCCTTGGCGCGGCCGTCGTGCTCGTGGGGGTACTGGCGGTTCGGGTCAGCGCCCGGCTCGGGTTGCCAGGCCTTCTCCTGTACCTGTTCCTGGGTCTGCTGCTGGGCGAGGGAGGCTTCGGGATCCAGTTCGAAGACTTCGCCCTGGCGCGCGACCTGGGACTGATCGCGCTGGTCATCATCCTGGCCGAGGGTGGGCTCACGACTCGATTGTCGACGATCCGCCCGGTGCTCGGGCTGTCGATCGTCCTTGCCACCGTCGGTGTCGCGGTGAGCATCGGGGCCGTCGCGATCGCCGTCCACCTGGTGCTCGGCCTCGATGCGACGACCTCGGTTCTCATCGGAGCGGTCCTCTCGTCGACCGACGCTGCGGCGGTGTTCTCCGTGCTGCGCCGCCTGAAGTTGAAGCCGCGGATCGGGGCCACGCTCGAGGCCGAGTCGGGGATGAACGACGCGCCAGTCATCGTCTTGGTGACCCTTGTAGCCGCGGGGGAGTGGGGCGAGAACGCCTGGTGGGTCGACGTCGGCAAGGTCGGCTACGAGCTCGTGGCCGGTGCACTCGTCGGCCTCGCCGTCGGGCTGGCTGGGCGCTGGCTGCTCGCCCGGATCGCCTTGCCGGCCGTGGGGCTCTATCCGCTGGCCTCCCTGGCCCTGATCGTTGGTGGATACGCCACCGCCGGGCTCGCGCACGCGAGCGGCTTCCTTGCTGTGTACGTCTGTGCCGTGCTCCTGGGCTCCTCGCGTCTGCCGCACCGACGGGCCGTGCTCGGGTTCAGCGAGGGGCTGGCCTGGCTGGCGCAGATCGGATTGTTCGTGTTGCTCGGCCTGCTCGCCTCGCCTTCTCGGCTGATCGACGCGGTCCCGCTGGCCTTGGTCGCTGGGGTGACCCTGGTGCTGGTGGCAAGGCCGCTGGCGGTCGTGGCCTCGGCCACGTGGTTCCGCGTGCCGTGGACGGAGCAGGCCTTCCTGACTGCGGCAGGGCTTCGCGGCGCCGTACCCATCGTGCTCGCGACCATCGCCTTCGCTGCCGGCACGCCGGGTTCGGTGGAGGTCTTCGATGCGACGTTCCTGCTCGTCCTGGTGCTCACGGCCTTGCAGGCCCCCCCGCTGCCCTGGATCGCCCGCCGACTCGGGGTCGCCGGCGCCGCCGAGCCGGGTGAGCTGGCCGTCGAGTCGGCGCCACTGGACGAGATGAACGCGGCGCTTCTCGAGGTGGACGTGCCGGAGGGTTCGCGCATGGTGGGGCTCTACGTCGGCTCGGATCTCCGGCTCCCGGTGGGGGCCTCGGTCTCCTTGGTCGTGCGTGAGGGGGCGACGATGGTTCCTGACCGGTTGACCCGGATCCGGCTCGGCGACCGACTCCTCGTGGTCACAACGGCCGAGGTGCGCCGTGAGGCCGAGCGTCGGCTTCGGGCGGTGAGCCGTGGCGGTCCGGTCGCTGGCTGGTTCGGTGAACGCGGCGACCCCGGCTGACGCACCGCGAAGGGTCCGAGGTGGAGGTGAATGTGGAGCTGACGGCGGGACAGGCGAGAGACCTGCGGATGCAGAGCTTGCTGCTTCGGAGCCGTACGTCGGGAGGCGGGGCCCCGCGCACCGTGGCTGAGGTGGTCACGTGGTTCGGAGCCATGCAGGCGCAGGACCTCGGCAGTGGACTGTGGTCGTTCGGGGCCAGGCTGCCCGGGGTCACCAAGGTTGACGTCGAGGCTGCCCTGGAGCGGCGTGAGGCGCTGCGGACCTGGCCGATGCGCGGGACGGTCCACTTCGTCCCGCCGAAGGACGCTCGGTGGATGCTCGACCTGATGGGCTCCAGGGCGCTGGCCGGCGCGGCCAGGCGGAGAGAGTTCCTCGGGCTCAGCGAGTCGGTCGCCGACCGCGCGGTCGACGTGCTCGGGGCGGCGCTGGCCGACGGCGGACGGATGACCCGAGCCGAGTGCCTGACGACGCTCAAGGACGCCGGCTTGGAGGTTGGCGGGCAGCTGGGCTACCACCTGCTCTGGTACGCCAGCCAGCGCGGCGTCACGTGCATCGCGCCGAACGTCGGCTCGGAGCAGACCTTCGCCTTGCTCGACGAGTGGGCTCCCGAACCCGCGTCCCCTTCGCGGGAGCAGGCGCTCGGCCTCATCGCTGAGCGCTATTTCCGCAGCCACGGCCCGACCACACGCTAAAGACTTCTCCGGCTGGACGGGCCTCACCATGAAAGAGGTCAAGGCTGGGATCGCGGAGGCGGATCGCGCCTTGGTCTCGGTTGCCGTAGACGGTCAGGAGATGGTCGCAGCCGCCGACGCGCTGGAGACCTACGATCTCGGCGCGAACGTCGAGCGCCCGCAGGAAGCCTTGGTGCTCTCGGGGTTCGATGAGTTCCTGCTCGGCTACAAGGACCGCGCACTCATGCTGGCCGAGGAACACAAGCAGGCCATCGTCCCCGGCGGCAACGGCATGTTCCGCTGGACCGTCGTTCGTGACGGTCGGGTGATCGGTGTCTGGACGCGCAAGAAGACAGCGCGCAAGGTTGTCGTCGAGGTCGATCCGTTGGTCCGCCTCACAGGCGCCGCCAAGAAGCGGGTCGAGGCAGCGCTCGAGCCGTACGCGACCTTTGTGGGCCTGCCCGTGGAGGTTGGCTGGCGCTGACCCTTGTCGACCTGTTGCGGACGCGAGGCTGACGAGCTCGAACGACGTGAAGGTGACGGGGATGGCACAGGTCGGTTAGGCGCGACCGATCAGGTCGGCCACCAGCTCGGCCGACAGTCCCACGAGCGGGAGCCCGCCACCCGGATGGGCCGAGCCACCCACGAGGTACAGGCCAGGCACCGGCGATCGATTGGCTGCGCGCAGGAACGCTGATCGGGCGCCATTGGACGACGTCCCGTAGATCGAGCCTCCGGGGGCGCGCACGTCGGTCTCGAGATCGGCAGGAGTACGGACGACCCGCCACCGGACTCGATCACGAACGTCAAGACCGCGTTCGGCCATGACGGACAGGATCCGCTCGGCGTAGGAATCCGCGAGCCCGGGCTCGCGCCAGTCGACGCCGCGCCCTCGCGCGGCCGCGCTGGGATCGTGGCGAGGAGCATTGACCAGGACGAACCAAGCTTCGGTTGAGTCGTCGGGTCGCAAGGCTGGGTCGTCGGGAGCCGCGACGTAGACCGTGGGGTCGTCCACAGGTCGAGGCGCCTTGCCGAAGATTGCGTCGAATTCGGCTTCGTAGTTGTTCGGGAACAGCACCGTGTGGTGCCGCAGACCCGGGGTGCGTCCGTCCACGGCGAGCAGGAGGACGAAACCGGCCAGCGAGGGTGTGGCCTTGCGCAGTCGAGCACGGCCCGGGTCGGCGAGGCGATCGGTGATGAGCCGGCCGTAGACCTCGGCGGCATCGGCGTTGCAGACGACATGGTCCGCGCGCAGGCTCTCACCGTCGGTGAGCCGTACGCCCACGGCCCGGCGCTGCTGGACGGTGACCTCAGCGACGTCGGTGTCGAACCGGAAGACCACCCCGCGTTGGAGGCACCGCTCGTACAACGCCTCGCCCAGCTTCCGCATGCCTCCGCGGACGTACCACGCTCCGAAGGTCTGCTCGACGTAGGGAACCACGGCGAGAGCCGCAGGCGCCTTGCGAGGGTCGGAGCCGGTGTAGGTCGCGTAGCGCCACAGGAATTGGCGCATCCTCGGATCGCTCAGGTAGCGCCGCCCCATGGCGTCGAGGCTCCGCCAGGGCGCGATGGTGCGGAGGTCGCGCACGCGGCGTGATTGCCGCAGAAGGTCCATCGGGCCTTCCAGGACCGAGGTCAGGAACGGACCCCGCGTGGCCTGCCAGATCTGCCCCGCGTGGGCCAGGAAGCGCAGCCAGTCGTCGCCGCTGCCGGGCCCGAACGCGTCATCAAAGGCCCTCCCGACGGCCCGGCGATCGAGGTCGGGCACGTCCACTTCTGTTCCGTCGGCGAATCGGTAGTGGCAGACCGGGTCGACGTTGACGAGGTCGACCACCTCCTCCAGCGCCGTGCCGGTCTTGAGGAAGGTGTCGCGGTAGACCGCGGGAAGCGTCAGCAGCGAAGGTCCGGTGTCGAAGGAGAATCCCTCGCGCGAGTACCACCCGAGCTTGCCGCCCCAGGTGGGCGCCTGCTCGAGCACCGTGACCTGGTGGCCCTTCACGGACAGTCGCGCGGCGCAGGCCATCCCGGCCATGCCGGCACCGACGACGAGGACCTCGCTCACAGGCTCCGTCCCTTCCAGGTCAGTTCGCCCCGCCGATGGCGTGCGACGGACCGGGCGGTCAGCCACCCGAGGAGGACGACGGACACCGGGTGAGCCGCGGAGTCCGGCCACACCCGGCCGCCGACTCGGCGGGCCACGACAACCCGCCCGGTGAGCCCAGCTGCTGTCCCGACCAGCCCCGCGCGTCGGACGCCGGCGCGGCCGAGGACTGCAGCCACAGGCGGGACGACGTAGAGCGCTGAGAGAAGTATCAGGACGCCGGCCGCGCCGCCGGGAGACCCGAACGCCGACCACAGCGACTTGGTGTAGCCCGCCTCGAGCTCGTTCCAGGACTCATACATCCGGCAGGTGGCGAGGGTCGTACCGTCGGCCATCCCGGCTCGACGTCCGCCAGCCTTGAACGTTCGGGCGAGCGCCAGATCCTCGAGGACGGCGTCGCGCACTGCGGCGTGGCCGCCGACCCGCACGTAGGCGGAGCTGTCGCAGGCGAGGAGCTGACCGTTGGCCGCCGCCATCGACGGACTCGGGGAATTCTCCGCGAGCCGCAGCGGCAGGAACGTCAGCCACGACCACTGCAGGAGCGGTTGGACCAGGCGTTCTCCCGCCGTCTCCGCGACCTGCCGGGGGTAGGGGCATACGAGGTCGAGGGAAGACTCGCGCAACAGGGCCACGGTCCGGGTCACGGCGTCGGGTTCCAGAACGACGTCCGCGTCGACGAAGACCAGGACGGTGCCGGTGGCGGCGTCTGCCAGCTGCGCGCAGGCGTGCGGCTTCCCGAGCCAGCCACCGGTGAGCGGACGCCCCGTCAGCAGCCGGACGCGCCGGTCGGCACCGGCCAGGGCGCGAACGACCGCTGCCGTGTTGTCGTCGGAGTCGTCGTCGAGCACGAGGATCTCGAGATCGGGCACGCCTTCTTGCGCGAGCAGCGCGGTGAGGCACGCTCCAACCCTCGCCGCCTCGTTGCGCACAGGTAGCAGCACCGAAACCCGCTCCGCCGTGATCGCTGGGTCGCGCGGCGGGATGCGCAGCCATCGGAGGTTGACCAGCGTGTGCGCGGTAGCTGCGACGGCGCCGGCGGCGGCCGTACGGGCGAAGCCGCGGGCCAGACGCCCGTTCAGTCGCGTCCGACCCACAGGACCCACGCGTAGGGGACGGCGACGACACCCATGGCGACGCCGCCGTAGAGCGCGACCCAGGGCCGGTCGAAGAACACCAGTGCCGCGAGGACCGAGGACACGTAGGTCCACAAGAAGAGGACCGCGGGCTGACCCTCGGGCACGCTCCGCCTGGGCAGCCGATCCAGAAGCAGCATCATGGCGAAGGCGACGAGATACCAGCCAGCCAGGTTGGACAGGGGGAACGAAGACACGTGCGGCAGCGTTGTCGCCGTCGAGTCGGTGAAGGTCCAATAGCCCTCGGCGGTCATCATCGGGTCGAGGAACAGATCCCAGCCGGCCAGTCCCAGCGCACCGACCAGCGGTGTCGCCAGAGACCCACGGCAGAGTGTGCGCGCCGCGACCAGGCAGGGGTAGGCCATCATCGACCACGCCAGGGGAATGACCCAAGGCACGTCGGCCACGGTCCCGCCCAGGTCGCCATAGACGTAGTCGCCGAACGGCCACCCGGTCCGCACGCCGACGGCCTCGACGAGCAGTCCACCTCCGACGGTCACGACGAGGAAAGCCGCCGTCCAGAGCACGCCACGCCAGACGAGGGCATGAGTGGTCGAGGCGAGGAAGAACAGGCCCACGGTCACGAGAGTCAGCGTGCGTCGTGCGTCGCCCTCGACCAGGGGGTAGGCGATCTGCGCCCCGACCGTGGCCACGGCGAGCAGCCAGGGGATGGCGCGCAGGAACGTCGAAGGACCGCGACGCCTGTCGGCGTGCGGGCCGGAGTAGACGCGGACGCTCACGGCGGGGAAGCCTACGTGCCCGCGAGCCCGAGGGGGCTTCCCCGGTAGACCCCGTGGGCGCTCAGCACGGCGAAACGCGCGAACAGCTCCTCGGAGTACCAGCCCACCTCATGGGTTCGCCGGATGACCTCCTGGTGCTCGATCCCACGATGAGCGAAGTCGCGCAGCGCGGCCGCGGACTCCCAGATGCTGAAGGTCCCCTGCAATCCCACGGGCGCTTCCCCGATGCCGACCCGCATCAGCAGCCCGGGACTGGACTTGAGGCTGGACGACACCGGCGGCACGCTGCGCCAGAAGGTGCGCCACAACCGCGGCTTGATCCGTGCTCTGGTGAGCGCCGCGACGGGACCGCTCGAAGGGGCAGGGCTCGGGCGCCCGAAAGGTTCTTCGCCCGCCCACAGACCCTTGCTCGTCAGGGGCCGCATGGAGACGGCCAAGCGTTCGTCGGCTCGTTCGTCCCATCGGCGGACGACGTCCGAGCCGTCGAACGCCTGGGCGGCCCGGGCGTCATCCCACGTCGCGAGCACGCCCCAATGGCGGGGGTCGGCGTCGCCGGGTGCGAACGTCTCTCCCGAGCCGGTGCCCAGGAGCTTGGCGAACCGCAATCCTGGTTGACGCGCGAGCGGTCGGCGGTCGCGGCCCATGGCGACGAATGCCGCCGGGATCCTCGCGGTGGGCACACCCCACAGGTGGAGGGTGACGAGCGCGGGGACCGCGCCTTGTTGCTCGTCCGACGACACAGGCCCCACCCTAGGAGGATCGCGGTGGACGCCGGTGACGACGGATAGCCTCCCGGGATGGCGGATCCGTCGACCGCGGCGGCCCTGGCGGCAGCCACGCCGGCCACTCGCGACCGCTACGTCGACTTGCTCAGAGTGGTCGCGCTCGGGGCGGTGATGCTTGGCCACTTCCTGATGGCTGCCGTCGTCGTGGACGCCGTCGGCGGGGTGTCGGTGACGAACTCGCTCGCCGTCGTGCCTGAGCTGAGGATCCTGACATGGCTTTTCCAGGTCATGCCCGTGTTCTTCGCCGTAGGGGGCTTTTCGCACGCCGTGGCCCTGGCATCCCTGGCGCGAGCCAACGGGAGTTACGCCGACTTCGCGGTGTCACGCGTGGAGCGGCTGCTCCGCCCGACCATGGCCTTCCTCTGGGTTGGCCTTGCCGCAGGAATCTTGGTGGAGGCGACGGGTCATCTCGATGATCGCGCAGCCATGGTGCTTCGGCTGGTGGCGCAGCCGCTGTGGTTCGTGGGGATCTATCTCGCGGTGCTCGCGTTTGCGCCGTGGATGCTTCGGGCGCATCGCCGCTGGGGCGTGCGTGTCGTCGTGGTGCTCGCCGTGCTGACGGCCCTCATCGACGCGCTTCGCCTGGGTCTCGACGTCCCCTATGTCGGTTTCCTGAACTTCGCCACCGTCTGGCTGGCCGTGCACCAGTGCGGCTTCTTCTACGCCGATGGCGTTCCGCAGAGAGGCGGGCGTGCCTTTGCCCTCCGCCTCGCGCTGCTCGGCCTCGCCTGCACCGTGGCGCTGGTGTGGCTGCTTCCCTATCCCTTGTCCATGGTGAGCCTGCCGGGCGAGGCCGTGTCGAACATGACGCCTCCGTCGCTGGCGCTGATGACGTACTCCGCCTGGCTGCTCGGGCTCGTGCTGCTGCTGCGCCCGGTCGTCACCCGTTGGCTGGCGGACGTGCGCGTGTGGACCGGCGTGGTGGTGGCGAACGGGGTCGTGATGACGGCATTCTTGTGGCACCTCACCGCGATCGTCATCGTGACCGGTTCTCTCGCTCTGGCGGGGGCGTCGGTGTTCCCGGCCATCGGCGGGTTCGCCTGGTGGCTGCTGCGGGTTCCGTTCTTGGTGGCGTGCGCGCTGGTGCTCGGCGGTTTCGTATGGCTGTTCCGGCGGTTCGAACGGGTGGGCCCCTTCGCGCCCGTCGCGTCGAAGCAGCGGCGCCCTCATCGGGACGGGCTGGCGGCGCTAGGGCTCGCCGCGGCGTTGCTCGGCGTCCTCGGTTTCTCGGTGGCCGGGTTCGCAGGGGTGCTGTCTCTGCGCACGGCCACGCTGGTCATGGTTCCGATGTCCTCGGCCGTGGCTGCCCTGCTGGTGTGGGGTGGACGGTCGCTCGTGACCCGGGCGGCATCGGCTGTTTCTCGCTGAGCTCCCGCGGGTTGCCCCCCTAGGGTGGTCGTCATGACCGATCGGTGGGCCGGGACCACCTGGCGGATTGTCGGGGTCGGCGACCTGATCCTGTCCGGGGAGGCGTCGCTGAGCTTCGACGACGACGGCCGGGTCAGCGGTTGCGCAGGAGTGAACCGGATCGCTGGGGCGTACTCCGCCGAGGGTGTTGTCCTGTCGCTTGGGCCCCTGGCCGTCACCCGGATGATGGGGCCGGAGCCCCTGATGGCCGAGGAACAGGCTGTCCTGGCGGCCTTGTCGTTGCCGCTGACCCTCCTGGACTCCCCGGTGCTCGAGCCGGATGAGCTCGAGCCCGCTGAGCAGGTCCTCGAAGGGGAGGGCGGCGTGGTCCTGGACGACACCTTGGTTCTCTATGGGGCCACCGCCGTGCGTCTCGCGCCCGCTTGACCTAGCCGCCAGGGGGTTGGCTGGGTCAGGCGACCTCGGCCGGAGTGCCGCCGGTGATGCGAACCAACTCCTCGAAGCTCGTCGGGAAGACCGTGCGCGGATGTCCGGCCGCTGCCCAGACGACGTCGAAGTCGGCAAGCGCGAGGTCGACCAGCGTGCGTACGGGTTCGAGGTGACCGACGGGCGCGACCCCGCCGATCGACATGCCCGTGCGGGTCTTGACCAGCTCTGCGTCTGCCCGTCCAACCTGGGCGACGCCCAGCAGGGCAGCGACCTTGCCCGTGTCGACACGATGGCCGCCGGACGTCAGGACGAGCAGCGGCTCGCCATCGGCGGCGAAGACCAGCGAGTTGGCGATCGCAGCCACCTCACAACCGAGCTGGGCAGCGGCTGCGGCGGCGGTCGGTGCGGGATCGGCGAGGACGACCGGTTGACCGGTCGCCCCGGCAGCAGCCAACGCGACCCGGACCCGGGCGACGGCCGGATGCTCGAGGACCGGCTGGTTCGTGTCTGGAGCGCTCAGGTCGTCGTTCATCGGCTGCTTTCGGGTTGGTTGCTGCTCGGGTCGCTGACGGGTCGTTGGCCCTCCGTCGCCGGTTCCCCGGTTCGGCTGCCGAGTCGACCGAGACGGGCGAGCACCCAGAGCAAGCCGATCATCGCCATGGCGAGGACCGCGCAGGTCACCAGGACCGCCGGGTAGCCCTTGTCGCGCACGTCGAGGAAGGGATAGGGATACCACTCGGCGATCGGCCCGCGGATCAGGCTGTAGGTGACCCAGGCGATCGGGTAGAGGAGCACGAGAAGGGCGCGCCGCATGGTCGGCGCCGGACGTGGCGGATCGACGAGCCAGTCGACCAGCAGCACCACCGGCATGACGTAGTGCAGGACCGCGTTGATCCACGGAACGGGCGTCTGCAGGCTCTCCTCGAGGCCGCGCAGGAGCAGGACGTAGACGATGCCGGTGGTCACCATGCAGAACGTTGCGAGGGTTCTGAGCAGCACGGCGTCGGCAGGTCGACCCCGCAGCGCCCGTACGCCGGTCAGGGTCAGCGCGACGACGGCCAGCAGGTTGCTCTGGATCGTGAAGAAGCTGAAGAAGTTGAGGACCGAGAATCCTTCGCGATCCAGCCCTTTGAGGAGCTGGGCGCTCACGGCGAGTGCCGCCAGGGCGGCGAATCCGATCCGGTAGATGCCCAGAGCTGCGGTACGGGGCATGCGCGCGAACCTATCGGCTGCGGATCCCTCGGCGCCGACGACGTCGGGGCCGAGAGGGTCCATCGGTCTTGGGGCCGGTCGTGGAGCCGGTCGTGGAGCCGGCTTGGCAGCAGGTCTGGCGCCAGGTCTTGACGGACTGTCCGTGGGGCGGTCTAGAGTGAGAACTCGAACACCTGTTCGGAACATCTGTTCGACAGCGCTCGACAGTGTTCAACAGTGTTCGACGCTCGGATGAGTCTCGCGGCTCCTCCGAGGTGACCCGCCCGAGGGGTCGTGCGCCTCGACCCCGTGCGACCCCTTCGGGTGGGAGATCGGTCCCGGTCAGGCGTGGGGAAGCGCCGGTCCGGGACCGGGAGCACGAACGGCCCGAGACACGTTCAGGAGGGTGCGCCATGCGTCGCTACGACGATCCGGTCCATGTCAGGCCGGCCGCCTGCTCGTCTCCTTCCGCTGGCTCAGCTGACCCAGCAGCCGACCCAGCAGCTGACCCAGCAGCCGAACCGTTCAGCCCTGGGCAGTTCCTGTGGCGCGGGCGGCTCTATCTCGTCCGTTCGGTGCTCGCCCACTGGGTGGAGGTGGGCGCGTGGTGGCGGGTCCGCGACGGCGACGGTCTGCCGGTGCACGCCTCGACGGCGGGGCGCCAGGTGTGGCGGGTCGAGGCCCGGTCGGGTCGAGCACCTGCTGACGGCACCATCGACCCCAGCAGGCCGGACACCTTCGTCGGGGTCTTCGACCTCACCTACGACGCGAACGCGGAGCCGAGGGGCTGGAGGTTGGCTCGTGCGCTCGACTGATGGCCAGGCAGGGGGCAGGCCCGATCCAGGCGAGGGGATGGCATCCGCGCACCTGCCGGTCCCACGGGCCAGCTTCGACCTGCTGCGCCTGTCGGCTCGGGGCTTGGCCAGCAGCGCGGTGGCGACCACCGCGGGCGAGCGCTATGCCGAGGCTCACCTGGCTGCCTTGCGCGCAGCTGCAGCCGTCCTCGCCGCCCGGGCGCGACCCGCGCGGGTCCGGCGTGGCCCCAGCAGCGTCTGGGTGATGCTGCCCGAGGTGGCTCCCGAGCTCGGCGAGTGGGCGGGCTTCTTCGCTGCTGGTGCTGGCAAGCGCGCTGCAGCCGAGGCCGGGCTCCCCGTCGTGTCGACTCGCGAGGCCGATGACATGCTCCGAGACTGCGCCACCTTCCTGGCGCTGGCCGAGACCACCCTGGGTCTGGCCCACCAGGTCGCCCTCCCGCTCACCGGCTGACCGACCCCGCTGCCGACCCTTGAGTGATTCCTGTGACTGATTCCTGTGACTGATTCCTTTGTGCACCTGCACGTCGCTTCCGGCTACTCCCTGCGTCACGGTGCCTCTCACCCGGAGGCGCTGGTGGCTCGTGCAGCAGAGCTCGGCATGCCGGCGCTCGCGCTCACCGACCGCGATGGGGTCCGCGGGGCGGTGAA
Source organism: uncultured Actinomycetota bacterium (assembly GCA_963820065.1). Classification (GTDB taxonomy): domain Bacteria; phylum Actinomycetota; class Actinomycetes; order DATJPE01; family DATJPE01; genus JANPBY01. Next base: position 242,134 of record CAWFYM010000010.1, on the reverse strand, counting down.
GTTCGCCAAGGCCGGACTCACTCACGGTGTGGCCACCGTGCTGGGCGCCGACCTCGCGGTGATCCCCGAGGAGCCGCGGCCGGCCCAGGACGCGTGGGGGGACGGGTCGGCCCGCCGCCCGCGCGGCGGTACGGCTGTCCCGCGAACCCCCGTCCGAGGTGGTGCCGAGGTCGACCCGCGCCACCCACGTGTCACCGTGCTGGCCCGCGCCGGGCGTTTGACCCGGCTCTCTGGGACCGCCCGGTCCGCTGGGGCCGACGGGACCCCGACCGGAGCAGGGTGGGCCGCGCTCAACCGCCTGGTGTCGGCCACCCACCTCGGCACCGACGACCACCAGGTCGTGCGCGGTCGCCCGGTCAGCAGCCGTGCTCTCGTCGCCGAGCACGCCGCGGACGGCGAGCTGATCGTGCTGCTCGGTCCCGACTCCGCGGTGGGTCGAGCGCTCGCGCGGCGCCGGCCCGATCTGGCGCGTATCGCCCTCGACCAGTGGTGCTCGGTCGTCGAGCCGACGCTGCTCCGGGTCGAGGTCGTCTCCCACCGCGGTCCTGGTCAGGGGTTGGGGTCCAGCGCCCTGGCCGCCCGGCTGCTTGGCTTCGCCCGTGAGCACGGCCTCCGCGTCGTCCTCACCAACACCGTCCGCTACGCCGAGCAAACGGGGGCGGCCACGGCAGACCTCCTCGACTCCGCCCGCCGTCTGGTGGCCCTCGACGAGCGACACGTCGACCGGGTCAATGCCGAGGGCTACCTGAAGTCCGGTCCACAGATGGTCGAGGTCGCAGCCGAGGTCGCCCGGATGGCCGGGGGAGCGGGTGACACCGAGACTGCGTGCGTCCGTCGGCTGCTCGACGAGACCCAGCAGGTGGCCCTCGACTGCACCCTCGACCCTGCCCGCGATCTCGGTCTCGGGGCGATCCATCTACCGGAGCTGTCCGTCGTCGACGACAGCGGCCGGCCAGCTCCGGTCGTGCTGCGGCAACGATGCGAGGAAGGGCTGCCGCGGCTCTACCCCGTCGAGCGGCACGCCGCCGCCCAGGCCCGCCTCGACGACGAGCTGGCTGTGATCGGCTCCCTCGGCTACGAGACCTATTTCCTCACCGTCGCCGAGGTGTGCGACCTGACCCGCCGGCTCGGCGTACGGGTGGCGGCGCGTGGCTCCGGCGCGGGGAGCCTGGTCCTGCACCTGCTGGGAGTGTCCGGGGTAGAGCCCCTGCGGCACGGCCTGCTCATGGAGCGGTTCCTGACCCCGTTGCGCCAGGCCCTGCCCGACGTCGACGTCGACGTCGAGTCGGCTCGCCGGGGCGAGGTCTACGACGCGATCCTGGAGCGTTTCGGTGGCTCCCGCTGTGTCTGCGTCTCGATGATGGACACCTACCGCGTGCGGCACGCCGTACGCGACGTCGGAGCAGCGCTCGGGCTCCCACCCGGCGAGATCGATGCCATCGCCAAGGCGTTCCCCCACATCCGGGCTCGTGATGCCCGCGCGGCTCTGGCCGACCTTCCCGAGCTGCGGGCCAGTCGGATCGGGGGAGAGAGCGGCCCTGGCGGTGGCCTCGACACGTTCTTCACCCTGGTCGAGAGCCTCGACGGGCTGCCTCGCCATGTCGCGCTCCACCCGTGCGGGGTGCTGCTGTCCGACGGAGGGCTGCTCGACCGCACCCCGGTGGAGGCCAGCTATCTCGGCTACCCGATGAGCCAGTTCGACAAGGACGATGTCGAGGACCTCGGTCTGCTCAAGCTCGATGTCCTCGGCATCCGGATGCAGTCGGCCATGGCCCACGCCGTCGACGAGGTGGCTCGTCTCGACGGACCCCGCGCCCACGGAGCCGGCGCGAGTGGACGCATCGAGCTCGACGACCCTTCGTGCGTCCCGCTCGACGACGCGCAGACCTTCGAGCTGATCCGTTCGACCCACACCCTCGGCTGCTTCCAGATCGAGTCGCCCGGGCAGCGCGAGCTGATCGGGAAGTTCGGGCCTGAGACCTTCGGCGACCTCGTCGTCGACATCTCCCTGTTCCGACCGGGACCAGTGAAGTCCGACATGGTCACCCCGTTCCTCAAGGCGCGGCAGGGGTGGACCGAGTCGCGCTACCTCCACGACGATCTTCGCCCGGTGCTCGAGGAGACCTGCGGCGTTGTCGTGTTCCACGAGCAGGTGATCCGCATCGTCGACGTCTTCACCGGGTGCGGCCTCGCCGAGGCCGATGAGGTCCGTCGCACCCTCGGCTCGCCCGACGGGCAGGCGCAGGTCCGTGAGTGGTTCTACCCGCAGGCGATGGGACGGGGCTACCGCCTCGAGGTGGTGGAGGCGGTGTGGGAGGTACTGAAGGCGTTCGCCTCGTTCGGTTTCTGCAAGGCCCACGCCGCGGCGTTCGCCCTCCCCACCTATCAGTCGGCTTGGCTGAAGGCCCACCACCCAGCGGCCTTCCTCGCTGGCGTGCTCACGCACGACCCCGGCATGTACCCCAAGCGGCTCATCCTCGACGACGCGCGCCAGCTGGGCATCGCCATTCTCGGTCTCGACGTCAACGCCTCCGACGAGGTCTTCCGGGTCGAACGCGTAGCCCCCTGGGATGCCCCACCGCCGGGCATCCTCGGCGCCCCGCCCCGGGAGGCGCCGCTCGTGCCAGGTCTTCCCGATGCTCGCGCCTACGGCATCCGGTTGGCTCTCGCCGAGGTCAAGGGCATCTCGGCGGCCGAGGTCGAGCGGGTCGTTGCCGGTCGGCCGTACGCCTCGCTGGCTGACTTCTGGCACCGCACCCGGGTCAGCAGACCGGTCGTCGAGCGACTGGTGGTAGCCGGTGCCTTTGACAGTCTCTACGGGATCGGGTCGGTGGTCCCGGTACGCCGCCGCGGGCAGGTCACCCGGCGCGATCTGCTGCTGCAGGTGGCCGAGCTCGACCGGTGGACCAGGGCGGTCGATCGCGGTGGGCGCCGAGCAGGGGTTGGTCGGGCCGTGCGCGCGGGTCGTCCTGACGCATCCTCGGGCTCGGGCCCAAGCGGCGATACGGATGTCCGGGCGCTGGCCGCGAGGCAGTCCCAGGCCGTGGCAGCCGTCCGTCCGTCCGACGTGCAGCTCACCCTCGACCTCGGCGACGCCCCCGAGCAGGTGGGCGACTCGGGGCTCCCGGAGATGACCGGCGCGGAGCGGGTTCGCGCGGAGCTCGACGTGCTGGGTCTCGATGTGAGCCGGCACGTGCTCGACTTCTACGCCCCGATGCTCGACGCGCTCGGCGTAACCCGGTCGCGTGACCTGCTCCGGCAGCGCAGCCAGGCCGAGGTGCTCGTAGCCGGAGTCAAGGTAGCCACTCAGACACCACCGGTCCGGTCCGGTCGTCGGGTCGTCTTCCTGACTCTCGATGATGCGACCGGTCCGGTCGACGCGACCTTCTTCGAAGACGTCCAGGGCCCCTATGCCGCGACCGTGTTCCATTCTTGGCTGCTCGTCGTGCGCGGACACATCCGGCGCACCGGACCGCGAGGTCTGTCCCTGCGGGCGACGGGGGCGTGGGAGCTGTCGGGGGTGTTCGCGGCCTGGGAGAACGAGGGGATCACCGCGGTTCACGCCCTGCTGGCCGAGATCCCTGCAGGCTGGGAGTCGGGCAGCGCCGAGGCGGTCGAGGGGGCGGCCGGCAGCCGATCGTCGCGTCCGGTCGTCGTACGCCCTCCAGGCGGCGGCCACGAACCGGGAGTCGCTGGTGGCATGGGTCAGCGCCGAGTTCTCGTGCACGCCAGCGGGTTCAAGCAATCGCCCTACGCCGACGTCAGGCCGGCCGGGGGGGACGTGAAGAAGGGCACGCCGGCACCGGACGCAAGCGGCCACGAGGCCCGGGAGTCCAGGAAGGACCAGGACGCTCGGGAACCTCGGGAGGCCCCGAAGGCGCCGCGCAAGCTCTGGCACTCCAGCCCCGGGAGCTCGGGTGGCTGATCTTCCTGGCCCGTCTCCCTCTTCTGTGTCCGACGACGTGCGGGATCTGGCGCGCCATGGCTCGGACGCACCGTTGGTGCGCGTGGGACGCTGGCGTCGATGAGCCGCAAGCAGCAGCTTGACCGCCCCGGGCCGCCGTCGGGCCCTCCGGCCGACGACACCGGGTGCACGATCCTGCACGTCGACATGGATGCCTTCTACGCGTCGGTGTCCCTGCTCGACCACCCAGAGCTCAAGGGCACTCCCGTCATCGTCGGCGGTGGTGGCACCCGTGGAGTCGTCCTGTCAGCGACCTATGAGGCTCGCCGAGCGGGGATTCACTCGGCCATGCCGATGACCCGAGCCCGTCGGCTGTGCCCCCAGGCAACGATCCTGGCGCCGCAACCCGATCGCTACGCGGCCGTATCCGGTGCCGTGATGGAGGTCTTCCGGGAAGTCACCCCCCTCGTCGAGCCACTGTCCCTCGACGAAGCCTTCCTCGATGTCTCCGGTGCGGTCCGTCGACTCGGTCGTCCCACCCTCATCGGCGAGACCATCCGTGCCCGGGTCGCCGACGAGCAGGGGGTGACCTGCTCGGTGGGGGTGGCCAGCAGCAAGTTCGTGGCCAAGCTGGCGACGACGCGGGCCAAGCCCGATGGTCTGCTGGTCGTGCCCCGCGACGAGGTCGTGACGTTCTTGCATCCGCTGCCGGTCTCGGCGCTGTGGGGGGTCGGCGAACGAACCGAGGAGACCCTCACTCGGCTCGGGCTGCGCACGGTGGGCGATCTCGCGCGCACCCCGCAGGCCACGCTCGAGCGCGCCCTCGGGGTCGCTGCCGGGTCTCACCTGGCCGCCCTGGCGTGGGGTCGCGACGAGCGCAGGGTCATCGCGCGGGAGCCGGACAAGAGCATGGGCGCGGAAGAGACCTTCGCCACCGACGTCGACGACCCCGACGTCGTCCACCGTGAGCTGCTCCGCCTCAGCGAGCGGGTCGCCGGCCGGCTCCGGTCGGCCGGTTACGCCGGGCGCACGATCGCTGTCAAGGTTCGCTTCGCCGACTTCACGACGATCACCCGCTCACGCACCTTGCGGGAGGCGACCGATGTGGGCCAAGAGATCTACGCAACCGTCCGCGAGGTGTACGACGCGTTGGGCTTGCAGCGGGCCCGTATCCGCCTCGTCGGGGTGCGGGTCGAGGGCCTGCTCGACGCCGAGACGCGTACCCAACAGCTCATCCTGGGAGCACCCGACAGGGGGCGGCGCGAGGCCGAGTTGGCGGTTGACTCCGCGGCCCGCCGCTTCGGCCCTGGAGCCGTACGTCCAGGCTCGCTGGTCCGCGGCCAACCCGATCCGCGCGGCAGCGGTGACCCCGGACGAGCCCGGCCGCAATAGCCGCCAGGGCGAGCCGATGATCTCCGTCTGCTCACGACACGGTGAACAATCCTCAGGTCGTCTTTCGCTGGCGCCGATGCCTGCTTATGCTGTAACCACCGGCGGGTCCGTATCGGGCTCGAACCGGGTGAGCGAAGGAGGACCCGTGCCGCTCTCTGAGCACGAGCAACGACTGCTCGAGCAGATGGAGCGCGCCCTCTATGCCGAGGACCCCAAGCTCGCCTCTACCTTGCGCGGCTCCGATCTTCGAGCCCACCGGCGTCGGCGCATCGTCCTCGGGGCTCTCGGTCTGATCGCGGGGCTCGGCATGCTCCTCGCTGGGGTCTCGGTCGGCTGGGGCCTCGGTCTGGCCGGGTTCCTCGTGATGCTCGCGTCCGCCTGGTGGATCGTCAGCGGTTGGCGGGCCGGCGCCAGCACTGCCGCCTCCGAGGGCACTCCCGAGACCGGCGCACCGTCGAAGTCCGGCCGGTCGCCCAAGCGCCCCAAGTCCGCCGGGGTGATGGACCGGTTTGAAGATCGGTGGCGTCGTCGCCGCGAGGGCGACGAGCGCTAGTCCCTGCCAGTCCACGCCGGTCCACGCCGGTCCACGCCAGCAGGGGACGGCACGACCAACCCGGAAGGATCGGGCCTTGGCTCGCCTGGCTGAGGCGCACGTGGGCAACCGAGCCACCGACTGGGGGTGGCCGGGGCGCGTGCTGATCGAGCGGGGTGTGAAAGGGCTGGGCTACGGGCGCACGGCCGGTTGAGTCGTCCGCCGGCTGGCTCGGCGGTCGCGCCTGGCACCGAGGGCGCGTCGAGCGCGCCTCGGAGACGCGTCCACCCAGTCCAGCAGGTCGGCGGTGCGCGTGGAAACCCTGGTCAGCAGCGACGCTGGCGCGAAGGTGGCGAGGATCCGACGACGACGCCCCGTCGCCTCGAGCAGTCCCCGCCGGGCGAGGAGGACGTCGTCGGCCAGGCCGTCGACCGGGGTCGCCGTTCGGGCGTAGCGGGCCCGCTCGGTGGCCAGGGCGATCCGCCAGAGCGCCGAGGCGGAGAGGTCGGGCAAGGCGGCCGCGTCGGCCAGCCCGCGGGCGACCTGCCGCGGCGTTCGCGAATCTGGCCAAGCCCGCGCGAGGTCGAGACTGGTCGCGGCCAACTCATCCCACGCGGCTGTGGCAGCCCGTACTGGTTCAGCGGTGCGCGCGACAGCAAGCCGGCGGCGACGCTGCTGGCGGCGGATCGCCCAGGGAATGAGGGCTAGGCCCACGACTGCGAGAGGAACCAGCACCCACACCCAGGGGAACGAGGGGCTCGTGGTTTCGACGGCGTCCACGGCGCCGGGGCCTTGACCTGCGTCGGCCTTCGGCGGCACGAAGACCTCGCCATCCCTGGTCCGGGGCACGCGCGGTTCCCCGCCCTGACGGGGGTTCCCGCTGACTCCGGGCTGCTGGGTTTCCGGGAGCGTGTACGTCGGGAGCCGGATGCCGCCATTGTCGTTACGCGGCGTGGGCTCGAAGCGCGTCCAACCGACGCCTTCGAAGTAGACCTCGGGCCATGCGTGGGTGTCGTGCCACGTGACCGACCAGCTGCCGTTGGCGTCCTGTTCGCCGGGCACGAAGCCGACGACCAGCCGAGTGGGGATCCCCAGGCTGCGAGCCATGGCCGCGTACGCCCCGGCGAACTGCTGGCAGAAGCCCCGCTTGCTCGTCAGGAAGGTTGTCAGGGGGTCGTTGGCCGTCGACGGCGTCGTCGGGTCGTAGACAAACGAGCCATCGTTGAAGTAGTCCTGCAGCGCCACCGCCTTCTCGAAGTTGCCGTCCGCTTCCCGGGTCACTTCCTGGGCGGTCTGCTTGACGATCGGCGGCAGCTCGGGGAGCTGGGTGTATCTCGTCAGGAAGACTGGGTCCAGCGTCACGTCGGCCTTCAGCTGGGCCCGCGTGGGGTCGACCGACAGGCTCGTGACCGACCAGGTGGTGTTGGCGCTGTCGGACTTGGGCGACCAGATCACCCGGTTCGTCGAGTCGTACAACCAATCCTCGGCTGTGGGTCCCGACACCGCAACGGCGGTCGGCGGATAGGGCATAGGAAGCCAGGTGCTGCCCGTCAGCTCGGTGCTGGTCAGCTGGGTTGTCACTTGAGAGCGCTGGGTGTTGACGCTCAGCCCCGTGGGTGGGGGCAGCGGGTCGGTGGCGATCCGCCCCGACGTCTCCAGCGAGGCAGGCAGCCAGGTCTTGCCGTCGAACGTGTCAAGGGTGACCAGACGTAGGTAGTCCGGTCGGTTGACGTCGGTCGTGTAGCGGAGCACCTCGGTGTCGTCGGGACGGTTGAGGTCGTCGCCCAGTGACACGAACGGATTGACCGTGGTGATGGTGCCGCCACCCGACCCGCTTCCGCTGCCACCGCCGCGCCCGAAGACCGCCTCACTGAGGCCCGGCACGACAGCGGGGAGGACCACGGCGAGCCCGACGGCGGCAATTCCGATGCGCCGACCCAGGGCACCCAGCGGTTCTGGCGGCGCGGTGGGATTCGGTGCCGCAGGGTCACCGGCGTAGGTGCGGGTTCCCAAGCGGCGCCCCCAACCACCGACGCGCTCCCGGCCGTCGGCGAGCAGGAGCGCGAGCCAGCCGGTCGCGGCCAGCCCGAAGTAGACCCAGGAGACTCCATTGGCCACGACCGCGACGGGTACGGCGTAGAGCACGAGCAGCGGCACGCCGGCCAGCGCCGGCGAACGGTAGGTGACGGCGATCGTGTCGACGACGATCGCGACCAGCGCGACGGACAGTGCGAGCAAGAAGGTGAGGCCGGGGGTCAGCGGTGCGGGCGCGGCAACCGTGGAGATGGTGTCGGTGGCCTCGGTCACGAGGGCCTGCACGGTGAGCAGGACGTCGCGGCCGGGCAGGAACCCAAAGACGGCGACGTCCTGAGCGAAGCGCAACACTCCGGCCACGGCAAGGACACCCACCTGCGCCAGCGGGATGAGCAGACGCGGCACGCCGTACCGCCGCGCGAGGTATCCGGTGATCGCGACGACCGCCACGAGCAACGCCGTCGGCAGCAGCCAGGTCGTGTCTTGCAGGGTCGGCTGCAGGGAGATGGCAGTGAGGAGGACGGCGATGGCCGCCGTCACTGTCAGCCGTGGGAGCCCGCTCATGCGGCGCCCCCCACCGTGACGTTGAGCAGGCTTCCGCGGGCGGCCGCGGGCCACAGGTCGGGCAAGGAGTCGCCGTGACGTGCCACGATCACGCGCCAACCCGCAGCTCTGAGGACCTCGGCAGCTGCGTTGACGTCATGGTCGAGGACGGCGCGGGCGCTCTTGGCTGAGCGCCAGGTCACGACGTCGATCAGGACGGCCACCGACGAACCGCCTCGATGGTGGGCGCGGATCAGCGCTTCCGCTTCGTCCACGGAGAGGCTGCCGAGCACGGCCACGATCAACCCGTCGGCATTGCCGAGCCTCGACGGACTCTGCATCGTCACGACACCCGTCGGTTCGATGGCTGCGAGCGCGTCCAGGAGGGCACCCTCCTGGTCGCCCGCGTCGGCGAGCGCCGTTCCCGCCAGCCGGGTGCCAGCGTCGGTGATCAGGTCGACGGTATAGCCGGCGCGAGAGGCATACCCGCCGATGGAGGCTGCGGCCGACACCGCCCACTCGAAGGACGACGCTGGGCCTTCCCCCCGATGCGCCGTGGCCCGGGTGTCGAGCAGCAGCGTGCAGTGCGACTCCCACGGCTGCTCCTCGCGCCGCACCATGATCTCCCCATAGCGGGCGGTGGACTTCCAGTGCACTCGGCGCAGATCGTCCCCGTGACGGTATTCGCGGGTCGCGACGTCGTCCTCCCCCGCGGCGGCAACCGAGCGGGATCGGCTGTCGCCGGAGCCCGCCCAGTCCCCCCCGAGAGCGACGGCGGGGAGACGTTGCACCAACGGTGTCACCACGAGGGTGTCGCGGGCGTTGAACGACCGGACGAGCTCGCACATCCCGAAGGGGTCAGTGAGCCGGATCGTCAGCGGGCCGACCACATATCGGCCACGGACCTCAGCCCGGACCGGATAGTCGACCGTTCGCGACCCGCGGGGTTCGACGCGGTCGAGCATGAAGCGGGGTCGCGACCCGAGCACGTACGGGAGCCGGTCTTCGAGCAGGAGCAGTCCGGTTGGAAGCCGTGACACGTTCTCGAACCTGAGGACGACCCGCGTCTCGTCGCCTGCCGCGACCCGGCCTGGCTCGACTCGGCGGGTGCAGGCGAGGCGATATCGGGTCCGCGTGACCACAGCCGCGCTGACCAGGGGAAGGGCTGCCAACAGGATCGCGACGCGGAGCAGGTCGCCCTGCCCGAGCAGCAGCGAGGTGAGGCTGGCCGCGACGCCGGCCGCCAGGAAGCAGCGACCTCGCGTCGTCAGTCCGGCCAGAGCCTCACGCATGAGCTCAGCTCCGTGCCTCGGTGGGCACGGAGACCTGCCGGACCAGGTCCCTGACGACGGTTTCCCGGCTGCGGCGTGCGATCTGCGCCTCCGCCGTGAGCAGGAGCCGATGCGCCAGGACGGGAACGGCCAGCCCCTGGATGTCATCGGGAGTGACGTAGTCGCGGTCGTCGAGGGCGGCCGCCGCCCTGGACGCGCGCACGAGATGGATGGCCGAGCGCGGGGACGCGCCGAGCCTCAGGTCGGGGGAGCTCCGCGTCGTGGCGACGAGGTCGATGATGTAGCGACGGACGGCGTCGGAGACATGGACCGTGCGTACCGCCTCCACGAGCCGAGCGATCTCTTGGGCGTCGGTCACCGGGACCACGTCTTTGAGCACGTCGGCGCCGGCGTGGAGGTCGAGCATGGCGAGCTCGGCGTCTGCGTCGGGGTAGCCCATGGAGACACGGGCCATGAAGCGGTCGCGCTGAGCCTCCGGAAGCGGGTAGGTGCCTTCCATCTCGATCGGGTTCTGGGTGGCCATGACCATGAACGGCGAGGCCAGCTGATACGTCGTGCTGTCGACCGTGACCTGACGCTCCTCCATGCACTCGAGCAGCGCGCTCTGGGTCTTCGGGGAGGCCCGGTTGATCTCGTCGCCGACGACGATGTTGGCGAACACGGCGCCGGGCTTGAACTCGAAGTCGCGGGTGTCCTGATTGAAGACGCTGACGCCCGTCACGTCGGAGGGGAGCAGGTCGGGAGTGAACTGGATGCGCTTGACGCTGCAGTCGATGGAGCGGGCCAGAGCCTTGGCCAGCATGGTCTTGCCGACGCCAGGCACGTCCTCGATGAGCAGGTGTCCCTCGGCCAGCAGCACCGTGATGGTGGTGCGAACGACCTCCGGCTTTCCCTCGATCACCCCCTCGACCGCCTTAGCGATCCGGCCGGCGGAGCCCCGGACGTCGTCGAGAGTGGCGGCCTGCTGTTCTGTCATCGCCCTATCTTCACCCACCAGGGCGCAGCGTGCTGCCTTGTCCTCGGACACGATCTTGTGACGCTTCGCTGGGGTCGGCGGTTCCGCTGGGCTGAGAGCCTCGAGCCGGCTGCGTCGGCGACGTCCCGCCGTGGCTCATTGACCGCAGAGCGGAACGCTGTTTCACTCCGGGGATGGACCAGGCGCCGATGCTCGCCTTCGACCACGTGGTGGTCGGGGCGCTCGACGTCGTCAGGACGACGGCCTTCCTGAGGACCTTGGGGCTGGTCGACCTGGGGGCCTCCACCGAGGCCGGCGTCTTCGTCGGGGTCCCGGGCCACCACGGCGCCGTGCGTGTCCAGGCGGCTCCCGAGGGGCCGTCGACGCGGCCGCCGTACATCACGGGCGGACAGGCCCTGGACCTCTACACCCGTGACCTGACGCGCTCGCTTGAGGTGGTCGATGCGGCCGGACTCGAGCGCGGTCCGGCGGTGACGTACGCCTTCGGGCCGATGACTCTCGGCCAGGTGCAGGTGCAGGGGCCAGACGGCCTGCCCATCGTGCTCGTCGAGATCGCTCACCGCCTCCCCAGCGTCCTCGACCAGGATGACGGTCGGCTCCATTCTCAGCTGCACAGCGTGGTCTGGAGCGTCGAGGACCTCGACGCGGCGACGCAGTTCTTCGGGGGCCCAGCGGGGTTGGAGGTTCGCGCCACCTTTCCGCTCGACGCGCCCGAGGTCTCGCGGTTCATGCAGCTTCCGCGCCGAACGCCCCTGCAGATGTCGGTCTTGGCCAATCGCGCCGCCCGTCCTCCACGCTTCGAGCTGCTGGCCTACGACGCGGCCGTCGTGCCGCCCGAGGAGCGCGGGCGCTGCCCGGGCCACCCGCTCACAGCCGGCGCCATCCTGCCGGTCTTCGTCACGCCCGATCTTGACTCGGCCGAGGCGCTCCTCCCCGGCCGGCGTGCGGCGGACGCGCTGGGTGCACGCTTGGACGCGACCGCACCAGGCGGGGTCGACGTCGAGGTGCGTGAGCAGCCGCCGGAAAACGTCGGACCGTTCTACGCTCGGGTCCCGTGAGCGACCGTCGCCCGGCCTACACCGAGCTGGCCGAACAGTTACGGGCCCGGATCCTGTCCGGCGACCTGCAGGCCGGCGAGCGGCTTCCGGTCGAGCCGGAGCTCTCAGCCCTGTACGGCGTCTCCCGCAGCACCGTGCGTGAGGCGCTGCGCGTGCTGTCCTCCCAAAGCCTCGTGACCACGACGCGGGGAGTGTCGGGTGGCTCGTTCGTGGCCCATCCCGGGGTCGATGACATCGGCGACTACCTCGAGGCAAGCGTCGGCTTGCTGGCCGGGGGTGAGGGGCTCAGCGTTGAGCAGCTGCTCGAGGTGCGGCACCTGCTCGAGGTCCCGGCCGCGGGACTGGCCGCTCGTCGGCGCGACGAGACCCAGCTGGCGGCCCTGCGCGCCACGCTCGTGGACCCGGGCGAGACGCCGGACGACGCGGTGCATCTGGCTAACGTCGCGTTCCACACCGTCCTGCTCGAGGCTTGCGCGAACCCGCTGCTCACGGTGGTGGCCCGGCCGCTGTTCGCCGTGATGGAGCGTCGCTTCGTCGGCGGCCAGGACTGGCGGGCGGTGTTCGACGATCATGCCCGGATCCTGGCGGCCGTCGAACGGGGAGATGGCGCGGCGGCGCAGGTCGAAGCGGCGGCGCACCTCGAGCGTCTCCGCCCGACGTACGCGCGCCGCGCGACCGACGAGGCCGATCCAATCTTGCGGAACACCGAAACGCTCAGTGGAACAGAGACATTGACCGGGCAATCCTCAGACCTTTAGGCTCGGCGCGCCGTCCCAACCCTTGGAACGGCTGGAGGGAGAGGCTGGATGACCCTGCACGAGGCACAGTTGGGCCGATTCCTCGAGGACTTCGAGGTCGGCGACGTCTTCCAGCATCCGTTCGGTCGCACCATCAGCGAGACCGACTGCACGTGGTTCACCCAGCTCACGTGCAACACGAACCAGAATCACTTCAACGCCCACCTGGCCCAGCAGAACCCCATCACCGGCGGGCGGATCATCGTCAACTCGGGCCTGACGATCGCTCTGGTCCTCGGGCTGTCGGTGATCGACATGAGCCAGAACGCCGTGGCCAACCTGGGGATCGACGAGCTGCGCCTCACCCACCCGGTCTACGTCGGCGACACGATCTACGCGGAATCGATCGTCCTCGAGCTCCGGCGTTCGGAGAGTCGGCCCGACGTCGGAATCCTGACCATGCGCACGCGCGGGCTCAACCAGGACGGCGACCAGGTCATGTCGTGGATCCGTTCGGTGATGGTGCCAACCCGTGACTCCGGGATCGGACAGGGCTACTTCCCGCAGGCCAAGGGGGGCCCGCTGGAACTGCCCGAGGACACGGCGGCGCCGACCGGCGGGCAGGACTGAGACCGCTCATGTCGGGTTCTTCGCGCACCCTTCCTCGGCTCACCTACGGGCCGTGGGGGGAGACCCTGGCCGAGCTGGTCGAGGCAGGTGCTTCCGCCGAGGCGGCCGGCGCCCAGGTCATCTGGGCGCCCGAGATGCACCGCAGTGCCACCGTCACCGCGGCTGCGGTAGCGGCGGGCACGTCGACCGTCGGAGTGGGCACGGCGATCGCTTTGGCCTTCACTCGCTCGCCCATGGTCACCGCGCTCGAAGCGATGGACCTCGACGAGCTGTCGGGTGGACGTTTCGTGCTCGGGCTCGGCACCGGGGTCCAGCGGCTGAACGAGGACTGGCACAACGCCCGCTGGGGCAAGCCGGTCGCCCATCTGCGCGAAACGGTGGCCATCGTTCGCCACGTCATCGCCCACGCTCGCGACGGGGTGCCGATGACGGTCGAGGGGGAGTACGAGCACTTGCGGGTGCGCGGATATCAGCGCCCCTACCACCAGCAGCGTGTCGAGATCCCGATCTATCTGGCGGCCATGGGCCCGGCGATGATGCGGCTGGCCGCCGAGATCGGCGATGGCTGGATCAGCCACGAGCTGTGCTCCCCCGACTTCGTCCGCGCCGAGGTGCTGGACAACGTGTCGGAGGGTCTGAGCCGCTCAGGTCGTGACCGCAAGGAGCTCGATCTGGTCGTCTCCGCCTGCTGCTCGGTCCACGAGGACGGAGCCGTGGCCCGTCGGGCCGCGGCGGGGGTCGTCGGTTTCTATGCCTCGGTCGGCACCTACGCGCCCTTCTTCGAAGCGCACGGTTTCGCGGCCGAAGCAGAGGCGTGCCGTACGGCGCTGAAGGGCGGTCGGCCGGCCCACGACCTGGCCGAGCTGGTGCCCGACGCGATGGTGAGCGCCCTCACGCTGTCCGGCACGGCCGCGGAGGTCTCCGACCGGCTGGCCGACTACGCCGGCCTGGTCGACTCGGTCAAGCTGACCCCGCCGGCGCACGGACTTTCCCCGGCGCAGACGCGGGCCGCCCAGGCCGGAGTCCTCGAGCTCATCGGAGAGCTGTCATGAGACCGCTCGAGGATGTCCGGATCATCGCGGTGGAGCAGTACGGCGCCGGCCCGTGGGGGAGCCTCCACCTGGCCGATCTCGGCGCGGAGGTGATCAAGATCGAGGATCCGTCCGTCGGAGGGGACGTCGGGCGCTACGTGCCCCCTTACGCCACCGGCGAGGACTCACTGTTCTTCGAGGTGTTCAACCGCGGGAAGCGATCCCTTTCTCTCGACCTGGCCACCGTGGAAGGTCGAGGGGTCTTCGACGACCTGGTACGCGGCGCCGATGCGGTCTACAGCAACCTGCGCGGCGACGTACCGGCCAAGATCGGGCTCACCTACGACCAGCTCAAGCACCTGAACCCGGCGATCGTTTGCTGCTCTCTTTCAGGCTTCGGAATGACCGGACCGCGGGTCAAGGAGCCGGGCTACGACTACATCCTGCAAGGGCTCGCCGGCTGGATGGACGTGACGGGTGAGCCGGACGGGCCGCCGACCAAGAGCGGGCTTTCGATGGTCGACTACAGCGGCGGCATGGTGGCCGCGCTCTCGCTGCTCGGCGGCATCCATGCAGCGCGTCGCGACGGCGTCGGGATGGATTGTGACGTCTCGCTCTACGACACAGCGATCTCGCTGCTGACCTATCCCGCCACCTGGGCACTCAACGCCGGCTTCGTCCCGACTCGGACCCCGCTCTCGTCGCATCCGTCGCTGGTCCCGTTCCAGCTGTTCGAGACCAAGGACTCCTGGGTCGTCGTGGGATGCGCGAAGGAGAAGTTCTGGCAACGACTGGCCGTCGTGGTCGGGAGGCCGGAGTGGGCCGAGCCCGGGGGCGGCTACGCCACTTTCGCGGAGCGTGGGGGGCGCAGGGAAGAACTGGTCGCGGAGCTCTCGGAGATCTTCCGCGCCCGCACCACCGACGAGTGGCTGGGGGAGCTCTACGCCGCGTCCATCCCGTGCGGCCCGGTCAACTCCGTCGCCGAGGCGCTCGACGAGCCGCACACGAAGGAGCGGGGGCTGGTCGTCGAGACCCAGCATCCGCGCTACGGACGCGTCCGCATGCCACGGACGGCCGTCAACGCAGGTCCGGTGACAGGAACCGATCGGCGCGCCCCCCAGCGCAACGAAGACTTCAGCTACGTCGTCGGTGAGCTGCTGGGATACGACGCCGAACGCGTCGCCGGGCTGGTCGGGTCTGGTGCCTTCGGGGATCCCGCGGCCACCCCACACCTTCCGGCGGTCACCTCGTGACGGGCCGCTACCCGACGAGGCGTCCGAGCGGCGGGACGCCACGCCCCACCCCGGTTCGGGCGCAGGGAATCGGCCGGTGACGGTTGCGGAAGAGCTGGCCGCTTGGGCGGTACGGCTGCGCCCCGAGGACGTCCCCGACCCAGTCCGGCGGGCTGTGGGCAGGCACCTGCTCGACGGCGTGGGCAACAGCGTCGGCTCCCGGTTGCACCGAGCGGTCGAGCCGGCCCTGATCGTCGGCGAGTCTCTCGGCGGGCCGGCCGAGGCGGCTCCCCTCGGCTCCAGGGGCCGGCTCTCCGCTCCTGCGGCGGCCCTGGTCGACGGCGCTCTGGTTCACGGCCTGGACTTCGATGACACGCACGCGGGGGGGCTCATCCACGCGACTGCGGTGGTGCTCCCGACGGCGTTCGCGGTGGGGCAGCAGGTCGGTGCCTCCGGGGCCGACGTGGCCACTGCGGCGGTGGTCGGATACGAGATCGCTTGTCGAGTAGCGGCAGCTGTACCGCACGGATTCCACCGGCGCGGAGTCCACGCCACCCACGCCGCCGGGACGCTCGCAGCTGCCTCGGTGGCCGCTCGGCTCATGGGTCTCGACGTCGCGACCACGGTGGATGCTCTTGGCGTGGCCGGCTCGGCCTCGGGCGGGCTTCTCGAATTCCTCGACACCGGTTCCTCCACCAAGCAGCTACATCCGGGCACCGCGTCCATGTCCGGAGTCCTCGCGGCCCGGCTGGCTGCTGCCGGTGCCTCTGGTCCGGGCACGGTTCTGGAAGGGCGGCGCGGGGTCTGGGCCGCCCTGGCTGACGGAGAACCGGATGTCGCCTCGGTGACGAAGGGCCTCGGAGACCATTGGGAGAGCACGCAGATCACGTTGAAGCCCTATCCCGCCTGTCAGCTGCTGCACGTGACGCTCGATGCGGTTGCGGCAGCGCTCGGCGGCGTCCGCGTCGACCCGGACGACATCGTCGAGGTCGTGGCGCGGGTCCACCCGGACAGCGCCGCGATCGTTTGCGAGCCAGCCCAGAACAAGACACATCCGCGAAGCGCGTACGACGCCAAGTTCTCCCTCCCCTGGTCAGTGGCTGCGCTTCTGGTGGACGGCGTGGTCGATGTCTCGACGTACGCGCCGGAATCGATCGCCCGTGAGAACGTCTCAGCTTTGGCACAGCGGGTGCGTTCCCCACTGACGACCGCGGAGGTTGTCGCGGCCGACGCCCCGGGCGCGGTCGAGGTGCGGCTCAACGACGGCAGGGTTCTGGCCGGTGCGGTCCCGCACAGCGTCGGCGGTCCAGAGTCGCCTCTCGATGACTCTGCGTTGGACGCCAAGGTGGCCCGGCTCTGCGGCGTCGGCTCGCGGGTCGAACCTCTGACCGACGCGGTGCGAGGGCTGTGGGCGGCCCCGGGCCTGGACGAGGTGCACGAGCTCGCGGCGGCCGTGGTGGACCACGCCGAGGAGGCTGCCTCGTGACGCCGATGCCGCGCGCCATCGAGCCGACCGCGTTTCCTTGGGCGGACTACGCCGGGGCGACCTTCGCGCTCGGATTGACCGTGGGTGGCGACGCCATCAGCTCCGGTCACTCCGGGGCCGTCCTCGATCGAGACTCGGGGAGGATGGTCGTCCGCGGTGGGATGGGCGAGCAGACCGAGGTCGCCTACGCCAAGCAGGAGGCCATCTTGGCCGCCGCCGGCCTCGGCTGGTCAGACGTGACCCGCGTCGTCGAGAACGTGACGCTGGCTGGTCTCTCTCACTACGTCGAGGCTGAGGAGGTACGGCGTCGAACGTTCGGCGAGCACGAGCCCACCGTCGTCACCGTCGTCGTTGACCGGCTGGTGCGGCGACAGGCCTGGATCGAGGTCGAGGTGCACGCCACACGTGGCGGCGGCGATGCGCTGGTGGTCGGCGCGGGCGCGGGGGAGTCGTGGGTGCGGCGCGACACCGTCCGCGCCGGGCACGACGGTGCGGTCTACCTGCCGACCCTGCTGCCGGTGGATGCCTCCGGGTCCGTCATCGCCGAGGGTGACGTGGTCGGCCAGTACTTCGCCTGCCTGGAACGGGCCGGCGAGCTGCTGACGCGGGCGGGGCTCGACCTGAGCCACGTCGTGTCGACCGTGGACTACTCCACGCCGGCAACTCGGGAGCGATACCCGAAGACCGGCCGCGCGCGCCGTGATCTGCTGGGCCCGGTCTACCCCGGGGCGGCGGGAATCCTGATGAGCGACCTGCACGCCCCTGGAGTTCTGCTGGCGCTGGAAGTGGTCGCCTCCAGGCACGCGCCGATCGCGGTGAACCCCGGCTGGGACCGCTACGACTCGCTGACCTACACCCCCGGGATCCGGGCGGGCAACACGCTGTACATGTCCGGCTTCGCGGCGCTGGACATGGACACCCAAGTCGCCGTTCACCCGGGTGATCTCAAGGCCCAGGCGGAGGTCACCTACGACGCCATGCTGCAGACGATGGCGGCCGTTGGCGCGGGGCCGGAGCACCTGCTCACGACCGTGGAGTACGTCGTCCCCGACGCGCTGCCGGACTATCGAGCGGTCGCGGATGTACGCCGGTCCCGGCTCGCGCCGCCGTATCCCGCGTCGACGGGCATCGTGTGCGGTGGCCTGCTTCGCGACGAGTTCTTGATCGAGGTCGTCCCCACCGCACTGATCCCGGACCCGGTGCCCGCATGAACCTGCTGACGGAGGCCCTGAAGGCACGGATCGGCGAGACTGCGGTCTACACGGCGCCGGAGTACGCGGGGCGCCCGGCGTTCCGATACTTCGCGCAGGCCGTGGGCGACACGAACCCGCTGTACGTGGACCCTGACGCGGCCAAGGCCGTCGGGCTCGACACGGTGATCGCCCCACCGACCTGGATCTGCGAGACCAACCAGTACGCCGCGCTCCCTCGCGACCCGGACGGCTACGCCGGTCACTCGTGGCACCTCGACGTGCCCGGGACCCGCCTGGTCCGTGGCGGGAATGCCTACGTGTTCCAACGGCACGTGAGGCCGATCGACGTGGTGACGGCCACCTGGCGGATCGCGGCGATGAACGAGCGCACGACCTCGGCCGGGCAAGCCATGCTCATCGTGACGTCGGAAGCGACCTACACCCGCGCGGACGGCGCCGTGCTCGCGACGAACACCGAGACGCTCATCTACGTCGAGCTCGAACGGTCGAACGCATGACCGGCTGGGCCGTCCCGTCGGTCGGCACCGCGGTGCCTCCCCTGACGCGGACCATCGAGCTGGCCGACATGGTGGCCTATGCCGGTGCCACCTGGGACTGGCATCGGCTGCACTACGACCCGATCTATCTCGCGGAGAAGCAGGTTCCGAAGCCCGTCGTGGACGGTCAGGTTTTCGGGGCGCTGCTCGCCGAGGCCGTGCTCGACTGGCTCGGGCCCGAGGCGTTCCTCGCCGAGCTGTCGTTCAGGTTCAAGGCGTTGGTCTACGCCGGGGAGACGGTGCGCTGCGAGGGTTCGGTGACCTCGGTCGACGACGGTCGGGTGGGCGTCGATCTCAGAGTCGTGGTCCTTGACGCGGACGGCACCGACCTCCGTGTCGCGGCCGCCCCCTGCACGGCCGTCGTCGTTCGGCGGCCCGAGGGGACTGATCGGCTGTGACTGTCGCCATCGTCGGCGCCGCGGAGTCCGATCTGGGTGTCACCGGGCGGACGGCCTACGAGCTACAGGCCCAAGCCGTGACCCGCGCGCTCCGGGACGCCGGTCTGGGCCTTCGTGACGTCGACGGACTCGCGACCACGGGGCTGGCGCGGTTCAGTGCCACCAGCCTGGCCGACTACCTCGGGCTGCGTCCGCGGTGGGTCGACTCGACGGCTGCTGGCGGCTCGACGTTCGAGATGTTCGTCGCCCGTGCCGTCCAAGCCATCGAGGACGGTCAGTGCGACACCGTGGTGATCTCCTTCGCGAGCAACCAGCGTTCGGCGCGCTCCCGTCGTCTGGGCGGGGTTCACGAGGCGCAGACCCCGGAGGCACAGTTCGAGCAGCCGTACCACCCGTTGTGGCCGATGTCCTACTACGCGATGGCGGCGCAGCGATATCTGCACGACCACGACGCGAGCCGCAGTGACCTCGCTGAGGTGGCAGTTGCCGCGCGCGAATGGGCTCTGCTCAACCCGCTCGCCTACCGCTACGGCGCCGGACCGCTGACCGTGGAAGGTGTGCTGGCGGCGTCGATGGTGTCGTCCCCGTTGACGGCTTCCGACGCGTGCTTGGTGACCGACGGGGGAGGGGCCGTGGTGCTGACCTCGCTGGAGCGCGCCCGCGACCTGCGTGGCGACCCAGTCGTGGTGCTCGGCTACGGCGAAGCCACGACCCACCAGTCGATGACAGCCGACCCGGTCATCACCCGAACCGGCGCGTACGACTCCGCCCGCGAGGCCTACGCACGAGCTGGCCTGACTGCATCCGACGTCGACGTGGCGCAGGTCTACGACTCGTTCACGATCACGGTGCTGTTGTCCCTGGAAGCCTTGGGCTTCTGTGCCCCCGGGGAAGGCGCCGCGCTGGCTCGATCCGGCGCGCTGAGCCCGGGCGGGCAGCTCCCGCTCAACACCAGCGGCGGCGGCCTGTCGTACTGCCACCCCGGGCAGTTCGGCATCCTGCTTCTTGTCGAGGCCGTCCGCCAACTTCGAGGGCAGTGCGGTGCTCGGCAGGTCGAGGGGGCGGAGATCGCCTTGGCGCACGGGACCGGCGGGATCTTGTCTACTCACGCCACGGTCCTGCTCGGAGTGGATCGATGACTGAGCGGGGCTGGCAGGAGGTGGCCGCGCCGCCGGTTGACGGAGTGACGGCGCCTTGGTGGGAGGCGACCCGAGACCGCCGATTGATCCTCCAGACCTGTTCCTCCTGCGGCGGGGTCCAGCATCCACCGCGCCCGGTGTGTGTCGTGTGCATGAGCGAGGAGCTCGGATGGACCGAGGCCACGGGGGATGCCGCGGTGGACACGTTCACCGCCGTACACCGATCGCCGCACCCGGACGTGGTGGCGCCCTACGTCGTCGCACGCGTGCGACTCGACGAGGGCCCGATCATGCTGAGCCGGATCGAGGGAATCGACGCCACCGACGACAGGCCTCTGGCCTGCGGCGACCGACTGCAGTTGAGCTGGGCCGCCCTCGGCGACGGGCGAGCACTCCCGATCTTCCTGTTGGTGGAGCAGCAATGAGTCCGCGCATGAGCAGCTTCCGCCTTGGCCTTGGCCCTGGCGCTTCCGACGTCCACCTCGAGGGAATCTGACATGGACTTCCAGCTCAACGACGAACAGCGAATGTTCCGGGACACCTTGCGCTCCTTCGTCGACAAGGAGATCGTCCCGGTCGCGTCGGAGTGGGAGCGGTCGGGCCGCTATCCGACCGAGATCGTCGACGGCATGAAAGAACTCGGACTGTTCGGCATGACGGTGCCCGAGGAGTATGGCGGCCTTGACCTCGACATGGTGTCCTTCGCCTTGGTCTTCGAGGAGCTGGCCAAGGGCTGGATGGGTATTGCCGGCATCCTCGGCAGCCACTCGCTGTCAGCGTGGATGATCGCCCGACACGGGACAGAGGAGCAGAAGGAGGCGTACCTTCCTGGTCTCGCGACGGGCGAGTTGCGGACGGGCATCGCCTTGACTGAGCCCGGGGCTGGGACAGACCTGCAGGGCATCGCCACGACGGCCCGTCTGGACGGCGACCACTACGTGGTCAACGGCACAAAGACGTGGATCACCAATGCCCGCTATGCCAATCCGTTGCCCGTGCTCGTGAAGACCGATCCGAGCGCTGAGCCGGCGCACCGGGGCATGAGCGTCCTGCTGGTCGACACCACCCTGGCCGGTTTCTCGGTGAGCAAGGACCTTCCGAAGCTTGGCTACAAGGGTCCGGAGTCGTGCGAGGTCGTCCTCGACAACGTGCGCGTCCCGGTCTCAGCCCTGCTCGGCGGCGCCGAGGGTCGGGGGATGCAGCAGGTGTTGTCCGGTCTTGAGACTGGTCGCATCAACGTGGCCGCCCGGGCGCTCGGCATCGCCCAGGCCTCGTACGACGCGGCGTTGCTCTATGCCCGTGAGCGGGAGGCGTTCGGCAAGCCCATCGCCGACTTCCAGGCGGTGCAGATCAGGCTTGCTGACATGGCCACCCAGATCCAGGCCGCGCGCCTGCTGATCCTGTGGGCGGCGGCGGAGGCCGATGCCGGCAAACGCGTGGACATGCAGGCCGGGATGGCGAAGCTGTTTGCCTCGGAGGTGGCCGTCAAGGCATCCCTCGACGCGATGCGCATCCATGGGGGATACGGATACAGCCAGGAGTTCGTCGTGGAGCGGCTGTATCGCGACGCGCCGCTCATGGTGATCGGCGAAGGCACGAGCGACGTGATGCAGATGGTGATCGCTCGCGCCCTGGTCAGTGGCGCCGAGGTGATCGGATGAGGATCCGCTCGCACCTCTACGTTCCCGGTGACCGCCCGGAAGTGCTGGCCAAGGCGCTGGGCCGGGGCGCCGACGCCCTCATCGTCGACCTCGAGGACGCAGTCCCCTGGTCGGGGAAAGATGCGGCCCTCGCCACGGTCCACGACTGGCTCTCCGTCCTGCCCCAGCACCCAGAAGCCGAGGTGTGGGTTCGGATCAACGTCGGAGGTCGCGGCCTCGACGATGTTGCGGCCCTGGCTGCGCAGACGACCGTCACCGGTTTCTGTCTGGCCAAGACCGAGAACGTCGACCACGTACGCGCAGTCGCGTCAGTGCTCGATGATGCGGGATCCGCTGCCGTTCTTGCCCCGCTGTTGGAGTCGGCTAGCGCAGTCCTGCGCGCCGCCGAGATCGCCGCTGGCCCGAGGGTTCGGCGTCTGCAAGTGGGAGAGGCTGACCTCTGCGCGGATGCAGGTATCGACCCCGGTGTCGACGATCGTGAGTTGCTGTTCGTCCGCTCGTCGGTGGTGCTTGCCTCCGTGGCTGCTGGGATCGATCCCCCGGTCGGAGCGGTGACGACGGACTTTACGGACCTCGATCGCTTGCGCGCATCGACGGAGGCGTTGCGGCGTCTTGGATATTTCGGTCGTGCCTGCATCCATCCGGCGCAGTTGCCAGTGGTCAACGACGTGTTCACCCCCACCGAGGAGCAGCTGGCCCGAGCCCGCCGGATCCTTGCTGTCTACGAGGCTGCGCTGTCCAACGGGTCCGGCGTGGCCATCGCCGACGACGGCCGAATGATCGACGAGGCCGTCGTCCGTCAGGCGCGTCGACTTTTGGGTTGACTCGATGCGTGGCTCGTTGACGACCGTGAGGACCCTGTCAGGGGTTGGGATGTCGGAGGGCGCAGCTACGGTCGATGGCATGTCAGAGTACGAAGAACTCTCGACGGTTGCCGAGCAGATCGTCCGCGACCTTTGGTCGCACATGGACGCCATGCGATGGGACGACGTAGGTGCACTCCTCGCCGAGGACGCGGTCATTCGGTTCCCTGACAGCGGACGCGTCATCACCAACCGTGCCGACTTCGTCGCCTTCAACGCTGCCTATCCCGGCAGATCGCGGTGCCAGCTGAAGCGCCTCGTCTCGGCCCAAGCCACCGAAGATGGTGTCTCGCTCGTGGTCGCCGAGGTTCAGGTCGACAACGACCAGAGCGGTCGGTTCTGGTGCGCGGGCTTCTACCAGGTGACGGGCGGACTCGTCGTGGGAGCGGTCGAGTACTGGATGCAGGAGAAGCGCCTAGGTACGTCCGACTAACTGTGGGCTATAGCCCCGAGTTGCTCGGACGCAAGGGGACGGGGTCCTAGGTTGAGCCCATGAACGGACCTTCGAACGGTGAGCTGGGGATCGATGTCGTGCTGCAGGCGCCGCCGCCTCGATTTGAGGACGCGGCTGCCGTCGGCATCGGACGGGAGACGTACGGCATCGATGCGACCGGCGCGCGCAACCTCGGCAGCGAGCGCGACCAGACCTTCATGTTGCTCGATGCCTCCGCCAGCCCGTTGGCCGTGCTCAAGGTGTCCAACCCTGCCGAGGATCCCGACACCCTCGACATGGAGGCGCTTGCGGCGTTCCATGTCCACTCGGTCGCGCCCGAGCTCAATGTGGCGCAGCCCCGTTCGGCCCCGGGGTCGCGGGACAGCGCAGAGGCATCGGCCGGCGAGCGTGCCCGCGCCAGCCGGATCGCCTTGACCCACGACGACCAGACCTACTGGGTCCGGGCTTACGACGTGCTCCCTGGGCGTGCCCGGCTGGACCCGCGCACGCTCTCGGACCAGGCACTGATCGCGTGGGGGGAGACGACGGCAAATCTCGGCCTGGCCCTGCGCGCCTTCATGCATCCGAGGGCTCTGCGGACCATGCCGTGGGACGTCCAGCATGCGCCAGCCGTGCGTCCGATGTTGGGTTCGATCGCCGACGGGTCTGCTCGACGGCTCGTTGAGGTGGTGCTCGATCGGTTCGACGACGCCGTCTCGCCGCGGTGGAACCACCTGCGTGCGCAGGCGATCCATAGCGACCTCACGGCGGACAACGTGCTCGCGGACAGCGACGGCAGGGTCGTGGGCATCATCGACTTCGGAGACCTGAGCTATTCGGCCTTGGTGGTGGATCTCGCTTCAGTGCTCGACTCCTTGGCGCTTGGTCGGCCCGGGGAGGACATGTTCAGGGTGGCCCGGTTGGTCCTCGACGGGTACGAGCGTCGCCTGCCCCTGGAGCCGCTCGAACGCGAGCTCATGGGCGAGCTGTGGGCTGCGCGGGCGGCCGTGGGGGTCGCCATCGGGTCCTGGAGGGCCGAGCGGGGCTTGGAGGAACCCGACTTCGCCGAGCGTCTGAACGACACGGCCGTCGTGATGATGGAGCAGATCCTCACGCTTGGCTGGCGAGAGACGGCACGTCGGATGGGTGCTGAGCCGACGACGTCCGCGACCCGTCGGTCGCTGGACTCAGCCCAGCCGCTCGTCGAGCGCCGGGCGGCGGCGTTCGGCCCGGCCATGGAACCTCTCAGCTACGACGAACCCCTCGAGATGGCCCACGCCAGCGGCGTCTGGATGACGTCGACCGACGGCAATCGCTACCTCGATGCGTACAACAACGTCGTCTGCCTCGGGCACAGCCACCCTCGCGTCACCGGCGCAGTCGCTCGTCAGTGGCGGGTCCTCAACACCAACATGCGCTACTTGCACCCCGGCGTGGTCGAGCTGGCTGAGCGGATGGCGGACGCCTGTCCGGACGGGCTCGACACGGTGCTGTTCGTCAACTCAGGCTCCGAGGCCAACGACATCGCGTGGCGGATCGCGCGGCATCACACCGGGCGCACGGGAGGGGTTTGCACCGCGCACGCCTACCACGGGATCACCGAGGCCAGCACGGCGTTCTCTCCCGAGTCCACGCTTGGGACGCGGCCGTCTCATGTGGCGACCTGGCAACCCCCGGACGCCTATCGGCGGCTTCGACCCGGCAGCGAGACCTTTGTCGCCGCACTCGCGGCCTTGGATGATCGTGGCCTCGAGCCTGCCGCGACGATCCTCGACGGGGTACTCCAAAGTGAGGGAGTCCTCCAGCTCGAGGCGGCTTACGTCCAGGAACTGGTGCGGCTCACCCACGCGGCTGGAGCGCTCTGGATTGCCGACGAGGTGCAGGGCGGACACGGCCGCACAGGCGAATCGCTGTGGTCGTTCGAGCGGTTCGGCATCGTGCCGGACCTCATCAC
Source organism: uncultured Actinomycetota bacterium (assembly GCA_963820065.1). Lineage (GTDB taxonomy): Bacteria > Actinomycetota > Actinomycetes > DATJPE01 > DATJPE01 > JANPBY01. The sequence continues at coordinate 217,089 of CAWFYM010000010.1, read as the reverse complement.
GCTGGGGAAGCCGATGGGCAACGGGCAGCCGGTCGGCGCCGTCATCACCCGTCGGGACCTGGTGGCCGGGTGGGCCGAAGACACCGTCTTCTTCTCCACGTTCGGAGGCAACCAGGTGTCGGTGGCTGCCGCGCACGCCGTGCTCGACGTCCTCGAAGACGAGCGCGTGCTGCCCCGAGTCGTCAGCACGGGCGAGCTCTTGCGCGGCGAGGTGCAGCGTGCGGGCGAGGGCTATGAGTGCGTCGGAGACGTACGCGGGATCGGGCTCGCCAACGGCATCGAGATCGTGACCGATCGTGCATCCAAGGCTCCCGACCCGGTCGCCGCGGCGGCGCTGAAAGAAGGAATGCGCCGACGGGGTGTTCTGGTCGGCACCACGGGTCCCTCGGACAACGTGCTCAAGGTTCGTCCACCGCTGGCCTTCGGCGCCGAGCACGTCCCCGTGTTCGTGAGGGCCTTTGAGCAGACCCTGGCCGACATGGCCGACATGACCAGTTGACAGCGCCGAATCGTCTCAGCGAGGGACCGACGTACTGTCGGCGCGCGTGAGGGTCAGAACGTCGGAAACGCTGCCCTGGCCATCGGCGAGCAGGGACGCGGCGGCCGCCAGCCGGGTGACCTGGATCTCGCTGAGGGCTCGGCCGGCGTTGAGGCGGAACTTGACCATCAGCTCGTCGCGGCTGAGCGGGAACTCCTGGCTGCCGCGGGAGGAGTCGACCCGGTGCTCCAGGACGCTTCCGGACTTCGTCCGGACGCGCAGGACCGCGGCGAACGCTCGCGGGAAGAGCTCCGTGGCGCGCGGGTCCGCCACCAGCTCGACGCGTTCGGCCAGCGCGAGCCGGACCGGGTCGCTGGCGGTCTCCTCGGTGAAGTCGTCGAGGGTGAGGCCCAGGCCGCCGCCCCCGAGCAGGGCGGTGGCGACGGTGAACGGCCCGGAGAACTTCGCGTGATAGGCCGACCGTGGCCGAACCTTCTCGGCTCGTGGTTCGGCGATCGTCCGGAGGACGGGCTCGGCGACCCCGAGCGTCGCGCGTTCGATGTCCTGAGGATCCAAGCCCTGAGCACGGAGGGCGAGGGCACAGTCGATTCCTGGATGGGTGAAGTGGTTGGACGGATAGGGCTTGTAGGCGGTGCGCAAAAGCTCCCAGCGTGAGCCCAGGTCGTCCAGCAGCGCGGCTGCGTCGTACTGATCGCCGAGGTAGGCCCGCAGGAAGCCGAAGCGCCCCTCGAGAACTGTGGGCGGTCCGGTCACGCCTTCGGCAGCCATCGCCGCGGCCATCACGGCGCTGTGGGCAGCCCAGCCGCAGTGAATCCGTTTGACCGTTCCGCCGGTCCTGTTGGCCTCGATGACTCCTGCACCCATCGACGCTGCGATGCCCATGGCGTGGGCGACCCCGTCGGCATCCAGGCCACGGAGCATGGCCGCCGCCGCGGCCCCACCGACGGTGCCGCAGATCGACGTCGCGTGGAAACCCCGTTCGAAGAAGATCGAGTTGCCCAGCGCGGGCAGGTAGGAGGCCATCCCGAGCCGGTTGGTCACCTCGACCCCCGCTGCGATCGCGGCCGCGACCTCGCTGGGCTGTGCGGCAACCGCCTCGGCGACGGCCAGGGCGGCCGGGACCACCGAGGCCGACGGGTGCAGCACGGAAGGCAGGTGGGTGTCGTCGAAATCCAGCGCGTGGGCCAGGGTCCCGTTCACCAGGGCCGCGCTGGCGGCGGGCAGTCGTTCGCTCGCCCCGATGACACCTGCTTCCGGCGTCCCGCCCGCCGCGGCGACGACACGGAGGACGGCGCGGTCGGGGTCGGTGTTCGACGCGCTCTCCGCGCGACCGGCCACGCAGTTGCCCAGCACGTCCAGCAGCCGCCCGCCGACGTCGTCGCGGACGGCGTCTGGCAGTCCTCCGTCGCGGCACGAGACCGCGAACGCAGCGAGCTGCTGGACCGCGCTGGGCGACTCGTCAGGGGACGGTTCGGCTGTGGTGGCCACGCGGGTCAGGTGGTCAGCACGGCGAGCGGGCGGACGGGGGAGCCGGTCGCTCCTACCAGTCGCAGCGGCGCCAGCACGAGGAGGAACTCGCCAACCTGGGCATCGAGGAGCTCGCCCAGGCGCATGGTCTCGACGATGTTGATGCCGCTCTCGACGAGCAGGACCCGGTGGACGGGAAGCGCAGCGTGCCCGGCGCCCGGGGCGATTTGCTCGTAGGCGATGGTCTCCGCTCCGGTGAGGCGGATCTGACGCTGCGCCAACCATTGAGCAGCGGGCTCGCCGGGTCCGGGAGCACCTTTGCTCACTCCGACATAGGCCGCTGGGTCGTTCCAGAGCCGCGACCAGCCGGTGCCGATGAGCACCGCATCACCGGAGGTGACCGTGACGCCGGCTTGGGCCTCCGCCGCCTCGAGGTCCTCGACGGTCACCTCGTAGCCGGCGGGCAAGACGTCGACACCGTGGAGTCGAGCGATGTCGAGAACGATCCCGCGCCCGACAAAGGGGGCGAAGGTGTCGATCCCGAGAGCCGCGAAACCTTCGTTGGACTGGACGGCCGCCGCGTCGAGGCCGCCGAACAGGCGACCGTCTTGCGAGACGTGGGCGAGCGCGTCGACGTGGGTGCCCACGTGGCCCCCGGTGACGATGATCTCGTTCGCGGCCGAACCGCCATCGGCCCGCACCATGTCACCGTGCCGCCTGATGAGCGACATCTGGTAGGGCGGGTGGTTGGGCGACTGGGGCATGCCTCGACGCATCGGTTGCGCGAGGTCGACGATGCGAGCGCCAGCGAGAACCGTGGCGATCTCGGCCGCGGACGTAGCCAGGAGCGGCCCGCTGACCGTGGGTGCGGCTGGATCGCCCTTGGCGACCTGTGCGGGCACGGTTGGTTTGGCGCCCGTGCTGGTTGCCGACCCGGTGTTGGTCCCCGTGTGTGTCACTCCTGCTCCCCGTGGGTCGCGATGACGCCTGCTGCCAGGAGCTCGGCGAGCTCTGTGTCTGTGACGCCGAGCCGATCGTGAAGGACCGACGCTGTGTCGGCGCCGTGGGCCCGGCCGGTCCAGCGGATCGAGCCCGGGGTCTCGGACATGCGGAACAGCACGTTCTGCATGCGCACCGGTCCTAGCACCGGGTCTTCGACGGTCGTGATCGTGTCCAGGGCGAGGTACTGCGGGTCGGTGAACACGTCGGCGATGTCGTAGATCGGTGCGGCGGCGGCCTCAGCCTCCTCGAAGGACTTCATCACCTCGGCCAGGTCGTGCTCGCCGACCCAGGTCGCGACGTAGTCGTCGAGGAGGTCGGCGTGCTCGGCTCTGGTCGCCCCCGTCGCGAACCACGGCTCGTCGCAGACCTCCGGGTGACCGACGAGCGTCATCACGCGTTCGGCTACCGACTGAGCCGACGTGGACACGGCGACCCATCGGGAGTCTCGAGTCAGGTAGGTGTTGCGCGGCGCGTTGTTCACCGACCGATTGCCCGTTCGCACCTGCACGATCCCGAGCTGGTCGTAGACGATGGGCTGTGCGCCCAGCACGGTCAGGATCGGTTCGATGATCGCGATGTCGAGCACCTGCCCCGAACCGCCGCGGGCGTCGCGGTGGTAGAGCGCGGTCAGGACCGCTGTGGCGACGGTCTGGGCGGCGATGCCGTCGGCGAGACCGAAGGGCGGAAGCGTGGGAGGACCGTCCGGCTCGCCGGTGATCGCGGCGAACCCCGACATCGACTCGGCCAACGTGCCGAAGCCTGGGCGCGAGGCGTACGGCCCGTGCTGGCCGAATCCGGTGACCCGGGCCACCACCAGTCGCGGGTTGACCGCGTGGAGCTGCTCCGGCCCGAGGCCCCAGCGTTCGAGGGTGCCCGGGCGGAAGTTCTCGATGAGGACGTCTGCGTCGGCGACGAGCCGAAGAAGGAGCTCGGCTCCCGCCGGCTGCGAGAGCGACAGTCCCAGGGTCTTCTTGTTTCGCCCGAGCAACGTCCACCAGAGGCCGACGCCGTCCTTGCTCGGCCCATGGGTGCGGGCGGGGTCGCCCGACTGCGGATGCTCGATCTTGAGCACCTCGGCCCCGAAGTCGCCGAGGATCGTGGCGGCGAGCGGACCGGCGAACAAGGTGGCGGCATCGATCACCGTCACGCCCTCCAGCGGCCGCATCTGTCCCACCTCCCGTTCCATCGTTCCGTAGGACGGAATGACCCCCGCGGCGAAACTAGCACCGCCGGATGCCCTCGATCCATGATCCACAGTAGTGGAACGCTGTCACACTTTGTGGAACAGTACCCCCCAACGGGGTGTCTGTGAAGATCTTGGTGGAAGGGGCGTCAGTGGTGGCCGAGCACCGCGTGGGGGGCCCGGTTGCGAGCCAGACGATCGCCACCGTCGAGCGTGCGGCCGATGTCCTGGTGCTGTTCGCCCGCAGCCAGCGTCCGAGCCTCGGTGTCACCGACATTGCTCGGGAGCTGGCGCTCTCCAAGGCGGCCGTGCACCGGATCCTCTCGTCCCTGCGGACGCGGCAGCTGGTCTGCCTCGACGAAGAGACCCGCCGCTACGCCCTTGGCCCCGCAGCCTTCGCGCTCGGGGTCGCGTATCAGGCGCGCATCGACGTACGGCAGGCGGCGGCTCCCGAGCTGGCGGCGCTGGCGGAGCTGACGGGGGAGACGGCCACGCTGTCCATCCTGACCGGTGCTGCACGGATGTACGTCGACCAGGTCACGCCGCAGCGGGAGATCGTCATGTCGGTGCCGTTGGGGCTGATGTTCCCGCTGCACGCCGGAGCTTCGAGCAAGGCCATGCTCGCCTTCATGTCCGATGCGGATGTCGAGCGGGCCCTGTCTGAACCGCTCCCGGCCTTCACCGAGTCGACCCTGACCGATGCGGTCTCGCTGCGGGCCGAGCTCAACCGCGTGCGGGCCCAGGGCTTTGCGACCTCCGCTGGGGAACGGCAGGCCGGCGCCGTCTCGGTCGCTTCGCCGGTCTTCGACCACCAAGGACGTCCGGTTGCCGCCATCAGCATCTGTGGTCCTGCCGAACGATTCGGCACCCAGCTGGACGTGGCGGCCGAGGTGTTGCCTGCCGCCACGTCGCGCGTCTCGGCCCGGCTGGGACACTCCAGCGTCCCCTTCGCCGATCTCACCCCTGCCCTCGGAAGGAGCTGAACCGGCCTCCCCGGTTCCGACGACATGGCCCACTACGACCTCATCGTGAAGAACGGCATCGTGGTGCTACCCGGCACCGGCGAGATGCGCGCCGACCTCGGAGTGCGCGACGGGAAGGTCGCGGCGCTTGCCGACTCACTTCCCGCCGGCGATGCCGCCGACGTCATAGACGCCAGCGGGTGCGTCGTTCTGCCTGGCGCGGTCGACGCTCACTTCCACCTGGGGATCTATCGCGATCTCGCCGTCGATGCGCAGGAGGAGACCCGCTCGTCGCTGGTTGGTGGCGCGACGAGCGTCATCTCGTACTTCCGAACCGGCGCGCACTACCTCAACCGAACGGGTTCGTACGGGGAGATCTTTCCTGAGGTGCTGGATGCGGTCCGAGGAAATGCGTGGACCGACTACGGATTCCACTTGGCGCCGATGACCGTGTCGCAAATCGATGAGATCCCGATGCTCGTGAAGGAGCACGGCGTCACATCCTTCAAGTACTACATGTTCTACAAGGGGTTCGACCTGGCGTCGAACAGCCGAGATGCCCGGGCGTTCACGATGGGCGACGAGTACGACTTGGGTCACCTGTTCCTCATCATGGAGAAGATCAACGAGGTGCAGCAGGCGTACCCACACCTGCGGCTGTCGCTGTCGCTGCACTGCGAACAGTCCGAGCTGATGCGGGTCTTCATCGAACGCGTGCGCGCCGCCGGTGACCCGCAGACCCTGCGTGCCTACCACGAGGGACGCCCGCCGTTGACCGAACGCGTGGCGATCGGGGAGGCCACGACGATCGCCTCGCACACGGGAACGAACATCAACCTGCTGCACCTGTCGTCCGCCGACGCGGTCTCGGCCGCGGTGCAGGCCCGCGAGGCGTACCCCTGGATCGACATGCGCTTCGAGACGACGCTGCATCACCTGTGCCTCGACCACGACACGTTGGATCGACGCGGTGGGCTCGGTGGGAAGGTGAACCCTCCGATCCGCACGGCGGCCGACAACGAGGCGTTGTGGGCGAGGTTGGCTGCCGGCGACATCTCCTGGGTCGCGAGTGATCATGCCTGCTGCATGGAGGAGCTCAAGGGCGATGAGCTGTGGCCGGCGGCGCCGGGGTTCGGTGGTACGGCGCTGCTCTACCCCGTGCTGCTGTCGGAGGGGTATCACAAGCGGGGGCTACCGCTCCAGCGGATCGTCGAGGCGGTGTCGACGAACCCGGCGCGGGCGTACAACGTGCGGGGCAAGGGATCGCTGACGGTCGGCTCGGACGCGGACCTGACCGTCGTCGACCTCGACCGCACCCAGACGGTGACGGCCGAGCTGTGTCGATCCGGGCAGGATCACTGCCCGTTCGAGGGCGTCGACCTGACCGGCTGGCCGATCCACACCGTGGTCGGCGGCCAGGTGGCCTACCGCGACGGCCAGGTCGTCGGCACCCCCCAGGGCCGCTACCTCCCGCGCTCCACCTAAGCCCCCACCTCACCCACGACTCGCCGGGGAGGCGTCTGCTCGTTGCCATGCATTCACGGCGAGTCGTGGGTGAAGTCGAGGGCTGTGGATGGGCAGTGCGGGCGACGGGGAGATCCTGGAACCCTTCTTGGGTGGATGCCGAGCTGGCCGCGATTGCCTTCCGCCAGGGGGGCGTCTTCACCCATGCGCAGGCGCTGGGGTGCGGCTACGCCCACGACGAGGTGCTGCGGAGGGTGGCATCGGGCGACTGGGTTCGGATCCGCTGGGGAGTGATGGCGGAGGCCGCCGTCGTCGCAGCGGCCAGCGGTGCTGGCGAGGATATGGCCATGCTCTCGACCAGGGCGGTACTGCTTCGGCTGGGAAACGACTTGATAGCCAGCCATGAGTCCGCTGCCCTCGCTCAACACCTGCCACTGCTGGGCCGACCTCCGCGCCTCGTCACCGTGACCGGGTCGCGGGCACGTCCTCGAAAGGCCAAGGGATACAGGGTCTATTGCGCAGCGCTTCCCGACGAGGAGAGGGCTGAGGTGCAGGGTCTTCCCGTCACCTCAGCGGCTCGTACGGTGTTCGACATCGCTCGCGCCAAGGCGATGGCCGCCGGACTCGTCGTCGCGGACGCGGCGCTCCGTTACGGGGCCTGCACCCGTGCGGATCTTGAGCGCACCCTGAACCGTCATGCCCACTGGCCGGGCCACGCGCGGGCCGCTCGAGTCATCGACCTGGCCGACGGCCGGTCGGCCTCGCCGGGGGAGTCGGTGACACGCCTCTTCTTCGTCGAGCATGGATTGCCGGCGCCCACGGTTGGTTTCGTGGTCGTGGGCGCCGACGGGCGCACGTACGAGACCGACTTCGGGTGGGAGGCGCTGCGCACCGTCGGCGAGTACGACGGCCGCGTGAAGTATGAATCCCCGGACCGGCCGGAGCTCGGGAACCCACTCTTTCGCGAGAAGGTCAGGGAGGATGCCATCCGAGCCGCCGGGTGGCAGTTCGTCCGTGTCGTCAAGGAGGACCTCCGCAATCCGCAGGCTTTGGTCGCTCGCTTCTGGGCGGCGTTCGAGCGTGGAATGCGCGAAGCGGCCTGAGGCTGGCGGGCCAGCCCGCCAGCCCTCGCCCTACCCACGACTCGCCGGGGACCGCGGCCGTCGAGCGGGCGCACCGCCGGCGAGTCGTGGGTGACGTTGCGGGGGTTAGAGGCCGTCGCCGTCCCAGCGGCCTCGGGAACGGCTGCGCACCGGGAGGCTGGACACGATGGGGGCGGGGATGGGGTCGCCGCTCTTCCAGGGCCGGCCGGCGCCCCAGTTGTGGGCCAGCGCATCCGTTCGCTCGTCGGGGTGCTCGAGCGTGGCCGGGTCGGGCCAGCCGAGGGCCGCTGACGTCGCCGGGATGTGCGAGCCATCGGGCGCATGCCCGTGGTCGCCCTCAGCGGCGTGGTCGCCCGGAGCGGTGTGGCCGCCCTGCAGTCGCGCCGCGTCGAGCGCCTTGGCGATCTCGATGAGGCTGCGATCGGGCCCGAGCCCGTGCTGGACGTACGGCTGGTCGTCGGCCCCTGCGTCCCACTGGAACTGCACCGAGGTCTGCAGGTCCGCGAGATCGCGCTCGGAACGCCAGGTTCGTCCGCCGGCCAGGTCACTCGACGACTGCGACCAGAGCATGCGGGAGCCCTCCGGCCCGTAGTTGACCGCCTCGCCGCCCCATCGCACGTACTCGTTCTGGGTGTACCAGTTGAGCAGTTCCCCGTCGGAGCGGAGCAGCCACGTCGCTCCGCCCGGCATGGTTGTGAAGTGGCCATGCTTGACCCGCGCCGGCCGGAAGAAGTACGTCCCCAGGTCGAGCGTCCCGAAGTTGTACTCCATGTGCCCCTGGACCGTGTAGGCCTCCTCGTAGCACGGGTGGTGGGCCAACCGGTGATCGGCCCAGCCTTCCTGGGCAAACACCAACCGCGTGTAGAAACCGGTCACCGGGTCGACGTGCAGATACTTGATGAACAGTCCCGGCATAGGGCCGGCGTTGGGCACCGCGTCGAAGGTCATGGCCTCGGTGTCGAGGACGATGACCTCCTCGCGGGCGTTGTCCCAGCGCGGCGCGGAGGCCCAGTTCGCCGAGTCGACCGGGTCGAAGCCCGCGTCGCCGTACTCCCGGTAGTGCAGGACCCGGGTGCCCTCGGCGAAGCGGATCGCGTCAGCGGGTACGCCCTTCGGCAGATAGAGGTACCCGCCTGGGCCCATCACCTGGTCGCCGTAGGTCACCTGCCCCTCGAGGACGTGGAACTCGGTGTTGGCGTGAGCGATGCCCGGGCCGCGGCCCCAGTCGGTGTGAAAATCCACGCGCAGCGAGGACGAGCCATCCTCCTCGTCGACGGACAGGCGCCGCTCGCTGGCCCGGCCCTCGCCCCCCGGCAGCTCTGCGGCATGCCAGACATAGTCGTCCTCGTGGATCAGCTCGACGTGCGGGCGCACCGGGTCTCCGATCTCTGCGTCACAATGTTGGAACTGCGTTCCGTCCTACGGAATGGTCAAGAGGGAGTGTCTTTCGTCAGACCTTTGCTGTCAAGGACTGGTCGGCGGACCGTTCGCGGAGGTCGCGCTTGAGCACCTTGCCGGCGGCGTTGCGCGGCAGGACGTCCACGGCGACCACGGTCCGGGGGAGCTTGTAGCCGGCGAGCAGCGGCCTCAGGTGCGCTTCGAGGACGACCGGATCGACCCGGGTCCCACGGCGCGGCACGAGGTAGGCGACCACTTGCTCTCCCCAGGTCTCGTGGGCCACTCCAACGACCGCTGCCTCGGCGACGTCCGGGTGCCTGAGGATGGCCTCCTCCACCTCGCGAGGGTAGACGTTGACGCCGCCGGTGATGATGAGGTCCTTGACCCGGTCGACGATGCTGATGAACCCCTCCTCGTCGACGGTGACCACGTCGCCACAGGTCAGGAACCCGTCCGCGGTCGTGCACTCGGCCGTAGCCGCGGGGTCGTTGAGATAGCCGTTCATGAGGTACGGCGACCGGCTGTACAGCTCCCCGGGCTCGCCTGGCCGCACCGGCTCGCCGTCGCCATCCACGACCCGAACCTCGGTCATGAACCACGGGTGGCCGACCGAGCCAGCCTTCGTGCGGGCGTCCGCTGGTCGAAGGTTGCTGATGACTCCTGCCTCGGTCGAGCCGTACAGCTCGTGAATCCCGACTCCCGGGAATCGTTCGAGGACCCACTCCTTGAGCGCCACGGGAAGGGCGGCGGCGTTGAAGTACAGCGTGTCGAGGGAGGACAGGTCGTGACGAGCCCAGGCCGCGTCGTCAAGCGCGCGCAGCATCTGGGCATGGGTGGGGACCAGGAACACGGACTGAGCTCGGTCGCTGGCGATCATGGCCAGGAGCCGCTCGGGATCCCACGCCCGCAGCATCGACACGGTCCCGCCGGTGAACACCGGCGTATAGCCGAAGGCGAAGCCCGCGCCGTGATACATCGGTGCGACGGCGATCGACCGTCGTCCGGTCCCGAGCCCCCACTCCATCGCCGAGGCGTAGAACGTCAGGACGCGCGACCGGTGCGAGATCAGCACGCCCTTGGGCCGACCGGTCGTCCCCGAGGTGTAGGCGATGCAGAACGGGTCGGTCTCGGCGGTGTGGACGCGGGGGTCGCGGGCGTCGGCGGCCTCCAGACAGCCCTCGTACGCCTCACCGATCGAGGTCCCGTCCAATGACAGGACGCACCCGAGGTCGGCGGCCGTCGCCGCGTCGCCTGCAGCCCCGGCCAGGGCGTCGTCCAGCACCAGAGCGCGCGCGCCGGAGTGGCCGAGGACGTAGTCGATCTCCGGAGCCGGCATCCGGGGGTTGAGCGGCACCATCGGAAGGCCGGCCTTGGCCAAGCCGGCGGCGATCTCGCAGTACTCCAGCCGGTTGCCCAGCAGGACCGCGACGGGTTGCCCGGGGGTCATCCCGCGGGAGAGCAGGACCTGAGCCAGTCGGTTGCTGCGCTCGTCGAGGGCGGCGAAGGACTGCCGCCGATCGCCGTCGACGATCGCCGTCGCCTGCGGCGACGCCGTAGCGAACTCGCGTACGCCCGCCGCGATGGACAGCGGAGCGCCACCAGAGCCGAGCATTGAGACCCCCAGAGCATGGGATACGGGAACGCCGACCCGCTGATCGAAACACCGTTCCACTTCCAGAGCAAGCCCGGCGGCCCTCACGGGCCGGGCCCCCCACGAATCCCCACCCCTCGGGCCGAGGGGCCGCCGAGGGGCCACGGCGGCCGTGGCCCGGAGCGTGCGCTCGCGACCACCAGCGGCCGCTCGGTGGTGCGCTGAGCGCAGCTCGCCGGCGGATCACCCAGCGTTGTCTCAGATGTGCCCCACGATGCACCACCTCATTGACCTGCATGGATTCAGCAAGATCTGCGACTCATCGGACATTTCTGACGTCAAAGTGCCTAGTTGTGGGGGATTGTGGAGTACGGTGGCGCGCACGACAGCCGCAGGGGCGTCGACGAGGGGAGGTGGGGGCATGTTTCTCGGCACCCACGAACCCCGCCTCGACGACAAGGGCCGGCTCTTCCTGCCGGCGCGGTTCCGGGACGAGCTCGCCGACGGCGTGGTCATCACGCGCGGGCAGGAGCGCTGCCTCTACGTCTTCCCGAAGGCCCGCTTCGACCAGATGGCCGCGGAGATGTCAGCAGCCTCGTTCACCCACAAGGCCGCCCGCGAGCTGGCCCGGGTGTTCTTCGCAGGCGCCTCGGCCGAATCGCCCGACAAGCAAGGGCGGATCACCGTCCCGGTCGCGCTCCGGAGCTACGCCGGCCTGGCCAAGGACTGTGTGGTTCTCGGCACCAACGACAAGCTCGAGATCTGGGACAAGGCCGCCTGGGACCACTACCTCGAAGGCCAAGAGGATGCGTTCGCGAACCTCAGCTCGGAGGTGGTTCCCGGCACCGAGAACTGACCGAGAACTGACCGAGCACTGACGGCCACGAGCCTCGACCGGTCTCGCTCCACGGATGTGAGACGTGGGGCACGGTCTCCCCCCGCTCCCGACTTCGCGCTGCCGGCTTCCCTTCCCCGGGGCCGGGATCGCCAGGCGAGCGGGCGGGGACCGAGCCCCACGAGCGCATTCCTAGGCGCAGCGAGAGCCCATCCCACCGAACACGCGGTCCGCGAGCCGCCGAAGGGTCGACATGAGCGTGACGACGGTCTACGAGCGAATGATCGCTCGTGAGTCGCTCCCTGCCCGCTCGTTCACCGCCTCGACGCCAGAAGAGTCGGCCGGGTCGCTCGCGCCAGCGAGGTCCGAGGTGTTCGCCGTCGTGCTCGCGCTCGCTGCCACGGTGGCGGTCGTTGTCCTCGTCGACGTCGTCGTCATGCTCACCGTCGGCCCGGTGTCGTAGTGCCCGCGGAGTCGTAGTGGAGTCGCCGAAACCCGAGCCGGAGCGGCACGTTCCGGTGCTGCTCGAACGCACCCTGGCCCTGCTGGCTCCGGCCCTGAGCAACCCAGGCGCGGTGGTCGTCGACGCCACCTTGGGTCTCGGTGGTCACAGCGAGGCTCTGCTCGAGCGCCACCCGGCTGTGACGCTGGTCGGCCTCGACCGCGACGCCGATGCGCTGGCCCTGTCGCGAGACCGCCTCGCGCCCTACGCGGATCGAACGCGGTTGGTCCACGCCGTCTACGACCGCCTGCCTACCGTGCTTCGCGAGCTGGGGCTGCGCCACGTCCAGGGAGTGTTGTTCGACCTCGGAGTCTCCTCACTGCAGCTCGACGTGGCCGATCGCGGCTTCTCGTACGCCCACGATGCGCCGCTCGACATGCGCATGGACCGCTCCACCGGGCGCACGGCGGCAGAGATCCTGAACACCTACAGCGCGAACGATCTCGCCCGGATCCTGCGTACGTACGGCGAAGAGCGATTCGCACGCCGGATCGCCGATCGAGTCGTCCGGGCGCGGGAGCTGGAGCCGTTCTCGAATTCGGGGCGTTTGGTCGACGTGGTGCGCGACGCGATCCCGGCTGCCACGCGGAGGACCGGCGGCAATCCAAGCAAGCGGACCTTCCAGGCGTTGAGGATCGAGGTCAACGGCGAGCTGGACGCGCTGACACGAGCCCTCCCCGCCGCGCTCGAGGCCATCAGCATCGGCGGACGCGTTGTCGTCCTGTCCTACCAGTCGCTCGAGGACCGGATCGTCAAGCAGTACTTCGCCGCAGGCAGCGCTTCGACGGTGCCGCCAGACCTGCCGGTGGTGCCCGAGCACCATCAGCCTCGGTTGAGGCTGCTCACCCGTGGCGCCGAGAAGGCGTCGGACGAGGAGATCGAGCGCAACCCTCGAGCGGCATCGGTGCGGCTGCGAGCCGTTGAGCGTCTCCGGGCCGCCTCGTGAGCGCCAGCGCCCGGGCGGCCAGCGCGGCACCCTCGCCGTCACGCTCGTCGTCGAGGGCACCCGCGGCGCCGAAGGGTGCCCGGACGCGTGCCCCTTTGGCCGTCGTGCCAAGCCCTCGCGCGAAGCATGGTCGCTCGTGGTTCATCGGAATCGTGGTCGCCGTTCTCGGGCTTGGCCTGGGCCTGCTGCTCGCGCTCAACACGATGCTGGCCCAGGACGCCTTCTCGCTGTCGACCCTGCAGCAGCAGAAGGCTCAGCTCGCCGTGACCGAGGAGACCCTGGCCGCCCAGCTGGCCACCCAAGAAGACCCGGGGCGCCTGGCCATCCGCGCTCGAGCACTCGGGTTGCAACCGGCCGGCCCCCCGTTGTTCCTGCGGCTTGACGATCGTCGGGTCGTCGGCGCTGGGGCCAAAGGGGGCAGGACCCGGTGACGCCGCCACGCAGCTCCACGGCCGCGCCGCCCGCGCGACGTCCCACTGATTCCTCTCGTCGCTCCGCGTCGGCACGACAGACCCGGCAACGGCAAACCTCGCAACGGCAGACCCCGCGACGGCCTCCGACGCGCCCCAGGCGCCCCCCGGCCCGTCGCCCGGCCACGACCCGACTCGGGCGGCCCGGGGTACGCCTGCACGTCGCCCTCGTCCTGCTCGCCATGGTGCTGTCGGTCTACGCCGTACGTCTCTTCGAGCTCCAGGCCGTCGACGCACCCGTCTACGCCGCCGACGCCACGCAAGCCCGAACTGTCACCTCCACGCTCGAAGCAGACCGTGGCGCGATCACCGACCGCAACGGCGTCGTGCTGGCCGAGAGCGTCGCCGCCCGAGACATCACCGCGGACCCCACGTTCGTCAAGGACCCGCAGGCCACGGGGGCTGCCCTCGCTTCCGTCTTGGCTCTCGACGAGAGCGAACAGATCGAGCTGGTGGCGCGCCTGTCCGAAGATCGCCGCTTCGTCTACGTCGCCAGGGCTGTGACGCCGGCGCGGTGGGAGCAGGTCAAGGCTCTCGACCTGGCAGGCGTCTATGGCGTCCCCACCGAGGATCGCAGCTACCCGGCCAACACGGTGGCCGCCAACATCTTGGGCTTCGTCGATTCAGAGGGGCAGGGCGCCGGCGGAATCGAGCTTGCCGCCGATGCAAGCCTTGCCGGGGCGTCAGGGACGCGCACGTACCAGCGCGATGCCCAAGGTCGCGAGATCACCACAGCGGACAGCAGCGAGGTCGCGCCGGTCCCAGGCTCAGACATCAAGCTGACGATCGACCGCGATCTGCAGTGGTTCGCTCAGGAGACACTCGCCGAGGCCGTGCGCACGTCGCGCTCCGCCAGCGGAACCGTCGTGGTGATGACGCCTCAGGGGGAGATCTTGGCGCTCGCGGCGGCGCCGACGTTCGACCCCAACGACCCGGGTGCCGCCGACCCGAAGGATCGAGGCAACCGCGCTGTCTCTGACGTCTACGAGCCCGGCTCGACGAGCAAGGTGATGACCGCCGCGGCCGTGCTGCAAGAGAAGGGCCTGCGACCGACGTCGCGCATCGTCGTGCCACCGGTGCTGCATCGCGCCGATCGGGACTTCCACGACCACAGCCCCCACGGCACCCTCGATCTGACGTTGGCGGGCGTGGTGGCCAAGTCGAGCAATATCGGCACGATCAAGGCGGCCGAGACGATCGGCCGCAAGAAGCTGTACACCTACTTGAAGAAGTTCGGCATCGGCGACCCGACCGGATCTGGTCTCCCCGGCGAGAGTCGAGGGCTGCTTCCTCGCCCGGAGGCGTGGTCGGCCTCGCAGTTCTACACGATCGCTTTTGGCCAGGGGCTCTCGCTCAATGCGGTGCAGGCCGCTTCGGTCTACGCGACCATCGCCAACGGCGGAGTCCGCGTCCAACCGTCGGTGGTCGCAGGCACCACGGCGCCGGACGGCACGTTCGCGCCCGCGCCCGCGGCATCCCAGACCCGGGTCGTGAGCACGCGCACGGCGAGCAAGGTGTCGCGCATGCTGGAGTCGGTCGTGTCCGAGGAGGGCACCGCCCCCATGGCGCAAATTCCTGGTTACCGTGTTGCCGGCAAGACCGGAACCGCGAACCGGGTGGACGACACGTGCGGTTGCTACCGGGGATACACCGCGTCCTTCATCGGGTACGCGCCGGCGGACGACCCCGCCCTGGTGGTGGCCGTGACGTTGCAGGACCCGAGGAACGGCCACTACGGCGGGTTGCTCGGCGGTCCGGTCTTCACCAAAGTCATGACCTTCGGGCTGTCCAGCATGCAAGTGCCGCCCACCGGTACCCGGCCCGAGCCCTACCGCCTAACCCCGCGCTGAGCGCGTAGCCTCGAGTCCCGTGCCTGGCGATCCGACGTCTCCGACGTCCCCCCCGGGGGCGTTGGCGCTGAGCGACATCCCCCCGATCCTGACCGCCCTGGGATCCCCGGGGGCGGCACACGGGGCGTGGGCAGACAAGCAGCTGTCGGGTGTCTCGTCTGACTCGCGACAGATCACGTCGGGAGATCTGTACGCGGCGCTGCCGGGAGCGGTGCACCACGGTGCCGACTTCGCCGCCGTGGCGGCAGGGGCGGGGGCCGTAGCCATCCTCACCGATGCCGCCGGGCTGAGCCGGGCCATGGCGACCCAGTTGCCAGTGCTGGAGGTCGAGAATCCGCGTGCCGTGCTCGGGGCTGTCGCAGCCGCGGTCTACGGACGCCCTTCTGACCGGCTCACCGTATTCGGTGTCACGGGGACCAACGGGAAGACCACGGTCACCTATCTGTTGGATGCAGGGTTGCGGGCTGCAGGGCACCGGACGGGCTTGATGGGGACCGTGGAAACCCGCTTGGGCGACGTCGCCGTCCCCAGTGTGCGGACGACCCCCGAGGCTCCCGAGGTCCAGCGATTGTTGGCGCAGATGGTGGCCGAGGGCTGCACGGCAGCGTCGTTGGAGGTCAGCAGTCACGCGCTCGCTCTAGGACGCGTCGATGGAACTCATTTCGCCGCGGCCCTGTTCACCAACCTGAGTCAGGACCACCTCGATTTCCACGCCGATCTCGAGGACTACTTCGCCGCCAAGGCGCGGCTGTTCACAGCGGGCCGCACCCGCGCGGCCGTGGTCGATGTCGATACCGAGTGGGGCCGGCGCTTGGCCGAGCAGATCGAGATCCCGGTCACCACGGTCTCCTCGGCCGGTGCGGTGGCGGACTGGCGAGCCGTCGACGTGAAGCTAGGACCGCGCGGCTCCACGTTCCGCGCCGTCCGTCGAGACGGCGGCGAGAGCGCCCCTGCCCGCGACGTAGCCGTCTCGATCAGGCTTCCTGGCCGGTTCAACGTCGCGAACGGCTTGGGAGCGCTGGCGACTCTCGCCGTCGCCGGCATCGACCCGACCGAGGCCGCCGGGGGCATCGCTCGCTGCGTGGGCGTCCCGGGACGGATGGAGCGCATCGAGGCGGGTCAACCGTTCCTGGCCGTCGTCGACTACGCCCACACGCCGGACGCGGTGGCGATCGCCCTCGATGCGGTGCGCTCAGCGGTCACCGGTCCAGTGGTGGTCGCGCTGGGTTGCGGAGGTGATCGCGACCCGCACAAGCGGCCGGACATGGGTGCGGCGGCCGTACGCGGAGCCGACGTCGTGATCCTTACGAGCGACAACCCACGCTCCGAGGATCCGGAAGCGATCATCGACGCGATGCTGCTGGGAGTCACTCGGGCCAGGGTCGAGCGACCGGACACGGACGTGGTCGTCTGCCCGGACCGCGCCGAGGCCATCGCGCTCGCCGTGAGCCGAGCCCACGCGGGCGGCGCCGTCGTGATTGCCGGAAAGGGTCACGAGACCGGCCAAGAGATCGCCGGGACTCTGTATCCGTTCGACGACCGGGAGCAGCTCCGGAACGCCCTGCTGGCGCGTGGAGCACACTCGTGATCGGGCTGACGGCCGCGGAGGTCGCCGGGGCGGTCGGGGGCCGGCTCGCTGAGGGCACCGACCCGGCCCTGGTGGTCAGTGGGGAGGCCTTCGCCGACTCTCGGGCCGCGGAACCCGGGGGGCTGTTCGCCTGCGTCGTGGGGGACCGCGTCGACGGGCACGACTACACCGCGGATGCCTTCGCCCGAGGGGCGGTGCTCGCGCTCGCCTCGCGGCCGGTCTCCGAGCCGGCGGTCCTGGTCGATGATGTCGTGTCGGCCCTCGGTCGTCTGGCCACCCACGTCCTTCGGGGCCGTCCCGACATCACGGTCGTGGCCGTGACCGGTTCATCGGGCAAGACATCCACCAAAGACCTCATCGCCCAGGTGGCTCAGCGGGCAGGGCCGACGGTGGCTCCGGCTGGTTCCTACAACACCGAGATCGGGTTGCCGCTCACGGTCCTGCGCACCACCGATGCCACAGCGGTCCTCGTCCTGGAGATGGGGGCGCGAGGTATCGGTCACATCGCGGCTCTCACCCGGATCGCCACGCCTCGGATCGGGGTGGTGCTCAATGTCGGAAGTGCGCACCTCGGTGAATTCGGCTCCGTCGAGGTCATCGCGAACGCCAAGGCAGAGCTCGTCGAGAGCCTCCCCTCTGACGGGGTCGCGATCCTCAATGCGGATGACCCCCGAGTTGCCGCCATGGGCAGCCGAAGCGCCGCGCCCGTGGTCAGCTTCGGCCGCGGGGCGGAGGCGGACGTGCATGCCTCCCGGGTCACGATGACGCACGGGGCGCGCGCAAGCTTCGACCTCCACACACCCGAAGGCGAGGCGCGGGTCCAGCTGTCGTTAGTGGGGGAGCATCACGTCGCCAACGCGCTGGCCGCAGCCGCGGTCGGCCGGGCGCTCGGTCTTTCGGTCACGGCCGTCGCCGAGGAGCTGTCCTCGGCCCGACCGATCAGCCGGTGGCGGATGGAGGTCGTCGAGCGTCCCGACGGGGTGACCGTCATCAACGACGCCTACAACGCGAACCCCGAGTCCATGCGGGCAGCGCTGGCCGCCCTGGTCTCGTTGGCGGGGGATCGGCGCAGCTGGGCGGTTCTCGGTGAGATGCGCGAGCTCGGGGCGGTCCACGACAGCGAGCATCGGGCGCTCGGCCAGGAGGCCCTCCGACTGGGCGTTTCCCACCTTGTCGTCGTCGGCGCGGGCGCGCGTCCGATGCTCGAGGGGGCAGGCCTGGAAGGATCAGCGAACGCCCCTCTGTTCGTGGCGGGCGCCGAGGAGGCGATCGACCTGCTCAGGCGCGAGGTCAAGGCCGGAGACGTCGTGCTGTTGAAGGCCTCACGTGCCCTGGCCCTGGAGCGGGTGGCCACCGCTCTGCTCGATGATCCGACCGGAGGTGACGACGCGTGAGGCTCATCCTCGTCGCCGCCATGGTCGGGCTGATCGTCGGCTTGTTCGGCACCCCGGCGCTGATCCGTTCTCTCCGCCGGCACGGCTATGCGCAAGCCATCCGGGACGAAGCCGACGGCCACTATCCGCAGCACGAGAGCAAGCGTGGGACACCGTCGATGGGCGGGCTCATGATCGTCGGCGGCACGGTCCTCGGCTACGGCTTGGCTCACCTCTACACCTGGAGGAGCCCCACCGCCTCAGGGCTGCTCGTCCTGATGCTCATGGCGGGCCTGGCTGCAGTCGGTTTCGCCGATGACTACATCAAGATCTTCCGTCAGCGGAGCAGCGGGCTGCGCGCCAGCGTCAAGCTCGGGGGCCAGGCGATCGTCGCGGTGGTGTTCGGCGTGCTCGTGCTTCAGTTTCCTGGACCGGACGACCGCAACCCGGCCTCGCAGGCCGTGTCCTTCGTCCGCGATACACCGTGGATCCTCCCGACTGCCCTGTTCTTGTTCTTGGTGTTCCTCATGGTCACGGCCACGTCGAACGGCGTCAATCTCGCCGACGGGTTGGACGGCCTCGCCACGGGGGCATCCGCCATGGTGCTCGGCGCGTACGTCGTCATCGGCATCTGGCAGTTTGGCAACTCCTGCTCGACGCTCGTCGTTCCGAAGTGCTACGAGGTGCGAGATCCGCTCGACCTCGCTGTGGTCGCCGCCGCCGCAGTAGGTGCGTGCTTCGGATTCCTCTGGTGGAACGCCTCGCCGGCCCAGATCTTCATGGGCGACACCGGCTCGCTGGCCCTGGGTGGGTTGTTGGCGGGTCTCGCGATCCTTTCCAAGACCGAGCTCTTGCTCCTCGTTCTGGGGGGTCTGTTTGTGGTGATCACGTTGTCCGTGATCGTCCAAGTGGGGTCCTTCAAACTCACCAAGCGGCGAGTCTTCCTCATGGCTCCTTTGCAGCATCACTTCGAGATGAAGGGGTGGGGTGAGGTCACGATCGTCATCCGGTTTTGGATCATCGCGGGGCTGTTCGCCGGTCTGGCGCTCGGACTGTTCTATGCAGAGTGGTACGGCGGCGGGATCGTCGGGTGACCTCACCTGGGTGGCTGTCGACGGCGACCCGGAGCTCGCGCTGGGACACCCTCCGGGTGGTCGTGGCTGGGGCCGGTTCGTCGGGCTTCGCTGCGGCTGATGCCTTGCTGCGGCTGGGGTCCCGAGTGACGGTGGTCGACGCCG
Organism: uncultured Actinomycetota bacterium; assembly: GCA_963820065.1. Classification (GTDB taxonomy): domain Bacteria; phylum Actinomycetota; class Actinomycetes; order DATJPE01; family DATJPE01; genus JANPBY01. The sequence continues at coordinate 197,618 of CAWFYM010000010.1, read as the reverse complement.
TCCAGGACGAGCGCACGGGGGATCGCGGGACCGTGCTCGAGATGCTCGGCGCCGACGTCCGGTTGGGCGTGAGACCCGTGGAGGCAGACCCGGGCACTGACCTTGTCATCGTCTCTCCCGGGTGGCGCGAGACAGAGCCGATGCTGGCGGCGGCAGCGGCTTCTGGCCTCCCGGTCTGGGGCGAGGTGGAGCTGGCTTGGCGGCTGCGGTCCGAAGAGTCTCCCGCGCCCTGGTTGTGCCTGAGCGGCACGAACGGAAAGACGAGCACGGTTCGGATGCTCGAGGCGATGCTGCGCGCGTCGGGAGCTCGCGCCACAGCGGCCGGAAATGTCGGGCTGCCCCTGGTCGACGCGGTCACGGCCGAAGATCCGTACGACGTGCTCGCGGTCGAGCTGTCCAGCTTTCAGCTGCACTGGGTGTCCTCGCTTCGACCCCTTGCCTCGGCGGTGCTCAACGTCGCCGAAGACCATCTCGACTGGCACGGGTCGATGGAGGCCTACGCGCGAGCCAAGGGGCGGGTCTACGAAGGCACCACGGTGGCTTGCGTGTACAACGTGGCCGACCCGAGGACCGAGCAGCTGGTGCGCGACGCCGAGGTCGGTGAGGGCTGCCGCGCGGTGGGCTTCACCCGTGGGGCACCTGCTGTGGGCATGGTTGGTGTGGTCGACGATGTGCTCGTCGACCGGGCCTTCGTGCCCGATCGAGCGACGTCTGCGGCCGAGCTGGGCACGTTGGCCGACGTACGGCCCTTGGCGCCGCATGCGGTCGAGAACGCCCTAGCTGCAGCGGCTCTCGCTCGCGCCTACGGTGTCCCTCCCGTGGCGGTGCGCACGGGCTTGCGCGCCTTCGTGCCGGAACCTCATCGGATCCACGAGGTTGCTGTGATCTCCGGTGTCACCTACGTCGACGACAGCAAAGCCACCAACGCCCATGCGGCCGAAGCCTCGTTGCGGGCCTTCGACTCAGTCGTGTGGCTCGCTGGTGGCCTGGCCAAGGGAGCGAGCTTCGACGAGCTCGCCGGACGCGTCGCCTCACGGCTGCGCGCCGTGGTGGCCTTCGGCACGGATGGCCCAGCCGTTGCTGCGGCGGTTCGCCGACACGCCCCGGATGTCCCGGTCGTCGAGGTGGCCACCGTCGAGACTGGCCTCATGGGCGCTGAAGCGATGACGGCTGTGGTGGACGCCGCTGCTGAGCACGCGCGCCCCGCAGACACGGTGCTCTTGGCCCCCGCCTGCGCGTCCATGGACCAGTTCCGTGACTACGCGGAACGTGGCGACCTGTTCGCCTCCGCGGTACACGTTCTCGCCGATCGGGCCTGACGAGATCGTGAGCCAGCTCAGACCTTCCAGCCCGCGGACCGGGCGTCCCGTCCAGCAGCGCCCGGTGCGTTTGCTCGATCGCCCCCTGACGTCTTACCTCCTCGTCCTCGGCTGCACGTTCGCGTTGCTCGGACTTGGGCTGCCCATGGTGTTGTCGGCGAGCAGCGTGACGTCCTACGCCGACACCGGCTCGTCCCTGACCTTCGTCGAGCGGCAGCTGCTGTTCGCAGCGGTCGGTGTGCCCGCCATGCTTGTGGCCGCGCGCCTCCCGATCCGCGTGTGGCGGTTCATCGCCTGGCCGTCGATGCTGCTCGCCATCGCGCTGCTCCTTCTGGTCCTCGTCCCCGGAGTCGGTGTCGAAGTCAACGGCAACCGCAACTGGATCGACATCGGCGGACCGTTCCGCCTCCAGCCGGCCGAAGCGGCGAAGTTGGCGTTGGTGCTGTGGGGAGCCGAGATCCTGGTGCGCAAGCGGGATCGTCTCGATCAGTGGCGTGAGCTCCTGATCCCGCTGCTCCCGGTGAGCGCCATCGTGCTCGCCCTGGTCCTCGCGGGCGGCGACCTGGGGACCGCAGTCGTCATCATGGCGATCGTCGGCGCGCTGCTGTTCGTGGCAGGCGCGCCGATGCGGTTGTTCGCCTTGCTGGGCCTTGCCGCCGCCAGTGTCGTGGTCTACCTGTCTGTGAACGCCTCCCACCGACTCGACCGCTTCGATGCGTGGTTGCACCCGGAGCTTGCGGACCCGCTCGGCAACGGGTTGCAGTATCGACACGGGCTCTACGCACTCGGTGGAGGCGGTTGGTGGGGACTTGGCTTGGGGGCGAGTCGTGAGAAATGGGGACGGCTTCCGGAGGCCCACACCGACTTCATCTACGCCGTGATCGGCGAAGAGCTCGGCCTTGCCGGCACCTTGACCGTGTTGCTGTTGTTCGGCGTGCTCGTCTACGCCGGCCTCCGTATCGCGCTTCGTACCCATGAGCCGTTCGTCCGACTCGGAGCGGCGGCCGCGACCGCGTGGATCGGCACCCAGGCGCTCGTGAACATCGGAGCTGTGCTCGGTCTCCTTCCGATCGCCGGCCTTCCGCTGCCCCTCGTCTCCTATGGCGGCGCGGCCCTGCTCATCACGCTCGTGGCGCTCGGCATGCTGCTCGCCTTTGCCCGATGTGAACCCGGCGCCGCGGCAGCGCTGGAATCACGACGCGTGGTGCGCCGGGAGCGTCGTCGGCGATGGCTCTCGGCCCTGGGTGCCCCGCGCCCCGGTCGGTGAAGGGGATGCACGTCGTGCTCGCCGGGGGCGGCACCGCGGGGCACATCGAGCCCGCCCTTGCCGTCGCGGACGCCTTGCGCGTCTCCGACCCGTCGGTTGGCATCACGGCCCTGGGTACGGCGCGGGGCCTGGAGACGACGTTGGTCCCCGAGCGCGGCTATGACCTTGCCTTGATCCCGGCCGTACCGGTGCCTCGGCGTCCGAGCGTCGAGATCCTGCGGGTGCCGGGTCGGCTTCGCCACGCCGTCGACGAGGTCTGCGCAATCCTCGATCGGACCGGGGCCGACGTGGTTGTGGGCTTCGGGGGGTATGTGGCCGGCCCGGCCTACCTGGCCGCGCGCCGACGACACGTCCCGATGGTCGTCCACGAGGCCAATGCGCGACCCGGGCTGGCGAATCGGCTGGGAGCCCGGCTCACTCCGTGGGTCGCTGTTGCCGTGCCCGGGTCGCTGCCGCGGGCCCGCTACGTCGGTATGCCCCTGCGTCCTGCCATCGCGCGACTGGATCGAGCGGCTCGCCGCGCGGAGGCGAGGAAGGCGTTCGGCTTGGACCCGGAGCGGCCGACGCTCCTGATCTCAGGGGGATCACAAGGATCCAGGCGGCTCAACGAGGCGGGGGTCGGCGCGGCAGAAGCGCTCGCCGCATCGGGCATCCAGGTCCTGCACGCCAGCGGTCCAGCGCATGAGCTGAACGTGGGGCGCGGCGATGGCGAGGCCCCCTACGTCGTTGTTCCCTACATCGAGCGGATGGATCTGGCTTACTCGGCAGCCGACCTCATGCTGTGCAGGGCGGGCGCCATGACCTGCGCGGAGCTGGCCGCTACCGGGCTTCCGGCCATCTACGTACCGCTCCCTATCGGCAACGGTGAGCAGCGGCTCAACGCGCGTCCGGTCGTCGAGGCTGGCGGCGGCCTCATCGTCGACGACTCGGAGTGCACACCGGACATGGTCGAGGGCACCCTTGCGGCGTTGATTCTCGACCGCGGGCGGCTCGCGTCCATGAGCACGGCCGCCACGCGCTTCGGTCGGCGTGACGCCGATCGCGTGTTGGCCGACCTCGTGATCGAGGCAGCCGCCTCGCGGAAGGAGGCACCGTGATCGCGGCTGATCTGGGTCGGGTGCACTTCGTGGGGATCGGTGGAGCGGGCATGTCCGGCATCGCCAGAATCATGCTGGCGCGCGGCATCCCAGTCTCGGGCAGCGACGCGAAGGACTCGAGGGAGCTAGCTGCCTTGCGTGCGCTCGGTGCCGTCGTCCACCTCGGGCACGACCCCGAGCACGTCGGCGCGGCCGAGACGGTCGTGGTCACGGCGGCCGTGCGACCCACCAACGTCGAGGTCGTCGAAGCCCACCGCCGCGGGCTTCGGGTGCTTCACCGAGCAGAGGCCTTGGCCTCGCTCATGGTGGGTCGTACGGGCGTGGCCGTGGCGGGAACCCACGGGAAGACGACCACCACCTCCATGCTCACCGTGGCCCTCCAGCGCTGCGGGGCCGATCCTTCGTTTGCGATCGGAGGTCAGCTCACCGACTCAGGGGCCAACGCCCATCACGGTTCGGGCGAGATCTTCGTGGCGGAGGCCGACGAGAGCGACGGGTCGTTCCTCTACTACCGGCCCACGGTCGCCATCGTCACGAACGTCGACCCCGACCACCTCGACCACTTCGGCAGCGCGGCTGCCTATCACGAGGCGTTCGAGCAGTTTGCAGCCTGCATCGTGTCCGGTGGCCACCTCGTTGCCTGCGCCGACGACGCGGGCGCGCGCGCCCTCGCCCGCACGGTCCGTGACCGTGGTGGTGCGGTCAGCACCTATGGCGAGGCTCCGGACGCTGACCTCAGGGTGGTCGAGGTCGATGTGCGCGGCGGCAACGCGAGCTACGACGCGGTGCTGGGTGGTCGCCGCTTGGGAAGCGTGCGGCTGGCTGTCCCCGGGCGCCATAACATCCTCGACTCAGCGGCCGCGCTGCTCGCTGGGATCGGCCTCGGTTTCCCGCACGACCGGCTCCGCGATGGCCTCGGAGGCTTCGTCGGCACCCGGCGGCGGCTGGAGGCCAAGGGGACGGCCGCGGGTGTGCGAGTCATCGACAGCTACGCGCACCACCCGACCGAGCTGATCGCCGACCTGACGACGGCCCGGGGGATGGTGGGCTCGGGACGGCTCGTGGTGGCCTTCCAGCCGCATCTGTTCAGTCGTACCAAAGCCTTCGCCGATGCCTTCGGCGCGGCGCTCGGGCTTGCCGACGACGTGGTGGTCATGGACATCTATGCGTTCCGCGAGGATCCCGAGCCTGGAGTTTCGGGTGCCCTGGTGGCGTCCGCTGTGCCACTCCCTCCTGAGCGAGTCCACTTCGAGCCGTCCTGGTCCGCTGTGGCCGGCGAACTGGCCACCCGTGCAACGGCGGGAGACATCGTCATGACGCTCGGCGCCGGCGACATCACGATGATCGGGCCAGAAGTGTTGGCACTACTGGAGGAACGCGCGGCGGGGGCAACGCAATGAGCGTCCGCACGTCGCCGAGGACTGGCACGCTTCGCGTGAACGGTCCCCTCGACCATGCCCCAAGGTTCGCCGACCGGTCCAGGGCCACGAGGCGTCGCCGGTGGCGGCGGATCGGCCTGGCCTTCCTCGGCATCGGGCTGTTCGCGGCGGCGGCCTGGGCGTTGGGCTGGTCGTCGCTGGCCGGCGTCCGGACCGTCGAGGTGGTGGGCACAGACCGCGCGACAGAGTCCCTCATCGTGCTGTCCGCCGACATCGAGCCAGGCACGCCTCTGGCCAGGCTCGATACTGCGGCGGTGGCCGATCGAGTGAGCGCCGTACCCGTCGTCGCCGATGTCTCGGTGCGTCGCGTCTGGCCCCACACGGTGCGCATCACCATCACCGAGCGGACTCCCGTTGCGGTGGCCCGCCGGGACTCGCTGTGGCGACTCGTGGACCAGACCGGCTACGACTTCGCCGGAGCGCAGAGGGGAGCCGACCAGGTCCCAGTGCTCGCCCTGGATCTGGCCGTGGCCCCGCCCGACCATGTTGCTGCCGGAGTCGCGGTCATCGATGGACTTCCTGCCGCCGTGAGCAGGCGGGTGGCGCGCGTGCTGGTCGCGAGCCCCGACGACGTACGGCTGCGACTGCGATCGGGGGAGCGGGTCTGGTGGGGCGGCGCGTCGGACGGGGCGCGCAAGGCGGAGGTCTTGCTCGCCCTGCTGCCGCAGCGAGCCGCTCGCTATGACCTTCGGGCCCCGGATGCGCCGACCACGCGTGGCTCGCTGAGCTGACCGAAGGGTGTCTCGGCGGTCCGATTTTCTCGGGTGGCTTGCCTCCACCGCCGCGGGTCGCCTACGGTCTGCCCCAACCTCAGGTTGACATAACTATCAACCTCAACCTGACCCTGAAGGTTCTCTCCCAGGCGGAAGAAAGGGCGGACGCCGTGGCGGCACCGCAGAACTACATCGCGGTCATCAAGGTCGTCGGGATCGGAGGTGGCGGGGTCAACGCCGTCAACCGAATGATCGACGTCGGGCTGAAGGGCGTGGAGTTCATCGCCATCAACACCGATGCTCAGGCGCTCCTGATGAGCGACGCCGACGTCAAGCTCGACGTCGGCCGCGAGCTGACGCGGGGCCTGGGCGCCGGGGCCGACCCGGAGGTCGGGCGGACGGCCACAGACGATCACACCGAGGAGATCGAGGAGGTGCTCAAGGGCGCCGACATGGTCTTCGTGACGGCTGGCGAGGGTGGCGGTACCGGCACCGGCGGGGCCCCCGTCGTGGCTCGCATCGCGCGCAGCCTCGGGGCGCTCACCGTTGGCGTGGTGACCCGGCCGTTCTCCTTCGAGGGCCAGCGGCGCTCGTCACAGGCCGAGATCGGAATCGACGAGCTGCGTGCGGAGGTCGACACGCTCATCGTCATCCCCAACGATCGGCTGCTGTCGATCAGCGACCGCAACGTCAGCGCGCTCGACGCCTTCCGCTCAGCCGACCAGGTGCTGCTCTCCGGCGTCCAGGGCATCACCGATCTGATCACGACGGCCGGCCTCATCAACCTTGATTTCGCCGACGTGAAGTCGGTCATGCAGGGAGCCGGGTCCGCACTCATGGGCATCGGGTCCGCTCGTGGCGAGGACCGGGCCGTTGCTGCGGCGGAGATGGCCGTCTCGAGCCCGCTGCTCGAGGCCTCGATCGAAGGCGCCCGTGGCGTGCTCCTGTCCGTCTCCGGCGGCTCCGACCTCGGGCTGTTCGAGATCAATGAGGCGGCCCGCCTCGTCCAGGAGGCCGCACACCCGGAGGCCAACATCATCTTCGGAGCGGTCATCGACGACGCGCTCGGCGACGAAGTCCGCGTCACGGTCATCGCGGCCGGTTTTGACGGCGGTGAGCCCAAACCACGAACCCAACCCCTGAGGGGTGCCGAGCGACTTCCTGTGCCTGGTCCGTCCGTCTCACCAGCCGAGGTTCCGTCGGTCGACGCTGGCAGGGATGAGTCCGGCGAAGGGGAGCAGCAGATCACCCTGCCTGCGGACCCGGCGCGGGTCCGTCGTCCGATCGTCTTCGACGACACGATGGCCGGTGACGATCTCGACGTCCCCGACTTCCTGAAGTAGGCGACGGAGCTCACCGATCAGCGCGACGGTGTCCGTCGAGACCTGGTTCACCGACCGCTGGGGCGGTGTCAGCCAGCCTCCCTACGACCAGTTCAACCTCGGGGACCACGTCGGCGACCAGCCCGCCGCCGTGACCTCGAACCGCGAACGCGTCGCGCAGCGGTTCGGGCAGCCGGCGGTGTGGATGAACCAAGTCCACGGTGATGCGGTGGTCGTCGTCGACGGCCAGCCGCACGCACCACTCGTCTGCGACTCCCTGGTCACGGCGACCCCAGGGTTGCCCCTGGCGGTGGTGGTGGCTGACTGCGTGCCGGTGCTTCTCGCCGACGAGGCCGCGGGGGTTGTCGCAGCGACGCACGCTGGGCGGGCTGGCACTCGCAGCGACGTCGTGATCCGCACCCTCGAGGCGATGCGCGATCTGGGGGCCGTGGCCGACCGCATCGAGGTGTGGCTCGGGCCGGCGGTGTGCGGGCGCTGCTACGAGGTCCCCCAAGAGATGCAGGACGACGTCTGCACGGTCGTGCCGGCCGCCCGCTCGACGACTCGCTGGGGGACCCCGGGTCTGGATCTCAAGGCCGGGCTCACGCAACGGTTGACCGATCACGGAGCGGTCGTGCACGACGTCGGGCCGTGCACACTCGAGTCGCCCGACCATTTCTCGCATCGACGAGACGGTGTGACCGGTCGGACGGCTGGGGTCATACGGTTCGTCTCGTGACCGAGCCCCGGACCGAGCAGATCGCCGCGAACCTGGCCTCGGTCAGGCAGAGAGTCGCTGACGCGTGCGCCCGCGCCGGACGCCCGGCCGCCGACGTGACCGTCGTGGCTGTGACCAAGACCTGGCCGGCGGACGACGTCCGTCGTCTCGCTGAGCTGGGGATCGCTGACGTCGCAGAGAACCGCGACCAAGAGGGTGCGGCCAAGTACGACGCGTGCGCCGATCTCGAGGTTTCCTGGCACTTCGTGGGGCAGATCCAGACCAACAAGGCCCGCTCGGTCGCTCGTTGGGCGGACGTCGTCCACGCCGTCGACCGAGCGCGCCTCGTGCATGCCCTCGATCGAGCTGCCTCGACCGCGGGACGACGCATCGGCGCCCTGATTCAGGTATCGCTCGACGAGTCGGACCCCGATCCGGCCGGTGGTGGCGCGGGGCACAGGGGAGGTGCGGCTCTGGATCAGCTGGAGGCGCTCGCCTCGGCGGTCAAGCAGGCAGAGGCTCTAGACCTGCGGGGGGTCATGGCCGTGGCACCACTCGGCACGGACCCAGCCCCGGCCTTCGAGAGGTTGGCTGCGGCCGCCGCTCGGCTGCAACGAGTCGATGCTTCCGCCACCTGGATCTCGGCCGGGATGAGCCAGGACTTTGAAGCCGCCATCCTCCACGGAGCGACACACGTGCGGATCGGGTCCGCGCTGCTCGGGAACCGCCCTCCGCTCCGGTAGCCTCGTGCCGCGGCAGGTCGACCGACCCGCCCGCCCCGTCCCGGAGGGAACTGACGGCATGGCCGGCGCGATGCGCAAGATGGCGGTCTACCTCGGCCTCGTCGAGGACGAGGCCGACTACTACGACGAGTACGGCTACGAGGACGACGAGACCACTCGCCCGGACGTTCGCCCCGAGCCCCGGGCTCAGTCGCGAGCCCTGCAGCCGGTGCGTGAGGAGTCGATCCAGGCTGCGCCGCCGAGGGCGGTTGCCACCCGACCGGAGTCTGATCTCGACTCCTACCGGATCACGACCTTGCACCCGCGGACCTACAACGACGCGAGAACAGTGGGGGAGTACTTCCGCGAGGGCACCCCGGTGATCATGAACCTCACCGACATGGAGGACTCCGACGCCAAACGGCTCGTGGACTTCGCGGCCGGTCTCGTGTTCGCCGTCCATGGGACGATCGAGCGGGTGACGGCCAAGGTCTTCCTGCTGTCACCGGCCAACGTCGTCGTCACTGCCGAGGAGAAGGCACGCCTCGCTGAGGGCGGGTTCTTCAACCAGTCCTGAGCCGGTCTCGCCCGTGAACCTGCTCGCAACGATCGTTGCCAACATCGGATTCGCCTTCGTCCTGCTGCTGCTGGCGCGACTGGTGTTGGACTACGTGTTCCTGTTCGCTCGCGACTACACCCCGCACGGTTTCGTGCTGGTGCTGGCCGAACTGGTCTTCACGCTCACCGATCCACCGCTGCGCTTCGTCCGGCGCTTCGTTCCCCCGCTTCGGCTCGGCGGCGTCAGTCTCGACCTCGCCTGGTTCGTCCTGTTCCTGTTCACTCAGATCGTCGTCGTCGGGATCTTGCCGAACCTGATTCGATCCTTCGCGTAACCTCATCCCTGATCCGGACCCACCGCCCCCCGCCCTTTGGAGTTCCTCATGCCGCTCAGTTCCTCGGACGTGGCCAACAAGCAGTTCACGACGGTGAAGTTGCGTGAGGGCTACAACATGGAGGAAGTCGATTCCTTCCTCGACGAGGTGGAGGCGGAGCTCGGTCGCCTGCACCGCGAGATCGACGACCTCACGGCGCGAGCGACCGCGGCCCCCGCGGCTCCGATCCCCGCACCGGCACCGGTCGCGCCGCCGCCTCCCGCGGCGGTCCCACCGTCCGACGCCGCAGTTCGCATGCTCGAGCTGGCTCAGAAGACCGCCGACGAGCACGTGTCAGGCGCCAAGGCTGAGGCCGATCGGATCCTCGCTGACGCCCGGGCCGCCCACGCGCGCACGATGGGCGACCTCGAGACTCAGCGGGCCGCCACGGCGGCGAAGGTGGAAGAGCTCAAGGCGTTCGAGAAGGAATACCGCACGCGGCTGCGCACCTACCTGGAAGGTCAGCTACGCGACCTGGATGCCAAGGCCGTGTCCCCGGCTCCGGCGATGCCTGCCGCGGCGTCCGCCCCCGCTCAGCCTGCTTCGCCTCAGGCTCAATCGCAGCCGTCCCAGGGCCAGCCTCAGGGCCAGCCGCAGGCCCAGCCTCAGGCCCAGCAGCGGCCGTTCGCCCCAGCGCCCGCCCCTGATTCACCCAGCGGTCCTCCGACCCAGGCCGACTGAGGGTCGGGCCTGCTGACTCCTTGGCTAGGGTCGGCGGAACGGGTCACGCGCCGGCGGGGCCGGCATGGTCACGCGCTCGCCGTCGACGGGGATTCCCGTGAGTCCGAGCACGGCCGTCAGCACCGCAAGGGTGCTCGCTCCGCCCGCGACACCGTCGGCGGTCACCATGGCGCGGTAGATGGTCACGTAGTGCTTCACCGGGGTGTCGTAGCTCCAGTCGACCGAACCGAGCTGGACGGCGGTGCCGGGGTCCTCCGGGGACTGCCACGGCTGGCTCCAGACCTGGATGCCGATCGGGGACGAGGCGTAGACGCCGCCTTGAGACACGTCTTGGGCCTTGGCTGCATCGAGCAGCGCTCGGCTTTCCTTCTCGGCGAGCACCAGCGCCGGCCGGACGTGACTCGACAGCGCAGGCACCGCGACTGCGTTCGGGCGCAGACGGATCCCAGTGAGGGCGGGTCCCCCGAGGGGGAGGGTGTGCAGGGTCATGCTCTCCTCCGGTCGGCAGCCGGCCGCCAGGGGCGTCCGAGGGGCGGGCCTGTCCTGCTTATCGGTCGCGGGAACGGCGACCCTTAGCCCTGGCCCGAACTGGCTTCTCGCCTCGTACTCTCGCGCTTCACACCCGACGTACGGTGATCGCGAGCCCGAGTTCGGCATCAGTGGCTGCCTCGGCTTCGAAACCGTCACCTGGGGCGCTGTCCCGCACCTGCTCGACGCGGGTGGCTAGCACCTCTGCCGCGAGGGCGGAGGCGTGCTCCTGCATGGCCTCCGCCAGCTCTCCCTCGGCCCGCCAGCGCAGCTCGATGCGGTCGGACACGTCGAACCCGCTGGCCTTGCGGGCCTCCTGGATCAGCCTGACCGCCTCGCGGAACAGGCCGGCGCGGATCAGGGCGGGGGTCAGGTGCAGGTCGAGAGCGATGGTCTCGCCCATCCGGGCCACGGCCCAGCCCTCGCGTGGAGTCTCGGTGATCACGATCTCATCCGGCCCGATCTCGATCGCTCCGAGGCCGTCGACGGCTATCTCGGCTGGCACTTCGTCGCGCAGGGCCGCCGCAAGCTCAGCTGCGTTCGCGGCTGCCACAGCCTCGGCCACGCGGGGGGTGTCCTTGCCGAATCGGCGGCCGAGGGCCCGGAAATTGGCCTTGGCATGGTAATCGACCAGGTCGCCGGCGGCCTCCCCGAGCGCGGCCAGCTCGAGAACGTTGAGCTCCTCGGCGACCTGCGCCTGCAGCTCGGGGGCCAGGGTGTCCCAGCCGCGCGCTCCGACCAGTGCCCGCGCCAGCGGCTGCCGCGTGCGCACCTTGGCGTCCGCGCGCGCGGCGCGTCCCAGCTCCACCAGTCGGCGGACCAGCGCCATGTCGACCGCCAACTGGTCATCGATCAGTGAGTCATCGACAGCCGGCCAGCTGGCCAGGTGTACCGAGTCGGGTCGATCCTCGGAGGTCGCCGCGAACAGGTCGCGCCAGACCCGGTCGGTGACGAACGGCACGAGGGGAGCCATGACCAGCGTCGCAATCGTGAGGCACTCGTGGAGGGTGGCAAGTGCCGCGACGTCGCCGTCCCAGAACCGCCGGCGCGACCGCCGGACGTACCAGTTGGAGAGGTCGTCGATGAACGCGGAGATCAGCCGACCCGCGCGGGGGGTGTCGAACTCATCAAGGGCCGCGTCGACGTCGCGGGCCAGCCGGTGCGCCTCCGACAGGGCCCATCGGTCGAGGACGGGCCGCTCGGTCGGGGCGGGCGGTTGCGCCGCACCCGGCTCGAATCCGGCCGTCCGCCCGTACAGGGCCAGGAAACTGGCGGTGTTCCAGTAGGTCAGCAAGACCTTCCGGACGACCTCCTGCAGGACCGTGTGCCCGACCTTGCGGGGTTGCCATGGCGAGCCGCTCGCGAGCATGAACCAGCGCAGCGCGTCGGCGCCGTGGTCGTCCATCAGCTCGATCGGCTCGAGGATGTTGCCTAGGTGCTTGCTCATCCTGCGGCCGTCCTCGGACAGGATCAGGCCGAGGCAGACCACGTTTTCGTAGGAGCTGCGGTCGAAGACCAGCGTTCCCACGGCCATCAGCGAGTAGAACCAGCCACGGGTCTGGTCGAGGGCCTCGCAGATGTACTGCGCGGGGTAGGTCTCCTCAAACCGCTCGAGCGACCCCTCGGCGTGTGGATAACCCCACTGTGCGAACGGCATGGCGCCGGAGTCGTACCAGACGTCGATGACCTCGGGCACCCGGCGGAAGATGCCGGGCACGTGCGGGAGCGTGAACGTGACATCGTCCACGAAGGGTCGGTGTGGATCCAGCGAGGAGAGGTCGGCGCCGGCCAGCTCGGACAGCTCTGCGAGCGAGCCCACGCAGACGATCGCCGTGGGGTCTTCGTCGCTGATCCAGATCGGCAGTGGTGTTCCCCAGTAGCGGCTGCGGGAAAGGGCCCAGTCGACGTTGTTGCGCAACCAGTCGCCGTACCGCCCCCACTTGACGTTGTCGGGGTACCAGGCTGTGGCTTCGTTCTCTCGGAGGAGGGCGTCCTTGATCGCGGTCGTGCGGATGTACCAGGACGGCTGCGCGTAGTAGACGAGCGGCGTGTGGCAGCGCCAGCAGTGCGGATAGGCGTGCTCATAGGGAAGGTGGCGGAACATCAGCCCCCTGCGCTCGAGATCCCTGACCAGGTCGGCATCCGCGTGCTTGAAGAACTGACCCCCCACCAGGGGCACCGACGGGTCGAACGTCCCGTCGGGGCGAACCGGGTTCACCACCGGTAGGCCGTACGCCTTGCAGACCCGTAGGTCGTCGGCACCGAAGGCCGGGGCCTGGTGGACCAGGCCGGTTCCGTCCTCGGTCGTCACGTAGGTGTCGTTGACCACATAGTGGGCGTCCGGGATGTCGACGAGGTCGAAGGGCCGGGAGTAGGTCCATCGCTCCAGGTCTGAGCCGCGAAAGCGCTCCTCCACGACCGCATCGTCGAGCCCGGGCACCGTGGCGAGGAGCGGCTCTGCGACGACCACCGAGGCCCCTTCGGGAAGCCGCGCAAGGACGTAGGTGACTTCCGGGTGGGCGGCGACCGCGGTGTTGGACACGAGAGTCCATGGCGTCGTCGTCCAGACGAGCAGATCGGCTCGCCCCGCGAGCGGGCCGCTGGTCAGCGGGAAGCGCACGTAGACGGAAGGGTCGACGACCGTTTCGTATCCCTGCGCGAGCTCGTGGTCGGACAGCCCGGTGCCGCACCTGGGGCAGTACGGCGCGACCCGGTGGTCCTGCACGAGCAGGCCTTTGTCCCAGATCTGCTTCAGCGACCACCAGACGCTCTGAACGTATTCGGGGTTCATGGTGCGATAGGCCTGGGTCATGTCGACCCAGTAGCCCATCCGATGCGTCATCTCCTCGAACGCGCCCACGTGCCGCTCGACCGACTCGCGGCATCGGGCGTTGAACTCGGCGACTCCGTAGGCCTCGATGTCGCCCTTGCCGGAGAACCCGAGCTCCTTCTCGACGGCGATCTCGACCGGCAGCCCATGGCAGTCCCACCCGGCCTTGCGAGGGACGTGGTAGCCCTTCATGGTGCGGTAGCGCGGGAAGACGTCCTTGAAGACCCGAGCCTCCACGTGGTGGGTCCCAGGCATCCCGTTGGCGGTTGGGGGACCTTCGTAGAACATCCAGATCGGTTTGCCGACTCCCTGGGCCAGGGAGCGCTCGAAGACGTCGTTCGAGCGCCAGACTTCGAGGATCTCGCGTTCCATCGCCGGCAGGTCGACCTGCGCGGGGACCGGGCGGTACGTGGCCACTGCTGCTCCTTCGCTGCACGTTCGCGAAGGGACGAGATCCTCGACGACGCATCGCAGGTCCCGCGGTGCCACCCTTCTTGACCGACTCCCGGCTGGCTGCTGGCGTCGAGCCCACTCTTGGTGACCAGCCGCTGGTTCTACGGCGCCGCGTCGCGCGGTCCTTGTTCCAACAGCTCGGAGGTGATCTTCGTCGAGGGCACACCCCCGGGCTCACACCGTCCCCGGGTCGCTCGCGGCTGCGTCCAGGACTACTCGTCCTCGTCAGTGCCGTGCTGGTCGTGGCCATCGTAGGCGACGCGGTTGTTGATGGCGTCGCATTTTGGCGCCGCCCGTCGTACGGGTCGTGCGGCGGACTAGCCAGCCGCGCCGTCCGGGTCAGGGCATGCTGAACGGGTGGCGACGCGTGCGGAGGATTCTGCAGACGCTGACCTGGTGACGCTCGGGTTTGTCGACGTCCGGGTTGCGCTGCTCGCCGCACCGGGGCGAGCGCTGTCGGACGTGCTGGACCCCAGGCCGTTGGACGACTCGGTGTCGGCCGAGCTCCTGGAGTCCATGCCGACGCAGGGCTGGCGTCAGGTGGCGGAGATCGCTCCTCCCGGCCGAGCCCGCGCGTCCCGGATCTTCGCCGCTCCCAGCGCCGAGGACCCTTCCGGTTGGGCGTTGCTCAACCTCGCCGTGCGAGACGACCGATGGCTGGTCAATGGAGACCCTGGGCCTGTCTACCCCCGCCCGGGCCAGGCGAGCCGAAGGGCCGGTCTGAGCCTGCGGTGGCCCGGTCCGGACCGTCCTGGAGCCGTGCAGCCGCTGGGGCGGGCGTCCGTCGAGCTCGTGAACACGGCCACCGAACCTTGGCTGGCGGACTCGGAGGACTCGTCCTACGTCCACGGCTGGCTGCTTGATGCCGAGGGGCGAAGGATGCGCTCGTCGTGGATCGCCTACCCGCCCGGACGGGCGCTGCCGCATCTGGACCCGGGTGAGGTGGTACGGCTGCCCGTCGAGTTCGGCCATGGTGATCGGATCCCAGCGGCCGGGCAGTACGGCGCGACCGCCGTGCTCGTCTCGCTCGACCTGTGGTCCGACCGGGGCTCGATCCGGGTGCGCCAGCCGGGGGCGAATCAGTTCTGACAGGAGCCGCCTGGCTGGCCTGCGGCGCGCCTGTTTGTGGCCTGCTCCAGCGGGTCCTATCCTCCGTGGACCGTGTGTGACCGGAAATGATCATGGGATCGGGGTCGTGGAATGGCTGAGCGTCGAACGGCAGCGGCCGTCAGGGTCGGCGCCGTCCTTTCGGGCGCGGCCACGCGGGCCAGCGCGGCCGCCTCCAAGGCGGCGGCCCGGGTGACGGCCAAGGCCGCGCCAGCGAAGAAGGCTCCCGCGAAGAAGGCGCCGGCCAGGCGACGGCCAAGGCCGCGCCAGCGAAGAAGGCTCCCGCGAAGAAGGCGCCGGCCAAGGCCACGCCCGCGAAGAAGGCACCGGCGAAGACAGGCACCGGCGAAGAAGGCACCGGCGAAGAAGGCGCCGGCGAAGACCAGGCACCGGCGAAGAAGGCGCCGGCCAAGGCCGCGCCCGCGAAGAAGGCTCCCGCGAAGAAGGCACCGGCCAAGAGCCACGCCCGCGAAGAAGGCACCGGCGAAGAAGGCGCCGGCCAAGGCCGCGCCAGCCAAGAAGGCCCCCGCGAAGACGTCCTCGGCACCGAAGCGCCCCCGTGCGCTCGTCGTTCGAGCCGACGAGGCTCCGTGGACGGCCAAGGAGCTGCGTGGGGTCCGAGCCGAGCTCGACGAGGAGCTGGCGCGGTTGCGGGGCGAGATCAGCGTCGCTGAGGCCGGGTTGGCCGACTTGTTGCGCGACTCGGGGGACGGGGCGGGCGACGACCAAGCAGACGCCGGCACCAAGACCTTCGAGCGGGAGCACGAGATGTCGCTGGCCAACAACGCTCGCGACATGTACGAGCAAACCGAGCGCGCCTTGCACCGCCTCGATGACCACAGCTACGGAGTGTGTGAGTCCTGCGGTAACCCGATCGGCAAGGCTCGGCTGCAGGCATTCCCCCGTGCGACCCTGTGCATGTCATGCAAACAGAAGGAGGAGCGTCGCTGAGCGACGCCGACGTCCCCCCGCGTCGACGCACGACCGCGCTCCTGCTGGGAGTTGCGACCGCGGTCATCCTCCTCGACCTGGCGTCGAAGACCGTCATCGTCGCGGTGATGCCCACCCATGATCCGATCGAGCTGCTCGGCGGTTTGATCACCATCACCTACACCCGCAATCCTGGGGCGGCCTTCAGCATCGGAACCGGCGCCACGTGGATCTTCACGGCGGTGGCCGCCGTGGTCACCGTGGTCATCCTGCGGACCGCTCGCCGTCTGAACTCATGGGCGTGGGCGGTCTGCCTCGGTGGTCTGCTGGGTGGCGCCATCGGCAACCTGCTCGACCGCTTGTTTCGTTCCCCTGGGTTCTTCCGCGGGCACGTCGTCGACTGGATCGAGTGGCCCAACTTCCCGGTGTTCAACCTCGCCGACGCCGCCATCGTGTGCTCAGTGATCGGGATCGTGGCCCTGTCCTTGCTGGGATTCGAGCTCGACGGTTCGCGGCAGGGTTGGGCGGCTCGACGGACCACCCGCTCCGGACCCAGCTCGTGAGCGACTGGCGACGGCTCGCTGTCCCCGAGGGTCTCGAGGGCGAGCGGGTCGACTCCGCGCTGGCCCGACTGTTCGGCCTGTCCCGTACGAAGAGCGCCCAGATCGTCGAGCAAGGAAGGGTCAGCCTCGACGGACAGGTCGTGCCCAAGAGCGAACGTGTCACGACAGGCGCGTGGCTCGAAGTCGAGCTGCCGGCGCCGCCGTCCGCAGTCGAGGTGGACACCGAGCCGGTGCCGGGGTTGCTGGTCGTCCACGACGACGATGACCTGATCGTGGTGGACAAGCCGGTGGGAGTCGCCGCACACCCGAGCGTCGGGTGGACCGGTCCTACCGTGGTCGGCGGGCTGGTCGCGGCCGGCTATCGCGTTTCCACGTCCGGCGCGGCGGAGCGGCAGGGCATCGTCCATCGTCTCGACGTCGGAACCAGCGGTCTGATGGTGGTCGCCAAGTCGGAAACCGCCTACAGCCTCCTCAAACGTGCCTTCAGGGAGCGGACGGTCGACAAGATCTATCACGCTCTGGCTCAAGGCCACCTCGACCCGACGCGGGGGACGATCGACGCTCCGATCGACCGACACCCGAGCCACGACTGGCGATGGGCCGTCGTCGCCGACGGCAAGCCCAGCGTGACGCACTACACGACGATGGAAGCGTTTCGGGCGGCCTCGCTCCTGGAGATCCACCTCGAGACCGGAAGGACCCACCAGATCCGCGTGCACCTCAGTGCGCTGCGGCACCCCTGTGTGGGCGACCTCACGTACGGCGCCGATCCGGTGCTCGCGCAGCGGCTGGGTTTGCGCCGCCAGTGGCTCCACGCCCGCCGGCTGGCCTTTGTGCACCCGGCCACCGGCGATCGGGTGGAGTTCACCTCCGAATACCCGGCCGACCTCGCCGGTGCCCTCGAGCTCATCCGAGCTGAGTCATGAGCCAAGAACCGAGCCCGCACGCGGACTGGTCCATCGTCGTGTTCACGGCGGCTGACGAACCGGCTCTCGCCGAGCTGGCCTACCAACTGAGAGCCGAAGTCTTCGTGGGCGAGCAGGGCGTGCCCGTCGAGCTCGAGCGCGACGCGCGCGACGAAGACGCCGACCATGCGTTGGCGCGACGAGGCGGGCGGCCGATCGGTGCCGGTCGACTGGTCGTCGAGAATCCAGGGTTCGCCGGACTCGACAGCGCGTGGGGTCCGATCGGGCATCTTGGGCGGCTAGCCGTGCGCGCCGAGGGGCGTCGGCAGGGACTGGGGGCCGCCCTGGTGACGGCGATCGAGCAGCGGGCCGTACGGCTCGGGCTCGCGTACGTCTACCTCGGGGCGCAGACCCACGCTGTGCCGTTCTACGAGCGGCTGGGCTACGCGCCGTTCGGCGCGGAGTTCGACGATGCAGGGCTTCCCCACCGGCACATGGCCCGCCGTGTGGCGGGAGCGACGGCAGCAGGGGAATGGCTGGTGGCGCAAGATCCTTGCTAGATGGTGATGAGTGATATCGATGCATCCTCCGTCCCTGTCCAGCCAGCCGCTTCGAGTGGCCGCTTCGCGCTCGGCGGCGAGGTTCCTGTCACCAGGCTCGGCTACGGCGCCATGCGCATCACCGGCCCCGGGATCTGGGGTCAACCCGCCGACCCCGAAGCTTCGATTGCAGTGCTCCGTCGAGCGGTCGAGCTCGGGGTCGACTTCATCGACACGGCCGACTCCTACGGCCCGTACGTCTCTGAGGACCTGATCCGTGAGGCTCTCCACCCCTACGACGGGGTCCTGGTGGCCACGAAAGGCGGGCTGACGCGTCAAGGGCCTGACCGGTGGCTCCCGGTCGGCCGTCCGGCCTACCTGCGGCAGTGCGTGGAGATGTCGCTGAGGCGGTTGGCTGTGGAGCGCATCGACCTCTACCAGCTGCACCGCATCGATCCTGCGGTCCCAGCGGCAGACCAGGTCGGAGAGCTGAAAGATCTGCAGGACGAGGGGAAGATCGCCCACCTGGGCCTGTCGGAGGTCAGCGTGGCCGAGCTCGAAGCGGCGCGAGCGATCGCACCGATCGTGAGCGTGCAGAACCTCTACAACGTCGGCAACCGTCAGTCCGAGGCGTTGCTGGAGCATGTGGAGGCCGAGGGGATCGGATTCATCCCCTGGTTCCCGGTGGCCAGCGGAGGAATGGCGCGTCCGGGCGGTCCCCTCGACGCGATCGCTACTCGGACCGGCCTCACGCAGGCTCAGCTCGCTCTCGCCTGGCTCCTACGCCGCTCACCCGTCATGCTCCCGATCCCGGGCACCTCCTCGATCGGCCACCTCGAGGAGAACATCTCGGCCGCTGAGGTCGAGCTCAGCGACGAGGTCTACGCCGAACTGTCCGATCTGGCGGTGCCCTGATCCCTGGTCTTCGGGCGACACGCCCGAAGACGCGCCGAGCCCCGGCCCGTCGGTTCGGCGCCGTCGGTG
This sequence comes from uncultured Actinomycetota bacterium, assembly GCA_963820065.1. Classification (GTDB taxonomy): domain Bacteria; phylum Actinomycetota; class Actinomycetes; order DATJPE01; family DATJPE01; genus JANPBY01. Next base: position 178,569 of record CAWFYM010000010.1, on the reverse strand, counting down.
AGCGCGGTTAGGCTCGACTCGTCGGCCGACTTCCCCCGGTCTGGCACCCGGGGAAGGCAGCCCGCCTCGTCCCGATGATCGGTGTCGTGGAGGGAGGCGTGCGGAGTGGTCCAGACCTCGTCCTCCGGCGACGGCTTCGTCCACCTCCACGTTCACACCGAGTACTCCATGCTCGACGGGGCGGCGCGGGTCAAGGACCTCTTCGAGGAGGCCGCTCGGCAGCAGATGCCGGCGCTGGCCATGACCGACCACGGCAACGTCTTCGGGGCCTATGACTTCTACAAGCAGGCCAAGGCCAACGGGGTCAACCCGATCATTGGCATGGAGGGCTACTACGTCCCCCTGGGCAGCCGCTACGACCGCCAGCCGTTCACCTTCGGCGCCGGCGTCGGCCAGGACGTGGGCGACGAGGGGATGTCCAAGGGCAAGGTCAACTACACCCACATGACGATCTTGGCCGAGAACAACGTCGGCCTGCACAACCTGTTCCGCCTCTCCAGCCTGGCCAGTCTCGAGGGTCAATACCGCAAGTACCCCCGTTTCGACCGCGAGCTGCTCGATCGCTACAGCGAGGGCCTGATCGCTACGACCGGATGCCCGTCTGGCGAGGTCAACCGTTGGCTGCAGGCCGGCAACTACGACCGCGCTCTCGCCGCCGCGGCCGACTACCGCGACATCCTTGGCCCAGGAAACTTCTTCTGTGAGTTGATGGACCACGGCCTGGAGATCGAGCGCCGCACCAGGGACGACCTGCTCCGCATCGCGAAGGCTCTCGATCTGCCTCTGCTGGCCACCAACGACCTTCACTACACCCACGCTGCAGACAGTGACGCCCATGAGGTCCTGCTGTGCGTCCAGACCGGGAAGACGCTGGCCGATCCCAACCGGTTCAGGTTCGACGCGCGGGACTTTTACCTCAAGACCGCGGCTGAGATGCGCGACGTATGGCGCGACCTGCCCGAGGCCTGTGACAACACCCTGCTCATCGCTGAGCGGGTATCGATCTCGTTCAACGAGGGCGCCAACCTCATGCCCCGCTTCCCGGTGCCCGCCGGAGAGAACGAGGAGTCCTGGCTGGTCAAAGAGGTCGAACGCGGGCTCCATCGCCGATTCCCCGCCGGGATCTCCGACGCGCATCGCGCCCAGGCCGACTACGAGGTCGGCGTCATCTGCCAGATGGGGTTCCCTGGCTATTTCCTGGTCGTCGCCGACCTGGTCCGGCATGCCCACGACAACGGCATCCGGGTCGGACCCGGACGCGGCTCAGCGGCTGGCTCGCTCGTGTCGTTCGCGCTCGGGATCACCGAGCTGGATCCGCTGAAACACGGCCTGCTCTTCGAGCGCTTCCTCAACCCCGAGCGCATCTCGATGCCCGACATCGACATGGATTTCGACGAACGTCGCCGCGGCGACATGATCCGCTACGCCACCGAGCTGTACGGCGAGGAGCGGGTGGCGCAAATCATCACCTACAGCAACATCAAGGCCAAGGCGGCGGTCAAGGACGCGGCCCGGGTCCTCGGCTACCCCTACGCGCTCGGCGATCGGCTGACCAAGGCGATGCCGCCTTCGGTGATGGGCAAGGACATCTCCCTCTCAGGGATTTTCGAGCCGAGCGACGAGCGCTACGGCGAGGCATCGGAGTTCCGAGCTCTCTACGAGGCCGACCCCGACATCGCCAAGGTCGTCGACACCGCGCGTGGGCTCGAAGGGCTCAAGAGGCAGTGGGGCGTCCACGCCGCCGGCGTCATCCTCTGCTCCGAGCCCCTGCTCGACGTGATCCCGATCCAGCGACGTGACGCGGACGGCGCCATCATCACCCAGCTCGACATGGGTGCCTGTGAGGCGCTCGGCCTGCTCAAGATGGACTTCCTCGGCCTGCGCAACCTCACGGTGCTCGACGACTGTTTGGCCTCGATCACCACCAACCACGGCGTCGACCTCGTCCTCGAGGACCTCGATCTCGACGAGGACGCGGCGACCTACGAGCTACTCTCCCGCGGCGACACCTTGGGTGTCTTCCAACTCGAGGGCTCGGGCATGCGGGCTCTGCTGCGCCTGATGCGGCCGACGTCGTTCGCTGACATCTCGGCCGTGGGTGCGCTCTACCGTCCGGGTCCCATGGGCGCCAACGCCCACAACGACTACGCCGACCGCAAGAACGGCCGGAAGCCCGTCGTCGCGATCCACCCCGAGCTCGAGGTCCCCCTCGCCGACATCCTCGACGAGACCCACGGTCTGCTCGTCTACCAAGAGCAGGTCCTGGCGATTGCCCAGAAGGTCGCCGGCTACTCCCTGGGTCAGGCCGACCTGCTCCGCAAGGCGATGGGCAAGAAGAAGAAGGAGATCCTCGACAAGGAGTACGACGGCTTCAGCGCCGGGATGCGCGCCAACGGATACAGCCCCGGAGCGATCAAGACCCTGTGGGACACCCTGGTGCCGTTCTCCGACTACGGGTTCAACAAGGCTCACAGCGCTGGCTACGGCGTTGTGTCCTTCTGGACCGCCTACCTCAAGGCCAACTACCCGGCCGAATACATGGCGGCCCTGCTCACCTCCGTCCGTGATGACAAGGACAAGTCGGCGCTCTATCTCAACGAGTGTCGCCGGATGGGCATCAAGGTTCTTCCCCCCGATGTCAACGACTCTGACGGCACCTTTACCCCGCGCGGCTCTGACATCAGGTTCGGGCTCTCCGCGATCCGCAACGTCGGGGCCAACGTCGTCGAGTCCCTCGTCGCCTCCAGGGGTGCCAAGGGACGCTTCAACGACTTTGCGGACTTCCTGGCCAAGGTCGATGCGGTTGTGTGCAACAAGCGCACTGTCGAATCACTGATCAAGGCCGGCGCCTTCGACTCCTTGGGGCACTCGCGACGAGGATTGGTCGCCATCCACGCTGAGGCGATCGACGCCGTGCTGGAGACCAAGCGCGCTGAGGCGATCGGGCAGTTCGACTTGTTCGGCGGCGGGGAGGAGGGCGCCCCCGCCCTCGGGTTCGAACTGGCGATTCCTCATGGTGAGTGGGACAAGGCGGTGCTCCTTCAGGCCGAACGCGAGATGCTGGGTCTGTACGTCTCCGACCACCCGCTGATGGGCGTTGAGCATGTCCTCGCGCAGTCGGCGGATCTGTCCGTGGCCAGACTCCTCACGGACGAAGACCGTCCCGACGGCTCGGTCGTGACCATCGCCGGGCTGGTGTCCGGCCTCCAACGGAAGATGACCAAGAAGGGCAACCAGTGGGCCATCGCCACCGTTGAAGACCTTGAGGGCGCCATCGACGTCATGTTCTTCCCAGCCACCTACGCCACCGTCGCCACCCAGCTGGTCGAGGACGCCATCGTCGTCGTGAAGGGTCGACTCGACAAACGCGAGGACACGCCGAGGCTGGTCGCGATGGAGCTGTCGCTCCCAGACCTGGAGGTCGGTGAGCGAGGGCCGATCGTGTTGTCCATGCCCGTGTCCCGATGCATCCCGCCGGTCGTGGAGCAGCTCAAGGGTGTCCTCGCCAACCACCCCGGGGTCGTCCCCGTCCACCTGCAGCTCCAGTCGCCAGGACGCACCACCGTGCTCCAGCTGGACGATGGCCTCCGCGTGTCCGCCTCTCCGGCGCTGTTCGGCGACCTGAAGGCGCTGCTCGGCTCGGGATCGGTCGTCTAGGCCCGGCTTCATCCTCGGGCGCGGCTGACCGATACTGGACGAGGGGCGTACGGATGGCGTGCGCGCGACGGAAGAGAGTGACCGTGTACGACGATCGCGAACCGGGCGACCAGGCTTCGCCGCCCCAGGGGGAGATCCTGTCCAGCTCGGTCTCTCGAGCTCCGGACGTGCTCCCGGGCAACCCTGGTCCCGGCTGGGATTCGGCCGATGCAGAGGACCGGACCCATCCCCGTGGGCGTCGTCGTGGGCTGATCGCCGCGGGCGCTGCCGTCCTCGTCCTCGGCGCCGGTGCCGGCGCCTACGCCGTCGGAGCGGCGCTGTCCGGCGGGGGAGCCCAGCCGGAGGCGATGGTCCCCGCGACGGCCGTGGTCTACGCCGAGCTCGATCTCGACCCGTCCGCTTCGCAGAAGGTTGAGGCCTTCGGCTTTCTACGCAAGTTCCCGCAGCTGGGTGACACCATCACCGAGGACGGGATGTTTGGTCCCGGTCTCGAGCGCCTCTTCTCCGGGAGCCCCATCGACTACACCACGGACGTGCAACCGTGGCTGGGTCGGCGCATGGCGGTCGCCGTCGTGCCAGGAGCAGCGAAGAACGAGCCGGCGGCGTTCGAGATCGTGCTCCAGTCAACCGATGACGAGGCCGCACGGAGCAGTCTCGAGCGGCTCGTCACCCAGTCCGATCAACCGAACCTGAGCGTGGCGGTTCGCGACGGCTACGCGATCGTCGCTGCCGCGATCCCGTCGGGATCGTTCGGGCCGGATGCCGCGAGCTTCTCCTCGGCCACGATCACTCCGGCGGTGGCGAGCGAGAGCGCGACGTCGCTGGCCTCGAGCTTGTCCGCCCAGGCCTCCGCCGCGAGCCTGGAGACGAACGACGCCTACACCGAGGCCGTGCAACCGTACGGCGCCGGCGTGGCGACGTTCTGGTCCGACAACGCGGCGGCCGCAGCGCTCTCGGGCGCGGTACTTCCGGGCGGAGTGACGGGGCCGTCCGACGCCAACAAACAGACTGGACAGTCCGTCGCTGTGGTCCGGTTCGATGGGGGAACCCTCGAGGTGGTCGGCCGGGTCAGTGGGGCATCGACCGGTCAGGCCGCCACTGGCGTCCCTGCCTTCCTGGACCTCCCGGACTCCACCCTGGCTGCCGTCGGAGGCTCTGGTGTTGGTGAGCGTTTGCGGGACACCTACGGCCCCTTGATCAGCGGTCTCGGTGGTCTCGGTGGCCTCGGTGGTCTTGGTGGTCTTGGTGGCTCCGGAGGGCTTCCCGGCTTCGGGCCGCCTGCGGGATTCGGCGCCCTGGAGGGCTTCGACAGTGGCTCCGGCTCCGTGGACGCGGCTTCGCTTCGCTTCGAGGGCGGGTCGCTCGCACCCACAGCTGGTCCCCGGGCGCTCGATGGCCCTCTGGGCGATCCCGATTCCTGGCCCACCCTGTTCGGCGACCAGACGTTGGTGGCCGTCGGCGGAGACGGCGCCGAGCCAGGTGTGGGGCTGCACATCGTCGGTGGCGCAGCCACCGTCAAGGCCGTGTCGAACCTGGTCTCCGACCTGGAGTCGGGGACATCCCCAAACATCGTGGTGCGCGTCGTCCCCGATGGAGTGGTTGTGGCCTCCGACCGACCGTGGGCGGAAGCCTTGGCGGGCGGCGGCTCTCTCGGTGACTCGGCTCGGTTCCGTGACGCCGTCCCGGACGCAGACCGGGCCACCGCTGTGGGCTTCGTGGACATCAACGGGATCGTCGAGCGCATGGGTGAATCCGCTGACCAGGAGAACGTGAGCAGCCTGAAGCCCCTAGCGGCCCTCGGTCTGGCGTCGTGGGTCGATGGCGACTCGATGAACTTTCGCGTGCGCCTGCTGACCAACTAGCGGTCCTCGGCCGGTCGCTGGCCGCCTAGGCTGCACGGCGATGGTGGTTCTGAGGCTCCGCGGCGTCGTCTGGGGCGGGACGTCGATCTCGTCGCGGCCGGGTGAGGTTGACGTCGGCTCCGACGGCACGATCGCGGCCGTCCGGCCGGCCTTGAACGCGCCGGACGGCGCGGCCCCGCCCGTGATCGAGGGGGCGTGGGTCGGTCCGGCGCTCGTCGACGCTCACGTGCACCTCGCGTTTGGCGATCCCGAGTCGATGCTTCGGGGCGGCGTGGGGGCCGTGCGCGATCTCGGCGCACCGCTGGATCGCGCCGTGTCCTGGAAGTCCGGCCGGTGGCCGATTGTCGCTGCGGCCGGTGAGATCCTCACCGCGCCCGGCGGATACCCGATGGCTGGGTGGGGGTCGGACGGCTTTGGTTTCGCGGTGGCCGATCCCGACGAGGCCAGGACGGCCGTCGCCCGGCTGGCCGCTGCTGGCGTCGACGTCGTGAAGTTGGCGCTCGAGCCGAACGCAGGCCCCGTCCCCGGTCCGGACACGTGTCACGCCGTCGTCGCATCCGCACACGCCGCCGGGCTTGCCGTGACCTGCCATGCGCTGACCGCTTCGATGGTGGAGCGGGCTCTCGACGCCGGTGTCGACGAGCTGTGCCACACCCCGACCGAAGAACTGTCAGCGCCCCTGGTCGATCGGCTGGCCGATCGAGGCGTACGTGTCGTGTCCACCCTCCACACGTTCGTGGCTTCCGGCGGGCTGAGTGCGCGGGGGGCTACGACCAATGCGCGGGCGCTCGTGGCTGCCGGCGTTGCGGTCGTCTACGGCACCGACCTCGGGAATGGTGGAACCCGCCCCGGCGCGTCGGTGGAAGAGCTGGATCTCCTGTCCGAGGCGGGTCTCGGACGGGAGGGTGCGTTGATCGCCGCCACGGAGGGGGCCGCGACGGTGGCGGGGCTGGTCGGACGTGTCGACGTGTCGTTGCGGGCTGGGGCCCGTACCGTGCTCGTCGTGCTCGATGACGACCCTGTGCGGGATCCGAGGACCTGGGCGCGCCCGATCGCCGTCGTTGCTTCTGGTCGCGTCGTCGGCGGTACGGCTGCACACGCCGGGGACGCTCCTTGAGCCGCGAGGACCTGCGGGTGGCGATGACGGTGATCGCCTCGCTCGTCGGGGTCGGACTCCTGTGCGGCTTGCTGTGGTGGCTGATCGCACCCAGACCCGGGTTTCGGGTCGAGGCGGATGGCCTCTACTTCCTGAACCAGCAGCCGCAGGAGTACATCGCCGCCGACGGATGGTTCGCGCTGATCACCGTCCCGGTGGGCCTGATCGCGGGGATGCTCGTCTGGCGATCGACGGCGCGGGCAGCGATGGGCGGGCTCGTCGGGCTCGCGCTCGGAGCTCTAGCCGGAGCGGGTGCCGCGGCGGCCCTCGGAGTCCTCCTGGGGTCCGCGGATCCGTTCTCCGAGCCCGTGGGCACCCTGACCGACGGTGCGCTCGAGCTTCGGGCCTGGGCGGTGCTGCTGCTTGAGGCCGGAGCCGCGGTGGCGGTGTGGCTGGTCCTCGACCTGCTCGTCCTCCGTCCTGAGCCGATCGACGACTCACCGGTGCCGAGCACGTTCGAGCAGCCCACCCATGTTCGCGTCGACCCGGACGCACGACCGCCCGGATACGGTTCCGTCCATGACCTTTGATCCAAGCCTGGTCCGGGCCGACTACCCCGCGCTGGCCGGTCCGACGGTCTTCCTCGACGGGGCGGCCGGGACGCAGTCTCCGCGAGAGGTGATCGAGGCCATCGCGGCCGCCTACACGACTGGTACCAGCAATGCCGGCGGCGCGTTCGAGACCAGCCGACGAGCCGACGCCTTGACGCGAGGGGCTCGGGAGGCCGTGGCCGACCTGGTCAATGGCCAGGCAGACGGGGTGGTGCTCGGCCCGAACATGACCACCTTGACCTACCGGTTTGCACGCACCCTGGCTGATGCGTGGCAGCCCGGGGACAACATCGTGTTGTCGCGACTCGACCACGACGCCAACGTGCGGCCGTGGGTGCAAACGGCACAACGCGAAGACGTGACCGTGCGCTGGGCCGATATCGACGTCGCGACCGGCGAGCTACCGGTCGACCAGTACGGCGAGCTTGTGGATGAACGCACCCGCCTCGTTGCCGTGACGGCTGCCAGCAATGTGCTGGGCACGCGACCCAAGGTCCGCGACATCACCGACCTGGCTCGATCCAGAGGCGCGCTGTCGTATGTCGACGGGGTCCATTCCACGGCCCACGGCGTCACCGACGTCGTGGCCTACGGATGCGACTTCTACGCGACGAGTGCCTATAAGTGGGTCGGGCCGCACGTCGGTTGCGTGATTGCCGCGCCGGACCTGCTCGCTGGTCTTCGGCCAGACAAGCTCGCCTCGTCGTCCGACGCAGTGCCCGACAGGTTCGAGTGGGGGACTCCGTCGTTCCCGAATTTCGCTGGAGTTGTTGCGGCGGTGGATCATCTCGCGGGCATGGACGACGCTGCTGTCGGGAGTCGTCGTGAGCGACTGGTGACGTCGTTGACGGCAGCAGAGCGGCACGAACAAGCCTTGCTGGCGCGCGTTCTGGACACCTTGGCCGCCGATCCTCGCGTCACCGTCTATGGGCGCGCTGAGGAACGGACCTCCACCGTGTACTTCACGGTTTCCGGGTGGACTCCAGACGCCGTTGCTGCTCGTTTCGCCGACGACGGGATCAATGTCTGGTCTGGTCACAACTATGCGTGGGAGGCCACCGCGGCCTTGGGAATCCGCGACAGCGGGAGCGCCGTCCGTGCCAGCATCGAGCACTACACCACAGAAGCAGACGTGGATCGACTGCTCGACGCCGTCAGTGCCATCGGCGGATCGTCAGCGTGAACCGAGTCTTCTGATCTCGGCGACGCTGGCGTTCGTCAGACCGATGAGATCGTGGGCGGCGACCTCCACCTCGAACCCTCGGCGGCCACCGGAGACATAGATGGTCTCGAAGTCCAGGGCCGAGCTGTCGATCACCGTGGGCAGCGCCGTGCGTTGCCCGATCGGGCTGATGCCGCCGACCACGTACCCGCTGGACCGCTCTGCGGTCCGTGCATCGGCCAGCTCGGCCCGCTTGCCCCCGGCCACCGACGCGAGCGCCTTCAGGTCGAGCGTGGCCTCGACCGGGACCACCGCCACGATCAGCCGGCGGTCAACGGAGGCCATCAAGGTCTTGAAGACCCTCGAGGGTGGGACGTCGAGTGCCGTCGCCGCCTCGAGGCCGTACGACTCCGTTCCGGGGTTGTGGCGGTAGCGGTGCGCCGTGAAGGCGATGCCGGCCCGCTCCAGCGCGACGACCGCCGGAGTGCTCCCCGATTCCCCCCGAGTCACGTCAGGGGCCGGTCATCCAAGGGCCGCCCCACGGCCCCAACCACGCTGGACACGGCGATCATGCGAAGGCGATTCAGTTGCTGGAGTAGGGCTGTCGGACGTAGTCGACTCCCGGAAGCGAGGGGAGATGCCGCAGGACGGAGTCCTCCCGCCGAAGCAAGGAAAGCTCGTGCCGCAAACGGTCAGAGGTCGACGGAGCCTCCAGCACGGCCTGCTTGTCCGGCAGGTCGAGGACCATGGCTGCACCGATCAGATAGGACAAGACGAGCGGGTCGTCGGGGAGTCCGCCGCCGTCGTCCTCCTGCCCCTGAGTCGCCAGGAGCGCCGAACGGTAGGAGAGGAAGGCTGCTCCGACAGAGCTGGCGAGCACATCGACTCCTTCGCCGGCTGGTTCGTCCAGCCATTCGACCTCGGCCTGGAGGTACGGCTGCGAGCTCTCGAGCTGCAGAATCCGGAAGCGCGACATTCCCGTCGTCACCACGTCGTAGCGCCCGTCCGGATAGGACTCGACGCCCCGCACTTCGGCGGTGCACCCGACCTCGTACAAGGCGTGTACCCCGTCGGCGCCGACCTCGCGTCCCTCGCGAATGGCAATGACCCCAAACCGCCGGGGTTCGTCGTCGGGCTGCACCAGCAGGTCTTGAACGAGCAGCCGGTACCGGTCTTCAAAGATGTGCAGGGGCAGGAGAAGGCCCGGGAACAGCACGCTGCCCAGCGGGAACAGCGGGATCCGCTCGGCCACGGCTGGCAGCCTAGGGCTCGCGACGGTGGTCGGCGGCCTGGTCGGGGCCGCGAGGGGCCATCTGCGCATGATCACGGGGTTCGGGGCCGTTGCCGCGGGCTTAGAATCGGAGGGTGATTCGGCGTCTCGATCTGCGGGGAAGCGACCTCGGTCGTCTCGACCTCCGTTCCCTTGTGCCTCGAGCGGCCTTCGACGTCGAGGCGGCTCTGGAGGTGGTCGGGCCCCTCTGCGCGGACGTGCGGCAACGAGGCGAAGCCGCCCTGCTCGACCTCAGCGAGCGCTTCGACGGAGTGCGTCCACCGTCGCTGCGGGTGCCGAGCGAGGCTCTTGCAGAGGCGCTGACGGCCCTTGATGCCGACGTGCGCGCGGCCCTCGAGGAGGCAGTTCGCCGAGCCCGGCTCGTCCACGCAGACCAGGCACGCGCGGATCTGACAACCACCGTGGTGCACGGGGGCTCAGTCACTGAGCGGTGGGTCCCGGTCGACCGGGTGGGTCTCTACGTCCCGGGTGGAATCGCCGTCTACCCGAGCAGCGTGGTGATGAACGTCGTGCCGGCGCAGGTGGCTGGTGTCGGTTCACTAGCGGTCGCCTCTCCGCCACAGAAGGAATGGGGTGGCCTTCCGCACCCGACGATTCTCGCGGCGTGCGCGTTGCTCGGCGTTGACGAGGTCTACGCCGTCGGCGGCGCACAGGCCATCGCGATGTTTGCCTACGGCGCGGGGGACTGCCATCCCGTGTCCATGGTGACCGGCCCCGGGAACGTCTACGTCGCTGCGGCCAAACGTTTGCTCAAGGGCGTCATAGGCATCGATGCGGAGGCCGGGCCCACGGAGATCGCCGTCCTGGCTGACGACAGTGCCAACCCCAGCCATGTCGCGGCCGACCTGATCAGCCAGGCCGAGCACGATCCACTCGCGGCGGCCGTCCTGGTCACCGACAGCCCGAACCTGGCCGATGCCGTCGTCGCCGAGCTGGCCGTCCAAGTGGCAGCCACCAAGCACGTCGAACGGATCACCGACGCTTTGAGCGGGCAGCAATCAGCCATCGTCCTGGTCGATGACCTCACGAGCGGTCTCGCCGTGGTCAACGGCTACGCCGCGGAGCACCTGGAGATCCAGACCCGAGACGCTGCCCAGGTCGCCTCCGGCGTCCGCAACGCCGGCGCGGTCTTCGTCGGTGCGTGGTCTCCAGTGTCGCTGGGCGACTATTGCGCCGGATCCAATCACGTGCTGCCCACGGGTGGGTGCGCCTGCCACAGCAGCGGGCTGTCGGTCCAGTCGTTCCTTCGCGGGATCCATGTCGTGACCTATGACCGGGAGGCGCTGCACGATGTGGCTGGGCACGTCATCACGCTCGCCCAGGCCGAGGACTTGCCAGCGCACGGGTCGGCGATCACCGTGCGCTTCCCCGACTGACCATGGGGCTCGCACGGCCGGGCGGGACGTCCGGACTGCGGACCGATCCAGCGGTCAGCGGCTGACGGTCCGTAGGCTGTGCCGGTGACCAGCCCGTCCGAGCACCTGCGAACTCCACCCCTCGTGCCGTTGCGCGAGGACCTGGTGGGACGGCAGCCGTACGGAGCGCCTCAGCTCGATGTGCCGGTGCTGCTCAACACGAACGAGAACCCGTATCCGCCCTCCGACGCTGTCGTGGCAGATCTTGCCGTCGCCGTGACGAGGGCCGCCAGCGGACTCAACCGCTACCCAGACCGTGAGGCGCTGGCGCTGCGCGCAGCCCTCGCCGGCTACCTCCAGGAGCGCGAGGGGCACGCGACGGACCCCACCCGGCTGTGGGCGGCGAACGGCTCCAACGAGGTCATGCTGCAGTTGTTCCAGGCCTTCGGGGGGCCAGGGCGGACGGCTCTGGGGTTCAGCCCGACCTATGCGATGTACCCCGACTACGGCCGCGACACCTTCACCCGCTGGGTGACGATCCCGCGAGACGACGACTTCAACCTCGACCTGCCCCGTGCCATCGACGTCGTTCAGGACCTGCAGCCGTCATTGATCGTCGTGCCCTCACCCAACAACCCCACGGGGACCGCCCTCCCACTTGAGGCCGTCAACGCCCTGTGCGACGTCGCGCCGGGTCTCGTCGTTGTGGACGAGGCGTACGCAGAGTTCCGGAGACCGGGGACCCCGAGCGCTCTCGAGCTCCTGAACGACCAGCCGCGTCTGGTCGTGACCCGCACGATGAGCAAGGCCTTCGCCCTGGCCGGCGCCCGCATCGGCTATCTGGTGGCCACACCGGACGTTGTCGACGCGGTGCGCATCGTTCGGCTTCCCTACCACTTGTCCACGGTGACCCAGGCCGTGGGCATCGCCGCGATCGAGCATGCCGAGGCCTTGCAGGGCAGCCTTGAGACCCTGCGCAGCGAGCGTGATCAGCTCGTGGACTGGCTGCGCGACCGTGGCCTGCGTGCGCCGGACAGCGATGCGAACTTCGTCCTCTTCGGTCGGTTCGCCGATCGCCACGAGGTGTGGCAGGGCCTTCTCGATCGCGGCGTCCTGGTCCGCGAGCTCGGCCCGGACGGCTATCTGCGGGTCACCGTCGGCCGAGCCGAGGAGCTGGCTGCGTTCAGGGACGCCCTCGTGGACGTCCTCGGCGAGGCAACGGTCGTCTCGCCCGATGTTCCCGAGGAGAGCTTGGCGTGAGCAGTTCGATCCGTCAGTCGCGCGTAGCCCGTACGACGAAGGAGTCCGACGTCCACGTCGAGCTCGCCGTCGACGGCACAGGCATCACGGACATCGACACCGGCGTGCCGTTCTTCGACCACATGCTCGCTCAGCTGGGCCGCCATGGGGGTTTCGACCTCACGGTCCGAACAAAGGGCGACCTCGAGGTCGACGCCCACCACACGGTCGAGGACACGTCTTTGGCCTTCGGTCAGGCGTTGCGCGAGGCGTTGGGTGACAAGGTCGGGATCCGGCGGTTCGGCGATGCCCTCGTGCCCCTCGACGAGACTCTGTGCCAAGCCGCCGTGGACCTCTCCGGGCGGCCCTATGTCGTCCACGAAGAACCGGGTCTCGTCGAGCTCATCGGCTCCTACGACACCAGCCTCACGCGGCACATCTGGGAGTCGATCAGCGCCTCGGCTCAGATCTGCCTCCACGTCCGGGTGCTGTCCGGGCGCAACGCTCACCACATCGTGGAGGCGCAGTTCAAGGCTGTGGCTCGTGCCCTGCGCGACGCGGTCGCGCTGGATGCCCGCGTGCTCGGCGTGCCCTCGACCAAAGGAACCCTCACCTCGGCGAGCGCCGCAGAGGCTGGTTCGACCGGCCCGGCCGAGGCTCCGGCGTCTAGTTCTCCGCCCCCGTGACCCGACCGTCGGTGGTCGTGCTCGACTACGGATCGGGCAATCTGCGTTCGGCCGAACGCGCGCTGGCCAGGGCCGGCGCTGACGTCACGGTCACCGATGATGCGCAGGCGGCTGAGCGGTGCGACGGGCTGGTCGTCCCCGGAGTCGGGGCGTTCGCGACGTGCATGGCCGGGCTGAGAGCCGTTGGCGCGCCCCGCATCATCGGTCGGCGGCTGGCCGGTGGCCGTCCTGTGCTGGGTATCTGCGTCGGGATGCAAGTGCTGTTCACGCGCGGCGTGGAGCACGGCGTGGAGACCGAAGGCTGCGCGGAATGGCCGGGCTCGGTGGAGCGGCTGGAGGCGGCCGTGCTCCCGCACATCGGCTGGAACACCGTCACTGTTCCGGCGGGGTCGACGTTGTTCGAGGACGTCGCGGGGGAGCGGTTCTATTTCGTCCACAGCTATGGCGTCCGGCGCTGGGAGCTGGTGGAGCCGCTGCGCGGGGCCGCCCCCGTCGTCACCTGGGCCAGCCACGACCAACCGTTCGTGGCAGCTGTCGAGAACGGTCCGCTGGTCGCGACCCAGTTCCATCCCGAGAAGTCTGGGGACGCAGGACGCCACCTGCTCACCACCTGGGTCAAGGGTTTGTGATGGCCCGAAAGTCCGCTGCCGCTCGTCGTCGCGCCCGCAATCTGCGCATCGTCGCTTGGATCGTGCTTCTCGCGATGGCGGCCTTCGCCGTCGTCCGCTTCCTCCAGCTCTCGCGTTGGGCGCAGGTGGGCGTTGTCGGGGCTCTGCTGCTGCTCGCCCTGTGCTGGTTCCTCATCAGTCGCCGCCGGGAGATCGCGGAGGAGATGGACCGGCTCCGGGACGAAGGATGATCCGGCGAAGGGGCGCGAGGTGAGCAGCACGTGAGCAAGGAGCGCGCCCTGCGCCGGGAGCAGCGGGCGGCCGAGCAGGAGCAGGCGCGTCTGGTCCGTGAACGACGGGACCGTCGTCGACGCCGGGTGGCGAAGGTGCGCCATACGGTCCTGGCACCTGTTCGCTGGGCCTCCACCCGTGGACAGCTGGTGGGCCGTCGATGGGGCCGTTGGCGCCGCGGCCAACGGCTCGTCGCCGTGATCGCCCCGGTTGCGTTGGTCGTCGGACTGGTCGCCGCCGATGCCTGGGGGGGACGAATCCTGGTCTTTGGTCTGTGGGTGCTCCTTCTGCCGGTGGTGTGGACCCTGGTCTCCGGTCGACGATGAGCGTGGAAGGCCCCGGGGCGCGGCACCCTTAGGATTCCCGTCCGTGAGCCCCCACCTCGAGTTGCTGCCTGCTGTCGACGTTGCCGCCGGGCAGGCCGTACGACTGGTCCAGGGGGCTGCCGGCACCGAGACTTCGTACGGCGATCCCTGGCAGGCCGCGCTCGCCTGGCAGGACTCCGGCGCGGAGTGGGTCCACCTCGTCGACCTGGACGCGGCGTTCGGCCGTGGCTCAAACGCGCAGCTGCTGTCCGAGGTGATCGCGCGCCTCGAGGTCGCCGTGGAGCTGTCCGGCGGAATCCGCGACGACGAGTCGCTGGCCCGCGCCCTGGCCACCGGCTGCCGGCGGGTGAACCTGGGAACGGCGGCCCTCGAGCAGCCTGAGTGGTGCCGTCGCGTGATTGCCGAGCACGGCGACCGGATCGCCGTCGGCCTGGATGTGCGGGGAAGCACGTTGGCCGCCCGAGGCTGGACGGAGGAGGGCGGAGACCTCTGGGAGGTCCTCGAGCGGCTCGAGGCCGACGGCTGTGCTCGCTACGTCGTGACCGACGTGACCAAGGACGGGACGTTGCAAGGACCCAACCTCGAGCTGCTGCGCGACGTCTGCGCACGCACCGAACGTCCCGTCGTCGCTTCGGGTGGTGTCTCCTCGTTGGCCGACCTCGAGGCGCTGGCTGGCCTCGTCAGCCTGGGAGTCGAGGGGGTCATCGTCGGCAAGGCCCTCTATGCGGGGGCGTTCACCTTGCCCGAGGCCCTCGAGGTGACGCGTGGCTGACGTCGAGCGACTGGGAAGCGGGGGACCTTGGGAGGAGGTCGTTGGCTACTCCCGAGTCGTACGCGTGGGCGACATGGCCTGGACCGCCGGGTGCACGGCCACCGTCGACGGGGTGGTGCAGCACCACGACGACCCACAGGGTCAGGCCCTTGTCGCCTTCGAGGTCGCGCTCTTCGCTCTGGCCCGTGTGGGTTTCGACCGAGAAGACGTCGTGCAGACCCGGATGTACCTCGTCCGTGCCGGGGATGCCGAGGCCGTAGGTCGAGCGCACTCCGAGCTCTTCGACGCCGTTCGGCCGGCGGCCACCCTGATCACGGTCTGCGGCTTCGTGGACCCGGCCATCCTCGTGGAGGTCGAGGTGGTGGCCGCTCGCCCCGTGCCCGGAGCCACCGGCTGATCCACAACGCAGCGCCGCACGACCTCAGCGCCGCACGACCTCAGCGCCGCACGACCTCATCGGCCCACCACCTCAGCGCTCGAGCGCGGCCTCCTCGAGGTCGAGGTCGGTGAACACCTTCCGCAGGATGGCGTCGCTGAGCCGTCCGGAGTCTCGATAGGTCAGGAAGACCTGTCGCTCGGCCGCGAGCATGACCAACCTCAGGCGACGGTAGGCGTCGCTCGGGGTCTCGGCGTCGCCTCCCATGCGCTCCCATGCGCCGTTGGCGCGGCGCTCGGCGCCCTCGCGCAGGCTGTGCACGACCTGCTCCGGAGGAGGCGCCCCGGACCCGACCGTGGCGGTGCTGACCGCGGCGTCCAGGGCCTCTAGCCCCGCCATCGCGGCGTGGTGTTGGGCCTCGGCCTCAGCGAGCAGGTCTGGGGTCTGGTCGGTGCTGCGGACGCCGAGCCCGCGGATCAGCGGCCCGAGGGTGAGTCCCTGCACCAACAGCGTGAGAAGCACGACCACGCCCGTGGTGAGGAGCAACAGGTCGCGGAAGGGGAAGGCCCCGCCGCCATCGACGGTGAGCGGGATGCCGAGAGCCGCCAGCAAGGACACCGGTCCGCGCATTCCAGACCACGAGACGACCGCGACGCCCCGCCACGGAGGTGCCGGCTCGTTGGTTCGGATCCGGGGGGACAGACGGCGGGGGAGATACGTCGCAGGGAACACCCAGACGATCCTGCTCAGCACGACGGCGACGAAGACCACCACGATCACGCTGACCACCGGCTCGCCGGCCGGGGCGTCGATGGCCGACTGGATCAGGCGCGGGAGCTCGAGCCCGAGGATGAGGAAAGCGGCGGCTTCAAGGACGAACGACACGACCGACCAGAGCGAGCGACTCTGCAGCCGCGTCGCAAAGCTTTGCTCGGCCGCGGCGGTGTGGCTGATCATCAGGCCGCAGACCACGACGGCGAGGAAACCACTGGCCCCGACTGCCTCGGCGCCCAGGAACAGCGCGAAGGGCGTGACCAGCAGCGCTGTGGTCTCGAGCAGGGAGTCCTGCAGGCGCCGAATCAGCCAGCGGAGGGCCCAGCCGGCAGCCAGTCCGAAACCGATCCCACCGACGACGGCGAGCAACAGGATCATTGTGGCCCGTCCGGCGCTCATCGAGCCTGCGACGGCGGCCGCCACGGCGACCCGGAAGATGGTCAGGGCGGTTCCGTCGTTGACGAGGCTTTCGCCCTCGAGGATGGTCATGATGCGTGTGGGAAGCCCGAGCTTGCCGCCAATGGCCGAAGCAGCAACGGCGTCCGGTGGCCCGAGGACGGCACCTAGCACCAGGGCGACCGCCCAGGGCATGTCGGGGACCACGGCCTTCACGGCGACCGCCACGGCCAGCGCGGTGAAGGCCACCAGGCCCACGGACAGGAGCAGGATCGGACGGAGATTCGCGCGGATCCCTACATACGACGATTCCAGCGCCATCCCGAACAGCAGCGGAGGCAGAGCCAACGCCAGGATGAGCTCGGGCTCGGGAGCGAAACCCTCAGCGCCGGGCAGCAGGCCGAGGAGCAGACCTGTCGCGATGACCGGCAGGGGAGCGGGGGTCCCTCTCCGGCGACACCAGCCCGCGACCACGAAGGCCAGGCTGAGCGCCGCAACCACACCGAGCTCGTGCACGGCACCATCCTGCCGATCCAGTGGCGGTGCGCGCGTCGCGCCCCCAGGATTCGGGTATGCCCTGTGAGCACCTGGAGCTGATGCCGGCTTCCGTCGACCCCGATCCACCGGGCTCGTGCGGCTCCTGCTTGGAGGAGGGAACGACCTGGGTCCACCTCCGGATGTGTCTGCAGTGCGGACGCGTGGGTTGCTGCGACTCCTCGGTGGGGCGACATGCCACCGCCCACTTCCGCACGACCACCCACCCGGTGATGCAGTCGGCCGAGCCGCGTGAGTCCTGGCGCTGGTGCTACGTAGACCAGCGCATCGTCTGAGGGATCGGGCCGGACAGCTGCCAGCGGCCGTCCGTACGCTGGGGGCCATGTCGCTCGCGGTTCGTGTGATCCCGTGCCTGGACGTCGATGGAGGGCGCGTCGTCAAGGGCGTGAACTTCGTCGATCTCCGAGACGCGGGTGACCCGGTCGAACTGGCCAGGGCCTACGACGCCGAGGGTGCCGACGAGCTGGTCTTCTTGGACATCACGGCGAGCAGCGGCGACCGTGAGACGACCTTGGACATCGTGTCGCGCACCGCTGAGGAGGTCTTCATCCCGCTCACCGTCGGCGGTGGGGTGCGATCGGTCGACGATGTCGACCGGCTTCTGAGGGCCGGAGCCGACAAGGTCGGGGTCAACACCGCGGCGATCCAACGGCCGGAGCTCGTGTCGGAGATCGCCGAGCGATTCGGCACCCAGGTGCTCGTCCTTTCCGTCGATGCTCGGCGTTGCCCGTCTGGCACCTCGACGCCGAGCGGCTTCGAGGTCACGACGCATGGTGGTCGACGTGGCACGGGGATCGATGCGATCAGTTGGGCCGCCGAAGCCACAGCCCGGGGAGCGGGGGAGATCCTGCTGAACTCCATGGATGCCGACGGCACGAAGGACGGCTATGACCTGGCGTTGATCGAGGCGGTCCGCAAAGCCGTCGCTGTGCCAGTGATCGCCAGTGGCGGTGCCGGCCGCCTCGAGGACTTCGCTCCTGCGGTGGGTGCGGGCGCCGATGCCGTCCTGGCCGCGAGCGTCTTTCATTTCGGTCAGCTACGGATCAACGACGTGAAAGCGGCGCTGAGCGCGGCCGGACATCCGGTTCGCACGGTCGGTCGCGAGTTTCAGACCGCGAACGAGCCTCCGCCGAACTCGGCCACAGCCTGATCGTCACCCAAGATCTCGACCCGTGCGTGATCGCCGCGGCCGAAAGCCTGCAGGACGAGCTCGACCGGCTCGCCAACGAGCGTCACCATGGGCTCCCCGCTGCGCGCCACGAGGGTTTCCCCGCCGGGCAGCAACAGGGTGACCCCGGTCTTGGCCCGTCGGAACAGGAACTTCGCACTCTTGCGAAGTCGGGCGGTGATCCCGTCGACGGCCTTCGCGGGTAGGGAACGGGGCTCCCACCCAGGCGCTGCGCGGCGTACGTCCTCGTGGTGCACGAGGTATTCGAACGCGTTGGCCGTGGCATCCACTCCTGGAAGGCGGAAGAACGACAACGTCGGTGGACCGTTCCGCACGCGTTCGACCAGGTCTGAGTATTCGCCTTGCGCCGCCTTGCGCTGAAGGCGCTCGGTCCACGGCGTCAAGGGCGAGATGATCAGGCCGGCTCCCGCGTCGGGCCGACCCTCGCGGGTGACGAGGTGCGCGGCCAGGTCTCGCGTCGTCCACCCCTCGCACAGCGTGGGCGCGTCGGGACCTGTGGCCTCGAGCAGATCGGCGAGGGCGGCGCGCTCAGCGCTGGCGAGGCTCATGGCACCCACTGTACGAACCTTCCCGGCCGAGGGCCTGAGAGACTGGGCGGGTGAGCGACGAAGAAGCCCCTGGCGCGGGGCTCGACCCCAAGGTTTCCGCGCGCCTCAAGCGCGACGGCAACGGGTTGTTCGCCGCAGTGGCCCAGCAGTGGGACACCCGTGAGGTGCTCATGGTGGGATGGATGAACGACGAGGCCCTGCACCGCACTCTGACCACCGGTCGAGTCACCTATTGGTCTCGCAGCCGCCAGGACTACTGGCGCAAGGGCGACACGTCCGGACATGTCCAGCGCGTCCGCGAGGTTCGACTGGATTGCGACGGTGACGCGGTACTCCTCCTCGTCGATCAGTCAGGTCCTGCCTGCCACACGGGGGCTCGCTCCTGCTTCGACGACGATGTCTTGTTGTCCCCCGCTCCGGCTCCCACCGTTCCCGCTCGCGTCTAGTTGAGGCTGTTGTCATGACCGCACCCGACGGGATCGTCAAGCCGAGCCTGGAGGAATTCCGCGCGCTGGCCCGTGACCGGCGAGTGATTCCGGTGACCAGGCGGTTGTTCGCTGACGGCGACACGCCTGTGGCGCTGTACGTCAAGCTCGCCGCGGAACGTCCAGGCACCTTCTTGCTCGAGTCTGCGGAGCACGGTCGTGCGTGGTCGCGCTATTCCTTTGTCGGCGTTCGTTCCGCCGCGACGCTCACCGAGCGCGCCGGTGAGGCCCACTGGACCGGCACACCGCCTCAGGGGGTGCCGGTGGACGGTGACCCCCTGCTCGCGCTCCGCGACACGGTCGGTTTGCTGCACACCGAGCGGCTGCCCGGCCTCCCACCGCTGACCGGCGGCATGGTCGGGCTGGTGTCCTACGACGCGGTGCGGCGACTCGAGCGGCTTCCCGAGCTGGCCAAGGACGACCTCGAGGTCCCGGACCTCGCCATGATGTTCGCGACCGATCTCGCGGTTCTCGACCACGACGACGGCTCGGTGCTCCTGATTGCCAACGCCGTCAACTACGACGACACCGATGCCCGGGTCGACGAGGCCTGGGCGGACGCGGTCTCCCGGTTGGACGCGATGACGGTCGACCTCTCCAAGACAGCGCCCGTTTTGGCCGCGACCTACGACACCGACGCCGAGGCCGTCCACCGGAGCAACCGGACCCGAGAAGACTTCCTCGAGGCG
Organism: uncultured Actinomycetota bacterium; assembly: GCA_963820065.1. Lineage (GTDB taxonomy): Bacteria > Actinomycetota > Actinomycetes > DATJPE01 > DATJPE01 > JANPBY01. Next base: position 158,601 of record CAWFYM010000010.1, on the reverse strand, counting down.
GTGGAGCGGGCCAAGGAGGAGATCCGCGCAGGCGAGGCCTTCCAGGTGGTCGTGTCGCAACGCTTCGAGATGTCCACGACGGCCAGCGCGCTTGACGTCTACCGCGTGCTGCGCCGATCGAATCCCAGCCCCTACATGTATCTGCTGCGCTTCGACGGGTTCGACATCGTCGGTTCCAGCCCGGAGGCGCTGGTGAAGGTCAACTCCGGGCACGCGCTCCTCCACCCCATCGCCGGCACGCGTTGGCGTGGGCAGACCCCGGAGGAGGACGCGCGGTTGGCCGAGGAGCTTCTCGCCGACGAGAAGGAAAGGGCCGAACACCTGATGCTCGTCGACCTCGGGCGCAACGACCTGGGCCGGGTCTGTCTGCCCGGCAGCGTCGAGGTGGTCGACTTCATGTCGGTCGAGCGTTACAGCCACGTCATGCACATCGTTTCGACGGTGGTCGGACAGCTGGCACCAGGCCGGAGCGCGTACGACGTCCTGGCGGCGTGTTTCCCGGCGGGAACCCTGTCTGGGGCTCCCAAGCCCCGCGCGATGGAGCTCATCGAGGAGCTTGAGCCGACCAGGCGAGGCGTCTACGGGGGGGCCATCGGCTATCTGGACTTCGCAGGTGACCTCGACCTCGCCATCGCCATCCGTACGGCTCTGCTCCGTGAGGGCGTCGCCTACGTCCAGGCCGGTGGGGGCATCGTGGCCGACTCCGACCCCGCCGCCGAGGACACCGAGACTCGCAACAAGGCCGCAGCCGTCCTCCGCGCGATTGCGGCCGCCAGCACTCTCACGTCGCTCGGCGGCCCGTGAACAGCGCAGGGCTCCGATCGAGTCGCGGCTGGGTGATCGGCTCCGGCGCCTTCGGGGCCGGACTATCGATCGTCGTGCTGTCACTCACCTGGGGCCGCGTGAGCATCGCCGCTGTGCCCGCCGGGGCCGTCTCCGTGTCGACCTCGGTGCTGACCGGACGAGACGCTGCTCCCGCCGCTTTTGCCGCGTCGTGGGCGGCGCTGGCTGGACTGGGAGTCATGCTTCTGGTGGGCGGCACGACCCGCCGATGGGTCGGTGCCCTCGTGGCTTTCCTCGGCCTGGGAATCGTCGCAGCGGCTGTGGACGCGTGGTCCCACCTGTCCCAGCGGGCGGCTGACCAGCTGGCCGGCCTCCAGCTCTCGGCGGGACTGACCGTCGAGAGCGTCGTCACGGTCACACCGGCGTGGGCGGGGCTCTTGGTGTTCGGCGGCGCCCTGGTGGTCGCCGCTGGCTGCGCCGCTGCGGCCTTCGGGCAACTGTGGGGATCGTCGGCCTCGGAACGGAGATCGAGTTCGCCGGCAGCCGGACCAGACCCCTGGGCGTCGCTCGACGCGGGGGTCGACCCGACGGCGGACCCTCAGTGATCACGTGCCGTGGGCCCAACCATGAGCGACCGAACCGGCGTCATGACCTGACCGCGAGCGCAAGTCCTGACAGACTTCACGCAGACGAAGTCATGTCCGACGACGAGCCGCGAGGAGCGCGATGACCGACGAGCACGACAATCACGGGTCAACGCCCGCCGCTTGGACGCTGGTCGTCCTCGTGATGCTGGGGTTCCTCATCGCATCGATCGCTTTCGTGGCGGCCTCCGAGACGTGGGTATTCGTCGGGGTTGGCGTCGTCATTCTCGGCCTTGTCGTCGGAAAGGTGATGCAGATGATGGCGAGCGGGTCTCCAGGCGCCAGCGGGGACGAGCGGTCCGAAACCGGCACGGGTCACCCAGCCTGAGCCGTCGAGCCGGGGACCGACCGCCGTCGGGGGACACGCGATAGTCGGCGGATTGGCCCCTCGACCACCGTGAGCCCGTTAGGCTCCGCGGCGAAACGGCAGTCGGCACGTGCCGGGAGCCCCGAGGAGGATTTATGTCCGACGTCCAGCCCCCCACGCCCCCCGAGCCAGAGGAACCGCAGCAGCCGCCTGCGGCCCCAGCGGCTGGCGGCACGCCGCCTCCGCCCCCGCCACCTCCGCCGCCCCCTCCCGGAGCTGGCTACCCGCCTGCCGCTCCCGCGCCGGGGTCCCTCGACTTCGGCAAGGCCATCAATTGGTCCTGGGCCAAGTTCATGGGCAACGCCGCCCCCTTCGTCCTGGGCCTGCTGGCCTACGTCGGCGTGCTCATCGTCGCCTTCGTCATCTGGGTCATCATCCAAGGCGCGTTGTTGGACACCTCGATCAACGCCAACGGCACGATCTCGACGCCGGGTACGTTCCTCCGGCTCTTCGTCGCCGCCATCGGCGTCCTGGTGTTCGCGTTCCTCAGCTACCTCATCCAGGCCGGTGTCGTCCGGGTAGGACTCGACGTCGCGGCGGGACGTCCGGCCGAGGTTCCGCGGATGTTCAGCACCGACCGGCTCGTTCCCGTGATCATCGCGGGCATCATCGTCTCGATCGGCGTCGGCATCGGCACCCTGCTGTGCTACTTGCCGGGACTCATCATCGGGTTCCTCTGCCAGTACTTCGTTCTGTTCATCTTGGACAAGGGGCTGGAGCCGATCGACGCGATCTCCGCGTCGGTGAAGTTCGTCATCGCCAACTTCGTTCCGCTGCTGTTGGTCTACCTCCTGACCGGCGTCATCATCTTCGCGGGCGCCGTGCTCTGCGGTGTCGGGCTCTTGGTCGCCATTCCTGTGGCGGTCCTGATCCAGGTGTTCGCCTTCAAGACGCTCCACCAAGAGCCGGTCGCCGCCTGATCGGCCGGCGCTAGGAGAGGAAGCCATGTCCTACGACGCACCTCCACCGCCGCCACCTCCGGGTGGGGGCTATCCACCGCCACCTCCGGGTGGGGGCTATCCACCGCCCGGTGGCTACCCCCCGCCGGGGGGGTTCGGGGCGCCCGGGCCGATGCCGGAGACCTATCTCGTCTGGGCGATCCTGACGACCTTGTTCTGCTGCCTGCCGGGCGGGATCGTCAGCATCGTCTATGCGGCGCAGGTGAGCGGGAAATACAACTCCGGTGACTACGCCGGCGCCGTGGCTTCGTCGGAGAATGCCAAGAAGTGGGCGATCTATTCGGCCATCGCCGGTGTCGCTGTGGTGGTGCTCTACTTCGTCTTCGCGGCAGCGCTGCTGGCCAACAACTGATGGCCCCGCCGACGGCTGTAGCCTCCCGCCCTCCGGTCGAGATCTCTCGACCGGGCGGCGGGAGGGCGCTCGCACAGCCGTTGGCGACCGCTGCCCTCGCGGCCTCCGCAGTAGGGCTGCTGGCTGTTGTCGATCCCGGCCAGCCCGGCCACTATCCACTGTGCCCCTTCAGAGCCATGACCGGGCTGGACTGTCCGGGTTGCGGCACCTTGCGCAGCATCCATGACCTCGCCACAGGCAACCCGGCTGGCGCTCTCGACCACAACCTCTTGGCCGTCGCCACGGTTCCGCTGCTGCTGCTCGTCTGGCTCGGTTGGGTTCGACGTGCTTGGACCGGGGCGCCCCGACCGGCGCCCAAGCCGCGCTGGGTGCCGCTGCTCGTGCTCGGCGTCGTCCTCGCGTGGTGGGTGGTTCGCAATATCCCGGGGGTTCCCTTTCTCGGATCCGGCGTGGGCTGACGCCCACGGTCGGGCCGTCCGGGACCGGCGACTACCCTGAGGCCACCGCGAACGTCCGACCGCGAGGAGGCCCAGCCGTGACCGTGCTCGAGGACATCCTCGTCGGGGTCCGCGAAGACCTGGCGGATCGTCAGGAGGCCACACCCCTGGACGCGCTCAAGGACCAGGTGCGCGCACAGGAGCGGACGCCGCTCGACGCCGCGAGCGCCCTGCGCGGCGAGGGGGTCGCCGTGATCGCCGAGGTGAAGCGCTCGAGCCCGAGCCGCGGCGCCCTCGCAACGATCGACGATCCGGCCGCGTTGGCCGCCGAGTACGAGGGCGGGGGAGCTTCGGCGATCAGCGTGCTCACCGAGCCGCGCCGCTTCGGCGGGAGCCTCGCCGACCTCGTGGCTGTCCGGGCCTGCGTCGACGTCCCCCTGCTCCGCAAGGACTTCGTGGTGAGCAGCTACCAGATCTGGGAAGCGAAGGCGGCCGGCGCCGACCTGCTCCTGTTGATTGTGGCGGCGCTGCCCCAGGATGCGCTTGTCAGCCTTGTGGAGCGCACGGAGTCGCTTGGGCTCACGCCGCTGGTGGAGGTTCACGATGCCGAGGAGGTCGCTCGGGCGGTCGATGCGGGCGCCCGGGTCATCGGTGTGAACGCCCGCAATCTCAAGACGCTCAAGGTCGACCGCGACACGTTCGCTCGGGTGCGACCGAGCATCCCCGCCGGGATCCTGACGATCGCCGAGTCCGGGGTCCGCGGTCCACGCGACGTGATCGACTACGCCCGCGCCGGCGCCGACGCGGTGCTGGTCGGCGAGTCGCTCGTCACCGGTGAGGACCCTCGCGTGGCTGTGGCCGACCTGGTCGCGGCCGGGACTCACCCGGCCCTGGGGCACATCAAGGGTGAACGATGACCGACACTCTCCCGTCGGTGTCGCCAACGGAGGCAGGCACCGCTGCATTCGCTCCTGACCGACGGGAGGGGGCGCTTCCCGACCGACGCGGCCACTTCGGGCCGTACGGTGGTCGGTTCGTGCCAGAAGCCCTGGTCGAGGCCCTGGACCAGCTCACGATCGCCTACGCGGAGGCCAAGGACGACCCGGCCTTCGCCGAGGAGCTCGATCGGCTGCAGCGCACTTACACCGGCCGCCCCAGCCCGCTGACTCCAGCGGAGCGCTTTGGCGCAGAGGCGGGGGGCGCCACGGTGCTGCTGAAGCGGGAGGATCTCAACCACACGGGGTCACACAAGATCAACAATGTCCTGGGCCAGGCCTTGCTGAGCCGGCGGATGGGCAAGCCTCGAGTCATCGCCGAGACCGGCGCCGGCCAGCACGGCGTGGCCACGGCGACGGCGTGCGCCCTGTTCGGTCTCGAGTGCGTGGTCTACATGGGCGAGGAAGACACGAGGCGCCAGGCGCTGAATGTCGCCCGGATGCGCCTGCTCGGGGCCGAGGTCGTTCCCGTGACCAGTGGGAGCCGCACCCTCAAGGACGCCGTCAACGAGGCGATGCGCGACTGGGTGACCAACGTCGACTCCACGCATTATCTGCTCGGTACGGTCGCGGGGCCGCACCCCTTCCCGGGCATGGTGCGCGACTTCCACCGGGTGATCGGTGTCGAGGCTCGCGCGCAGACCCTCGAACTCGTGGGCCGGCTTCCCGATGCCGTGGCCGCGTGCGTGGGTGGGGGTTCCAACGCGATCGGGATCTTCCATCCTTTCCTCGACGACGAGGGCGTCGCGCTGTACGGCTTCGAGGCCGCAGGCGACGGGATGGAGACCGGGCGTCACGCGGCGACCATCTCTGGCGGTGCCCCAGGAGTGCTCCACGGGGCGCGGTCCTATCTGCTGCAAGACGACATGGGGCAGACCATTGAGTCGCACTCCATCTCGGCCGGACTCGACTATCCCGGGGTCGGGCCGGAGCATGCATGGCTGGCCGACACCGGTCGTGCCACCTATCGCCCTGTCACTGACGCCGAGGCCATGGAGGCCTTCGCCTTGTTGTGTCGCACGGAAGGCATCATCCCCGCGATCGAAAGTGCTCATGCCCTGGCCGGCACGCTGACCCTCGGTCGTGAGCTGGGCCCGGACGCGGTCATTCTCGTGAACTTGTCAGGGCGGGGCGACAAGGACGTCGACACGGCTGCGGCCTGGTTCGGTCTCGCGGGCTCGCCCCACTGATGGGTTCACTGGCCGCTGCTTTCGCAGACGCACGGGCCGAACACCGCTCCGTGCTCGTCGGTTACCTCCCGGCCGGGTTCCCGACCGTCGCTGGAGGTATCGCCGTCCTCGAGGCGATGGTCGAGGCAGGCGTTGACGTGATCGAGGTCGGCTTTCCCTATAGCGACCCCCTCATGGATGGTCCGACCATCCAGGCAGCAGCGGGGCGATCGCTGGCCCAGGGAACGCGGGCCAGCGACGTCCTGCACACCGTGGAAGCCGTCGCCGCCACGGGCGCGCCGACCCTGGTCATGACCTACTGGAACCCCGTTGAGCGCTACGGCGTCGAGGCGTTCGCCAGAGACCTGGCCGCCGTTGGCGGGTGCGGGGTCATTACGCCTGACCTCATCCCGGACGAGGCTGGCGAGTGGCGCGTCGCGACCGAACAGGCCGGGATAGACACGGTGTTCCTGGTGGCGCCGTCTTCGACGGCTGAGCGCATTGCTCGGGTGGCGCACGCCTCGACCGGCTTCGTCTATGCCGCCTCGACGATGGGGGTCACCGGGGCGCGAGCCTCGGTGGACGGAGTGGCTGCAGACTTGGTCGGCAGGGTCAGGGCCGCCACATCGGGCCCGGTATGCGTGGGGTTGGGTGTGAGCACCGGCGCGCAGGCCGCCGAGGTGGCGGCCTACGCCGATGGAGTGATCGTCGGTTCGGCTTTCGTCCGTCTGCTGCTCGACGCGGAGTCGGCAGCTGTCGGTGTCGCGGCGGTGCGGCGCTTGGTCGGCGACCTGGTTGCAGGCGTCCGCAGCCAGACCTGAGACCGGCGTCGTGCTGCCTGGCGTGTGTGATGTGAAGCACGTCGGGAACTTCTCGGGCACCGCAAACGGTCGTATCACCGTGCGTGCTCCCCGACCGTCGCGGCCATGCCCGGCTGAGCGACGATCGCTGGCTGCCGGGGCCGCGGTGCTGGCTCTGGCCCTGGTGACCGGGTGCGGTTCGCCCGCTCCCACGCCAGCCGGCACCGTCGTGTCCCTCAACGACAACGGCGGCTACGCGGGCTCGCTGGTCGAGCCCGGCTACCCGCTCCCGGATTCGACGTTCTCCGACACCGACGGAGCCCCGTGGTCCTTCGCCCGCGACTCCGTCCGGCCGGTGACCCTCGTGACCTTCGGATACACGTCCTGCCCCGATGTGTGCAGCGCTCAGCTGGCCGATCTGACCGCTGCGCTCCGTCGCGTGGACCCCGGCGTACGCAGTCGTGCCCAAGTCGTGTGGATCACGGTGGACCCCGCCCGCGACACGCCTGAGGTGATCCGGGCCTACCTGGACCGCTTCGACCCGACGATCGTGGGGCTGACGGCGAGTGAGCAGACCATTGATGCCGCCGCTGCGCAGCTGGGGGTCGCCCTGACCGGAACCAGCGACGTCGGGCGGGCCTATGAGGTCGGTCACGGGGCGCAGATCATCGGCTTCGGAGGAGATGACGCCGCGGTGGTCTGGGTGCCGGGTACGCCTGTCGCTGACCTACGGGCAGACATCTCCCGGCTAGCCTCGACGTCGTGAGCACCACGACCAGCCTGCCGGCGCGCACCTTCGCCGGCGGTGGGGCGCAGCGCATGGTGTCGCTAGTGGCCCGCCTCGCGCTTGGTGCTGTGCTGCTGACGGCCGGTGGACTGAAGGTCGCGGACCCCAACCAGGCCATCACGGCGGTGACCGCCTACCGGTTGCTTCCGGAGGATGTGGCGACGCTGGTGGGGTACGGACTTCCGTTCTTCGAGGTCATGCTGGGTCTCCTTCTGGTCGTGGGCTTGGCCACGCGTGCCGCGGCGGCAACGTCGGGCGTGCTCATGGTGGTGTTCATCGTGGCCGTTGCTTCGGCGTGGGCGCGTGGCCTGAGCATCGACTGCGGCTGCTTTGGCGGCGGCGGTCAGACCGAGGATCCGCAGTACCTGCCGGAGATCCTCCGTGATCTGCTGTTCCTGGGCCTGGCGAGCTGGCTGGTGGTCTTCCCGAGCAGCCGTTGGGCCCTCGATGGGACTGGTCTGCTGGGCACGGGTGAGGTCGGCGTGGTCGATGAACTCATCGATGACCCAGACGAATGGGACGAGCACGAGGATCAGAGGGAGTCCGACAGCCAGGTCATCGCCGATGATCTGACCATGACGCACGAGGACCGGGGAGATTAGGTACTGATGGCCGGCAAGGACGTTGCGAAGAAAGAGACCAGGACCGACCGACGCGAGCGGTTGGCGGCCGAGCGCGCCGCGCAGGCTGCCAAGGACGCTCGTCAGCGGCGGTTGATCACCATCGGTGGGGTCGTCGTCGTGCTCGCGCTCGTGGTGGCCATCGGGATCGCGGTCCAGTCCAGCCGCAACGACACGACCGACGCCGCGCTGCCGGCGACGGTGAGCGAGCCCGGCGGGCCGGTGATCCGCAATCCGGAGACTTCAGGAGCTCCGGTTCTCGACTATTGGGAAGACTTCCAGTGCCCGGCGTGCAAGGCGACCGAGGACGCGACCGGAAGCACCGTGGCCGGGCTGGCAGCGGCCAACGAGGTCATCGTCCGCTACCACATGCTGTCCTTCCTCGACGCAAACCTCCGCAACGACTCGTCGTCGCGGGCGGCGAATGCGTTCGCTTGCTCGGCCGATGCGGGGGTCCAGGGTGACTACCACGACACGGTCTACGCCAACCAGCCAGCCGAGGAGGGAGCCGGCTACACCGACGAGCAGCTCCTCCAGTTCGGCACTGATGCCGGGATCACCGGCGATGCGTTCACGACGTTCTCCACCTGCGTCAATGACGGCACCTATGACGCCTACGTCTCCTCGGTCGGCACGGCCGGGGCGAAGTCTGGGGTCGTCAGCACGCCGACGATCTTTCTGAACGGGACGGCCCTGCCCAACGACGTTACTCAGTCGCCGCAGGCCATCACGGAGGCCATCACTGCCGCCGGACCCGGCAACTAGCTCTCGTGTCCTGGGTCACGTCGATCCCCAGCCCTTCTCAGGGCGTGTGGCAGCTCGGCCCCTTCCCTCTGAGGGGATATGCGCTGTGCATCATCGCCGGGATCATCGTCGCCATCTGGGTCACCGACCGGCGGTGGCAGGCCCGGGGCGGGCAGCCGGGGACCATCGGGGACGTCGCTGTGTGGGCGGTTCCCTTCGGCATCGTGGGCGGCCGGATCTATCACGTCATCAGCAGCCCCCAGGCCTACTTCGGCGACGGCGGCAACCCGGTGGAGGCCCTACGCATCTGGCATGGGGGACTGGGGATCTGGGGGGCGGTGGCGTTCGGGGGCCTCGGGGCGTGGATCGCCTGTCGACGGAAGGGGATTGCCCTGCCGCCCTTGGGTGATGCCCTTGCGCCGGGCCTTGCCCTGGCCCAGGCCATCGGCCGCTGGGGGAACTGGTTCAACCAGGAGCTGTTTGGTCGCCCCACCGACCTGCCGTGGGGACTGGAGATCGACCCCGCTCATCGACCACCCGGCTACGAGTCCTTCAGCACCTTTCACCCGACCTTCCTGTACGAGTCTCTGTGGATGTTCGCGGTCGCCGGCATCCTGGTGTGGGCGGACCGGCGCTTCCAGCTCGGACACGGCCGGGTGTTCGCGCTCTACGTCATGCTCTACACCGTCGTTCGGGGCGTCATCGAAACTGTGCGCATCGACGAGGCCAACACGATCGCCGGCGTCCGTGTCAACGTCTGGGTCAGCGTCGTCGTCTTCGCCGGTGCCCTGCTTTACTTCGTCCTATCGGCTCGCCTGCGTCCCGGCCGCGAGGCCGACGTTGAGCCGGCCTCGACCTCGAAGAACCCGGACGCGGGAGCAACGGCTGAAGAGAGGCCGGCATGAGCCAGGATCTGTCGCCGGAGATGCACCACGATCATCAGGACGTCAGTGGAGGCTGGCTGCGGGCGTCCGTGTTCGGTGCGATGGACGGACTGGTCTCAAACTTCGCGCTGATCGCGGGCATGGCGGGCGGTGCCGTCTCGGCATCGACCGTTGCGCTGGCCGGGGCTGCGGGGCTCGCCGCCGGGGCCTTCTCCATGGCCGCTGGAGAGTACGTCTCCGTCAAGTCGCAGAACGAGCTCACCGAGCGTGAGGTGGAGATCGAACGCCGCGAGATCGCCCGCCGTCCCGAGGCTGAGCTCGACGAACTGGCCCAGACCTATGTGGCGCGCGGTGTCGACCCGGAACTGGCGATGCTCGTCGCCCAGCAAATCTCTGAAGACCCCGAACGCGCGGTGCAGGTCCACGCGATGCTTGAGCTGGGCGTGGACCCGAAGCAGCTAGCCAGCCCCTATCTCGCGGCCGGCTCCTCGTTCATCGCGTTCTGCTTCGGAGCGTTCATCCCGCTGCTGCCGTACCTCCTCGGTGCCACCTCGTTGTGGCCGGCGCTGGTCCTGGCCTCCCTTGGACTCTTTGGCGCCGGCGCGCTCGTGTCTCGCATCACCCCTCGCTCGTGGTGGTTCTCAGGTCTGCGCCAACTTGGTTTCGGCCTCACCGCGGCGGCTCTGACCTACCTCGTGGGGAGCGCGGTCGGCGTAGCCGTATAGCGGACCGCTGAGAGGCGCCGCGATCGCCACCGTCGTCGGTGGTCAGCTCGTGAACAGAGCCGCGTAGGCGTTCAGGGCGGGCTGGCCGCCGAGGTGGGCGTACAGCACGTTGGAGTCCTTCGAGATGTCGCCGTTCGTGACGAGGTCGATGAGCCCGGCCATGGACTTCCCCTCGTAGACCGGATCGATGATCACGCCCTCGAGACGTCCGCAGAGTCTGATGGCCTCCAGAGTCGAAGCGACCGGGATTCCGTACTGCTCCCCGGCCCACCCTTCGAGCACCGTGATCTCGTCCTCTCTCAGATCGCGCCCCAGTCCGATGGCCTCGGCGGTATTCCGGGCGATCCGGGCCACCTGTACGCGAGTCTCGGCCGGCTTGGCTGACGCATCGATGCCGATGACGCGTCGAGGGCGGTCCTGTCCCGCGAACCCGGCGATCATCCCCGCGTGCGTGGAGCCGGTGACCGAGCAGACAAGGATCGTGTCGAAGAAGATCCCGAGCTCGCGCTCCTGCTCCTGCACCTCGGTGGCCCACTGGGCGAACCCGAGACCTCCGAGAGGGTGATCGGAGGCACCCGCTGGGATGGCGTACGGGGTCCCGCCTCGCTCGCGGACATCGTCAAGGGCCTGGGCCCAGCTTGTTTTGAAGCCGATGCCGAAGCCGGACGGGTCGAGGCGCACCTCGGCGCCCATGATCCTGCTGAGCATGATGTTGCCCACCCGGTCGTTGACGACATCCGGCCAGTCGACCCAGCGTTCTTGGACGAGCACGGCAGCGAGCCCGAGGTGGGCGGCCAACGCCGCGACCTGGCGGGTGTGGTTGGACTGGTAGCCACCGATCGAGACCAGCGTGTCCGCTCCTTGCGCCACGATGTCAGGGACGAAGTATTCGAGCTTGCGGGTCTTGTTGCCGCCGTAGGCGAGTCCGCTGTTGCAGTCCTCCCGCTTCGCCCAGATCGTGGCGCCGCCCAGGTGACTCGTGAGCCGTGACAGCGGATGAACGGGGCTCGGACCGAACATCAGCGGGTAGCGCGGAAAATCCTGCAACGACATGCTGTGCTCCTTTGTGCTCCGTGATGCTCGGTGACACTGTCATGGGCGGGAGTCCGGTGTGTGTCTCCGGAACCGCATCGTCAGGTCAGTTGGCTCAGCTCCAGCAGATGGCCGTCAGGGTCTCGGAAGAAGCAGCGGATCTCGGGCCCGTTGTCGATGGGCTCGGTGAGAAAGTCGGCGCCGCGAGCGCTGAGCTCGCCGTACGCGGCTCGGCAGTCAGGCACGCGAAACGTCATCTCATGCGACACCGTCCTTGCGTCGTTCGGCGGGGCGAAGACGACGTCCGGCTTGTCTGGGGTCGGGCCGCCTCCGGCGACCAGGAGCAGCCAGGTCCCGCATAGCTCGAGGACTGCGCTGGACGCGCCGTACTCCCGCACCAGGGTGGCTCCGACCACGTCACGGTAGAAGGCGGTCGAGCGCGGGGTGTCGCGCACGACAAGCACGTGGGTCACTTCGACCCCTGCGGGGAACGGCTGGCCGGGCACTCCGGACTGGCTCATGGTCAGCTCACTCCTCGTGTCACTCCTCGGTCCGGCGACGGACCCGCGGCTGGTGCAGCGAACGTATCGTGGGCCCCATGACAGCCCCGACGCCCGGCACCGCGAAGGTCCCGCCGGGGGTCGCCATCAGGGAACAGTCGCTCGCGGACTCTGCGGAGGTTCATCGGGTGGTCGCAGAGGCGTTCGGGGATCCGATCGTTGCGGACCTCGACGTGGAGCTGGCGCGCAGGCCGGGCGGGCGGGCGTATGTCGCTGCGACGACCGAGGCCGTCCTCGGGCACGTACGCCTGACGTGGGGTTGGGTCGACGCCCCCACTCAACTGGTGGACGTCCTGATCCTCAGCCCCCTGAGTGTGGCCACATCGTGGCAACGTCGGGGCATCGGACTGGCCCTGATCGATCGGGCCGTTCGGGCGGCTGACGATCTCGGAGCCCCGCTGCTCTTCCTCGAAGGTGACCCTTCCTACTACTCAAGGGCTGGGTTCGTGGCCGCCGAGCCGCTCGGATTCGGACGGCCGTCGGTGCGCATCCCCGGCGGCGCCTTCCAGGTGATGCGCCTCGGCGCGTATCAGACCTGGATGACCGGCGCGCTCGTCTACCCCGAAGCATTCTGGGCCTTCGACTGTGTCGGACTGCGCGAGACCGGCGACTCCTAGCGTCAACGAGGCGGCCCAGTTGGTCTGAACGCCACACTGTCGCCGTGAGTCGCTAACCCTCTGTTACCCTCCGAAACCCAGGGCCAACGTCGTCCCTCACCCCCCCGCTGCCTGAGGCAGCAGCCGACCGGTTCGAGCGAGACGACGAGGAGACCCCATGACTTGGGCCCTACCTTCGGCTGTCCCGTCGTCCGAGGGTCTCTATGACCCGAAGTACGAGCACGACGCCTGTGGTGTCGCGCTGGTGGCGACGCTCACCGGGGAGCCCAGCCACGCCATCGTCGAGCAGGGTCTGACCGCGCTGAAGAACCTTGAGCACCGAGGTGCATCCGGCGCGGAGCCCGACAGCGGTGACGGCGCAGGGATCTTGGTGCAGGTTCCCGACACGTTCCTCAGATCCGTCGTGGACTTCGACTTGCCTCCTGCCGGGGGCTACGCCGTCGGCACAGCCTTCCTGCCGGTGGAGGACCCGTCGTCGGCGTGCGCGGACATCGAGGTACTCGCCACCGCCGAGGGCCTGACGCTGCTGGGCTGGCGGGACCTCCCCGTAGGGCGCGACCTGGTCGGTGCGACAGCCGCAGCCGTGATGCCGGTGTTCCGCCAGCTGTTCGTTGCTGCGCCGGGATTGCCGTCCGGCGGAAGGGACGATCTGGCTCTGGAGCGGATGGCGTTCCGCCTGCGCAAGCGCGCCGAGCTCGAGATCGGCGTCTACTTCCCGTCGCTTTCCACGCGGACGATCGTCTACAAGGGCATGCTGACCACCGGGCAGCTCGAGCCCTTCTTCCCCGACTTGTCCGACCCGCTGTTTGCCAGCGCGATGGCGCTGGTTCACTCACGCTTCTCGACCAATACGTTCCCGTCGTGGCCGTTGGCGCACCCCTACCGCTACATCGCCCACAACGGCGAGATCAACACGGTGCGGGGAAATCGCAACTGGATGCGCGCTCGTGAGTCGCAGCTGGCCAGTGACTTGATCCCGGGGGATCTGAGCGACCTCTACCCGGTGTGTACGCCGGAGTTCAGCGATTCAGCGTCCTTCGACGAGGCCCTCGAGCTGCTGCATCTGGGCGGGCGCTCGCTGCCCCACGCCGTGTTGATGATGATTCCGGAAGCGTGGGAGAACCATCCGACGATGGACCCGGCGCGCCGGGCGTTCTACCAGTTTCACGCCACGTTGATGGAGCCCTGGGACGGACCGGCTTGCGTCACGTTCACCGACGGGACGGTCATCGGAGCCGTCCTCGACCGCAACGGGCTTCGTCCGGGTCGATTCTGGGTCACCAACGACGGTCTCGTGGTCCTGGCTTCTGAGGTCGGTGTCCTGGACCTCGACGCCGCCACGGTCGTGAGGAAGGGTCGGCTGCAGCCGGGCCGGATGTTCCTCGTCGATACCGCCCAGGGGCGGATCATTGAGGACGACGAGATCAAGGCGCAGCTGGCCGCGGCCCACCCCTATGAGGAGTGGTTGCACGCCGGGTTGCTGCACCTGGAAGACCTGCCCGAGCGCGAACACATCGTGCACACGCACTCCAGCGTCCTGCGCCGACAGCAGACCTTCGGCTACACCGAGGAAGAGTTGCGCATCCTGCTTACCCCGATGGCGCGTTCGGCGGCTGAGCCGATCGGCTCCATGGGCACTGACACCCCGATCGCGGCGATCTCCGACCGCCCCCGGCTCATCTTCGACTACTTCAGCCAGTTGTTCGCCCAGGTGACGAACCCGCCCCTCGATGCGATCCGCGAGGAATTGGTGACCTCCCTGGGGACGTTGATCGGACCAGAGGGGAACATCCTCGCGCCCGGCCCTGCCTCGTGCCGTCAGGTCGTGCTGCCGTTCCCTGTGATCGACAATGACGAGCTCGCGAAACTTGTGCACGTCAACGCGGACGGCGACCTGCCTGGGTACGCCTCGTTGAAGGTGTCCTGTCTCTACCCCGTGACTGGAGGAGGCATCGGTCTGGAAGACCGTCTGGAGGCAATCTGCGCGGAGGTGTCCGCGGCCATCGAGGCCGGGACCCGCTTCGTCGTGCTGAGTGACCGGGATTCCGGCCCCGACATGGCTCCGATCCCGTCGCTGCTGATCACCTCGGCGGTGCACCACCACCTCACGCGCACGAAGCAGCGCAGCCACGTCTCGTTGCTGGTCGAGGCCGGTGACATCCGCGAGGTCCATCACGTGGCGCTCTTGATCGGCTATGGCGCCGCGGCGGTAAATCCCTACCTGGCGATGGAGAGCGTCGAGGACCTGGCCCGGACCGGAGTCCTTGGCGACGTGACCCCCGAGCAGGCCATCCGCAACCTGATCAAGGCGCTGGGCAAGGGTGTTCTCAAGGTGATGTCGAAGATGGGCATCTCGACGGTGGCGTCCTACCGGGGGGCGCAGGTCTTCCAGGCCATCGGCCTGTCTCAAGCCGTTGTTGACCGATGGTTCACGGGCACGAGCTCGGTGCTTGGCGGCGTCGGTCTTGAGGTCATAGCCGCCGAGGTGGCCAAACGGCACGCGTCGGCGTACCCCGCCAGCGGGATCCCGGCCGCCCACAGGCGTCTCACCGTGGGCGGTGAATATCAGTGGCGTCGTGAGGGCGAACCTCACCTCTTCGATCCCGAGACCGTCTTCCGGCTGCAGCACGCCACTCGGGCCAAGCGCTACGACGTCTTCAAGGCGTACACCCAGCGAGTGGACGGCCAGGCCGAACGGCTGATGACGCTGCGCGGGTTGTTCACCTTCCGAGAGGGACTGCGCCCGCCCGTGCCGGTGGAGGAGGTCGAGCCGGTGGAAGCGATCGTCCGGCGGTTCTCCACTGGGGCGATGTCGTACGGCTCGATCAGCCAGGAGGCCCACGAGACCCTCGCCGTAGCCATGAACCGGCTGGGCGCGAAGTCCAACACTGGGGAAGGTGGAGAAGACCCGGACCGCTATGAGCCGATGCCCAACGGCGACTCGAAGCGCTCGGCGGTGAAGCAGGTTGCGAGCGGCCGCTTCGGGGTCACGAGCGAATACCTCGTCAACGCCGACGACCTGCAGATCAAGATGGCCCAAGGTGCGAAGCCCGGTGAGGGCGGTCAGCTGCCTGCCCACAAGGTCTACCCCTGGATTGCCAGGACTCGGCATTCGACCCCTGGGGTCGGCCTGATCTCGCCGCCGCCTCACCACGACATCTACTCCATCGAGGACCTCGCGCAGCTCATCCACGATCTGAAGAACGCCAACCCGCGCGCTCGTGTCCACGTGAAACTCGTGTCCGAGGTCGGAGTGGGCACGGTCGCGGCTGGCGTTTCCAAGGCCCACGCCGACGTCGTCCTGATCTCGGGTCATGACGGAGGCACGGGCGCGTCTCCGCTCACTTCGCTGAAGCACGCCGGGGCGCCATGGGAGCTCGGGCTTGCGGAGACGCAGCAGACCCTCCTGCTCAACGGCTTGCGCGATCGCATCGTGGTGCAGACCGATGGTCAGCTGAAGACCGGCCGAGACGTCGTGATCGCTGCGCTGCTGGGCGCAGAGGAGTACGGCTTCGCCACCGCGCCCCTCGTCGTCAGCGGCTGCGTGATGATGCGCGTCTGTCACCTCGACACGTGCCCTGTCGGGATCGCGACCCAGAACCCCGAGCTTCGTCAACGATTCACCGGACGTCCGGAGTTCGTGGAGACCTTCTTCACCTACATTGCCGAAGAGGTGCGCGAGCATCTCGCCCAGCTGGGCTTCCGCTCGCTCGACGAGGCGATCGGGCAAGCCGAGGTCCTCGACACGGCCCGTGCGGTCGACCATTGGAAGGCGTCCGGGCTGGACCTCACGCCGATCCTGCACGTGCCCGACCTGCCCGAGGGGCTGTCCAGGCGGCAGCGGGTGTCGCAGGACCACGGTCTGGAGCGCGCCCTCGATCATCAACTCATCGAGATGGCCGAGGAGGCCCTGGAGAATGCCGCGCCTGTGCGCGGGCAGCTGGCGATCCGCAACGTCCACCGAACGGTCGGGACCCTGCTCGGTTCCGAGGTGACCCGTCGGTACGGCGGCAAGGGCCTGCCCGACGGGACGATAGACCTGACGCTCTTGGGTTCCGCGGGGCAGTCGTTCGGTGCGTTCCTGCCCGCTGGCATCACGTTGCGGCTCGAAGGAGACGCGAACGACTACGTCGGCAAGGGACTATCGGGGGGCCGCCTGATCCTCAGGCCTCCGCGAGACGCTCCCTTCGTGCCCGAGCACCACAGCATCGCGGGCAACGTGCTGCTCTACGGAGCCACGTCCGGGGAGCTCTTTGCGCGCGGCACCGTCGGCGAGCGGTTCTGCGTACGAAACTCCGGAGCGACAGCGGTCGTTGAGGGTGTGGGCGACCACGCGTGCGAGTACATGACCGGCGGCCGCGCCGTCATCCTCGGACCCACCGGTCGCAATCTCGCGGCCGGGATGAGCGGCGGTGTCGCCTACGTCCTTGATCTTGACGCACGTCATGTCAACCGGGAGATGGTCGACCTCGACCCGCTCGACGACGAAGACCGCGCGTTCCTCCTGGATGTGTTGAGGCGTCACGGCGAGGAGACCGGGTCGTCGGTGGCTCTGGCGCTGCTGGACGTGGCGGGAGAGGCTCTCGGCCGGTTCAGCAAAGTCATGCCGCGCGACTACAAGAGGGTCCTGGCTGCTCGCGAGCGCGCGCGCCGGGACGGCGTCGATGTCGACGTCGCCGTGATGGAGGCGAGTCGTGGCTGATCCAAGGGGATTCCTGACCACACAGCGCGAGCCCTTCGCTCGGCGCCCAGTCGACGTGCGCATCCAGGACTGGCACGAGGTCTATGAGCCGATGGCCCCTGACTCCCTCCGGGGACAGGCGGGTCGCTGCATGGACTGTGGCATCCCGTTCTGTCATCAGGGGTGTCCGCTGGGCAACCTGATCCCGGAGTGGAACGACCTGACCTGGCGCGACTCGTGGCTCGAGGCTTCCGAACGCCTGCACGCCACCAACAACTTCCCGGAGTTCACCGGTCGGCTGTGCCCGGCTCCCTGTGAGACAGCCTGCGTCCTGGGCATCAACGCCGAGCCGGTCACGATCAAGCAGGTCGAGGTCTCCATCGTCGATCGTGCGTGGGACCAGGGGTGGCTTCCCCCGCAGCCACCCTCGCGTCTGTCGGGTCGCACGGTCGCGGTGATCGGATCGGGACCGGCGGGGCTGGCTACGGCTCAACAGCTGACTCGGGCCGGCCATACGGTCGCGGTGTTCGAGCGAGCGGACCGCATCGGCGGGCTGCTTCGTTACGGAATCCCCGCCTTCAAGATGGAGAAGCGACACCTCGACCGGCGCCTTGCGCAGATGGAAGCGGAGGGCACGCGTTTCCGTCCGGGGGTCACCGTGGGTGTCGACGTCACCGCTGACCATTTGCGCAAGCGCTATGACGCCGTCGTGGTGGCCACCGGTGCCACGCTGGCGCGTGACCTGCCCATCGAGGGGAGAGACCTGGCCGGGATCCACCAGGCCATGGAGTACCTGCCCTGGGCCAACCGAGTCCAGGAGGGCGATCTCGAGGCGCCGCCGATCAGCGCAGCAGGTAAGCACGTGGTGATCCTCGGTGGCGGCGACACCGGGGCCGACTGCCTGGGCACCGCCCATCGGCAAGGGGCCGCGTCTGTGACGCAGTTGGAGATCATGCCCACGCCGCCCGAGGTCCGCCCGGATGCTCAGCCGTGGCCGACGTACCCGATGGTCTACCGCACTTCGAGCGCGCACGAGGAGGGTGGGGAACGTACGTTCTCGGTCTCCACTCAGGCGTTCCTCGGCGAGCAGGGGCGGGTCTCCGCCCTGCGCATCGTCGAGGTGGAGATGGTCGAGGGGCGCTTCAGCGAGGTGTCGGGCACCGAGCACGAGATCCCGGCGGATCTTGTCTTGCTCGCGATGGGGTTCACCGGTCCAGAGACCGCGGGCTTGCTCGATCAGCTCGGGGTCAGCCTGGATGCGCGAGGCAATGTTGGGCGCGACGACAGCTACGCCACAGACGTTCCCGGAGTGTTCGTCGCTGGCGACGCCGGTCGCGGGCAGTCCCTCATCGTCTGGGCCATCGCCGAGGGTCGGTCCTGCGCGGCAGCAGTGGACCGGTACCTGTCCGGGGCCACAGCCCTGCCCGCGCCCATACTCCCGACCGAGCGTCCGCTGACGGTATGACCAGTCACGGTATGGCTGGCCGGCGCCGTCGATGGCCAGTCGAAACGATGAGCGCGATGAACAGGTCCTTCAGCCGCACCAGTATCGGCGCTGCGCAGGTCGCCCGCGCCTGCCGTCTCGATAGGGTCGAACCATGCGCCGAGCCAAGATCGTCTGCACTCTGGGTCCGGCGAGTTCGTCGTTGGACATGACGCGCGCGCTGGTGGCGGCGGGCATGGACGTCGCCCGGCTCAACCTGAGTCACGGTTCCTACTCCGTGCACGAAGAGGTCTACCGAAACGTTCGGCAGGCCTCGGACGAAGCCGGGCGAGGAGTCGGGATCCTGGTCGACCTGCAAGGACCGAAGATCCGGCTCGGATCGTTCGCCTCTGGGCCGCAGCTGCTCAAGAGCGGTGAACGGTTCACCATCACCACCGATGATGTGCCCGGGGACAGCAACGAGTGTTCGACGACCTACCTGGGTCTCCCGGATGACGTCACGGTTGGCGACCGGATCCTCATCGACGACGGCAAGGTCGCCGTCGCGGTCGTCGAGGTCGACGGGCCACGGGTGATCACCGAGGTCATCGAGGGGGGCATGGTCTCCGACCACAAGGGACTCAACCTGCCGGGCGTGGCTGTGTCGGTGCCGGCTATGTCCGAGAAGGACGTCGACGACCTGCGCTGGGGCTTGGGGATCGGCGCAGATCTGATCGCGTTGTCGTTCGTACGTTCGGCCGCCGACATCGACGCGGTGCACAAGATCATGGACGAAGAGGGCCAACGCCGGCCCGTGTTCGCCAAGATCGAGAAGCCACAGGCCGTGACCGAGCTGGTTGGCATCGTGGATGCCTTCGATGGGGTCATGGTGGCCCGCGGTGACCTCGGAGTCGAGCTGCCTCTCGAGCAGGTGCCCTTGGTACAGAAGGCCATCGTGGCCGCTGCCCGTGAACGCGCCAAGCCGGTCATCGTGGCCACCCAGATGCTCGAGTCGATGATCGGGGCCTCGCGACCGACGCGTGCAGAGGCGTCCGACGTGGCCAATGCGGTCCTCGACGGCGCCGACGCACTGATGCTGTCGGGCGAGACCTCGATCGGTCGCTACCCGATCGAGACCGTGGAGACCATGGCGCGCATCATCACCACGGTCGAGGACGGTGCCCTCAACCACCTGCCGCCCCTCAGCGGGCGTCCGACGGGCACGCCGGGGGCGATCTGCGAGTCTGCCGCCAGAGTCGGCTCGATCGTCGACGCGAAGTATCTGGTGGCCTTCACGGAGACGGGCGGATCGGCCCACCGGTTGGCCCGTCACCGCTCGCCGATCCCCTTGCTCGCGTTCACCCCTGACCCGGCCGTCCGCAGCCAGCTGGCTGTGGCCTGGGGTGTCGAGACGTTTCTGGTTCCCTCGGTGCGGCACACCGACGAGATGGTCAAGCAGGTCGACGCGGCGCTGCTCGACATCGGGCGGTGTCGACCCGGAGACGCAGTCGTCATCGTGGCGGGCTCGCCGCCGGGGATCCCGGGGTCCACGAATGCCATGCGGGTGCACCGCATGGGTGATGCGGTCGGCCTGGTCGCCCCGGCCTACGCCGACTAGTGTGAGCCGGCCGAGCTCGTCGACACGGGCGCGTCAGTCGGGGAGAGCGCGGCGGGCGTCCGGGTCGAGAACGCCCCAGGCGATGAACTGCTCGACGAGCACGCTGGGTGACTGGTCGTAGATCACGCCGAGGGTGCGCAAGTCGTCCGAGCGCACCGACAGGACGCGCCCGTTGTAGTCGCCGCGCTGGCTCTGGATGGTTGAGCAGTAGCGCGCCAGCGGGCCGGCCTTCTCGGCCGGGACGCGGCCCAGCCGTTCGAGATCGATGACCAGCCGGGGCGGCGGCTCGCCTGAGCCCGCGGCGGCTGCGCCTGGAAGCAACTCGCCCACCGGCACGGCGTAGAAATCGGCCAGCTCCGCGAGCCGCTGAACCGTGACGGCCCGGTCGCCGCGCTCGTAGGAGCCGACGACCACGGCCTTCCAGCGACCCTCTGACTTCTCCTCCACGCCGTGCAGCGACAGGCCCTGCTGGGTGCGGATCGCGCGCAGGCGCGATCCGAGCGCTCGCGCGTAATCGGTCGTCATGGTGTGGTCGGCCCCCCTCAGGGTCGTGACCGCGCGTCGAGCTCGGTCACGCAACGTGACGTTACGGAGGGTGACGATCGGGGGCAAGGCGTTCCTGCCCAAAAGGGCCGTTCGGACGACCCCATACCCCCTGGTAGCGTGAGGGCCGTTCGACGTCCTTTAACGACCCGTCCTGTGAGGCGGGGAAGGAGGTCCTGGTGACTGCTACGCCTTCGACCGGTCCGGCAGCGGTGCGCGCAGCGCCCCCCGGAGCCCGTACGTTGCTCGAGCCCGCAGACATCCAGCGGGCCCTCACGCGCATCGCCCACGAGATCCTCGAGCACAACAAGGGTCTCGGAGACGTCGTGCTTCTCGGCATCCCGACACGCGGGGTCTCTCTCGCGGCACGTCTGGCCGAGCGCCTCGCCACCGTGGAGGGTGTCGCGGTACCCGTCGGCAGCCTCGACATCACGATGTACCGCGACGATCTCCGGCTGCGCCCGGCCCGGGCCCTCGAGCGCACGGAGGTTCCCGTTGGCGGTATCGACGGCAAGGTCGTCGTGCTGGTCGACGACGTGCTCTTCTCCGGCCGCACGGTCCGTTCTGCGCTGACGGCGCTCGACGACATCGGCCGTCCTCGGGCTGTCCAACTGGCCGTCCTGGTCGACCGCGGCCACCGCGAGCTCCCGATTCGGGCGGACTACGTCGGCAAGAACCTCCCGACCTCGAACCGCGAGGTCGTCCGCGTTCTCGTCACCGAGCACGACGGGCAGGACGGCGTATTCATCGCCGACCGGACCATGGACGAGCCTGAGCCGGCCGGGCCGCCACCCACAGCGGTCGATGCAGAAGGGCAGGACGTCCGATGAAGAAGCACCTGGTCTCGGCCGGTGACCTGAGTCGAGACGATGCGATCCTCGTCCTCGACACCGCGGAGGAGCTTGCTCGGCTGGCCGACCGGCCGATCCGCAAGCTGCCCACTCTGCGCGGCCGTACGGTCGTCAACTTGTTCTTCGAAGACTCCACACGCACCCGGATCTCCTTCGAGGCGGCGGCAAAACGGCTCTCGGCCGATGTCATCAACTTCTCGGCCAAGGGGTCAAGCGTCTCCAAGGGCGAGAGCCTCAAGGACACCGCGCTGACGCTGGAGGCCATGGGCGCCGATGCTGTGGTCGTCCGCCACGGCGCCAGCGGAGCGCCCCACCGGCTGGCCCACAGCGGCTGGATCGGCGGCTCGGTCGTCAACGCGGGCGACGGCACTCACGAGCACCCGACTCAGGCGCTGCTCGATGCGTTCACCATGCGCCGGCACCTCGCTGGCGGCACGGGCGACCTGGAGGGTCGTCGGGTGACGGTGGTCGGAGATGTCCTGCACAGCAGGGTCGCGCGGTCCAACGTGCTGCTCCTCCACACCCTCGGCGCCGAGGTGACCCTTGTGGCACCGCCCACTCTCTTGCCGGTCGGGGTCGACACCTGGCCGTGCGCGATCTCCTACGACCTCGACGCACCCCTGCCGAAGAGCGATGTCGTCATGATGCTCCGCGTCCAACGCGAGCGCATGAACGCGTCGTTCTTCCCCAGCAGCGCCGAATACAGCCGCCGCTACGGGCTCGACGTCGCGCGGGCGTCGACCTTGCCTGATCACGCGATCGTCATGCACCCGGGGCCGATGAACCGCGGCATGGAGATCGCAGCCGACGTGGCCGACGGTGCCCGGTCGACGATCGTCGAGCAGGTGACCAACGGGGTCTCCGTGCGCATGGCCGTTCTCTACCTTCTGCTCGGCGGCTCCGAGGCGGCCATCGGCGCAGACGTGGACGATTCGGCAACCGACTCCTTGAGCTCGGCGTCTGTTATCTCCGATTCCGAGAGTTCTGGCCTTGACCGGGAGGTGGCCCGATGAGCCCGTCATTCCTGATCCGGGGCGCGCGAATCCTGGGCGGCGACCCGGCCGACCTGGTGGTGACCGACGGCCGCATCGATGAGGTCGGCACCGGACTCTCGCACTCCGGCGCGACAGTGATCGATGGAGACGGCCTGGTCGCTCTCCCGGGGCTGGTCGACCTGCACACACACCTGCGCGAGCCCGGACGCGAGGACGCCGAGACCGTCGAGACCGGGTCACGCGCCGCGGCACTCGGCGGGTTCACGGCGGTCCATGCGATGGCCAACACCGACCCGGTGGCCGACACCGCCGGCGTGGTCGAGCAGGTGTGGCGGCTCGGTCAGGCGGCCGGCCACTGCGACGTCCGGCCCGTCGGCGCGGTCACGGTTGGGCTCGCGGGGGAGCGGTTGGCGGAGCTTGGGGCGATGGCCGACTCGGCGGCCTCGGTCAGGATGTTCTCCGACGACGGACACTGCGTCGACGACGCCGTGATCATGCGGCGCGCCCTCGAGTACGTCAAAGCCTTCGATGGCGTCGTCGCCCAGCACGCCCAAGAACCCCGCCTCACCCAGGGTGCCCAGATGAACGAAGGGGTGCTCTCCGGCGTCCTCGGGCTCACGGGTTGGCCCGCCGTCGCCGAGGAGGCGATCGTCGCGCGCGACGTCCTTCTTGCTGAACATGTTGGTTCTCGGCTCCACATCTGCCATGTGTCGACTGCGGGCAGCGTCGAGATCGTGCGGCAGGCCAAAGCTCGCGGCGTGGACGTGACGGCCGAGGTCACGCCGCACCACTTGCTCCTCACCGACGACCTGGTCACCACCTACGACCCGGTCTTCAAGGTCAACCCGCCGCTGCGCACCAAGAGTGATGTCGAGGCCCTGCGCGAGGCGCTGGCCGACGGCACCATCGACGCTGTAGCGACCGATCACGCCCCGCATGCGGTGGAGGACAAGGACTGCGAATGGGCCGCGGCCTCGTTCGGCATGCTGGGCCTCGAGCACGCTCTGTCCGTCGTGACCGAGACGATGGTGGAGCCCGGGCTGCTCGACTGGGCCGGAGTTGCCGATCGGATGTCCTTCCGGCCGGCGCGCATCGGGCGGCTCCCCGACCACGGGCGGCCGCTCGCGGTGGGTGAGCCTGCCTCGCTCGTCCTGATCGACCCGTCCGTCCGGACCACGGTGGACCCCAGGCGGCTGGCGAGCAAGAGTCGCAACACGCCCTACAAGGGCCTCACCCTGCCTGCTGCGGTGGTCGCCACCTTCCTGCGGGGTCGACCGACCGTGCTCGACGGGTCGCTCGCGTGAGCGGGCCTGCGATCCTGGTGCTCGAGGACGGCCGCACGTTCCACGGCCGCTCGTACGGCGCCGAAGGGGAGACGTTCGGAGAGGCCGTGTTCTGCACGGCCATGACCGGCTATCAGGAGACGCTGACCGACCCGAGCTATCACCGCCAGGTCGTCGTCATGACCGCCCCACACGTCGGAAACACCGGGGTCAACGACGAGGACCAGGAGTCGTCCCGGATCTGGGTCAGCGGTTATGTGGTTCGCGATCCCGCACCACGACCCTCGAGCTGGCGGGCTCAGCGCAGCCTCGAAGCCGAGCTGCAGGCGCAGGGAGTCGTGGGCATCAGCGACGTGGACACCCGAGCTCTCACGCGGCACCTCCGTGATCGTGGCGCCATGAGGGTCGGGGTCTCCAGCGTGGAGCGAGACCCGGACGCGTTGCTCAGCCGAGTGCTGGCCAGCCCGCCCATGACGGGCGCCGACCTCGTCGGGGAGGTGACGACACGCCAGCCCTACACGGTCGCGGCGATCGGCGAACGACGCTTCACCGTCGCCGCGCTCGACCTGGGCATCAAGGCCATGACGCCTCAGCGCATGGCCGAGCGCGGCATGGAGGTGCACGTCCTTCCAGCGACGACCAGTCCGGACGAGCTGATGGCGATGGACGTCGATGGCGCCTTCTTCAGCAACGGTCCCGGCGACCCGGCCACCGCCGACCATGCGGTTGCGCTGGTGCAAGCGGCCCTCGACCGACGGCTTCCGGTGTTCGGGATCTGCTTCGGCAACCAGGTGCTCGGTCGAGCCCTCGGGTTCGGCACCTACAAGCTGGGCTTCGGTCACCGGGGCGTGAACCAACCGGTGATGGACCGCACCACCGGGCGGGTCGAGATCACGGCACAGAACCACGGCTTCGCTGTCGATGCGCCGAGCGACGGCGTAGCGGACACGCCGTACGGTCGCGTGCAGGTCAGCCACGTCGGGCTCAACGACGGGGTCGTCGAAGGACTGCGCTGCCTCGATGTGCCGGCCTTCTCGGTGCAATACCACCCCGAGGCCGCGGCGGGGCCGCATGACTCCGCCTACCTGTTCGACCGGTTCGCGGACCTGATGCGCGATGCAGCCTCAACGTCAGCGAAGGCGGGAGCCTGATGCCGCGTCGAGACGACCTCTCATCCGTCCTGGTGATCGGATCGGGTCCCATCGTCATCGGCCAGGCTTGCGAGTTCGACTACTCGGGGACCCAGGCGTGCCGGGTCCTGCGCGCCGAAGGCCTGCGCGTGATCCTCGTCAACAGCAACCCAGCGACGATCATGACCGACCCCGAGATGGCCGACGCCACCTACGTCGAGCCCATCACCCCCGAGTTCGTCGAGAGGATCATCGAACGCGAGCGTCCGGACGCCCTGCTCGCCACGCTCGGTGGGCAGACCGCACTCAACTGCGCGGTCGCGCTTCACGACCGGGGCGTCCTCGAGAAGTACGGCGTCGAGCTGATCGGCGCAAGCATCGAGGCCATCCAGCGAGGTGAGGATCGCCAACGCTTCAAGCAGATCGTGGCTGACATCGGCGCCGAGTCGGCGCGCTCGGTGATCTGTCATTCGATGGCTGACTGCGAGGCGGCTGTCGCGGATCTCGACTACCCGGTCGTCGTACGCCCGTCGTTCACCATGGGTGGCGCCGGCTCAGGCATCGCCTACGACGTCGACGACCTGCACCGCATCGCCGGCGCGGGTCTGCAGGCCAGCCCGACGGCCGAAGTGCTCCTTGAGGAGTCGATCATCGGCTGGAAGGAGTACGAGCTCGAGCTGATGCGCGACCGCAACGACAACGTCGTGGTGATCTGCTCGATCGAGAACATCGATCCGATGGGCATCCACACCGGCGACTCGATCACCGTCGCGCCGGCCCTGACCCTCACCGACCGCGAATACCAGCGGATGCGCGACGTCTCTATCGCGGTCATCCGGGCTGTCGGCGTCGACACGGGCGGCTGCAACATCCAGTTCGCCGTCGACCCGGCCACCGGACGGCTCATCGTCATCGAGATGAATCCGCGGGTCTCGCGGTCCTCCGCGTTGGCCTCCAAAGCCACAGGATTCCCGATCGCCAAGATCGCCGCGAAGCTCGCCGTCGGCTACTCACTCGACGAGATCCCCAACGACATCACGGGGGTGACGCCAGCGGCCTTCGAGCCCGCCCTCGACTACGTGGTCGTGAAGGCCCCGCGGTTCGCCTTCGAGAAGTTCCCTCACGCCGACCCGACGCTCACGACCACGATGAAGTCGGTGGGAGAGGCGATGGCCATCGGCCGGAACTTCGCCGAGGCCCTGCAGAAGGCGCTGCGTTCCCTGGAGCGCCCCGAAGCAGTCTTCGGCTGGGCCAGGCCGGGCGATCCTGCACTCGACCAAGAGGCCCTGATCTCCGAGGTGGCGCTGCCGCGCGATGGTCGCCTGCGCGTCGCCCAGCAGGCCCTCCTTGCGGGTGCCTCGGTCGAGCAGGTTCACGAGGCGTCGGGCATCGACCCTTGGTTCCTCGACCAGATCGTCCTGATCAACGAGATTGCTGCTGAGATCCAGGCGGCCGCCGAGCTGGAGCCGTACCTCCTGCGTCGCGCCAAGCGCCATGGCTTCTCCGACCGTCAGCTCGCCGAGCTTCGGGGGACCACGGAGGTCGTGGTGCGTGGGGTGCGCCAAGCGCTGGGTGTGCGGCCGGTCTACAAGACTGTCGACACATGCGCCGCAGAGTTCGCCGCGCTGACGCCCTACCACTACTCGACCTACGACGAGGAGACCGAGGTCGCCCCGCGGGATAAGGCTGCGGTCCTGATCCTTGGCAGCGGCCCCAATCGGATCGGGCAGGGCATCGAGTTCGACTACTCGTGCGTCCATGCGGCCATGACGCTGCGCGAGGCCGGTTACGAGACCGTCATGGTCAACTGCAACCCCGAGACGGTCTCGACCGACTACGACACCAGCGACCGGCTCTACTTCGAGCCGCTCACCCTTGAGGACGTCCTCGAGGTCTACCACGCGGAGCTGGCCGCCGGACCCGTCGTGGGGGTGATCGTCCAGCTCGGGGGACAGACCCCGCTCGGCCTCGCGCAGCCGCTCAAGGACGCTGGAGTACCGATCGTCGGCACGACTCCTGAGGCGATCCACCTGGCCGAGGAGCGAGGGGCGTTCGGTCGTGTGCTCGCCGACGCTGGGCTTCCGGCGCCGAAGCACGGCACGGCGATGTCCTTCCCGGAGGCGAAGGCGATCGCCGACGCGATCGGCTACCCCGTGCTCGTGCGGCCGTCCTATGTCCTGGGTGGTCGCGGAATGGAGATCGTCTACGACGAGGCGATGCTCGCCGACTACATCGCTCGGGCCACGCTGATCAGCCCGGAGCATCCCGTGCTCGTCGACAGATTCCTCGACGATGCCGTGGAGATCGATGTCGACGCGCTCTTCGACGGGCACCAGCTCTACCTCGGTGGCGTCATGGAGCACATCGAGGAGGCTGGCATCCACTCGGGTGACTCCGCGTGCGCATTGCCACCGATCACATTGGGGCACACGGACATCGACCGCATCCGGCGTTCCACCGAAGCCATCGCCCGCGGCGTCGGCGTACGCGGGCTGCTGAACGTGCAGTACGCCCTCGCCGGCGACGTCCTCTACGTGCTCGAGGCCAACCCTCGCGCATCACGCACGGTTCCGTTCGTGTCGAAGGCCACCTCGGTGCAGTTGGCCAAGGCGGCAGCCCGAGTCATGCTCGGGGCGACGATCGCCGAGCTTCGGGCCGAGGGGGCGCTCCCGCGCAGCCGAGACGGTGGCTCGCTCCCGGCCGATGCAGCCACGGCCGTGAAGGAGGCGGTCTTGCCGTTTGGCCGATTCCACGGCGTCGACACGGTGCTCGGACCCGAGATGAAGTCCACCGGCGAGGTGATGGGGATCGACGCGCTCTTTGGCACCGCGTTCGCCAAGAGCCAGCTCGCGGCCTACGCCGGTGGGCTACCCACGGGCGGGCGTGCCTTCGTGTCCGTCGCCAACCGCGACAAGCGCTCCATGGTGTTCCCGGTCAAGCGTCTGGCCGATCTGGGCTTCGAGATCCTCGCGACCCAGGGCACGGCTGATGTGCTGCGTCGCAGCGGGGTCGTGGCGACGGTCGTGCGCAAGCACTTTCAAGATGACGACGGCACGCTTGACGCGGTCCAGCAGATCCTGGCCGGCCAGATCGACATCGTCGTCAACACCCCCTACGGCGTCGGCGCGCGGGTCGACGGCTATGAGATCCGGACGGCTTCTGTCCGCCGGGGCGTTCCCTGCATCACCACCGTCCAGGGCCTTGCTGCGGCCGTGCAAGGCATCGAGGCCATGACCGCAGGCGAGGTCGGGGTGCGCTCCCTCCAGGAGTACGGTCGGGACCTCCGAGCGTGGCGGGAGGAGAGCTGATGGCGCCGGTTCAGGTCAAGGGCGAGGTGCTGTCGACCCGTCGGGTTGGCGCCTATCACGCCCTCACCCTCGTCGCGCCCGGCGTGGCCGAGCAGGCCCGCCCCGGTCACTTCGTGGCGTTGGCTGTCGGAGGTCCCAGCGGGGCGACCCTGCTGCGTCGTGCGTTCTCCATCTACAAGGTCCAGGAGCGCGGGGTCTACGGCGGAACCGTCGAAATCATCTTCTCGCCGCACGGGGCCGGCACCACGTGGATGGCGCATCTGCGCCCCCACGACCCGGTCGACGTCGTCGGCCCGGTTGGGCGTCCGTTCGCCTTGCCCAAGGAGAAGGTGAGCTGCACCTTGGTGGGGGGTGGCTATGGCACCGCGCCGCTGTTCTCTCTCGCCGAGCAGCTGCGGGCACGCGGCTGCCGCGTGGACTTTGTCATCGGAGCAGCCACCGAGGCGAAGCTGTTCGGTGCTCTCGAGGCCAAACGGATGTCGCAGTCCGTGGCGATCACGACCGAGGACGGGTCGGCGGGGGAGCGCGGGCGGATCTCCGACGTGCTCCCGACCATCCTCAAGCGCAACGAGTCTGACGTCGTCTACGCCTGCGGCCCCATGGGCATGCTGCGCGTGGTCACCGACATCGCCCGGGCGTACGGCGCGCACAGCCAGGTCGCGGTGGAGGAGGCGATGGCCTGCGGGATCGGCGTGTGCATGACCTGCGTCCTGCCGGTGATCGGCGACGACGGAGTGACCCGGATGACGCGCTCCTGTGTCGACGGACCGGTGTTCAACGGGGACGCAATCCGTTGGGATTCCTTAGGAACTGTCCCCACTGACGCGCTGGGCGCACCCGACAAGGTGGGTGCATGACATGACGCGTATGCGCATCACCTCGGCGCCGGAGGCAACCCGGACGTTGCCGCCTGTCGACATGAGCACGAGGCTCGGCAGCTTGCAACTGCCCGATCCGGTGTTGACCGCGTCCGGCTGCGCCGCCGCCGGACGCGAAATCGACCCGTTCGTCGATCTGACGGCCATCGGGGCGGTGGTCACCAAGTCGATCATGCTGAAACCGCGGTCGGGACGCCCGACCCCGCGTATGGCCGAGACGCCGAGCGGCATGCTCAACTCGATCGGGCTCCAGGGACCCGGTCTCGACGTCTTCCTCGAGCGCGACCTGCCGTGGCTGCGGCAGCGCGGAGCACGCGCGGTCGTGTCGATCGCCGGAAGCAGCGTCGATGAATACGTGCGGCTCGCCTCGAGGCTGCGTTCCGTTGATGGCATCGCCGCACTCGAGGTCAACATCTCCTGTCCCAACGTCGAGGATCGTGGCCAGGTCTTCGCCTGCGACCCAGCCGCTGCGGCAGCGGTGATCCACGGGGTGCGTCGCGCGACCCAGTCCGGGACCCCGGTGCTCGCCAAGCTGTCTCCGGACGTCACCGACATCGTGGACATAGCCCGGTCTGTGGTCGATGCGGGTGCCGATGGGCTGTCCCTCATCAACACGCTGCTCGGCATGGTCATCAACACGACGACCATGCGGCCGGCGCTCGCCGGCGTCACCGGAGGCCTGTCGGGTCCGGCCATCCGGCCGGTCGCCGTGCGTTGCGTATGGCAGGTGCACGCAGCCCTTCCCGAGGTCCCCATTCTCGGCATGGGCGGCATCAGGACTGGGCTCGACGCGTTGGAGTTCGTGCTCGCCGGTGCCTCGGCTGTCTCCGTCGGGACCGTGGTGTTCAACGACCCCTCGGCGGTCGCCCGCGTCTCGGCGGAGCTGGACGTGGCCCTCGCCGAGCGAGGGTTCGAGCGGCTCTCCGACGCCGTCGGCCACGCTCACCGCGCCGGCGCCACTCCCGCGGCCGACCCGATCAGCTCGGTGACGGCCTCAGGTGACGAAGCTCAAGAGGACCTGGCCCAGGAGGACGGATGACCAGCTCAGCGCCGATCGCGGTCGCCCTCGACACCGACGACTTGTCCACGGCGCTGCTGTGGGCCCGTTCGTCTGGTCCGTCGGTGTCGACGATGAAGGTCGGGCTCGAGCTGTTCCTGCGCTACGGCGGCGTGGCCGTGGAAGGCGCTCGTGAGGCCAGCGGCGGTCGTGACGTCTTCCTCGACCTGAAGCTTCACGACATCCCCAACACCGTGGCTGGTGCGGCTCGATCGGTGGCTGCGCTCCGGCCGACGTACCTCACGGTTCACGCGTCCGGAGGTCCAGCGATGGTCGCGGCGGCGGTGCAAGAGCTGCCAGAGACGAAGGTCGCGGGCGTCACCGTGCTCACGTCGCTGTCGGGGGCCGATCTCGACGCGGTGGGGCTGCGCGGCCCGGCGCTGGACGCCGCGCGACGGTTGGCTTCCCTGGCCGTCGGAGCTGGAGCCCGGGCCGTCGTGTGCTCGCCGCACGAGGTCGCCGCGGTGCGCTCAGAGGTCGGGGCCGGAATCACGTTGATCGTCCCCGGGGTACGCCCTGCCGGCTCCGACGCAGGAGACCAGGCGAGGGTGGCGACGCCGGCTCAGGCCCTGGCCGACGGCGCCGACCTTCTGGTCATCGGCCGCCCCATCACCGGCGCCCCCGACCCCGGCCAAGCCGCCGCCGACCTCGCCGCCGCCCTTGCCCCGCTCGCAACGGGGTAATTCGTCCGGGTTCTATGCCGCACGAACTTCCCCGTCGTTGGGGTCTTGACGTCCTGGCATTGGTAACTCTACAGTTACCAATGACATGAGCAGCCACTCCGCACCTCTTGCGCTCGACGCGCTGGGCGACCCCACGCGTCGCCAGATCCTGGAGCTGCTCCGTCCCGGCCCGTCAGCGGTGGGGGCGATCGCCGCGCAGCTGCCCGTCAGTCGCCCGGCGGTCTCCAAACACCTCAAGGTGCTGGGGGAGTCGGGGCTCGTCACCCATGTCCGCTCGGGGACGCGCAGCCTCTACCGCATCGACACCGCCGGGCTCGAAGCCGTACGCCGCTACGTCGACGGCTTCTGGACCGATGTCCTCGAAGCCTTCGCCGACCACCTCGACCAGCAGTCCACCAATCCGGCTGCAACGCCGGACCCGCACAAGGAGACCTGATGTCACGACCGCAGATCCCGCCCATCGTCAAAGAGGTCTCGGTGGCCGTGGCCCCCGAGGCCGCCTTCGCCGCCTTCACCCGCGACGTCGCGCGCTGGTGGCCCGTGGAGAGCCACTCGGTCGCCGGGACCGACGGGTTGGGTCTGGTGCTGGAGCCCGGTGGGTTCGTCGAGACCTTGGCCGACGGTACGGCTTGCCGCTGGGGCTCGGTCCTCGCCTGGGAGCCGCCCGGACGGCTGGAGATGACCTGGCATCCGGGGCAGGCAGATGACCCGCACACCGTGGTCGAGGTGACCTTCACCGAGTCCGCTGGCGGAACGCTCGTGCGGCTCGTTCACTCTGGGTGGGAGATGGTGCAGGTGCCCGAGTCCGGGAACTACGACGCGCTGCTGGGCAACTACAGCGACGGCTGGGCGGTCGTCCTCGGTTCGTACGTCGTCAGCAAGGCTGCCGTGGGCGCCGCATGACCGTGTTGCAGCTTGTGGCCCATTCACCTGGTCCTGCATGGGTTTCAGGGGTTCCGTTCCGGGAGCAGCCAGGGGTGGAGCACCATCTCGCCACCATGAAGGGCTGGCTCGAGGACGGACACCTGGTCTTGGGTGGTCCCTTCCTGGACGGCGACGGGGGAGGGGTGGCGATCCTCCGGTTCGCCTCGGTTGAGGACGCCGACGCAGCAGCCCAGGCCGACCGGGCCGTGCGTGAGGGTCTGCTGACCGCACGGACCCGGTCCTGGCTGGCTGGCTTGAGCTCGATCGACCTCGGGCCGGACGCCGCCGCCGAGTAGGTCGCGCGGCAGACGCTTTCAAGGCCTTTAGCGCTTCGCCTTCGGGCTCGGATCGGGCACCTTGCTCGCACTCGGCGGTCCGGTTGGAGGTGGCTATTTGATCCCCGGCTGGCCGAGGTCGAACGTGCCGGGTCCGGTCGCCAGCGACCAAAGGCTCGACGAGAGATCGGAGGTCGTGAAGGATGCTTGGCCCGACTCGTCGATCAAGGGAGTGCACGGTGCTCCGGCGTTCACCCAGAATTGCGCATCGCCCAAGGTGATGGTCCATCCGGAGTTGGGAGCCACATCCGAGATCGCGCAGTCGACGGTGGCGAAGGAGGTGACGCGGGCCGCGCGGACCACATCGTTCAGCTCGCGCACCTGAGCCTCGGTGAGGACGGCGGCGCCAGTCACCCAGCTGTCCCGGTAGCCGCAGACCTGCCCCGTCGTCGCGGCTTCGTCCACGACGAGTGTGGTGCCCAGCTTGCCCGCACCGCTGGGTCCGGGAAACGTCGCGCGGACCGGGCAGCCGTTGGTGACCGCGACGATCCGGGCGCCGGCGAAAAGCTCTTGCGCCCGATCTGCGTCCGGAGATGTCACTGACAGCCAGACGTCGCCTTGGGGGATGCTGGAGGCGACGCGGGTGCGGCCGTCGGGGAGGACGGTCTCCCCGGCCACGCGGTCGCTGGCAGCCACGGAGGAAACCGGTTGCAGCACGACTTCGGTGATCAGCTCCGGATGGGGACGGACGGATCGCACAGCTCGGTGGGTACGGACGGGTCGATCACGTACGCGGCATCGGCCATCGCTTTGCCGCACCAGTGGTACCGGCAGCCAGCATGGACGCGGGCACGGGCACCTCGACACCGCGGAACATGAGGATCGACTCGCCGGGCTCGAGCAGCGCCTCGGACTTGCCAGGGCTTGGCGACTGGCCGGCAGGAGGGGCTGACGAAGTGGTCGGGCCAAGCCGTTGGACGACCGCAACCCCGACTACCAACAGCACGACGGACAGCGCTGCAGTGATGGCAGCAGTATGTCGTTGACGCGCGCGGCCTCTCCGGATGGCGGTTCCGGCCAGGTCTTCGGGCATGGGGGCTCTAGACGCGTCGGCGGCGAACGCCGCTCTCACCTGGCCCTCGAGCTCGGCTTCCGGCAGGTCGTTGCGCGTTGTCATAGCTGCTCCTCATCCGCCGATTCGCTCGGACCTTTCTCGGTGCCTATCGCAGCCGCGGCTGCAGTATTTGACGCGTCATTGCCGCTCAGATGCGTCTGCCTCAGGGTGGTTAAGGCTCGTGATGCTGTGGCTCGAACGGTGCTCTCGGCGATTCCGAGGGTCACGGCGATGGCGCCGTCGTCGAGATCGGCGTAGTAGCGCAAGACGAGGACGGCGCGGGCACGTGGCGGAAGGCTGTCGAGTACTGCTCGGGTCTCGTCGCGATCGACGATTCCTTGGGCCGGGTCCGTGACCGGCGAAACCTCACGGGATTGGGCAGCCAGCGGGTCGGTGGGGCGTTCCCCCCACCAACGGCGACGACGGCTCGACAAATGCCGGTTGACGATGATGCGTCGCACATAGGCGTCGGGCTGATCGGCTCGCTGGACCCGTCTCCAGTGCCTGAAGGCATCGGCGAGCGCTGACTGCGTAAGGTCCTCGGCGGCGTGGGGGTCACGGGTGAGCACAAAGGCGAACCGGAGCAGGGCGCCTCCACGCGCCGCCACGTACTCCTCGAACTCCACACCTCGCCCCTCACCCAACGCTGTCTGGAAGGTCAGACCCGGCTGGTCCGCACCACTTCCTACCCCTCAGACGCGTCGGCCTCTCGGATCCGCTGCATCCGGGCACCGGGGGTGCGTTGCCGCAGGTCACCCGGCCGGACTAGGTTCCGGGGCACCGAAACGCAACGCAGCGAGGACCAAGGAGAGGCAGACCTGGTGGCCCTACCGACCCTCACCCCTGAGCAACGAGCCGCTGCGCTGGAGAAGGCGGCTGCGGCTCGCCGCGAGCGCGCCGAGGTCAAGAACCGGCTCAAGCACAGCGGCGCGAGCCTGCACGAGGTGATCGCGTCGGGCCAGACCAACGAGGTCATCGGCAAGATGCGCGTCTCCGCGCTGCTGGAGAGCCTGCCCGGGGTGGGCAAGGTCCGGGCCCGGCAGATCATGGAGCGGCTCCAGATCGCCGACACGCGACGGGTGCGCGGGCTCGGCGTCAACCAGGTGGCCGCCCTCGAGCGTGAGTTCGGGGCTTGACCGAGGCGGTGCGCGAGCACGAGAGCCGGCCGCCGCGGTCGCGGCTGACCGTTCTGTCAGGTCCCTCCGGTGTCGGCAAGAGCACGGTGGTCGCCCGCTTGCGCGCCCAGCACCCCCACGTGTGGCTGTCGGTGTCAGCCACCACCCGCGCACCGCGCCCGGGCGAGATCGACGGCGTCCACTACTTCTTCGTCAGCGCGGAGCAGTTCGCGGGCATGGTGGAACGCGGTGAGCTGCTCGAGTGGGCCTCGTTCGCGGGCTACTCCTACGGAACGCCAAGGGCGGCGGTC
The DNA here is from genome assembly GCA_963820065.1 of uncultured Actinomycetota bacterium. Classification (GTDB taxonomy): domain Bacteria; phylum Actinomycetota; class Actinomycetes; order DATJPE01; family DATJPE01; genus JANPBY01. The sequence goes on along the minus strand of CAWFYM010000010.1, from coordinate 123,937 downwards.
GAGGAGCACCTCGCGGCAGGCGTACCCGTGGTGCTCGAGATCGAGCTCAACGGTGCACGCCAGGTGAGGGCGTCCATGCCCGAGGCGCTCTTGGTGTTCCTCAAACCACCCTCATGGGACGACCTGGTCGAGCGGCTCGTCGGTCGCGGCACCGAGCCTCCAGAGGTGATCGCCCGCCGCCTCGACGTGGCCCGGGTCGAGCTGGCGGCGGAGAGCGAGTTCGACCAGACCCTGGTCAACGACGAAGTCGGGGACGTGAGTGACCAACTGGTAGCCTTGATGGGTATCACCCCCCCTCCCTGACCGGGTCACGCCCTCGAAGCACGCCCGCTCACGGATCCAGATCAGCCCCCCGACCCGAGAGGTCCTGCGTGTCCGGCACCGTCGCGTCCCCCGAAGGCATCACCAACCCGCCCATCGACGAGCTGCTCGGCACCGTCGACAACAAGTACGGGCTGGTCCTCTACGCCGCCAAGCGCGCCCGCCAGATCAACGCCTACTACAGCCAGCTCAGCGAAGGCCTCCTCGAGTACGTCGGTCCGCTCGTCGACACCCACGTCCAGGAGAAGCCGCTCGCCGTGGCCCTCCGCGAGATCAACAGTGGCCTGCTGACCCTCGAGCACGTGGAAACCCCCGCCGAGGACTGACCCTCACACCTCCCAGGTGGGCCTCACGGCCGACCCGGGCCAACTACTCTCAAGGCATGCCCTCGCGCGTCGTCCTCGGCGTCAGCGGGGGCGTCGCTGCGTATAAGGCCTGCACGGTCGTGCGCGGACTCACCGAGTCCGGCCACGAGGTGACAGTCGTGCCCACGGCTGCGGCACTGCAGTTCGTGGGCTCGGCCACCTGGGAGGCGCTGTCCGGTCGTCCCGTGGCCACCGACGTGTGGAGCGACGTGCCCACGGTCCCGCACGTACGGCTCGGGCAGGAGGCCGACCTCGTGCTGGTGGTCCCGGCGACCGCTGACCTGATGGCTCGCGCCGTGCACGGGCGCGCCGACGACCTGCTCGCCGCCACGTTGCTGACCGCGCGTTGTCCGGTGGTGCTGGCGCCGGCGATGCACACCGAGATGTGGGAGCACGCGGCCACGAGGGCCAACGTCGAAACGCTCCGGTCGCGAGGGGTGATCGTCCTCGACCCCGCTGTGGGTCGGCTGACCGGGGCCGATTCCGGGCCGGGCCGGCTCCCGGAGCCCGCCGAGATTCTCGAGGTGGCCCGCTTGGTGCTGTCCCGGGGCGTCGACGGGCACGCGACCGGGGACCTGCTCGGTCGTCAGGTCGTGGTGTCTGCCGGAGGCACGAGGGAGCCGCTCGACCCGGTGCGGTTCCTGGGCAACCGCAGCAGCGGTCGCCAGGGATGGGCCTTGGCGCGTACGGCCGCCGCCCGCGGAGCGAAGGTCACCGTGGTCGCCGCCAACGTCGCGCTCGAAGACCCCGCGGGAGCAACGGTCATCCGTGTCGGCACGGCCGCGGAGCTTCACGACGTGATGCTGGGCGCCGCATCCGGTGCCGACGTGGTGGTGATGGCCGCTGCGGTGGCTGATTTCCGCCCGGTCCACGTGAGCGCGGCGAAGATCAAGAAGGACGACGCCGGAGGCGTACCCGAGCCGATCGTCATGGAGCGGACCGCCGACGTGCTCGCCGACCTCGTGGCGAAGCGCCCGGACGGACAGGTCGTGATCGGGTTTGCGGCCGAGACTGGTGATGCCCAGGCCGACGCGCTTGCTCATGGCCGGGCCAAGCTCGCCCGCAAGAGGTGCGACCTGCTCGTAGTCAACGAGGTGGGGGAGGGCCGTGGCTTCGAGGTGGGGCACAACGCCGCCGTCATCCTCGGCGCGGACGGCAGCGAGGAGAACGTCCCCGAGGGTCCCAAGGAGGGCCTCGCCGACGCCGTATGGGACCACGCCGTTCGCCTTCTGCGGGCTACAGGATCCGCCGCCGGTCGCTGAGCCCAGCCGTGAAGGTCGCGGTGCCGAGCGGCACGGCTGGCGCGGCTAGACTGGCGCCAACCGGCTGAGCCGTGTGCGCAGCCAAACCCCCCGTCGTCTCGCCCGCAGGAGCCCGAGTTGTCGCGTCGACTGTTCACCTCCGAGTCGGTCACCGAAGGACACCCCGACAAGATCGCTGACCAGATCAGCGACTCGATCCTGGACGCGTTGCTCAAGGAGGATGCCAACAGCCGGGTCGCCGTCGAGACGCTTGTCACGACCGGGCTCGTCCACATCGCCGGTGAGGTGACGACGTCGGGCTGGGCCGACATCCCTCAGATCGTGCGAGACAAGATCCTCGAGATCGGCTACGACTCCTCGAAGAAGGGCTTCGACGGATTGTCCTGTGGCGTCTCTGTGTCGATCGGCGCGCAGTCACCAGACATCGCTCAGGGAGTCGATGACGCTTACGAGGAGCGCGCCGAAGGGTCCGGCGACCCGCTCGACCGTCAAGGTGCCGGAGACCAGGGCCTGATGTTCGGCTACGCGTGCGACGACACGCCTGAGCTGATGCCTCTGCCGATCCACCTCGCCCACCGGCTCTCGCAGCGGCTGTCCGAGGTCCGCAAGTCGGGCGTGATCCCTTACCTCCGCCCGGACGGCAAGACCCAGGTGACCATCGAGTACGACGGGGATAGAGCTGTCCGCCTCGACACGGTGGTCGTCTCCTCCCAGCACGCCGGTGACATCGACCTCGCGACCCTGCTGGCGCCCGACGTGCAGGAGTTCGTCGTCGAGCCCGAGCTGGCCGTACTCGGTCTCGAGACGGAGGGCTACCAGCTCCTCGTGAACCCCACGGGCCGCTTCGAGATCGGCGGACCGATGGGCGATGCGGGGCTCACGGGTCGCAAGATCATCGTGGACACCTACGGGGGCATGGCCCGGCACGGCGGCGGCGCCTTCTCGGGCAAGGACCCGTCGAAGGTCGACCGTTCGGCGGCCTACGCCATGCGGTGGGTGGCCAAGCACGTGGTGGCCGCCGGGTTGGCGCGGCGTTGTGAGGTGCAGGTGGCCTACGCCATCGGCAAGGCGCACCCGGTAGGCCTGTTCGTGGAGACGTTCGGCACCGGCGTGGTGCCAGACGCCCAGATCCAGGGCGCCATCACCGACGTCTTCGACCTGCGTCCGGCAGCGATCATCCGAGACCTCGACCTGCTCCGTCCGATCTTCGCCCAGACGGCGGCGTACGGGCACTTCGGCCGCGAGCTGCCGGACTTCACCTGGGAGCGCACCGACCGCGTCGACGCACTCAAGGCCGCCGCCGGCGCCTAACCCCGCCACCTCACCCACGACTCGCCGGGGGTACCTGACCTCGTCCGGCCGCAAGGCCGGCGAGTCGTGGGTCAAGCGGTGGGGTGGAAACGGTTGTCGGGGTGGGCTGGGACGATCACGTGGTGGACCCCGACCGCAGGACCGAGGCCGACTTGCCTGCCGACTTGCCTGCCGACGCTGCCTCGGACGGGGTCCAGGGCAGTCTGCTCGATGCCGTGCGATCCACGGTGCGTACGGCGACCACGAAACCGCTCGAGCCACTGGCCAGTGAACGCCCGGTGGCGCGCGTGGCCGTCGACGTCCCGTTGCCCCACCTCGACCGGCCTTTCGACTACGCCGTCCCAGACACGATGAGCGAGACGGCCCGTCCGGGGACCAGGGTCCGGGTCCGCTTCGCCGGTCGGCTCGTCAACGGCTTCGTCCTCGAACGAGTCGGCGAGAGTCACCACACCGGCACCCTGGCGCGCCTGCAGCGGGCCGTCTCGCCCGAGGTGGTTCTGACCCCAGAGATCCTGACCCTGGCCCGGACGGTCGCCGACCGCGGCGCCGGAGTTCTCGCCGATGTCCTGCGCCTGGCGGTGCCGCCCCGCCACGCAGCCGCGGAGTCCAAACCGTCGGTTGAGCCCGCCGAGTGGCCCGACCCGCCGCCGACGTCCGGGCCCTGGGACAGCTACGCCCACGGTCCCGCGTTCGTTCGCGCCCTTGCCGATCGCAAGGATCCGCGCGCGGTGTGGACGGCGCTTCCAGGCGACGAGTGGCCCCAGGCCGTCGCCATCGCCGCGCGCGCCACCTTGGCCGCGGGCCGAGGCGTCGTCGTCGTGGTCGCTGACGCGCGCGATGTGGCAAGGGTGTCGGAGGCTCTCGCTGAGGTGCTCGGGGACGGGCGTCACCTCGAGCTCACCGCCGACCTTGGCCCCGCGGAGCGCTACCGACGGTTTCTCGCACTCAGCCGTGGAGCGGTGCGTTGTGTGGTCGGCACCCGTGCGGCGCAGTTCGCACCGGTGCACGACCTGGGCCTTGCGGTGGTGTGGGACGACGGTGACGATCTTCATGCCGAGCCCCACGCGCCCTACCCCCACGTGCGCGAGGTCCTCCGCGAACGAGCGTCCCTGGAGGGCGCGGGCTTCCTGGTCGGCGGCTTCGCGATGACCGCTGAAGGTCGCCTGCTGATCGACACCGCGGACGCTCACGCCGTGGCTCCTTCGCGTGCCACCGTTCGCGCCAGCGCCCCGGCGGTTCGTGCGGCCGGGGATGACGTCGAGCTGGCCCGTGATGCCGCTGCAGCGACCGCCCGGCTGCCGCAGCTGGCCTGGCGTACGGCGCGGGAGGGGCTCGAGCACGGGCCGGTTCTGGTCCAAGTTCCGCGGCGGGGCTACGTGCCGTCGTTGGCCTGCGTTCGGTGCCGAACACCCGCACGCTGTCGCACGTGTGCTGGCCCGCTCGCGCTGACGTCGGGGCACGCCGTGCCCTACTGCCGATGGTGCGGCCGGCCGGCTGGTCAGTTCAGCTGCAGGGAGTGCGGAGCCACCCGGCTGAGGGCGAGCGTCACGGGAGCGGGGCGCACGGCCGAGGAGCTGGGTCGAGCCTTCCCGGGCACAGCGGTGCGCACCTCGGGGCGCGACGAGGTGCTGGCCACGGTGGGCCAGCAGCCGGCGCTCGTCGTCGCGACTCCGGGCGCCGAACCGGTGGCCGAGGGGGGCTACGCCGCGGCGCTGCTCCTCGACGGGTGGGCCCTGCTCGACCGAGCCGATCTGCGGGCGGGTGAGGAGGCTCTGCGACGCTGGTTCGCCGCCGCGGCGCTCGTACGACCGGCGTCCGCGGGCGGGCGGGTCGTGATCATGGCCGATGCCACCCACCGATCCGTGCAGGCCTTCGTGCGGTGGGACCCCTCCGGGGCGGCCGATCGCGAGCTCGCCGACCGGCGCGAGCTTCACTTTCCGCCGGTGGCGTCGGTTGCTGAGATCACCGGCTCGGCGCCCGCCGTCGCGGAGCTGCTGGCCGAGCTCGAGGACGCCGTGATGCTCCCCACCTCCGCGGAGGTGCTCGGGCCGCAGCCTTATCGCTCCAGCCAGAAGGCGGCGCACTCGACCGACGACGAGGAGAGGGTACGCACCCTGATCCGGGTTCCTCGGTCCCAAGCGGCGGCGTTGGCTCAGGGCCTGGCTGCAGTTCAGGCCACACGCTCGGCTCGCAAGGCTCCAGAACCGGTCCGTGTTCGCATCGACCCGCTCGACCTGGGCTGAGCGCGCGACCCGCGACCTGCTGGGGACCGCCGGGGGCGGCGCCCGCCTAGACTTGGGACCGGTCTTCGGGCCACGTCCAGGACCTCACCATCGAACGGGAATTGAGGGCAGCGTTGGCGATCCAACCGATCAGGTTGTTCGGGGACCCGGTCCTGCGCACGCCTGCCGTGCCTGTCGTGGACTTCGACAAGGAGCTGCGCACCCTCGTCCAGGACCTCACCGACACGATGCTGGAGGCGCCGGGCGTCGGGCTGGCCGCCCCCCAGCTCGGGGTGAGCCTTCGCGTGTTCACCTACTCCGTCGACGAAGAGGTGGGCCACCTGATCAACCCCGACCTGACCCTCTCCGAGGAAGAACAGGAAGGCGACGAGGGGTGCTTGTCGATCCCCGGCCTGGCCTACCCGTGCATCCGTGCCTACGGCGTGGTCGCACGCGGGTTCAACATGTATGGGGACCCCGTCACCATCGAGGGCACCGAGCTGCTGTCCCGGTGCATCCAGCACGAGACCGACCACCTCGACGGGATCTTGTTCGTCGACCGGCTCGACCGCGAGCAGCGCAAGCTCGCCCTCAAGGAGATTCGTGAGGCCGAGTGGTCGGGTCTGACCGTGCCGCCCGTCAAACTGAGCCCTCACGCCACCGGCGGACTCGCCCTGTGAGACGGCTCGCGCTTGAGAATGTGGGGTGGCCCGCGGCGCGGGCCGCCTAGGCGATGCGGCTGGTCTTCGCGGGGACGCCGGATGCCGCGGTGCCGTCCCTGCAGGCGGTTGCGGGGTCGCGCCACGAACTCATCGCCGTCGTGACCCGTCCGGACGCCCGTGCAGGTCGGGGCCGCGCTCTTGCGCCGTCCCCGGTCGCCGTCGCGGCCGAGCAGCTCGGTCTCTCGGTGCTCAAACCTCCGCACCCACGCGACCCTGATTTCCTGGCGGCACTCACCGAGCTCGAACCGGATGCCTGCCCGGTCGTCGCCTACGGAGCTCTCGTCCCCCGCCCGGCGCTCGACATCCCGACCTACGGCTGGGTCAACCTGCACTTCTCGCTCTTGCCCGCCTGGCGGGGGGCCGCCCCGGTGCACCACGCGATCCGGGCCGGCGACCAGGTCACGGGAGCGACCACCTTCGTGCTGGAGGAAGGTCTCGACACCGGCCCGATTCTCGGCGTGGTGACCGAGTCTGTGCGCCCCACCGACACGACGGGTGCGCTCTTGCAGCGCCTCGCCGAGAGCGGATCGCACCTCCTGGTCGCTTCCCTCGACGGCCTCGAGGACGGCACCGTGCGGGCGCAACCCCAGTCGACCGAAGGCGTCAGCCTCGCGCCGAAGCTGAGTGTCGACGATGCCCGCGTCGACTGGTCGGCGCCTGCGCTGCACATCGACCGCCTCATCCGGTCGTGCACCCCCACCCCCGGGGCGTGGACGACGGTGCGAGGAGAACGTCTGCGGCTCGGCCCGGTTGAGCTGCTCGCCGGCGACCAGGCGTTGAGTCCCGGCGAGATCGCGGCCGACAAGGCGTCGGTACGCGTCGGTTCCGGGTCCCACGCGGTCTCGCTCGGGCAGGTGACTCCGCCGGGCAGGCGCCCGATGGCCGCTGTCGACTGGGCCCGCGGGGTACGACTCGCGCCCGGGGAGCGGCTAGGCCCGTGAGCACCTCTCCGCGCCGACCTCGCCCGGCCAAGCCCTACCGCCGTCCCAAGCCTGATGCCCCGCGGCGTGCCGCCTACGACACGCTGCATGCGGTCCGGGCCGACGATGCCTATGCCAACCTCGTGCTCCCGGGCCTGCTCCGCGAACGTGGCATCGAGGGCCGCGACGCCGCCTTCGCGACTGAGCTGACCTACGGCACGCTCCGGCTCAGCGGCACCTACGACCTCGTCATCGGCGCCTGTTCCGATCGGCCGGTCGACCAGGTGGACGGTCCCGTCCTGGACGTGCTCCGCCTCGGCGTCCATCAGCTGCTGTCGATGCGCGTGCCTACGCATGCTGCGACCGGGGAGACCGTCGAACTCGCTCGAGCGGTCGTGGGCGACGGCCGGGCGAAGTTCGTCAATGCGGTGTTGCGGCGAGTGGGGGTTCGAGAGCTGGACGAGTGGATCGCCGAGCTGGCACCGTCGCGTGACGCAGACCCGGTCGGCAGCCTGGCGACCCGCTTTGCCCACCCTCGTTGGGTGGTCGAGGCCTTTGCCGAGGCGTTGAACCAAGACGTGAGCAGCGACCAGGGCTATGTCGAGCTGAGCGAGCTGTTGGCCTTCAACAACCGGGCTCCAGCGGTCACGCTCGTCGCCAGGCCCGGGCGCGCTACGGCCGCCGACCTGCTCGATCTGGGCGGCGTGCCGACGCTTTGGTCACCGTTCGCGGCAACGCTGACGGACGGAGACCCTGGCGCACACTCGCTCGTACGAAGCGGCGCTGTCGGGGTGCAGGACGAGGGCAGTCAGCTGGTGGCGTTGGCTGCCGCTGCCGTGGAGGCCGACGCCGGCACAGACGCTCGATGGCTCGACTTGTGCGCCGGTCCCGGTGGCAAGGCTGCCCTGCTCGCGGGCCTGGCAGCCAGTCGAGGTGTCGTTCTGACGGCCAACGAGATCCAGCCCCACCGCGCAGAGCTGGTCCGCCGCGCGGTCGGCCCAGAAGTGGAGGTGGTCGTCGCCGACGGGCGGGCCGGCCCCTGGCCGGACGGCTCCTATGACCGGGTCGTGGTCGACGCGCCCTGCACAGGACTCGGCGCGCTGCGTCGCCGTCCGGAGGCGCGTTGGCGCCGCACCCTCGCCGATGTCGATCGACTAGTCCCGCTGCAGCGCGCGCTGCTCGGCGCGGCAGCCGATGCAGCCCGCGTCGGGGGAGTCGTGGCCTACATCACCTGCTCCCCGGTCGTGGGCGAGACGAAGGACGTGGTCGATTCGGTGATCGCTGCTCGGGGCGACCTGGAGCGTCTGGACGCACGGCCGTGGCTGCAGTCGGTCTCTCGCGCCGAGCTGCCCGGACTCGGCGATGGCCCGGACGTCCAACTGTGGCCGCACCGACACGGCACCGACGCCATGTACCTCGCCCTGCTCCGACGTCGCTGAGCCTCCAACCGCGCGCAGCGGCCGGATTACGTTTGTGCCACGGGCCCTCGCGGAAGCGCACGCGTGGCCTACGGTCCGGGCATGCGCTCTCGCGTCCTTGCACTGACCTGCGTCGCCGCCATCGCCGCAGGAGTCGTCGCGCTGCCTCAGCAGGCCTCGGCCCGCCTGCAGCTGGCGCCCTCGCCCGCCACCAGGATCGTGGCCGGCTCGGCGGCTACCGCCGCCCAGCCGACACCGGCGGTGCACTGGGACACGTGCCTGTCCTACGTACCCGAACGTGCGCGCTGCGGTCACGTGAGGGTGCTGGCGGATCCGCTCCGCCCCGAGCTCGGCAAGCAGCGCGTCGGCTTCGAGTTGTACCCCCGCCGCAACCCCACCGGACCGTCCGACGGGGTTCTGGTCGCGCAGGAGGGCGGCCCCGGCTACCCGACGACGGAGAGCCGGCGCTACTACCTGAACCTGTGGGGCCCGCTGCTCGCCAACCGCAGGGCCCTGTTCGTCGACGAACGCGGGACGGGTGCCTCGGACGCGATCGGCTGCAAGGGGCTGCAACGGGGGACCTTGCCCTACGAGGATGCCGTCGCGAAGTGTGGCGCCAAGCTTGGGGAGCGAGCAGACACGTATGGAACGGCGTACGGCGCGGACGACATGGCCACGGTCCTCGACGCGCTAGGTATCACCAAGAAGATCGACCTCTATGGCGACTCCTACGGCACCTACTTCGCCCAGACCTTCGCCGTCCGCCATCCCGATCGCGTCCGAACGGTTGTTCTCGATGCGAGCTACACGATCTCCGACTGGGACCCCTGGTACACAGACATCAACCGAGCGATCGTCGACGCCGTCGGGCGCGTGTGTGATCGCGACCCCGACTGTGTGGCGCTCGGAGGTGACCCGGTCGACCGGCTCCGTTCACTGGCCACTGACTTACACGCCAACCCGGTCAAACGAAAGGCTTACGACAGCGAGGGAAACCGGCGCACGGTGACGATGAGCGGCGCAAACCTGGCTGCGACCGTGGCCTATGCCACGTACGGCACGACCATCTACCGGGAGCTCGATGCGGCCGTGCGGGCGTACGAGGCTGGGAACCGCAAGCCTCTCGCGCGGATGATCGCTGAGAACGTGACCACGGACCCCGACAACGGTTCGCCCTACTACTTCTCCTACGGGGAATACATCGCCGTCATCTGCAACGACATCCCGGCGTTGTGGGACGTCTCGCTCCCGCCCGGACCGCAGCGCGAGGCCGAGTACGCCGACTCGCTCGCGGACCTCAAGGCCAGTGACTCGAAGCCCTTCGACCCGTTTCTCACGCATGACTGGCTCAAGACCTCGTGGAGCGAGCCCCGCACTTGCATCAAGTGGCCGGCACCGACCGATCAGGTGCTGCCCGAGCCGCCCGGCGCGGTCTACCCCGACGTGCCGACCCTGGTGTTATCAGGAGATCTCGACACGATCACCTCGCCCGAAGGCGGGCTCGAGGTCGCCGCGAGGTTCCCGAACTCGACGTTCCTGTCCACGCCGAACGTGGGGCACGTGGTGGCGCTGGGCGATCGCCAGGGCTGCGCGGAGGGAATCGTCCGCCGATACGTCGAGTCCGGCGGCACAGTCTCCGGCGAGGCTTGCCTCGGCACCGCCTACCCGCCTGTTCGAACCGTTCCGGAGTTCGTCCGCACCATGGCGGAACTCGAACCAGCCAAGCAGGGGGCCACCGTGACGTCGTCGACCGGCGACCGTCGGGCAGTGTCGGCTGCACTCTTCGCCGCGGCTGACCTCTGGGCTCGTTGGTACGCCAACTACTCCGGGGACGGTGTCGGACTCTACGGCGGCACCTTCACGTACTCCGGCTCCGACGTCGTCCGATGGACCGTCAAGGACTATGCCTTCGTCAAGGACCTGGTCGTCGACGGAACGGTCACCTGGGACCGGGACACCGGGAAGGTCGTCGCCAAGCTCACGGTGGACGGGCCGGGTGGCCGCGACGGCCGACTCAAGGCTCGGTGGGACGACGACGCCCAAGACGCACGGGCGACGGTCCGCGGACAGATCCACGATCGCGCGGTTCGCCTCACGACGAGCGCGCCCTGACCACCACAACCCCCTGGCCACCCACCCCCACGCTCTTCCTTCGTGATCATGCGCAGATGGCCCCTCGGATAGCGTGATCCCGTGGGGATCCGGATCTCGCCGAGCGTGCTTTCCGCCGACTTCGCACACCTGGCCGATGAGGCCGCGCGGGTGGCGGGGGCTGCGGACTGGTTGCACGTCGACGTCATGGACAACCACTTCGTCCCCAACCTCACGCTGGGGCTCCCGGTGGTCGAGTCCCTGCTTGCCGTGGCCGAGACCCCGGTCGACTGCCACCTCATGATCGATGATCCTGACCGGTGGGCCCCCGCCTACGCCGAGGCCGGCGCCGGATCGGTGACCTTCCACGTCGAGGCCGCTGCGGAGCCCGTACGACTGGCGCGCACGCTGCGTTCGCTCGGTGCGCGCGCGGGTGCGGCGCTCAAGCCCGGCACCGACGTCGAGGCCTACGCGGACCTTTTGCCGGAGCTCGACATGCTGCTGGTCATGACCGTCGAACCGGGATTCGGTGGTCAGAAGTTCATGGCCGACATGCTGCCCAAGGTTCGCCGGGCCAAGGAGCTCATCGCCGCGACCGGCGGCGAGATCTGGCTGCAGGTCGACGGCGGTGTCGGCGACGACACGATCGCCGCGTGTGCCGAGGCTGGGGCGGACACGTTCGTGGCGGGCTCGGCCGTCTATGGCGCAGCGGATGCGGCCGAGGCTTGCCGCCGGCTCAGGGCTCTGGCATCAGGCCCGGACTCGTTGTCGGTGGGCGCACCAGCTCACTGACTGGCACCGCGACGGCGCACTCTCGACCGTCGCGTGACAGACTGGAGACGTAGGAACGTTCAACTCGTGCGTCCCGGGGTCGGTGCAATTCCGAACCGGCGGTGACAGTCCGCGACCCGACCGAAGCCATCGGCCGGTTGACCAGGTGGAACTCCTGGACCGACGGTGAGAGTCCGGATGGGAGGCGACGCGCGGGCTTGTCCGACCCGACGCCGAGTGCATCGGGCCAGACGGCTTGCGACCGCTTTCGCCGTACGGCCCCGGTCCGCGCGACCGACGCGAGCCGAGGCGCCCAGATGGCCAGCGACAACGAGACCGCCGCCATGCGGCGCGCTCTCGACCTGGCCGCATCGGTGGACTTCCCTCCGAATCCCAATCCTCGCGTGGGATGCGTCCTCCTCGATGCCGACGGAGTCGTCCTGGCCGAGGCCGCCCATCGTGGCTCGGGCACCGATCACGCCGAGGTCGCCGCGCTCGTCCTGGCGGGGGAGGGTGCCCGGGGCGGGACCGCCGTGGTCACCCTGGAGCCCTGCCACGGCCATGATCGCCCGGGGCGCTGCGCGCGTGCCCTGGTCGAGGCTGGCGTGGCCCGGGTCGTCTTCGCCCAAGAGGACCCCAACCCTGCCGTGGCCGGCGGGGCGGATCACCTGCGGGCCGCAGGAGTCGCCGTCGAAGGAGGAGTCCTCGCGCAGGAGGCGCACGCGCTGAATGCCTTCTGGTCGTTGAGCATGCGCTTGGGCCGACCGGTGGTGACGTGGAAGGTGGCGATCTCGCTGGATGGGCGGGTGGCCGCAGCCGACGGGACCAGTCGCTGGATCACCGGCGAGGCGGCCCGCGTCGACGTGCACCGGCGTCGCGGTGAATGCGATGCAGTGCTCGTCGGCACCGGTACGGCGTTGGCTGACGACCCGCACCTCACCGTCAGAGACGTCCATGACATCCCGGTCGCACCGGCCCGTCAGCCTGTGCGAGTCGTCATGGGGCGTCGCGACCTGCCCGCCGATGCCCGGGTCCGCGACGCCTCTGCGCGGACCGTTCAGCTCACCACGCATGATCCGGCGGAGGCCCTGGCGTTGCTCCACTCCGAAGGCATTCGCCACGTCTGGTTGGAGGGCGGCCCGACTCTTGCGGGGGCCTTTGTCCGCGCCGGTCTGGTCGACGAGGTCATCACCTACGTCGCCCCGCTCCTGCTCGGGTCCGGCCCGAGTGCGCTCGGCGACTCCGGCATCGGCACGCTCGCGGCGGGGTTGCGATTGCGCCTGGTCGATGTGACCCAGTTCGGGGATGACGTACGTCTGACGCTGTTCAGGAAGGACTGAGATGTTCACCGGAATCGTCGAAGAGCTCGGTGAGGTCGTCGCCGTCGAGCAGCAAGACCGGGCCGTACGCCTGACCGTCCGCGGCCCGACGGTCATAGTCGACGCGAGCCACGGGGCCTCGATCGCGGTCAACGGCGTCTGCCTGACCGTGGTCGACCAGTCGGGGGACGACTTCACCGCCGACGTGATGCTCGAGACCCTCGACCGGTCCAGCCTTGGTGGTCTGGTTGTCGGCAGCCACGTCAACCTCGAGCGCCCCGTCACGCTGGCCACCCGCCTGGGGGGCCACATCGTGCAAGGGCACGTCGACGGCACCGGTGAAGTGTTGGAGAGAACCCCCGCTGATCACTGGGAGGTCGTGCGCATCTCGTTGCCCGACTCCTTGGACCGCTACCTCGTGGAGAAGGGCTCCATCACCGTGGACGGCGTCTCGTTGACCGTCGTCGAAGTCGGTGACGGATGGTTCACCGTCAGCCTCATCCCCACCACGCTGGAGCTCACCACCCTGGGGCGAGCACCCGTCGGAACAACCGTCAATCTGGAGGTCGATGTGATCGCGAAGCACGTCGAACGCCTCCTCTCAAGGGCAGGAGAGCCGTCATGACGACCTATGAGGGAGTCCGGCTGGACCCGGTCGCGGATGCTGTAGCAGCCATGGCCCGCGGCGAGGCGGTCGTCGTCGTCGACGACGAGGACCGCGAGAATGAGGGCGACCTGATCTTCGCTGCCCAGAAGGCCACGCCAGCCTTGGTCGGGTTCATGATCCGCCACACCAGCGGCTACGTCTGCGTCCCCATGGAAGGGTCGGACCTCGACCGATTGGGGCTGCCGCCCATGACGATGGTGAACGAGGACCGCAAGGGCACCGCCTTCGCTGTCACTGTCGACGCCCGTGACGTGAAGTCCACTGGCATCTCCGCAGAAGACCGTTCGCGCACGATCAGGGTGCTGAGCGACTCCGCGACGGATCCTCACGACCTCACCCGGCCCGGCCACATCGTGCCTCTACGGGCCATGCCTGGTGGCGTGCTCCGTCGGCCGGGCCACACCGAGGCGGCCGTGGACCTGGCCCGGATGGCCGGTCTCAACGCCGCCGGGACGCTGTGCGAGCTGGTCAACGACGACGGCTCGATGATGCGTGCCCCGCAGTGCCGGACCTTCGCCGACGAGCACGGTCTGGTCATGATCTCGATCGCTGACCTGATCACCTACCGCCGGCGGACCGAGACCCTGGTCGAACGGGCCGGAGACACCATTCTTCCGACGGGGCACGGATCCTTCCGCGCGATCGGCTACCGCAGCAGCCTGGACCTCACCGAGCATGTCGCCCTGGTGAGGGGCGACCTCGGCGACGGAGAGGACGTGCTCGTCCGCGTCCACTCCGAGTGCCTCACCGGCGACGTCTTCGGCTCGCTGCGCTGTGACTGCGGCCCCCAGCTCGAGGCCGCCCTGGCCGCCGTTGCGGCCGAGGGTCGAGGGGTAGTCCTGTACATGCGCGGCCACGAGGGCCGCGGCATCGGACTGCTGCACAAGCTGCAGGCGTACCAGCTCCAGGACGGGGGGCGCGACACCGTGGACGCCAACCTCGATCTGGGCCTGCCGGCCGACGCGCGCGACTACGGCATCGGGGCCCAGGTGCTGGTCGATCTCGGGGTGCGATCGATGCGCCTGCTCACCAACAACCCCACCAAACGCGCCGGGCTCGAGGGGTACGGCCTCAGCATCAACGGTCGTGTCCCGCTACCGGTGGTTGCGACGGAGCACAACCGGCGATACCTGGAGACCAAGCGGGATCGGATGGGTCATGAGCTGCCCGACCTCGGGTCGGAGCAAGGATTGGGGCAGGGATTGGCGCAGGGATCTGAGCAGGGGCCATCTGCGCATGATCACGAGGGTGGGTTGGCGGGGAGCCGCGCATGAGCAGCGAGGGTGCCCCTCGGCTCCAGGTGACTGATCCCAGTCTTGCGGCTGGACTTCGCGTGGCCGTCGTCGCCGCGTCGTGGCATCGCACGGTCATGGACGGTCTGCTCGCGGGGGCCGAACGGGCCTTGGACGACGTCGGTGTCCGCGATCGCCTTGTCGTCCGGGTGCCGGGTGCCTTCGAGCTGCCGATCGTCGCCGCCGAGCTGGTTCATCGCCACGACGCGGTCGTGGCGCTCGGCGTCGTGATCAGAGGGGGGACCCCTCACTTCGACTACGTGTGCGGCGCGGCCACCGACGGGCTGACTCGGGTCGCGCTCGACAGCGGAGTGCCCATCGGATTCGGTCTGCTCACCTGTGACGACGAGGCTCAGGCCCTGGCCCGGGCCGGGCTGCCGGACTCGATCGAGGACAAGGGCCGCGAGGCGGTCGAGGCTGCGGTGGCCACGGCAGTGACGCTGCGCGGACTTCGTCGGCCGTAGGCTTGCGGATCATGAAGACCTTCGAGCAGCTCTACGGTGAGCTCATAGCGATCAAGGCTCACCGGCCTGACGGCTCCGGCACGGTGCGTCTGCTTGATGGTGGTGTGCACGCGATCGGCAAGAAGGTCGTCGAAGAGGCGGCCGAGGTCTGGATGGCCGCGGAGCACGAGTCGCCCGAACGAGCCGCCGGCGAGATCGCCCAGCTGCTCTACAACGCTCAGGTGATGATGGTTGCTCTCGATCTGAGCCTCGACGACGTCTACAGCCAGCTGTGAGTCCCGGAGTGGACGCGCCGTTGTTGCGCGTCGCGGTCCCCAACAAGGGCTCGCTGTCCGAGCCGGCCAGCGAGATGTTGCGCGAGGCCGGATACCGCCAACGGTCGGACCAACGCGAGCTCAGCCTGACAGACGTCGACAACGCGACCCAGTTCTTCTTCCTACGCCCGCGGGACATCGCCGTCTACGTCGGCTCCGGACAGCTCGACGTGGGGTTCACCGGCCGCGACCTCCTGCTCGACAGCGGGGCTTCAGCTGAGGAGATCCTCGCGCTGGGATTCGGCGCTTCGACGTTCCGGTTCGCGGCCAGGAGCGGAACGGTGCAGTCCGTTCGCGATCTCGAGGGCTTGCGCGTGGCGACGGCCTACCCCGGGCTCGTCGGCAAGCACCTGGCCGGTCTCGGAATCGCCGCCGACGTCATACGCCTCGATGGGGCCGTCGAGACCTCGGTGCAGCTGGGCGTCGCCGATGTCATCGCCGACGTCGTCGAGACCGGAGGCACGCTGCGTCAGGCGGGTCTGGAGATTGTTGGAGACCCGATCCTTCAGTCCGAAGCCGTGCTGGTGCGGCGCAGCGGGCTGGCCATCACCCCCGCCGTCGCACAGCTTGAGCGGCGCCTCCAGGGAGTCATCGTCGCCCGCACCTACGTGATGATGGACTACGACTGCCCGGCTGAGCTGGCCGATCAGGCCTGCGCCTTGACGCCGGGGATCGAGTCACCCACCGTCTCCCCGTTGCAGCGGGAGGGATGGGTCGCGGTCCGGGCCTTGGTGGCCCGTCGGGACACGAACCGGGTCATGGACGCGCTGCACGATCTCGGGGCACGAGGCATTCTCACCACCGACATTCACGCCTGCAGGCTGTAGCCCCATGCCCACGTCGGCTGGGTCATCGGCCGAGTCACCGGCCGAGTCACCGGGAGGGAAGACCGTGTGGCGACCCCGGAAGGGGCGGGCCGTGCCCTATGTTCTCGCAGTCCTCGTGCTCGTCGGGTTCGGCCTCGTCGCCGTGGCGCTGACCGGGGAGGGGCGTGGCGGTGCCACGCCCGTCGACCGGGGACTGCTGCTTGCTTCCGGTCTGGCCGTGGCGTACGTACTGCACCGGTACGCCTCCGTGCGGGTCGAAGCAGACGACTCCGGCGTGACGGTCGTCAATCTGCTCCGGCGGCGTCACGTGGCCTGGGCCGAGGTCGTCGCTGTCCGGATGGCGCCCGGCGCCGCCTGGGTCCAGCTCGACCTCGCCGACGGCACGACCCTGCCAGCGATGGGCATCCAGGCGACCGACGGCGTCCACGGAGAGCGAGCCGCGCGAGCGCTCGCTGCCCAGGTCGCGGCGCACCCCTGAGCCCCCTTTCCGGCGGTTGCCCCGCGGAGTCGTCCGCCTGATACTGCGAGCATGCGCGAGGTCACACCGCTCCCTAGGCACGGTGCGGTGTTCTTCGACGCTCGCGACCGCGGACGCTCTCTCCGGGTTGCCTTCCATCCCGCCGACGCCGCGTATGTCCTCAGCCTGTGGCAGGACGACGTGTGCGTGCAGACGTTCCGGCTGCCCGTCAGCGACGCCCCCGGGCTGGTGCAGACCATCGTGGCCTCGCTGACTGAGCCGTACGCGGGCGACCCGTCGGCTGTCGACGCTGACGCTGGTTGAGTCCGGGTAGCCAAGCCGGTCACCCGCCACCGAGGCGATCGCGAGCCACTCTCTTGGGCACGACCATGCGCCAGGCGTCGATGACGAGTTCGGCCATCTCCTCGTCGTCCAGCGTCGTCAGGCGCGCTCTGACCCAGTTGTAGCGCTCGTCAGGCGGCTCGGGCATCAGGAACTTCATGGGTTCGGCCATCACCAGCGCCGACCGCTGTTCCTTCGGGTAGGCGAAACCCATCAGGGTCTCGTCTCGGGAGAAGGCCACATAGACGAGACCGCGGACCCGGAACTTGATTCGGTCGTGGACCAAGGCCTCCTCGGTGCGCGGCAGAGTGCGGGCCAGCAGACGTACGTCCTCTACGGTCGCCATGTCAGGGGGTCAGTGCACCAGGCGTCCTGGGCGCAGGGCAGGCACCAGGAGGAGCTGGGCCGCAGCGACCAGCAGCAACAAGACGATCATTGCGGTGAACCCACCGGTCGTGTCTCGAAGCAGGCCGGACACCAACGGCCCCACGGCGGCCACGAGATACGACACGAGGAACGCCAGCGCCGACAGCCTTGCCGAGCCCGCGGGATCCGGCGCGTAGTCGACGAGCAGCACCAGGCCGAGGGTGAAACCGGCGCCTAGGCCAAATCCAAGAAGGGCCACCAGGACGAACGAGGCGGCTCCTGGCGCCACCAGGAGCCAGACCAACCCGATCACGGTTGCCGCGACGACGACGGCGAACACGGGACGGCGGTCGAGACGCAGATCGGCGATGGCAGGCACGGTCAGCGCCGCCACGAGCTGGATGAGGTTGAGCGTCGCCAGCAGGAGCCCGGCCTCGGTCGGGGAGACTCCTCGGTCTTCGAACAGCGGGGCCAACCAGGCCAGCAGGCTGTAGAAGACCACGGAGTTGAGGCTGAGATAGGTGGCGACGAGCCAGGCGGTGCGGTCGCGCCACGGCAGTCGTACCTGGGTGAGGTCGGGCTTGTGGGCGGGAACGCGGCGCTGCACGTTGATCCAGACCGCGAGGCCAACGATCGCCAGCACCGACCACGATGCCAACGATTCCTGCCACGAACCCAACGCATCGGCCAGCGGGACCGCTAGCGCGGCAGCGACCGTCGCGCCGAGCATCATGGCCGCCATGTAGACGCCTGTCATGGTGCCTGCGCGGGTGGCGAAGAACTCCTTGATCACTCCGGGCAGCACGGTCCCGCCGACGGCGATCCCGGCGCCCGCGACCACGACCCCGAGATAGAGCAACGGGATCACCGCCCCGCCGAGGCGGAGCAGGAGCCCGACCAGGATGCACCCCAGGGCCACCGTGATGGCCCGTTCGCGGCCGATGCGGGCGGCCAGTCGCCCGGCAGGCGGGGCGAAGAATCCCATGCACAACAGCGGCAGGGTCGTGAGCGCTCCGGCCGCGGCTCCAGACAATCCGAGGTCGGCCTGGATCTCGGCCACCAGCGCGGGAACGGAGGTGATCGGGGCCCGCAAGTTGAGAGCCACGGCCACCACGCCGGCGACCAGGAGGGCGGTCGAGGGCCCGGCACGCGCGGACACGAGCTGATCGTCACCCCCTGGGCTCATCCGCTGAGACTAGAGCGACGGTCGCCTCCTGGGTTGCACGCGACTGGCCCCGGGGCAGCGGCAGGTCGCTAGCCTGGTTGGCGTGTCACCCGAGCCCGGGACCTTCGCCGGTCGCGATCTGACAGGCCCGGGATTCGCGGGAGACACCGGCGCCGCGCCGCCCGAGCTCACGCAGGCGCTCGACGCGGGCGGCCCGGCCGATCTGGTCACTGCCCTGCTGGCCAGCCGCGTGCTCGTGGCCGTCATCGCTGTCGCCGACGAAGACTCCGACGCACCGGGGGCGCGAGGTGCCCCCAAGGAGGCCGACATGGCGGTGGTCACCATGCGCGCCCCGAGCGGGCGTCTGGCGCTGCCGGTGTTCTCGTCGGTAGACGCGCTGGCCGCCTGGTCGGGCGAGGCGAGGCCGGTTCCGGTCGCCGGCGTTCTCGCGGCGCGCGCCGCATACGACGAGGGGGCCACGGCGCTGCTCGTCGACCCGGCCGGCCCGGCGCGTCGGGTCGTGGAGGGTCCGGATCTCCTCGCGCTGGCGGAGGCGCGGCGCTCGGATCGGCCGCTCGACGACCCCCAGCTGCTGGCTGCCGTCGAGCGCGCAGCCTCGACCGTGGGGCTCACGCCCAACCAGGTGGTCGTCGGCGCGGGTCTCACCGAGCGGTCGGGGGACTCGGTCGATGCCCGCGCGGTCGGCGGCGATGTGGTGGTGCGGGTGATCGTCGGTGAGACCTTCGAAGACGCGGACGCGCGAGAAATCGGAAGGGCCTTCGGTGAGGCGCTGCGGGCAGATCCGGCGATGAGCGGACGCCTGGCTCACGGTGTCGACGTACGCGTCGAGCGAGACACCTGATCGGCCGTCCGACACGTCGGCCTATGCGGTCGCAGGATCGCGATTCACTGCCATGATGATCTCCGTCGGATGCCCCAGTGGGACGAACCTGTTGCAGCGGAGGACCAGCGGTGACCATGCGAGCGAGGCTGGGAGCAGAGTTTCTGGGGACGTTCGTCCTCGTGTTCGGCGGCACCGGCGCGGCTGTGCTCGCCGCGAAGTTCTTCGATCCCGTGTCGGCCGAGGCCACCGGTCTGGGTATCGGGTTCCTCGGGGTCGCCTTCGCCTTCGGTCTCACCGTGGTCGCTGGCGCCTACGCTCTCGGGCCGATCTCTGGCGGGCACTTCAACCCGGCGATCACCATCGGGCTGGCTGCGGCCAAGCGGTTCGACTGGAAGGACGTCCTGCCCTACGTCGTCGTGCAGGTCCTGGCCGCGATCGTCGCGTCGGCGACGCTGTGGCTGGTCGCGATCAACCGTGCGGGGGAGACCCAGGAGACCCTCACGGCCAGCGGCTTTGCCGCGAACGGGTTCGGTGACCACTCACCCGGACAATTCGCCTTCATCGCCTGTCTGATCATCGAGGTGATCCTGACGGCCTTGTTCCTCTTGGTCATCATGGGCGTCACGGACAAGATGGCGGCTCCGGGCTTCGCCGCTCTCGCGATCGGGCTGACCCTGACCCTGATCCACCTGATCAGCATCCCCGTGACGAACACCTCCGTG
Organism: uncultured Actinomycetota bacterium; assembly: GCA_963820065.1. Lineage (GTDB taxonomy): Bacteria > Actinomycetota > Actinomycetes > DATJPE01 > DATJPE01 > JANPBY01. The sequence goes on along the minus strand of CAWFYM010000010.1, from coordinate 103,755 downwards.
AACCCCGCCCGGTCGACCGGCCCGGCACTCGCGCTCGCCGCTGGTGGAGATGGTTGGGCGCTCGGACAGCTGTGGCTGTTCTGGCTCGCCCCCATCGTGGGCGGGATCATCGGGGCGCTGATCTACGGCCTGGTAGGCAGCGGACTGGGGCAGAAGGATCCGACCGTCGAGGAGGCTCTGGGAGCCTGACTCTCCGACCGGTTTGGTTGGGACGCGCCCCCTGCCGTACGCTGATCGACGACCGACTTGGACCTGTTCGCGCAGGTTCGGGTCTGCAAGCGGAGGTCCACCTCCCACCTGCCGGCCGCAGGCACCATCGAGGCCGTCGGGTCCGGTCAGGTCCGTGCCGCAGGGTGCGGTCCTTGAGGACGTACGACTGCGCCATCAACGTAGAAGTCGTCCAACCCGGTCGTGTGGGCCCTCGCTGGCATCAGAGCGAGGGCCTTTTCCTTGCTCGGGCGGTCAGTCCGAACGTCACGACCGAGGAGGCCCCATCAGCGTCGAACCCCGTATCAACGACCGGATCCGCGTCCCTGACGTGCGGTTGGTCGGTCCGAACGGCGAACAGGTCGGCATCGTGCGCATCGAGGATGCCCTCCGGCTCGCGCAGGAGAGTGACCTCGACCTGGTCGAGGTGGCACCCATGGAGCGCCCGCCGGTCTGCAAGCTCATGGACTACGGCAAGTTCAAGTACGAGAACGCCCAGAAGGCTCGCGAGTCGCGCAAGAACCAAGTCAACACGGTCATCAAAGAGATGAAGCTCCGACCGAAGATCGATCCGCACGACTACGAGACCAAGAAGGGTCACGTGGTGCGGTTCCTCAAGGCCGGCGACAAAGTCAAGATCACGATCATGTTCCGCGGGCGGGAGCAGAGTCGACCCGAGCTCGGGTTCCGACTGCTGCAGCGCCTCGCGGAGGACGTACAAGAGCTGGGGTTCGTCGAGTTCGCGCCCAAGCAGGACGGCCGCAACATGATCATGGTGTTGGGCCCGTACAAGAAGAAGGCCGAGGCCATGGCCGAGGCCAAGGCCGAGAAGGCCGCCCGCCGCGCGGGAGAGGCCAGCGAGACGAGCACGACCGGCTAGTTCGCCGAGAGCCAGCACCACCAGCACGAGTTCGTTTTGCCAGAGTTTCCCTGCCACAGACGAGGCCGCCGTACGGCTCCGCCGTCCGAGGCCTGACCGGAAGGACCACAGGCGCCATGCCGAAGAACAAGACCCACAGCGGGTCCAAGAAGCGCTTCCGGGTGACCGGATCAGGCAAGCTGATGCGTGAGCAGACCAACGCGCGCCACTATCTCGAGGCCAAGTCCAGCCGGCGCACCCGGCGGCTCGCCGCGGACGTCGCTGTGGCGCCGGCCGACACCAAGCGGATCAAGCGCCTCCTCGGCATCTGACCCTCGTCCCTTCATCTCCAGGAGCAACTGTCATGGCACGCGTGAAGCGGGCGGTCAACGCCCACAAGAAGCGCCGGGTCGTCCTTGAGCGGGCGAGCGGATATCGGGGCCAGCGGTCCCGCCTCTACCGGAAGGCGAAGGAGCAGGTCACCCATTCGCTGGTCTACTCCTACGGTGACCGCAAGAAGCGCAAGGGCGACTTCCGCCAACTCTGGATCCAGCGGATCAATGCTGCCTCCCGGGCGAACGGACTCACCTACAACCGGCTGATCCAGGGCCTGAAGGCTGCCGAGATCGAGGTCGACCGCCGCATGCTGGCCGAGCTCGCAGTCAACGACCCTGCGGCGTTCACCGTGCTGGTCGAGCTGGCCAAGGCGGCCCTTCCGGCCGACCGCAACGCACCGGCCGCCTGAGGTCGACTCCCTGAGGGAGGCGCGCATCACCGCGACCCTTGGTGCACCCGCATGACCGACGCGTCGCTGTCCCCGCGCAACAAGCGGGTGACCGCGGCGCGTCGGCTGTTGAAGCGGGCCTTCCGTGCCGAGGCCAGGGCCTTCTTGGTCGAGGGTCCACAGGCCGTGCGCGAGGCGATCGACCTCGCAGGTAGGCGTCCGGGCTTGATCCGCCAGGTCTTTGTGACCGGTGACGCCGAAGCTCGACACTCCGAGCTGCTGGCCGCGGCGCGCTCACTCGCCATCGACGTCGACCACGTCGGCGCTGAATCCCTGGCGCAGCTCACGCAGACGGTGACGCCGCAGGGGATCGTGGCGGTCTGCGACTTCGTCGACGTCCCCCTGGAGCACGCGATCGGAGTGCCGCCTCCGTCGCTCGTCGCGGTACTCGCCCACGTGCGCGATCCCGGCAACGCCGGCACGGTGCTTCGAGCCGCCGATGCCGCTGGTGCGGATGCTGTGGTGCTCTCGAACGCTTCCGTCGACCCCTACAACGGCAAGTGCGTACGGGCGTCCGCAGGCTCGTTGTTCCACGTGCCCGTGGTGACCGGCGCTTCGATCGCCGACGCCGTGTCTGCGCTGAAGACGGCCGGTCTGCGGGTGATCGCGGCTGATGGCGCAGGTTCGAGCGACCTCGACGACGAGGCCGATGCCGGGGCGCTGGCGGTCCCCACCGCCTGGGTCTTCGGCAACGAGGCCTGGGGACTGCCCCAAGAGACCCGGGATCTGTGCGACGCCGTGGTGCGCGTCCCCATCCACGGTCGCGCGGAGTCACTCAACCTGGCTACGGCGGCGGCCGTCTGCCTCTATGCCAGTGCCAGGGCCCAACGGTGAGGTCGCCCTTCCGAGCCGCTGGGAGACGTGGCGAGCTCTGAGCCCCCGGTGCCCCCGGTGCCCCGGCCGAGGATCTTCGATCGACAGACCTGGCCCTGATCGCCATGTCGGCTTGGCCCACCACCGGGCAGCGCGCGACAATAGGGGCACGCAAGCCGCGCCGAGGAGGACCTGTGGGTTACACGAAGTTGGAGCAGTTCGAGGAAACCGGCTACGTCGTCCTCGACCCGTACGACCAGGATCAGGACCCAGCCGAGTGGCTCGACCTGACCTTTGTCGACTGGAAGTCCTCGGGAGACACCCGCTTTGCGCCACTCGCCAGCGCCTACGGCGAGATGGAGTGCAACGGCTTCTGGCATCACGACCCGCCGAAGACGGACAAGGACGGGGTCTGGGTCGACGCCAACGTTGCGGTGGCACCACGGCTGAAGGCGCGCGCCGACGAACCCGGCGCCAACATCGGGCGATGCCGGGTGATCGAGCTCCAGCCCAACACCTACGCCGAGACCGTGACCCGCAACCTGCACATCGACGACAACAACCGGCTCAACCCCGAAGGCACCGGCTGGATCGTTCGGGGCTTCTTCAACCTCACCCATGACCCCGATTCGGTGATGGTCCTGCGCGAGGTCAAGGACGACCCGGCGACCGAGTCGCGCATCCCTTTGCCAGCGGGCGCCCAACTCATCGTCGACACCCAGCGCCTCTATCACGCCGTCTATCACCCCGGAGCGGCAGCCAGATATTGCCTGATCACCAGCTGGGAGTCTGGCCCCGAGCTGGAGAAGTACATCACCGCCTACAACGGGGTCAGTCGCGTGGAGAGCCCAGCCGTCCCGCAGCACGAGCTCGACGAGGTCGCCCGGATCCTGGCCGAGCGCGCCGCAGCGGACGACGGACCCAGCGGTCCGGAGGTCATGTCAGAGGCGTGACCACCCGCAGGGCACGCAGGCGATAACTGGGTCGGCTTCGGTGTCGACCGCCAACTAGACTGCGGCGTCGTGTCTGCACCCAACAAGAGCTTCGATCCGGTCGAGGTGGCGGCTCTCCAGCCAGCCGCGGTCGATGAGGCCCGCGACGCTGCGCTCCACGCGATTGCAGAAGCGACCGACCTGGATGAGTTGAAGGGCGTACGGCTCGCGCATGTCGGCGACCGGAGCCCTCTGGCGCTGGCCAACCGCGAGATCGGTGCCCTGCCTCCGCAGGCCAAGGCTGAGGCCGGGAAGCGGGTCGGCGCGGCCCGCCAGTCCGTCCGTTCTGCACTCGAAGCGCGGCAGTCCGCGCTCGAGCAGGAGCGCGACGAGCGAGTGCTCATCGAAGAAGCCGTCGACGTCACCCTGCCGTACGACCGGCGTTCCCACGGCGCCCGCCACCCGCTCACGACCTTGATGGAGCGGATCTCGGAGGTCTTCATCGCGATGGGCTACCAGGTCGCGGATGGCCCCGAGGTCGAGACGGAATGGCACAACTTCGACGCCCTCAACATGCCGCGCGATCATCCGGCGCGCACCATGCAGGACACCTTCTTCGTCGATCCGCCAGACCACGGGCTGGTGCTGCGCACTCAGACCTCGCCGGTGCAGATCCGGACGATGCTCGAGCAGGAGCCGCCGATCTATGTCGTCTGCCCCGGCCGCGTCTACCGGACCGATGAGCTCGATGCCACCCACACCCCCGTCTTCGGACAGGTCGAGGGCCTCGTGGTCGACGAGGGCATCACGTTGGCCGACCTCAAGGGAACCCTCGACCACTTCGCCGCTGCCATGTTCGGCGACAGCGTCACGACGCGCCTGCGACCGTCCTACTTCCCGTTCACCGAGCCGAGCGCCGAAGTCGACTTGCAGTGCTTCGTGTGCCTAGGTGCGTCGGTCGGCGATCCTGACAATCCCTGCCGGACGTGCTCCAGCGAGGGTTGGATCGAGTGGGGAGGGTGCGGCGTGGTCAATCCGCGCGTGCTCATTGCCTGCGGGATCGATCCCGAGCGCTACAGCGGATTCGCATTCGGCATGGGCATCGAGCGCACCCTGATGTTCCGCAACGACGTTCGCGACATGCGCGACATGGTCGAGGGCGACATCCGGTTCACTCAGGCTTTCGGCATGGAGGTCTGATGCTGGTCCCTCTGAGCTGGCTCCGTTCACTGGTCGACATCCCAGCCGAGGAGTCTCCGCGCGCCATAGCCGATCGACTGACGCGTGTGGGACTTGAGGTCGAGACCGTCGAGGAGCTCGTCGTTTCCGGCCCGCTCGTGGTCGGCCGCGTGCTCGACATCGTTGAGGAGCCGCAGAAGAACGGCAAGCTGATCCGCTGGTGCCAGGTCGATGTGGGCGCGCACAACCCCACGGGAGAGCCGTCGCGCGGGATCGTCTGTGGAGCGCACAACTTCGCTGTCGGTGACGTCGTGATCGTGGTTCTTGCCGGGGGTGTGCTGCCGGGCGGATTTGAGGTCTCGGCTCGCAAGACGTACGGCCACGTCAGCGACGGGATGATCTGCTCGGTGAGCGAGCTCGGCGTCGGTGCTGACCACAGCGGCATCTATGTCGTCCCGCCGGCTGTCGCATCCACCCTCACTGTGGGCGACGATGCGGCCGAGCTGATGGGTCTGCCTGACGCGGTGCTCGACATCGCGGTGACCCCGGACCGCGGCTACTGCCTGTCGATGCGCGGGGTCGCCAGGGAGGCGGCCACCGCCTACGACGTCCCGTTTCGTGACCCGGCCGACGTCCCGGAGTTGCCTGGCGCCGGGGCCCCTGGGCATCCCGTCTCGATCGCCGATCCCACGGGAGCCGACCGGATCGTGCTGCGCCGGATCTCCGGCTTCGACCCGTTCGCTGCCAGCCCGCTCTGGCTGCAGACGAGGTTGCACCTGGCCGGGATGCGACCGATCAGTCTTGCTGTCGATATCACCAACTACGTCATGCTCGAGCTCGGTCAGCCCCTGCATGCCTTCGACGAGAAGCGTCTTCAGGGCGAGGTCGTGGTCCGGCGGGCGGCGGCGGGGGAGAGGCTCAAGACGCTGGACGGGCAGGACCGCGGCCTGGATCCGGATGACCTGCTGATCACCGACTCCTCGGGACCGATCGCGATCGCTGGGACGATGGGCGGGGCCACCACAGAGATCGATGAGTCCAGCACCGAGCTTGTCATCGAAGCCGCGCACTTCATGCCCGTCACGGCTGCTCGACAGTCGAGGCGCCACAAGCTGTCGACCGAGGCCTCGCGGCGGTTCGAGCGTGGCGTCGACCCGGCGCTTCCGCCCCTCGCGAGTGCCCGCGCCTGCGCCCTGCTCGTGGAGCTCGGCGGCGCCACCTACGAGGGCGTCAGTGAGATTGACGAACGGACGCCCTCGGCCCCGATCCGGATGTCCCTCACCCACCCAGGTCGCGTGTCCGGGCTGGACTATGCGCCGGACGTGGTGCTGCGACGGTTGGCCGACGTCGGCTGCACCGTCGAGGGCCCCGGGCCTGAGGGAAGCCTGACGATCACCGCCCCGACGTGGCGTCCCGACCTCCGCGACCCCAACGATCTGGCCGAGGAAGTCATTCGGCTCGACGGCTACGACCGAGTGCCGTCGGTGCTCAGGCCGACACCGCCGGGGCGAGGCGTCGGCACGGGCAAGCGACACGCGCTGATGGTGGCTCGTGCCCTCGCGGGAGCTGGTCTGACCGAGGTCCGGTGCTATCCCTTCGTCGGTACCGCGACGCTTGATTCCCTGGGCATCCCAGACGACGACGAACGGCGTCGCCAGGTACGGCTGGCGAACCCGCTCTCCGACGAGGAGCCGTACCTGCGTTCGGGGCTCCTGCAGGCACTCGTCCCCGTGGCCCGGCGCAACGTCAGTCGTGGTTTCACCGATCTAGCGATCTTCGAGATCGGGCGAGTCTTCAGGAGCAAGCCGGGGTCCGGTCCAGCACCGCGCCCACCCGTCGACCGACGTCCGACGCAGGCGGAGGTCGCCGCTCTCGATGCTGCGATCCCCGACCAGCCGATCCACGTCGCAGCCGTTCTGACCGGGCAGCTGGAGGCCGGCGGCTGGTGGGGCAAGGGACGCAGCGTCACCTGGGCGGACGCGATCGAGCTGGCCCGCGAGGCTGCCTCAGCGATCGACGCGCCGATGGTCGTGCGTCCTGCGCAGCGTGCGCCCTGGCACCCGGGCCGGTGTGCCGCCCTGTGGGTGGACGCGTCCGGCGATGGCACCAACCTGATTCACCTCGGGCACGCCGGCGAGCTGCATCCCACGGTGTGTGAGGCGTTCGACCTTCCCGCTCGTAGCGTGGCGCTCGAGCTCGATCTCACGACCCTGGCTGCCTACGCGGAAGACCTCGACACCGGGCCCGTCCTGTCGTCGTTCCCGATGGCCAAGGAGGATGTGGCCCTGGTCGTCGACGAGGATGTGCACGCGGCCGATGTCGAGGCAGCCCTGAGAGCGGGCGCCGGTGAGCTGTTGGAGTCCCTGAGGTTGTTCGACGTCTACCGGGACGAGCGCCTGGGCGAAGGCCGTAAGTCCATGGCCTACGCGCTGCGCTTCCGAGCCCTCGACCGCACCCTGACCGTCGAAGAAGTCTCCGTCGCGCGTGACGCGGCCGTTGCTTCAGCGACCGCGGCGGTTGGCGCCGTCCTGCGGACCTGAACCGACCAACCGGCGGTCAGGGTCCTGAGACGGGTCGCCCACAGGGCAGCGCCTAGAAGGGCATGCGCTCGAAGGGGGAGCTGTAACCGGGGGCGTCGCCCAGGGCCGCATCGATCAGGGCGTCGGTCATCAACGGTGCGTGCTCGGCGGCCGTGACCACGCGAGCCAGGAGGCGGACATCCCCAGGGGTGGCTAGCCCTGTGACGCCGGGTGTCCGCAGGACGAAGGCGATCGCGGCGTCGACGCGTTCCGCGTCGTCCCAGGGCTCGTACCACGTGGCGTAGGCGGCCGCCGTGCCCTCGGTGCCCTCGGCGCCCTCGGCGCCCTCGGGCCAGTTGCGCCGCGCCACCGCCTTGATGATCCGCAGGGCAGCGTCCTGGCGCACGCACTCGTCCCGAAGGGCGCTGAAGTCGGCGGCAAAGTCTGGTCGACGCGCCAGCCGGTGGTTCCACGGGGACAGCACGGTGTCGAACGGGAACCGATGCAGCGCCTCGAGGTGCGTGGCCGGGGCCGCGTGGCCATGCCCCGTGATACCGATCGCGCCGACCATGCCCTCGTCCCTGGCGCGGATCGCGGCTCCGAGAGCCCCCTCGGGCCCGGTCGCCCGGTCGAGGTCGTCGAGGTCTCCGACGGCATGCAGCTGGATCAGGTCGACGCGGTCAACCCCCAGCCGCTCGAGGGAGGTGTTGATCTGCGCCCACGCCCGGTCACGCTCGCGCTCGCCCGTCTTGGTCGCGAGAAACGCGTCGCTCCCGAGCCGACCAGCCCAGGGCCGGAGCCGCAGCTCCGCATCGCCGTACCCGGCGGCCACATCGAAGTGGTTGATACCGGCGTCGAGGGCCTCCTGGATCGAAGCGTCCGCCGTGTCCTGATCGACCTCGGAGAGAGCGGCCGCCCCGTAGATGAGCACCGAGCTCTCGTGCCCGAGCCGTCCGAGGCGCCTGGTCTCCATGCGGCCAGCCTCCCACGCAACCGAGGGGGCGACTGGCGGCCGGCGGCAGGGAGGCGGGACTGCGTGAGAACGGGACGATGCCGTACCGCGGCGTCCCACGGACCGAGATGGAGGCGGCCAGGGCTGCATACTATTGCTGAATCATGTATACATGTGACATGGGCGTGCGTATCTCGGTTGCAGGGGCGAGCGGGTATGCCGGGGGCGAGTTGCTCAGACTCATCCACGGCCACCCCGGTCTCGACCTCGGCGCCGTCTGCGCCTCGGCCAGCGCCGGACGACCGGTCACCGACCTGCACCCCCACCTGATGCCGCTGGGGGACCGCGCCTTCGACGCCACGGACCCGACGCTGCTCGCCGACGCCGACCTGGTGTTCCTCGCTCTCCCGCACGGCGAGTCGGCTGCACTCGTGGGCCAGCTCCCGGCGGACGTGGCGGTGGTCGACCTCGGGGCTGACTTCAGGCTCGTCGACGCGGATGTGTGGGAGGCCTACTACGGGGGCTCGCATGCCGGTACCTGGACCTACGGACTCCCCGAGCTGCCGGGCCAGCGGTCGGCCATCGCCGCGAGCTCGCGCGTGGCCAACACTGGCTGCTACGCCGCGGCGATCACCCTGGCGCTGGCCCCGCTCGTGGCGGGGGGAGTCGTCTGCCCAGAAGACGTCGTCGTGGTGGCGGCGAGCGGCACGACCGGAGCCGGCCGCGGTCTCAAGACCAACCTTCTCGCCAGCGAGGTGATGGGCGGGCTCTCGGCCTACAAGGTCGGTGCCCACCAGCACGTACCCGAGATCAAGCAGGCCAGCGGCGCCACTTCCGTGTCCTTCACCCCGATGCTCGCGCCGATGCCGCGCGGCATCCTCGCGACGGTGACCGCTCGACCCACCAGTCCGCTGACGACCGCGGACGACGTGCGGCTCGTGCTGGCGAAGGCCTATGAGGACGAGCCGTTCGTCCAGGTCCTGCCCAAGGGTCTGCAGCCGCGGACCAGCAGCACCTTCGGCACCAACGCTGCCCAGCTGCAGGCCGAGGTCGACGTCGACAGCGGCAGGGTCATCGTCACGTCTGCCCTCGACAACCTCGGCAAGGGCGCCGCTGGGCAAGCCGTGCAGAACGCGAATCTCATGCTCGGATTCCCAGAGACGACGGGGCTTACGGTTCTGGGGGTCGCGCCGTGACGACGGGAGTGACGGCGCCCCGAGGGTTTCGTGCGTCGGGTGTGGCGGCGGGGTTGAAGGGAAGCGGCGCCGCCGACGTTGCCGTCGTCGTCAACGACGGCCCGCAGCAGTTCGCGGCGGGTGTGTTCACGTCCAACAGATTCAAGGCAGCGCCTGTCCTGTGGTCGCAGCAAGTGGTGGCCGGGGGCGAGATCCGCGGGGTCGTCCTCAACTCCGGCGGCGCCAACGCGTGCACGGGACCGAGCGGGTTCCAGGACACCCACGCGACGGCGGAGCACGTGGCAACCTTGCTCGGCTGCGGAGCCGGCGAGGTGGCCATCTGCTCGACCGGGCTGATCGGCGAGCGGCTCCCGATGCACCGCCTGATTCCGGGCGTCACCGAGGCCCACGCCTCTCTCGCGCGCGACGGAGGTCAGACCGCGGCGGAGGCGATCATGACCACCGACACCCTTCCCAAACAGGCCTCCCTGCGCACTCCCTCTCGCATTGGGGAACTTTACGGTCGCTCTGGCAGCACCAAAGTTCCCCAATCCGGGGCGCCATCCACAGGGGAATTCACGGTGGGGGGCATGGCCAAAGGGGCCGGGATGCTGGCGCCTGGGCTGGCCACGATGCTCGTGGTGCTCACCACCGACGCCGTGACCGACGCCGCGACCCTTGACGGCGTGCTGCGAGAGGCCGTGCGCACGACGTTCGACCGGGTTGACTCTGACGGGTGCATGTCGACCAACGACACGGTCCTGCTCATGGCGTCAGGCGCTTCGGGGGTAGCGCCCCCTCGCGCGATGTTGGAGTCAGCGGTACGTCAGGTGTGCGCCGATCTCGCGCTCCAGCTCGTCCACGACGCCGAGGGTGCCAGCAAGGACATCGTGATCGAGGTCGTAGGCGCCGTCACCGAGGACGAGGCCGTCGAGGCGGCTCGAGCGGTGGCTCGCAGCAACTTGTTCAAGTGCGCGGTGCACGGCGAGGACCCCAACTGGGGTCGCGTTCTGTCAGCGGTCGGCACCACAACGGCGACGTTCGAGCCTGACCAGGTCGCGGTGACGATCAACGGCGTCAAGGTGTGTGTGGGTGGCGCGCCGGGCGAGGACCGAGCGCTGGTCGATCTCTCGGGTCGCGAGGTGGGTGTCCTCGTCGACCTCGCCGCCGGCGCTGAGACGGCGACGCTCTGGACCAACGACCTGACCGCGGCGTACGTCCATGAGAACTCGGCGTACTCGACATGAGCCGGCACTCCGAGGCGCTGGCGAAGGCGGGAGTCCTCGTGGAGGCCTTGCCGTGGATCGAGCGCTTCCGCGGCCGCACTGTCGTGGTGAAGTACGGCGGCAACGCGATGACCGATGAGGCACTCAAGCGGGCCTTCGCCGAGGATGTGGTGTTCCTCCGGCACTGCGGGATCCGGGTGGTGGTCGTTCACGGCGGCGGCCCGCAGATCACCTCGATGCTGGACCGGTTGGGCATCGACAACGAGTTCCGCGGCGGCCTCCGCGTCACGACCCCTGAAGCCATGGACGTCGTGCGCATGGTGCTCGTCGGCCAGGTCCAGCGCGAGATCGTCGGCCTGATCAATGCGCACGGGCCGCACGCCGTCGGGCTCAGCGGCGAGGACGCCCACGTCTTCACAGCCGAGAAACGGGAGGCTGTCGTCGGCGGCGAGACCGTCGACCTGGGTCTGGTCGGCGAGGTCGTTGATGTCTCGCCGAGGTTCGTGGCGGGCCTCCTGGACGACGGCCTGATCCCGGTCGTGAGCAGCGTCGCTCGCGGCGCAGCCGGCTCGGGCGAGGTCTTCAACGTCAACGCCGACACCGCGGCCGCGGCTCTCGCGGTGGCCTTGGGCGCTGAGAAGCTCGTCGTCCTCACCGACGTCGAGGGTCTCTTCGCGGACTGGCCGGCCAGCGATGAGCTGATCAGCAGCCTGGTGGCGAGTGACCTCGAGGCGATGCTCCCCACGCTGTCGAGCGGGATGGCTCCCAAGATGGAGGCGTGCCTGACGGCCGTCCGCGAGGGTGTGCCGCGCGCGCACCTGCTCGACGGCCGAGTCGAGCATGCCCTCCTGCTCGAGGTCTTCACGACAGCCGGCGTCGGAACCATGGTGCTGCCATGAGCGCCGCCACGTCCGAGCGCTTGGGGGCCAGGGAGCTCCCCGGCTCGGACGCGCCGGCGTACGGCGTGCTGGCCGCGCGGTGGGACGCCGTGATGATGCCCAACTACGGAACGCCCGCGGTCGCCTTGGTGCGTGGTGAGGGCTGCACGGTGTGGGACGCCGACGGCAACGCCTATCTCGATCTGGTGGGTGGAATCGCCGTCTCATCGCTCGGGCACGGGCACCCGGCGCTCGTGCAGGCCGTCCAGCGGCAGGTTGAGACGCTGGCCCACACCAGCAACCTCGCGATCCACGAGCCCGGCGTACGGCTGGCCGAGCGGCTGGTGTCCCTGGTGGGTTCACCGGCCCGGGTGTTCCTCTGCCAGGACGGGGCCACGGCGAACGAAGCCGCGCTGAAGCTGGTCCGCCGGCACGGATGGCGCCTCGACCCCACGGGCGGTCGGCAGCGGATCGTGGCCACCGACGACGGCTTCCACGGGCGCACCCTTGGGGCGCTGTCGGTCACGGGGCTGCCCGCCAAACGCCAGCCGTTCCAGCCACTTCCTGGCCCCGTGAGATTTGTTCCGTACGGCGACGCAGCGGCCCTGGCGGCGGCCGTCGACACCACGGTCGCCGCCGTCGTCCTCGAGCCGGTCCAAGGCGAAGCAGGTGTCGTGGTGCCGCCCGACGGCTACCTCGCAGCGGCGCGCGCTGCCTGCGACCGTGTAGGCGCACTGCTCGTGATCGACGAGGTGCAGAGCGGATTCGGTCGTACGGGCGAGTGGCTCGCCTCGACGGCGCAGGGCGTGCTTCCCGACGTGATCACCCTGGCCAAGGGCCTCGGTGGCGGACTTCCCATCGGGGCGTGCGTCGGTGTCGGCGCCGCAGGCGAGCTGTTCGCGCCGGGCGACCACGGATCGACCTTCGGCGGGAACCCGGTCTCGTGCGCCGCTGCGCTCGCCGTGCTCGACACCATCGAGGCCGACCACCTGCTCACCCACGTGAAGGTCGTCGGTGATCGCTTGTCAGGCGGCCTTGACGCCACCTCGCACGCGCTGCTGGCCGGGCATCGGGGCCTCGGGCTGTGGCGGGCCTTGCTGCTCACGAAACCGCTGGCGCCCGCTGTCGAGACAGCCGCGCGCGAGGCCGGTTTCCTCGTCAACGCCGTCCGCCCGGACGTCGTCCGGCTGGCGCCGCCCCTGGTCCTCACCGCTGCGGAGGCCGACTCTTTCGTCCGCGCTGTCCCAGCAATTCTGGATGCTGCCGAGGCCCGGTCATGACGGTGCTGCGGACGAAGGCTGCGCGCCACCAGCGCATCGTCGACACGCTCGAGCGCGTGAGCGTCCGATCTCAGGCCGAGCTCGCGACCTTGCTCGCCGACGAAGGGCACACGGTCACCCAGGCCACGTTGTCCCGCGATCTCGACGAGCTCGGGGCCGTCCGGGTCCGCGATGATGCCGGAACCCTTGTGTACGCCGTACCGGGGGAGGGCGGCGACCGGACACCGCACGCAGCCGTCGTGGACTCAGTGGCTGCGGACCGGCTGCGCAAGCGGTGCGAGGACGTGCTGGTGAGCGTCGACAGCAGTGCCAACATGGTCGTGCTTCGGACGCCGCCCGGCGCCGCGCAGTACCTCGCCTCGGCCATCGACCACACCGTGCTGCCGGCTGTGATCGGCACCGTTGCCGGAGACGACACCATCTTTATGGTCACGCGTGAACCCACGGGCGGCGCTGCCGTCGCCCAACAGTTGCTCGACCTCGTCGGGGGACCGACCCCCGGCCGAACCAATCAAGGAGAAACCCCGTGAAGGAGCGCGTCGTCCTCGCATACTCCGGAGGCCTGGACACCTCAGTCGGCATCGGCTGGATCGCTGAGCGCACCGGCGCCGAGGTGATCGCCGTGGCTGCCGACGTCGGGCAGGGCGGGGAAGACCTCGACGTGATCCGCGATCGGGCGCTCGCCTGCGGCGCTGTGGAAGCCGAGGTCGCCGACGCCCGCGACGAGTTCGCCGACGGGTATTGCCTGCCCGCGCTGAAGGCGAACGCGCTGTACATGGATCGCTATCCGTTGGTGTCGGCGCTGTCCCGGCCCGTGATCGTCAAGCACCTCGTGGCCGCCGCCCGAAAGCATGGTGCGTCCGTCGTGGCTCACGGTTGCACGGGGAAGGGGAACGACCAGGTCCGTTTCGAGGTCGGCATCGGAGCCCTCGCGCCCGACCTGGCCTGCCTCGCGCCCGTACGCGACCTGGCTCTCACCCGTGACAAGGCGATCGACTACGCGGAGGCGAACGACCTGCCGATCGAGACGACCAAGAAGAACCCGTTCTCGATCGACCAGAACGTCTGGGGCCGCGCTGTCGAGACCGGTTTCCTCGAGGACATCTGGAACGGACCGACCGAGGAGGTGTACTCCTACACCCAGGACCCGGCCGTTCCTCGAGAGGCCGACGAGGTCGTCATCACCTTCGAGCACGGGGTACCGATCGCGCTGGACGGACGCAAGGTTTCGATGCTGGAGGCGATCGTCGAGCTCAACGATCGGGCCGGCGCGCAGGGAGTCGGGCGCCTCGACATGGTCGAGGACCGGCTCGTGGGCATCAAGAGCCGCGAGGTGTACGAGGCACCCGGGGCCATTGCGTTGCTCACGGCCCGCGCCGAGCTGCAGAACGTCACAGTCGAGCGTGACCTCGCTCGATTCGCCCGGCAGAGCGAGCAGCGTTGGAGCGAGCTTGTCTACGACGGACTGTGGTTCAGCCCCCTCAAGCGCGCGCTCGACCACCTCTTCGACGAGGTCAACGAGCCGGTCTCGGGCGAGATCAGGATGACGCTCCACGCCGGGCGAGCCGTGGTGAGTGGCCGCCGCAGCGATCAGTCCCTGTACGACTTCAACCTGGCGACCTACGACGCCGGTGACACCTTTGACCAGTCACAGGCCAAGGGGTTCGTCGAGTTGTGGGGACTGCCTTCGAAGATCGCCGCCAAGCGTGACCTCGGCGCGGTCGCCGGTGCCTGACCAGCCCGGTGCGGCCGACGAAGTGAGCGCTACGGCGCATGGGGCGTCGGACGCAACCGGGCAGGAGGAGGGGACGACCCGGTTGTGGGGAGGGCGTTTCGCGTCGGGACCAGCGGAGGCGCTGGCGGCGCTGTCCGTGTCGGTGCACTTCGACTGGGTGCTGGCGCCGTACGACCTGGCGGCGTCTCGAGCCCACGCCCGCGTGCTCCACCGCGCTGGGCTCCTCGATGACGGCGAGCTCGCATCGATGCTCGGCGCTCTCGCCGACCTGGCTGCCGACGTGGCCGCCGGCCGATTCGTCCCCACGGTCGAGGACGAGGACGTCCACACGGCCCTCGAACGCGGCCTGGTCGAGCGTCTCGGCTCGCTAGGCGGCAAGCTGCGGGCTGGCCGGTCGCGCAATGATCAGGTCGCGACCGACCTGCGCCTCTACCTCCGCGATCATGCGCGGATGGTCGTTGCGGAGGTACGTGCGCTGCAGCGCGCGCTCCTTGCCCAGGCCGAGGCCCACGTCGACAGCGCCGCGCCCGGCTTCACGCACCTGCAGCACGCTCAGCCCGTGTCCTTCGGGCACGAGCTGGCCAAGCACGTCCACGCCCTGCAGCGGGACGTCAGCCGGCTCGACGACTGGGCGCGTCGCGCAGACCTGTCCCCGTTGGGCGCTGGGGCGCTGGCCGGCTCGTCGCTGCCGGTGGACCCCGAGGCCACGGCAGCCGAGCTGGGCTTCGCGGGCGCCGTTCCCAACTCCATCGACGCCGTCAGCGACCGCGACTTCGCGGCGGAGTTCGTGTTCTGCGCCTCGATGATCGCCGTGCACATCTCGCGGCTCGGTGAGGAGATCTGCCTCTGGACGTCGCGGGAGTTCGGCTGGGCCGAGCTCGACGACGCGTTCGCGACCGGCAGTTCGATCATGCCGCAGAAGAAGAATCCCGACATCGCCGAGCTTGCGCGTGGCAAGGCGGGGCGGGTCATCGGCAACCTCACCGGGCTCCTCGTGACGCTCAAAGGTCTGCCGTTCGCCTACAACCGAGACCTCCAGGAGGACAAGGAGCCGGTCTTCGACACGGTGGCCACGCTTCTCGTGGTGCTTCCCGCGCTGACAGGCTGTGTGGCGACGCTTCGCTTCCGACCCGACGTCATGGCCGCGGCCGCCCCCGAGGGCTATGCGCTCGCCACGGATGCCGCGGAGTGGTTGGTGCGCCAGGGCGTCCCCTTCCGGGAGGCTCACGAGATCGCGGGCGCCTTCGTGCAGGCTGCGGAGGCCAAGGGCGTCGAGCTCGACCAGCTCAGCGACGAGGAGCTGGCCGCGGTGTCTGCGCACCTCACCCCGGAGGTCCGATCGGTGCTGACCATCGAGGGGGCGCTCTCGTCGCGCGCCGGCTTTGGGGGTACGGCTCCACTACGGGTACGCGAGCAGCTGGCCACCCTGCGTGCGACCGTCGGCCCCTGATCGCACCAACCCCTGTTGATCGTGAGAGTTGGACGGCGGCCCGCCGAGGGAACCGTGCATCTCTCACGATCAACGCGGGGGTGAGCGGCCGAGGCGCCAGGATGGCTGCATGGCTGGACGGGTCGCGCGTCGGGATCTTCTCGGCCCCGCGGATGAGGTCGCACGAGCCTTGCTCGGGGCGCGGGTGGTCAGCGACGTTGGCGGGGTGCGCGTCGCCGTACGGCTGACCGAGGTGGAGGCCTACGCCGGGTTGGCCGACCCCGCGTCGCACGCCTTCCGCGGACCCACGCCGCGCACCCAGGTCATGTTTGGCCCGGCGGGCCACCTCTACGTCTACTTCACCTACGGCATGCACTGGTGCGCCAACGTCGTGTGCGGCCCGGTGGGAGAGGCGAGCGCGGTCCTGTTGCGTGCGGGCGTCGTCGTGACCGGTGCCAGGACGGCACGCGAGCGCCGGCCGACCGCACGCACCGACGCGCAGCTCGCGCCGGGGCCTGCCCGCCTCGCCGAGGCCCTCGCTCTCAATGAGTCGGTTGGCGGCATCGACTTGCTAGCCCCCGGCTCTCCGGTACGGCTGCGCGGCCCGCTCGGCTCGGTGCCAGCCCGGGATGTCGTGGCGGGCCCGCGTGTCGGCGTCTCGGCCGGACAGGACACGCCATGGCGCTTTCGCGTTGCGCTGCCTGACGGCGACACGCGTCGTTCGAGGCCCGCGCAGGTGGCGGATCGACGTTAGGGGAGGATCACCCCGTGACCGATCTGATCGACGAGCTGACCTGGCGCGGACTCCTCGCGCTGTCCACTGACGAGACGGCTCTGCGAGAGGCCTTCGCGGCAGGTCCCGTCACGTTCTACGTCGGCTTCGACCCGACGGCAGCCAGCCTCCACCACGGTCACCTCGTTCAGGTGATCACCGCCCGGCGGCTCCAGCGGGCTGGGCACCGACCTCTGGCGCTTGTCGGCGGGTCGACCGGGTTGATCGGCGATCCCAGGCCGACGGCGGAGCGGGTCCTGAACCCGCCGGAAGTCGTGGCCGGCTGGGTCGAAGGCATCCGGCGCCAGATCGAGCCGTTCCTCAGCTTCGACGGCGACAACGCGGCGGTCATGGTCAACAACCTCGACTGGACCGCCCCGTTGTCCGCGATCGAGTTCCTCCGTGACATCGGCCAGCACTTCAGGGTCAACAAGATGGTCACGAAGGACGCCGTGGCCGCTCGCCTCGCCTCCGAGCAAGGCATCTCCTACACCGAGTTCAGCTACCAGATCCTGCAGGGCTTCGACTTCCTCGAGCTGTACCGGCGACACGGCTGCACGTTGCAGTTCGGCGGAAGCGACCAGTGGGGCAACCTCACCGCCGGGCTCGACCTGATCCATCGGGCCGAAGGTCGATCGGTTCACGCTTTCGCGACCCCGCTGCTGACCCGAGCCGACGGCACCAAGTTCGGCAAGACCGAGGGCGGTGCGCTCTGGCTGGACCCGGCGCTCACGTCGCCGTACGCCTTCTACCAGTTCTGGCTCAACGTCGACGACCGCGACATCGCCGGCTACCTGCGGATCCTGTCCTTCCGTTCGCGTGAGGACATCGAGGGTTTGGAGCAGGTGACCGCGGAGCGTCCGCAGGACCGGGCCGCTCAGCGCGCGTTGGCTGAGGAGCTGACCGAGCTGGTGCACGGGCCGGTCGCGGTCCAGCAGGCGCAGGCCGCCGCCCAAGCGCTGTTCGGCAACGGTGACCTCGCCGCGCTGGATGCCGCGACGCTCGAGGCGGCCCTGCGCGAAGCGCCCCACGTCGTGCTGCCCGCGGGCACGCAACCCACCGTGGTGGATCTGCTGGCCGACACCGGCTTGGTCGCCTCCAAGTCGGCCGCGCGCAGGGCCATCGAAGAGGGCGGAGCCTCGATCAACAACGTCCGCGTCTCGGACGTCGCCGCAGTCATCCAGGAGGCCGACTGGCTGCACGGCAGGTACGTCGTCCTGCGTCGCGGCAAGCGCACGATGGGCGGCGTCATCCGCGGCTGAGCCCACCCTCATCGCGTCCGACGACGTGGGCCTCGAGGCCTCCCCGACTCAGGCGTTGCCTCGGGCGCCCGGTGCGCTGGACACGCGAACGGTTCGTCGATTTGCTCCGGACGAGGCCGGTCACGTATGTTCTTCCAGCCCGCGAGGACGTCGGAGGCCGGAGACGGCAGCCGACCCCGCGAGCCACTCCCACCGAGGACTCCGTCCTCCGCCGGTTAGCCCCGGAGGAGGACGTTCGTCGCGCGGAGTGAGGGGAGGCTGACAGCCGGTTTGACCGGCCAGACGCCACCCCGTAGTCTTGAGCAGTTGCCCCGAGAACCGGCCGAAAGGTCATGGTCTTGGTGCGCGCCCGCTCCTTGAGAACTCAACAGCGTGCCGAAAGTCAATGCCAAACAACCCCGTCCCCGGGGAAAGCGGCGAAGCATTCGCTTCGTGCGCACCTTCGGGACGGAATTCCTTTTGGTTTGACAGACGAATACGATCAGCTCGTCTGCTCAGGCCAGTATCACTTTTCCGTGTCTTGCTCCGGTTTCGGCCGGGGCACCCAAAGACATTTACGGAGAGTTTGATCCTGGCTCAGGACGAACGCTGGCGGCGTGCTTAACACATGCAAGTCGAACGGTGAAAGGGAGCTTGCTCCCTGGATCAGTGGCGAACGGGTGAGTAACACGTGGGCAACCTGCCCCTGACTCTGGGATAACTCCGGGAAACCGGGGCTAATACCGGATATGACGCGACTCGGCATCTTGTCGCGTGGAAAGTTTTTCGGTCAGGGATGGGCCCGCGGCCTATCAGCTTGTTGGTGGGGTAATGGCCCACCAAGGCGACGACGGGTAGCCGGCCTGAGAGGGCGACCGGCCACACTGGGACTGAGACACGGCCCAGACTCCTACGGGAGGCAGCAGTGGGGAATATTGCGCAATGGGCGAAAGCCTGACGCAGCGACGCCGCGTGAGGGATGAAGGCCTTCGGGTTGTAAACCTCTTTCAGCAGGGACGAAGCCGCAAGGTGACTGTACCTGCAAAAGAAGCACCGGCTAACTACGTGCCAGCAGCCGCGGTAATACGTAGGGTGCAAGCGTTGTCCGGAATTATTGGGCGTAAAGAGCTCGTAGGCGGTCTGTCGCGTCGGATGTGAAAACTTGGGGCTCAACTCCAAGCCTGCATTCGATACGGGCAGACTAGAGTTCGGTAGGGGAGACTGGAATTCCTGGTGTAGCGGTGAAATGCGCAGATATCAGGAGGAACACCGGTGGCGAAGGCGGGTCTCTGGGCCGATACTGACGCTGAGGAGCGAAAGCGTGGGGAGCAAACAGGATTAGATACCCTGGTAGTCCACGCCGTAAACGGTGGGCGCTAGGTGTGGGGGACTTTCCACGTCCTCTGTGCCGCAGCTAACGCATTAAGCGCCCCGCCTGGGGAGTACGGCCGCAAGGCTAAAACTCAAAGGAATTGACGGGGGCCCGCACAAGCGGCGGAGCATGTGGCTTAATTCGACGCAACGCGAAGAACCTTACCAAGGCTTGACATGCAGGGAAATCTCACAGAGATGTGAGGTCCGCAAGGGTCCTGCACAGGTGGTGCATGGTTGTCGTCAGCTCGTGTCGTGAGATGTTGGGTTAAGTCCCGCAACGAGCGCAACCCTCGTTCTATGTTGCCAGCGCGTAATGGCGGGGACTCATAGGAGACTGCCGGGGTCAACTCGGAGGAAGGTGGGGATGACGTCAAATCATCATGCCCCTTATGTCTTGGGCTGCACACATGCTACAATGGTCGGTACAAAGGGCTGCGAGACCGCAAGGTGGAGCGAATCCCAAAAAGCCGGCCTCAGTTCGGATTAGGGTCTGCAACTCGACCCTATGAAGTCGGAGTCGCTAGTAATCGCAGATCAGCAACGCTGCGGTGAATACGTTCCCGGGCCTTGTACACACCGCCCGTCACGTCACGAAAGTCGGTAACACCCGAAGCCAGTGGCCCAACCGCAAGGAGGGAGCTGTCGAAGGTGGGATCGGCGATTGGGACGAAGTCGTAACAAGGTAGCCGTACCGGAAGGTGCGGCTGGATCACCTCCTTTCTAAGGAGCACTAGGCCGATCAGCCACTGGCTGGTCGGTCCAGAGCCATGCTCAGGGCATTTGCCCCTGAGATGGTGCTCAAGGGTGGAACATTGACCAGTAGGCCGTCGCACCCGCGACCGCATTGAGTACACCTGCTTCGGCGGGAGGAAAGGTGTCAAGCGGATGAGGCGGCCCAGGCACGCTGTTGGGTCCTGAGGGAACGGGCCTTCTCGAGAACCTTCGAGAGCGCTGACGCCTTCTGCGGGACCGACCCCCACCGGACGACTCGAAGATTCGAGTACGCGGTGGTCTGGGGCCGGCTCTCCGCCCGTACCTTGAGAACTACACAGTGGACGCGAGCATCTTTGTGGCCAAGTTATTAAGGGCGCACGGTGGATGCCTTGGCATTAGGAGCCGATGAAGGACGTAGGAGGCTGCGATAAGCCTCGGGGAGCTGTCAACCGAGCTGTGATCCGAGGATTTCCGAATGGGGAAACCCGGCAGGAGTCATGTCCTGTCACCCACACCTGAACACATAGGGTGTGCGGAGGGAACGTGGGGAAGTGAAACATCTCAGTACCCACAGGAAGAGAAAACAACAGTGATTCCGCTAGTAGTGGCGAGCGAACGCGGAACAGGCCAAACCAGATACGTGTGATAGCTGTCAGGCGTTGCGTATGTGGGGTTGTGGGACGATCCAGTTGGAGCTGACACCCGACAGGGAGTAAAAAATCATTGATGTAGTCGAAGGGCATGCGAAAGGCCCGGCATAGAGGGTAATACCCCCGTAGACGAAACATCAGTGACTCCCGGAACGTATCCCAAGTAGCACGGGGCCCGAGAAATCCCGTGTGAATCTGGCGGGACCACCCGCTAAGCCTAAATACTCCCTAATGACCGATAGCGGACTAGTACCGTGAGGGAAAGGTGAAAAGTACCCCGGGAGGGGAGTGAAATAGTACCTGAAACCGTGTGCCTACAAGCCGTTGGAGCGTCGTCGGAGCTTGCTCCGGCCGTGACAGCGTGCCTTTTGAAGAATGAGCCTGCGAGTTTGCGATGTGTGGCGAGGTTAACCCGTGAGGGGCAGCCGTAGCGAAAGCGAGTCTGAACAGGGCGTTCAGTCGCATGTCCAAGACCCGAAGCGAAGTGATCTACCCATGGGCAGGTTGAAGCGACGGTAAGACGTCGTGGAGGACCGAACCCACCAGGGTTGAAAACCTGGGGGATGACCTGTGGGTAGGGGTGAAAGGCCAATCAAACTTCGTGATAGCTGGTTCTCCCCGAAATGCATTTAGGTGCAGCGTCACGCGTTTCTTGCCGGAGGTAGAGCACTGGATGGTCTAGGGGGCCAAAAAGCTTACTGAAATCAGCCAAACTCCGAATGCCGGTAAGTGAGAGCGTGGCAGTGAGACTGCGGGGGATAAGCTCCGTAGTCGAGAGGGAAACAGCCCAGACCACCAGCTAAGGTCCCTAAGCGTGTGCTAAGTGGGAAAGGATGTGGAGTCGCACAGACAACCAGGAGGTTGGCTTAGAAGCAGCCACCCTTGAAAGAGTGCGTAATAGCTCACTGGTCAAGTGATTCCGCGCCGACAATGTAGCGGGGCTCAAGCACACCACCGAAGCTGTGGCATTCACACTGATAGCCAGGCCTCTCTTGAGAGGTCCAGGCGTGTGGATGGGTAGGGGAGCGTCGTGTGGCGAGTGAAGCGGCGGGGTGACCCAGTCGTGGACGCCACACGAGTGAGAATGCAGGCATGAGTAGCGAAAGAGGGGTGAGAAACCCCTCCGCCGAATGACCAAGGGTTCCAGGGTCAAGCTAATCTGCCCTGGGTAAGTCGGGACCTAAGGCGAGGCCGACAGGCGTAGTCGATGGACAACGGGTTGATATTCCCGTACCGGCGAAGGTCCGCCCATGCTGAACCCAGTAATGCTAAGCGCCGCGATGCTGACAACCCTTCGGGGGCGTCGGCAAAGTCGCGCGAACCAAGCTGGTAGTAGGCAAGCGATGGGGTGACGCAGGAAGGTAGTCCAACCGCGGCGATGGTAGACCGCGGGTAAGGGTGTAGGACGAGACGTAGGCAAATCCGCGTCTCATGTGTCTGAGACCCGATACGGAGCCGATATAGGCGAAGTGGATGATCCTATGCTGCCGAGAAAAGCCTCTAGCGAGGACCGAGCCGCCCGTACCCCAAACCGACTCAGGTGGTCAGGTAGAGAATACTAAGGCGATCGGGCTAACTATGGTTAAGGAACTCGGCAAAATGCCCCCGTAACTTCGGGAGAAGGGGGGCCGCGTGGCGTGTAGAGGCTTGCCCTCGAAGCGTTGTACGGCCGCAGAGACCAGGGAGAAGCGACTGTTTACTAAAAACACAGGTCCGTGCGAAGTCGCAAGACGCAGTATACGGACTGACGCCTGCCCGGTGCTGGAACGTTAAGGGGACCGGTTAGTGCCTTCGGGTACGAAGCTGAGAACTTAAGCGCCAGTAAACGGCGGTGGTAACTATAACCATCCTAAGGTAGCGAAATTCCTTGTCGGGTAAGTTCCGACCTGCACGAATGGCGTAACGACTTCTCCGCTGTCTCAACCATAGATCCGGCGAAATTGCACTACGAGTAAAGATGCTCGTTTCGCGCAGCAGGACGGAAAGACCCCGGGACCTTTACTATAGCTTGATATTGGTGTTCGGTACGGCTTGTGTAGGATAGGTGGGAGACTGTGAAGCAGGCACGCCAGTGTTTGTGGAGTCAACGTTGAAATACCACTCTGGTCGTTCTGGATGTCTAACCTCGGTCCGTGATCCGGATCAGGGACAGTGTCTGGTGGGTAGTTTAACTGGGGCGGTTGCCTCCAAAAGTGTAACGGAGGCGCCCAAAGGTTCCCTCAGCCTGGTTGGCAATCAGGTGTTGAGTGCAAGTGCACAAGGGAGCTTGACTGTGAGACAGACATGTCGAGCAGGGACGAAAGTCGGGACTAGTGATCCGGCGGTGGCTTGTGGAAGCGCCGTCGCTCAACGGATAAAAGGTACCCCGGGGATAACAGGCTGATCTTCCCCAAGAGTCCATATCGACGGGATGGTTTGGCACCTCGATGTCGGCTCGTCGCATCCTGGGGCTGGAGTAGGTCCCAAGGGTTGGGCTGTTCGCCCATTAAAGCGGTACGCGAGCTGGGTTTAGAACGTCGTGAGACAGTTCGGTCCCTATCCGCTGTGCGCGCAGGAGACTTGAGAAGGGCTGTCCCTAGTACGAGAGGACCGGGACGGACGAACCTCTGGTGTGTCAGTTGTTCCGCCAGGAGCACCGCTGATTAGCTACGTTCGGGACGGATAACCGCTGAAAGCATCTAAGCGGGAAGCCGGCTTCAAGATGAGGTCTCCCACAGGGTTAACCTGGTAAGGCCCCCAGCTAGACGACTGGGTTGATAGGCCGGAGGTGGAAGAGCGGTAACGCTTGGAGCCGACCGGTACTAATAGGCCGAGGACTTGACCACAAACATGCTACGCGTCCACTGTGTGGTTCCCGAGATACGGTCGGGAATCGGCTGATATCTCCATAGAGTTTCGGCGGCCATGGCGAAGGGGAAACGCCCGGCTCCATTCCGAACCCGGAAGCTAAGCCCTTCAGCGCCGATGGTACTGCCCTGGTTACGGGGTGGGAGAGTAGGACGCCGCCGGACATTCTTTCGAAGAGGGTCACCCCGTCATGGGGTGGCCCTCTTCGCACGTTCGGGCGAGGATCAACGAGGATCGATCATCCACCGATAGAGGAGCCGAGACATGCCGAACGATCCGCCGTCGAACCCCAGGCCCGGGAGCGGCGGGCCGCGCGGGGGTTCGGGCGCTCCCAAGGGCAAGGGCTCCGGGGGGCGTCCCCGCAGCGACGCGTCGGGGAAGGGCCGTCCGTCGGGCGGATCGGGTCGTGATCGGGGCGGCCGCGGAGGCAGCGCTCCCGATCGGTCGGGCCAGAATCCCGGCGCTTGGCGGGCCGATCGGGCCGATGACGGGCGCACCCGGCGCCCGGTTCCCTACGCGCCCGAGCCTGATCCGACGGCGACGGCGGACGAGCTCGACCGGGACACCCGGGCTGAGCTGCGCGGTTTGCCGGCCGGCCTGGCCGACGACGTCGCGAGACACCTCGTCATGGCCGGACGTCTGCTCGAGGAGGAGCCGGAGACGGCCTATCAGCACGCGGCGAAGGCCCAGGCGTTGGCTTCGCGAGTCTCGGTTGCGCGGGAGGCGCTCGGCCTGGCCGCCTACTCGACCGGTCGGTGGGCGCAGGCGTTGTCGGAGCTGCGGGCGGCTCGCCGGATGAGTGGCTCGCACGACCATCTGCCGGTCATGGCCGACTGCGAGCGTGGCCTCGGGCGCCCGGAGCGGGCCCTGTCGCTGGCGGGGAGCCCGGAGGCCGATCTGCTCGATGCCTCCGGCCGCATCGAGATGCGCATCGTCGCGGCTGGTGCTCGTCGCGATCTCGGACAGCTGGACGCGGCGATCCTGACGCTGCAGGTGCCCGAGCTGAAGGCGGGAGTCGTGCAACCCTGGACCGCGCGGCTGCGCTACGCCTACGCCGATGCCCTTCTCGCAGCAGGGCGTGAAGACGAGGCCCGCGACTGGTTCGAGCAAGCTGTGCTGGCCGATCCGGACGGCGAGACCGAGGCGGACGAGCGGCTAGCCGAGCTCGACGGCACGGTCATCGTGGACCTGTGGACCGAGGAGCAGACGGCGGAGGAGCGGGCCACGGAGGAGCAGCCACCCGAGGAAGAGCAGGCTCGATGAGCGCTACCCCTTGGGTGCGTCCGTAGCGTCCAGCCAGCGCATGATGCCCACCAGGTTGGCCCGGTCGGCGTTGAGATGCTCGTAGCGGGCGACGCGTTCTGGGTCGGCCAGGAACCTTTGGTAGCGCTCGGCTGTGCGCTCGCGCACGCGGGTCAGCGCATGATCGAGATCGAGTCCGTCCAGTCGAGCCTCCCGGGCGAGCTCGACCCAGAGGCGCAGTTCTTCCTCCGAGCGGTCGAGGGTCGTCTGGACCTCGCTGACTGGGCCGAAGTGGCTGAAGAGCAGCCGGGTCGGCTCGGCCGACCGGAACCGGTCCAAGGAGTCGCACGCCAGGTCGAGATCGAAGTCTGGCGGCGGCGTCGACGGTCGAACGTCAGCGGTTTCCGGCACGTAGATGCCGGCCGCGTCGCCGACATAGAGGTCGCCGGTCTCGGAGTCGACCATGCCCAAGTGGTGGCTGGCGTGGCCCGGTGCGTGAAACGCATCAAGGCGCCGACCGCCACCCAAGTCGATGGTCCCGGTCGAGCCGAGCGACCTGATTCGTGAGGCTTCGGTCGGGGCCAGCAGCCCGAAGACGTCGTCGAGCACCGAGCCGAACACCCGGCGAGCGCTGGCCAACAGCCGCTCAGGGTCGACGAGGTGGCGTGCCCCCGCTTCGTGGACGACGACCTCGGCCTCGGGGAACATCCGGGCCACGTCGCCGACGCCACCCGCGTGGTCGAGATGGATGTGGGTCACCACGATCGTGGCCAGATCGCTGGGGCCCAAGCCCAACACCGTGAGCGCTTGCTGGACGGTCTTGGCGGAGGTCGCCGTACCCGTCTCGACCAGGCACGGACGGTCTCCGAGGATCGCGTAGGCGCTGGTGATCCCGTCGTACCCCGACATCCGAGTATCGATCGAGTGCACTCCGGCGCCGAGATCGACGATGTCGCCGTCCACAGCCTCGCCTCCTCCACATCCGTGCCGATCCAGTCTGCCGCTGCCTCGGCCAGGCTGCCACGGTCTGCGGGACGCCGCGTCCCCACGACAGCCCGGAGGCACCTCATGGCCAAGTCGGCCACCCGAAGATCCGAACGGACACCTGTCCCCGACCCTGCCAGGGTCACGCGGGTCGATCCGCTCACCCTCGATCCGCTCAATGAGGTGCATCTGCGCGGCAGGGTGGCCGGAGCTCCCCAGCAGCGCGAACTGCCGAGCGGCGACCGCGTGGTGATGCTGCGGCTGGTGGTCCCGCGCACGGGGCGGTCCCGGCCACGTGGCGCATCGGCCGCCAAGTCCACCGACGGCCGGACGCGCTCAGCCGGGGTCGACACCCTCGACTGCGCGGTCTGGCGCGCCGACCTCCGTCGCCGGGTAGCCACCTGGGGTGATGGTGATCGGGTCGAGCTCTCGGGTTCGCTGCATCGACGCTTCTGGCGGGCTGGCGCCGGTGTGGCCAGCCGATACGAGGTCGAGGTGAGAGCCGTTCGCCGGCTGGCCCGAGTTGACCGCTGACGCTGCGCGTGCGGCACGATAGGACGATGGCTGGCTCAGGTCTAGGAACGGCCCGACTGGCGCCCTCGGTGGTCTCGCGATGACCCAACGGTTGATCGAGGTCGCGCCCGAGGTGTGGGTATCGACCTCGCGGCGCTACGCCACGACGTCGACGGTCCTGCTCGACGGGCAAGGCGGCGCGGTGGTGATCGACCCGGCGTGGGACGCCGATGAGCTGGCTGGCATCCCGGCAGATCTGCGTGCTTTGGGAGTCGGTTGTGTGGCCGGTTTGGCCACGCATATCCACTACGACCATGTGCTCTGGCATCCCGACCTGGGCGAGGTCCCTCGATGGGCGACTCGTGGCACGGCACAGCACGCGACGGCTCACCGCGACGAGGTGGTGGCGCCGCTCGTCGGTGATATCCCGGACGATCTCGTGGCCATCGCGGGACGGCTGGATCCGCTGCCCGGCGACACCCTGCCCTGGGAGGGGCCAACCGCGCGGGTGTGGGTCCACGACGCCCATGCCCCGGCCCATCTCGCTCTCGAGCTCGAGGCGACGGGGGTTCTCATCGCCGGCGACATGTTGAGCGACGTCGAGCTGCCCATGCCCGACTCGGCCGCGGCCGATCTGTCCACCTACCTGGCCGGGCTGGACACCCTCAGTGACGTCGTACGGCGAGCGAAGCTGCTGATCCCCGGCCACGGAACCCCCACGGAGCACCCGATGCGACGCCTCGACGCAGACCGGGCTTATCTCGAGGCGATCCTCAACGGCCGGACCGTCGATGACCCTCGGATGGCCTTGGAGGGCATGCCCGAGCTGCACGCAGCCAACCTGGCCCAGGCGGCGCGGACGCCTGTGTGACCCTGACGCGCTGATCCCTCACGAACGATTCGAGGTCAGCGCATGTCGACGCGCCAGGACCAGACCGCAGTGCCACCCGGGTGCCCTCCCGCCGGCCGGCGGGGCGACGTCCCGAAGATCATGGCCGGCGGTCGCCAGGAGCCAGGCGATCAGCGAGTTGGAGTTCCACATGTCTCCCGTGCCGCTCTCATCGCGCCCCCAGGTCAGGGGTGGCACCAGGCGGACGCTGTCCAGGACGAGGCGGGCCTTGGCTGGGTCGTCGCTGAGGAGCACGGGACTGTCGATCGCGTAGGACACGTCGGGGATCGACCCGCCCTTCCAGCAGCGCACCTCGTAGCGGAGCAGCGGTGACCGGCCTAGCAAGGACGACCCCACCGGGCCTGTGGCGACCACGCCGCGCTCGGGGTCGGTGTTGCCCCAGGCGGGTCCCATCTCGATGACCGAGGTAGCGCCAGCGCACTGCACCTGCAGGGCCGAGTGATAGAGGTCGGTGACGTTCCGGCCCTGCCGTCTCGCGGCGAGCGCCTCGAAGGCGTGGCCGCTCAAGCGGACGCAACGGGTGTTGTTGCCCGCGCCGAGGGGGATCCAGTACAACTCGACGCGTGCTGGCACTGTCACCTCGCGCTCGGACGGGCCCACCCTCCGAGCCAACACCCGACGCTGGCGCCGCCGCCAGGGACCAACGTCCCTCCCGCCAGAACCTTTGCCTGGATTGGGGGTCGCCGTTCAGCGGGTTCTAGCGCTTGGGTCGCCACTGGTTGGCGCGCTCTCCTTCAGCCGCGCGGGCCGCGGTCTCCTCGATCCGCCTGGCGCGTGTGTCGGGTCGGCGTGCCTGGGCGATCCACTCGAGGATTCCGCGCTTCGCGGAGCGGGGGAAGCCGTCCCAATGGGCCTTCGCGCCCGGGTGGTCATCCAGGGCCCGCTCGAGATCCGCAGGCACGATCAGGTCTTCTACGTCGTCGAGCTTCGTCCAAGATCCGTCTTCTTTGGCCGCCTCCACGGCCCGACGGCCGGCGTCAGCCATCAAGCCGCGGTTCTCCATGACGTGCACGCGTTCCTTGTTCGGACGCGACCACGCGCTCCCCGGGCGTCGTGGCGAGAAGTACAGCATCGAGCGATCGGCGTCGAGCTTGGCCGGCTTGCTGTCCACCCATCCAAACGCTAGAGCTTCGCTGACGGCGTCGTCATACGTCACCGCAGGCCTGCCCGTGTGCTTCTTCCACGTCACCAACCAGACCGAACGTCGGGTCTGGTGATGGTCCTCGAGCCAGTGCCTCCAGGCGGCTCGGGTCTCTGCATGGAATCGCTCCGGCTCAGTGTTCACCAGGTCTCCAACCCGCGGGCGTCGCCGCCCAACGGCCGTGCTCGCCCACCACGGTCACCCGGCCGCGAACGTGCGCAACACGAAGCCGCTGCGCGGCTTCGGGCCGAACGAGGTCGACTTTCGCGGCATGCGTACGCCCTGCGCCGCCAGCGCCAAGACGTCGGCGACGTCGACCGGGGCCAGCAGCAACGCCAACCCGCGCTCGCGGCTCGCCTGCCGTACGGCGCCGATGGCCGTGTGCTGATAGGAGACGGCTGCCTCACCGACTCCCCAGGCGGGGAGCAGCACTTCGTGAAGCAGCGCCGTGTCGAGCGACTGCCACCGCTCCGGGAGATCTGCGTCGTCGCCGGCAAACAAGTCCCGACGCTCAGCACCGGGAGTCAGCGTGAGTCGCAAGGCCGCGCCGGCCTCGTCGACGAGCAGAACTGACCCGTGGGGCAGGGCGGCGAGATCCTCCCGCCAGTCGCCGGTGCCTGGGGCGATCGCCGCAACACCCGGCGTGGGCTGTGAACATCGCGACAGATCGACGCCGTCGCCACCGTGGATGACACGGTGGATGGCGCCGACCTCCGGCGCGTGGGTCGTGAGGTCGACCAGCAAAGCCAGCCCGGAGTCCCACGGGCCGGCCCCCGACCCCGCCTCGTGCCGAGCGACCTGAACCTCTCGATAGGCGGCATAGCGATGATGTCCGTCGGCGATCAGCGCCTGTCGCCCGGCCAGGTCCTCGCGCACGACGGCCAGATCCGCGGGATCACTGACGTCCCACAGCCGGTGTCGCACGGTGTCCTGCGTCACGACGTCGACGAGGGGTTGGCGCGTGGTCGCCGCACCGACGACCTCCGAGGTCGGTCCTCCTCCGTCATAGACCAACCAGATCGGTTCCACATGGGCCTCGAGCGCGGACTGCAGGGACGCGCGATCCTCCACCGGCCACGGCATGACGTCCTCGTGCGGCAGGACGATCCCCTCGGACGGGTCGCGCAGGCCGAGGGCCCCGATGAGCCCCCGCAGCCGTACCAGGGGGCCGAGCGACTGCTCGTAGACATAGAGCGCGGGCTTGTCGTCCACGACCAAGGTGCCGTCGGCGAGCCAGGCGTCGAGGGTGGCACGCGCCTTGGCGCCCCGCGCCACCCGTTCGGCAGCCTGGGGGAGGACCAGGCGCACGACATTGTGTTCGTCAGAGGCGGTGAGCTCGGCCACCGACTCGGCATCGAGAACGTCGTAGGGCGGCGCCGTGACCGCAGCAAGGTCGAGTCCGGTTCGGTAGCGCACCCCACGGAACGGGTCCAGGCGCAGCGCGGAAACGTCGGGCTGCGGCACCAGGGCATCGTACGGTGGGGGCCGTGTACCCGCCCCGATCGGTCGTGTCGTGACGGCGTCGGATCCACAGCCCCCAGACAGCCTCCAGGACGGGTACGACGTGCTGGTCGTGGACCTGGACGGCACCCTGCACCGCGGTCCAGATCCTTTGCCGGGCGCCGGTGACGCCATGGCCGCCGCTCGAGCCGCCGGCCGCCGCTTGGCTTTCGTCACCAACAATGCCAGCCGGACCCCAGCTCAGGTGGTCGCGCACCTCACGGGCGTCGGGGTCACCGCGCGCGAGGACGAGGTTCTGACCGCCGCCCAGGCGGGCGCAGCGGCGGTCGCTCGGCTCGTGCCGCCCGGATCTTCCGTGCTGGTGGTGGGTGGAGACGGGTTGGTGGCGGCCATCCAGGCAGAAGGGCTCGTCCCTGTCGGCGCTGCCGCTGAGCTTCCCGCCGCCGTCGTCCAGGGGTGGTTTCCGAGGCTGGACTGGCCCATGCTCGCCGAGGCGGCGTACTGCCTGTCGGCGGGCTTGCCGTGGGTCGCGACCAACCTCGACCGTACGTTGCCCACGGCGGGCGGCCTGGCGCCGGGAAATGGCGCGTTCGTCGAGCTGCTGGCCGAGGTCACAGGACGCAGACCGGACGCGGTTCCTGGGAAACCCGGAGCCGAGATGCTTCTCGCTGCCGCGTCTGGTCAGCGAGCTCTCGTGGTCGGCGACCGATTGGACACCGACATCGCGGGGGCCAACGCGGCGGGCCTGGACAGCCTGCTCGTCCTGACCGGAGTCTGCGGGGGAGCCGATCTGCTTGCGGCCCAGGCCCATGAGCGCCCGACGTACGTCGCGAGCGATCTGTCGAGCCTCGCGCTGCCCTATCCGCCGGTGCGCCAGGTCGGGGACGGCGCGTGGCAGACGGCCGGAACCCGAATCACGTGGAGCGGGAAGCGGTTTCTGATCGACGGGAAAGCCGATCAGACGAATGTCCGGCGTGCGCTCTGCACGGCCACGTGGACGCTGAGCGACGCCGGGGAAGACGTGCTTGGCGCAGCCTTGGCCGTGCTACCCGGGCCCTAGGGGCTCGGTCAGAGGAGGGTGCGCAGGCGGAGGAGGTCACGGATGCTCGCATCGATGCGGACGCGGCCAGACGCGAAAGCTTGCGGGAAGGCCAACCGCCCTGCCACCAGCTTGACGAGATCATCGGACGCGATCGTCACTCGGATCTGGGCCTTGTCGCGTTCGTCGGTGGTCACGTCCACGAGGTGGCCCTCGTGGAGGCGTCCTGAGAACAGCACATCGAGATCGGGAACGAGCAGGCTGACGGTGCGGTCCTCTGCGTGAGCGCGAACCGAGTCATCGGCCCGGTGCAACAGGGTGGCGACATGGGCGACGGCAGCCTCGCACTCGGCCAGGGTCGCCATGGGTGGCGACGCTAGCGCAGCGCGACGTGGCCCTCGGTGACCTACTGGTGGGGACCGAGTAGTTTTGGCTGCATGGTTACCGATGCCCTCAAGGGATACATGCAGCTCGCCTCAGGCTTGACCGACGTCACCAAGGACCGCGCGACAGCCGCCGTGAAGGGTCTCGCGGCGCAGCGACCCGATCTCATCGACACGGCCGCAGCCACAGCGGCGTCCGCCACCTCGTCGGCCATGTCCCTCGCGGTCCAGCTGCAGGCGGCGGCTGAGGAGCTCGTGGTCACCTCCAAGGACAACCGGGCCTTGCTGGTCGGTCTGATCCGGACCGAGGTGGAGCGCGTCGTAGCCGCCCTGGGTTTTGCCAAGGAGGCCGAGGTCGAGGCTGTGCGGCACAAGGTCGACCGGCTCGAGGGGTCGCTGGACGACCGGGCCGCAGACGCTGCCTCCGCTGCGTCGACGGATCTCCGGGCCGCACTGGCGCCCGCATCCAAGGCGGCCAAGAAGAAGGCAGCCAAGAAGAGCCCAGCGAAGAAAACCACAGCGAAGAAGACGACGGCCAAGAAGGTTCCAGCCAAGAAAGTACCGGCCAAGAAGGTTCCAGCGGCCAAGGCCGCCGCGAAGAAGCCGCCAGTCAAGAAGGCCCCCGCGCCAGCCTCGGCGGCGCCTGCTGCTCCAGTCGACACGGCTCCAGTCGACACGGCTCCAGCCACCCCGGCACCTGCGCCGCCGTTGGCCACGCCAGCGCCCGTCACGCCAGCGCCCGTCACGCCAGCGCCCGTCACGCCAGCGCCCGTCACGCCAGCGCCCTGGGCCTGTGCCAGTGCCAGTGCCGGTGCCCGATTCAGCCGACCCGTCGCCCGCGGTGGAGCCGACACCGTGATCGAGTCAGACACGCACACCGCCACAGGCTCCGATCCGGCTCCGGAGCGCGCAGACGCGGGTACACAGCTGAGCGTGCTCCCCACACCTGCGCCAGGTCCGAGCGGCCTGCCCGACGTGGATGCTGCGCTTGCGCGGCTGGGTGACCTCGGTTCGACGGGCGGAGACCTCACCGAGCACGTGGCCATCTATGAGGACGTCCACACCCAGCTCGCTTCCGCGCTGGCGCCGGATGACCCGGACCCCGGGACGGACGAGTCTGCTCGCCAGGATTAGGCAGCGGCCTCCCAACCCGGTGACCTGTCCCTTGGCCGAGTGGCCCGGCACGAGCTCGGTCGATCATCGCCGGGCGTGCGCCGTGCGGCCGACGCGCGCGATGGGTTGGTCAACGGCCGGTTCGCCGGGCGGCTGCTGATGGCGTCCCCCCGACGGGCCCGCCTCGATGTCGAGCTGGTCCGTCGGGGCCTGGCTCGGTCCCGCGAACAGGCCCAGTCCCTGATCGAGGCTGGGCGGGTGCGCGTCCGTTCAGCGCCAGCCACCAAGGCGGCCACCCAGATCGAGATCGGTGCTCCGATCATCGTGCTGGACCTCGACGACGACCCGGGATACGCCTCGCGGGGCGGCCACAAGCTGGCCGGTGCTCTCGAGGCCTTCGCCGTCGCGAAGGCCGGGGTTTCGACGCTCACCGTCGAGGGACGCCGATGCTTGGACGCCGGTGCCAGCACGGGAGGCTTCACCGACGTACTGCTTCGGGCCGGGGCCGTCGAGGTCGTCGCCGTGGACGTGGGGTACGGCCAGCTGGCCTGGTCTCTCCGTACGGATCCACGGGTCACCGTTCTGGACCGGACCAACGTCCGGGAGCTCACCGCAGACCTGGTGGGCGCTCGGGTCGACCTGGTCGTGGCTGACCTGTCCTTCATCTCTCTCGCGCTCGTGCTGGAACCCCTCAAGGGCGTGGCGTCGGACGAGGCCGACTTCCTGCTCATGGTGAAACCGCAGTTCGAGGTCGGGCGCGACCGCCTCGGGGCTGGTGGCGTGGTGCGGGATCCGCTGTTGCGCGGCGACGCGGTGCGTACGATCGCGGAACGAGCCTGGAGCCTCGGGCTCGGCACCGCGGGCGTCACCGCGAGCCCCCTGCCCGGACCTGCCGGGAATGTCGAATACTTCATCTGGCTCACGCGCGGTGCGCCAGCCCCCGACCCCGCGCAGATCGACCAAGCAGTCCGGGAAGGACCTCAGTGACGGTGACCAAGCCCCGCCGGGTGCTGCTCGTCACCCACACGGGTCGGGCCGCCGCACGCGACAGTGCCCGCAGCGCCGCTGAGCAGCTGCTGGCCGCGGGGATCGAGGTGGTGCTGTGCGATCCGGAGGCCAGCGAGCTGTCGCTTCCCGGAACCACGATCGCTGACCCGGCACGCCCGGGTGAGGGCTGCGAGCTGGTCATGGTGCTCGGCGGCGACGGGACCCTGCTGCGGGGTGCCGAGCTGGCTCGGCCTGACCAGCAACCGGTCGTCGGCGTCAATCTCGGCCACGTCGGCTTTTTGGCCGAGGCCGAGCAGGACGACCTGGCGGCGGTCGTCGAGCGGGTGGTGGAACGGCGCTACGACGTCGAGGAACGGTTGACCCTCGAGGTGACGGTGACGGCCCCAGGCAAGGAGCCACGCAGCGGGTGGGCGGTCAACGAAGCCTCCATCGAGAAGGCGTCGCGAGACCGCATGCTCGAGGTGGTCGCGGAGGTCGATGGGCGCCCGTTGTCGCGTTGGGGCTGCGACGGTGTCGTCTGTGCTACCCCCACGGGGTCGACGGCCTACGCCTTCAGCGCGGGCGGGCCGGTCGTCTGGCCGGCTGTGGAGGCCCTACTCATGGTGCCGATCAGTGCGCACGCTCTGTTCGCCCGGCCTCTCGTCGTCGCCCCGACGTCGGTGCTGGCCCTGGAACTGGTTGCTGGTTCGTCGGGGGTGGTCTGGTTCGACGGCAGACGGGCGCAAGACCTCTCGGTCGGCGATCGTGTCGAAGTCAGACGGAGCGATACGCCGCTGCGCCTGGCTCGTCTCCACCACGCACCCTTCACCGATCGGTTGGTGGCCAAGTTCGCGCTCCCGGTCGACGGTTGGCGCGGCCGGTGAGGAAGCCGTGATCGACGAGCTGCGGATCCGTGCCCTCGGGGTCATCGAGGACGCGCTCCTGGAGCTCGGACCCGGCCTCACGGTGGTCACGGGCGAGACCGGGGCCGGAAAGACGATGGTCGTCACCGCCCTGGGCCTGCTGCTGGGGGGGAGGGCAGATCCCGCCGCGGTGCGGGCGGGCAACGACCACGCTGTCGTCGAGGGTCGGGTGCGCGTCGACATCGACGGCCCGGTCGCCCGGCGGGCGACCGAAGCTGGCGCGAGCCTCGACGATGGGTGCCTGCTCCTGGCTCGCACGGTGTCGGCGACCGGGCGGACTCGGGCCCACGTCGGCGGCCGGTCGGCGCCGGTCGGCCTGCTCGGCGAACTGGGGGCCGACCTCGTGGCCGTCCACGGTCAGTCCGATCAGCTGCTGCTGCTGCAGCCCGCGCGGCAGCGAGCTGCGCTGGATCGGTTCGGCGGTGATGCGGTGGCGGGTCCGTTGGGTTCCTACCGTTCGGCGTACGCCCGGCACCGAGCCGTCGAGGACGAGCTGGCTGCGATCGTCGGGAAGACCAACGAGCGGGTCCAGGAGGCTGAGCTCCTCAGGTTCGGTCTCGAGAAGGTCGCGGCGGTGGCTCCGTTGCCGGGCGAGGATGTTCAGCTGGCGGCCGAGGCCGACCGGCTCGGCTACGCCGAGGAGCTCAGGCTCGCAGCGGCTACGGCTCATGCGAACCTGCTGGGCGACGGCGCTGCGACCGAGTCCGACGCGGACGCAGTCGGGCTGGTGGGGGAGGCGCGCCGGACGCTCGACGCGGTTCGGGAGCACGACACCGAACTGGCCGCCATCGGGGACCGACTGTCCGAGGTCGCCTACCTGTTGGCCGACGCCGCAGCCGACCTCGCGTCGTACGCCGCCGGTGTCTCGGTTGACCCGCTACGGCTCGCCGCAGTCGAGGAGCGGCGGGCGGCGCTGATCAGTCTCATGCGCAGCCATGGACCGACGCTCGACGACGCCATGGGCTGGGCCGAGCGCGCGAGAGCCCGTCTCGAGGCCCTCGAGGCCGACGCGCCGCGCACCCAGGAGCTGATCGCCGAGCGCGAAGCGCTCGCGACGGAGCTGCGAGGCCTGGCCGGGCAGGTGAGCGAGGCACGCACTGCGGCGGCGCACCGATTCGGCGCGGCCGTGACCCGGGAGCTCGCCGCACTGGCCATGCCGGACGCCGAGGTGTCGGTCGAGGTGAGCGCCGGAGACGAGCTGGGTCCGCACGGGTGCGACGACGTCACGCTCATGCTCAGTGCGCACGCTGGCGCCGAGCCTCGGCCGATCGCCCGAGGAGCCTCCGGCGGTGAGCTGAGCCGCGTGATGCTGGCTGTCGAGGTGGTCTTCGCGGGCGCGGATCCGATGCCCACGCTGGTGTTCGATGAGGTCGACGCGGGAGTGGGTGGTCGCGCGGCGGTGGAGGTAGGAACCCGCTTGGCGCGACTCGCCCGGACCGCTCAGGTTGTCGTGGTGACACACCTTCCCCAGGTCGCTGCGTTCGCCGACCAGCACGTCCTCGTGGAGAAGTCGTCCGACGGTGCGGTGACCAGCAGCGGGCTGTCCGCCCTGGACGAATCGGGTCGGGTCCGAGAGCTGACGAGGATGCTGGCCGGGTTGGCCGACAGCGAGTCTGGGGCCTTGCACGCCAAGGAGCTTCTGGCCGCTGCCGCAGCCTCGAAGGCCGGCTGACCTCCCGGGTCAGAGCGCCCGAGCGGTGGTGGCGACCCTCAGGCCAAGAGCGATCAGCACGGTGCCGCTGACGGTGTCGATCGCGGCCCGCACCGAGGATCGGGCGATCAGTCGAGCGATCCGTCCTACCCCGTACGCCAGTCCGCAGTACAACGCGGTCTCGACGGAGACCTGCACCGTGGCCAGCGCCACGGTGGTCGGCAGCACCGGGTAGCCGTGCGGGATGAACTGAGGAAAGAAGGCCACCATGAAGATCGCGGCTTTCGGGTTGGCGAGGTTGGTCACCAGACCCTCCGCGAAGGCCCGATGGGCCCGAAGTGGGCGGAGAGCGCCAGCATGACCCTTGAGACCGTCGGGCTCGCCTCCCGCCTCAGCATCGCCGTCGGTGAGCCGAGGGCCGCTGGTCGGATGCCTGGCGACCCACGCAGCACGCAGCGCGAGTAGTCCAAGGACGACAAGCACTGCGGCGCCGCCCACGCGAAGGACCGTGTAAGCGACCTGCGAAACGGCGACGAGAGCCGCCAGACCCAGCGCCGCAGCGAGCGCCCAGAGGAACAACCCGGCCTCGAGTCCCAGGACCAAGGGCACGGCCGCGCGTCCGCCGTGCACCGTGGCGCGGCGGAGGATCAATGCGACGGCCGGCCCGGGCACCGCCGATATGGCCAAGACGGCCAGGACGAACGCCGGGAGCACGGAGATCAGGTCCACGCGCGCCATCGTGCCAGGTCGTTTTCGTGGCACGAAGCCGATTTCACCGTGCCCGACGGCGTGTTCGGCCGGCGGACGTCGGCCGCCACCCCGCACAGCCTCCCGGGCTTGAGGGGGTGCCGGTGGCACGATGAATCAGCTATGCCTTTCCCACCTTGTGCGCCGCTGCCGGTGCCGCCGATGGCTCGACGCGCTTGCTCGCGGACCGGATTCATGGCAAGGCGCTCCGTCGAGCCGCGAGGGGGGGCACGCGCGTGAGGTTCCCGTCCTTTCACCGTGCGACGGCCGCGACGAAGCCCGGTGTGACCGGCAGGGTTCGAGTGGACCCCAGCACCCGTGACCTGCTTCGGCGTCTTCGCCCGGGAGACATCGCCGTCGTCGACGCGATCGATCTCGATCTCGTGACGGCCGAGGCGCTGATTGCCGGGGGATCGGCTGCGGTCATCAACCTGGCGCCGAGCGTCAGCGGACGCTATCCCGCCCTCGGCGCCCAGCGGATCGTCGCGGAAGGGATCCCGCTCGTCGACGCCATGGGTCGCGATGTTGTCGGCCGACTGACTGATGGTGACGTGGTCCGCCTCGATGGGGGGGAACTCCTCATCGGGCAGCGCCTGATCGGAGAGGGGGAGGTGCAGACCGCGGATTCGGTTGCCGCGTCGATGGGCGCCGCGCACGCGGGATTGCTCGCCCAGCTCGATGCCTTCGCCGGCGGCGCTAGGGCGTTCCTTGCCGCCGAGCATGAGCTGGTGCTGGACGGAGCAGGGATGCCTGAGCTCACGACAGCCATAGCCGGGCGGCCCGTCCTCGTGGTCAGCCGTGGGCCCCGCGATGCTCAAGACCTCACGGACCTGAAGCAATGGATCGGTGAGCGGCGTCCCGTGCTCGTGGGCGTCGGGGCAGGAGCCGACGTCGTGCTCAGCGCGGGTTTGAAGCCTGACCTGGTCATCGGCGACATGGAGGACGTGTCCGACGCGGCGCTCACGTCAGGAGCGGAGCTCGTGGTCCACGGATATCGCGATGGGCGCGTACCCGGCCTCGAGCGGGCCCGTCGCCACCATGTGTCGCCGACGCTGTTCCTCGCGGACGCGACCAGCGAGGACCTGGCTCTGCTCGTCGCAATCCACGGTGGGGCCTCCCTGGTGGTCACGGCTGGATCCGCCGACGATCTCGTCGAGCTCCTCGACCGCGACCGAAGCGGGTTGACCTCGACGGTGTTCACCCGGCTACGAGCAGGTGGACTGCTCGTGGACGCGCGGGGTGTGGCCCAGCTCTATCGCAGTGACGTACGCCCATGGCAGATGTTTCTGTTGCTGGTCGCCGGCCTGGTCGCCGTCATCGTGGCCGTCCTGGTGACCCCGACAGGCCAGGACTGGCTCGAAGGCTTGATGAATTCATGATCACCTTCCGCTACCACCTCGTCTCCCTGGCAGCCGTTCTGCTCGCCTTGGCTGCGGGCGTCATCCTCGGCGCCGGCCCTCTGGACAGTCAGCTCGGTGGTTCCGACGGAACCTTGTCGGATGCCCAGCAGGCGCAGGTCGATGCGCTGCAGGAGCAGGTGGCGACAGGGCAGGCGCTCGCCGGATACAACGAGGCCGTGGCCGAGAGCCTTGGCACCGCTCTGATTCCGCGCCAGCTGCGCGGTCGCAGCGTCGTCGTGGTGGTGACTCCGGACACCGACCCGGCTCTCGTGTCTGCGCTGGTCGATGCGGTCACCACCGCAGGGGCTCAGGTCACGGGCGAGGTCGACGTCTTGCCGAGCTGGATCGACCCGGATCAGAGCACGGTGCTGGCCGGGCTCGCGACTCAGCTGGCACCGGCCGACGCTGAGGTCGGGTCAGGCAACGTCTACGCCAACGCCGGAGCGGCGCTGGCCGGTGCCCTCGTCACCAACGAGGCCGTTCCGCCCACGGAGTCCGACGCCGAGTCCGTCGCGCTGCTCACGGGATTTCAGGAGGGCGGCTTCATCTCGGTCTCGGGCGACCCCGCCGTGCGGGCTCAGCTCGCGCTCGTGGTGAGCCCTGCTGGGCCCGCCCAGCCTGAGGACACCTCCTCCGCCTACACCGACGCTCTGCTGCCCCTCGTGGCTGCGCTGGACTCGGGCCAGGGCGCCGTGCTCGTGGGGCCGTCGGGCTCCGCCCGTGAAGGTGGGCTGGTGGCGGCTCTGCGCGCCAGTGGCCCCGTCCGTCGAACCGTGTCGTCCGACGACGTCGCGGATCTGGCCTCCGGTCCGGTGGCGACCGTGCTGGCCCTGGTTCAGCAGCAAACCGGAGTCACCGGTCAGTACGGCGTCGGCCCGGGAGCGGAGGCGGCGCTACCTCCCGTGCCGGCCGTGCGCCCGGTTCGGCCCTAGGACGAGCAGCACAGCCAGCACAGCCAGCACAGCCAGCACAGCCAGCACGACGCGCGATCGCGAGCCGGTCACCAACCCGTCGAGTCGGGTGAGCGCTGATACGATGGTCTCCCGTGGACGGACGGGTGTTCCCGTCGCACACGAGTTCGCGGGAGTTCCTGTTGGCCGCGCCCCAGACGACCAAGCATCTGTTCGTCACCGGAGGCGTCGCCTCCTCTCTCGGCAAGGGGCTCACGGCCTCAAGCCTCGGCAGTCTGCTCAAGGCGCGGGGCCTGCGCGTCACGATGCAGAAGCTGGACCCCTACCTGAACGTCGATCCCGGCACGATGAATCCGTTTCAGCACGGTGAGGTCTTCGTCACCGACGACGGGGCCGAGACCGATCTCGACATCGGCCACTACGAACGCTTCCTCGACACCGACCTCCACGGCTCGGCCAACGTCACGACGGGTCAGGTCTACTCGACGGTGATCGCCAAAGAGCGGCGCGGCGAATACCTCGGCGACACGGTCCAGGTGATCCCGCACATCACCAATGAGATCAAGGCCCGGATCCTGCAGATGGGCGGTCCTCACGTCGATCTGGTGATCACGGAGGTGGGAGGCACGGTTGGCGACATCGAGTCTCTGCCCTTCCTCGAAGCCGTACGGCAGGTGCGACACGAGGTCGGGCGTGACAACGTGTTCTTCCTCCATGTGTCGCTGTTGCCCTACATCGGCCCGTCGGGCGAGTTGAAGACCAAGCCCACCCAGCACTCGGTGGCGGCGCTCCGGAGCATCGGCATCCAGCCCGACGCAATCGTGCTGCGCGCCGACCGGCCGGTCCCAGTCAGCATCAAGAAGAAGATCTCGCTGATGTGCGACGTCGATGACGAAGCCGTCGTCGCTGCAGTGGACGCGCCGTCGATCTACGACATCCCCAAGGTGCTGCACGCCGAAGGACTCGACGCCTACGTCGTCCGACGCCTCGGTCTGCCGTTCCGAGACGTGGATTGGACCGACTGGGATCAGCTGCTCCGACGCGTGCACCATCCGGCCGACGACGTGACCGTCGCCCTCGTGGGCAAGTACACCGACCTTCCGGACGCCTACCTGTCCGTGACCGAGGCGCTGCGCGCCGGAGGCTTCGCCAACGACGCCAGGGTTCGCTTGAAGTGGGTTACCTCTGACGACTGCGCCGAGGCCGAGGGCGCCGCGCGGCAGCTGTCTGAGGTCGACGCGGTCTGCGTGCCCGGCGGCTTCGGAGTCCGAGGGATCGAGGGCAAGCTCGGAGCCCTCACCTACGCGCGCACGCACAGGATCCCCACACTTGGTCTGTGCCTGGGGTTGCAGTGCATGGTGATCGAATACGCGCGCGAGGTCGCGGGGCTGGAAGGGGCCGGGTCAGCCGAGTTCGACGAGGAAACGCAGCACCCGGTGATCGCCACCATGGACTCGCAGGTCGATGTCGTCGCCGGGG
The DNA here is from genome assembly GCA_963820065.1 of uncultured Actinomycetota bacterium. Taxonomy (GTDB): domain Bacteria; phylum Actinomycetota; class Actinomycetes; order DATJPE01; family DATJPE01; genus JANPBY01. The sequence continues at coordinate 63,305 of CAWFYM010000010.1, read as the reverse complement.
AACGCGACATGGGCGGAACCATGCGGCTGGGCCTGTATCCCGCGGACCTCGTCGAGGGGTCGCTGGCCCGAGAGACCTACGGTCTGGCCCGGGTCGACGAACGGCACCGGCACCGCTACGAGGTCAACAACGATTACCGCGACCGGCTCGAGGCTGCTGGTCTCTCGTTCTCCGGCCTGTCGCCGGACGGGCGACTGGTTGAGTACGTCGAGCTGCCGCGAGAGGTGCACCCCTACTACATCGGGACTCAGGCTCATCCTGAGCTTCGGTCACGCCCCACCCGACCCCACCCGTTGTTCGTCGGGCTCATTCGGGCTGCCGTGACCCGCCAGGCGGAGACGCGGCTCGAGCTGCCCGTGGAGCACTCGGTCGTCTCGATCCCCTCGTGACAGAGGCCACCGACGCGCCATCCGCCACCAGCCGCCCTGACGAGGGGCCGCTGTCGGATCAGGAGGTCTCGCTTCCTGTCCTGGATGGGCGCTTGGTGCTGCAGGGCGGGGCCTGGGCCATGCGCCAGGACACCGTCGAGCTCGGGGCCGCGGGACAGGTGACCCGCGAGTATCTCGATCACCCCGGGGCCGTTGGCGTGCTCGCCCTCGACGGCGATGACCGCGTGCTTCTCGTTCGGCAGTACCGACACCCCGTGCGGGCGTTGCTGTGGGAGTTGCCGGCGGGGCTCTGCGACGTGTCCGGCGAAGCGCTGGAGGTCACCGCCGCCCGAGAGCTGTGGGAGGAGACCGGCTACGTCGCCGATGAACTCCAGCCCCTGCTCGACACCTTCTTGTCGCCGGGGAGCTCCTCGGAGCGGCTTGTGCTTTTCCTGGCCCCAAGCGTCCGGCCGTCCCATGAGTCCAGGCACGAGGCTTCGGGGGAGGAGGTCGGCATGGAGGTGGCGTGGTGGCCGCTGGACGAGGTCCTGGACGGGATCATCGCCGGTCGATTGCGCAACCCGTCCGTGGCGCTGGGGGTCCTCGCGCTGAGGGAGCGTCGCCGTCGCAGGGTAGACCGGGACGGCGTCGAGGCGAGTCGCGCGCGCTCCGCGCCGTACGCCTGAAACCGCTCCATGGTCGTCGTAGAGTGCCTCTGTCCCCCGAGGGGGTGCGGCACCTGTCGACAACGGCGTCGGCTCCGCTTTCCGACTGAAGGACGTGCCTGGTGAAGGTCGGCATCCCACGCGAGGTCAAGAACCACGAATACCGGGTGGCGATCACGCCGGCGGGAGTCCACGAGCTGGTCCGGCACGACCACGAGGTCTTCGTCGAGCACGAGGCGGGCAACGGGTCGTCGATCACGGACCAGGAGTACGTCGACGCGGGCGCCAAGATCCTGGCGACGGCCGACGACGTGTGGGGGGCCGGTGACCTGATCCTGAAGGTCAAGGAGCCGATCGCGTCCGAGTACGCCCGGATGCGCGAGGGCCAGACGTTGTTCACCTACCTCCACCTCGCGGCGGATCGGGCCCTGACCGAGGAACTGGTCGCACGCAAGGTGACCGGCATCGCGTATGAGACCGTCGAGCTGGCCGACCGTTCGCTGCCGCTGCTCGCGCCGATGTCGGAGGTGGCCGGCCGGATGGCCCCTCAGGTCGGGGCAGCGACGCTGCAGCGTGCGAACGGCGGGCGCGGGGTGCTCATGGGAGGTGTTTCCGGGGTCTACGCCGCCAAGGTGGTCGTGATCGGTGCGGGCGTCTCGGGCATGAACGCCGCCGCCATCGCGCTGGGGATGCAGGCGGAGGTCCTGTTGCTCGACCGCAACATCCAGCGTCTGCGGCAGGCCGACGCGATCTACCAGGGCCACATGCAGACCATCGCGTCGAACTCCTTCGAGATCGAGCGCGCCGTGCTGGATGCCGACCTGGTCATCGGCGCTGTCCTCGTTCCGGGGGCCAAGGCGCCGACGTTGGTCTCCAACGAGCTCGTCTCGCGGATGAAGAAGGGCGCGGTGCTGGTCGACATCTCGATCGACCAAGGCGGCTGCTTCGAAGATTCGCACGCCACCACGCACGCCGATCCCACCTATCCGGTGCACGACGCGGTGTTCTACTGCGTGGCCAACATGCCGGGAGCCGTCCCGCACACGTCCACCTATGCGCTCACGAACGTGACGCTGCCCTACGCCGTGGAGCTAGCCAACCGCGGCTGGCGCGATGCTCTGCGCGCCGACCAGGCGCTGGCCCTAGGCCTGAACACCCACGACGGGGTCGTCACCTACGGACCCGTCGCCGACGCTCACGGGCTGGAGAGCACCGCTCTGGTCGACGTTCTGGCCTGACGGCGCGGCGACACGCGCGTCTCGTGGGCCCCGGGGCTCCGACCTTGGCTACGCTGACGACGTTATGTCAACATCGGTGTCGTTTCCCTCGGAGCTGTCCACGCCGTCTGGTTCGGCCACGGCCGTCAAACGGTCGCGGCTCGATGCGGCGTTGTCGACCTATCTCGACCACCTGACGGTGGAGCGGGGGTTGGCCCTCAACACCATGCTCTCCTACCGACGAGATCTCGGCCGCTACGGCGCGTTCCTCGCGAGCGAGGGCATCGACGACCCGGCGGCTGTGACCGAGACCCAGGTTGCCGCGTTCCTTGCTCATCTGCGGGTCGGCGACGGCGATCACCAACCGCTCGCCGCGGGATCCGCAGCTCGGACCTTGGCGGCCGTCCGCGGATTTCATCGGTTCTGCCTCAGGGAAGGGATCTCACCCCACGATCCCGCCTACGCCGTGACGCCACCCGTCCCCGCGCGACGGCTGCCGAAGGCCATCCCGGTGAGCGACGTCGAGGCCCTGCTGGAGGCGGCCGGGTTCGACCAGACTCCGCGGGCCCTGCGCGATCGCGCCTTGCTCGAGGTCCTCTACGGCGCTGGAGCCAGGATCTCGGAGGCGGTGGGCCTCGACCTCGACGATGTCGACGTCGAGCACGGCGCCGTCCGGTTGCTGGGCAAGGGCGGCAAGCAGCGGGTGGTTCCCCTTGGCTCGTTCGCCTGCACGGCGGTGTCGGCCTACCTGGTGCGTGCCCGGCCGAGTCTTGCCGCAGCTGGTCGGGGTACGCCCGCGCTCTTTCTCAACAACCGGGGTAGCCGGCTGTCGCGTCAAAGTGCCTGGGTCGTGCTCAGGCGGGCGGCGGAGAAGGCCGGGGTTGAGGCGGAGTCTCTGTCCCCCCACACGCTGCGGCACTCCTTCGCCACCCATCTGCTGGACGGAGGAGCCGACGTCCGGGTCGTCCAGGAGCTGCTCGGACACGCATCCGTGACGACGACGCAGATCTACACCCTGGTCACCGTCGACCGCCTCCGAGAGGTCTACGCGGCCGCGCATCCTCGAGCCCTGCACTGACGCGACGCAGCAGCTGATGGCGAGCCTGCTCATGAGCTGGATCGCCGAGCCCGCGGGCTAGCCCCGTCGGCGTGGGGCGCCCCTCGAGGACGTGGGCTCGGGGGACTGGTCTTGCCCGGAGTCCGCCCGGCAGCCTAGAGTGCGCCAGCGTCGGTATGACCGCATGACGACGTGTCATGGTGTGGGCAGATCGGCAGAGAGGCAAGACCACAAGTGTCTATGTCGATAAATGACGGACCCGCGACGCCGCCTGTGGAGGAGCCCCGGGGTGACTCCGGTGGCCAGCAGGCTCCGGAAGTGGCCGAGGTGGCGCTCGGACCGACGGGCCGGCCCGTGGTCGACCTCCCTGACCCTGCACCCCTGTCCACGCATGGGCCCGCACGGGTCATTGCCCTGTGCAACCAGAAGGGCGGAGTCGGCAAGACCACGTCGACGATCAACCTGGGTGCGGCCCTGGCGGAGTGGGGCCGACGGGTCCTGCTCGTGGATTTCGATCCCCAGGGGGCCCTGTCGGTCGGGCTGGGGGTCAACCCCCACGAACTGGACCTCACGACCTACAACCTGATCGTGGACCGTTCGGTCTCGGTGGATGACGTCCTGCTCAAGACCCAGATTGCCGGGCTGGATCTCCTCCCGAGCAACATCGACTTGTCCGCGGCTGAGGTGCAGCTGGTCAACGAGGTCGCCCGGGAGCACACGCTGGCCCGTGTGCTGACGCCGGCTCTGGCCGACTACGACATCGTGCTGATCGACTGCCAGCCCTCGCTGGGCCTGCTCACGGTGAACGCGCTCACCGCATCGGACGGCGTGATCATCCCGCTTGAGTGCGAGTTCTTCGCTCTCCGGGGAGTAGCGCTGCTCATGGATATTATCCAGAAGGTGCAGGATCGGCTTAACCCTCGACTTGAGGTTGATGGCATTCTCGCGACCATGTACGACGCCCGCACGGTCCACGGACGCGAAGTGCTGGCCAGAGTCGTCGAAGCGTTCGGGGACAAGGTCTTCCACACGGTGATCAACCGAACGGTCAAGTTTCCCGAGACCACGGTGGTGGGGGAGCCCATCACCTCCTACGCGTCCGGTTCTCCGGGCGCGCAGGCCTATCGAGCACTCGCGAAGGAGGTTCTGGCCCGATGAGCCGACGAGCCAGCCTGCCTGGGGCAGCGGAGCTGTTCCGCGCCACGGGGCCGGGCGACGAGCCCGAACTCGGAGGCTCGGAGGCGCCGGTCCGCGCCGTACCCGATCTGCCTGCAGGGGGGGCTTCGGGCGGCAGCGGGGCATCGCCGGGCTCTCCGGCCGGTTCTTCGGTCCCCGGGGGACGATCGAGGGCAGGAGTGCGGCAGACCACCCCGCGTCGTTACCAGGACGACGAGCGCCGGCCCTCCGGACGCGAGCGGCACGACGAAAAGATCACGGTCTACGTCTCCGGTGACGAGTTGTTCGACCTCGAACAGGCCCGACTGATGCTGCGCGGGTCGCACGGCCTCGCCGTCGATCGGGGCCGGATCGTGCGCGAGGCGGTGGCCTTGGTGGTGGCCGACCTCGAGGCGAAGGGTGAGAACAGCATCTTGGTGCGGCGCCTCCGGCAGGGGTGAGCGGCCGCTACGCCGAGCCGACGAGGGCTCGGGTGGCGGCGAGCACGCAGCGCCTCGGTTACGGTGGCTGGTCGTGACCCTGCCCGTCGGACCGTCTGGAGGCCTGGCGCCGTCTGCGCAGCCGGTTCCGAGTCCGCCGACGGCCGGCCCGCCGCCTCCAGGCGAAGCCCCGACGACGACCGAGGCTTTGAGCGAGTCCGTCGTGGGGGACGGAGGATTCCGCGTCCATCTGGCCAACTTCGATGGACCGTTCGACCTGCTGCTGGGCCTGATCGCCAAGCATCAGCTGGACGTCACCGAGGTCGCGCTGTCGCAGGTGACTGACGAGTTTGTCTCGTTCTTGCATGTGGGCGAGGGGGAGTGGGACCTGGGGCAGGCCACTGAGTTCCTGGTGGTCGCCGCGACCCTGCTCGATCTGAAGGCGGCTCGCCTGCTGCCCTCGGCGGACGTGGAGGACGAGGAAGACCTCGCACTGCTCGAGGCACGTGACCTGCTCTTCGCCCGGTTGCTCCAGTATCGCGCGTACAAGGAGGTGGCGGCCGTGGTCGCCGCCCGAATGGCCTCCGAGTCCCGCCGCTTTCCCCGTGCGGTCGGTCTTGAGGAGCGCTACGCGGGGCTACTCCCCGAGGTTCTCCTGGGTCTGGGCCCGGATGACTTCGCGGCGATGGCGCGCCGCGTCCTCACCCCGCGCCCGACGCCGGTCGTCATGCTCGACCACCTGCATGCCCCTCGGGTCAGCGTGCGCGAGCAGGCCGCCTGGCTCATTGACCGCCTCCGCCGCAGCCGGGTGACGACCTTTCGGTCGCTGACGGCCGACTGCACCGACACGTTGACCGTGGTGGCACGATTCCTGGCGCTGCTCGAGCTCTACCGAGACGACGCCGTGGCCTTCGACCAGATCGATCCGCTCGGCGAGCTTCACGTGCGGTGGACCGGGTCTGACGATGGCGATCTCGAGGTGTCCGACGAGTTCGACGCGCCGAGTGACGCGGATCCCAGCGACACGGATCCCAGCGACACGGATCCCAGCGACACGGATCCCAGCGACACGGAGGCTGTTCCCGGTGACGCCAAGGTGAGCCAACCTGAGCGGGACGAGGTCAGCACGGAAAGCACGGAACCGGATCCCTTGCAGGCGGACCTTCGGATCGAGACCACCGACATCCCGGATCGACCAGGAGAGACCCAATGAACCTGAGCCAGTCGCCTGATTCCGAGGATCCGACCGATACGGAGCAAGAGGCGGTCGTAGACGTTCGTGAGGCTTCGCCAGATGGCCCAGGTGGTATCGATGCGCCGGAGACTGACATAAGTCGGCACCTGGAGGACGCAGCGGCCCCAGGGGCCGCCGTCCCGCACCCCAGCTTGTCCGCCGCCCTTGAGGCCATCCTGTTGGTCGTCGACGAACCCGTAGGCGAGATGACGTTGGCTCAGGTCTTGGAACGGCCGACCAGCGAGGTTGCTGAAGCGCTGGCCCAGATCGCCACGGAGTACGACGAGGCGGAACGCGGCTTCGAGCTCCGCCAGGTGGCAGGCGGCTGGCGGCTCTACACGCGGGCTACCTGTGCCTCGGTGGTGGAACGGTTCGTCGTGGATGGCCAGCAAGCCCGCCTGACCCAGGCGGCGCTGGAGACGCTCTCCGTCGTGGCCTATCGCCAGCCCGTGAGCCGGGCCAGGATCTCGGCCATCAGAGGGGTCAACGTCGACGGGGTGGTCCGGACCCTCGTCTCGCGTGGTCTGATCGAGGAGTGTGGCTCCGAGCCGGACAGCGGTGCCCTGCTGTATCAAACGACGTCGGTGTTCCTCGAGCGACTGGGGCTCCGCTCCCTCGAAGAACTCCCGGAGCTAGGCCCACTTCTTCCTGATCTTCAGGCGTTAGACCACATTCATGACTCGATTTAGAGTAAAGAGTTAGTCATATGACTACTGATTCGTCCACTGGGGAACGGCTTCAGAAGGTGCTCGCGCGGGCGGGGCTCGGTAGCCGGCGCGCCTGCGAGAAGCTGATCGACGAAGGTCGCGTCGAGGTGGACGGGGACGTGGTCCGCCGCCAGGGGGTCCGCGTGGATCCGGCGACCGCGGTGATCCGTGTGGACGGGATGCGGCTGGCCGCTGCCCCAGACCTCGTGCACCTGGCCCTCAACAAGCCCGAGGGTGTCGTCAGCACCATGAGCGATCCCGAGGGCCGACCGTGCCTCGGAGACTACGTCGAGGGACGGCGTCAGCGGCTGTTCCACGTCGGCCGCCTCGATGTCGCCACCGAGGGGCTCATTCTGCTGACCAACGATGGCGAACTCGCGCACCGCTTGATGCACCCGTCCCACGAGGTCACGAAGACCTACGTGGCCGACGTGCCTGCGCCGATTCCGAGAGACCTTGGACGGCGGTTGCGGGACGGGGTACAGCTGGATGACGGCCTCGCCCGCGTCGACGGGTTCCGGGTTGTGTCCTCTGCCGCGGGCCGGGCGCTGGTCGAGCTCGTTCTGCATGACGGCCGCAACCACGTGGTTCGCCGGATGCTCGAAGCGGTGGACCATCCGGTGGGGCGGTTGGTCCGGACCAAGATCGGCACGGTGGCTCTGGGTGATCTTCGGCCGGGCAAGATTCGCCCGCTCAACCGGCCGGAGCTAGGTGACCTCTACGACGCTGCGGGGTTGTGATCTCGAACAGCAATAGATCGGTATATCGATATGCGGGTAGAAGTCTGAGTGGAGTCCTGTCGGGCACGAACCCCACGAGGCGAAGGCCGCAGGAAAGACCATATGTCGACTCAGGCATTTCGAAGACCGTGAGAACGGACAGCCGGTTGGGGGTGATCCCCCGGGGAGGCGTCAGGGATAAGTCGACATTATCGCGCCGGTGCTCAGTATCTATATTGGTATGTCGATAAGCAGAGGAATAGGCACACGGACGTTGGTAGGACACGGCGCGCCGCTCTTCTTCAGCTCGTGCGCTCGATACGCTGGCGGGGACCGTGTCCGATTCCCGCTCGACTTGCTGTTCGACGCGGACCCACGCGAGGGAGGGTTGCGACTGTGGCTCTACGGGCGATCCGGGGCGCCACGCAGCTCTCCGTGGACAGCGCAGAGGAGATGTCAGCCGGCGTCGTCGAGCTGGTCACAGAGATTCTCGAGCGCAACGCGCTGACTACCGACGACCTGATCGCGATCGTGTTCACGGCGACCTCCGACCTGCGTGCGGAGTTTCCTGCTGCCGCCGCCCGGTCGTTGGATCTGGGTGACGTGCCCCTGCTGTGCGCTCAGGAACTGGATGTCACCGGGGCCATGCCTCGGGTGGTGAGGGTGCTCGCGTTCGCCGACCTGGACGTCCCCCGCTCTGAGGTGTCCCATGTCTATCTGCGGGGTGCCGTCCAGCTGCGTAGCGATCTCGCTCAGTGAGTGAGATCCCGCTTGGGGGCCTTGATCGTGAGGCCGCCGAGGCAGAGCTGGCCGGGGGAGTCCTCGTCGTCGGATGCGGGCTCATCGGAACATCTCTGGGCCTGGCCCTGAGAGCCGCTGGCGTTCCGACCTACCTGCAGGACGCCAGGGCGCATGCTGCGGCGCTCGCCGAGGCCCTGGGGGCCGGGACGACCCAACCAGCCCCCGCCACGTGTGCGCTGGTGGTCGCCTGTGTGCCTCCCGCCACCGTGGCTGCGGTCATTCAGGAGGCTCAGCGTCTTTTCCTCAACGCGAGCATGATGGACGTCGCCTCCGTCAAGTCTCATGTTCAAGTGGAGATTGAACGATTGGCGGATGCACGCCGGTTCGTGGGGGGCCATCCCATGGCCGGGAGGGAGCGTTCAGGGGCAGCCGTAGCTCGGGCCGACCTGTTCCAGGGGAGACCGTGGATCCTGACGCCATCGCCGGTCTCGGACGCGCCATCACGTCGACGGGCGGAGGCGCTGGCGCTGGTCTGTGGCGCGGAGCCTGTGATCGTCGACGTCGAGCGGCACGACTTGGCGGTCGCCCTGGTATCCCACGCCCCCCAGGTTGTGGCCAGCGTCATGGCCGCCGTGCTGGCTCCTGCCGATGACGATCTCGTGGCCTTGGCCGGGCCCGGCGTACGCGATGTCACACGGATCGCAGCCTCCGATCCAGCCTTGTGGACCGAGATCCTCACCGCCAACGCGGCGGCTGTTCTCCCTGTGCTCAACTCCTTCGCCGAAGAGCTCGACCTGGTCCGGGAAGTCCTGCGCGAGGTCTCGCCCTCTGTGGGGGGAGCACCCGCAGCTGCCGTACTTCCGTTGACCTCCCTGCTCGAACGAGGGGGAGCCGGTCGTGCGCGGCTGCCGGGCAAGCACGGCGGAACCGCCTCGGCCTACGCCTCTGTCCCGGTCGTCGTGACCGATCAACCGGGCCAGCTCGCGGCCCTGTTCTCAGCGACGGACGCGGCCGGAGTCAACATCGAAGACGTCCGGATCGAACATGCCGCTGGCCATCCGGTCGGCGTCGTGGAGCTCTTCGTCCGGCCCGAGGCCGTCGGACCCCTGACCGCTGCGTTGCGCGCGAGCGAATGGAGCGTTCACGGCTGACCGCCGCTCACGACTACCCTGAGACCGCGGACCTCGGCCATTGCCCGGCGCGGCCCGACGGAGACCGCCCGCTACGGCGGCTTCGCTAGGCCCGGCCGACGGATCCCACCGGTCGGCCCCGATCTCGAGGAGTCCAGTCGTGGCTGACCAGCCCCAAGGCGGCCAGTCCGTGATCGCCGTCGACGGCCCGTCCGGCTCGGGGAAGTCGAGCGTCTCGCGAGGCGCAGCCGCGGAACTGGGGCTTCGCTATCTCGACACCGGGGCGATGTATCGAGCGGTGACGTGGTGGATGCTCGAGCACGGCGTCGACGTCAGCGACCCGACTGCAGTGGCTGCCCACGCGTCTGAGGCCACGGTCGTGCCCGGCACTGATCCCGCCTCGCCGACGATCACGGTGGACGGCGGGGACGTCTCGGCCGAGATCCGGAGACCGGAAGTGACGGACTCGGTGAGCGCGGTGAGTGCCGTGCCGGAGGTGCGTGAGCGGCTCCTCACCCTTCAGCGGACCGCCATCGGGGGCGGTGGAATCGTGGTCGAGGGGCGCGATATCGGGACGGTGGTCTGCCCCGAGGCCGACCTCAAGATTTTCCTGACCGCGAGTGCCCAGGCCCGAGCCGCGCGGCGAAGCCGTGAGCTGGCCGGCGCTGGCCACTCCGACGCCGTCCCGTCGGTGACGCTGGACGACCTGGCTCGTCGGGATGCCATCGACTCCACGCGTGCGGTCTCCCCTCTCAAGCGAGCCGAGGATGCAGTGGTCGTGGACGCGACCGAGCTCTCCCTCGAGGAGACGATCGCCGAGGTCGTTCGGCTGGCACGCAGCATCCACTCGGTGTCCGACCGATGACGGACCGACCGGTGGAGCCCGGAGCGGGTGTCGAGGCATGGACGCAGGCGATGGCGGAGGAGGCCGGTCTGTCGCCGGACGATCTCCTCGACGAGCCGGACGCTGCCCAGCCTGTGCTCGCGGTGGTGGGCCGGCCGAACGTCGGCAAGTCGACGCTGGTCAACAGGATTCTGGGCCGCCGCGAAGCGGTGGTCGAGGACGTGCCCGGCGTGACGCGTGATCGCGTCGCCTACGACGCCATGTGGAACGGGCGCCGCTTCACCTTGGTGGACACCGGAGGGTGGGCGGCCGACGCTGAGGGCATGGCTGCCCGCGTCGCGGCGCAGGCGGAAGCGGCCGTCGCCGCTGCCGACGCCGTGCTGCTCGTGGTGGATGCCACCGTCGGCATCACCGACACCGACGAGGCCGTGGTCCGAGTTCTACGCCGTTCCGGCAAACCGCTGGTGCTCGCAGCCAACAAGGTGGACGACCAGCGCACCGAGTCTGAGGCGGCCGGGTTGTGGAACCTCGGGCTCGGTCAGCCGTACGCCGTTTCCGCCCTGCACGGTCGAGGCAGCGGAGATCTTCTGGATGCCATTCTGGAGGCACTACCTGAGGCGCCTCAAGACACGTTCGCGGCGGTGTCCGGTCCCCGCCGGGTCGCTTTGCTAGGCAAGCCGAACGTTGGCAAGTCCAGCCTTCTCAACCAGTTGGCAGGGGAGGAGCGCGTCGTCGTCGACTCCGTGGCTGGGACGACGGTCGATCCCGTCGACGAGCTGATCGAGCTCGGTGGTTCGACGTGGCGATTCGTTGATACGGCGGGGATCCGGCGACGGGCCCACGAAGCGTCGGGTCATGAGTACTACGCGGTGCTTCGGACCCAAGCCGCGCTCGAGAAAGCCGAGGTCGCAGTCGTTCTGGTCGATGCCAGCCAGCCCCTCACCGAGCAAGACACCCGCATCATCTCGATGGTCGCGGAGGCCGGTCGAGCGCTGGTCATCGCCTACAACAAATGGGATCTGCTCGACGAGGAACGTCGTACCTATCTCGAGCGGGAGATCGAGCGGGACCTGGTCCGCGTGCCGTGGGCGCTGAGGGTCAATGTCTCGGCCCGAACAGGACGACACATGGACCGGCTCGTGCCCGCCCTGAGCACGGCGCTCGAGAGCTGGGACGCCCGCGTCCCCACCGGGCGGCTCAACGGGTTCCTCGGTGACCTCGTCGCAGCGACGCCGCCGCCGGTGCGCGGCGGGAAACAACCGAAGATCCTGTTCGCCACGCAGGCCGCCACGCGCCCGCCCAAGTTCGTCGTGTTCGCCAGCGGCTTCTTGGAGGCGAGCTATCGGCGGTTCCTGGAGCGCCGCCTGCGGGAGGAGTTCGGGTTCGAGGGGAGCCCCATCGAGGTCAACGTCCGAGTCCGCGAGAAGCGCGGTCAGCGAAAGTAGGTGACCTGCTGGTCGGGTACAGTTGGCGCGCCCGAGAGGGCTTCGGGCTGTAGCGCAGCTTGGTAGCGCACTTGACTGGGGGTCAAGGGGTCGCAGGTTCAAATCCTGTCAGCCCGACCGAATAAGCGCAGGTCAACGCCCCGGACACCGGCCGAACCATTGCCGGCGCCGGGGCATTGACAGCAACCGTGACAGCAACGCGGGCCGAACCCGAACCGTCGATCCCCGACTCGTCGAACTCACGCGCCCGAGCAATATCCGGCATTCTGTTCGCCGTGGAACCCATGAAGGGTGGGCGGAGTCGTAGGAGAATGCTGGCTCGCGCAGCACTTGTCGCCGCACTGCTCGCTGCCCTCGCCGCGTGCACAAGCGGAGGGAGCAGTGGCACCCCGGCCACGCCCGGTAGCGCCCTGCCAACCGCCGACGGGGCGACGCCACTGACGCCGACCGCCAGCCTGGTCGGTTGGCCGACGCAAGACGGGCCTGTCAGTTCAAGCGGACACCTGAACCACGACGACCACCGGTCGAGGTGACGGGTGACGTGGGTACCTACCTGATCTGCCCGTATTCGCTTGATTCTGCGTGGCCACCATTGCCTGCATGGACCTGATCCCCAACGCGCCAGGCGACCGAAAGCGTTTCACCAGGCTAGACACGGCCCTGCGCCTACCCGATGACGAGACACCGAGCGCATCCGGGTGCTCAACGCGTCATCGGGAATCCCTGAGCATCCTCGTCACGACGACCGAAGGTCGTTGGTGGGCCCATCTGCCCGCCGATAGTTGCGGATGGCCACTCAATCAAGTCGCGAAAGAACTGAAGTACCCCGGGCTCGAGATGTGCCGTTCTCGGCTCGCTGTTTTCCGGTCAGCTCGAACGCGGCAGTATCGCGCGGGTGAGCTCGAGGGAGCCGTGCATCGTTGGTCGGATCTATCGAGCCTCGATCTGGCTGAATGGATCGCGCTGATCGCCGTCGGTCCACGCTCGACAGGCTAGCGACGACGTCGAGATGATCATGGCCGATCGGCGCTGTCGGCTCTCGCCAGCGTCGAGGTCGAACTAGCGGCGGCGTCGCGCCGGACTCGCACGGTCGGTCCGGGATCACTACGGAGCCGACGCGCTAGACCCCGGCGAGGCCGACCGCGGAAGTCGAGTCGCGCTCGAGCACGAACGGACCCGGCCTCAGCTCGTGACGGCTGCCATGCATGGCGCAGGCTCCGCAGCGCCTCGATCGCGCGCTACGTCCGACGGCGGAGATCCTAGCGCAGCACGGGACCGCTTCACGTGATGCGGACGGTCGACCTCGACGCCGCGCAGTGTTCTGATGCGAGCATGGACGTGCCGCCTGGGATCGACGCGCTTGACGCAGAGCCTGCCGCAGACGAGGTCGTGTGAGCGCGACCGCATGGAGTCAGCTCGTAGATCCCAGCGCGCAATCGACCGCTATGCCGGCCGCGATCGCACCGAACGTGCCGTTCGCGCTCTCCTCTAGATTCGGGATTCGGCATGGGGTCCGCGCCGGCCAGGACCACGCGTTCGGCTTGGGTAAAGTCCGTTCCATGGCCCAGTCGATCGATCTTGCTGCTGCCCTCGCGACGTTCGATGAGCCTTGGCAGCCGCGGACTGTGGCGGCGCTCAACGACTACGACGTACGGGTAGTGAAAGCTCTGGGTGAGTTCGCCTGGCACTCACATCCGGACACAGACGAGTTCTTCCTGGTCGTCACGGGCTCGCTCACGATCCGGCTGCAGGACGACGAGGTGAGCCTCGGGCCGGGCCAGCTCTACGTCGTGCCTCGCGGAGTGCGGCACCAGCCGGTGTCCAGCGACGGTGCCCACATTGTGCTCATCGAGCCGAGCCAGACTGTCAACACGGGAGACTCGCCCAGCAATCTAACCGCCCAACGCCGAACGCTCTGATGAGGGTCATCGCGCGACGCTGGCCCGACGTTCAATGGCTGCCGCACACGCCGTCTTGAGCCACTTGCGCGCGCGTTGCCGATAGGGCTGCATGGGCCGAGTCCAGCTCAACCCTGGACGTGCTGCGTAAGAGAAAGAACGTTCGCGTCCGGGTCCAGGAACCAAGCCACAAGGTCGCCGTTCGGCGTGGTCCAGATGCTGTCGTCGTCCTGGTCCAACCCCCCGTAACGAATCATGGGGATCTCCCGGTCGCGAAGTTCGCAGATCACGCCGCGAAGGTCCGCGACGAGCCAGCCGAACACCGTGAAGGGTTGAGGACGAAGGTCGTCGACCTTGGTGACCCGGAGAGTGCCTCCTCCGACCTGAAAGACAGACGCGAATGACGATCGACTTACCACGCCGAGGTTCAACACGCCCTGGAAGAAGCGCTCCGAGCGTTCCAGGTCTCTCGACGGGAGGAAGGCGACAGCCTCTGATGTCTCCAGCACGAGTCCTCCAGATGGACGAAGGGTTCGGTCGCGAAGGTAGCGAACAGGTCGTCACGGCGGGCTCGAAGCGCCGGTCGTCATCGCCTTTCGGCTGCGCACGCTCCGATCAGTGGTGATTGATCCGCTGAACCGCACTCGTGACGACCCCGACGAGAGCGGCGACGACTCCACCGAGTATTCCGGCCGGGACCCCCACTTCGAGTACCGCAAACCATGCAGTTGGTGTGTAGGCGAACAGGCCGATGACGAAACCGACAAGCGCACCGATCAGGAATGCAGCCGTCGCGCCGACCACCGCGAACCGCCGAACAGTCGGCATCACTGCCACCTCAGACCAGCGGTCCGCCAACCAGTCGCGTGCCGCCGTCATGAGCTCAGTATGCGGGCGACCCGGACAAGATGCCCCCGTCCGGTTGTTCGAGAAGCTGCGGCCTTGGACCGCCTGAGACCGCCGCCTTTGGCGCGATGCCATGCTGCAGTGCAGGCCCAGCGGGACCCTGTCAGCGGGCGGTGTCCAGTCCCAGCCCTTCAACGCTCTAGCCGTCGAGCGACCGGCGCCGATCCCGGGTCACCACAGGCGCGCGGGGTACTCCTGGTCACCGAGGACGCGATGGGCCGCCCAGGCCAACGCCACCACGAGGATCGCGAGGAGGAGCAGCAGCGGCAGCGCGAGCGCGGCCTGGGGAACGGTGAAGTCCGCGAGCACGGCGATGATCGACACCGCGATGGCGGGTGAGTGCAGAGCGCCGGTCAAGTGCATGGCGAGCATGGTGAGTCCTCCGGCCACGACGGCCTCGGGGAACGCGGCTCCTGGGAGCACGGCAACCCCGAGACCCGCCACCCCGGCGATCAGGTAGGCCGACACAACGCGTCCGGGTCGAGCACCGACGGCGCCTGAGTTGGCCACGACGAGCACGAAGCTGACGACCGGGGGCACGAGCAGGGGGGCCAGCACGCTGGCCTGGGCGTGCAGGCCCCAGTAGATCGCGAAGAGCACGGCAAGACCCAGCGTCTCGACGGCGGCCAGCGGGACCGCACGGCGCAGTGGCACCCGCTCAGCGAGGTCGGTGACCGGCTTCGCCCGCGGCGAAGCCGGGAGCAACGGATCGCGCCTGGTCGCCATGGCGCGACGCTAGTACGCGACGTCCGGGTCAGCGGCACTTGGGGTTCTCGTCGTCCTATGCGACCTACGGCGTACGAAACTCACTATCCGAGAAGCGCAGGTGTGCCGTTCGCGATCGGGCATCTGCCGGGTTTCGAGGCATGATCGGCTCATGGCGGCCGGTTCTGTTCGAGAGTGGCACGACGAGGAAGGCTGGGGCGTACTCGACTCGCCGGAGACGCCAGGAGGGTGCTGGGCTCATTTCTCGTCTCTTTCCATGCACGGCTACCGTAAAGCCGCACCGGGCCAGCGAGTGACGTTCACGCATCAGCGATCGCCCCAGGACGGTTATGACTACCTGGCTTTGGACGTGACGATCGACGGCGTCCCCAGGGCTGACCCGGCGAGTCCGCCTCCCGGAGCTGCGTACTTCAGTCGCCTCACGATTGAGACCGACTGACCGCGCCGAAGTGCCGGGATGCCATTCCTCGAGCCTCCATTGAGCAGAGGCCCCAGCCGCGTAGCCGGTGGTGCCGCCTGCAACGATTTGGAACTCGGTACCCAATCCGGAAACTCTTCACCTTTGTTGACCCGGTTGCTTCCCTAGCCGCCAGGCAGGATGAGGCAGAACGGATGGTCTTCCGGATCTAGGTAGACGCGGAAAAGCGTGCCCGGCTGCACCTCATGCTTGCGTGCGCCGATCGAGAGCACCGCCGCTTCGCCGACGTCCAGGTCATCGACTTCGAAGTCGAGGTGTTCCTGCTGCGGGTGCTCCTGACCCGGCCATTGCGGGGGCTGGTAGCCGTCGACGCGTTGGAAGCTCAACGTGGCTCCGCCTTCATTGGCCAGTTGGACCCATCCCCCGTCGGAGGCCGTTTCGTCAATAGGCCAACCAGTGATCGCCGAGTAGAACGCGGCAAGCTCCAGCGGGCGGCGGCAGTCGATGGCAGTCCAGGCGAGGCGAGCCAATCGGTTCATGGCGGTCAGGATCGCAGACGGCAAGCTCCACGTGCAGCCGCTCGAACCGTACGACTAGCGACCCATAGAGTGCCGTTCGTCTGCCCTGAGGGTCCGTCTTGTGCGACGGCTCGCGGTCGGATCCCGTTGTGCTGGCCTTGAATAGGCTGACCGACATGCCTGCATCGTTTTCCCTCGCTCATCGCACGGCGCTGGTGACCGGAGTTGGCGCGCCGGATGGCATCGGTTTCGCCGTCGCGCGGCAGCTCGCGCGTCAGGGTGCACGGATCGCGGTGACGGCCACGTCTGAGCGCGTGCATGAGCGGGCGTCCGAACTGAAGAGTGACGGTCACGAGGTGGTGTCGCTCGTCGCTGACCTGACGGTTGCTAGCGAGGCTGGGGATGTGGTGCAGGGCGCGGCCCATCGCTTGGGAAGTCTGGACATCCTGGTCAACAACGCCGGCATGGTTCAGTCAGGTCAGACGATGACGGACGATGCGCTCGCGGAGCTGCCCGAGGACGTGTGGTTCCGCCAACTGGAGATCACGCTGATGACGGCGGTCAACGTCACGCGATGCACGATCCCGCTGATGCGCGCGCAGGGCCATGGCCGCATCGTCATGATGTCCAGCGTCACGGGACCCGTGGTGGCGATGCCGAGGAGCAGTGCGTACGCCACGGCAAAGTCCGGTATGGATGGGCTCATGAGGGCGGTCGCCCTGGACGAGGGACCGTTTGGGATCACCTGTTCGTCGGTGGCCCCGGGGTGGATCGCCACCGGGTCGTCAGAGCCTGTCGAAGTGGTCGCGGGACGGCATACGCCGGTCGGTCGACCTGGCAGGCCCGACGAGGTCGCGGCCTTGGTGGGTTTTCTGGCCAGCGACGAGGCTTCGTACGTGACCGGCCAGACCTTCGTGGTGGACGGCGGCAACATCATCCAGGACATCAAGGGCTCATAGCGGTTCGATCGCTTGGTTCACCGGGACGGACGTCCGGCTCCCGGCTCGACTGCGGATGCAGCGGCGACGTGCCCATGGCGGGTGCCGCCGAACGGGGCCATGATGGTCACATCAACTAGGCGTCATGAGAGGTCACTGTGAGCGTGTATCGGGTAGTCGATGTCATCGGGACGAGCTCCTCGTCTTGGGAGGAGGCCGCGGCCGAAGCCATCAACACGGCGGCCGGATCCCTCCGCGACCTTCGAGTGGCTGAGGTCACCAAGCAGGACGTGGTCGTTGGCGATACAGGTGATTTGGTCTACCGGACCAAGGTCCAACTCTCGTTCAAGTACGAAGCAAAGTAGCGCCTATCGGCGCTGGGTGGGCCCCGACGGCCGCGCACCCAGCGCCGATCGGCGTGACCTGCTGCCCGCCGGATCGTGGTCAGCGACCACGGCGGTGCGGGCGACGGGAGCGCCGATAGCCCCTTGACGGGCGGGGTAGGGACGAATGGCCCGTACTTGAGCGTGCGCTTCACGCCAGGGCGCGACGGCCGAAGATCTAGCCGCAGTGCAAGTACTGCGCGCGTGCTGGTGGGGGCTGCGAATCGCAAGCGGTCGGAACCAGGTGCTCGACCAGTACGGACCAGAAGACGCACAGGGCGATGATGATCGCGGAGACGACCCATACGGCGATCAACGTGTTGCGCTGCCTCATCGAGTCATCGCCTCAGACCATCGCAAAGCGTTCTGACGCAATCCGGTCCGTCGGTATGCCGAGCACGTCTAGAGCGTGCTCGACCGCATCCATCATCGCTTCCGACCCGCACAAGAAGTATCTGAGGTTGGCCCGAGACTCGGGGAGAACCCGGTCGAGGAGGGTTGCGTCGATGAAACCGACCTCACCGGACCAGCCGGGAGAGGGTGAACTAAGGACATCGACGTAGGTAAGGTCCAGCCTGGTTCCGAGGTCTGACACCTCCTCACCACACGTGATGCTCGACTGGTCGCGATTGCCGAGCAGCATCCAGCAGGGTCTTGGGTCGCGGCTGTCGGCCAACGTCTTGATCATGCTGAGCATCGGCGTGACCCCGATTCCACCGGCAATGAAGACATGGCCACGAGCTTCGGGACCGCCAAGCCGGAAGTGTCCGTACGGTCCGTCGAGATAGACGGTGTGCCCGATCGTGAGGTTTCTGACCTCGCGGGTGAACTCCCCAGCGGCCTTGATGGTGAACGAGATCTGATCGGGGCGGCTGGCGCTGGAGGAGAACGAGAAGGGGTGGTAGGTCATGGCGAACGGGGAGTGGCCTGTGTGGAGCCAGGCGAACTGGCCGGGCTCGAACTGGAATCCCTCGGGCCCATACGAGGAGGGATCCACCGGAACGATGGTGACGGTGGTGCTGTCCCCGAGCTCCCCCCGGACGTCGACGACCTTCCAGCGCCTACGCCACCGACGAAGAGGCTTGACCATGCGCACCCAGACACCGATGGACACGAAAACACCGGAGTAGACGATCCATAGAGCACGTTCCCAGGGCTGGTCGACGTAGTAGCCGATCAGCAGGACGTGGAGCAGGGCGGTCAGCACGACGGCCAAGGCGACCAGTGCATGGAGCAGCTGCCAAGCCTCGTAGCTCAGGCGCAGGCGCCGCCTCCATAGGGCAGTCACGACGAGCACCAGCAACAACAGGACGCTGAGCACGGCAAACCGAGCCCGCCAGGGAGCGCTCCACACCTTGAGCAAACTCAGGAATCGGCTGTCCCAGAGAAAGAGAATGATGGGGTGCGCGAAGACGCAGATGACGGCCAGTGCCGTGATCTGGCGATGGAATTGGAGCACGACGTCGATGCCGAAGGGGTGCGTGATGCGGACCAGCGAGCCGCTAGGACGAACTGAAGTCCCAGAACGGCTAGGCCCACAAATCCGAGCGAGACGGAGAAGTTCACCCAGAAGCCGCGGCCCGGGTCGAGCTGAAGAAGACTCAGCGCCAGCGGCGCCACGGCGAGCACTACGTAGGCCGCCAGCCACAGCGCAGCCACTCGACGCCGACGCATCACAACCGGTCCGATCCAGTTGACTGGCCGGGGTGGTCTTCCCGCCCGCGGTCCGCACAGGCTAGCAAGGCGCTGGGGGGCTCTGGGCACCTTTGCCGTGGGCGGTTTCGGTGGGCTGCCGTTCGCACCTCTCGCCCTGGCCCTCGCGCAACGTAGGGTGGGACGGCGGGCGCGGGGCACCGCACCGACGGCTCAAGGCAGGGGCAGACCGGTGAGCGTGCAGGAGACGGCGGTCCAGACAGACCGCATCCTGACGATCCCGAATCTGCTGAGCATCCTGCGGTTGCTCGGCGTCCCCTTGTTCCTGTGGCTCGTCCTCGGCCCAGAGGCCGACGGTTGGGCCGTGGTCGTCCTGTTCCTGAGCGGGTTCACCGACTACCTCGACGGGATGCTCGCCCGCCGTTGGCACCAGATCTCTCGCCTCGGACAGCGGCCGAAGCGCTCGACGCCCTGCGTGTGTGTGTGTGTATGAACTCCTTGCAGGCTCGGCCCGGCAGCAGCTCACACGGCTGTTTCAGCATTAGTGAAAGCGTCGGCCCGATGGATGCTGGATGGTCTGGTGGTTTATCAGTACGGTTTGGTGCTGGTGCGTCGGCTGACGGTGGCGGTGTGGTTTGGGAGCTTGCGTGTGTATCTGGACAATGGTACGGCCCGGCATTGGCGCGCCGTAGAAAGCTCTATGTCGCTGATGAACATGCAGATTCCGCTGCTGCCGGTGCGAGTTAGAGCTTCGTAGTACGTTGGACCGTACCGACTTGCGCATGCTTGCCGTGCTTCAGGGCGAGGGCCGCATCAGCAATGCCGAGCTGGCCGAGCGGGTCAGCCTGTCGCCCTCGGCGTGCCTGCGCCGGCTGCAGCGGCTGGAGGCGGACCAGATCATTACCGGCTATGCCGCGCAGATCGATCCGCAGGCGGTCGGGCTGGGCCTGCAGGCCTTCGTGCGGGTGCAGTTGAGCAAGCACGAGAGCGCGGCAATCGAGACTTTCGTCGAGCACGTGAACGGCTGGGACGAGGTGGTCGCCTGCCATGCGTTGACCGGCGACATGGACTATCTGCTGCACGTCTATGTGGCCGACCTGCAGGATTTTTCGCGCTTCCTGCTTGATCATCTGTTGAACGCGACCGGGGTGGCCGATGTCAATTCCAGCTTCGTGCTGCGCACGGTAAAACGCTCTCCGTCATTGCCGCTGGATCAGCTTGAGCCTTGAATGCCGCCTGATCCGCAGAGCAGGAAGGCGCGCGCGCCGTCGTCGACTAACGCTAAACTAACCAACTGATGAGCTACCGAAACTGCAACCGTCCCCGAACGCGACCTGCTGCGCCCGCTGCGTTACCTGTGGCGGGTGCCGCTGCTGCTGCTGCACATCGTGCTGGGCATCGGCCTGTGTTCATTGATCCTTAGCTGGAACCAGGATGCGGTGATGAAGGACGGCAAGGAGCCTTTCGCGCATCGGATGATCCGCTGGTGGTCGGCCAGCTGCTGCGTATTTTCGGCATGCGCTCGGTGCGCCATGGCAAGCCGCTGGCCGATCCAGTGCTGTTCGTGGCCAATCACACCTCGTGGATCGACATCGAAATGCTGCACAGCCAGCGCGCGGCCTGCTTCGTGGCCAAGGCGGAGATCGCCGCTGGCCGCTGGTCGGCTGGATGGCGGCCACTGGCGGCACCATTTTCCATCGGCGCGGCAACAACCACTCGCTGGCCTCGGTGATGCAGGTGATGGTCGAGCGACTGCGCGAGGGGCCGTTCGGTGGCGGTGTTCCCGGAAGGCGGCAGTGGGTTCAACGGCGTGCTCAAGGTGTTTCACGCGCGCATCTTCCAGGCCGCGCTGGATGCCGAGCGTGCCGGTGCAGCCGGTGGCCCTGCGCTTCGCCCGCGACGGGCGTCGGGTGATCGACGCCGGTTTCCGCGAGGGCGAGAGCTTCATGGCCAATATCGTGCGCCTGCTCGGCAGCGCGCCGCTGGATGCCGAGGTGCATTTCCTCGACGCCGGTGCCGGCCAGCCCGGATGCACGGCGCCGCATGGCCGAACTGTCGCGCGAGCGCATCGCCGCCGCACTGGAAGATCGCCCGGGCGCATGAGCCTGCCCCACGGAAAGGATTTCCGACCACCCTGGCCGCTGCGCAGTGGTCACATCCAGACCATGCTTTCCTCCAGCGGCGTACGTCGCGTGCTGCTGCCGGCGCGGCGAAGACCGTGCTGCAGGATGCCGAGCAGGTGCTGGTCGATGGCGGTGGCGGCGTGCGCCTCAGTGGCGCCTACACCGCGCAGCAAAGCCGTGCGCAGTCACGCGGGCTGGCCGTGCTGTTCCACGGCTGGGAAGGCAGCGTCGATTCCACCTATGTACTGCAGACCGGCAGTCGCCTGCTCGCCGACGGCTGGGACATCTTCCGGCTGAACTTCCGTGATCACGGCGACAGCCATGGCCTCAACGAGGCGCTGTTCCATTCCTGCCGCATCGACGAGGTGGTGCATGCGCTGGGCGACATCGCGCAGCGCTGGCCGAACCGGCCGATGGCGCTGGCCGGGTTTTCGCTGGGCGGCAACTTCGCGCTGCGCGCCGCGATGCAGACGCACGCGCATCGGCATTCCGTTGAGCTACGTGCTGGCGGTATGCCCGATCATCGATCCGGGCGAGGGCCTGTTTTCGCTGGAGGAGACCGCACCCTGGTTCTACCAGGCCTACTTCATGCGCAAGTGGCGGCACTCGCTGCAGGCCAAGCAGAAGGCGTTTCCGCATCACCAGTATTTCGAGATGTCCGAGTTGAAGCAGCATCTGCGCGGGCTGACCGAGGCGATGGTGCTGCGGCATACCGACTTCAAGTCGCTGCAGCAGTATCTGGACGGCTATTCGGTGGCCGGCGACATCATGCAGGCGATGCAGATCCCGGCCACCATCCTTACCGCCAGGGATGATCCGGTGATCCCGGTCAGCAGCTTCGAGAAGCTCGAATTGCCGACTAATGTGGAACTCGACATCGCGCCGTTTGGCGGCCACTGCGGCTTCATCCGCGACTACGGCATGACCAGCTTCACCGACGACTACATTGCTGCCCGTTTCAATGCGCTGGCGGACGGCGTCATCGCCGATCGGCTGATGCATCCCCGGCGTGTGGCCAGCTGGAAACGGGTGACGCGCGGACGAAGCCGCACCATCAGCGTCGGGCAGGCGGGGCAGGCAGAATGAGCGGATACACGAAGGAGACGGTCGTCGGCATGTCGGCTTGCGATGGCTGGGCCGACGGCCTGTGGCTGGCTGGTGCCTGCTGCCGCGGTACTGGCTGTTGGCGTCAGCGCCGCCACGCCGACCTTCCTGCGCTCGTTCGAGATCGGCCGATCCGGCGCCGCAGGCTCCGCCGCCGGGTGACGCATTTAGCGTCGACGCTCGCCGGTGGGCCCGCCGCCGTCGGCGGCGCTTACCGCCAAGCCCGGCGTGGGCTTCACCGGCCTGCATTCGCTGCACTATCGCGGCAGCGCTGGCGGCCGGCAGCAGGCGGAGCTGTTCGCGGTCGACCTGCCGGTGCAGGCGGACAGCAGCTGTCCTACCTGATCTTCCCGCTGCGCCAGCGCGAACGACCTGCGCAACCCGGCCAACTACGTGGCGGTCGACCTGTTGTTCGACGATGGCAGCCGGCTGTCCACCCGCGGCGCACTCGACCAGCATCGCGTCGGTGCCTCGGCACAGCGCGCAGGGTGCCGGGCGCGTGCTGTATCCGGATCAGTGGAACTACGTGACCGATCGACCTGGGCAGGTTGCGGCCGGGACGCACGATCAAGCGCATCATGCTGACGCACGATGGCCCGGCGGCCCCTTCGAGGGCTATCTGGACGACCTGCGCATCGGTGCCCGCGCCGCCGACACGCGTCAGCGACCCGAGCGACTTTGTCGATACCCGGCGCGGCAGCAATGCCAATGCGCCACTTCTCGCGCGGCAACAATTTTCCGGCGGTGGCGGTGCCGCACGGCTTCAATTTCTGGACGCCGGTGACCGACGCCGGCTCCAACTGGCTGTACCAGTACCAGGAGCGCAACGGCGCCGGACAACCGCCCGCGGCTGCAGGCCTTCGCGCTGTCGCACGAACCCAGCCCGTGGATGGGCGATCGCCAGACCTTCCAGGTGATGCCCGAGGCGCAGGCCAGCGGCACGCCGGTGCTCGACCGCGAGAAGCGCGCGCTGAGCTTCAGCCACGACCAACGAGACGGCGCACGCGCACAGCTATCGGGTGCCGTTCGACAACGGCATCGTCACCGAGATGGCGCCGACCGATCACGCCGCGATGTTCCGTTTCACCTTCACCGGCGACAAGCTCGCAGCTGGTGTTCGACAACCTCAACGACCACGGCGGCATCACGCTGGATCCGTCCGGCCGCCGCTTCAGCGGCTGGTCGGACGTGAAGAGCCGGCTCTCCACCGGCGCCACGCGGATGTTCTTCTACGGCGAGGTCGACCAGCCGGTGACCGCACAGCGGCCACCTGACGCGGCGCGGGTCGCGATCACGTCGCCGCGTGGTTCGGCTTCGACACCGCGCAAACACAAGATGGTCAACCTGCGCATCGCCACCTCGCTGATCGGGTCGGACCAGGCCAGACACAATCTGGCGCTGGAGATCGCGCCGCGACGAGCGCTTCGAGAGGTGCGCGAGCAGGCGCAGCAGCAGTGGGACGCGCTACTCGGCATGCGTCAAGGTCAGCGGTGCCAGTCGCGACGAGCTGACCACGCTGTATTCCAACCTCTATCGCCTGTTCCTGTACCCCAATGAAGCCTACGAGAATACCGGCAGCGCGGCGCAGCCGGATTATCGCTATGCCAGCCCGTTCTCCGCCGCCGGGGCGCCGATACGCCGACCCATACCGGTGCACGCATCGTCGCGGGCAAGCCGTTCGTCAACAATGGCCTGTGGGATACCTACCGCACCGCGTGGCCGGCCTACAGCTTGCTGACACCGACCCAGGCCGGCGAGATGATCGACGGTTTCGTGCAGCAGTATCGCGACGGCGGCTGGATCGCCCGCTGGTCGTCGCCCGGCTATGCCGATCTGATGGTCGGCACCAGTGCCGATGTGGCGTTTTCCGATGCGTGGCTCAAGGGCGTGCGCAATTTCGACGTGACCGACTTCTACCAGGCCGCGCTGAAGGACGCCACCGTGGTCAGTCCGATCAAGGGCACCGGGCGCAAGGGCCTGCAGCGCTCGATCTTCAACGGCTACACCGACACCAGTGTCCCTGAGGGGTTGTCCTGGTCCACCGCCGGCTATCTCAATGATTTCGCCATCGGCAATCTGGCCGCTGCCCTGGCCAAACACCATGCGCCGGATGATCCGCTATGCGTCGCATTACGCCGACGACGCGCGCTACTTCCACAGCCGCGCGCAGGATTACGTCAACCTGTTCGACCCGGCCGTGGACTTCTTTGTCGGCCGCGATGCCAAGGGCAAGTGGCGTTTCGACAAGCAGCATTTCGACCCCACCCGCTGGGGCGGCGACTACACCGAAACCGACGCCTGGAACATGGCCTTCGATGCACCCGAAGACGGCGCCGGGCTGGCGGCGCTCTATGGCGGCCGCGCCGGCCTGGCGCACAAGCTCGACCAGTTCTTTGCCGCTTCGGGACAATTCAACGTCGGCGACTACGGCGGCGTGATCCACGAAATGCTGGAAGCCCGCGACGTGCGCATGGGCCAATACGGCCATTCCAACCAGCCGTCGCATCACATCATCTGACGATCTGGTCGTCACCCTGTGCGCCTTTCGTTCGTCGACCTACTACCTGCTGCGCTCGTTTCCCACGGTGGCGGCGTATCTGGCCACCTACAGCCCCGTGCCGCCTTCCGAAGTGGCGGCCGTACGAGCGTTATGGGGCGAGATAGATATTCGCGGCAAGCTGCCGGTCACGATTCCAGGCTCGGCCGCTTACGGCGAGGGAATCGAGGTACGTGCAACGCGATCGCCGGCTGCCACCGGTGCGGTACGGTAAGCGCGATATACTCAGGGGTCGCTTATGTTTTCATTGCCCCCACTGAGTATCGGGATCGTTCTGTTCGGGCTGCTGCTCGCCGCCGCGATCTACGACGTCCGCTACCGACGCATTCCCAATTGGCTGAACCTCACGGGGGTTGTTCTGGGCCTCGGGATCAACTGGTTCATCGGCAGGCCGGAAGCCGGCATTCTGTTTGGCCTGTCCGGTCTGGCCCTCGCGTTCGGCCTCTACATGGTGTTGTACCTGATTCATGCCATGGGTGCGGGTGACGTAAAATTGATGGCTGCGGTGGGTGCGCTGGCGGGACCCTCGCGGTGGTTCGGAATTTTCCTGATCACGGCGATTATCGGCGGTATCCTGGCGCTGATTGTAATTCTGTTGCGCCGCCGGACCAAGGCTACGTTCTGGAATGTCGCATTTATTTTCAGCGAGCTGGGCCACGGCCGCCCGGCGTATTTGGGCAAGGAGGAGCTTGACGTCCGAAGCTCGAAATCCATGGGGCTTCCCCACGGCGCTGTCATCGCCCTCGGCACTCTCTTTTACGCGGCCATCTGCCTCTATATCCCGGCATAAATCTGCGTTCTTTAGCATCGCAAGTGACGTTTTGAAAGGTATGCGGTTCGTGCGCTTCCTGCTGGCGGTGTGCCTGTTCCTGCTGCCCTGCTTCGCCCAAACGCCCTTCCGCGTGGACGTGAAGCTGATCAACGTGGGCTTCTCGGTGACGGACTCCTCCGGCCGGCTGGTCGGCGACCTTGCGGCCGAAGATTTCGAGATCCTCGAAGACGGCGTCCCGCAGAAAATGGCATTCTTCGCCCGCAGCCTTGACGTGCCGCTCAATCTCGGGTTGATCGTCGATGTGAGCGGCAGCCAGGGTTCCTTCGTGAAGTCGCATCAAAAGGATCTCAAGGCGTTTCTGGATACGGTGTTGAGCTTGAAGGACCGGGCGTTTCTCCTCTGTTTCGCCAATCACCCCCGGCTGATTGTCGAATACACCTCGTCCGGCGGACGCCTGGCCGAGGCGCTCGGCGGCTATCAGGGAGTGCGCGATCAATCCGTATATCCGGAACTGGGACCGCCAGAGATACGCACGGCGGGTTCGGCCTTCTATGACGCTATTTATCATTCCATCAATCAGATGTTCGAGCAGGTGGAGCGCGGGCGCAAGGCCCTCATCGTGTTCAGTGACGGAGAAGACAACGCAAGTGCCTACAACCTGATGGAGACGGTGGAGATTGCGCAGAACAACAACGTGCTGGTCTTTCCGATCCGCTATACGGAGACCCGCGGCAGCCGCCTCACCGCGCGCAACAAATACGGAGCAAGCGTAATGGCGCGGATCGCTGCCGAAACGGGAGGCGTGGATTTCGACGCACGGGAAAAGGGCGGGATGGCGGAGCACTTCCGGCGGATCGGCGAGCAACTGCGATCCTCCTACGAGACGGGATATCAATCCACCAACCCGGCGGGAGACGGCACGTTTCGTAAGATCACCATCCGGGCGACACGCCCCGGGCTGACTGTACGCGCGAAGACCGGATACTACTCGCGGTAGATGCTGGGCCATCTTTCCAAAGTGCGATTGCGTGCTCACAGATATTGCCGTCGCCTCCCGCCGCGCTCAAGATGAAATTGGACCACCTGCCTGCGTGGGGATGGCGAATTGGCGAAGACTCCGCTGAAGTTCTTACTCGAGGGGCGTCCCGCGATCGACCTCCTGCTTCTGACCTGGGTTGCCGGAAGCATGGACGCGCTGAGCTATCTGAGAGCGGGGGTTTTCACAGCCAACATGACGGGCAATACCGTGGTGCTGGGATTGGGAATCGTCGGGCCTGACCGATCCCATTTCTTCCCGTGTGCTGTTTCGATCCTCTCCTTCGCTGCCGGCGCGCTCATCGCGGCGGTGTTTCTCATTCTCAGAGGCAGGGCGGCCGACGAACTGCGCGATATAAAGGCCGGCGTAGCGTTGGAAATCCCTTTTGCCACCGCATTCGCCGTCCTTTCGTGGCTGGCGCCGCAGCCCGCACCGGCCTGGATCCCGCCATTGCTGATTGCCGCTGCGGCGTGCGCTCTCGGAATCCAAAGCGTGGCGGTGCGGCGGCTCAAGGTTTCGGGCGTGGTGACTACTTTCATCAGCGGAACGATCACTACGGCGATTGTGTCGTTCGCAGGGACGGAGGATCGGGCAGATGCGGCGCGAGAACCGAGGTGGAACTCGCCGGTTCTGCTCGCCGGGATGTTCGTGCTCTATATCGCGGCGGCCGCTTGCGGAGCCGAACTGGAGTTCACTCACAGACTTCTTGCGGTTCTGATGCCGGTGTTCGCGCTCACCGCGGTATTACTTCGCTCACTATGACAATGGGCCAGCGCTGGCTTACGTTCCCGATGAACGCTAATGAACAATGGGGCTTCATGGCGCGCCTCCGATTGTTACTCCGAACACAGATGTAGTGACTTCTTCAGCGGTCTCTCTATAGGCCGCCGCGTAAGATAGTTGGGGAGCCATTGCCGTTCGCGGCACTTCCGCTCTATCGGGAAGGCCAAACCATTCCATGCAGTTTCCGAAATCGTATGCACTTGGAATCGCTGCGAGTCTCATCCTGCTCACGCTCGCCCTTCTTATTGCCGTCTACTTCTTCATGCAGAGTTCGCTGCGAGACTGATTCGTCCAAAGGGCGAAAGAAGCACTTTGCTGCGCGTCGAAACGTGTGCTGCGCCACCTCGGTTCGATTCGCCGCTATGGCCTTTCCCGGCCCGCAAGCGCCATCATGAAAAACAGGTTCGATCAAGACGGGTTCACTTAGAGAAGTGCCTGGTTACTTTCATCCGCGTGCAAACACGATACTGCGGCTAATTTTGTTCGGCATCGCCTTGTTTGCCGTGTTTGCAATCTGGGCCGCCGCCATGATCGTCCGGTCGCCTTATGAAACCCGCCAGAACGTGCCGCGCGAACAGCCGGTTCCCTTCAGCCACGAGCATCACGCCGGCGGCCTCGGCATCGATTGCCGGTATTGTCATCAGACGGTGGAGACGTCGGCCTTTGCGGGCGTCCCGGCAACGAAGGTCTGCATGAACTGCCACTCCGCAAATGTGGGCCGTCGCGCCCGCGCTCGAGCCGGTACGCGAAAGTTACCGGACGGGAAGGTCGCATCCAGTGGACGCGCGTACACGATCTTGCCGCAGTTTGTCTATTTCGACCATAGCATCCATGTGCACGAGGGAATCGGCTGCTCGAGTGCCACGGCCGCGTCGATCAGATGCCGCTGACCTGGCAGGCGCAGCCTCTCACCATGGACTGGTGCCTCGACTGCCACCGCAATCCGGAGATGCACGTAAGGCCGCGAGACCGCGTCTTCGACATGGACTATCAGCCTCCCGCCGAATCAGGCCGAACTGGGCCAGCGACTGGTGAGGGAATACGGCATTCGCCGCCTGACAAGCTGTTCCACATGCCACCGATGACTAATTCCGACTCCAGTTTCGTGCCGGTGGACGCCCTCCAGCGAGGCGAAGTCGCGCACTCGGACGACGCCTCGCGGCGGCGGTTCCTGGAAATCATGGGCGCATCGCTGGCGATGGCCGCTGCCGCCGGATGCACTCGTCAGCCTACCGAGTTCATCGTCCCGTATGTGGAACCGCCGGAGGACGCGATTCCCGGCCGGCCGTCGTATTACGCCACCGCGCGCATGGTGCAGGGGCTGGCGCAGGGAGTCGTCGTGGAGTCCCACCTCGGCAGGCCGACGAAGGTCGAAGGCAATCCCGGGCACCCTGCGAGTCTTGGCGCGACCGACGTCCACGGACAGTCGTGCGTGCTGGATCTGTACGACCCGGACCGAAGCAAGCAGATTACCGAGTCCGGCGAGCCGCGCGAGTGGGACGCATTCCTCCTGGCGCTAGGCAAGGCCTTGGAACCGCTTGGGAAGACCGGAGGCGAGGGCTTGTACATGCTGTCGGAGCCGTCGACCTCGCCCACGCTGGGCGCGCAGCGATCTGCTGTCATGAAGGCTTTCCCCAACGCGCGATGGCACCAGTACGATGCATCCGGCCCGGACAACGCGCGGGCAGGAGCCAGCTCTGCTTCGGACGGCCGGTCAACACTTACTATCGCCTCGATCGCGCAGACGTGATTCTGGCGCTCGACTCCGATTTTCTTGCATGCGGACCGGCGTGCACCCGGTACGCGCACGACTACGCAATGCGTCGCCGCGTCCGCGGAGCGGATGCCTCGATGAACCGATTGTACTCGGTCGAGTGCGAAATGACCTCGACCGGTGGCAAAGCCGAGCACCGGCTCGCTCTGCGATATCGGGAAATCGAGATCTTTGCGCGCGATCTTGCCGCGGCACTAATGCCGGAGGAACGGCGCAGTCGGGCGCCGCGCACGCAGATGGATCGCAGCGCTGGCTCGCGACCTGATTGCCCATCGCGGCGCTTCCGCTATCATCCCCGGTGACGCGCAACCTCCCGCGGTGCATGCCCTGGCCCATTCGATGAACGCCTTGCTCGGCAACGTCGGTACCACCGTGGTCTACACCGACCCGATCGAGATTGCGTCTGACGACTCCGCCGCCTCGTTGCGAGACCTGGCCGGCGCGGCCGATGCGGGCAAGGTCCAAGTGCTGCTCATGCTGGGCGGGAACCCGGTATACACATGCACCCGCCGACCTGGACTTTGCCGGGAAGCTTGACAAGGTCCCGGCCGCGATTCATGTTTCGCTGCATCCCAACGAGACATCCGCGTGCGCGCGGTGGCTAGTTCCCGAGCGTCATTTTCTGGAGGGCTGGAGTGATGCGCGGGCCTTCGACGGCACCGTTACGATCCTTCAGCCTCTGATCGAGCCGCTGTATCGGGGTCGGTCTTATCTGGAAGTTCTGGATGCGCTCGTGCGGCGACCCGCCCGCCCGCATACGACATCGTGCGATCGTACTGGGAAGCGCACCGCGAACGCAGGCGAATTCGAGCGTTGCTGGCGCAAGTCGGTCCGAGCGGGGCTGGTCGCGGGTTCGGCGCTGCCGGCGATTTCGCCGTCATTGCGAGGATTGATTCTTCTCGGCTGCCGAGCGGCCGTTTCGGGTACCGGTCTCGATTTGCTCTTTCGGACCGACCCTTTCATTCTCGACGGCCGGTATGCGAACAACGCCTGGCTTCAGGAACTGCCGCAGCCCCATCACCAAACTGACGTGGGACAACGCGGTTCATCTCAGCCCGCGAACGGCGAAACGCCTGGGCTTGAGAACCAGCATCACGGTCGAACTGAGGTTCGGCGGCCGTTCTGTGCGCGGGTCGGTTTGGGTGTCGCCTGGCCAGGCGGACGAGACGGCGGTCGTGCACCTCGGCTACGGCCGCACGCACGCCGGGCCACGTCGGAAACGGCGCGGGATTCAACGCATATCGTGCTGCGCGTCCTCGGATGCGCTCGTGGGCGGGCACGGGCGCCGAGGTTCGCGGCATCGCCGGCGAACCTATCCGCTTGCCAACACGCAGATGCACCAGAGTATGGAAGGGCGCGACATGGTGATCTCAGCGCCGGTCGCGAGTTACCTGAAGGACCCCGACTTCGTGAAGAAGCGCATGAGATTCCGGAGAAGCAAGAGACGATTTACCCGCTCTGGGACTACACAGGTTATGCCTGGGGCATGTCTGTCGATCTGACCGCCTGCGTGAACTGTATGGCGTGCGTGATTGCCTGCCAGGCGGAGAACAACATCCCGGTGGTCGGCAAAGAGCAGGTGCTTGTTCAACCGCGAAATGCACTGGCTGCGGGTCGATACCTATTACGAAGGCGATCAGGATCAGCCCCGCGGTGCGCTACCAGCCGGTTCCCTGCATGCAATGCGAGGATGCGCCCTGCGAACTGGTCTGCCCGGTCGCGGCCACCGCTCACAGCTCCGACGGCCTCAACGACATGACTTACAACCGCTGCGTCGGCACCCGCTACTGCTCGAATAACTGCCCCTACAAGGTACGGCGCTTCAACTTCCTGCTGTTCAACGACTGGGTCACGGAGCAGCTCAAGATGCAGCGCAACCCGGACGTGACGGTGCGCAGCCGCGGCGTCATGGAGAAGTGCACGCTACTGCGTGCAGCGGATCCGCGAGGCCGAGATCCGCGCGAAAGTCGAGGATCGCTTCATTCGCGACGGGGAAATCCAGACCGCCTGCCAGCAGGTCTGCCCGACGCAGGCGATCGTCTTCGGAGACATCAACAACCCGGCGAACCACGTGGCCAGGCTGAAAGCCGGAGAAGCTGAACTACGCCGCTGCTGGCCGAACTGAACACCCGCCCGCGAACGACCTACCTGGCGGAGCTCCGAAATCCCAATCCCGAGTTGAACGGAGCGGCCGGAATGAACGTCGACGAGAGGCAACGTCGCGCTCGGCGCGACCCGCTGACCCCCGGGGCAGCAGCGCCCGATCGTCGCGCCGGGATCGACGTTCCACGGCGTCACCGAGCAGATCATCGTCCATTGTGCTATTCGACGACGTGCCGTCGTTCTGGTTCTGGACGTTTTGCCATCGCGCTGGTGGCGCTGCTCGACGTTTCTGGTCGGAGTGACGTTGCGTCTGATCGCGACGGGCATCGGCATTTTCGGCAACAACATCCCGGTCGCCTGGGCGTTTCCGATCACGAACTTTGTCTGGTGGATCGGAATCGGCCACGCCGGAACGTTGATCTCCGCAATTCTCCTGCTGCTGAACCAGAGCTGGCGCAACTCGATCAACCGGTTCGCGGAAGCGATGACACTGTTCGCGGTGGCCTGCGCCGGGCTTGTTCCCGCTGCTTCACCTGGGCCGGCCCTGGATCTTCTACTGGCTCCTGCCGTACCCGAACACGATGACCGTCCAGCCGCAGTTTCGCAGTCCGCTGGTGTGGGACGTGTTCGCGGTTTCGACCTACGCGACGGTCTCGCTGCTGTTCTGGTATCTGGGGCTGATCCCCGATCTGGCGTCGCGTGCGGGACCGCGCCAAGAGCCGGATCGAGTACACGGTCTACGGCGTCCTGGCGCTCGGCTGGCGCGGCGCCTCGCGGCATTGGCGCTGGCACAAGACGGCATCCAAGCTGCTGGCCGGCCTGGCCACGCCGCTGGTGCTTTCGGTGCACACCGTGGTCAGCTTCGATTTCACCATCGCGATCCTGCCCGGCTGGCATTCCACGATCTTTCCGCCCTACTTTGTGGCCGGCGCCATCTTCTCCGGCTTCGCCATGGTGCTGGTGCTGGCGATCCCGCTGCGCAAGGTCTATCACCTGGAGAACCTGCTCACCGAGCGTCACCTGGAGAACTGCGGCAAGCTGATGCTCGCCACCGGCCTGGTTCTGGCATACACGTACGTCATCGAGCCGTTCACCTCCTGGTACAGCGGCGATCACGTTCGAAATGTACGTGGTGCACAACCGCGCCACCGGACCCTTCGCCTGGACGTTCTGGGCGGTGATCGCGCTGAATGTCGCGATTCCGCAACTGCTGTGGTGGAAGCGCAACCGCACGCAACCCGAAGATCCTATTTCTGATCGCGCTGGACGTGCTGGTCGGCATGTGGGTGGAGCGGTACATGATTATCGTCACCAGCCTGCACCGCGATTTCATGCCGTCGTCCTGGAACAACTTCGCGCGCCACCGTCTGGGACAACGCCGTTCTGTACGGCTCGGTCGGACTGTTCGTCGTGCTATTCCTGCTGTTCGTCCGATTCTTCCCGATGATCTCGATCTTCGAGGTCCGCGAGATTGCTGCCGTTTTCCAAGCCCGGCGGAGGGTCTGAGAAATGAGCGCGCGCCCGAGAGCCTTACGGCTTGGCGCCGAGTTCGATGAGTCCCGAGCGACCTGGTCGCGGCGGCGCGTGCGGCGCGCGAACAGGGCTACCGGAGAGTGGAAGCGTACTCGCCCTACCCGATCAAGGAACTGGACGAAGTCTTGCCGATGTGGAATCTGCTCCCGCCGATCGTCTTCGGCGCGGGGTTCGTGGGCGCCCTCACGGCGTTTTATCTGCAGTACTTCATTGCGGCCATCGTCTATCCCCTCAACGTCGGCGGCACGGCCACTGAATAGTTGGCCCGCCGTTCATCGTGATCATGTTCGAGCTCACGATCCTGTTTGCCGCGTGCACGGCATTTTTCGGCGTGCTGTTTTTCGCCGGATTCCCGGCTCTCTACCATCCGCTGTTCCGCATTCCGAATTTCAAACGCGCGTCCGACGACGGATTCTTCCTCTGTATCGAAGCGCGCGACGCGCATTATCAGCGAACTCGACACCGCGCGGTTCCTGCAATCTCTCGAGCCGGTTCAGCGTGTGGGAGGTCGACGATGAAGTATGGGCAGCGGTCGCCGCTGCTGCTCTGCCGGCCGCTCTGGCTTCACCGGCTGCCGGCAGGACATGTTCGACCAGCCGAAGTACCGCCCGCTGGCGAAGAGCCAGTTCTATGCCGACGGCCGGTCGGCGCGGCCCGTCCCCGCGGGCACGTTCGAGTATCGATCAAGCCGATCCGGGGAGGCCGTTGAGCACCGGCACCATCAACGGGGAATTTCGTCGCGAGCATTCCTGTCGCGCGTCGACGAAGCCCTGCTCAGCCGCGGCCAGGAGCGCTTCAACATCTATTGCAGCCCGTGCCACGGCCGCCTGGGAGATGGCCACGGAATGGTCGCAAAACGCGGATTCATGCAGCCGGCCAATCTGCACAGCGAGCGGGTGAGCAATGCGCCGCCCGGTTATATCTACGCTGTCATCACAAACGGCTACGGCGCCATGCCGGATTATTCGGATCAGGTAGCCGTCCGACGACCGCTGGGCCATCGTCGCCTACATCCGCGCGCTGGAATTCAGCCGTCATGCCACGCCTGGCGGACGTGCCTCCGCATCAACTGCACCAGACCTGGAGAATGCGCGATGAGCACGCCCTACGACGCTTCCGCCGAACTGGAACGCGGTCCTGCGCCGCTGGCAGACGCCCGCGCTGGTGATTCGGGTGCCGTGCTGCTGGCCGATTTCCATCGCGGGCGCGTTTTTCAGTCCGGGCGATTTCTTCCACGGCTACCTCGATCGGGTTTCTGTTCTGGCTGGGTCTGGCGCTAGGCTCGATGGCTTTTCTGATGCTGCAATACCTGACCGGCGGCGCCTGGGGAATCGTCACGCGCCGAACTTTCGAGTCGGCCACCCGCACGCTTCCCCTGTCTTGCCGCTCTCTTCATCCCGTTGGCGTTTGGGCTTCCCTATCTCTACGACTGGGCGCATTCCGATCTCGTCCAGCACGACGACCTGCTGCGACACCGGCCGCGCTACATGAATCCCGCGATGTTCCTGGTGCGGGCCGCCGTCTATTTCGCCATCTGGATCGCGTTAAGTTATTTCCTGAACCGCTGGTCGAGCGGAACAGGACGAGGAGCCGGCCGGGCAACATCGGAAGCTTGCGCGCCTCAGCGCCCCCGGCCTGATCGTCTACGTCTTCACCATTACCTTCGCGGCGGTCGATTGGGCCGAGTCCCTGCAAACCGAAATGGTACTCCACGATCTGGGGATTCCTGTTTGTAGCCGGCGAGTGTCTGACTGCCATTGCCTTCGCCATCCTCGCCATGTGGCTGCTCGGCCAGCGGGAGCCGATGTCGCGCGTCCTGAAGCCGTCGCATTTTCACGATCTGGGCAAGCTGCTGCTGATGATGGTGATGCTCTGGGCGTATTTCTCGTTTTCGCAACTTCTGATCGTCTGGGTCGGCGACCTTCCGCACGAGATTTCGTTCTACCTGCCACGATTCGCAACTTCCTGGGGCTGGCTCGGAGTCGCGCTGATCGTGGTGCAGTTTTGATCCCATTCCTGTTGCTCCTGTCGCGGCCGCTCAAGAGGAACGCCGTCCTGCTGAGCGCGGTGGTGGTCGATCGTGCTGTTGATGCGGTACATGGACCTGGTTTGGATCGTGCTCCCCGGGTATCACGACGCAGGGTTTTCAGATGACCTGGATGACGGTCACGGCGCCGCTCGGCATCGGCGGCATCTGGTTGTGGGCGTTCCTGGGGCAACTTCCGAAGCGGCCTCTGCTGCCGGTGAACGCTCCGGAACTGGAGGAGGCGCTAGCGCATGAAACAGAATAGCGGCCGCGGCCTGTTGCGTCGTATGGTGTCCCGAATCGGGTTGGCAGTAGGGTTCACCCGCGGTATTCCATTGGGACTGCGCGAGGCAATCGAGGGGCCCACCGAACCCGTCGATCCAACCACGCGATTCGAGAGCGGCGACCTCAATGCCAAGGCCGTCTTTCTGACGGGCGTGGGCGTTCTGCTCGGGGTTTGGGTTGTCGTGGTGCTTGTCTATCCGTACTTTACCTACCTCGCACACGAGGGGGCCGGGGGCGAGTCGGCTCCCGTCGCGCGCCAGTCAAATCCTGCGCCGCCGGAGCCGCGAATCCAGGCGAACCCGACGTCGGACCTGAACCAGTTCCGCGCCTGGGAGAAAAGCCAGTTGAACAGCTATCACTGGGTGGACCGTGCAAACAACGTGGTTTCCATCCCTATCGACCAAGCCATCAAAATCGTCGCGCAGCGTGGAATTCCGCCGCAACCGGCGCCTGATGCCAAGACATATTTCGATCCCCACGCCGGAACGCGCTTGACCGGATTCGAGGGCAAGGTGGAGCCAGAGCCAAGATGAAAAAACTCGCAGTCATGATCGCGATCACTGTGTTCGCCTGCAGCGCGCCGGGCGATACCCCTGACAAGCCGCAGCTTCCCAAGGAACTGCAAGGCGTCGGCATCGACCAGCGCCTGAACGCGCAAGCGCCGCTCGATACGTACTTCGTCGACGAGTCCGGCCGGAACGTCCGCCTGGGCGACTACTTCGGCCGCCGGCCCGTGATCCTCGCGCTCGTCTACTACCGCTGCACCATGCTGTGCAGCTACATCCTGAACGGCGTCGTCTCCGGCCTCCGTCCCCTGTCGCTGCGGCCCGGCCAGGATTTCGAGGTAGTGGCCATCAGTATCGATCCTTCCGAAGACTCGCAGCTTGCCGCGGGCAAGCGCGATCATTACGCCGCATCGTACTCGCGGACAGGAGGAACCGCCGGATGGCATTTCCTCACCGGCGAGGAGAAGAACATTCGGGCCGTGGCGGACGCGGTCGGATTCCATTACCGATACGACCCCAAGACCAAGCTGTTTCTGCACGGCAGCGGCGTAATGGTGCTCACGCCGCAGGGGCGCGTGGCGCGCTATTTCTATGGGGTCGAGTATGCGCCCAAGGATTTGAAGCTGGGACTGATTGAGGCGTCCGCCAACCAGATCGGCTCTCCAGTCGATCAGATCCTGCTGTTCTGCTACCACTATGACCCGATCACCGGAAAGTACGGCGCTGTAGTGGTCAACATGCTTCGCATAGCCGCAGCAGGGGTTCTGTTGCTATTGGTAGTAACTTTGACGATCTTCTGGCGCCGCGATTTGCGGGCCGGCCGAACGGTGCACCGGGAGGCGCCAAACCTGTGAACTCGCTCGACCTGCTGGCTCAATCCGCATCCAGCGTGGCCAATGAGTGGAACTGGCTGTTCTGGATGCTGGTAGCCGTCTGCGGCGCAGTGAGCATGGCAATCGCAGGCGTCATCCTCTACTGGGTCGTGCGTTATCACCGCAAGAACGAGGACGAGCTGCCGGAGCAGATCCAGGGCAACATCAAATTCGAGACTGCCTGGACGGTAACGCCGCTCATCATCTTTCTGGGGATCTTCGGTTGGGGCGCCAAGGTGTACTTCGATATCGAGCGGCCCCCCGGCAACGCGCGCAACGTCTATGCCATAGCCAAGCAGTGGATGTGGAAGTTTCAATATCCGAACGGCGCGCGCGAGATCAACACATTGCATGTTGCCGTAGGCGAACCGGTGAAGACTCACGATGACTTCTCAGGATGTGATTCACAGCCTCTTCATTCCGGCCTTCCGCGTCAAGCAGGACGTGCTGCCGCAGCGGTACACCACGATCTGGTTTCAGGCCACGAAGCCGGGACGCTACCACCTCTTCTGCGCCGAATACTGCGGCACGAAGCATTCCGGCATGATCGGGTGGGTCTACGCGATGGCGCCGCACGATTATCAACTCTGGCTCGACCGGGGTGGCGCAGAGGGCTCACTCGCCTCCACCGGAGAAAAAGTCTTTCCACCAGTACGGCTGTTCCAACTGCCACCACTTCGACGGTCAAGGCAGATGTCCGGTTCTGCCGCGACCTGTACGGCCGCACGGTCCGCATCGCCGGCGGCGAGACTGTCCTCGCGGACGAGACGTATCTTCGCGAATCCATTCTGAATCCCCGGGCCAAGATTGTTGAAGGCTACGAGCCTGCCATGCCGAGTTTTGAGGGTCAGCTTTCCGAAGAGCAGATCGTCGCACTGATCGCCTATATCAAAGCAATCGGGCCGCAGCCCGGCAATCGGCAGGCCACCAGTCCGGGCACAGTGCCCACGAACTACGGAACGCACCCGGGAATTGCCGGGCCGGACGCTACTTCGATTTCGGGAACGAGGCCAAGGTCACGATGAGCACCACGATTACACGAGTTACCGCCGTAGACACACCGAACTATTTGACGGAGCGGCGCGGGATTCTCTCCTGGCTTTTGACCACGGACCACAAACGAATCGCGCTGCTGTACATGTTTTCGGTAACCTTCTTCTTTTGTATCGGCGGTGTCTTCGCACTCTTGATGCGCCTGGAACTGATGACTCCGGCGACCGACCTGGTTTCGCCGCACACCTACAACGAGCTGTTCTCGATGCACGGCATCGTGATGGTATGGTTCTTCCTGATTCCGTCCATCCCGAATACCCTCGGAAACTTTCTGATTCCGATGATGATCGGAGCGAAGGACCTTGCGTTTCCGAAGCTGAACCTGGCCAGTTGGTACGTCTTCATGCTGGGCGGCGTCGTAACCTTGTACTCGCTGTTTCGGGGCGGCGTGGACACTGGTTGGACGTTCTATACGCCATTCAGCACGGCTTATTCCAACACCTACGTTGTCGCCACGGCGATGGGGATCTTTATCTCCGGGTTTGCGTCCATCATGACCGGGGTGAACTTTATCGCTACCATTCACCGCATGCGCGCGCCGGGCATGACCTGGTTCCGGCTACCGCTATTCATCTGGTCGCATTACGCCACCAGCGTCATCTTCGTCCTGGCTACGCCAGTCCTCGCGGTGACGCTCTTGATGGTGGCGGTCGAGCGGATTTTTCAGGTCGGGATTTTTTCGTCCTCTCTTGGCGGCGACCCGATCTTGTTTCAACACATGTTCTGGTTCTACTCGCATCCCGCGGTTTACATCATGGTTCTGCCCGGGATGGCAGTCGTCAGTGAGCTTGTGGCCGCGTTCTCGCGCAAGTCCGTCTTCGGATACACATTCGTCGCGTTCGCCAGCGTCTCCATTGCCGTGGTTGGATTCCTGGTCTGGGGGCATCATATGTTCGTCGCCGGCCAGAGCATTTACTCGGCAATGTATTTCTCGGTGCTTAGCTACATCGTCGCGGTCCCTTCCGCAATCAAAGTATTTAACTGGACGGCTACCCTCTACAAAGGCTCCATTTCGTGGGATACGCCCATGCTGTACGCCATCGGATTCATCGGGCTGTTCACGATTGGCGGCATGACGGGCCTCTTCCTCGCCGCCCTTGGGATAGATGTCCATGTGACAGACACTTACTTCGTCGTAGCTCACTTCCATTACATCATGGTGGGTGGGACTGTAATGGCATATCTCGGCGGGGTCCATTACTGGTGGCCGAAAATCAGCGGCAAAATGTATCCGGAGGGCTTGGCCAAGCTTTCCGCCCTGACGGTGTTCCTCGGATTCAACCTGACCTTCTTTCCCCAATTCGTGCTGGGTTATCTGGGAATGCCGCGACGTTATGCAGCGTATCCTCCCGAGTTTCAATATCTCCACATTCTTTCGACGGCGGGTGCGACAATCCTCGGAGTCGGATACATCATGCCCCTGATCTATTTGACGTGGTCCTGGCACAAAGGACCGGTAGCTCCGCCTAACCCGTGGCGGGCGACCGGCCTGGAGTGGCAGACCCCGTCACCTCCACCGACGCACAATTTCGAGACGACCCCGGTTGTGACGCACAAGGCATACGACTACGCCGGGATGAAGGAGGAACTGAGGCTTGTTTAGCCCAACCGCACTGATGCTGCGTGAGCAGTACGGTACGCCGGAACAGCAGCGGGAGACGGTGACCGTCGGAATGTGGATCTTCCTGGCGACCGAGGTCATGTTCTTCGGCGGGCTCTTCGCGGCCTTCTCCGTTTATCGCCTGTCCTACACGCGTGGATTCAACGAAGGCAGCGCCGACATGAATATCCTGCTCGGCGCGATCAATACGGCGGTCCTGATCACCAGCAGTCTCACGATGGCGCTCGCGATCCGAAGCGCCGCCCTGGGCAAGCAGGTCCGGACATACCTGTTGCTGCTCACGACGGCTCTCATCGGAATGGTGTTCCTGGCGATCAAGTTCACGGAATACTACCAGCACTACCAGATGCACAAGGCGCCCGGAGTATGGTTCGAATCGGACAGGCCAGAAGCAGCCGCTATCGAGCTGTTCTACGTATTCTATTTCGCGATGACCGGACTTCACGCGGTTCACATGACGATCGGAATTGGGCTGGTCTTCCTGTTTGCCTTCCGCACCGCAGCCGGGTCCTTCAACTCGGAATACCACACGCCGCTCGAGGCGTTGGGGCTCTACTGGCACTTTGTCGATATCGTCTGGGTATTCCTGTTCGCGATCTTCTACATATCCGGGTTGCACAAATCATGAGCGGGCCGCCAGTTTCTCTCAGAGCCTATCTCCTTACGTATGCCGGGCTGCTTGCGCTGACGCTTTCGACTGTACTGATCGGCTATATAGACCTCGGATGGGGCAGCATGTTCGTGGCGGTCTTGATCGCGGCCGCCAAAGCCACCCTGATTGCTCTGTTCTTCATGCACGCCCTAGTGGAGAAGAAGCTGGTGTGGCTCGTAATCGCGGGGGCAGTAATCTGGTTCCTGATCCTGATGTCGCTCACCTTGGGCGACTACATAACCCGGGGGTGGCTTCCCTTCCCGGGAAAGTAGCTGGTGGAGTCTTCGAAAGCCTTGTAGGGCGGGCGCGGCAGAAAGCCCTTACGGCCTCTGCCCGGGCCGTTATACGGGGCGCAACCAGTTGGCTCCGGCGCTGCGCCCCTCCGGCAGGATGCTAAACAACCCGCCTGCCAACGAACAGCCCAATCACGAAGAGAACGAGAGCAATCCAGAAAATGATCTTCAGGATGCCCGCGGCTACGGCGAAGATTCCGCCAAAGCCGAGAATTGCCGCCACGATTGCGACTACCAATAGAATCCAAACCCATGATGCCATATCGCTAATCTCCCTCTGTGTTTTGATTTAACCGACGCTGTTGCTGTGAGTGATTCCCGCTGTTTCTACATCTTTGTCTCGCCTCCGTCCGCCTGTTCGTCGTCATACTCCGTTTTACTCGACTCGGGAGCCGGTTCGGCAAAGCCGGATAGCCGTAGCGCTCCGCAAGCGTATTGAGGCGGTTTCGGACCACCTCCCATTCGGCCAGTGGCGCACTGCTCACCGGAGTTAGCAGCAGGGCCCGGTTCCACCCGGCCGCCTGCATCAGGCTTTCTTCGAGTTTGAACTGGAACTCGGGAGCATGTCGATCCTTGTACTCCTCTACAAGATCCTTGGTAGCGGATTTCAAATCGTCGGCCCAACGTTGCGCGACGTGCCTCCGGTCCGCATCCATGCCGACGTACCAGGCATGCTCGAGCTTTTCTTCGAACCGGTCGCTGCTTTCCTGGAAGTCCTGCACAACCTGCTTAATATCGGCGCGCGAGAAAGTCGAGGTCGGAGCGGGACGAAAGATGACGGCTGTCATATTCGGCAGAGGCGGTCTTTGCATTGTGCGTGCGACTGCGTTCATGCCGTTCCGGATCCCGGTCCACTGCTTCTCCGCATCCGGTGCGAAACCGCGGCGGATCATGGCGCGATTGATGGCAGTGGCCGCCATCATCGCATTTCCCCAGTGCCCGCCGAACCTTTCCGCGGCTTTGACGTCCACGGGGCTGCCGGAGCCGGGGCGGCTGAATTCCTTTTGTGCGCTATCCACCTCATCCTCTAGCAGGTCGGCCCACTGGTTCAGCCGGTCCTCAATATCAGTTCCGTTGAGCACGCCGCCATCCAGTGTCTTGTCCAGCGCAGCTTTGAACTGATCCGCGCTGTGTTCCAGCCCTTCGAGGGCGTTTCGTGGCGCCAGGCAGCGGTAATAGGGTCGCGGCCAGAAGCAGAAGCGAGTTTCTGAACATTCAAATCTCCCTTCGAATTTACGCGGCGCCTGTTTCCAGTCTAAGTGGCAGCCATTCGCCCGACCATCCCGCTAATTGGGGAGGTCGACCTGATCTGGTGGTCCAACATACGGCAAACATCACAACGCCGTGTAAATCCTCAGTCCCACGAAAACCAGATACGCCGCGATGAGTGCTCCTCCCTCGATGCGGTTCAAGCCGCCGCTCCACGATGCCAGCACGGTGGCCGCGAGCGTGAGTGCGAGCAACCACACGGCCTCCAGGGCCCCGGCCCCGGCGAGGCTTCCGAATACGAGGGCTGGAAGCGCCAGTCCGGCGACAATGTTGAGTAAGTTACTGTTCATAGCTTCCGTCAGCACCGCGGCTCCCTTGTGGCGGAGCGCGAGGCGTGTTGCCGTGTAGAGGTTGGGAATGCCGGTCAGCCCGGCCAGCACGAGCGGACCCAATAGTGCGTGCGGGAGCCATCCCGAGGTTAGCCGCATCGCCATCCGGACGAGGCCGAAGCTGGCGGATACGATCAAAAGCAACGCGAAGCCGGCCTTCGAAAGCGCTTCACCCTTGGAAGGCGGGCGCTGCTCCGCTGGGACTGCAGGTTTTCGTTTCCCGCTGCTCTCCGCGGCGTCATCGTGAATCTGCCGGCAGTGCTCTTGCGCCTCCCCGGTAGCGGACGCCAGGAACGCGATCCAGGATTCCGGCAGCGGCAGCCGCTCCATGCGCTTGCGCTTCATCCAGAGAAAAATCACGTAGGGTAAAGGCACGACAACGATCAACGCGACCAGCGCAAGCGGCGGCCCCCATCCAGCCGCCAAGAGAACCGCCACTGCGGTCACCACCAGCCCGACAGCGCCGTTCAGTATCACCGTGCCCCTACGGAATGTGATCCTCCCGGCGATGACGGCGGCCATCCCGAGCAGCGACGCAACATTGAAGAGGTTTGAGCCGAACACCACGCCCGCGCCGACGTCGCGCTGCCCGGAAAGCATGGCGACGATCGCCGACGAGATTTCGGGCGAGTCGGCGCCCAGCGCGGTAAGGAAACCCAGGAACTGCTCGGGAACAGGGAAAGCCTGGCCGACTGACTGGATGGCCCGCGAGAGCAGTATGCTGCCGGCCAGCATTCCGGCCAGGCTCGCGATGAACAGCAGGATTTCGAGCGCTGTGCCCATCGATGGCGCCGTGGGCCTGCTACCTCTGTTGCGATTCGTTCAGTCCTTTGTCCGCACTGATGCCCGCCTGGCCGGCAATGTTCTCGGCCATCCGCAGATGGTCCTCGAGTTTCGGCAGGCATTTCTCGGCCAGTTGTTTGACCTGCGGGTCCTGGGCGTTTACGGCCATTTCCTGGACTTGTTTGACATCGTGTGCGTGGTCGGACAGCATGTAATCGAGATAAGCCCTGTCGAATGCCTGCCCCGAGAGCCCTTCGAGTTTCCGTTTCTGATCCGCCTGGGTCGATGAGACATGGGTCGGCAGCGTGACATGGTTAGTCCGCGCCCATTCCTTCAGTTGATTGTTCATCTGCGTGTGATCGTTGACCAGGCGCGCGCCCAGGTCCTTGACGCCCGTCAGCGAGCCTTTCTGTTGGGCGAGCTTGCCGAGTTCGATCTCCGCGATGTTGGCCTGTGCCAGATCCTGGGCGAAGCTCTGCCCGGTGGTCATGCTGCGGTTTGCCTGCTGGGGGCCTGCCAGCACGGGCGCAACGGCAAGGGCAGCAACGGCGATGGCGTTTGTCATATAGTGCATCCTCATATGAATTCCTTTCTGTTGAAGTGAAGCGCTGCCTTCTTTCATCTTCGGACGCCGAAGTTGAGTGCTGAATAGCGTATTCGCACGAGGTTTGCCGCGCGTGTGAGGAAGCATGCGGAGAACTGCAAACGGAACGGCGGTTTCAATACCACCGCAGTCTGGCCCGTCAAGTCCTGTCCCCGTCCGTTCCTCCCATGAACCGATCCAATTTGCATGGAGATAAAATCATCGGGAAGTGCAATACTTTATGATTCACTCCACGCGCGGGTGTTCTTTCCCACTCGCGGCAGCCGTGAGCCTGTTCCTGTTCGCGGCAACCCCTGCATTTGGCCAGCAGGTTCGCGACCGCCAACTGTTTGATAATGGCTGGCGCTTTCACCTCGGAGATATTCCCCGGGGAGAGTCGCCGGCTGTACCCGACAAGTCCTGGCGCCAAGTGGATCTTCCGCACGATTGGTCGATCGAAGGGCCGTACAGCGTCAAGAACGCGAGCGGCACGGGCTTTCTCCCCGGCGGAGTGGCGTGGTACCGCAAGACGTTCCGGCTTCCTGCCTCGACCCGTGGCGGGCGGGTTTCCATTTGCTTCGATGGCGTCTATCGCGACAGCACCGTCTGGATCAACGGCGTCCGCCTGGGGTCGCGGCCGTACGGCTATTCGACTTTCGAGTACGACCTGACGAAGCATCTGCGTTTCGGTGCTTCTGCGAACGTGGTGGCAGTCCGGGTGGACCACAGCGTCATTGCCGATTCGCGCTGGTATCCCGGCTCCGGCATCTACCGCCACGTTTGGCTCACCACGACCGGTCCCGTTCACGTGGCGCCCTGGGGCGTCTATGTGACCTCGCCGGTGGCCGATGCGGCGGAGGCGCTGGTATCGATCGAGACGCGGCTGTTGAATGAAACTCCGGCCGAAAGCCGCGCCGCCCTGGTGACAGCAATCCTGAACGATAAGGGCGAAGAGGTGGCCACAACGCGCAATGAGGCGGCCGTCGGCGCCGGCAAGGACTACAACTTCACGCAGCAGGTCGCCATTCCGCAGCCGAGTCTCTGGTCGCCCGATCAGCCGTACATGTATACGGCCCTCAGCCGCATTTATGTCGGGGGAAAGCTGGTAGACGAGCAGCGGACCCCGTTCGGAGTCCGTAGCTTCTACTTCAGTCCGGACAAAGGGCTCTTCCTCAACGGGCGCGCCATCAA
Organism: uncultured Actinomycetota bacterium; assembly: GCA_963820065.1. GTDB lineage: Bacteria > Actinomycetota > Actinomycetes > DATJPE01 > DATJPE01 > JANPBY01. The sequence continues at coordinate 18,895 of CAWFYM010000010.1, read as the reverse complement.
AATGAAGGGCGTGTGCATTCATCACGACCTCGGCGCGCTAGGCGCCGCTTTCTTCGAGGAGGCGCTCGCGAGGCGTCTGAAGAGTTTCAAGGAAATCGGCGTGAACGCCATCCGCTGCTCGCACAATCCGATGGCGCCCGAGTTCTACGACCTCTGCGACCGCATGGGATTCCTCGTGATGGACGAGGCCTTCGACGAATGGACCGGCGGCAAGCGGAAGTGGGCGGAGGGCCGGAACAACGGCGCCGTCGCGCGCCGCGGTTATAACGAGGCGTTCGAAGAATGGGGTGTTCGCGACGCTTCGGACATGGTCCTGCGCGACCGCAATCATCCCTCCATCATCATGTGGAGTATCGGCAACGAGATCGATTACCCCGACGATCCGTTCGTGCATCCTCGCGGGCGGCGTGACTCGGCCATCCCTGTCGATCCCAAGGTCAAGCCCAGCCCTTCCGCCAATGAGATGCCCGCCATCGCGCGCCGCCTAATCGCCGCCGTCAAACGGTTCGACGCCACCCGCCCGGTCACGATGGCGCTTGCGGAGATCAATACGTCCAATGCCACGGGCGTGGCTGAAATGCTCGACGTGGCAGGTTACAACTACCTCGAGCAGTATTACGATCGAGACCACAAGGCATATCCCACGCGAGTCATCTTCGGCAGCGAAAACAGCCGCGGCCTGGACCAGTGGCGCCAGGTCGCGCTGAAGGATTACGTTGCCGGCCAGTTCCTCTGGACCGGCATGAATTTCCTCGGCGAGGCCGGGCGCTATCCGACTCACGGCTCGAACTCCGGCCTGCTCGACTTGCAGGGCTTCTGGAAGAAGGACGCCTATCTCCGGCAGGCGCTCTGGAGCGAGAAGCCGATGGTCTACGCCACCGCCTGGAACCCTGGAACCGACGCGTCCCGCACCGGTGATTTGCAGCGCAGCCTGGGGCGCGCGCCATCCACCGAGCGATGGGGTTTTCCGAACGATGCGCGCACGAGCGTTCCCGTCGAGATCTACTCGAATTGCGACTCGGTGGAACTGCTGCTCAACGGCCGGTCTTTGGGTGAAAAGCCGGTGGCGGATCGTCTGGTGCCCGCGCTCATCTGGCTGGTGCCAAACGAACCCGGCAGAATCGAACTGGTGGGCAAGCGAGGTGGAACCGCCGCCGCGCGCTTTCAACTGAACTCCACCGGCGCGCCCGCGAGGATCGTGCTGACGCCCGATCGGAAGACCCTAAAGAACGCCGGCCGTCAGGTATCGACGATCGAAGTGGCGGTGCTGGACCGTGATGGCAACCGTGTTCCGGATGCCGTGTCGCCCGTGACCTTCGAGGTAAGCGGCGCCGGCAGGCTGATCGCCGTCGGCAATGCCAGTCTCACGGATGAGACGCCGGTGACCGACAACAGCACGAGCCTCTACCTGGGGAATGCGGTCGCCGTGGTGCGCTCCGGGGCCGCGCCGGGGAAAATAACCGTTCGCGCCACAGCACCCGGCCTGCCGCCCTCGGAAATCGTTCTCGACGTGGAGCCTTGAGCGGGCGTCAGACGCCGCGCCGCCTGCGCTCCATTTCGGCCTGCTCCATCACGGCCTGTAGTTTCTCCATCACTTTGTTCGCGTTAATCGCGAACATGGATCCGCACGCCTCGCAACGAAGCCGCGGCGAAGTTTCGATGGTCGCTACGCTCACCGGCGTCTTGTGCGCACAGGCGGGGCAAGGGATGTTCACGAGGGCATCGGGGTCGATGTTGTAGGGCATTGCGGCAGACTAACGGACCGGGCAGGTAAAAGTCAATGCGTCCCGCGGATTCCGCCGCTCTCACAGTGTCGGAACCTCCGTCACACTCATCCCGCGCTTGCGGCCCGCTTCGCCGAATTCAAAGGTCAAATCGTGCCCGCCCCTGGGCTTACCGTCCCAGACCAAAACGGCGGAGACGCACGCACCGAGGCTCCGCGCCAGCGCGTCGGCCTCATCCAGAATGGAGTCGTTCGTTGCCGAGTAGGCCGCATCGCCGTCCACGCCGAGCACGACCAGGTCACCCGCCGATTCCACCTGGTTCAGGATCTCGTCGTAAAGGCCGCCCCAATCTCCAGGCCGGTCGGTTACCGACGTCTTACGAAAGCGCCCGCGCTCGAACGGCAACACGATGCGGCGCCGCAGGCCGAGGCTGCCGGCCTCCGACAATGCGATCAGGTCCGCGCCGCAGGCGGCGGAAGAGACTACCGCCGTCGCGCCCTGCTGTTCCAGCATCGTCCGGACACGAGTACGGACGGCGGGTACATTCCCGAGTGGAAATCGCCTCTCTTCTGCGTTTTCAGCATCCACGCGGCGGCCGGCAAGCGCTATGATCATGAAACATCCCTACCCTTTTTCAAACTGTCGCACAGAAAAAGCGTAAGTGGAGTAAGACAAAGTGAGAGGAGAGTCATTGTGAACAGTCCGGAGCTCTGGAAGACACTGCGCAGCCGCTTCGAGGAGGATAGGCCCCATCGCATGCTGGCGCTCGATGGGGGCGGTATTCGGGGACTCCTCACCCTGGGAATTCTCGAGAAGATCGAGAAGCTGGTTTGCCCGACCGGCGGCCGGCTCTGTGATTACTTCGATTACATCGCCGGAACGAGCACTGGCGCAATCATCGCCGCCGGTCTGGCTCGCGGCATGAGGGTAGCCGACCTCGTCGATTTCTACCGATCGTCGGGAAAGCAGATGTTCGAGCACTCCTGGCTGATCGAACGGGTGAAGTACTTTTATACGGCAGACCCGCTGAAAGCCAAGCTGCAAACCGTTTTCGGGCAGAATACCAACCTCGAGCCCGACAACCTGAAGTGCCTTCTCCTGGTGGTCACCAAGAACGTCACCACCGACTCCCCGTGGCCCATCAGCAGCAATCCGGAAGCCAAATATAACGACGTCTCCCGCAAAGACTGCAACCTGAAAATTCCGCTCTGGCAACTGGTTCGCGCCAGCACGGCTGCGCCCGTCTTTTTCCCGCCCGAGATACTGCAATGGGATCCGGCGGACTCCTCGCAAGACCTTCGTTTTCGTGGACGGCGGCGTCACGCCGCACAACAATCCCGCTTTCCTGCTGTACCGCATGGCCACCGAACCGGCCTACCGGCTGAACTGGAAAACCGGCGAAGAGAACCTGCTGCTGATTTCGGTCGGCACCGGCGCCGCCGAATCGCTGGGCGCCACGGCGGCGTCACCGAACAAGAACATCGTTTCCACCGTGGCCGGGCTGCCCGGCGAGTTGATGTACGGCATCCTGATCGATCAGGATGTTAACTGCCGTACGATCGGCCGATGCACGCACGGCGCGACCCTCGATCGCGAAATCCTGGACCTTGTACCCCGCCAGCCCGTCGCCGGCACCATCGAACAGCAGTACGCCGCACCCCCGATCCCGCTGTCCACCAACCTCGGCCGCCATTTTCTGTACGCCCGCTACAACGCGGATTTGAGCCTGGAGGGGCTAAAGAAACTCGGTTTCGCGGGCATCGATCCGTCGAGCATTCAAAAGATGGACGCTGTCGAGAACATCGAGCCCCTGTTTGCGATCGGCCAGGCGGCCGGAGAAAGCGTTAAGGCGGAGCATTTCGGCTCCTTCCTGTGATTTGACCGGCCTACGTTTTCTTTGGAGGAAGCAGCGCTTCGAGCCGCGCCACAATCTCCAGCAGCTCGCCCCGGCGCGGCTCGTCGCTGAGCTGGGCAGCCGTACGGCAATCGTCGAGCGTGGTTTCCAGCTTCCACGCGGCGGGCCCGTCGGTGGCCACCTGGTCGGCAAGCTGCTCCGCCTTTTCGACGTCGCCGGCGTCGAAGGCGGAGCCGAGCAGGGTCGGATTCAGCCACTCGTCGCTGGCTTTGCGGAGGCGCGCCCGCTCGCAGGCAGTCATCGTCACCGCCGCCGCGATCTTCGCTTTGTCGTCGTCCCCTCTGCGTTTGCGCGTACGGTACAGCCGCGCCAGGTTCGACGACGGGTAGTAGTCGTTCAGATCGAGTTTCATGCCCGCCTCGTATTCGGCGATCGCCCGGTCGAGGTCGAGCTTGTCGTTGGTGGCGCTCCACTTCTTCTTGTACCGGCCGCCGAGCAGCCCGCGGCGTTCGGAACTGTCGCCGCTGCTTGCGATCAGTTCGCGCAGAGCGCCGATGGCGGTGTCGTGGTCGCCCGATTTCGACAAAGCCAGCGCGCGCTGTTCCTTCACCAGGGACGAGTTGCGGAGATCCTCCGGGAGCGCATCGATGAAATGCCAGGGTCGTCTTCCAGTCGGTGCAGTCGCGCAGGGTGTACAGCAGTTCGATCGCCACGGCCTTCTGGATCGGCCCGCCCGTATAGTAGCGTTCGCGGAGCTCCAGGGCGCGCGTACGGCACTCGTCTCCGGCTGGCGGAGCGCGCCGCGATGATCTCCGCCTGGAATTTCGAAAGCTCTTCCAGGCTCTTCCGGAACGAGGTGGCACGCGCCGGATCGTAGTCCGGGTACTTCGGGAACACCTGGTAAAACGGCGAGTCCCCGTCCGCCATCTTGGGAATGGCCGCCTGAACGATTTTGATGATTTCGGCCGCGGTCTCGTCGGAAATCGACTCGGCGGGCAGCGGGTAGCGGATCTGGCGCATCTGGTCGATATCGAACAGCGGCTTGGACCAGGTGGCCGCCGTCATGATGCAGCCCTGCCTTTGCGCGGCGTGGCGGATGCCGACTTCGTAATAGACGTTGCCGTTTGGGATGGAGACGTCGGCGAGAACCAGGTCGGAAATCGCCAGCCGTTCGATCATCTCGCGTGATGATGAGCGCGCCGATGTCTTCATTAGCGCGCACCGGTTCGTAGCCGGCATTCGAAATCGCGGGACGCAGCGCGGCGTCCCAGAGCCGGTCGAAGTTGATCCGGTCGGGAGCGCCGCTTCCCGTCGGCGCACTGGAGGCTTTGATGCTGTACGGCATGATCATGAAACAGATGGGTCGTGGCATGGTGGCGACTCCGATCCAGCCAGTGTACCGAAATCAATTGCGCAGGGCACGCACCGGATCTGCGCGCGCCGCGGTGAGCGCGGGAACCAGGCACGCCAGCAAAGACGCCGCCAGCATGATTAGTGCGGCCGCCGTGAAAGCCCATCCATCCAGGCGGCTCACCCCGTAAAGCAGGCCGGATAAGAGGCGGGTGAGCAGCATGGCCGCTCCCAGTCCCAACGGCCGTTCCGGCCAGCGCCTGCTTCATGCCCTGCCGGACAATCAGCAGCAGAATCTGCGGCCGGTCCGCGCCAAGCGCCATGCGGACTCCGATCTCGTGCAGTCGTTCCCCAACCATCCCGGAAAGGACCCCGTAGATCCCCACGGCCGAGAGAAGCAGTGCCAGCCCCGCGAAAAGTCCCATCAGGAGCGTGTTAAAACGCCGCGCCGCGATCGAATCCGACACCAGTTCCGTCATCGGCTGCACGTCGTAAACGGGCAGGCTGTTGTCGAGGCGGCGCAGTGCGGCGCGCGCGTCCCGCGCCGCGGAGGAGGGCGTCAGCGTCGAACGGAGCACCAGGGTCATGGTCAGGGCCCGCGCTTCCTGCATGACCGGAATGTAGATCTGCGGAGCCGGTTCCACGTCGAGCCCCAGCAGCCGCACCTCGCCCGCGACGCCGACGATGCGGCGGGGCACCGACAGCGAGTAGCTCAAGCCGCACGAACTTCCCGATAGGATCCTCCCCTGGGAAGTACCGCTTCGCCAGCAGCGAATCGATAATCGCCACGGGCGCGGTGTTTTCGCCGTCGGCTTCGGAAAAGTCGCGGCCCCCCAGCAGCGGAACGGCCATCGCGCGCAGATAACCGGGCGTGATCCAACGGCCATAGAAGCGATGGTTTTTCGTAGATGCCGGATCGTCGTTGCCTTCGATCGTGAACCCGAATCGGTTGAAGCCTTCTCCGCCGGTCAGCGGCAGATTGCTGATCGAATCCGGCAGCTTCGACGCCCGGCACGGCGCGCACGCGGGCGGCCGCCTCGCCGATCAGGATCGAGCGCTGCCTGGTATTGGGATAGCGGGCCGGCGGCATATCGAGTTTCAGAGTCACAACCCCGGCGGGATTAAATCCGGGATCGAGATTTTGCAAATGCAGAAAGGTCCGGACCAGAAGTCCAGCACCCAGAGTAAGCAGCGTGGAGAGCGCCACCTCGAAAAGAATCAGCAATCCGCGCGACCGGTCGCCGGCGAAGCTTCTGCGATGGAGACCACCCTGCTTCAGCCCGGCATTCGCATCCATTCGCGAACTCCGCCAGGAAGGGACCAAGCCGCAGGCCAGACCGGTTATTAGCGAGAGGCCGAACGTAAAGGCGACCACCCAGCCGTTGACCGTCACCTCGTCCAGCCTCGGGAGGTTCGCCGGACGAAGCGCCTTCAGCCACGCTACGCCGGTGAATCCGAGGAGCAGTCCGGCGGCGCCGCCGAGCACTGCCAGCAGCACGCTTTCGGTGATCACCTGCCGGCCCAGCCTGACCGCGCTCGCGCCCAGCGCCTTTCGCACGGCCAGTTCGCCTTCCCGTTTGGCACTCTGCGCCAGCAGCAGGTTGGCGATATTGGCGCAGGCAATCAGCAGAACAAAACCGACGGCCCCGAGAATCAGCAGCAGGGAAGAGCGCGCCTCGCCCACCACCTGCTCTCGCAGCGGCACCACCGTAACGCCCCAGTCGCGGTTCGACGCTGGATTTTCGCGCGCCATGCCGTCGGCCACCAGTTCGAGTTCGGCCCGCGCCTGCGGCAGGTCGATTCCCGGCTTGAGCCTGCCCGCCACCGCCAGAAAGTGAGCCTGCCGGCTGAAGTCCGCGGGATCGAACGGCAGCGTGGTCCAAAGGGCCGTCTGTTGTGACGGAAACCGGAAATCCGCCGGCATAACGCCGCGAATCCCATAGTTTCGCCCGTCGATCCGCAGCGCCCTGCCGACCACGTCCGGATCGCCGTGGAAACGTCGCATCCACAGCGCATGGCTCAGCACCGCCTCGGGAGCGGAGTCCCCGGGTCTGAAAGCTGCGCCCAGTACTGGGCTCACCCCCATGACCTCGAAGAATTCGCGGGAAACCACGTAGCTGCTCACGTGTTCGGGCTCGCCGGGTCCGGAGAGATTCGCATTCGCCTCATAGAATGCCGTGATTCCGGAGAGGGACGCGGCACGGGCGCGGAAATCGGCGAAATTCGGGGGAGAGACGTTATTCCGCTCGATTCCCTTCGGGTTCCGGTCCCAGATCATTACCAGGCGCTCCGGTTCCGGGAAGGGAAGCGGGCGCAGCAGGATTCCGTACACCAGGGTGAAGATTGCGCTGTTGGCGCCAATCCCGAGCGCCAGTGCCGCGATGGCGGTGAAAGTGAACCCCCGCGAGCTGCGCAACATGCGCCACGCAAAACGAAGGTCCTGCCGTAGGATTTCCATGTGAACTCCTGGAGTGGAAAACGCGAGGTCGAACAGCACGCGAAGGCTTAGCAGAAGCAGTCCCCCGCTGCCCCGATGGCGCGCGGTTCGCCGGCAATCCTCGCGGAAGCACTGCATCATTTCCTGGCCGAACTCCTCCCGGAATTCCGCCGGATACAACACGAGGGCCTTGCCGTAGCAACGGTCGAGCAGGCCGGAAAGCCATTCGGCGGAGGCTCGCATCAAGCGGTCCCCGGCTCGGACAGGATCGATTTGGCGCGCGCCACCCGCACCAGATTTTCGAGTCTCGCGGCTTCCGCGGCGGCCAGTTGGCGGCCGCGGCCAGTCAAGCGGTAGTAGCGGCGCCGCTCCCCTCCATCGTCCGGCCCGTCGCACTCTTCAATCAGCTCGCCGGCCAGCATCCGCTGCAAAGTGCCGTACAGAGTTCCAGGCCCCAGTGAAACGATGCCTCCGGTGCGGACCTCAACCTCGCGTTTGATTCCGTAGCCGTGCTTATCGCCGTCGGCCAGCGCCAACATGATGTGGAAGACCGCCGGCAAAAGCGGCAGCTTCCGCTGTAGATCGTCAGATTTAGTCAAGTATTGATATACCGTAATTCGTTATATCAAACTTTGACTAGCCGCGCTAGTGCTTCAAGCCTTGCGCTTGTGGTTTTGTGCCGCTTTCAGCATCGAGTTCATGCAGCCAAGCAGGTAAGCGAGTCCGGATTCGGACGGTATTCGCCGGTGCCGCGGCCTTGCGGCCCTCCGGGAGCCACACCGAGGGTGGGCACGTGGTCGGGAATCACGATGCCATCGAAATCCACGTCCACCAGCGCCTGCATCACCTTGGTCATGTCGTAATAACCGTCGTCGATCAGCGTTTCGCTGAAATGAGGCAGTGGCGCGCTGACGTTGCGGAAGTGGATCTTGAAGAGCTTCTTGCGCGGCCCGAAATACTGGATCATCTGGACCGGGTCTGCCCCCGTCAATGCGCCCCCTCCAGCCACGAGCCCACACAAAGACACACCCCGATGTTGGGGCTGTTGGCGATTTCAATCGCCCGTTTGTAGCCTTCGAAGTTGCTGAAGATGCAGCGCGGCACCCCGGCGATGACCGGCTTGGGCGGGTCGTCCGGTGGATTCCGATTCGGACCCCGGCCTCCTCGGCAACCGGCACCACCTTTCTTGATGAAGTACGTGTAGTTCTCCCAGATCTCCTCCTTTGTGAACACACGCCCGTGGGAGAGCGGTTCGGTGTACGTCTTGCCGGCCCAACCGCCGCGCCAGTTGGGCTGTTGGAATCGCCGTCGCGCGCATCGTAGCCGCGGGCGCTGGTGATCCGGCCGCTCGACCAGATCCCGTTGCCCATGTGCGCGTAGGTGGAATACGGGATTCCGGCCTTTCCCAGGTAGCGGATGTAGTTCAGGTACTCCTCGATCTTTGATCTCTTCCTGGCAGATTCAGTGTGACTTCCGGCATGTTGTGCAGGCTGCCGCTGGGGCCCACGCCGCTGCCGATGTTGTATACCTTGAACCCTCCGGCTTCCCACTGTTCGCGCTGCCGGATGAAGCCCTCCGCGTTCGCGGTTTCCTGGATCGGAGCGACGCTGACCCAAGTCACCCCGAGTTGCTTCAGGTAGCGCATGTTGTCCGGGGTGGCGGCTCCCGCGCTCGTGCCGATCTTGATCCCGGGCGGAATCGGCCTGAGAGTCGCCGAGCCCTTCCCGAGCGACGCCAGAGCCGCCAGCTCCCCCCACCGCCAGGTTGGCGAATTGTCTTCGGTCCGGTGTGAACGCCATGGCTTGCTCCTCGCCCTAGATTCTATTCTCTTCGCGGCTGCGCTGCGAACCCCACCAGACATAGGCGCAGAGCCCCACGAACAGCAGCGGCGGAAATACTCTGCGACATGGCCTCGTTGTAGTAGAACGGCGTCTGGATCCAGTCTTCCGGATACCGGGAAGCAGCCGCAGGCCGCGCCGAAGACGCCGCCCAGCGCGCCTCCGGCCATCAGTCCCGAGGCGATGATCACCCCCGCTCGCGCACGGTGCCGCCGCGCTTTGCGCTCAGGAATGCGCCAGGAAGCCGCCCACCAGCGCCGGCGTGTTCAGCTCCAGCGGCAGGTACATGCCCAGGGCGAAGATCAGCGCCGGCACGCCGAGCATCTCCATGATCAACGCGATCAGCCGCGCCGGCTCCGAACAGGACGTAGGCCACCGGCTGCCGGCTCATGAAGCCCTCCACCAGCGCCTTCATGATCGAGGCCTGCGGGCGACGGCAGCACCACGCGCGTATCTCCCGGCGCCGCCTCGCCGAACTGGAACGCCTGCGCCAGCATCACGATGGTCAGACCCGCCGCGACGGCGGCGGCGATCACGCCCAGGAACTTCACCTTCTCCTGCGCCGCCGGCGTGGAGCCGAGCCAGTAGCCGGCCTTGAGATCGGTGATGGCCTGGCCCGAGACCGAGAGCGCCGTGCAGACCATGCCGGCGATGGCCATCACGAAGAACATCCCGGTGGTTCCGGAGAGGCCGAACTGCAGCAGCACCACCGACGAGATGATGATCGTCAGCATGGTCATGCCGGAGACCGGGTTGCGCGCCGTGGTGGCGATGGCGTTGGCGGCCACCGAGGTGAAGAAGAACGAGAAGAGCAGCGTCAGCAGCAAGCCCGGCCACGACGACCGCCGAGGCTGACGAGCAGGTTGCCCGAAGAAGATGGCCACAGCGAGCGCGCCCACGACCACGCCGACCAGGATGGTCATCATCGGAATGTCGCGGTCGGTGCGCTCGCATGTGCGGCGCTTCGCCGCGGCGGAAGGCGTGCAGCGCCACGCCGAACGAGCCGGCCACGATCCGCAGCGACTTCAGGATGCCGAAGATCCCGGCCGTGGCGATGGCGCCCACGCCGATGAAGCGCACGTAGCCGCGGAAGATCTGCGCCGCGGTCATATGCGCGATCGGGATCGTGGCCGGATAGACCGCGGTGTCGCCGCAGGTGGCTGCCGATCATCCAGATCAGCGGCACCAGCACGAAGTTCGACAGCACGCCGCCGGCGCACAGGATCATCGAACTGCGCAGCCCCATCACGTAGCCGAGCCCGAGGATGAAGCCGATGGCGTCGAAGCTGAACGACCATGCGTGCGCGATCGGCCAGCGTCCGCATCGACCGGCACGAACTGGAAGTCGACGATACTCCTTCCAGACGTGGAAGGTGGTGACGAAGAAATCGTAGACGCCGGCGATGGCGGTGGCCTGCAGCAGCAGCTTCGCCTGCGAGCCGCCCTTCTCGCCGGTGACCAGCACCTCGGTGATGGCCGTCGCTTCGGGGTAGGGAAGCTTGCCGTGCATGCTCCCGCACGAAGTAGCGGCGCAGGGGAATCAGGAAGAGCACGCCCAGGCAGCCGCCGGCCAGGCAGATGAAGATGGTCTGCACCGGATGGGGATCGAGCTCAGAATGTAGAGCGCCGGCAGGGTGAAGATGGCGCCCGCCACCACGCTGCCGGCGAGCGCCGCCGATGCCGGTGATGATCACGTTCTCGAGCACGCGTGGAGCGGCGCCGGTAGACGCGCGCCAGGCCGATGGCCAGGATGGAGATGGGGATCGCCGCCTCCATCACCTGGCCGACCTTCAGCCCGGAGTAGGCCGAGGCCACGGTGAAGACGACGCACAGAAACAAGCCCCAGCCGATCGACCGCCGGGTCGAGCTCCGGCCGGGCCGCGGCCGGAACCAGCGGCTGGTAGGCCTCGCCCGGAGGCAAGGGTGTATAGCGTTCTCGCGGAAGTTGTGGCGATTTCTGAGCCTGCATCGACGCTCCCATGGGTGTGTAAAAAATCCTCCCTATGGTATTCTGTTTCGGTCAAAAAATATGTCGGTCCCGTGTGAAGTTTCAGGCGCGAAACGGCTAAACTTGGGGTTCGATGCTGCGCACGTTTGGCTACCCGATATGTCACCCCATTTCGCGAAGGCGGTCCCTCCCGGCTTAGTGGAAGCAGACGACCTCGGCTTGTACGTGTCAACTTTCGGGGCGCGGGACAGGGCCCGCTGGCCCTGGTGGCCGAAATCGTTGCCGGTGAGATCGGCCGCGCGCTCGGGCTGAATGTGCCCGAACTGGTGCTGATGGAAGTGGACCCGGCGCTCGGCCGAACGAGCCGGATTACGAGATCCGGACGCTGCTCCAATCCAGTGCCGGGCTGAACCTGGCGCTCGATTTTGCCCGGGATCGGTGATGTTCGATCCGCCGCGGGTGCCCCGGTTCGTCCGCTGCCTCGGCCGCCGTCTGGTTCGACGCCTTTTACACCAATGTCGACCGCACCGCGCGCAACCCCAACCTGCTCTACTGGCACAAGTCCCTGTATTTCATCGACCATGGCGCCGCGCTCTACTTCCACCACGACTGGAAGGACCGGCGCAGAGCGCCCGAACCCGCTTTCCCGATTCACGACCGCGTCCTGTTGCGGTCGGCAGCGAACTGAACAGGCGGATGCCGCTTGCGGCCGCGCCGGGATCGCGAGGTGTTCGAAGGTGTGCTCGAAAACGTTCCCGACGCTGGCTCGTGGCGGGTGACGTGGCCCAGTCGCCGCGGCCCGCCGCGCGGCATACGTCGACTACCTGCTGGCGCGGCTGGAGCCGTGCCCGGCGTTCCTGGAGGAGGCGGTCCGTGCCCGAACTGCACTCGTATGATTACGCCATTCTAAGCATTGTGCCCTGCGCCGAGCGCGGCGACTTTTTCAACGCAGGCATCGTGCCGCACTCGGAGTGAGCACGGTTTCTCGAAAGCCGCGTGCGCCTCGATGAAAACCGGCTGCGCGTCTCTGGCCGGAAATCGACTATGACGCGGTGCGCGAGCACCTGGAAGCGTTCCCCGAATCGCTGCCGGGGACGCAACCGCAGTCCCGATTGCGAGGCTATCCCGCCGCGAGCGCTTTCAGTGGCTCGTGTCGCCGCGCAGCACCGTAATCGCGATCGGAGGCGCACAGCGGCAATTTGTGCCAATCACCGGACAAGATCCGAGCGCTGATGGACCGGCTCGGTCACTATATACACTGGATCCCCGAGAGCCGATGCGAGAGGAGGTCATGGCCCGGTCGAGGTCCGGCCACGCCTTCTGATCATCGTTGAGTCAAATCCCTGGGAGTGTCGACAGCGACACTCACCCCATGCTCGTTGTCGGGTCTAGGTTCGGCCGCCATTCCATTACGTTATGCCACCTCCTGTCGGGATCTACTGTATCTTTTGGCCATCTAATTGCATGGCTGAGAGATACAGTAGATCCCGACAGGAAGTGGCATAACGTAATGGAATACTCACAGCCGGACCTCAGACCCGGCAACCGAGGCATAGGGGTGAGTGTCGCTGTCGACACTCCCGGGGATTTAACTCAACGATCGTGAAAAAGCATGGCCGGACCTCAGACCCGGCCATGACCTCCTCCTGCATCCGCTCTGTGGGATCCAGTGTCTGTGGTAACCAGCCGGTCCATCAGCGCTCGGATTGTTGTTTCGGGTGATTCGCACATGCCGCTGTGCACCTCCGATACCTGGATTACGGTGCTGCGCGGCGACACGAGCCACTGAAAGCGCTCGCGGCGGGATAGCCTCGCGATCGGACCTGCGGTTGCGTCCCCGGCGGCGATTCGGGGAACGCTTCCAGGTGCTCGCGCACCGCGTCATAGTCGATTTCCGGCCAGAAGACGCGCAGCCGGCTTTCATCGAGGCGCACGCGGCTTTCGAGAAATCCGTGCTCACTCGAGTGCAGCACGATGCCTGCGTTGAGAAACTCGCCGCGCTCGGCGCAGGGCACAATCCTTACAATGGCGTAATCATACGAGTGCAGTTCGGGCACGGACCGCCTCCTCCAGGAACGCCGGGGCGGACTCGAGCCGCGCCAGCAGGTAGTCGACGTATGCCGCGGGCGGGCCGGGGCGACTGAGCCACGTCTCCCGCCACGAGCCACGCGTCGGGAACGTTTTCGAGCACCCCTTCGAACACCTCGCGATTCAGGCGCGGCCGCAAGGCGGCATCCGCCTGTTCGCAGTTCCGCTGCCCACCGCAACAGGACGTGGTCGCGAATGGCGGGAAAGCGGGTTCGGCGCTCTGCGCCGGATCCTTCCAGTCGTGGTGGAAGTAGAGCGCGGCGCCATGGTCGATGAAATACAGGGACTTGTGCCAGTAGAGCAGGTTGGGGTTGCGCGCGGTGCGGTCGACATTGGTGGTGAAGGCGTCGAACCAGACGGCGGCCGAGGCCAGCGGAGATACCGCGCGGTCCCCCGCGGCGGGATCGAACATCACCGATCCCGAAGAAAATCGAGCGCCAGGTTCAGCCCGGCACTCGATTGGAGCAGCGTCCGGATCTCGTAATCCGGCTCGTTCCCGGCCGAGCGCCGGGTCCACTTCCATCAGCACCAGTTCGGGCACATTCAGCCCGAGCGCGCGGCCGATCTCGCCGGCGACGATTTCAGCCACCAGGGCCAGCGGGCCCTGTCCGGCGCCCCGGAACTTGAGCACGTACAAGCCGAGGTCGTCGGCTTCCACTAAGCCCGGGAGGGAGCCGCCTTCGCGAAATGGGGTGACATATCGGGTGGCCAGAACGGTCCTCAGCATCGAACCCCAAGTTTAGCCGTTTCCCGCCGAAACTTACGCGGGACCCGACATCCTTTTTGGGTGAAACGGAGTACCATTAGCTATTCTCTGCACCCCATGGGAGTCTCGATGCAGGCTCAGAATATCGACGCAACTTCCGCGATAATGCGTATACCCCCTTGCCGCCGGGCGAGGCATACCAGCCGCTGGTTCCGGCGAAAGCCGCGGTGCCGGAACTGACCCCGCGTTCGATCGGCTGGGGCTTGTTTCTCTGCGTCGTCTTCACTGTCGCTTCGGCGTATTCGGGGCTGAAGGTGGGGCAGGTGATGGAGGCGGCGATTCCGATCTCCATCCTGGCCATCGGTCTGGCGCGGGTCTATCGGCGGCGCTCGAGCGTGCTCGAGAACGTGATCATCACCGGCATCGGCGGGGCTGCGGGCTCGGTGGTGGCGGGCGCGATTTTCACGCTGCCGGCGCTGTACATCCTGAAGCTCGATCCGCATCCGGTGCAGACGATCTTCATCTGCCTGGCGGGCGGATGCCTGGGCGTGCTGTTCCTCATCCCGCTGCGGCGCTATTTCGTGCGCGAGATGCACGGCCAGCTTCCGTATCCGGAGGCGACGGCGATCACCGAGGTGCTGGTCACGGGCGAGAAGGGCGGCTCGCAGGCGAAGCTGCTGCTGCAGGCCACGGCCATCGCCGGCGTCTACGACTTCCTGGTCACCACGTTTCACGTCTGGAAGGAGTTTGTCGATTTCCAGTTTCTCGGCGGTCATGCGGACGCTGGCCGACGGCGCCAGATGGTCGTCAGCTTCGACGCCATGGCTTCATTCTCGGGCTGGGCTATGTGATGGGGCTGCGGGAGTTCGCTGATTCTGTGCGCGGGCGGCGTGCTGGCCAATTTCGTGCTGGTGCCGCTGATCTGGCATGATCGGCACCACTTTCGCCGACACGCCGTCTATCCGGGCACGATGCCGATTTCGCAGATGACCGCGGTCGAAGATCTTCCGCGGCTACGTGCGGTTTATCGGCGTGGGCGCGATCGCTACGGCGGGATCTTCGGCATCTCAAGTCGCTGCGGGTCGTCGCCGGCTCGTTCGGCGTGGCGGTGCAGGCGTTTCCGCAGCGGGAAGGAGGCCGACAACGAGCGGACGGATCGGCGACATCCCGGTGATGACGATCCTGATCGGTGTGGTGCTCGGCGCGCTCGCGGTCGCGGTCTTTCTTCGGGACGCTCCGTCCGCGGCGGCTGTGTTGCTGGTCGGGCTTCTGCTGACGCTGGTCTTCTCGTTCTTCTTCACCTCCGTGGCGGCGAATGCCATCGCCACGACCGCGCGCAATCCGGTCTCGGGCATGACCATGCTGACGATCATCATCTCTTCGGCGGTGCTCCTGCGGTTCGGGCTCTCCGGCACGACCGGGATGTTCTTCGTCATGGCCATCGCCGGCATGGTCTGCACGGCGCTGTCCGTCTCCGGGCCAGACGATCACCGATCTCAAGACCGGGTACTGGCTGGGCTCCACGCCTGCGCGCGCAGGAGAAGGTGAAGTTCCTGGGCGTGATCGCGGCGTCCGTGGCGGTGGGGCTGACCATCGTGATGCTGGCGCAGGCCTTCCAGTTCGGCGAGGCGGCACCGGGCGATACGCGCATGGTGCTGCCGCGCCGCAAGCGTCGATCATGCAGGCGCTGGTGGAGGCGTTCATGAACCGCCAGCCGGTCGCATACATCCTCTTCATGGCCGGGGCCATGGTGGCGTTCGATCATGGAGATGCTGGGCGCGCCGGCGCTGATCTTTGCGCTGGGCATGTACCTGCCGCTCGAGTTGAACACGCCGGCGCTGGTGGGCGGCTTCCTCGCCCATTTCTTGAGCAAGCGCGGGGCGGCCGATGCGCGAGCGGGGCGTGATCATCGCCTCGGGCTGATGGCCGGCGGCGCGCTGGGCGGCGTCTTCGGCGCGGCCCTGCGCCTGTTCCCGGTTTCACGGAGGATTGGATCAGGACGCCGTTCTACGACAACGAAATGTTGTCGCCAGTCCATTTCCGCCCTCCTGTTCGTGGGTCTCTGCGCCTATCTCTGGTGGGGATCGCAGCGCAGCCGCGAAGAGAATAGAATCTAGGGCGAGGAGCAAGCCATGGCGTTCACACCGGACCGAAGACAATTCGCCAACCTGGCGGTGGGGGGAGTGGCGGCTCTGGCGTCGCTCGGGAAGGGCTCGGCGACTCTCAGGCCGATTCCGCCCGGGATCAAGATCGGCACCAGCGCGGGAGCCGCTACCCCGGACAACATGCGCTACCTGAAGCAACTCGGGGTGACTTGGGTCAGCGTCGCTCCGATTCAGGAAACCGCGAACGCGGAGGGTTTCATCCGGCAGCGCGAACAGTGGGAAGCCGGAGGGCTCAAGGTATACAACATCGGCAGCGGCGTGGGACCCAGCGGCAGCCTCCACAACATGCCGGAAGTAACACTGAATTTGCCAGGAAGAGATCAAAAGATCGAGGAGTACCTGAACTACATCCGCTACCTTGGAAAGGCCCGGCATCCCGTATTCCACCTACGCGCACATGGGCAACGGGATCTGGTCGAGCGGCCGTATCACCAGCGCCCGTGGCTACGATGCGCGCGACGGCGATTCCAACAGCGCCAACTGGCGCGGCAGTTGGGCCGGCAAGACTACACCGAACCGCTCTCCCACGGGCGTGTGTTCACGAAGGAGGAGATCTGGGAGAATTACACGTACTTCGTCAGAAAGGTGGTGCCGGTTGCCGAGGAGGCCGGTGTCCGCATCGGAATCCACCCGGACGACCCGCCCAAGCCGGTCATCGCCGGGGTGCCGCGCTGCATCTTCGGCAACTTCGAAGGTCACAAACGGGCGATTGAAATCGCCAACAGCCCTAACATTGGGGTCTGTCTTTGTGTGGGTTCGTGGCTGGAGGGGGGCGCATTGACGGGGGCAGACCCGGTCCAGATGATCCAGTATTTCGGGCCGCGCAAAAAGCTCTTCAAAATCCACTTCCGCAACGTCAGCGCGCCATTGCCTCATTTCAGCGAAACGCTGATCGACGACGGTTATTACGACATGACCAAGGTGATGCAGGAGCTGGTGGACGTGGATTTCGATGGCATCGTGATTCCCGACCACGTGCCCACCCTCGGTGTGGCTCCCTGGAGCACCGCAAGGCCGCGGCACCGGCGAATACCGTCCGAATCCGGGACTCGCTTACCTGCTTGGCTGCATGAACTCGATGCTGAAAGCGGCACAAAACCACAAGCGCAAGGCTTGAAGCATTAGCGCGGCTAGTCAAAATTTGATATAACGAATTACGGTATATCAATACTTGACTAAATCTGACGATCTACAGCGGAAGCTGCCGCTTTTGCCGGCGGTCTTCCACATCATGTTGGCGCTGGCCGACGGCGATAAGCACGGCTACGGAATCAAACGCGAGGTTGAGGTCCGCACCGGAGGCATCGTTTCACTGGGGCCTGGAACTCTGTACGGCACTTTGCAGCGGATGCTGGCCGGCGAGTGGATCTGAAGAGTGCGACGGGCCGGACGATGGAGGGGAGCGGCGCCGCTACTACCGCTTGACTGGCCGCGGCCGCCAACTGGCCGCCGCGGAAGCCGCGAGACTCGAAAATCTGGTGCGGGTGGCGCGCGCCAAATCGATCCTGTCCGAGCCGGGGACCGCTTGATGCGAGCCTCCGCCGAATGGCTTTCCGGCCTGCTCGACCGTTGCTACGGCAAGGCCCTCGTGTTGTATCCGGCGGAATTCCGGGGAGGAGTTCGGCCAGGAAATGATGCAGTGCTTCCGCGAGGATTGCCGGCGAACCGCGCGCCATCGGGGCAGCGGGGGACTGCTTCTGCTAAGCCTTCGCGTGCTGTTCGACCTCGCGTTTTCCACTCCAGGAGTTCACATGGAAATCCTACGGCAGGACCTTCGTTTGCGTGGCGCATGTTGCGCAGTGCTCGCGGGGGTTCACTTTCACCGCCATCGCGGCACTGGCGCTCGGGATTGGCGCCAACAGCGCAATCTTCACCCTGGTGTACGGAATCCTGCTGCGCCCGCTTCCCTTCCCCGGAACCGGAGCGCCTGGTAATGATCTGGGACCGGAACCCGAAGGGAATTCGAGCGGAATAACGTCTCTCCCCCGAATTTCGCCGATTTCCGCGCCCGTGCCGCGTCCCTCTCCGGAATCACGGCATTCTATGAGGCGAATGCGAATCTCTCCGGACCGGCGAGCCCGAACACGTGAGCAGCTACGTGGTTTCCCGCGAATTCTTCGAGGTCATGGGGGTGAGCCCAGGACCGGGCGCAGCTTTCAGACCCGGGGACTCCGCTCCCGAGGCGGTGCTGAGCCATGCGCTGTGGATGCGACGTTTCCACGGCGATCCGGACGTGGTCGGCAGGGCGCTGCGGATCGACGGGCGAAACTATGGATTCGCGGCGTTATGCCGGCGGATTTCCGGTTTCCGTCACAACACAATGGCCCTTTGGACCACGCTGCCGTTCCATCCCGCGGACTTCAGCCGGCAGGCTCACTTTCTGGCGGTGGCGGGCAGGCTCAAGCCGGGAATTCGACTTTGCCGCAGGCGCGGGCCGAACTCGAACTGGTGGCCGACGGCATGGCGCGCGAAAATCCAGCGTCGAACCGCGACTGGGGCGTTACGGTGGTGCCGCTGCGAGAGCAGGTGGTGGGCGAGGCGCGCTCTTCCCTGCTGCTGATTCTCGGGGCCGTCGGTTTTGTTCTGCTGATTGCCTGCGCCAATATCGCCAACCTGCTGCTGGCGCAGAGTGCCAAACGGGAAGCCGAACTGGCCGTGCGAAAGGCGCTGGGCGCGAGCGCGGTCAGGCTGGGCCGGCAGGTGATCACCGAAAGCGTGCTGCTGGCAGTGCTCGGCGGCGCCGCCGGACTGCTCCTCGGATTCACCGGCGTAGCATAACAATGC
>CAWFYM010000009.1:0-35315 GCA_963820065.1 uncultured Actinomycetota bacterium | reverse complement strand
TGGGCAACTAGCAGGAGCTGCGTCCCAGCGAACAGAGGCCCGGACGGCGTGACGGTCGCCCGGGCCTCCTGCAGTCTTGGCCGACGAAGACGTTCCACGGCTCAGGGCGGGCCCGTGTCCTCGGGTTGATCGCCAGACCACGCACCAGCTTGCTGGAGGCCCGGTCTGCGTTTAGATTGCCAGCGATCCGCCATCCACGACGCAATACCCGCCGGTTGCGTACGACGACCCATCGGACTCGAGCCACCCTCATGGCGGCAATCTCCCCCGGGCGGCTGGGGCGGCGCAGCGGAATGTAGCGGTCGCAGAACTCCTGCGCCCGCACGGTGTCGCGCACGAACGCGGCCGTGAGCGGCGTGCCGATGAAGCGGGGCCACAGATGTTCACGCGGACCCCGTCGGCAGCGTACTCGGCCGCCAGGACGCGGGCCAGCCCGTGGCAACCGGTCTTGCGCGCCCGTAGGCGTGCTCCGTCACGCCGACTCCAGACGGACCTGTGGGCGAGCCCGTCCACGAGCACTTCCAGCCCGCCCCACGCAGTAACCACAGCTTGGACCGCAGCCTCGATCTCCGGCTCGGCTGAGACATCGCATGGCGGCACGAGCGGCTCGCCGGCCGCAACGCGGATGGCGGCCAGCGAACCGGATCGCGGGTCGCGCGCCCGATGCCGGTCCCAGCACCGCTGACCAGCGCGCGCTTTCCGGTCAGACGACCGGCGCTGCCCTCGCTCCGGTCAGCGGCACCATGTCCCTACCCACCGACGACCGCCGGTCCGCGCGCGACCCGACCCCGCTCCTCGGCGATGGTCGCCCGTAGCTGCTGCCAGCCGACGATGAAGTTCGCCCTGAAATGTCGGACTGGCCCGAAGTCGGCGAACTCATCGACCGCCAGCCCGTCCACCAGCAGCGACCGACGGAAGTCCGGGAACCGTGCCTTGAGCCTGGCGATCGCCGCCGGATCGAGGGGCGCATCAATGCCGCGCTTGAGCGGCGTGCCGGCCTCGAGGATCTCGGCGAACGTGCTCCAGTTGATCGTCGCGTGGATGTCCGCACCTACCATGCCCATCAGATCGAGCGGGATGCGGGCCCCTCCGTTCAGCAGGGTCACCGGGTAACCGCGCTCGCGAACGATCCAGTAGCATTCGCGCGCCGTCGCGATGCCGGCCAGCTCGGTATCCACAGGCAGACCGTCGCGCCCGTCCGCAGCTGCGATCGCCTTGAGGTAATCGCCAAAGATGCCGGTGATCGGGCTCACGAAGAACGGCGGCTCGCTGCCGACGCGGCTCGTCACCCGAAGATAGCGCTCGCACGCTTCGATCAGCTGGGCGACGCTGAAGACTTCGGTGACGATCGTTGGGTAGCCGGCCGCGACGATCACCTCGAAGGCCTCGAGGCCGGCCGCCGTCGCGGGGACCTTCGGCGTCACGTTCGGCGCGAGCGCGTGCCCCGCATGCGCCTCATCGACGATCTTGCCGGGGTCCTCGTCGTCCGCCGGCGCTCCCTGAATCGAGACGAACCCCGCTCGTCCGCCCGTTGAGTCGAACTGGGGGCGGAAGCGTTCGGCGATCCGGGCGACGAGTCGCCGCTGGACGAGGCACGCCACGACGCTGTCGTCCTCGCTTGCGGCGAGGCACTCGGTGATGATTGGGCGGAGCTCGTCAGGGGCCCGCCGCAGGAGCCCGGCGGCGAACGCGGGGTTCGTGGTTGAGCCGATGGCGCCCTGATCCATGGCCAGATCGATCTCGCCGAGGCTTGGGTTATTGACCCAGACGCGCGTGGGCGTCTCGTCGCACATGCGCTTGAAGTACGTCCGTGCCACCCTGTCAACTCCCTTGGCGCCGCCATTGCTTCAAGCGCGCACTTGGGCAACGAGCCAACGGTCGGCGATCCTTTGTATACTGGCATACGTGAGCGCAGTTGACCGTGTGTCGTGCGATCGGGGAAAACGGGAGTGGATCAAGGCGGCAGCAGGTACCTGCTGCGACATGACGAGCTCGCGCCGTCTTGCCTTCCGTGCCCTCGAGGTCATGCCGGGGCCACACAGCAACCTGCCCGGGTACGAGCTGTTCCGGCCCATCTGGATCGAGCGCGGCGAGGGCGCGCACCTGTGGGACGCCGACGGCAACGAGTACCTGGACTACATGTGCGGCCTCGGCGCGGGAACCATGGGCTACGGCAACCGGACGGTGCTCGACGCGATCCATGCCCAGCTCGACCGGCTGCCGTACCTCGACGCCGCGCGGCGCAACCCGGGCGAGATCGCGCTCGCCGAGAAGATCATCGAGCACATCCCGAGCGCCCAGAAGGTGCGCTACCTGCTGTCGGGCAGCGAGGCCGTCCAGCTCGTCATCCGGCTCGCGCGCGCGCACACCGGGCGCAATCTGTTCATCCGCTTCGACGGCCACTACCACGGCTGGATCGACAACGCCTACGGCGGCGGCGTCGACCCGGACCCCCAGGGCCCGCCCTACGCGCTGTACCGGCCCGACGACCTGTTCACCTCGAAGGGCCTCGACCCCGAGTCGCGCAAGCAGTCGTTCAAGCTGCCCTGGAACGACCTCGAGGTGCTCGAGCGGACGCTGGAGCGGTACGGCGACCAGGTCGCCCTGATCATCATGGAGGCGATCAACGCCAACGGCGGCTCGTGCTATCCCAAGCCCGGCTACCTCGAGCGTGTGCGCGAGCTGTGCGATCAGTACGGCATCGTGCTCTGCTTCGACGAGATCATCACCGGCTTCCGGGTCGGGCTCAACGGCGCCCAGGGACTGCTCGGGGTCACGCCTGACCTGACCACGCTGGGCAAGGGGGTCGCGGGCGGCACGCCGATCTCGGTCGTATGCGGCAAGGCCGAGATCATGGACCTGTGCACCGATCGGATCGTGGTCGGTGCCGGCACGTTCAACGGCTACCCCCTGGGCGTGGCCGCCGCCCTGGCCACCATCAGCTACGTCGAGCGCGACGACGGCGCGTTCTTCCGCCGGGTGGCCGCCGTCCAGGCGCGGCTAGTGGCCGGGATGCGCGAGATCGCCGCCCGGCGCGGGCACCGGATGCTCATCCAGGACTGTCCGGGCGTGCTGATGTTCTACCCGGCCGACCTCGATCGCGCCTGGACCATCGGCGACTGGTACCCGATTGCGGACCACGCGACGGGCGAGCGCGATCCGATCGCTCCTGTTCGAGCGCGGCGTGCTCACCCTGTTCCGTGGGCGCTGGTTCTTCTCGGGAGCGCATACCGAACGAGGACGTCGACCGCACCCTCGAGATCCTCGACGGCGTGATGACGGAGCTCTGAGCCACCGAGATGCGATGATGCAGGTCGACGCGCGGCGCACGCCGCGGTCTAGCGGACCGTCACGCTGGCGATGCCCGCACCCAGCCGGGGAGGATGATCCGGAGACGATGCCAACCAGCGATGCGGCACACCTGCTGCCGACCGACCAGGAGCGCGTGCAGCTGTTCGAGCGGACCGGGCTCACGGACAACGTGAGCACGTTCATCCGCGACAGCATCCTGAACGGCCGCCTGCGGCCCGGGACGCGGCTCGTCGAGCACGAGCTCGCGCGCTCGCTCGGGATCAGCCGCGTTCCGGTCCGCGAGGCGCTCATCCAGCTCGAGCGGGCGGGGCTGGTCGTGGCCCGCCCTAACGGGCGCTACGTGCTCGAGATCAGCGAGCGCGACATCGAGCAGCTGTACGAGGTCCGCCTCGTGCTCGAGCGGTTGGCCGTGGCCGAGGCGACCCGCAACGTCACCCCCGACCGGGCGCTCGCCCTGCGCCGGGCACTGCGGGCGATGGACGAGGCGACCACGCACAACGACCTGGGCGTCCACGTCCAGGCCGACTTCGAGCTCCACGAGCTCGTCTGGCGCCAGGCCGACAACCCGCATCTTGCTGACGGCGCTCCGGACGCTCGCCGGCCCGATCTACATGTTCATGGCCAACGACCCGCTCAGCCACGAGGCCCGGCCCGACTACTGGACCGATCTCCTCGGCGTCCATGCCGAGCTCATCGAGGCGATCACCGCCGGTCACGAGACCCAGCGCGGTCGCGAGCATCGAGGACCACATCGCCGACTCGATCCGCCGCGCCCGGCGCGCGTTCGACGCGTCAACCGCCGACGGCTCGGCCCGGCCCCACCAGGAGGCGTCATGACAGCGGTCGTTCCCCGATGACGCCGGCGCAGGCAGGGCACCGTTTCGCGAACCTCGGTCGGGCTGATCGGTCTCGGAAACATGGGCAGCGCGATGCTCGGGCCGCTGCTCGCCGCAGGTTTCGACGTGGCCGCTTGGGACATCGATCCGGCGCGGATCGCTGCCGCGGCGGCTCGAGGTGCCGAGCCCGCCGCTGATCCCGCCGACGTCTCGCGCCGGGCATCGGTGGTCCTTACGTCACTTCCCGACGGCGAGATCGTGCGCGAGGTCGCGGTCGGCGCCAACGGGCTCGTGTCCGGGACGCCAGCTGGGCGAATCCTCGTGGACCTGTCCACGACGAGTCCCGTCGAGGCGCGGCTCCTGGCGGAGGAGCTCATCCGGTACGAGGTCATGTTTCTCGATGCGCCCGTGAGCGGCGGCGTCGTCGGCGCGGAGAACGGAACGCTGAGCGTCATGGTCGGCGGTCCGGCGGACGTCCTCGAGCAGGCGCGTCCCGTCCTCGCCGCGATCGGCAGCCGGATCGTCCACTGCGGCCCGGTCGGGGCGGGACAGATTGCCAAGGCATGCAACCAGCTCGTCGTCATCGCCACCCATGCGGTGGTGGCCGAGACGCTCGTTCTCGCCGAGCGGATCGGTGCCGACCCTGCCCGGATCCGCGAGGCGCTGCTCGGTGGCTACGCCTCAAGCCCGATCCTCGAGATCCAGGGCGAGAAGATGCTCCAGCGCGATTTCGCCCCGGGTGGCAAGGCCGCCTACCACGCGAAGGACATCGCGACGCTGCGTCAGCTCGCTCGCGAGGGCAACGTCCGGCTCGCTACGTTCGAGAGTGCGGCCTCGCTGATGGAGGCGCTCATCGCCGGGGGCGATGGCGAGCTCGACGACCGAGCCGTCTACCTCGCCGTTGAGCGCTCGGCGGCGGACACGGTGCCCGCCTGACCGGAGCCGCCCGCCGCCTACAACCGCGCGAAGGGTGCGACGGTGAGTGTGTGCTCGAGTGACCG
The DNA here is from genome assembly GCA_963820065.1 of uncultured Actinomycetota bacterium. GTDB lineage: Bacteria > Actinomycetota > Actinomycetes > DATJPE01 > DATJPE01 > JANPBY01. The sequence goes on along the minus strand of CAWFYM010000009.1, from coordinate 30,166 downwards.
TCGCACACGCTCGTCAGGGTCCGTGATCACATCACCGGGCACCCCGAGCTGAAGCTCGCCACGAGCTCCTCGTACCCGAACCGCCTGGACATGCCGGCATCCTCGAACGCGCACAGGGTACGCAGGTAGTCCGCCGTCGGTAGGCACCCACTCCCGACCGTCTGGTTCGTGTGGAGGAAGGGCTCGTGATCGCTGATGTGGGCATGGACGATCGTGTCCCGGACGCCGAGGAGGTCTGACTCGCTCTCGCGCGCGAGCGCCATGTGCCCGAGATCGAGCAGCAGCGTGAAGTTCGGTCGTGCAACGTCGGCGGCCATTCGCCGGGCGCTCCCGAGGTCGTTTACCAGGAACCATACGTAGGGCTCGGTTTCCTGGGCGATGTATACCCCGCGCTCGTCCGCGTAGTCGCACACTTCCTGGAGGTAGGCGACCGACCGCTCCCAGGCCTCGCTCCCGCGACATGCCGTAGACCCATCGTCCGGCGTTCAGCATCAGCTGGCGGACACCCCAGTCCACGGCAAGGTCGATCCCCTCGCGCAGGTATGCGACGTTCTCCCGGCGTTGCTCTTCGTCGGCCTCCGGGATGTTGTGGAGTGCGTGGAGCACGTAGTTGCGCGGCTCGAGCCCCGTGCGCTCCAGCTGGGCGCCGACCTCGCGTCGCTCGCGCGGCGTCAGGTGACGGGGACCCGCGTGGAACACCCCGTGCAGGTCGACGTAGTGGAAGCCCAGCGCGGCGACCCGGTCGAGCGTGTCGAGCACGGACAGCCCCTCGGCGATCCACCACAGTCCACTGAGCATGCCGATCCTCATCGCGTCCGACCTCCCTGTGGATGGCGTCTGCAGGCCGGCAAGTGGATACCGACCGTGGTCGAGCGCGGCGTCGTACATCGCAAGGATGTTCTGCGCCGGAACGTCGGCCTGGATCTGGTGGGACGGCGCGAAGATGTATCCGCCCCCCGGGCCGAGGGTGTCGATCAGGACCCGCGCGCCGTCGCGTACCTCGGCTGTGAAGCCGAACGGCAGCAGCTCCTGGGTGTCGAGACCGCCGATCAATGACAGCTCGGACCCGAACTCGCGCTTCAGCGACGCGAGCTCCATGCCGCGCGCCCGCGGCTGGAGCGGATTTAGGACGTCGAAGCCGGCCTCGATGAAGTCCGGGATCAGGGGCCGAATTGCGCCGCAGGAGTGGAGCATGATCCGGGCCGCCGGCATGGCTGCGCACCGCGTCGACCCATGCGGCCTGGTACGGCTTGCAGAACTCGCGGTAGGCAGCCGGACTCATGAACAGGCTGTCCTGTGTCCCGAGGTCATCGGCCATGACCACGATGTCGACGAGATCGCCGGTCTCGGACCGAGGAACGCGTCCAGGTAGTCGATGTCGAGCTGGAGGATCCGCTCCACCAGCGCCCGGTAGAAGATCGGGTCGTCATACATGTCGAGGAGCCAGCGCGAGAAGCCGCGCAGGGCGAAGTAGTTGTAGAAGATCTGGATCGCCCAGCCGGGCACCGCGACCACCGCATAGCCTGCATCACGGATGGCCAGCGCCTCCGCCCGCTTGCCCGCGGCGATGCGTGGATCGTGGACGCTCGGCCAGTGAGCGTAGTCGTCGAGGTCGCGGATCGACGTTGCCGACGCGAGTGGCGCCTCGTCCTCGACGAGGTCCCAGTACGCCCCGGCGCGATGGCGAACGAGGCCCACTCGTCACGCACCGTGTCCGCGTCGAGATGCTCCGGCACCCAGCTCGAGTCGGGGCCGAACCAGCGGAGGTCGGCGCCGAAGCGACGGCGGGAGGCGCTCGTCGACGTTCAGGGACGGCCTCGGGCGCATCCTCGGCGACGACCGGGTCGGCGTAGTCGTCGATCCCGAGGAGGCGGCACAGGGCGCGGTAGCCGTGGGGCGGCGCGTCGAAGATGCTCGAGATCACCACGTCACCAAACGAGATCGGGACGCGGTCGGGCTCCTCGTGACGAAGCGCTGCCATGACCCGCTCGCGCGGTTCCATCAACTCCCTCCCGTGCTGTCGGGCCCCGCGTTCCGCCCGGGTCCGGTACGAATCTCCCCGGACCGGGAGAAGGGAAGCTTGGCAGACTGGTATGCTAGTGTACCCAGGCATGTGGAGAGTCCGGTCCCGCGCCGGGACCGGACTCGGCCGCGGATGCGATCCCTGGCGGCGCAGCCTGACCGAGCGGGCGTCCGGCGTGCCGTGCTCGTGCCATCGACGGAGAACGCATGTGTCGAGCTTGACCCGCGATGCGTGAGGAGCACTCCACCCCGGTCGAGTTCGACCCCTTGACTCTTGTACGAGGACCCATATCCGATCTACCGACGGCTGCGGGACGAGGCGCCGGTCTACCACAACCGTGCCAGATCGGCCTGGGCGTTGTCCCGGTTTGATGATGTTCAGGCAGCCGCTCGGGACCCGGGCACGTTCTCGAGCGCCTCCGGCGTCGACTTCGATGACGTCCAGTTCGGGCCAGGAGACCTCCTGGCGTCGGATCCACCGCTGCACGACGTGCTTCGGCGCATCGTCCAGCCCCTCTTCGCGCAAGGTCGGATCAGGCTCCTCGAGGCGAGTGTTCGGCGCCGCGTAGACGAGCTCCTGCGTCCTTTGATCGCTGCGGGCGGCGGAGACTTCGGGGCTGACTTCGCTCGGAAGCTGCCCCTGGCGATCGTCGCCGAGCTGTTCGGTGTCCCAGATTTCGGATCGACCCCTGCTGGAACGGTGGTACATGCGGATGCAGGAACGCACGCCCGGCGAGCGATCCCTGCAGGACGATGTCTGGGCGGCGGGCCGCGAGATGCAGGCGTACGTCGCAGATGCCATCAGGAAACGGGACGGCCTCCCGACGGATGACGTCCTGTCGGCCATCGCGGCGGCCCAGAAGGATGGGCGGCTGTCCGCCGAGCAGAGCGAGGGGCTGCTGCAGCTTCTGCTCGTGGCGGGCATCCACACGACGCAGGCGCTGATCGCGAACGGCCTGTGGCTGCTTGCGGGACGGCCCTCCGATCGGAGATGGCTGGCGGCCGACCCGGCCCGGCTGCTCCCCGCGATCGAGGAGCTGCTTCGGTTCGATGCTCCCGTGCAGTGGCTCGGACGGGTCACGGCGGCCGAGGTCGAGCTGCACGACGTCGCGATCCCCCCGTGGCGCGTTCGTCATGCTTCTGTGGGCATCCGCGAACCGTGACGATCGCGCGTTCACCGACCCTGACGCGCTGATCCTGGACCGAAAGATCGATCGCCATCTCGCCTTCGGGGAAGGCATCCACTTCTGCCTCGGTGCACCCCTTGCCAGGATCGAGGCAAAGGCCGCATTCGAGGCGATATTCGCGCGCGTGACCGACTACGAGCTGGGTGGAACGATCGACCGCATGTTCACGAGACAGGAGCGTGCGATCTCTAGGCTGCCGTTGCGAATCCGGTAGGCGCCGTCACCCTCGGCCCAGCACGTCGCTCGATCGCGCTCGCAGGCGAATTTCTTGACAATGAGCGTGGCGAATTGTAGGCTGGTATGCCGGTGTACCAAGACGTGGTGCGTTCGATCGAGGTCAGGAACGCGCGTACGGTTTCGGCTCGTGGAGCGAAAGGACGGGTGTCGCGAATGGCAGAGCTCGAGCTACCTGCGAAGCCAGCCGAGCAAGTGATCTACCTCGACGGCCAGTTCGTCCCACAGAGCCAGGCAAGGCTGTCCGTGTTCGACCACGGGTTCATGTACGGCGACGGCTGTTTCGATGCCTACTGCGGCAAGAACGGCTACGTGTTCAAGCTCGAAGAGCACACCCGCCGGCTCTACCGTTCGATCCATGCGCTTCGACTCGACGTGAAGCTCTCGCCCGAGGAGATGAACGAAGCGATCCTCGAGTGCGTCCGCCAGAACGCGCTCGTCGACTTCTACATCAAGGTCATCGTCTCGCGTGGTGCGAGCCCGGAGCCGATCCTCGATCCACGCCAGTGCCCGAACACGACCGTCGTGATCTATGCACGCCAGCTGATGCACGAGCGCGACCCCGAGAAGGTCAAGCGAGGGATCCGGATCAAGGTGTCCGCGATCCGGCGGATCCCCCACGAGGCGCTCGAGCCGCACGTGAAGACGTGCAACTACATCAACATCGTCCTGCCCAAGCTCGAGGCGTGGGAGGCCGGGTACGACGACGCGCTCATGCTCGACGTGCGCGGCTACGTGTCCGAGCCCGCCGGCTACAACATCTTCGGTGTGATCGGCAACCGCCTGATCACCCCGGAGAACAACATCCTCGACGGGATCACGCGTGGGACGGTCCTCGAGGCCGCCGCAGAGCTCGGTCTCGATGCGCGCGAGGGCTTCTACACGCCGTACGACTTCTACACCGCCGACGAAGTGTTCATGACGAACACCGTCAGCGGCATCACCCCGGTTGGGCAGATCGATGTCTGGCCGATCGGTACGGGTCAGATCGGCCCCGTCACCCAGCGCTTGCGCGATTGCTACGAGCAGATGCTGGTGTCGGGAACGCATGGCACCCCCGTCTATGCCCAACGCGCGGCGCACGCCGCGGTCTAGCGGACCGTCACGCTGGCGATGCCCGCACCCAGCCGGGGAGGATGATCCGGAGACGATGCCAACCAGCGATGCGGCACACCTGCTGCCGACCGACCAGGAGCGCGTGCAGCTGTTCGAGCGGACCGGGCTCACGGACAACGTGAGCACGTTCATCCGCGACAGCATCCTGAACGGCCGCCTGCGGCCCGGGACGCGGCTCGTCGAGCACGAGCTCGCGCGCTCGCTCGGGATCAGCCGCGTTCCGGTCCGCGAGGCGCTCATCCAGCTCGAGCGGGCGGGGCTGGTCGTGGCCCGCCCTAACGGGCGCTACGTGCTCGAGATCAGCGAGCGCGACATCGAGCAGCTGTACGAGGTCCGCCTCGTGCTCGAGCGGTTGGCCGTGGCCGAGGCGACCCGCAACGTCACCCCCGACCGGGCGCTCGCCCTGCGCCGGGCACTGCGGGCGATGGACGAGGCGACCACGCACAACGACCTGGGCGTCCACGTCCAGGCCGACTTCGAGCTCCACGAGCTCGTCTGGCGCCAGGCCGACAACCCGCATCTGCTGACGGCGCTCCGGACGCTCGCCGGCCCGATCTACATGTTCATGGCCAACGACCCGCTCAGCCACGAGGCCCGGCCCGACTACTGGACCGATCTCCTCGGCGTCCATGCCGAGCTCATCGAGGCGATCACCGCCGGTCACGAGACCCAGGCGGTCGCGAGCATCGAGGACCACATCGCCGACTCGATCCGCCGCGCCCGGCGCGCGTTCGACGCGTCAACCGCCGACGGCTCGGCCCGGCCCCACCAGGAGGCGTCATGACAGCGGTCGATTGCCAGCTCCTGCTCGAGATGTACCGCCGGATGGTCCGCATCCGCGAGCTCGAGCAGGCAGCCACCGACCTGTTCAAGCGCGGTCAGCTCAAGGGTGCGGCCACCACGTACGTCGGCATGGAGGCCTCCGCGGTCGGCGTCTGCATGGCCATGCGCCCGGACGACGTGATCGTCTCGAACCATCGCGGGCACGGGCACACGATCGCGAAAGGCGCCGAGCTGGCGCCGATGATGGCCGAGCTGCTGGGCAAGGAGACCGGGTACTGCCGGGGCCGGGGCGGCTCGATGCACATCGCCGCGTTCGAGACCGGGAGCCTGGGAGCCCTTCCGGTGGTCGGTTCAGGGCTTCCTCTCGGCGTCGGTGCTGGGATCGGGTTCCAACTCCGTGGCGAGAAGCGCGTAGCGGTGCCGTTCACCGGAGATGGTGCGACGAACACGGGCAACTTCCACGAAGCCCTTAACATGGCCGCAATCTGGAAGCTGCCGGTCGTGTTCGTGGTGGAGAACAACCGGTTCGCGGTCTCGACCCGAATCGAGGATGTCGTCTTGATCGAGGACCTGTCGATTCGGGCCGACTCCTACGGCATGCCCGGCGTCCGGGTCGACGGCTTCGACGTCCTCGCGGTGCACGAGGCGGCGACCGAGGCCATCGAGAGGGCACGCAATGGCGGCGGGCCGACGCTGCTGGTGACCGAGTCGTACCGCTTCGAAGGCCACTACGCGGGCGAGCCGCAGGTCTATCGCGAGCAGGCAGAGGTCGCTGAGCAGCGGCTCAACGATCCGCTGCAGCGTTTCCGGCAGCAGCACGGCGACCGCGAGCTCAGCCTCGCCGAGCTCGATGCGATCGACGCGGAGGTGAAGGCCGAGATCGAGGCCGCGCTCGTGTTCGCCCGATCGAGCGAGGAGCCCGACCCGGCCACGGCGATGGACTACATCTACGCCTAGCGCGAGGAGGAACCCTGCGATGACCGCCCCGGCCCGCGACGCGACGTCCCTGGGCGCCGCCACGCCGATCATGTCGGCCGCGCTCATCCGCCAGGTGCCCGACGGGGTGCCGGCCACCGAGCTCTCGTACCAGGAGGCGATCCGCGAGGCGCTGCGCGAGGAGATGGTGCGCGACGAGCGGGTGTTCCTGCTGGGCGAGGACATCGCCAAGCACGGCGGCGCGTTCGGCGTCACGCGCACCCTGTTCGACGAGTTCGGCCCCGAGCGGGTGCGCAACACGCCCATCAGCGAGAACACGATCGTCGGCGCGGCCACGGGGGCGGCCCTGGTCGGGATGCGACCCGTGGCCGAGATCATGTTCGTCGACTTCAGCGGTCTCGCGATGGACCAGATCGCGACCCAAGCGGCCAAGCTGCGGTTCATGACCGGCGGCCAGTGCGCGGTGCCCTGGGTGCTGCGCATGCCCCAGGGCGGCGGCGCCGGCAAGAGCACCGCGGCCCAGCACAGCCAGAGCCTGGAGGTGTGGTTCGCCCACATCCCGGGGCTCAAGGTCGTGCTGCCGTCCACCCCGTACGACGCCAAGGGCCTGATGAAGGCCGCCATCCGCGACGACAACCCGGTCGTGTTCCTGGAGCACAAGCTGCTGTACTCGTTCCGCGGCCTCGTGCCCGACGAGGACTACGTGGTGCCCCTGAGCCAGTGCGACGTCAAGCGCGTCGGGCGCGACGTGACCGTGGTCGCGTCGGGCTACATGGTGTGGCACGCGATGCTCGCGGCCCAGATCCTCGAGCCCGAGGGGATCGACGTCGAGGTCGTCGACGTGCGCACGATCGCCCCCCTCGACGAGGCCACGATCGGTGAGTCGGCCGCCAAGACCGGGCGCGTGGTGGTGGTCGCCGAGGCGGTCCGCCAGTACGGCCCGGCCAACGAGTGGGCGATGGTCGCGATCGAGCGCGCCGGGCCGCTCAAGGCGCCGGTCATCCGGGTTGCCGGGCGCAACTCGCCGATCCCGTTCGCCAACAGCCTCGAACACGGCGTCTGGCCGGGCACCCAGGACGTGGTGGCCGCCATCCGCCAGGTCGTCGCGGGCTAGCGCCCCGAACCACCCCATCCGCCGCAGGAGGTACCGATGGCCGCCACCGAGGTGTTCGTCGCGAAGATGACCGACTTCATGGAGGAAGGCGTGTTCCGCGCGTGGCTCGTCCAGGAGGGCGACCACGTTGACGAGGGCCAGCCGCTGCTCGAGCTCGAGACCGACAAGGCGCTCGCCGAGCTCGAGTCCCCCGCCTCCGGTTACCTAAAGGGCATCCGGCGAGGCGTCGAGCCGGGCGCCACCATCCCCGTGGGCGAGACGATCGCGTACATCGTCGACTCGCCCGACGAGCCGGTCGAGGAGCTCGAGCCGATCCGGGGCTGACGCGCACATCTGGCCGGTGCGTCCCGAGTGGAGGAGTGCCGCGATGTCCACGGCGAGCGTGAAGGTGCTTTCACCGGACGAGCTGTCCCGGATCCATCGGGCCGCGCTGCGGATCCTCGATGAGGTCGGGATGCGGTTCGACCATCCGGGCGCGCTCGACGTCCTCGAAGGCGCCGGAGCGCGGATCGATCGCGCGACGAACCGCGCGTACCTCCCACCAGAGCTGGTCGAGGCCTGCCGCGCTCAGATTCCGAGCCGGTACACGTACCACGGACGAACGCCCGAGTTTGACCGCACGATCGAGGTTGGCGGGCCAATCTACGGTCGCACGGCCGGCGGTTGCCCTGACTACGTCGAGCTGGAGACCGGCCACCACCGGCCGGCGCGAATCGCCGATTGGCGCGAGTTCGTCCGGCTGTCCGATGCGCTCCCGAACATCGGCGCGGTCGCGAACCAATACACGAGCGATGTGCCGAGTGGCACGACCGACGTGCACAGCTTCCGCGCGATGCTCGAAGCCGGACGGAAGTGCGCCGTGCACGGCGCCACCCGCAACGAGGGCTATCGCTACCAGATCGAGATGATGCTCGCGGTCCGCGGTACCCGGGAGGCGCTCAGGGCGCGACCGCTCATCCACAACATGGTCGCGGTCTACAACCCGCTCTACCACGACGAGGACAACGCGGCCCAGATCCTCCTCTCGATCGACTACGGCATCCCGCTCGACATCGCGGTCATGTCGATCGTCGGGATGACGTCGCCCGCGACGCTCGCCGGAACCCTCGCGCAAACGCTTGCCGAGGAGCTTGGAACGATCGCCCTCATCCAGTCGGCACGGCCATGCCACCCGTGCGCGTTCTTCCTCGGGCCCGTGATCGGCAATCTCCGGAACGGCGAAGCCCTCGCGGGCGCGCCTGAGTTCGGGCTTCTGCTCGCCGGAATTTGCCAGCTCGGCACCGAGCTGTTCGGGCTGCCGACGTCGGCCAACGGGTTCGACTCCGACGGCTTTAGCGGCGCGCAGACGATGTTCTCGAAGACCCAGAACGCATTGTTTACCGCGCTGGCCGGCGGGTCGATGTTCACTGGTGCCGGAACCGTTGAGACCATCATGGCGCTGAGCCCCGCTCAGCTCGTCATCGACGACGAGATGCTCGCGATCGCGGATCGCTGGCGCCGCGGGATCACGGTGACCGACGAGACACTCGCGGTCGAGGTCGTAGAGAGCGTCGGGCCACGCGGTTCGTACCTTGGCGAGGCCCACACCCTGGAGGCGCTTCGCTCGGGCGAGCTCATCGACCTCAAGCTCGCTGAGCGGGAGAGCCGGCGGCCGGTATGGGAGAGCAAAGGCTCCAAGACGCTCGAGTCGCGTGCCGTCGAGCGGGCGAGGGAGATCCTCGCGACGCACGAAGTGCCGCCGCTGCCGGACGAGGTGCTGCGCGACCTCAAGGCGCTCGAGGCCGCTGCGGATCGCAAACTGCTCGACGACCGCGCGCCGGCAGCGCCGGCGACAGCCTGACATGCGGTCAGCCCGCCGGCGGCGGGTTTGCGCAGACACGCTCACGCCTCCCGCATTGGGCACCCAACCAGCACAGGAGCGACGACCGTGGCGGACCTTGCAGCACTGACGGCGGCCATCGAGGCGGGTGACCGCGCGACCGCCGTCCGGCTCACCACTGAGGCGATCGACGCCGGCCTTGCGCCCCAGACGATCCTCGACGCGATGACCGCGGCGATGGACATCGTCGGGGGCCGGTTCCAGCGCGCCGAGATCTACGTGCCCGAGATGCTCATGAGCGCCCGCGCGATGAAGGAGGCGACCGCGATCCTCGAGCCGCAGCTCATCGGCGCAGGGATCCGGCCCGAGACGCGCGCCATCGTGGGCACGATCAAAGGCGACCTCCACGACATCGGCAAGAACCTCGTCGCGATGATGTGGAAGGGCGCCAACATCGAGGTGATCGACCTCGGCAGCAACGTCGGGGCGGACCAGTTCGTCGCGGCTGCCCGCGAGCACGAGGCCCGTCTCGTCGGGATCTCCGCGCTGCTGACCACCACGATGGTCGGGATGCGGGACGTGGTCGAGGCCATCCGCGCCGCCGGTCTCGGTGACGTCCGCGTCATCGTCGGCGGCGCCCCGGTCACAGCCGCGTTCGCCGCCGAGATCGGCGCCGACGGCTATGCGCCCGACGCAGGCTCGGCCGTCGAGGTCGCCAAGCAGGCCCTCGCGCAACCGCCTGCCGGCGTCCGCTAAGCGAAGGCCATTACAAGTGGGATCTGGCGGGCGGTCCGCAGCCCGGGATCCGGCGATGAGCGGGGCGGCGAGGGACGCCGGCGGCAGAGCCGGCCGCGAAAGACCGTCCCCCGCTCCAGCGGTGACAAACCATCGTCGGCGCGCCACCCGATAATCCTGGTGCGTTGGGGCAAGTCGATCACCTGTCGGCATTCGACCATTGTCGATCGAGAAGGACCCGATCATCGATCAACACTCGCGCGTTGAGCAGCATGGTCGTGCGGGTCACGTGGCTCCTCGTCTCGACCCGAATGTGCTCGCCGGTGCTGACCGTCGTGTCGATCAACCCGCGCCCGTTGTAGCTTCCTCCGGCGGATGCGCGCGCGACGAACGCCGTACCCTCGAACTCTGCGTGAAACAGCGGACCGTGGGGTAAGTGGAAGTCCTCTGCTGATCCAAATGACACGAGGACGGTTTCATTCACCGGGTCCTCGGTGATCGTCCAGTAGGGACGCTCCTGGATCAAGTGCGGCGAGCGATTGACATTGGGGTCGGGGCGTTGGATCTGAACTGGAATGATCGCTGGTGACTCCGGTACGACGGGCAGGACCAGGCACGAAGGGAACCGGCCACCGTACTGGATCGCAATAGTCTGGTTCCCGCCAGCGGCGAACGAATGGGGCCAATCGCTGGTGGAGATGGCCAGCCGGATGCGCTGACCCGGGCGGAACCGGTACCCAGTGGCCCAGAGCCTGATGGTGTAGGCCTCGACCGTTCCGAGCGCGATCGGCTCATCGCGGTCGTGTCCACGTCGATGCCGTCCATTGAGCCACCCCGTGGCGACCAGATGGGATGCGCCATCCGGGTCGACAGCGCAGACCTTCGCCACGAGGTCGAACGGGGCTCCCTCCTCGAGCGTAACGTGGATCGTCGCCTGGATGGGGCCGAGGACGTCGACGTTCGACTCGAGCGGTGCCGATGTGAAGCAGGCGGCACGTCGATTGTCGACGGCCTGCTCGAGCGGAAACCCCAACCCGGTTGCCTGGGGGTCGAACAAGGCGCCATACGCACCCACCCGCGCGTCGCCAACGTACCTGACGTTCCCGTCCTCGGTGACGGCGGGCCCAAGCGATCGCCCGGGGCCGAGCATCAGCGTCATCGCATCTGTTCCGGGGGCAGGCAGCCCCGTCGTCTCGACCCAGGCTCCGGCTCCTTGAAGGAACACGCGGACCGGATGCTGCTCATCGATGCCGTTGTGATCATCACGCAGCCATCGGTCCCACCACCGGACCGCCTCGGGCAGCCAATCCCACGGCTCCACGCCTGCTGCGTCCGGCCACCCATGGGTCCAAGGGCCGAGGACCATGCGTTTCGTTCCCGCAAGTGACTCGAAGATCCTCCATGCCCCGTCAGGGAAGACGTCGTTCCAGCCTCCGATGACGAAGGTCGGGACGGTGATGTCGGAACAGGCGATCGTTCGTGACCTCCAGTGGTCGTCGTACTGAACGTGTGACTGCCAGCCGAGACTCCAGATGTCGCCGTTCTCGATCCGCTTGATCCGCTTCGCCCATAGCTCGGGCGCATCGCCTGGCGTGTGCTCATAGGTGATGGGCGCAAGATCCATGGCGAGCATGAATGTCTCTCGCGTCATGGCGCCCAGAGCGTTGAACTGACCGCCTGGATAGATGAAGTCCTGGTAAGCGTCCGAGCACCCGAAGAGTGAGATGCAGGCCATCAGGTGGGGCGGGCGGCGCGACGCGACGTTCAGCGCGTTGATCCCGCCGTACGAGAGACCCCATGCGCCGACGTGGCCGTCACACCAGTCCTGACGACCTGCCCATTCGACCGTTTCGGCAGCATCGCTGCCCTCCTGCTCCATGTCGAAGTTGTCGGGGCAGTAGCCTTCCGACCTGCCTGTTCCCCGGAAATCGACGATGAGGTCTGCATATCCATGGTCGGCGAAGTATCGCCTCGGGTAGTCGAAGGCAGCCCCAATCAGGTCATCCTTATGGTAGGGATAGGCGTCCACGAGGGTGGGGAACGGGCCATCGCCATCGGGGAGGTAGAGATCGGCCGCGAGCGAGATCCCGTCGCCCATCGGGATCCGGAGATCCTTGATTGTCTTCACGTCACATCCTCCTCGGGCACGCCCTTCGGGCGGCCGGGCTCTGCCACAGGCAGCAGCGGTCAGGAGGCCGCACCTGGTGGTCGCGGACGAGCGCTGCGGCTCGATGCGTCAGCGATCCGGCTACCGGTGAGCACGTCCGCGAACCCGTCGACCCCGCTTGACCGGGGAGCCGCGACCCAACCCGGATATCGCGACCCTCAGCGACCCTTGACGACAAACATCGCCTTGACTGTTGCCTGATCCAGAATCGCCGCGAACACGAGCGCTCCACCCTTGATCACCAGGCCAAATGCCGTGGGAACGTTCAGGAGGATAAGACCGTTCTGGAGGATCGCGAGAAACAGGACTCCGAGGACGACGCCCCGAATGGTTCCTCGTCCGCCGTTGAACGCCACGCCTCCCAGGAGGACTGCGGTCAGAACGTCCAGCTCGAACCCGACGCCGAGCGAGCCCGAGGGTGCGCTGTTCAGGAGCAGGGCATACATCGCGCCGGCAACGCCCGCCATCGCGCCCGTGACGACGAACGCGCCGAGGATCGTCCGGCGTGAGTTGATGCCCGACAGGAATGCCGCCTCTTCGTTGACCCCGATCGCGAGAGCGTGCCGTCCGACCGGCGACCACGCGAGGACAAACGCTCCGACAAGGACGACGATCGCCTCGGCGATCCCGAAGTACGGGATACCGAGCACGCCCGTGTATGAGACCGCCGCGAAGTCGATGGGGAAGACGGCGTAGATCGAGTTGGGTGCAAGCAACAGCGCGAGCCCGCGCAGGGCCGTGAGCATCCCCAGGGTCACGATGATCGGCGACAAGCCGATCCGCGTGCACAGCGCGCCATTGACCAGGCCGATCCCGCCACACGCCACGACGCCACCAACCAGGGCAGGCACCGGCGCAGCACCGAACTGGGTGATCAGCAGGCCGGCCACGACCGCCGAGATCGCCAGCTGCGATCCGATCGACAGGTCGACGTAGCCCATGATCATCAGGAACGCCGTGGGGATCGCGACCACCATGATGGGCGCGCTTAGACGCACGATATTGGAGACGTTGTCGAACGTCACGAAGTTCGGGGCCCCCAGCGCCACGAACAGGATGATCAGACCCGCGAACCCGAACGGCAGGGCATTTCGCGTGACGAACACATACGCACGACGCGAGGGAGCCAGGGTCACACTGGGCGGGGGGGCAACTGTCTCGGTCACGATGCCTCCAGGTTTACGGTGTTGATCATCTCGGTCGCTGGCCCGCCGTCGCCCTCAGGGGAGGCATCGGCTCCGTGCGCGATGGACAGGATCCGCTGCTCGCTCAAGGCTTGTGGTTCAAGCTCCGCAACGATCCGGCCCCGGCGCAAGACGAGCACACGATCCGCGAGCGAGAGCGTTTCTTCAGGATCGGACGAGGTGATGAGGATCGACTTGCCATCCTGGTGAGCGAGCCGCCGGACGAGCTCATACAGATCGCGTCTGGCCCCAACATCGATGCCCTGCGTCGGCTCATCCATGAGCAGCACGCCGATATGGTCGAGTGCCGCGAGCCACCGTCCAACCGCGAGCTTCTGCTGGTTGCCACCCGACAGCGTCCAGGCCCGAACGTCCGGATTGTCGGGTCGTAGCCGGACATCGGCGGCGGTCGCCGCGAAGACGCCGCGCTCCGTCCTGGTCTGCCGGGTGAACCAGCGACTCAGGCGACTGAAGTGGGGCATCAGCATGTTGTCGAGCGTCGACATCTTGTCGAAGATGCTCTGGCGGATCCGGTCGCCGGCGACGAGCGCGATGCCTGCCCGCAACGCCGCGCTCGGCGACGATGTTCTTAGCGGTCGCCCGCCAACCTGCACCGACCCACTGGCGATCCGTCGGCTGCCGTAGACGCCCTCGAGGAGCTCCGTCCGCCCGGAACCCAGCAACCCGAAGACCACCAGGATTTCGCCTCCGTGGAGCACGAGACTCGCGGGGCCCACCCCGTCGACGACGACCTCCGTGAGCTCGAGCGCCGCTGGGCCATCGGCCCTGGCGAGGCCACGAGTGCGTGTTTCGGTCCGTTGACCTGCGGCTGGCGAGATCGCATCGATGACCTTGGCCGGGGTGACCTTCGCCACCTCATCGACGAGTACGACCAGCCCATCTCGCAGGATGGTCACCCGGTCGGCGATCGCGAACACCTCGCCGAGCAGGTGGGTCACGTACAGGATGGCGAGTCCATCGTTTCGAAGCCGGAGCAGATGGGCGCCGAGCTGCTCCGCTTCCTGCTCTCCGAGCGCCGCAGTCGGCTCGTCGAGGATCAGCAGCGTCGGCCGCCGGTGGAGTGCTTTTACAATCTCGACGAGCTGGCGGTCGCCTGCGCTCAGGCTCCTGATTGGCTGATCGGCGCGGATCGGCCGCCCAAACTGCTCGAGCAGGCGCCGCGCCTCGGCAACCTGGGTGGCATTATCGATGCGAATGCCCCGCGTTCGCTCGTCGCCGAGAAACACGTTCTCCGCGACGCTGAGCGTCGGGACGAGGCTGAAGTTCTGGTAGATGACCGCTGTGCCCGCAGCGATCGCCTCGCGAGGTGTGAACCCGCGATGCTCCGTGCCCCCAATGACGATCGTACCGGCATCTGGCCGGATGGCACCACTCAGGCAACGAATGAGCGTTGACTTTCCAGATCCGTTCGGCCCGAGAAGGGCGTGGATCTCGCCGTCGTTGACGTCGAGATCCACGCCATCCAGGACCGGCCGCGCCCCAAAGCTCTTGGTCAGGCCGCGGACCGATGTGGACATCTGCGGGTGACTACTTGAGCAACGCGAAGTCAGCCAGGAGCTTGTCGATGTCCGGGGACCCGTTCGTGATCGAGTAGACGGGCACGTCGAACGACGGAGGGTTGGCCGGCGGAGCGGTCGCGTCGCTGAGCGCGAGCTCCATGCTCTTGGCGGTGATCAGGTCCGCGAGGTCAACTAGGTCGATCGCCGCCGAGAACTTGATGAAACCGCCGCCCGCCTGGATTTGCTTGATGTTCTCCTCCGAACCGTCGAAGCCGGCGACGTAGGTCTTTGCGGGGTCCTTGCCCGCGGCCAGGAACGCGCGCGCAATCCCTCGAGCAACGTCATCGTTGGTTCCGATGCCGACCGTCAGGTTCGGATGAGCCTGCAGGACGGACGTCATGACCGTCAGCCCGTCGGCCTCGGTGTTGGCATCCTGGAACGGGATCACCGTTGCGTCTGTGGCATCCTCGATATCCTTCTTCAAGCCATCCCACTTGCACGCCACCGACGGGTTGGCGACGTTGGTGGAGATGAAGACCTCGGCGGTCGGATCGTTCGCCTTGACCCATTCCGTGACGTTCTGGGCCACGAGCTTGGCGGCGTCGCACGGCCCGAAGCCAAACGTTCCGTACCGGGTATCTGTCGACTGGTTATAGGAGATCCAGATCAGGTTCTTGCCGACGGCCCGCTGGGCAAGTGACTCCCACGCGGCAGGTTCATACGGTGCCACGGTGATCGCCGGAACGCCGGCGGTGATCCACGCTTCGACGGACGGGATCATGGTCTGGAACTTGCCGCCCGTCCCATTGTCGTAGAGGGCCTCCCAGCCGCACAGGTTAGCCTGCTGAGTGATCCGCTTCTGCATGGACTGGATGATCGGCAGCTCCGACAGGGCTGTCGCCCAGGCGAGCTGCTTCTTGCCGTTGCCCCGGGTGGGCGTGCCATCCAGGCACGTCACATTTGGGGCACCAGCTGCGGACGCAGCGGGCGACTCAGCGGCCTGTGATGCCGCGGCCGATGCCGGGGCGGATGCCGGGGCGGATGCCGCGGCCGATGCGGGGACCGTCGTCGGCGGAGGTGTCGCTGAGCTCGAGCATGCCGCCACCAACGTGACTATGGCGGCGAACGCTAGCGGGCTGCGGCGCATCCTCGCTCGCGCGCGCCCCGCACGGCCTTTGGTCGGCTCCGGGTCGAATCCCATGATGATCGGTCCTCCTCTGACCATCCTCGATAGACCGACCGGTTGACCGGTCGACCACATTCTGGCACCGCAACGGCTGTTGTCAACTTCGAAAAACCCTGGAGGCGCGCGGGATCCTGGTCGACGCTGCCCAGCGGCCGATCGCTGGCTCTCAGGCACCTGCAAGGCACGTGGCCAGCACGCGACCGGGACGTGCAGTCGGCGCAGCGTGAGTAGGCGGCGCACGAGGCACCGCGGACCCCGCACAGCATCCTGACCAATCCTCCGACTCATCGAGAACGTAGGCAAACGGTACACCGTCGCAGGCCGGTATACGAGTCTACACGGCCCGGTGGGCCTGTCAATCCCGTCTCGACGGTCGGGTTCATCCTCCGATCTGCCGGCGTCACTTCGACGCCGTCCTTTTCGTTGACGGGGCGATGAAAAGGCGGCTATCCTCTGGTCGACCGGTCGTCCAGTAGTTCGTGCTCGGCAGGCCCAGTTGGCGCCCGTGCAAGCCATCGGCAGCCCCGGGGACGCGAGCCGTCTGTCGCGGGCTGCGAAAGCCTGACCGAAGGAGTTGACATGGAGCTGCTCGGCTACGCGGATCGGCGTTCGTGTCGACCCGGCGACACGCTGACCGTGATGGTGAGTTCGGATGCGCCGGAGGTCGAAGCGGAGTTGTTACGCTTCACCGACGGCAGCCCGGAACCACCGTTCGTGGACGCCCCGTCCCGAGCCATCAACCCCCGCGTCGTTGCCCGGGCGGCTGGCCGCCTCCAGCGCTCACCCGTCGGCTCGCGGGCTGACCTCCCGCTGCCGCGGGATTGGGAATCGGGCGGGCATGCGATCGTCCGGTGCTGGATCTTCCCGACGACGCCCGGCGAACCCGAGGGTGCCTCCGGCGAGGTGTCCGGCGACAACGTGAGGATGACCGGGAAGCTGATTCCGGTCGAGCTGCGCCGGCAGCTCGTGTGGGCGATCGGCCCGGATGCCGATGAGCCAAGCCTCGCCCTGGTGCTCCTTCCGGATGGCCGGCTCGCGGTCGAGACCGGGGGGGCCGTGACCGTGGCCACCGAGGAGAGCATTTGCGCTCGAACGTGGTATGGGGTGCTCGTGACCGTGGCCGGCGAACGGGTCACGCTCGATGTCTCGGCGGCCGTCGGTCGCTGGTATACGACGTCCTCGGCCGTGCGCCTCACCGGCGAGCACGCCGGATGGCGGCTCGACCGAACGACCCTGATGCGGCTCGGCGCATGGCGGACCGACGGCCCGGGCGAGACGTACAACGGCAAGATCGCCAGCCCCGGGATCTCCATCGGCGATCCCGCCGGCGTCGGGGCCAGCCTGCTCGCCGAGCATGTCAAGCTGCCCGAGCCCGTGATCGCGCAATGGGATCCATCCCTCGAGACGGCGTCGGAACGCATCATCGACACCGGCCCGAATGCCCTGCACGGCCGGACCGTCAACCTGCCGACCCGCGCCGTGACCGGTCCGTTCTGGACCGCGGCCGCATCGGGGATCGGCAATCTGAGTCCGCAGCACGACGCCGTGCACTTCCACGCCGACGACGTCGGCGAGCTCGGCTGGGAGCCGACGTTGAGGCTGCGGCTGCCGGAGCACCTGCCCAGCGGCGTCTACGCGATTCGCCTCTCGGCACAGGACGAGCGGATGCACATCCCCGTCTACGTGCGACCGGTCGAGCCTCGCGCCCGCGTGGCCTTCCTCGCGCCGACCAACACCTACCTCGCCTACGCCAACCACCGCATGTTCCTGGGCAACAACGAGCTCAACCACTACATCGCATCCCATCCCATCGAGCCGAACGAGCGTGACCTCCTCGTGCTGGACTACCCGTTCCTCGGTCGCTCCATCTACGACCTCCACGACGACGGTGGTGGTGTCAGCCTGGCCTCGTGGCGCCGTCCCCTGGTGAGCTTCGAGCCGGCCGCCAGGGACTTCCTCGCCGCCGGACCCAGGCACCTGGCCGCTGACCTGTACATCGTCGGCTGGCTGGAACGGTCGAACTTCGCGTACGAGGTGCTGACCGACGAGGACCTCGAGGCGGAGGGAGTCGACGCGCTTCGACCGTACGACGTCGTGATCACGGGCTCGCACCCCGAGTATTGGTCGCGGCGAATGATGGCCGGCCTCCAGGAGTACCTGATCTCAGGGGGCAAGCTGATGTACCTCGGGGGCAACGGCTTCTACTGGATGACGAGCTTCGGCCCCGACCTCTCATACATCGAGGTGCGACGCGGCCACCAGGGCACGCGCGCCTGGGACTCGGATCCCGGCGAGGGGGTCCACGCGACAACGGGCGAGCCCGGGGGCCTGTGGCGCAACCTCGGGATCTGTCCGCAGTCCGTCGTGGGCGTGGGCATGGCCGCGCAGGGCTGGGGCGGCGGCCGGGGCTACAAGCGCCTTCCCGACAGCTTCGACCCGCGTGTCGCCGCGTTCTTCGAGGGCATCGGTCCCGACGAGACGATCGGCAGCTTCGGGTTTGTCATGTGCGGAGCTGCCGGCGACGAGGTCGACCGGATGGATCGCGCGCTTGGCACACCGCCGCACGCGCTCCGACTGGCCACGTCCGAAACCCTGCCCGATGAGTACCAGCTGGTGGTCGAGGAGGTCCGCAACATGGTGCCGGCGTTCGGTGGCACGATGTGCGACGCCGTGCGCAGCGATCTGGTGTGGTTCGACCTTCCGGGCGGCGGCGAGGTGTTCTCGGTCGGATCCGTCAGCTGGGCCGCCGCGCTCGGGTGGCAGGCCGGAGACAACAACGTCTCCGTCCTCAGCACCAACGTGCTGCGCTCCATGCTGCAGCGTGAACGTGGGTCGGCGGTGACGGCATCGGTACCGGACGCGGCCGTGCCGGCCGGCGATTAGGTATGACGGGCACCGGCCGGCTCGTGGGCATGCTCGCGGTCAAGGGCCGCTGACCGGACGTGGTGGCGCGCGGCCGCGGCTGCCCACCCGCGTCGCGGGATCGATCCGGACGGTGAGCAGACGGTCGGGCGCCCCCCTGTTCGCCCCGCTCGAGCTCGAGGCGATCTCGTCCGCCGACGCCTACGGGCCGGTGCCGCCGGGCGTCTGCTGGCATCCGGTCCTCGAACAGGTCCTGCGCTCACTGCCCGGCGGTTCCCGGCAGTTCTGGGGCATCCCGTTCCGGCTCCGACCTGCTCGCTCAGCCCGGCGCTGGATCTGGCTGACGGCGGAGCGCCCGGCAGTCGTGCTCCAGCTGGACCGGCCGGTGCGCGCCTCGTCGGTGGTCGTGGCGCACTTCGCGACCCCGGCCCCGGAGACCCGGAGCGCGACGACGGGCTTTCCCACGGGCCGGCCCGACGATCCCGGCCGTCACCTCGCCGACTACACCGTTCGCACCGGTGGCGGGACCGAGACGACCTACCCGATCCGCCGGCGGTTCGAGATCATGGACGTCCTCGTCGGCTGGGGCCAGCTCCCGTTCGCCGCGCGTCCACACCGTGAGGCTCGGGCGCTTGACCCGACGGGCCCCCATGACCCGGGTGGGTGGGGTCGCGACCAGACGGGCGCCGAGCTCCCGATGTACGCCGGCGTCGACGTCGATCGCCTCACCCCGGCGATCATCGGCAACTACTGGCTCACCACCCTGTCGCTGCCAGCGGACGTCGAGGAGGTCTCGACCATCTCGCTGCGCCTCCGTGGCACGACGGCGGTCGCAGTCGCGGGGCTCACCGCGTCGCGGACGGTCGATGACCCCCTGGTTCGGCGGTCCGCGCAGATGGCGCTCCTGCAGGGCGGGAGTCGGGCGTGCCTTGACCTCGATCTCGGCGTGGTCGCCCGCGACACGCGGGTCGGCGCGACGACAGCCGCGTGGCTCGATGATCCCGCCATCGGGCTGGGCGCGGAGCCCCGGACCACGGGCGACCGCCTCGTCGAGTTCACGTCGAGCCGCGACGCAACCCTGACCGTAGGTGACGGGACGATCCTCATACGAGACCTGGCGGGCGATCGTCCGATTCGCGTCGGCGGAGCGCGGATCAGGCTCCTGCCACCGGCCGATCGCCCCGTGCGCGTCCGGGTCATCGACGAGACGACGGGTCGCCCGACGGCCGCCCGCGTTCATTTCCGCACCGCCGAAGGACGCTACCTGCCGCCGGACGGCCATCCTCGCGAGGTTGGCACCGGCTGGTTTGAGGATCACGGTCCCGACCTGCGCCTCGGCTCAATGGACTATGCCTACGTCGATGGCCAGTGCGTCGTTCGCTGCCCCGCTGGGACGGTGTACGCAGAAGCCAGCAAGGGCTTCGAGTTCGAGCCGGTCCGGCGTGCGATCGATGTCGACACCTCCACGGATGAGCTCGAGCTCATCTTGCGGCGAGGCCCCCAGTGGCAGCAGCAGGGCTGGCTGACTGCCGATACGCACGTGCATTTCGTGTCGCCCGAAACGGCACGGCTCGAGGGAGCAGCGGAGGGTGTCGACGTCGTCAATCTGCTGGTCGCGAAATGGGGGGACCTGTACACGAACGTGGGCGACTTCGCGCCGGCGCCAGCGGCCGCGGACGACCGGACGATCGTGCGCGTCGGCAGCGAGAATCGCCATCACTTCCTCGGTCACCTTCTGCTCCTCGGCCCGGATGCGCTCGTTCACCCGCTCTCGGCGGGCGGCCCGAACGAAGCGTCCTTGGGCGAGGAGACGGGGAGCGGCTACCTTGGCTCCTGGGCGGATCAGGCTCGACGCGCGGGTGGTCTGGCGGTCGTCCCCCACTTTCCGAACCCCTATAGCGAGGTCGTCGCCGCCGCGCTCCTGGAACGGATCGACGCCGTGGAGATCAAGGACTTCACGTGGGGTCTCGACTCCTTCGGCATGGCGGAGTGGTATCGACTCCTCAACGTCGGGTGCCGCATCCCGGCCGTGGGCGGCACCGACAAGATGAGTGCAGGGATGCCGATCGGCGGCATCCGGACGTACGCCGACATCCGCGGCGAGGTGCGGTCGTTCGATGCCTTTAAGAAGGCTGTCCGCGCGGGGAGGACCTTCACCACGAGCGGCCCGCTCATCGCACTCGATGTCGATGGAGCCGGGCCTGGCGACGACCTCTCGGTGACCGGCCGAACGCACCTCGAGGTCACCGCGCGAGCGGAGTCCGTCTATCCCCTGGGCTCGCTCGAGGTCGTCCAGGACGGCCGGGTGGTGGCCCGGGCCGACGCCGGGGGCGCCCGGTCTGCGCACGTCTCGCTCCGCCTGCCGGCAGCGCGGACCCGGTGGATCGCAGCTCGCGTCTCGAGCCCCGTTCGTGCGTGGCATGTGTGGCCGATCCTCCTGGCAGCGCATACGTCGCCCGTCTATCTCGTCGGCGGGCGCCCGCCGGCGCCGGCTGGCGATCGGGCGTACCTCCAGACGCTCATCGAGGGGTCGCTGGTGTGGGTCGACCGGGTTGGACAGCCCGAGTCGGCGACATCGCTCGAACCACTGCGCCGATCGCTCGCCCAGGCGATGGACGTCCTCCGAAGGAGTCGTTGACGTGGAGCTGCACGGGTACGCGGATCCGGCGATCAGCATGACTGGCGCGGGCCGGCTGGAGGGCAAGCGAGCGTTCATCACCGGGGCGGGCTCCGGGATCGGCGAGACTACCGCGCTGCTGTTCGCCAGTGAGGGTGCGCGCGTCGGGCTCATGGGTCGTCGGCGCGAGCTCCTCGAGGCCGTCGCGAGCCGCATCCGCGACGCTGGCGGCGAGGCGATCGTCCTGCCGGGGGATGTGTCCCGTGAAACCGACGTTGAACGAAGCGTGGCCACACTTGTCAAGGCGTGGGGTGGGCTCGACGTGGTGGTGGGTGTGGCGGGGATCGAGCCCTGGGACCGCGGTGATGCCCGGGTCGACCGCCTCGACCTCGCCGTCTGGTCGGAGGTCCTTGCCGTCAATCTGACCGGGATGTTCCTGACCTGCAAGCACGGGATCCGGGCGATGCTGCGCAGCGGCGGCGGGTCCGTTATCGTGACCGGGTCGCCCACCGGCATGTACGGGAGCGCCCTCGGGCAGCACGCATACAGCGCCAGCAAGGCCGGCTGCCATGGGCTGGCCCGCGCGATGGCCAGCGAGTTCGCTGCGGACGGCGTCCGCGTGAACTGCGTCGTCCCCGGCTTCATCGACACCCCGATCACCGCCGGTGTGTTCGAGGATGCAACGTGGCATGAGCGGATCGTCAAGGGCATTCCCCTCGGGCGAGCGGGCCGGCCCGAGGAGGTCGCCGCCTTCAACCTGTGGCTCGCCTCCGATGAGGCCTCATATGTCTGCGGCGGCATGTTCCTGATCGACGGCGGCTCGACGGCGGCGTAGCCGGGACCGTGCGGTCGGTCCCGACCGCGATCGCGCACCTGTCGCCCGCCCGTTCAGGCATGGGCCAAGCACGCCGTCCGCGCGGCGTTGGATCGCGGCGAGCTCGCGTACCACGTCCGCAGCGAGCGGCTCGGGTCGATGCGTCGCCATCAGCACCCTGGCCTTGTCCCGCGCGTTTGCCTCGAGCGTCCTCGAGCCGCCCGCCTCCCACGTCTGGCGGCTTCCGTGCTCGGCGAGCTCGAGGGGCAGGAGCTCGCCCGAGTAGAGGTGGTCGACCGTGTGCTCATCGGACAGGAAGTCGCCGCGCGGGCCGACGCGTTCGAGCACATCGAGGGCAAGGGTGTCGTCGTTCACCTCGAAGCCCCGCACCCAGCGACGGGCGATCGCCACGATCTGATCGTCGACGACGAGCATCCGTGGGCTAAGCGTCATGCAGCCCTCGACCGAGCCCGCGCCGATGATCAGCTGGCCGCCGGCCATCGCCTGCATCAGGCAGTTCTGGGCCTTCTGGAACAGGACCTGGCTGGGCGAGAAGCCGTCGGCGTCGAGACCGATCGCCTGTGCCGGCAATCCATAGACCTCCCTGCTGAGCTGGCTGATCGCGGCGATCAGCAGCGCGGTCTCCCGGGCGGCGAACTGTGCGTTGCCGTTCCGCATGTCACCCACAACCGGGTCGATGAAGTACCCGATCGGGTAGCCCGGGTGCACGGACTGAACGAGCGTGACCGTGCCCAGGTACTCGGCATTGGCCTGGGCGAGGGTCCCGGCGAATGTGATCGGGCCGGTCACGCCGGCGATCGGCATGATCGGCAGGTCGAGGGGCAGGCCGTACTCCATGGCAAGCAGGATCTGCGCCGTGTCGTCCGCGTTGAGGAACAGCGGTGAGATCGGCGAAGCCTGGAGGTGCACGAGCGGCCGAGCCGCCAGCGCCTCGCGCGAACCGCGGACGGCGATCGCCATCTCGAGGAGCACGTGCAGGTTCTCGAGGCTGAACGCGTTGTGGACGATGCAATTACGCTGGCTCTCGAGGAGCACACGGAAGCTGTGGAGGTCCGCCGTCGCCTGGGGTACGTCGCCGCAGTGCAGCGTGGCGACCGCGTCGATGTTGGGCAGGGCGTCGACGAGGATCGCAAGCTCGCGCCAGTCGTCGATCCTGGCGCGCCGATGCTCCCCCGTCTCGACGCGATCGAATAGTCGCAGCGGCGAGGAGCCCACGAGATCCCTCCGAAATCCGCGACCCCCGGGGCGCGAGCACCGGCGCATGGCAGGCCGCATGCCCACGCGCGTATGGTATACCGGTCAACCACACTGGCCGTCCGGCGGCGGCAGGTAGCAGGGCGGGAGCTTCATAGACCGCCGAGGCAAGGGAGGTGTCGAGGGTGCCTTCGGTGACCCACTTTGAGTGGCTCCATGGTCGCGATGCAGCACCGGTCGAGCCCCTCATCCTCCACGCCGGACCCCTCACGGTCGAGTTTGAGCAGGGCGACCTGCGCTACATCCGATGGGGTGATCGCGAGCTCGTCCGGCGCGTCTACGCCGCCGTCCGCGACGCGAACTGGAACACCATCCCCGGGGACATCCACGGCCTGACGATCGACGCCGCTCACGATCACTTCCGAATCAGGTTCGAGTCGTCCCACCGCGCGGGCGACGTCGCGTTCGACTGGCTGGGGACGATCGATGGGCGGCCCGACGGATCGCTCGCCTACGCGATGGACGGCACGGCCCGATCGCCCTTCCGCTACGGACGCATCGGCTTCTGCATTCTTCACCCGGTCGAGACGCTGACGGGCCGCCCGTATCGCGCCATGACCCCGGCGGGTCCAGTTGACGGCACGTTCGGCGAGGTCATCGAGCCCCAGGCCGAGGTGGACGGGTGCTTCGTGCCCATCACACCCCCGTTCTCGAGCTTCCAGGTGTCGCTCGCCGGCGGAACTGAGCTGACCGCCCGGTTCGAGGGCGACCTGTTCGAGGTCGAGGATCAGCGCAACTGGACGGACGGATCGTTCAAGACGTACTGCACGCCCGGGTCGCTGGGCTATCCGTTCGACGCGACGCCTGGCGAGGCGCGCCGTCAGCGCGTCGAACTGTCGTTCATGTTGCCGGACGCCGTCCGACGGCGCACGCGCTCGACCTCGCCGGCGCCGGCGGAGGTTCCGACACTGCAGGTCGGAGAGCCGGTGAGCCGGCTGCCGCCGATCGGGTTCAGGCTGTCCTCCAGCGGCCAGCCGCTCAGCTCGAGGGAGGCCGCGCTGCTGCGCGTGCTCCGCCCGGCTCACATTCGGGTGGACCTCCACCTCGGGAACGCCGGCTGGCGATCGGCGTGGGACCGGGGCCGTTCGGCCGCCGAGGCGATCGGGAGCGCCCTCGAGGTCGCGCTGTTCCTCGACGACGACTCGCTCGACGAGCTCGCGGAGCGCGTGGCCGGCGCCAGGATCGCACGGTTCCTCGTCTTCCACGAGGCCGAGGCAGGAATCGGGTCCACATCGTCGCGGTGGCTCGACCTCGCCCGGCGGCACCTCGCGGCCCGCGCTCCGGGTGTGCCGTTTGCTGGCGGCACGAACGGAAACTTCGCGGAAGTCAACCGCGACCGACCGGATCCATTCGCGTACGATGCGCTCTCGTACACCATCAATCCGCAGGTCCATGCCACGGACGAGCGATCGATGGTCGAGGGCATCGACGCGCAGGGCGACACCGTGCGCACCGCGCGGACGTTCATGCTCAGGCGCCCGATCGTCGTCTCGACGGTCACCCTCAGGCCGCCTTACAACCAAGCCGCGACCGTGCCTGAGAGCCGACCGGACGCGGGTGAGCTGCCACCCGACGTCGACCCCCGGCAGCCGTCGCTGTTCGCGGCCGCGTGGACTGTGGGCAGCATTCGGTCGCTCGCGAACGCGGGCGCCGCAGCCCTCACGTACTTCGAGACGATCGGCTGGCGGGGCCTCGTCGAGTCAGAGCGCGGGTCGGCGCTGCCCGAACGTTTCCGATCCATGCCGGGCATGATCTTCCCCGTGTACCACGTGTTCGCGTCACTCGCCGACCTGCCGGACCCTGGCATCGCCGAGGTGCTGGCGACCCGCTCGAGCCGGCCGCTCGAGCTCGACGGCGTCGCGCTCCGGACGACCGATGGCATCCGGATCCTGGCGGCCAACCTGACACCACGACCGGTCCGGAGCCGCGTCACACCGCTGCCCGATGGGCCAGTCGCGATCCACCGGATCAATGTCGAGACCGCGCGCGCGGCGGCGGCCGATCCGGCGGTCATCGGCGAGACGGCAGCCGCCGAGCTCGTCCGGAACGGCGCGGCGGATCTCGAGCTCGGACCATACGAGGTGGTCCGGATCGATACGCGCTGATCGCCGTCGCTAGCGGACGCCGGCAGCCGGCTGCCCGAGGGCCTGCTTGGCGACCTCGACGGCCGAGCCTGCGTCGGGCGCATAGCCGTCGGCGCCGATCTCGGCGGCGAACGCGGCTGTGACCGGGGCGCCGCCGACGATGACGCGGACGTCACCGAGACCGGCGGCGCGGATGGCCTCGACCACGTCCCGCATCCCGACCATCGTGGTGGTCAGCAGCGCGGAGATCCCGACGAGACGGGCCTCGTGCTCGCGGGCAGCCGCGACGAACTGGTCCGCCCCGACGTTGCTGCCGAGGTCGATCACCTCGATGTTGGCGCCCTTCCACATCATCGCGACGAGGTTCTTGCCGATGTCGTGGAGGTCGCCTTTGATCGTGCCCACGATGGCGCGCGTCTCGGGCCGGATCCCTGCGCCGATGAGCTGCGGCTCGAGGATCGCGGTCGCCTCCTTCATCGCGCGGGCGCTCATGAGCATCTCGGGCACGTAGATCTCGGCGCGCTGGAACCGGCCCCCGACGATGTCCATCGCCGCGGTCATCGCGTCGAGGATCGTCTGGGGCGCAAGGCCGGCGTCGATCGCCTCAGTGGTGAGCCGGACGGCGGTCGCGCGGTCACCCGCCTCGATGGCCGCCGTCAGTGCTGCAAGGTCCGCCACGGTCGTCGCTCCTGTGCTGGTTGGGTGCTCGACCTCTCAGGCCCGCGCCTGGGTGGGTGTCAGATGTCGCTCATCGGTCGCACGCTGGATGGCGGTCAGCTCGCGCAGCACGTCATCCGGGAGCGGGGGCACCTCGTGGGTGGCGAGGATCCCGAGCACCTTGTCGCGTGCCCGGGACTCGAGCGTCCGCTTTCCGCCGGCCTCCCACACGGGCCGTCGGCTCTCACGCTCGGCGAGCTCGAGGTCGAGAAACACGCCGGCGCGGAGGGCATCGAGCGTGTGCTCGTCCGAGAGGTAGTCCCCGCGGGGGCCAACCCGGCGAATCGCATCGAGCGCGAGCGACGCGTCATCGACCGTGATCCCGCGCTGAAATCGGCGCGCGATCCGCACGAGCTCGTCGTCGATGACGAGCTGCCAGGGGCTCAAGGTCATGATGCTCTCGATGCAGCCCGCCCCTACCAGCAGCTTCCCGCCGGCCATGACCTCGAAGATCATGTTCTGCGCCTTCTGATAGAGCGTCTGGGCGCTCGTGAAGCCGTCGGTATCGAACCCGATCGCCGAGGTCGGCACGCCGAACAGCTCGCTGCCGAGCTGGCAGATGGCCCCGAGCATGAGCGCCGACTCCGGCGCGCCGCACATGGCCTCGGCCGTTCGCATGTTGCCGACGACCGGATCGATGAAGAACGCCACGGGGTGTCCGGGCCGCGCGGCCTCGATCAGGGCGAGCGTGCCCAGCTCCTCCGCGAGGTTCTGGGCAAGGGAACCTGCGAGCGTGAGCGGCGAGGTCACGCCGACGATCGACATGACCGCGATGTCGAGCGGGATCCCGTACTCCACCGCGAGCAGGATCTGGGCGGCGTTGTCGGCATCGTGGTAGAGCGGGTTGTACGGCGAGACCATGTGATGGATCGGCGGCCGCGCTGCGAGCTCGGCGCGGCTGCCCCGGAGGGCGAGCAGCATCTCGACCTGCGCCCGGAAATTCTCGACGCTCGACGCACCGTGCACCGAGCACTTGCGCTGACTCTCGAGCATCACCCGGAAACTGTGCACGTCGCCCGTGGTGGCCGGCACGTCGCGGGCGGCATTCATGTTCGCGAGCATCATCGTCGGGAGGGCATCGATGAGCGTGCACCACGCACGCCAGTCGGCGATGCGCGCCTCGCGATACTGCCCTGTATCGGCGTCGAGGTACCCCGTGCAGCCGCCGGCCGTTCGCGCGTATACCTCGCCGTCGAGGGCGAGCGTGACGTCAAACTCCGGGTCTCGGCCGTGGTACGTGAGCGTCCGCGGGATCTGGGCGAGCGTCCGGGCCACGAGATCCGGCGGAAACCGGACCAGCGATGTTGCTCGGTCGACTCGCCCCCCGGCCGCTTCGAGGACGTCGAGCGCTGCCGGAAGCTCGATCCGCATGCCGACCTCGTCGAGCACCCGGACGGCAGCTTCGTAGACCCGTTTTAGATCGGCCCGGGACAGGATCCTGAGCGCAGGTTGCATCGCATCCTCCGGGACGCGAGTGGTATACCGGTCGACCAGAGGCTAGTGGATCAGGGGCCCGTCGTCAACGCCCGAGGGGCGGGCGATCTCCCGGGTGGCGGGTCTAGCTCGCGGCCTTCCCGTCCTCGTGCTCGGCGAGTGTCCGCTCGAGACGTTCGGTTGCGTGCGCCATGTGCCCTTCCATCGCGGCCTGCGCCCCGTTCACGTCGCCCGCCTCGATCGCGCGCAGGACCGCCAGATGCTCCGACGTCGTCGGACGGGGTTCGGGCGAGTTGTAGACGACGCGCCTGATCCAGACTTGGAGCAGCGTGCGGATGCTCGTCATGATCTGCTGGAGCGTCTCGTTGCCGGCGGCCCGAGCCATCGCCTCGTGGAATGCCAGGTCAGCGGCAATGAACGCATCCCGATCGGTCGTCTCGGCCATGACACCAGCGCTTCGCCGCATCTCCGAGAGCTCGGCCTCACCCCGCCGCTCGGCTGCCAGTCCCGCGATGACGACCTCGAGATAGTGTCGAGCCTCCACGAGGTCCGTCGCCCGCTTCACGCCCAGGAGGAGGCCCCACTCGATCGCGACGGGGAGGAACGGCGAGTCGGTCCGGCGGAGGTACGTGCCGTCTCCTTGGCGCACGTCGAGGAGACCGAGGACCGTGAGCGACTTGAGCGCCTGGCGAACGATCGACCTGCCGACGCCGAGCGCCTCCGCCAGCTTCCGCTCCGAGGGCATCCTTTCGCCCGGCTCGATCGTTCCCGACAGGAGATAGTCGAGCAGCCGCCGGATGATCTCGGAGGTCAGTGGCTCGCGCGCGCTCAGGTCGATCCGCGCAAGCTCCGAAAGCTCACTCATGACTGCGTACCTCGTCTCGCTGCTCGTTGTCCCCGGACATCGCCGTTATCGTGCCGGGTTGTCGACCTTCGCCGTGAGGCAAAGCCGCATGCCGCGACGACCGGTGCTCCCGAGGAAGCCACCCGAACGTTTCCTCGTCACTCGCTGACGGCCGGTGCTCGAGCCCCACGTACCCGCGATACGGAGAGGCTTCCAGGGCGGACAGGACCCGTTCGAACGCGATCTCGCCGGTTCCTGGGCGGAGTCGTCCGGGGACATCCGCGATCTGGACGTGCCCGAATTGGTCGGCAAGCCGTTCGATCCGGTGGATCAGATCGCCCTCGGCCCGTTGCACGTGATACACGTCGAACAGGACGGCGACAGCCTCGCCCGACGCCCCGAGGACCGCATCGGCGAGGAAGACCGCGGCCTCGATCGTGTGGATCCCGAAGCGCGGGAAGTCGATCGGGTTGAGCGCCTCGACTACGATGGTGGCGCCGACCGGCGCCGCACGCTCAGCCGCGAGCGCGAGGTTGGCGACTGCCGTCTCGGCGAGGGCCTCGGGCGCAACGTCGTCGGGCGCGTTCCCGTACAACGCGTTCAGGACCCGGCAACCGGTCCTGGAGGCGATGGCCAACGCGGCATCGAGATTGTCCGCGAACCGTGACCCCCGTTCGGGGATGGCGACCAGCCCGTGCTCGCCCGCCGCCGGGTCGCCCGAGGTCAGGTCGAGCGCGACGAGCTGCTGTCGGTTCTCCCCGATCGCACCGACGAAGCCATCGACCTCGGCGGGGACGGTACCTCCGATGGGAACGGTGACGACAGCTCCACGGGATCGAACCCCAGTGCCGCGCTGGCCGCTGGACGCGGTGCAGACATAGTGGGGGAGGTCTGCAAAAAAAGAGGATCGAGAAGTTCGCGTCGAATCCCATCGTCAGGGCGGCGTTCGGAGCGTGCTCGCGCTGCGTCGACTGTGGACTTAGTCGCTGGACCTGCTGGTCGCGCTCGCGCGCGAACCGCCCTAGCGCCGCCAGGATGTGATCCGGATCGAGATGAGCCTCCTCGACCACCTCCTCGAGGCTTCCGCCCGTTTGCCACCGATCATCCCAGTCCGCGGACAGGGAGTAGTCGCGGACGAGCGGGCCTTCCGCCGAGTCGTGCATCAGCTGGAACGCCCCGTTCGTGATCACCATGGCATCCCAGCGATCAACGTCGGACACCACGCCCTTCCGGTACGCCTCGGGCTGGAGCCGGAACAGTTGCGGACCGATTGCCGCCACGATCTTGACGTTGATCTGCGCCTCGTCGAGCGCCGGGAGGATCGAGACGAGGTTCGCGGTCGGTGACGTTCCGCGGATGAAAACCGTCCCGTGCCTTGGCTGATCCGGACGGAAGTCACGGAGCACGTACGCGCCACGCGCAGCCTTGAAGTGGGATGGGATCCCCAGCGCGACCCCATCGGGGGTCTCGATCGGCGGTCGGGTCAGGTGCAAGGCGACGATCGGCGCGGCCGCCG
>CAWFYM010000008.1:0-20751 GCA_963820065.1 uncultured Actinomycetota bacterium | reverse complement strand
GCAGAGGGACTGTTAGCGGTTGGCCGGGGATGGGCGGACGACGGCCACGGGGCAGTGCGCGTGGTGGAGCACCGCGTGGCTGACCGAACCGAGGAGGAGCGATCCGAACCCGCCTCGGCCTCGTGAACCCATCACAAGGAGGCAGGCGCCCGGCGATGCATCCAAGAGAACCCGCGCGGCGTTTCCCATGTCGGTCCGAGCCCTGACGTCGATGTCGGGGTACGGCTCCCGCCAGCCTGCTAGGGATTCGCCCAGTGAAGCCTGCGCCGCCTCCTGCCCGGCGGTCAGCACGCCTTCAGGGATGGAGCCCACCCGACCCGGCACGTCGAGGTAGGTCATGTCCCACGCCATCACTGCAGTGAGCCCCACCCCACGCCACGCCGCCTGTTCGAAGGCGAAGGCGACGGCGGCCTCGGACGCCGGCGAGCCGTCCACACCAACGACCACGCGACCCGCCTCCGCCCCCGCTGTTGCGGCGTCGTCCGGCGGTCGCACCACCACGACGGGACACACCGAATGCGTCGCGAGCTGAATACCCGTCGAGCCGAGCAGCAGCCCGGTGAAACCACCAAGCCCGCGAGAACCAACGACCAGCATGTGCGCGCGCTCAGCAGCGTCGAGCAGTGCTCCGACGGGCGGACCTTGCGCCAAGGTCCCCGACACCGCGACGGCCTCTCCCTGACTCCTGGCGCGGTCGGTCGCCTCTGCGAGCACCTGCTCGCCAGCCGCCTTCAACTCCGCATCCGTAGGAAAGTCATACCCAGGCGAGAATTGCGACAGGGACAACGAGCTCGTCCAGGCATAGACGACCTCGACGCTCAACCCGCTTGTCCGCGCTGCTTCAAGCGCGAAATCAAGGGCAGCGCTAGAACCGGGTGACGCGTCATACCCCACGACGATCGGTAGGCGCTGCATGGCTACTCCGCTCGTTTGCGGGCTTGAATGTCTTTGAGCCTACTGTCATTCCGGGGCGAGCTCCGACCCCTGCCTTTGCTCGACCTGGCTCGCGAATGAGCTGTCGCCCGCGTGGCTCTACTCCCGGAACGTAGAGTCTGAAGGCCAGCCGCCGGAGGGCGGTTCGAATTCAGGGTCGAGGCCCGCGGGTCGGAGAGTGAGATGACAGGTCCGTTGCCGAACGGAGCCGTCACTCATCACGGTTTGGCCGGGCATGAGGTCGTGCTCCTCCTCGAGACGGATAGGCAGCGCGGACTGACCGCGGCTGAGGCATCAAGGCGTCTGCACCAGTTTGGGCCGAATGAGTTGCCGCAGACCCAGACGGCGGGTCCACTCCGACGGTTCCTTCGACAGTTCCAGCATCCGTTGATCTACGTGCTCATAGCTGCCGGAACGATCACGCTGGCGTTGGGTGCGGTCGTCGACTCCGTCGTCATCTTCGGCGTGGTTTTGATCAACTCGGTGATCGGTTTTCTCCAGGAGTCCAAGGCCGAAGGCGCGCTCGACGCGCTACGCGCGACGGTGCGTACCGAGGCGCGGGTCGTCCGCGATGGCCAGGCTCGGACAGCCATGTCGGAGGAGTTGGTACCCGGCGACCTGGTCATCGTCGAGGCCGGGGACAAGGTGCCTGCCGATCTGCGACTGCTGGACCATGCCGAACTGCAGGTTGATGAGTCAGCGCTGACCGGGGAGTCCGTCCCGGTGGTGAAGGACGAAGTAGTTCTTCCTCCGGACACGGCAGTCGCGGACCGCCGCAACATGCTGTACTCCGCCACGCTGGTGACCCACGGCACCGGCTCGGCGATCGTCGTCGCGACAGGCGCACAGACTGAGCTGGGCGAAATTCACCGCCTGGTCGGCGACGCCGACACACTGGACACCCCGCTCACCCGCAAGCTCGCGTGGTTCAGCAAGGTCCTCACGGTGGTCATCCTCGCTTTGGCGGCCTTGACCTTCCTGATCGGCCTATGGCGAGGCGAGAACGCCACCGAGATGTTCACCGCTGCCGTGGCCTTGGCGGTGGGGGCCATCCCGGAGGGATTGCCCGCCGCTGTCACCGTCACCTTGGCCATCGGTATGAGCCGTATGGCTCGCCAGCGGGCCGTGATACGGCGCCTACCGGCCGTGGAAACCCTCGGCAGCACCACCGTCATCTGCACCGACAAGACCGGCACGCTCACCGAGAACGAGATGACCGTTCGACAAGTGTGGTCTGACGGCGGCGCCCTTCACCTGAGTGGGTCCGGCTATTCCACCAACGGCCAACTCGTCGACGACACCGGCACTCCGGTCGACACCGCCACCAACGAAGCGCTGCGCTGGACCCTGCTCGCGGGGGCGTTGTGCAACGACGCACAGCTGTCCGAGCGGGACGGCGGATGGCAGATGGTCGGCGACCCGACCGAAGGTGCGCTGTTGATTGCGGCGGCCAAGTCGGGCCTGAACGTGGACCTGGAGCGCCGCGGCTTGCCACGGATCGCGACCGTCCCCTTCAGCTCCGACCGCCAGTACATGGCGAGTCTGCACCGAGCTGCGGCAAATGACCCCTGCTTCGTTCTGGCGAAGGGCGCCACGGAACGCATCGTGGCCCTCTGCGGCGCCCAGATGGACGCGACCGGCGCAGAGCGGCCGCTCGACCGCGACGATGTTCTTGCCACGGCCGAGAGCATGGCCGAGGGCGGGCTCCGCGTCCTCGCCACCGCCCGAGGACGGCTGCAAGACGTCCGGGAGTTCGATGAGGACATGCTGCTCGGGTGCCTCGTCCTGACCGGCCTTCAAGGGATGCACGACCCACCCCGTGCCGCCGCCACCGCCGCCATAGCCGCATGCCATACGGCCGGCATCGACGTAAAGATGATCACCGGCGACCATGCCGGGACCGCCCGAGCGATCGCTGAGCAGGTCGGCGTGATCGACGTCGACCATGGAGGCCCGGTCCTGCTGGGGACGGACCTCAACGAGCTCGAAGGGGCCG
The DNA here is from genome assembly GCA_963820065.1 of uncultured Actinomycetota bacterium. GTDB lineage: Bacteria > Actinomycetota > Actinomycetes > DATJPE01 > DATJPE01 > JANPBY01. The sequence goes on along the minus strand of CAWFYM010000008.1, from coordinate 17,822 downwards.
CATACGCAGCCGCCGTCGAGAGTGCGAGGGTGTTCGCCCGGGTCAGCCCGGCGCAGAAGCTGCGCCTGGTCGAGGCCCTTCAGGAGCGCGGCCACGTCGTCGCGATGACCGGCGATGGTGTCAATGACGCCCCCGCTTTGCGCCAGGCTGACATCGGAGTAGCCATGGGCCACGCCGGGACGGAGGTGGCCAAGGAAGCGGCCGACATGATCCTCACCGATGACGACTTCGCCACCATCGAAGGCGCCGTCGAGGAAGGCCGCGGAGTCTTTGACAACCTGACCAAGTTCATCGTCTGGACGCTGCCGACGAACATGGCCGAGGGGCTGGTCATCCTGGTCGCGATCCTGCTCGGGGCGGCGCTCCCCATATCCCCGGTGCAGATCCTGTGGATCAACATGACCACCGCTGTCGCACTAGGCCTCATGCTCGCCTTCGAACCGAAGGAACCGGGCATCATGACCCGACCACCCCGTGATCCGCGACGGCCGTTGCTCACGGGCGCCCTCGTTGTTCGGATCCTGCTGGTCTCGGCACTACTGGTCGGTGGGTCCTGGTGGCTGTTCGAATGGGAGAGCGCCAACGGCGCCTCGCTGGCAGAAGCCCGTACCGTGGCCGTCAACGTTTTCGTCGTCGTCGAGGCGTTCTACTTGTTCAGCTGCCGCTCGCTCACGCACGCCGCCTGGAGCATCGGGTTGTTCAGCAACCGCTGGGTGCTCGTGGGAGTCGCGTGTCAAGCTATCGGACAGCTTGCGATTACTTACCTGCCCGCGATGAACGAGCTCTTCGGCACGGCGCCGATCCCTGGCGCGGCCTGGCTGCGGATCCTTGCGGTTGCCCTCCTGGCATCGCTCGTCGTCGGCTTCGACAAACGACTTCGACGAACAGTGATGTGACCGAGGACCAATCCGTTCTGCCCGGCGGCGCACCACACCGATTCCAGGGCGTCACCAGAGGCCGTACACCGGCCCGACGAGGAAGTACGCCGTGAGGCCGATCGTGTTGCTGAAGCCGTGGGCGAGGACGGCGGCCCACAGCGTGCGATAGCGATAGCGGAGCACACTGAAGAACAGCGCGTCGACGAAGGTGAGCCCGACACCGACGGCTCCCTGCTCAGTGTGGATGAGTCCAAACAGCGCCGAGGACGCGACCACCGCGACGACCAGGCCGGCCGTCCCTGGGGGCATCACCTCACGCATCCGCGTCTGAAGGTAGCCGCGAAAGGCGAGCTCCTCACCGACGGCGGCGAGAGTCCAGGACAAGACGATCAGAATCAGTGTCGTCGCCAGGTCACCCTTGAGATCTGCGAAATCGCTCACATCCTGGCGCTGCCCGGTCAGCCGCTCCAGGAGCGGCATGGTTACGGCCAGCGTGAGCAGGGTCCAGCCGACGGTGAGCGCGAAGACAACCAGCGCCATCCGCCCGGCCCGGGCCACCCGGGCAAGGCCCAGCGAGGACAGGCGCTGCCGGCGAAGCACCAGCGAAACAGTCATCAGCAGCAACAGCACGAGACTCGGAATCAAGCGATCGAGAACGACCGAGGCGACGACGGCGATGACGGCGACGGAGACCTCCAGCGCATCCAGCAGCCGCGTGGTCAGCCGGTGCGTTCGGAGGGCCTCACCGCCCGAGGCGGTGATCGGCCCCGTCGACCGATCAGTCGCCATCGGCGCGCACCTGGAAGGTCCTACGCTCGTACAAGGCTAGGAGGTCGGTTCGCAGCGTTGCGAAGACCGACGCGAGCACGGTGCACGCGACCCAGACGACACCGACGAGGAAGCCGACAGAACTCAGCACGTCGCGCATCACGCACCTCCTGCACGGCCATCACAACAGAGGAGTCGACAGCGGAGCAGGGGCCAAGGGCCCCCGTCGCCCGGCGTTGGTCCCTCGACCCAGACCACCGGCCTCGGGATCAGTGGTAGCCACGATCCGTCCGCGCGCAGCCCCGCGAGGCTAACTCGCGCTCCGTTCGTCGGGCTCATCAAACCTTCACTGCCCGCACCTGCCGATCGGTCCAGCGCGGGGGCCTACCATCGGCGACTGGACCTCGTCTCTCGTCGCCGGGCTCGCCGCCATTGGGCGCAGACTGGTGCTGCCTCAGGGGGCGACCTGACCTTGGCCGGTGGCCCAGACGCGCACCGTGGGATCAGGCGACTCGACCTCTCAAGCCATCTCCTCGAGCCTTTCCTCGAGGATGATCCGCCCCGCTGCCTCGATCAGCGCGAGGTGGGAGAACGCCTGCGGGAAGTTCCCGAGGTGCCGAGCGCTCTGGGCGTCGAACTCCTCGGCGTACAGCCCCAGCGGTGACGCGATCCGCAGCAGACGCTCCATGTCGTCGCGGGCGCGCCCCTTCTCTCCGATGATCGACAGCGCAGAGACCAGCCAGAAGGAGCAGATGAGGAAAGAGCCCTCTTCGCCGGTGAGTCCGTCGTCGGTCTCGCCGGTTCGATACCGCAGCACGAAGCCGTTCTCGGTCAGCTCGTCGGCGATCGCGAAGACGGTGGCGCGCAGTCGGTCGTCGCTGCCGGGCAAGAAGCCGGTGAGTGCGGCCAGCAAGGTCGAGGCGTCCAGCGCTTCGGTGGCGTAGTGCTGCCGGAGGACTCCGCGCTCGGAGACTCCGTGGGCGAGGATGTCGGCCTTGATCTCCTCGGCGGTGGCTCGCCAGGCCGCTTCCTGGTCTGATTCTCCCGCGATCGCGGCCAGCTGGGCCGCTCGGTCGAGGGCGACCCAGCACATCAGCTTCGAGGACACGTAGTGCTGCGGCTCACCCCGTGCCTCCCAGATGCCTTGGTCGGGTTCCCGCCAAACGTCGGTGGCGCGTTGCGCCTGCGTCTCGATGATGGGCCACAGCCGGGCCGGCATCCGCTGGCTGCGACGCGAGTGGAGCAGGATCGAGTCGAGTACGGCTCCGTACACGTCGTTCTGCCGCTGGTCGAACGCACCGTTGCCGACCCGCACCGGTCGGGATCCCTGATAGCCGGACAGGTCGTCCCGGGTCGACTCTGTGAGGTCTCTCCTCCCGTCGATCCCGTACATGATCTGGAAGGAGCCGTCCTCGTTCGGCTCGACGTCGGCGATGAACTGCATGAACTCGTCGGCTTCCCAGTCAAGGTTCAGCCAGTGCAACGCCTGCAGGGTGAAGGTGGCGTCTCGCATCCAGGTGTAGCGGTAGTCCCAGTTGCGCTCGCCGCCGAGCGTCTCCGGCAAGGAGGTGGTCAGAGCCGCGACGGTGGCTCCGGTGGGCATGTAGGTAAGTCCCTTGATCGCCAGGGCTGATCGCTGGATGGGGTCACGGAACCGGTGATCGGGCATCCGCGCCCGGCCCAGCCAGGCCCGCCAAAATCGGGTGGTCGCCTCGATCGTGGCCTCGGCCTCGTCGACGTCCTGCGGGGTGGCGAGCCCACTGGCCCAGGACAACACGCAATAGGCCCGCTCCCCCGCTCGAAGAATGTGCCGGGCCTTGACTCGACCACCCTCGATGCCGAGCGCCATGTCAGAGCGGAGACGGATGGTCTGGCCGGCGCCGCTGGCGTCAGCGACGTGCCGGTCGCCGTCGACCAAGGACCAGGTAGCCGTCGTCCGTCCGTAGTCGAACAACGGCTCGCAGACGAGGTCGATCTCGACCTGTCCCTCGATGCACTCCACTGTTCTCACCAGCATGTGGTCGGCATCGTCGTCGGCGGGCGGGCGGGTGTGAGGAGTGACCGAGTCCTCCTCCTCCCGCGGTCCCATGGTCAGGGCATCGCGGACCACCACCCAGCCCTGCTGGTGCGTCCAGGTTGTCACCAGCACGTTCGTGCCCGGCTCGTACGCACGGGCAGACGGATGATCCACTCCGAACGGGGCGAACCGGAAGTACCCGGCCTGCCGGTCGAGCAGGCTGCCGAAGACGCTGGGGGCGTCAAAACGCGGCACGCACAACCAGTCGATCGACCCGTCCGGGGCGACGAGGGCACCCGTGTGGCAGTCCGAGAGGAACGCGTAGTCGGCGATCGGCGCGAACGGCGAGGAGGTGCTCATGCCCGCACCCACCCGTCACGCCCGTCGGCTGTGGCGGTGGTGATCAGATCGGACATGCCAGTCTCCTCTTCTCGCACGGTCAATGGTCGAGCGCGGCCCACCACACGGGATCAGGGATGAACGGCGCCGCGGGACGTCCGGTGGCATCGGTGGCGCACCGGTAAACCAACCCGGCGGCTGGTTCGGCTCGGCGCTGCTCGTCGGTGTAGTTCTCGGTTGCTGTGGTGACAAACAACTGGTCGAGTCCCGGGCCGGCGAGCGCGCAGCAGGTGCTCTGCTGCGCGGGGACGGGGAACTCCTGTCTCAACGTGCCGTCCGGTGCGTAGCGCCGGACCCGTCCCCCGCCGTAGATGGCTACCCACAGGTCGCCTGCGGCGTCCACGGTCATGCCGTCGGGTGCGCCGACGCCCTCGGGCACGGTGAGCAAGACCTTCTGATCGCTGAGGGAACCGCGCTGGCCGTCGAACGCAAACGCATAGACGACCCGTGGGCCACTGTCCACGAGATACATCGTGTTGCCGTCCGGGCTCCACGCGATGCCGTTGGGGATCGTCATGTCCCCCAGCACCTGCTCGACCCGCCCGTCGGTGTCGAGCCGGTAGAGCGCGCCGCCGCCCTCGTGGTGGTCGTCGGCCAAGGCCCCGCCCCAGAACCGACCCTGAGGGTCGCTGGCACCATCGTTCATCCGCGTCGCGGGCGGTGACACCTCGGCAGCGATCATTCGATGCCGGCCGTCGGGCGCCAGGTGGACGAAGCCCCGCCCGGCGCCGAGCAGCCACCCGTCGTCACCCTGGACCGGGGCGATCATGCCGACCGGCCAGGGCAAGTCGTAGACGCGAACGGCCAGCAGGGCACCATCCCCGGTGATCCGGTCGCGGAAGACCCGCCCGGCCAGGATGTCCACCCGCAACAACTCATCCCGACGGGCGTCCCATCGCACCCCCTCACCGAGCTGGGTCTGCTCGGTCGTGCAGGCGACGGCCCCTCCGTCCCGCTCGGGCTCCCCGGCCACGGTCAGGCTCCGAAGTCCAGGACGACCTTGATGTCGTCGGGCCCGCGCTGCAGGGCGTCGGCGACATCCTTCGGTGGGACCCGTCGGGTGATCAGCCGGGCTAGCCAGTCCCGGTCTGCCGCGGCGAGGGCCTCCGCGGCCCGATAGAAGTGCCGGCGGTTGGCGTTGACCGAGCCGAGGACCACGTTGTTCTGCAGGACCAGCTCCTTGCCGAGGTCGGCGGGAGACAGACCGCTGCTTGGGCCACCGCTGCCCACTCCAGTCAGGCATACCACCCCGCCCGGACCCACCTGACGGATCGAGTCGATGATCACGGAGCCCACCCCGGTGCACTCGATGATCACATCGGGCTTGAAGCCCAGGTCGGAGATGGGCCCGGAGTGGTAGGTGGCGCCGAGATCGCGAACCAGCTGCGGCTTCGCCCCCTCGGTGACCCGATCCAAGACGTGCACCTCGCCGCCGTGCTGGACGCCGATCAGGGCGGCGAGCATGCCGATCGGGCCGGCACCGGTAATCAGCACCGTGCGCGGTTCCCAGAACGCTCGGGCTCGCATCGCCCCGACCAGCTCCCAGGCTTTGGTCACCACGGTGGTCGGTTCCAGCAGCACGCCGAGCAGGCCAAGCGAGGGGTCGAGCTTGGTGAAGTACCCGGGTTCGATCCTCCAGCGCTCGGACATGAAGCCGTCGATCTCCTTGATGCCGCGCTCGGTGTACTGCCCGTTGGTGCACATGTCCCACTCACCCACGGCGCAGTTCGCGCAGGGAACCGGGTCGGGACGCCGAACGATCCCGACCACTAGGTCACCGGCCTGCACGCTGCGATCCGGCCCCGGGTCTACGACTCGACCCAGTGACTCGTGACCCAGGATCAGCCGGTCCCGCCCGGGGGGAGCCCAGCCGTAGGCGCCGGAGGCGATCTCAACATCGGTGCCGCAGATGCCCACCGCGACCGCCTCGACCAGGACCGACCCGGTGCTCTGGTCCGGTTCGGGGACCTCCTCGAAGCGGACGGAGTCAGAGACCCCCGGCTGAACCGTGACTGCCTTCATGACTTCTCCTCAATGCAGCTGGGTCGCATCAGAACTGGGTCGAGGCCGACTGTGTCGTGGGATGCGAGCCGTTGGTGCTCAGCGTCGCCGTTGTCCTCACATTGATCATCCCGACTAAACCATGGCGCGGAGGGGGCGGCGACCGCCGGTGCTTGTCTTGACTCATTCCAGAATGTGGGAAAGACTCAAAGCGTGCCGACAACGGTCGATGCCGAGCAGTTGCTTCGCGATGCGTCGCTGCGCGTGACGCGTCCGCGAGTGGCCGTACTCACCGCCGTCTACGACCACCCGCACGCCGACACAGACTCCATCATCGGCGTCGTCCGCGAGGAGATCGGCGACGTCTCCACCCAAGCCGTCTACGACGTCCTTCGTGCGTTGACCGACGCGGGCCTGGTCCGTCGCATCAAGCCGTCCGGCTCGGTGGCTCGCTACGAGTCACGCGTGGCCGACAACCATCACCACGTCGTCTGCCGATCGTGTGGCGCGATCGCCGATGTCGACTGCGCCGTCGGTGACACGCCCTGCTTGACCGCTTCCCACGACCACGGCTACTCGATCGACGAGGCCGAGGTCGTCTATTGGGGCCAGTGTCCCGCCTGCTCCACCCCTGAGAGTTCCGAAACGCACGCCCGCTGATATCCGGTCCCGGAAGGATTCCCGTGTCTGACAGTCATGATGCAGTCGTTGGAGAGATGAACGACGACCCTGAGAGCCAGTGCCCCGTGGTGCACACGGCCGGAGGTACGTCCAACCGGGATTGGTGGCCCGATCAGCTGGACGTCGGCGTCCTCAGCGCGAACTCCCCCAAGAGCGACCCCATGGGCGAGGACTTCGACTACGCCGAGGCATTCAAGGGCCTCGACCTCGCCGCCGTGAAGCGCGACATCGGCGAGGTCATGACCTCGTCGCAGGACTGGTGGCCGGCCGACTACGGCCACTACGGTCCCCTGTTCATCCGGATGGCGTGGCACAGCGCAGGCACCTACCGCATCAGCGACGGCCGCGGTGGCGCCGGTGCCGGCCAGCAGCGCTTCGCGCCCCTCAACAGCTGGCCCGACAACGGAAACCTCGACAAGGCGCGCCGGCTGCTCTGGCCGGTCAAGAAGAAGTACGGCAAGTCGCTCTCGTGGGCCGACCTCATGGTCCTCGCAGGCAACTGCGCCCTGGAGTCGATGGGCTTCAAGACCTTCGGGTTCGGTGGCGGTCGCGCTGACGTCTGGGAGCCGGAGCAGGTCAATTGGGGAACTGAGGCGGAGTGGCTCGGCGATGCTCGCTATCGCGGAGACCGTGAGCTGGATGACCCGCTCGGCGCAGTCCAGATGGGTCTCATCTACGTCAACCCCGAGGGGCCGAACGGCGAGCCGAGCGCCCTGGCCGCGGCCCGGGACATCCGCGAGACGTTCGCTCGGATGGCCATGAACGACGAAGAGACCGTCGCGCTCATCGCCGGCGGGCACACCTTTGGCAAGACTCACGGAGCCGGCGACCCCAACAAGTACGTCGGGCGGGAGCCGGAGGCCGCTCCGATCGCCCAGCAGGGGTTGGGGTGGAAGAACTCCCTGGACGGTGGCAACGGCGGCGCGACGATCACCAGCGGCCTCGAGGGCACGTGGACCCCGACCCCGACGACCTGGGACAACAGCTTCTTCGAGACCTTGTTCGCCTACGACTGGGACCTGGTCAAGAGCCCGGCTGGTGCCTACCAGTGGATCCCCACCGACCCGGCCGCAGCGACAACTGTCGCGGACGCGCACGACCCCACGAAGACTCACCCGCCGGTGATGCTCACCACAGATCTCGCGCTCCGCATGGACCCGATCTACGAGCCCATCTCCCGACGCTTCCTCGAGAACCCGCAGGAGTTCGCCGACGCGTTTGCGCGCGCGTGGTTCAAGCTGACCCACCGCGACATGGGACCCATCACCCGCTATCTGGGCCCAGAGGTTCCGAGCGAAGAGCTGCTCTGGCAGGACCCGGTTCCTGCCGTGGACCACGCGCTGGTCGGAGCGGACGACGTGGCCACGCTCAAGGCGTCGATCCTGGCTTCGGGCCTGTCGGTCGCTCAGCTGGTGTCCACGGCATGGGCGTCCGCGTCGACGTTCCGGGGCACCGACAAGCGTGGCGGCGCCAACGGCGCTCGGATCCGCTTGGCTCCGCAGAGTGGCTGGGACGTCAACGATCCCGCGGACCTCGCCGCGACGCTGCGCACCCTTGAGGGCATCCAGTCGGAGTTCAACGCCGCTCACTCCGGCGGTGCCCAGGTCTCCCTCGCCGACCTCATCGTGCTTGGTGGAGCGGCGGGGATCGAGCAGGCAGCGAAGGGCGCCGGGCTCGCAGTCGAGGTGCCCTTCACGCCGGGGCGCACGGACGCCGCTCAAGAACAAACCGATGTTGACGCCTTCGCGGTGCTCGAACCGACCGCAGACGGTTTCCGCAACTACATCGGCAAGGGTTCGGAACGGCCGGCGGAGTTCCAGCTCGTCGACAAAGCTGCGCTGCTCACCCTGACCGCTCCGGAGATGACCGTGCTCGTCGGCGGCCTCCGTGTCTTGGGAGCCAACGCCAAGAACTCGCAGCTAGGCGTCCTGACCGACCGCCCCGGGACGCTGACCAACGACTTCTTCGTCAACCTCCTCGATCTCCAGACAGTGTGGTCAGCGACTTCAGAGGCCGAGGACACCTTCGAGGGTCGTGACCGCGCCAGCGGCGACCTGAAGTGGACCGGCACCCGGGTCGACCTGGTGTTTGGGTCCCACTCGGTGCTCCGCGCCCTCGCCGAGGTCTACGGCAGCGACGATGCGCACGAGAAGTTCGTCCACGACTTCGTGGCCGCGTGGGACAAGGTGATGGACCTCGACCGGTTTGACACCGCCTGACCCGGAGCTCGGGGCGGCCGCGTTGCGACCGCCTCGAGCTCGTCCTCTGCGTCGCCGAGGAAACCGCGCCAGAAGATGGGACGAATGGCCCAGATGAACGGCCCGGTTGTCCGGTGGCAGGCAGTTGCGACGAAGCCTAGGTTGGACGACATGGCTCACCCCGTCATCGCGACAAACTTCACAGGGGAGGCCCCGTCATGGTGCTGATCCTTTGGGCGAGTTCAGGACTGGCCGCCATGGCCAGCGCCGTACGGCTGACCGAGGGCGACACGGCTATGGCCGCAGGCCTCCTGGTCCTCGCCATGATCACCGGACCCGTCGGTTACGCGATCGTCCGCAAAGAACCCCATGGCGGCGACCGCTAGCAGGTCACGAAGCGTCAGTGAGCAGCCTCTAGGGCATCAAGACCGGCCGTCGCCCAGGCGAACGTGCAGATCTGCCGGAGCGCGGAACTCCCAGCCGAAGAATCGCGGCGCCTGATCAGGGGCGGGCGCAAGAGCCGGGAAGGCCTCGACAAGCACCTCGAGAGCGATCCGCATCTGGTGGCGCGAGAACGAGTGCCCCGAACAGAAGTGCTTGCCGAAGCCGAACGCGGCCTGAGGGGTGCGCCCACCGGTATAGCGCGTGAGGTCGAAGGTGTCTGGGGCATCGAAGACCGCCTCGTCGCGGTTCGCCGAGGCAAGAACGGCGGACACAGATGCTCCCGCAGGGACGACCGCGCCGCCGAGCTCGACGTCGACCGCCGCCCGACGCAGCTGGGTGCCTATCGGCGCGATCCAGCGCAGCCCCTCGTCTACGGCTGCCGGAAGCGAGGCCGCTGGATCGGCCACGACCTGCGCGAGCTGGTCGGGACGCGTGAAGAGTCCCGCAAGGATGCTTCCGGCTCCGTGACCCGGCTCCTGCATCCCGCCGAGGATGGCCACCTTGAGCGACGGGAGCACGAACTCGATGTCGCGTGGGCACCCGGCGGCCTCCCGGCCGGAGTGGAGCAGCTGAGCCATCGTTGAGTCGTCGGGCTTGGCCGACAGCCGCTCCATCCGAGGGACGACCACGGAGTCGATCTCGCTGCATACAGCGTCGGCCACGGCCTGCTTGGCGGGATCGCGCTCGAAGTTGGTTGCGCCGACACTCATCCCCTTGAACCACCGGCGCAGGACGTCCGGACCGAGGTCCCCGAGCCCGAGGACCTCCGCGAGGCTGCTGACCGAGATCGGCTCGAAGTACTCCGCCATGAGCTCGGCCTCGCTGCGGCCACGGAGTCCCTCGACCGCCGCCAGAGCCAACGGGCGGACCAGCCCGTCGATGTAGCCCTCGACGGTTCGAGGTCGGAACTTGCCGTCGAAGCTGCGCCTGAGCTCGTGGTGCACGTCGCCCTCGACGGCGATGATCGCTGGCTTGCCGAAGGTGATCTCGACGGGTGACTCACCGTGCGTGGCCGGGAAGAGGTCGGACCTCTCGGCCACGGTTTGGACATCGGCGAACCTGGTCACGAACCACGTGTCGACCGAAGGCACGTAGGCGACGGGCGCCTCACGACGCAGGCGTGCATAGATCGGGTAGGGGTCGGCGTCCAGGTCGTCGACCTGGATGGCCCGAACGAACTCCTCGGTCGCCGTCACCACGCGCTCCTCACACCTCGCCGGAACTGTCCCCCGACCAGGGTGTCGTGCGCGGCGGTCAGCCGGCGATCGGCGTACCGGTGCCTCCGTCGCAGGCTGCACCCGGCTCGGGGGTCTGGCTGCCCTGACGATAGACGTCGATGAAGGTCTTCAGCCGCGGATCGTCCACGCCGTCGAGCTGGAGCTGGACGCCCCAGGCGCTGGCGACGACCGGCGACGGGAGGCCCTCGTAGGGCGAGAGGATCACATAGCTCGACGGCATCTGAGCGCGCAGCTTCTGGACGTCGTCCGCGCTGAGCGTGGGGTCGTAGGTCACCCACACCGCACCGTGCTCGAGCGCGTGGACCGCGTTCTCGTTCGGCACGGGTGCGTCATAGATGCCGCAGTTGAGCCAGACCGGGTTGTGGTTGCCGCCGACGGGCGGCGTCTCGGCATAGGTGATCGGATCGGTCGTGTGCTCCGGGGTGTCGACCGGGAAGGTCTGCACATCGCTGGCGAGGGAGTCACGCACCGAGGTCGAAGACTGGACGCCCCAGTAGGTCACTCCGGCCACGAGTGCCACAGCCACCAGCCCGGCGGTAACCCACAGCAGGTTCCGTTTGCGCTGCTCCTTGGCTTCGGCGGCACGAAGGGCGTCGACCTTGTCGCGCCGATCGATGACGTCGCCCTTGCCCCTGGATGCCTTACCCACGGAGGTCTCCGTTCAGTGCTGGTGCTTGGGATGAGGGCCGCTTGCCCGCACCCATCGTCTCATCTGGACGGCCTCTTGGCGTAGTGGCCGCGCGCTGGCGCCCGATTCAGCGGGCGCGTGCGGGACGTGAGCCGGAGGGTCGTCCGGACCCACGCGGGCCTCGCGAGTGAGCCTTGGCCGGGCCCCGGTACGGCCGTCCGGGCCGGCGCTCCACGCGGGCGAGCCGCTCGGGGACGGGGATCCCGCTGGGCTGGCGCGCCCCGGTGATCGCGATCAATCCGGCGTCGCCGGGCCTGACCCGTGCCTTCGTGGCCGATACCCCGGCGCGCTGAGCCATCCGGGACACCTCGCGCTCCTGGTGCGGGAGCACGAGGGTCACGACCGTGCCGGACTCGCCGGCGCGAGCCGTACGACCGGCGCGGTGGAGATAGTCCTTGGAGTCAGCCGGCGGATCAACGTGGACGACAAGCCCCACGTCGTCGACGTGGATGCCTCGAGCGGCGACGTCGGTGGCCACGAGGACCGGGGTGCGCCCTTCGCGGAACTCAGCGAGAGCCCGAGTGCGGGCGCCCTGCGGCTTTCCACCGTGGATCGAGGTTGCCGCGACACCTTGCTCACGCAGCTGCGTGGCGACCCTGTCGGCTCCGTGCTTGGTGCGTACGAACAGGATCGTGCGTCCCTCTCGGGCGGCGATGTGCGACGTCACCGACGCCTTGTCGCCCGGAGCCACGACCAGCAGGTGGTGGTCCATGGTCGCCGTCTCATCGTGGGTCGGCTCGGTCGAGTGGGTCACCGGGTGTACGAGGTAGCGGCGGACCAGCGAGTCGACGTCGCCATCCAGAGTCGCGGAGAACAGCAGCCGCTGACCACCGCGCTGGACCATGTCCAGCAGGGCGGTCACGGCAGGGAGGAATCCCATGTCGGCCATGTGGTCAGCCTCGTCCAGAACGACGAGCTCGACCTGCGAGAGGTCGGCATCGTTCTGCTCCACCAGGTCGGTGAGGCGGCCCGGGGTCGCCACGACGATCTCGACCCCGCGGCGGAGCGCTCCGGCCTGCTTCGGGTACGACATACCGCCGACGACGGTCTTCATGCGCAGTCCCACGGTGTGAGCCAGCGGCTCGAGGGCGTCGGTCACCTGGACCGCCAGCTCGCGGGTGGGCACGAGGACGACGGCCAAGGGACGTCGCGGCTGCGCCGTACGCCCGGACAGGCGCGTCAGCATCGGGAGGCCGAAGGCGAGGGTCTTGCCCGAGCCCGTACGGCCCCGGCCAAGCACGTCGCGGCCGTTGAGGGCGTCGGGGATCGTGGCTTCCTGGATCGGGAACGGCGTCGTGATTCCGGCCCGGGTGAGGGCGCTCACCAACGGCTGGGGTACGCCCAGCTCGCCGAAGCCAAGGGCGGCGGGGGCGTGGTTCTGGGCGTGCGTAGACAAACTCATGATTGCGGTCGGGCCTCTCGAGACGATGGCGCGGTCCCGGGAGCCTTCCGCCGGCGCCATACGCCGAGGACGAATCTGTGTGAGAGCGAGCCCGGCGCGTCAGTCGTACCGCGCCGATGGGGCTGGGCGGAGTGCCGACCAGCCCCTCAAGGGTACCGTGCGCCGGCCCTCGGGCCGACCGCCGCAGGAGTGAGCCCGGTCACGCGCAGGGGCCATCTGCGCATGATCACGAAGGGTTCTGGGTGGGTCAGAGGTAGAGGCCGGTGTCGGCATCGGCCACGCGGGAGGAGGCCACCGCGTGGATGTCCCTCTCGCGGAGTATGAGGTACGTCGACCCGTGCAGCTCGACCTCTCCGTGATCCTCCGGCTCGAACAGCACCCGGTCACCGATCTCGACCGTGCGGACGTTCTGCCCCACGGCGACGACGGCCGCCCACGACAGTCGCCGACCGACTGCGGCGGTCGCGGGAATCACGATGCCGCCGGAGGATCGTCGCTCCCCGACCTCGCCGTCCAGCTCGACCAGCACGCGGTCGTGGAGCAGCTTGATCGGCAGAGCGGTGCCCCCGACCCCCGTCGGACCCTGCGGGGCCGAGGTCGGCGCTGGTTGGTCAGCCACGTGCGGAAGCGTAGGTGACCGGCTACCAGCCGACGGTGCCCGGCCCACCCTTGAACGGCCCGACCACGTCATCGGTGACCCAGCCCCCGTAGAAGCCGCCCTCCTGGGGCCGGACGATCTCGCCGTCGATCGTGCACCGGTCCATGCGTCCCGGATACAGCGCGACGTGGTCGACGAGGGCTTCGAAGCCCGGCATCGGTGAGGGGTAGTACCACGCCGCCGCGCTCGCCCGCTGGCCACCTCCGACGACGTCGAGGTAGCCGGCGCGCCCTTTGTATTCGCAGAACGACGAGCCGTCGGTGGTCTCGAGAGACCCACGCACGAAGTCCTCGGCGGGCAGATACCAAGACGGCGGGTGACTCGTCTCGAGGACACGTAGCGCCCGGGCGGTCGTGGCCACGACGACGCCTCCCAGCTCGACGATGACCAGACGCCGCGAGGCTTCCACCCGGGGCGGCCGCGGATAGTCCCAGACAGATTCTTGCCCCGGAGCGGCCGGCAAGGGCGTCGGTCGGATCATCGCTCCAGTGAACCCGGCCGGGCGTCGAGCCGCACCTCGGCCTACTTGCGAATGCGGTAGAGCACCAGGACGGCCACCACGCCCACCGTGATCGCCACGTTGCGGACGTTGACGTCACCCTCGTCCGAGACCCAGATACGACGGACTCTGGCGAGACGACGCTGGGTGATGTTGATGGGGTTGACCTTCTCCTTGATCGCCCCGACCTGACCGACCAGTCGCTGCCGCGCCTGAGCCATCTCCGCGGCCACTTCCTCAGGCGAACGGGACGGCTGCGCAGCCGCGGCTGCCACGGCGTCGGACTTGGCCTTGGTCTTCTCGGTCTGCGCTTTTTCCTCGGTCACGCATCCACCGTAGCGAACGGCTCCGAAGACTCACACGTCAGAAGATGCACGACCGTGCTTATTGCACAATACTGGCAATAAGCCCTTCAAAGGAGTCCCGTCCGTGCCGTCCCGCCCTAGGCGAATTCTGCTCCCGCGAATCGCGGCCCTGGCCGCCGCCGCCCTGCTCGCCGCAGGATGTTCTGCAGCCGCTGGAGAGACAGAGACGAGCGGTGCCGCCGCGGGCCAACTCGTCGTGGCCACGACCGTGGCGCCGATCACGAGCATCGTGTCAGCCGTCGGCGGAGACCGTATTTTCGTCAAGGGCATCGTCCCGGAAGGGGTCAACAGCCACACCTTCGAGCCGGCACCCCAAGTAGCCGAGCTGTTGAGCACCGCTGACGTCGTGTTCATCAACGGCCTCAAGCTCGAGGACCCCACGCGAGAGCTCGCGGAGCAGAACCTGAAGGACGGGGCGACGATCGTCGAGCTGGGCACTCAGGTGCTGCCGGAAGCCGAATGGATCTACGACTTCTCCTTCCCCGAGGAGGAGGGCAAGCCCAACCCCCACCTGTGGACAGACCCGCTCTATGCGATCAAGTACGCCGCAGTGGCCCGTGACACCTTGAGCGCCGCGGACCCAGCGGGCGCTGACACCTACGCCCGCAACTACGCCGCCTTCACCAAACAGGCGACAGCTCTTTCCGACGCGTTGCGCACCGACCAGGCGACGATCCCTGGTTCCCGGTCGCTGCTGACCTACCACGACGCGTACGCCTACTTCGCGAAGGACTACGGGTGGACGGTCATCGGTGCCGTACAGCCCAAGGACTTCGAGGACCCCACTCCGCAGGAGGTCGCCGCTCTGATCGAGCAGGTGCGGGACCAGAGCGTGCCGACGATCTTCGGGTCGGAGGTGTTCCCCTCGCCCGTGCTCGAGGAGATCGGGCGTGCGACAGGGGCGCGCTATGAAGACACCCTCCGCGACGACGACCTACCCGGAGCCCCGGGTGACGCGGAGCACTCGTGGCTGGGGCTGATGCGCTACGACTACGTGACGATGATCACTGGTCTGGGCGGTACGGCTGCGGCTCTGTCCGCGCTGGACATCACGCCAGCAGTGCCCGACAGCGCGGTTTACCCCCAGTGACCGCCGGCCCGCGGTCTCGCCCCCTCCTCCGGCTGGAAAACGTCGACGTACGCCTCGGTGACACAGCGGTGCTGAACCAGGTGTCGCTACAGATCGACAGAGGGGACTTCCTGGGGATCGTCGGCCCATCCGGGTCCGGCAAGACCACACTCCTGCGCACGCTCATGGGCACGCTCCCGATCAGCTCCGGGGTAGTGCGCGACGTCGAGACGACAGCCATCTCCTACGTGCCCCAGCTCGAGACGGTCAACTGGTCGTTCCCGGTCACGGTCTTCGAGTGCGTCCTGATGTCGCGAACGTCAGGGCGACGGGTGCCCTGGGCCAGCCGCGTCGAGCGCGCGGAGGTCCATCGGGTCCTGGATCGCCTGGGTATCGCCGACCTGGCTGAGCGACACATCCGTCAGCTGTCCGGCGGTCAGCAGCAGCGGATGTTCCTGGCCCGGGCGTTGCTGCGGCAGCCTGATGTTCTCCTGCTGGACGAACCCACCTCGGGCGTGGACGTGAACACCCGCCACGAGGTGCTGCACCTGCTAGGCGATCTGAACCGTGAGGGGATGGCGGTCGTTCTCACCACCCACGACCTCAACGGCATCGCCGCCCACCTGCCGCACCTGGTGTGCGTCAACGGGCGCATCGTGGCCGAAGGGCCGCCCGAGCAGGTCATCACCCCGTCGGTGCTCGAAGAGACGTTCGGCGCGCGGATGGAGGTCTTGCTGCACCTGGGCATGCCCGTGGTGGTCGACCGGGCGCCGCTCGGGCTCGTCGGTGGGACGGCGTCATGAGCGACATCCTCACGACGTTGGTCCACCCGCTGACTTTCGCCTTCTTCCAGAAAGGCTTGTTCGTCGCCACGGTGTCCGGCGCGCTCCTCGGCTTCATCGGCGTCTACATCACCCTGCGCGGCATGAGCTACATCGGCCACGGCCTTTCGCATGCCATCTTCGGCGGGTTCGCCGCCAGCCAGCTGATCACGAGCTCGTTCTACGTGCTCGGCGCGGGCGTGTGGGGTATTGCCTCCGCGCTGGCGATCAACGCGGTGACGCGACGCCGCAGCATCGGGGCCGACGCCGCCATCGGGGTGATCACCACGGCATCCTTCGCGCTCGGGGTCGCCCTGATCTCGCGCTTCGGCTCGCGCGGCTTGAGCTTCGACAATGCACTGTTCGGCAGCATCCTGGGCATCAGCGCCACTCAGATCGTGGGGCTGGTCGCGGTGTCGGTCCTGACCGGTCTCGTCGTGTTCTTCCGCTATCGCCAGCTGCTCTTCGCCACCTTCGACCCTGAGGTCGCGGCCGTGTCAGGCGTCAACGTCGCGCGAACGGACGCCGTACTCATGGTCATCCTGTCGCTGTCGATCTTGGCCACCCTCACGGTGATCGGTGTGACCCTGGTCGCGGCCATGCTGGTCATCCCCGCCGTCGTCGCGCGCATGCTCACCGAATCCTTCGGGCGCATGCTGGTCCTGTCGACCGCCGTCGGCGCGGCGTGCGGACTGGTCGGGATGTACCTGAGCTACTACGCGGCGGTGCCTTCGGGCACGATGATCGTGCTGACCGGCGCTGCTGCGTTCGTCGTCGTGCTGTCCTTCGGTGGCGGGCGGCGCCTACGCCGCACCCGCGGCATGGACAGCCATGTCGAGGAGTCGCTGGTACCGCTGCCCGCGCTGTCGAAAGGCTGACCGTTGACCACCAAGCTCGCACCCGGAGACGTCGCACCGCCGTTCACCCTGCCGGATGCCGACGGCCACGAGGTTTCGCTGTCGGACTACGCCGGCCGCCGGGTCGTCGTCTACTTCTACCCCGCCGCGATGACGCCTGGCTGCACCACGCAGGCGTGCGACTTCCGCGACTCCCTGTCCTCGCTGACCGCCGCCGGGCTCGCGGTCATCGGAGTGTCGCCGGACAAGCAGGAGAAGCTGGCCAAGTTCCGCGACGCGGAGGGGCTGACCTTTCCACTCGTCGGTGACCCGTCACGCGCGGTCCTGGAGGCGTACGGCGCGTACGGCGAGAAGCAGCTCTACGGCAAGACCGTGACCGGCGTCATCCGCTCGACCTTCGTGGTCGGTGAGGACGGGCGCGTGGAGATCGCGCAGTACAACGTGAAGGCCAAGGGCCACGTCGCCAAGCTCCGCCGCGACCTCGGGATCTAGCGGGCGCTAGGCGCTCAGACGGTCGTGTCGCGCTCGACCGTGCGACCGCTCTCATCGGTCGTCACGGTGCGACGCCGGCGTGGCATGAAGATGATGAGGTCGAGCAGCACGCTGAAGGCCCCCACCGCCATCAGGATGATTCCGACGGTGGACAGCTCGATGCCACTGACGTCAGCGTTGACCGCAAAGGTCAAGATTGCGCCCACGGCGATGAAGAAGATTCCAAGGCCGATACCCATGTGCGTCCCTCCAGAGATTCGACGAAACGTCCTGACTGGGGGACTTCATCCCCGGCAGCAGCGCCTTCGAAACCCGCTGGTCGTGTGACGTACGCCCTGACGGCCGGT
>CAWFYM010000007.1:0-11425 GCA_963820065.1 uncultured Actinomycetota bacterium | reverse complement strand
CGCGTCCAGGGCGACGTAGACATGGTTGGCGTGTCGACCGCGGGTCATCGCGACGTACAGGTTTTCTCGGGCCATCCCGGGGTGGGCCAGCACGTGGGCGTGGTCGACCGTGATGCCCTGGGCGCGGTGGGTCGTGCTGGCGTACCCGAGGTCCACGTCCTCGGAGACATACTGCGCCGGGAGGAGCACCGACATCGCCGCCGTGCCGGTGGCGGAGCGGGTCCGGGTCGCCGGGGGGGCCCGTCGGGGTGCGTCTGCGTGACTATCCAGAGGTCACCGTTGCGCACGTAGGCGTTTCGCCCGGCACCGAGCGGGCGAAGCGTGCGCTCGTTACGGCGAGTGACAATCCGATCCCCCACACCGAGCTGCTCCCCCGCCGCGCTAGCAACGCCGGTCGCGGCGACCAGGCCGTCGGCGACGCGGTCGCGGTGTGCGCGGGCATTCAAGGCGGCGACCGTGCGTGCGTCAGGGGCAATCAGGATGGAGTCGATGCCGCCGTCGATATCGCCAGCCCAGGCGGCATATGCGTCCTCCAGCATCGCCTCGGCTGCGCCGGCGTGGACCCGATCCTGGTCGACGTACTCCTCGAGGACACCTGTGTCACCGTCGCGCAGGCCCAGGCTGGCGACGGCTTCCCACGGGTGGCTGAACCGCCACAGCGAGGTAAGCCGGGCGGGGCAGGCGCGGTCGGCGAGCAGCGCGAACGCCCCACCGGCATCGACCGCGGACAGCTGCCCGTGGTCGCCGACGAGCAGCACCTTGGCGTCCGCGAGGCCGGCCTGGGTGACGATGGTGTCGAGGGTGAAAGTCCCGGCCAGGGAGGCTTCGTCAACGATTACCAGCTGCCCAGGCCGCAGGGACCACCGTGCGCCCTCCTCGGCCTGCGCGGCGAGTGCCGTCGAGATGGTGCGCTGCACCCGCGGGATGCCGTCGCGGGCAGCGGCCTCGCGGGCGCTGGCCAGTCGTTCGGCAACAGCGTTGCGCCGCTGGGCGCCGGCACCGGTGGACTCGAACACCCACTTGGCGGTGTTCTCGCACGCGATACCCAGTGCTCGGGCCAGCTCTGCAGCCGCCGAGGAGGAGGGCGCGAGCCCGATCACGGAGCCTCGCCTGAATCGCCCTGGGTTCGATGGAGACTCGGGCTATGGGATTTCGACCAGGGCCTGGTCGCTCCTTTGTGCAGCGTAGAACTTCGTCTCGAACTCGACCGGCGGGATGTCGCCGAGGTAGCCGTGCAGCCTCTGGGTGTTGTGCCAGTGGACCCAGCCCAGGGTCGCCAGCTCGACGTCCTCGACGGTTCTCCAGGGCCCTGAGCGGGCCGGCCCGCGGATGAGCTCGGCCTTGTAGTAGCCGTTGACGGTCTCGGCCAGGGCGTTGTCATAGCTGTCGGCAATGGTCCCGATCGAGGGCGTGGCGCCGATCTCGGCCAGTCGTTCGCCGTAGCGGATCGAGGTGAACTGAGACCCGGCATCGGAGTGGCAGCGCAGGCCCTCGATGCGGGTGCCGCGCGACCAGCGAGCCATCTCGATCGCGTCCAGGACCATCTCGGTGCGCATGTGCGACGCGACCCGCCAGCCCACGATCATCCTCGAGTAGACGTCGACGATGAAGCACACGTAGGCGACGCCGGCCCAGGTCGGCACGTAGGTCAGGTCGGTGACCCACAACCGGTTCGGGGCGGTCGCGGTGAAGTCTCGATTGACTAGGTCCGGGTGCCGGGCCGCGGCCGGGTCGGACTTGGTCGTTCGGACCCGCTTCATGCGTCGCACGCCCTCGATCTGCTCGGCCCGCATCAGGCGGGAGACCTGGTCACGGCCCACGTCCAACCGGCCCGCCGCGCGGCCTTCCACAGTTTGCGGGCGCCGTAGACGCAGTAGTTGTCCTCCCAGAGCTCGCGCAGCGCCGGGCGCAGGACGGCGTCACGACCGGCTCGGGCCGACGGAACGCGGGACTTGGCCGCGTAGTACGTGCTCGGCGCCACCTGCAACACCTCGCAGATGAGCTCGACACCGAGCCGGTTGCCCTCGACGACGTCCTCGCGGTTGGCGTCGATGAACGTGACTACTTCTTGTGTTGGCGGTCGAGCTCCGCCCCGAAGAAACTCGCTGCCCGCTTGAGGATCTCGTTGGCGCGTCCTAGCTCACGGTTCTCCTGCTCGAGCTCACGCATCCGCGCCGACTCCGAGGTACTCACCCCGGGTGCGTGGCCGTCGTCGATGTCAGCCTGGCGGACCCACAGGCGTACCGACTCGGTCCCGTAGCCCAGCTGGCTCGCGACCCGCTGGACCGTCCCGTGCTCGGTACCGATCTCCGCGCGCAACGACCGGACCATCCGCACCGCCGCGGCCTTCTCCTCGGGTGAGTACCGGCGCGTGGTCGGCTTCCCCTTCGACACTTCTCTGGGCATGGCTCCATCCTCGTTTCCAAGGTCAGGAGCCTCCAAGCAACCCAGGGCGATTCAACCAGGAACGCACGGTGCACTTCGCCGAAGCGGCCACGGCGCTCGACGAGGTTGTCGCCAAACTGGAGGCGTCCGCTCTTGCATGGCAGGCGACTCCCGCACGAGCGCGCTGGAATGCGCGAATCGGCGAACTCGGCGACTGGTTAGCGGAGCAGGGCGGGCAGGCTCAAAAACTTATCCCCCGAACAGACCCTCGCGGATCGGCAACTCAAGAAGAAGTTGCAGGAGGAACTACTCGAGTTCAACAACACAGACGAAAGGTTGGCCGCTCACAGACTCCAAATCGACGACTTGCTGAATCAACTCGCCCATATGCGCAAAGATCTTCACCAACGCAGATCCGACTACGTTAGCGGACTCTCGTCTGGCACTGACATCCGCACTCGCGTCCGCGTGTACCACCAAGGTGGAATCGACGACGTCGGCGACAACCTCCGTCAGGTCCTCAACCGCCCGGACTCGTTCGACAGCATCTTCGAGCAAGGAGGGATTCCGCAACCGCTCTTTGACGCTCAACCAAAGAGTCCAGTCTTCTGGCAAACAATCGTTCCCGACTTCAAGAAGCAACTTCTCGACCTCATCGCGCACGGCGCAGAATCCGACATCGCACAGCGCGTTAAAATCGATGCACGATTCCACCGCCGAGCGAACGAAAGTGATCGCTTCAGCATTGAGACCGAGATCCTTCTCTGGTTCCCAGAAGACCTCGTAACCGTGGAGTACAAACCCGACGGCAGCCAGAACTTTACGCCAGTCGATCAGGGCTCACCCGGGCAGAAGACGGCAGCTCTGCTCGCCATCATTCTGCAGATGGGGAACGAGCCTCTTCTGCTCGACCAGCCCGAGGATGACCTCGAAAATAAGCTCATCAAGCATCTTGCGGTCGAAACACTCAAGCACATCAAGCGCCAACGGCAACTGATCATCTCGACGCACAATGCTAATATCGTCGTCACATCTGCCGCCGAGCATGTTCTGGTAATTCAGCACGGTGAGACTGTTCCGGGCCTGGAGGCGTCCGGCACTCTTCAGACCGGAGCCGTGAAGGCGAGCGTCTGCCTGATCCTTGAAGGCGGCGAGGAGGCCATCAAGACCCGATACCGCAGACTTGTTGGATGAACCCGGCTCGATCCAAATCCGTTGGTCCTCTGACCGCACGTGGGCGCAATCGACGTAATCGCGCTCATCGGCGGCTGTCGCAGGACGTCGTTCTCATCCTCGCTCGGGAGGATCCTCTTGTTGTCATCGCACAGCTGCTTGCGCTCGTCCTTATTCAGGACAAGACGGTCGACCATCTTCTACGTCGGTCTGCTTCATCCAGTTCGCCCCGTCGATCTGCGCCAAGGGCGCCGGCTCTGCGAGCCACGGCTACGACATCGTCGTGGAACTCCTTGGGATAAGGGTCTGCCACGGGGACATCCTTCCAGCGAGGGTCCTCCCAGGTCAGTGTCAACCAGACTCGGCGCAGACCATGTCGGAGGTTGGTGCGATAGTCAGCCCATGCGCGGATCGGACGTCATCGACCTCCTCCTCGACTGGCTGCCGAAGGTCTGGGTCCGGGCGGGGCTGTTCGTTCTGTTCGCGCTCATCGCAGTTACTGGCTGGTACGAACCGATCACTTGGTACGTGCTCGACGAGGCTGCCGGCCTGGCCGAGCAACTGACGCCGATCCTGCAGGACATGGTCGTCTCGTTCTCGACGCCGTGACAGTGCCCAGGTTTGCCGCGGCGCAGAGCCCGAAAGCCGGCTCTTCGACGCATCTGCGATTGAGGCCTGGCACCACCGACCCCGACAATGTCACGTTGTACCTGCATACCCATACACCGCCAGCAAACACGGCCCAGTTTCAGAACGTCTGCCGTCTCGTGTAGCAACGCGATCGCGTTCACCGGTGTTCGCTAGCTGAGTCGCCCCGGCGTGTCCGGAGACTGGATTCCTTGGAAGGATCTGTCTCATGGGACGTCCCAGTAAGTACCCGCGCGAGCTTCGTGAGCGGGCTGTGCGGATGGTCGCCGAGGTGCGGCCGGACTATCAGAGCGAGTACGCGGCGATGACAGCGGTCGCGAAGATGCTCGGGATCGGGTCGCCGGAGACCGTGCGCGGTTGGATCCGCCGTGGCCAGGTCGACGCCGGTGCGCGGCCCGGGGTCACGAGCGACGCGCAGGCGGAGATCAAGCGGTTGAAGCGGGAGAACGCGGAGCTTCGGCGGGCGAACGAGATCTTGAAGGCCGCCTCGGCTTTCTTCGCGGCCGAGCTCGACCGGCCACACGCGAGGTAGTGCAGTTCATCGAGGCGCACAAGGACCACGCCGATGGTGGTCTGCGATGGGGTGTCGAGCCGATCTGCGCGGTGCTGGCTGAGCACGGCGTAAAGATCGCCCCGTCGACGTACTACGACGCCCGCGGGCGTGGGCCGTCGCCGCAACATGTCAGCGACGAGCGATGGAAGTCGATCATCACCGCGACGTGGCACGCCCAGCGACGGCTACTCGGGGCTCGCAAGATGTGGCTGCGGTTGCGCCGCGAGGGCCATGATGTCGCCCGCTGCACCGTCGAACGCCTGATGGGTGAGCTGGGGCTGGTCGGCGTGCGTCGTGGGGCACGCAAGCGCCCCACGGATCTGGACGTGCGTGAGACGCGGCCTGCTGACCTGGTCGACCGCCACTTCGCCCGGATGCGAATCGATCAACTTTGGGTGGCCGACTTCACCTACGTGTGGACGTGGTCCGGGTGGGTCTACGTCGCGTTCGTCTTCGACGTGCACTCCCGGCGGATCCTGGGCTGGCGTGCCGCCACATCGATGAGCACCCCGCTGGTCCTGGACTGCCTCGAGATGGCCCTGTGGACCCGCCGGCGTGAAGGTGCTGGGGACTTCAGCGCGCTGACACACCACACGGATGCCGGGTCGGTCTACACCTCGATCGCGTTCACCGACCGGCTGCTCGAGGAGCGCATCGACGCCTCGGTCGGGTCCGTCGGCGACGCTTACGACAACGCCCTGGCCGAGTCGCAGATCGGGCTCTACAAGTCCGAGCTGATCCACCACGAGGGGCCCTGGCGTGACCTCGACCAGGTCGAGGCCGCGACCGCGTCCTGGGTGCTGTGGTTCAACACCGAGCGGACCCACTCATCGATCGACGACCTGACCCCGATCGAGGCCGAACAGGTCGACTACTCTCGCAGCGAACCCCTCGAACGAGCGGGCTGACACCACAAACCAGCCCTCCGGACACGCCGGGGTGACTCAGAGTGCTCAGGGGCAGCCGTAGCGGGCTTCTTCTGCCACGGCCACCTGCCCGTGATCTCCAGTTCGAGCGTGAAGCTGAGGAAGGTGCGGATGAAGACGATTCCAGCGAGGACGCCCACGCTCTGCAGGGTCGGGGTGACGGCGACAGTGCGGATGATGTCGGCGGCGACCAGCAGCTCGAGACCGAGCAGGATCGATCGGCCGAGCTGCTGCCGGAACCGCTGGTAGACGTCGCGTTCTGAGTGCACGAGCCGGACGCCCGTGCCCACGGCCGCCGCGATCACGCCGATCGCGATGATGGCGACGCCCGCGGCATCGATGGCTCGACCCACATCTTCCACGATCTCGGCGAACGGCACTGGGCCTCCCGGAGGCTCCCCGACGGCAGCGCCGTCGCATGTGGCGACCCTTGGCGGGGTCCCTAGGTCGTCGGCTCGTCGTCCGCGCGGACGATCAGCACCGTCTTGCCCGGTGCCCTGCCGGGCAGCGCGCCGCTTTCGTACGCGCTCCGCCCGTCCTGCAACGGGTAGGTCGCGGCGACGGTCACGCTGAGCCGGCCCTGGTCGACGGACTCGCGGAGTCGGTCGAGCGAGGTTCGCGTCGGACGGACCACGAAGAAGATCCCTTCGACGCCCAGTGCGTCGGCCAGCTGCTGCGGCGGCGGTTGCTGCAGGGTGACGAAGGCTCCGCCCCGGCGTGCGAGCCGGAGGGACTGCTCCATGAGGGGGCCGCCGATCGTGTCGAGGACCAGGTCGAACGATCCCGGCGTCAACGCGTCACCGTGTGCTTGGCGATCATCGGGCACGATCACCTCGACCGGCCCGAGCGCCGCCACGAACTCGCGGTCCCGGTGCATCGCGGTACCCGTGACCTTTGCTCCGCGCTGCAGTGCGAGCTGCACGGCGAAAGACCCCACGCCGCCCGCCGCGCCCAGGACGAGCACGCGGTCACCGCTGCGTACCCGTGCGTGCTCGTCGAGGGCCTGCCATGCCGTCAGCCCTGCGAGCGGAAGTGCCGCGGCTTCGGTGTGGGAGAGCGTCACCGGTTTGCTCGCGACGAAGTCGGGTGGGACGGCGACATACTCTGCCGCGGCCCCGTCCCGGTCGAACGGCACCATCCCGTAGACAGGGTCCCCGGCCCGCAACTCAGTGTCCTGCCCAGCATCCTCCACGACGCCCGACCACTCGTGCGAGGGGATGATCGGGGTGCGGTCCTGCCCGTCCCGCGTCCAGGTCTCGTCCCAGAGCAGCTCGTTGAAGGTGATCGCCGCCGCATGCACACGGACGAGCACGAGCGAGGGATCGGCGTCGGGTCGTGGCACTTGCTCCACCTGAAGCTGCTCCGGTCCCCCACGGTGGTGGCCGACGAGCGCCGTCATGTCAGGCACGGCACTCAGCGCCAGTAGCCGTTCGCGGCGGCGACCGTCGCGAACTCGAGGGCGATGACCTGGCTGACCGCGATCAGGCTCGTCGGGTCGGTCGAGTAGTTCGGCCGGCCGCCGACCAGGATGTCGAGCTCGGGCTGGATGTTGTGGATGCTGTGCCGGGCCATCGTGATCGCCAAGGCCCTGCCATCTTCGGGCGTCGCGGTCACCAGGGTGGCGCCGGGAACAAGGACGAGCTCGGAGTCGGGAACGCGAGCCATGGTGGGTCTCCTCAGGCTGGGTGGTGATGTCCAAATCTCCGCGCATGGGGGCCGTTCCGGCATCAGTCACCTGACTGAGGTCGCCCGCCGCCGGGGCGCGCAGGAGTGCACCGTGCCGACATCAGTCAGATGACCGATGCCCGAGAGCCGCGTCGGCGAGCACGATCGGACCTCCGCCCACACACCACCGGAGGACAAGATGAACGAGACCCCGACGACGGTCGTCTTCATCCACGGGCTCTGGCTGCACGCGACGTCGTGGGGACCGTGGGTTCGGCTCTTTGAGGACGCGGGCTACACCTGCCTGGCCCCGGGCTGGCCCGGCATCCCGGAGACCGTCGAAGCGGCGCGACTGGACCCCGAGAGCATCGCGGATCACGGCATCGACGACGTGGTCCAGCACTACGCCAGCATCATCGAGACCCTGCCCGCGCCGCCCATCGTGGTGGGCCACTCCTTCGGCGGCATGATCGCGGAGAAGCTGCTCGGCATGGACACCGCTCAGGCCGCGGTGGCCATCGACGCCGCCCAGATCAAGGGGGTGCTGCCGTTGCCCCTCTCGTCCCTGCGCTCGACCCTGCCCGTGTTCAAGAACCCGGCGAACAAGCACCGCGCCGTCTCCTTGACCCCCGAGCAGTTCCGCTACAGCTTCGGCAACGCCCTGACCGACGAGGAGTCGCAGCAGCTCTACGACGCGTGGACGATCCCCGCGCCGGGTCGCCCTCTCTTCGAGGCAGCGTCCGCCAACTTCTCGTTGCACTCCCCCGCCGCGGTCGACACACACAACCAGAGCCGCGGGCCGCTGCTGCTGGTGATGGGCGGCCGGGACCACACGGTCCCGGAGGCGATCACGAAGTCGACCCTGAAGCAGTACCGGCACTCAGACGCTGTCACTGAGCTCCTGGAGTTCGACGACCGCGGTCACTCGCTGACCATCGACAGCGGCTGGCGCGAGGTGGCCGACGGATGCCTCGCCTGGTTGATCGCCCAGAACCTCGCGGCAGCGCCTGACCGGAGCCGGGTCGCACCACAGACCCCCTGACCCCGTTGATCCCAGCGGCAGGCGGGCCAGCCCCACGCGGCCGCGCCTGCCGGGGATGCATGATGACACCGTGGAGACCCTGGTCGGGCGACAGCGCGAGCTCGACCGCTTGGTCGCCTTCATGCTGGACGCCGACCAGAGCGGCGGGGCGATGCTCGTGCAAGGACCGCCCGGCATCGGCAAGTCCTTCGTGATCGCCGCCGTCAGTGGCGAGGGCCGCAAGCACGGGTTCCACCAGCTGACCGTCTCCGGCGTCCAGTCTGAGGCGCGGGTGGCCTTCGCCGGCCTGCACCAGCTCGTGCGACCCGTCTTGCCGAGGGCGGCCGAGCTCCCCCGCCGGCAACGGGAGGCCCTCCTCTCGGCCTTCGGGATGAGCGAGAGTGCGGCTCCGGATCCCTTTCTGATCGCCCTCGCGGTCCTCGAGCTTCTCGCCCTGACCGCGACCAGGGCACCGGTCCTCGCCGTCGTCGACGACGCCCAGTGGCTGGACCGCCCGACCGCCGACGCACTGGCATTCGTCGTCCGTCGCCTGAACGACGACCGAGTCGTGTTCGTCATCGGTGTGCGCGACGGTTACGAGACGCCGTTCGGCGTCCTCGACCTGCCGGTCGTCGAGCTCGGGCCTCTCGATGACGAACGATCGGCCGCGCTGCTCCACGTCCGTGCTCCGGGTCTGGACGTGCGCGCCCGAGCCAGCGTGCTGCGCATGGCTAGGGGCAACCCCCTGGCCCTCACGGAGCTGGCCGGCGCACATGGACCTGCCGGCGCCAACCAGGCCGACGGACGCGCGGAGCTGCCCTTGCCAGCGCGCCTCGAACGGGCGTTCACCTCGCGCTTCGCGGAACTGCCGGAACCGAGCCGGACCCTCCTGCTCGTCGCCGCCGCCGGCGACACCACCGACCTGCGCGAGCTAGTCAGCGCGGCGGAGCTGCTGGTTCCCGGGGTCGACGGCGACCCGGACGTCTGGGCGACGGCCGTCGACGCGGAGCTCGTCGCCGTATGGGAGCAGCGCGTGGAGTTCCGTCACCCGCTCGTCCGCTCGGCGATCTACCAGTCCGCGACCTTGGCCCAGCGGACGGCGGTGCACACCGCGCTCGCGGCAGCTCTGCGGGACCAGCCGGACCGGCGGGTCTGGCACCTCGCCGCCGCGACGCACGGGCCGGACGAGGAGATCGCCGCCGAGATCGAGTCGGCGGCTGTCCGCGCGGAGGCACGCGGGGGCCCGCTGGTCGCACTGGAAGCACTCGAGCGCTCCGCCCAGCTGACACCGGATCGTCGTCGACGCGCGGACCGATACCTGAAGGCGGCGGAGCTTGCCCTGGAGCTCGGAGACCCGCACGCCGCCTCACACCTCCACCACCAGACCGAGGCGGAGCATCTCGGGTCTCGCTCCCGTGGCCGGCTGCGCCTGCTGACCGAGACGCTCGCGCAGCCTGCAACGAACGCCGCCGGAGTCGCCTCCAAGGTGCACGAGCTCCTTGCCGTCGCCGACGAGATGGCCGTCCAGGGCGACTCCGACCTCGCCCTCCGGTTCGCTCACCTCGCCGCGCTACAGACATGGGTGGCGGACGTGGGCCCCGAGCTTCGGAGCACCGTCCTGACGACCGCCGAGCGCGTCTCCCCCTCGGCGGCAGACCCGCTGCTGCTGTCCATCTACAGCCTGACCGACCCCACGGGCCACAACAGCGTGCTCATCGAGCGCGCACATAGCCTCGTTCCGCACGACGTCGACGCACACACCGCGCACCTCGTCGGCACCGCACTGAACCTCGCCGGGGCCTTCGCGCTGTCAGCGCCGTTCAACGCGTCCGCCGCCGTCGCCCTGCGCGCCGAAGGTCGACTGCGGCAGCTCGTCGTCGTCTCCGCGCAGCAGGCGTGGAGCGCGTTCCCGTCCTTGGACTGGGTGGTGGCCATGCCCACCGCGGACGAGACGCTGCGCCTCGCACGAGAGACCGGGCAGCCTCTGTGGGAGGCCAGCGCCCTCATCGTGCAGGGCATCCTCGCCGGCGTGCGGGGGGAGTTCGACCTGGCCGAGGCGCAGATCAGCGCTGCCGAAGCCATCGCGCTGCCCCTGGGAGCCAACGCCATGCTGTGCGGCATCCAGCTGAGCCGCGGACTGACCGCGATCGGTGCCGGCAGCTATGACGAGGCGTTCGACCAGCTCTACCGCCTGTTCGACCCCCACGACCCCGCCTACCACCACTTCCAGAGCGCGTGGGCGCTCGGCGACCTGGCCGAGGCCGCCCTGCACACCGGCAACATCGCGGCGGCACGCGCCCAGCGCGACCTCTTCGCCGCGCACTCGCTGACCGGCGAGTCCACCTGGACGCAGGTCGCGCTTCTGTACGCCCGTCCCCTCCTGGCCGACGACGACGAGGCAGAGGCCGCGTTCCAGTGGGCACTGCGCGCCGACCTGTCCGCGTGGCCGCTCTACCGCGCCAGGCTGCTGCTCAACTTCGGGCGGTGGTTGCGCCGTCAGCGTCGGGCCGCCGAGTCCCGAGCACCGCTGCGCGCCTCCCGGGAGGCGTTCGACGCCCTCGGCGCACGGGCGTTCGCCGAGCAGGCGCGCCACGAGCTGCGGGCGGCAGGCGAGCGCAGCCAGGGTGCCGAGACCCAGGCATGGCAGAACCTTTCCCCCCAGGAGCTGCAGATCGCGCACCTCGCCGCCGACGGGCTCTCGAACCGGGAGATCGGCACCCGCCTCTACCTCTCGCATCGGACGGTGGCCTCGCACCTGTACCGGGTGTACCCGAAGCTCGGGATCACCTCCCGGGGCCAGATCCGGCCGGCGCTAGACCTGTTGCGCTGACCTCGCCAGCATCGGACTGCCTTTCAGTCGCGAGCGTGTGGAAACGGACGCCCGACTGGGTGACGGGTCGCGACGGCAAGAGATGCCCGGCGCGTGCACGCGGATGCGGTACGGGAAGTCCATTTGCGGGACCGTACGGCGGAACACTGATACGGCGTTGCCGATGCCGCTCGCGGTGTCGTAAGACACAAAAGCCTCGACGACGTCTCGCGACGCCAAGCGAG
>CAWFYM010000006.1:0-117290 GCA_963820065.1 uncultured Actinomycetota bacterium | reverse complement strand
AAAGAGTGATGGTGCCCGCGTCCACTACGCAGTTCTGAAACCAACAAACCCATGTTCGTTGGTCCACCCAACAACTGAACACAGAGCCTGGAAACACCCCCAACACAAGTTTTGGGTGCGCGTGTTTCCACCAGAGTTACGGCGGCCATAGCGAAAGGGAAACACCCGGTCCCATCCCGAACCCGGAAGTTAAGCCTTTCAGCGCCGATGGTACTGCAACCGCGAGGTTGTGGGAGAGTAGGACGCCGCCGGACAAACATTGAAGGTAGGGCCACCCCACACGGGGTGGCCCTACCTGCATTTACCCACCATTCCCGCGGCCAGGGCCGGGGATCCTCCACAACGTCGGTCCCGGTACGGCGTGTCCACAGCTGCGCCGCCGAGCCGGCGTCCTCGTCGGCGCGGCCGGGCAGGTTGGGGGCCGGAGGTGATGTGCGATGTCCGCACCGGGAGTCAGGAAGAGTGGAGCCGCAAGGGTGTCCGCGACGGTGAACGAGGTCCGCCTCGTCGGTCGCGTGTCGGCGGCTCCCGAGGGGCGGGTGCTGCCCAGTGGCGACGTGCTGTGGACGTTCCGGGTGGTGGTCGCGCGGGGCTCGGTCCGGCCGGGCTCTCGTCAGACGGTCGACGCGCTGGAGTGTGCCGTCTGGGGTGGTCGGGTCCGTCGCTCGGTCGCCGGCTGGGCCGAGGGGGACCTGGTCGAGGTGACCGGTTCGGTCCGGAGGCGCTTCTTCCGGGCCGGGGGCGCCGCCGCCTCGCGCGTGGAGATCGAGGTGACCGGCGGCAGGCTCATTCGTCGCGCAGCGAGCGGATGAGCACGCCGACGTGCGGTTTCGGCTGGAACGAGGTGGCCTTCTCGGGCAGGAGGCGGTCCGCCGCAACGATGCGCAGGACCAGGTCGAAGTCCGGTGCCGGCAGCAGGACCGCCACCCCGGAACCGGTTGCCACGCGTGCGAGCGCCTCCTCGACGGAGTGGTGGTAGCTGACACGTCCCGCCTCGGTCGGGAGCGCCGGGACGAGCGCCTCGTGCACGATCTCGACGGCGGCTCGGTTGTGCGGAACGGTCAGCGTGACCGTCGCCCAGGCTCGGCCGTCGGTGGCCACGAGAGTCCGCGGGTCGAGGGCGGCGACGGCCTCTGTCTCGGTCGCGGGTCGGAAGGCCGCGCCGATCGTGGCAGCCGCCTGCTCGAGGTCACCGAGCGTGGAGCCCTCGAGGACCCGGTGGATGGGTCCGAGGAACAGGGGAGTGTCGTCCTGGTCGACCAGCATCGCGAGCCCGAGGTCGTGCGCCCCGCCCGGCTCCCGATCCTGCAGACGCAGGTAGGCGGCGTACCGGTGGTGCCCGTCCGCGATGAGTGCACGAGAGCCGGCGAGAGCCGCTTCGAGGTCCCCGAGCACGGCGGGCTCCCGGATCGCCCAGAGCCGGTGCCGTTGCTCTCCGCGGTCGGTGAACTGCTGGTCGGGGGCCGTCGAGAGCAGGTCGCGCACGATCCGTCGCACCGTCGCGTGGGCGCGGTGGACGAGCAGGATCGGGGCCGGGTTCATCTGCATCTCGACCATGCGCTCGGCGAGCTCGGCGACCTGCAGCGGATGGATGCCCTCGTGCGGGTACACCACGCGCTCGCTGCGGTTGTGGGCCCGGTGCGAGAGGTCCAGGGCACCCACGAGCCCGCGCACCGTGATTCCCCCCGAGGTGTACTCGTGGAGGTAGACCGCGGCGCGGTCGTCCTGGTGGACCTGGCCCTTCTCCGCCCACCGGCTCAGGCGCTGCGAGACGTCCCGATAGGGTCGGGCGAAGGCGCGAGCCGCGGCCGGGTCCCCGATCCGGCCGGGGGCCAGCGACAGACCGCGGAAGGGCAGCAGCCGCAGCGGCCCGGCCAGGTACGGCGGGGTGACCACACGGCTGTCGTCCATCGGAGCATCGTAGGGTGCTGCGTCGCCCGGAGACCCACGGAGGTGTGCATGCTCGGCTCGTCGGACCGGCCGCTGTGCCAGGCGTACGACCTGGCGATGCTCGACCTCGACGGGGTGGTCTACGTCGGCGGCGACGCCGTCCCCGGCGCGCCTGACCACCTCTCAGCCGTCCGCGACGCCGGTATGCGTGTCGCCTTCATCACCAACAACGCCGCCCGGCCGCCCGCGCGGGTCGCCGAGCACCTGCGCGAGCTGGGCGTGGCGGCCGAGGAGGCCGACGTGGTCACCTCGGCCCAGGCCGCCGCGCGCGTGCTGGTCGATCGGTGGGGCAGCGGCGCGCAGGTCGCCCTCCTCGGCGGCGCCGGGCTGGAGGACGCCCTGCTGGCCGAGGGCCTGAAGCCGGTGACGGTGCACGACGAGGCCAGCGCCATCGTCAGCGGCTACGGACCCGACGTCGTGTGGCGCGACATCATGCAGGCCGCCGTGCGGATCCGGGACGGGTTGCCGTGGGTGGCCAGCAACACCGACCGCACCTTCCCCACCGAGTACGGCGTCGCGCCCGGCCACGGCGTGCTCGTCGAGACGCTGAGCTCCTTCAGCGGCGTCGAGCCGCAGGTCGCCGGGAAGCCGCAGCGTCCGCTGCTCGACGAGACCGTGCGCCGCGTGGGTGGCCAGCGGCCGCTGATGGTCGGGGACCGGCTGGACACCGACATCGCGGGCGCCCGGAACGCCGGGCTGGACTCGCTGCTCGTGCTGACGGGTGTGACCGGGTTGGGCGAGCTGGTGGCGGCGGTCGAGGGGGAGCGGCCGACGTACCTCGCCCCTGACCTGGCGGGGCTGCTCGAGCCCCACGCCGCACCGACGTCGGACGGCGGTGGCGCGGAACTGGGTGGCTGGAACGCGGAGGTGCAGTCCGGCCGGCTCGTCGTGGGTGGCGACGGTGGCCCGGAGGACTGGTGGCGCGTGGTCGCGGCCGCGGCCTGGTGCCATCTCGACGAGACCGGCGAGCCGGTGGACGTCGACGACCTGCGTGCGCCGCTGCCGTGAGCGGCCGGATCGCGGGATAGTCTCGCCCCATGAGCGAGGAGTCGCAGGAGCCCGGCCCGGTGGAGCCGACTCCCGGAGCTGACACTCCCGAGCAGGTCCGGACCGGCGTGGAGAGCGTCGACCACGTGATCGCTGCGGTCGAGGAGCTCGAGGAGCGCCCGATCGAAGAGCACGTCGGTGTGTTCGAGGCCGCCCAGGAGCAGCTGCGGCGCGCCCTCGACGCCCAGCAGGCCCAGCCCTCCCCGACGCAGCCCTCCCCGACGCAGCCGCCCGCCGACCGGTCCCAGACGTCCTGACCCGTCGTGCCGCCCCGTCGTCTCCGTCTGGACGCCGAGCTGGTCCGCCGTGGGCTGGCCCGGTCGCGGGAGCATGCCAGCGAGCTGATCGCCGCCCGCCGGGTGAAGGTCTCCGGCGCGCCGGCGACCAAGCCCGCGACCGGAGTCACCACCGACGTCGCGATCGTGGTGGCCGACGACCCGGACCGGCCCGACTACGTCTCCCGTGGTGGGCACAAGCTCGCGGGGGCGTTGGCGGCGTTCGAGCCTGCCGGGCTCGTGGTGCGCGGCCGACGCTGCCTCGACGCCGGCGCGTCGACGGGTGGCTTCACCGACGTGCTGCTGCGCCACGGAGCGGCGCAGGTGGTGGCGGTCGACGTGGGGTACGGCCAGCTGGCGTGGAAGCTCCAGCAGGACGAGCGCGTCGACGTGCACGACCGGATGAACGTCCGTGAGCTGACCTCCGAGACGATCGGCGGCCCGGTCGATCTCGTCGTGGGGGACCTGTCGTTCATCTCCCTCGAGCTGGTGCTGGACGCGCTGCTCGGCGTCACCGACGCCGAGGGCGACCTCGCGCTCATGGTGAAGCCCCAGTTCGAGGTCGGCAAGGACCGGGTGGGCAAGGGCGGCGTCGTGCGCGATCCCGCACTGCGTGCCGAGGCAGTGGTCTCGGTGGCCCGGGCGGCGGCCCGTCGTGGCTGGGGTGCCCGGATGGTCACCACCAGTCCGCTGCCGGGCCCCTCGGGGAACGTCGAGTTCTTCCTCTGGCTCCGGCACGGGCCGGCCACGATCGACACCGACGCCATCGACGCCGCGGTCCGGGCTGCCGACCCGCTGGGGGCAGCGGGTGAGAAGGTGGACCCGTGACCGAGACCAGCGCCGCCGTGCCCCCGGCCGACGACGGTGGTCGTCGCCGGGTGCTGCTGCTCGCCCACACCGGCCGCGACGAGGCCCGTGAGGTCGCGCGGGCGTTCTGCAAGGCGCTCACCGGGCACGGCCTGGTGGTCCGGCTCCTGGCGGCCGAGGCCGCCGACCTGGGCGTCGCGCCCGACCAGTTCGACCCGCCGCTGGAGATCGTCAACGGCGAGCCGGACGCCGGTGTCGACTGCGAGCTCGCGCTGGTCATCGGCGGCGACGGCACCATCCTGCGTGCCGCCGAGGTGACCCACGCCAGCGGCACCCCGGTGCTGGGCGTCAACCTCGGGCACGTCGGGTTCCTCGCCGAGGCCGAGCACGACGACGTCGAGTCCACGATCGACGCGATCGTCCACCGCCGCTACACCCTCGAGGAACGGCTGACGATCGGCGTCACCGTGTACCGCGACGGCGAGGTGGTGATGAGCACGTTCGCGCTGAACGAGGCCAGCGTCGAGAAGGCCGCCCGCGAGCGGATGCTCGAGGTGGTCGTCGAGATCGACGGCCGCCCGCTGTCCCGCTGGGGATGCGACGGCGTGGTCTGCGCGACCCCGACCGGCTCCACGGCGTACAACTTCAGCGCCGGCGGCCCGGTGGTCTGGCCCGGCGTCGAGGCCCTGCTCATGGTGCCGATCAGCGCGCACGCGCTCTTCGCCCGCCCGATGGTCGTGGCGCCGACGTCGGTGCTCGCCGTCGAGCTGCTCGCCACCACCGAGGGGGCCGGGGTCCTCTGGTGCGACGGCCGGCGCGCGGTCGACCTGCCGCCGGGCGCGCGGATCGAGGTCCGGCGCGGGCACCGGCCGGTCCGGTTGGTCCGGCTGCACGAGGCCCCGTTCACCGACCGGCTCGTGGCCAAGTTCGGCCTGCCGGTCGAGGGCTGGCGGGGCTCCAGCGAACGCCGTCGTCGACTCGCAGAGGGGCACGATGCTTGAGGAGATCCGGATCGGCTCGCTCGGGGTCATCGAGTCCTCGACCCTGGAGCTCGGGCCCGGCCTGACCGTCATCACCGGTGAGACCGGCGCCGGCAAGACCATGATCGTGACCGCGCTCGGCCTGCTGCTCGGCGGCCGGGCGGACACCGGCGCCGTGCGCAGCGGGGCGCGCGCAGCGCGGGTCGAGGGCGTCGTCCGCGTCGACGGGCTGGCGCCGTTCGCCGTGGCGGTCGAGGACGCGGGAGGCGAGGTGGAGGACGAGCGGGTGGTGCTTGCCCGCAACGTCTCGGTCGAGGGGCGCTCCCGGGCCTTCGTGGGCGGCGCGTCGGTGCCGATCTCGGTGCTCGCAGAGGTTGCCGAGCCACTCGTGGCCGTGCACGGCCAGTCCGACCAGCACCGGCTGCTCCGGGCCCGGGCCCAGCGCGAGGCGCTGGACCGGTTCGGTGGCGAGCGCACGGCCACCCTGCTCGCGTCGTACACCGACCTGCACGAACGGCTTGCCGCCACCGAGCGCGAGCTCGAGGAGGTGGTCACGTCGGCGCGTGACCGGGCCCGGGAGGCGGACCTGCTGCGGTTCGGCCTCGGTGAGATCGAGGCGGTCGCACCCGAGCCGGGGGAGGATGCCGCGCTCGCTGCCGAGGAGTCGCGGCTCGGCTTCGCCGACACCCTCCGCACCGCCGCCGAGCAGGCCCGGGAGGCCCTGTCCAGCGAGCAGGACCAGCCCGACGCGCTGGTGACCACGGCGGTGGCCAAGAGCCAGCTGGACGCAGTCCGCGAGCACGACCCGGAGGCCGGCGAGCTGGCCGACCGGCTGACCGAGATCACCTACCTGCTGTCCGACGTGGCTGCGGACGTGGCGTCCTACGCCTCCCGTGTGGAGACAGATCCCGCCCGTCTCGCGGCAGTTTCCGAGCGACGTGCCGCGTTGACCGCCCTGACCCGCAAGTACGGCGACACCATCGACGAGGTGCTCGCCTGGGCCGAGACCTCCGCGGCCCGGCTGCTCGACCTCGACCACACCGACGAGCGGATCGAGGAGCTGCGGGCCACCCAGCAGACCCTCCGCGCTGAGCTCGCCGACGCGGCGGCCGCGCTCTCCGCGGCCCGCCAGGAGGCGGCCACCCGGCTCGGGGAGGAGGTGACGGCGGAGCTCACCCTGTTGGCGATGCCGCACGCCCGCCTGGAGATCGAGGTCCGGCAGACCGAGCAGCCCGGGCCCGACCCGGAGCTGTCCGGTCCCGGCCCACTTCGCGTGGGAGACCGCTGGCTGCGCTTCGGACGCTCCGGCATCGACGAGGTGGAGCTGCTGCTGGCCGCGAACACCGGCTCGGAGCCGCGACCGCTCAACAAGGGTGCGTCCGGCGGTGAGCTGTCCCGGGTGATGCTGGCGCTCGAGGTCGCCCTCGCGGGGACCAGCCCGGTGCCGACGTTCGTCTTCGACGAGGTCGACGCCGGTGTGGGTGGCACCGCCGCGGTCGAGATCGGCCGCCGGTTGGCCAGGCTGGCCCGCGACGCCCAGGTGCTCGTGGTCACCCACCTGCCCCAGGTCGCCGCCTACGCCGACCGACACGTGGTGGTGGCCAAGTCGCACGACGGGTCGGTCACCAGCTCCGGGCTGACCGTGCTCGATGCCGCGGAGCGCGAGCGGGAGCTGTCCCGGATGCTCGCCGGCCTCACTGAGTCCGACACCGCGCTGGCGCACGCCAGGGAGCTGCTGGAGGTGGCCCAGCCGGCGCGTGCCCTGGGCTGATTCCGACGGGGATCGCGGAGTCCTGACCCCGACGCGCCCGGCGCGCGGGATCCCGAATCGGCCAGCCCCCGGCTGGGAGGATGAGGCGGTCATGAAGCTGCCTGTACGACAACGCGCCGCCATCGTCCCGCCCGGCCTCGTGGGGACCGCCCGCGTCGAGCGACGGACCCGGAGCCTGCTGCCACGGCTGCGTCCGGGAGACCTGGCCGTCGTCGACCACCTCGACCTGGACCGCACCACCGCCCAGGCGCTCGTCGACGCCGGCGTCACCGCGGTGCTCAACGCCTCCCCGATGATCTCGGGTCGCTACGCGAACCTGGGCCCGCAGGTGCTCGCGGACGCCGGTGTGCTGCTCGTGGACGGGATCGGGATCGACGGCCTGGCCGCGATCAAGGACGGTTCCGCGATCCGGGTCCACGAGGCCACCGTCTACGTCGACGACGAGCCGGTGGCGACCGGACGCGAGCTCGACGCGGACGTGGTCCGGGCCGAGATGGAGCAGGCCCGGACCGGGCTCGCCACCCAGCTGGAGACCTTCACCCACAACAGCACCGAGTTCCTGCGCCGCGAGGAGGACCTGCTCCTGCACGGCCGCGGCCTGCCCCGCCCGGCCACGAAGATCGCCGGCCGCCCGGTCGTCGTCGTGGTCGCGGGCCACGAGTACGAGGCCGAGCTGCAGGCCGTCCGTGCCTACCTGCGGGAGCAGCAGCCGGTGCTCATCGGGGTCGAGCGCGGCGCGGAGGTGCTCCGCGCGGCGGGCTACCAGCCCGACATCGTGCTGCTCGACGCCCGCGCCGAGGAGTCCGATCGTCCGTCGGTGAAGACCTTGCGAGCTGCCCGCGACGTCGTCGTCCGGGTCGACCGGGGGGCTGACCGGGCCGCCACCGACCAGCTCGAGCGGCTCGGCGTACGCCCCCTGCGCCTGGAGTCGGGCGCGACGCCCGAGGACGCGGCCCTGATCCTCGCCGACTCATGTGAGGCGTCCGTGATCGTCGGGGTCGGCATGCACGCCACCCTGGACGAGTTCCTGGACCGCCAACGCCCCGGCCTGGCCAGCACCTACCTCACCCGGCTGAAGGTCGGCCCGCGCCTGGTCGACGCGACCGCGGTGCCACGGCTCTACTCGGGCCGGGTCCGGCCACGCCACCTCTACCTGGTCATGCTGGCCGGGCTCGTGGCTCTGCTCGCCGCGATCTCGGTCACCCCGGTCGGGGCTACGTGGCTGGACTCGTTCCGGGCCGCCGTGACCGACCTCGTCCACTCCTTCGCCATCGCCGCGCCCGTCAACGTGCAAGGACCGTTCTCGTGATCTCCTACCGACACCACGTCGTCTCGCTGGTGGCCGTGTTCCTCGCCCTCTCCGTGGGAGTCGTCCTCGGCGGCGGCCCGCTCAGCGAGCTCGGCCGGGACGACAGCCCCGTCTCCGCCCACACCCGCGCCAAGCAGCAGGACTCGCAGCGAGCAGCCCGCTTCGGCGAGGACTTCGCGACCGCGGCCGCACCGACCCTCTACGGCGAGCGGCTCCAGAACCACGCCGTGTCGATCATCACCATGCCCGGGGCCGACGGCGACGTCGTGAGCGGGTTGGCCGCCCAGGTCGAGGCTGCGGGCGGCAGCGTGGCCGGCACCTACCAGGCCAAGCCCGCGCTGGTCGCGGCCTCCGAGAAGTCTCTGGTCGACACCCTGGGCAGCCAGCTGATGACCCGGCTCGACGACGGCGTGATTCCTGCCGACGCCTCGACGTACGACCGGATCGGCCAGCTGCTCGGCGCCGCGGTGTCCGGCGACACGGTCTCCCTCGACCAGGCCTCCTCGATCCGGCAGAGCCTGGCGGGCGCCGACCTGATGAAGTCGCCCGAGAAGGCCTCGCGCACCGGACTGGTGCTGGTGGTGCTGGGCCACCACGCCGACGACGCGATCCTCTCCGGGCTGCTGACCGGCCTCGCGGCCACCACCACCGGTGTGGTCGTGGCCGGGGATGCGGCGTCCGGTCTCGAGGGCGACCTGCACGGCCTGCGGGCCGAGCCGGTGGCCGACAAGGTCGCGACGGTGGACGGGGCCGACACCGCGGTGGGCCAGGTCACCACGGTCCTGGCCCTGGGCCGGTCCCTGAAGGTCCAGGGCGGTTCCTTCGGTGCGTCGGGATCGGACGGAGCGGTACCTCTCGGGTAGGATGGAATCCCGTGAAGATCGGGACGCCAACCAAGCACGTATTCGTGACCGGAGGCGTCGCCTCCTCGCTCGGCAAGGGGCTCACCGCCTCGAGCCTGGGAAGCCTGCTCCGCTCCCGCGGTCTCCGCGTGACGATGCAGAAGCTCGACCCCTATCTCAACGTCGATCCCGGGACGATGAACCCGTTCCAGCACGGCGAGGTCTTCGTGACCGACGACGGGGCGGAGACCGACCTCGACATCGGTCACTACGAGCGGTTCCTCGACACCAACCTGGGTCAGCGGGCCAACGTCACCACCGGGCAGGTCTACTCGACCGTCATCGCCAAGGAGCGGCGCGGTGACTACCTGGGCGACACCGTCCAGGTGATCCCGCACATCACCAACGAGATCAAGGACCGGATCCGGGCCATGGGCGAGTCCCGTGACGGCCAGGAGGTCGACGTGGTGATCACCGAGATCGGTGGCACCGTGGGCGACATCGAGTCGCTGCCCTTCCTCGAGGCGGCCCGCCAGCTGCGCCACGACATCGGCCGGGACAGCTGCTTCTTCCTGCACGTCTCGCTGGTGCCCTACATCGGTCCCTCGGGCGAGCTGAAGACCAAGCCGACCCAGCACTCCGTGGCCGCGCTGCGCTCCATCGGCATCCAGCCCGACGCCATCGTCTGTCGCGCGGACCGCGAGATCCCGCAGTCGATCAAGAAGAAGATCTCGCTGATGTGCGACGTCGACGAGGACGCCGTCGTCACCGCCGCGGACGCCCCGTCGATCTACGACATCCCGAAGGTGCTGCACCGCGAGGGCCTCGACGCCTACGTCGTACGCCGGCTCGACCTGCCGTTCCGCGACGTCGACTGGACCGTGTGGGACGACCTGCTGCGCCGGGTGCACCACCCCCAGGAGGAGGTGACCGTCGGCCTGGTCGGCAAGTACATCGACCTCCCCGACGCCTACCTCTCGGTCGGCGAGGCGCTGCGCGCCGGCGGCTTCGCGCACGAGTCCAAGGTGCACATCCGCTGGATCCCCTCCGACGAGTGCCAGACCCCCGCCGGTGCCGCACGCCACCTCCACGACGTGGACGCGGTCTGCGTGCCCGGCGGCTTCGGCATCCGCGGCATCGAGGGCAAGCTCGGCGCGCTGACCTACGCGCGCACGCACGGCATCCCGACGCTCGGCCTGTGCCTGGGACTGCAGTGCATGGTGATCGAGTACGCCCGCAGCGTCGCCGGCCTGGAGAAGGCCGCGTCCACCGAGTTCGACCCGGACTGCCCGGAGCCGGTGATCGCGACGATGGAGGAGCAGAAGAGCTTCGTCGAGGGCGCCGGTGACCTCGGCGGCACGATGCGCCTGGGCCTCTACCCGGCCGTGCTCAAGGACGGGTCGGTGGTGCGGGAGGCGTACGGCGCGGCGGAGATCGACGAGCGGCACCGGCACCGCTACGAGGTCAACAACCAGTACCGCGAGCAGCTCGAGGCCGCCGGCCTGGTCTTCTCCGGGACCTCCCCGGACGACAACCTCGTCGAGTTCGTGGAGCTGCCCCGCGAGGTGCATCCCTACTACGTGTCCACCCAGGCGCACCCCGAGCTGCGCTCCCGGCCGACCCGCCCGCACCCGCTGTTCGCGGGCCTGGTCGGCGCGGCCATCGAGCGTCAGCGCGAGCTGCGCTTCCCGATCGACGAGTCCGGCCTGCGCCGCGAGCCCGAGCCCGAGGTCGACTGACCGACGGTCCGGTCCGGGGACGACGCAGCGTCGTCCCCGGACCGGTCCCGGTCAGGCCTGGGCGCGGAGCACCCGGGAGAGGGTGTCGCTGCCGGTGAGCAGCGTGGCCCGGACCGTGGGGTTCTGGTCGGGCTGCTGGGCGATCTCGCGCGCACGCTCGACGAAGGCCCGGTCGGCGGTCGTGGGCATCATGCCGCGCATCAACGAGCCGACGGCGAGCATGCCGCCGCCGGCACTCAGGCGGCCGACCTCGTCGAGGTAGCGGTGCGCCCATGGAACCATCAGGTCGTGCTGGGCCGGCCGCCAGAAGCACTGCGCGAGCGCGAACAGGGGCGTGCCGGCCGGGACCGACCGCTTCTCCCACACCTCGGCCCAGACCTCGGCCTTCGCCGACTCCTCGGGACGGGCCGCCGTGACGCCCAGGGCGCGGATCCACGCCTCCGGGTCGGGGTCACGCTCCAGCAGCGCCTCGACGGCGTCGGCGTCGTGCCGGCCGAGCGCCGCCCGTCGGGCCTGCACCCGCCAGGCGAGGTCGAAGTTGTCGGCGGCCGCGGCGTCGAGCACCTCGAAGTGCGCGGGCTCGCTGGCCGCGGCGGCCAGCGTGCGCAGCGCGGGAGCCCGGTGCTCGGGCTCCTCGGCCAGGGTGACCGCCACCTCGGCGAGCCGGGCCAGCTGGTTCGGCACCGCCACGGTGGGGCTCCACTGCTCCGCCGCCCTCAGCGACAGCGCCAGGAACGGCTCGACGACTCCCGGGCTGCGCTCGCTGCGCAGCACGCCGAGCACGCAGGTGAGCAGCTCGTCGGTGGACAGCTCACCCTTCTGCAGCATGTCCCAGGCGGTGGTGACGGCCAGCGCCCGGGACAGGGCGTCCGGGAGCTCCGCCGCGGAGTCGAGCATCGTGCGCAGCGACCGCTCGTCGGTGCGGACCGCGGCGAAGGTCAGGTCCTGGTGGTTGAGCTGGTACAGGTCGGCCCCCTCGGGGAGCCCCTCGACGGCGGTGCGGGAACCGGTCGTCTCGACGTACGCCGTGCCGACCTGCTCGAGCCCGGCCTCGGCGTCGGCCCCGCTGCGACGGTAGACGCCGATCTCGAGGTGGTGCGGACGCGGCTCGTCGCCGTCCGGGCCCGTGGCCAGGACCTCGGTGCCGGAGAGCACCAGCGTGTCGGTGCCGGCCCGGTCGAACCACGCCTCGGTCCAGCTGGTGAGGTCACGACCCGACGCCTCGCCGACCGCGGACATCAGGTCGGCGAGCCGGGTGTTGCCCCACGCGTGCTCGCGGAAGTAGGCGCGCAATCCCTCGACGAACGCGTCCTCGCCGACGTAGGCGACCAGCTGCTTGAGCACGCTCTGGCCCTTGACGTAGGTGATCGCGTCGAAGTTGGCCATCGCCTGGGCCACGTCGGGGACGTCGCCCCGGATCGGGTGCGAGGCCGGGCCCATGTCGGTGGCGTAGCCGGAGAGCTCGAGCCCGGCGAGGAAGGTCGCCCAGCCGTCGGTGTACTCGGTGGCGTTCACGGCCGCCCAGGTCGATGCCCACGAGGCGAACGCCTCGTTGAGCCACAGGTCGTCCCACCACTGCATGGTGACCAGGTCGCCGAACCACATGTGGGCCATCTCGTGGAGCAGCACCGAGGCGACGGACTCGCGCTGGCCGTAGGTCGGCGGGCTGCGGAACAGGACGGCGTCGGTCCACGTGACGCATCCCCAGTTCTCCATGGCTCCGCCCATGTTCGGCACGAAGACCTGGTCGTAGCGCTCCTGGGGGAACGGCTGGCCGAACCGCTCGCCGAAGAAGGCGAGGCCGGAGGCGGTGACGTCGAAGAGCTCCTGGGCGTCCCGCTCGAGGTACTGCTTGAGGGACTGTCGGCAGTAGAGGCCCAGGCTGTAGCCGTCCCGCTGCTGGCGCATCTCGTGGAAGGGGCCGGCATTGACCACCACGACGTACGTCGACAACGCCGGGGTGTCCGGGAACGTCCACAGCCGGCCCCCGTCGGCCTGGTCCTCGACCGAGGTCGGGGCGCCGTTGCTGGTCACGGTCCAGGTCTCGTGCGCCATCACCGTGAACCGGTGCGGCGCCTTCAGGTCGGGCTGGTCGAAGCAGGCCCAGGCGCGGCGGGCGTCGTCGGCCTCGAAGGAGGTCCAGACGTAGACCAGCTTGTCCGACGGGTCCACGGTGCGCAGGATGCCGGCGCCGCTGCCGGTGTCCGACTGGCTGGCCGAGACCACCAGCACGTTCTCGGCCGCGAGGTCCGGGAGCGGGATGCGGCCGTTCTTCACCGTGCCGAGATCGATCTCCCGGCCGTTGAGGGTGGCGTGCCGCACCTCGGCGACGCAGTCCACGAAGGTGCTCGCCCCGGGCTCGAGGCAGCGGAAGGTGATCGTGGAGGTGGACTCGAGGACCTCGCCCTCGAACAGGCCCCTCATGTCGACCGCGATGTCGTAGCGGTCCACCTCGAGGAGCGCTCCGCGGGCCTCGGCCTCCTCCCGGGTGAGGCTGCGGACACCGGACGTGGCGTGGCCCAGGGCCATGGTCATGCTGACTCCTCCGTAGTGATTCCGGGCGACGGTGCCCGATGGCCAGCACGGTAGCGTCACGAACATGCCGAAATCGCCATTGACCGACGAACCGGAGGCGTGGCCGGTTGCCTCCAGCACCGACCTGCACCGGGACGACTGGGTGGTGGCGCTGCGCTCGGACCGGATCCGGCGTCCCGGTCACCTCGAGGAGGAGCCGTTCCGTCGGCTGGTGCTCGAGCACCCGGGGGCGGTGGTCATCCTCGCTGTCGACGACGACGAGCGGGTCCTGTGCATGCGGCAGTACCGTCATGCCGCCCAGCGCCGGCTCGTCGAGCTGCCGGCCGGGCTGTGCGACCAGGCCGGCGAGGACCCACTGGAGGTCGGCCGGCGCGAGCTGCTGGAGGAGGCGGAGCTCGAGGCAGGGGAGTGGACCCACCTGGCGTCCACGTTCTCCTCGCCGGGCCTGTCCGACGAGCTCATGCACTTCTACCTCGCGCGCGACCTGCGCGCCGCGGATCGCGGTGACTTCGTGCCCCAGCACGAGGAGGCCGACATGGAGACCTTCTGGGTGCCCTACGACGACCTCGTCAAGGCCGTGCTCGACGGCCGCATCGGCGATGCGCCGGTGGTGGTCGCCGTCTTGCTGGCCCGGGCCCGGGGTCTGGCAGGATCGGAACGGTCCGGGGGGTAGTCTCGCGCCGCGGCCACATCGGTGTGGCGGGCATCACGCAAGGAGTGAACAGGTGAAGGTCGGCGTCCCGAAGGAAGTCAAGAACCACGAGTACCGCGTGGCCATCACGCCGATCGGCGTCCACGAGCTCACCGCTCACGGTCACGAGGTCTACATCGAGAAGAGCGCCGGCGTGGGCTCCTCGATCGACGACGCCGAGTACGTCGCCGCGGGCGCGCGGATCCTGGACAACGCCGACGACGTCTGGGGCACCGCCGACATGGTGCTCAAGGTGAAGGAGCCGGTGGCCGAGGAGTACCACCGGATGCAGGAGGGCCAGACGCTCTTCACCTACCTCCACCTGGCGGCCGACAAGCCGCTCACCGAGGAGCTGCTGAAGCGCAGCGTCACGGCGATCGCCTACGAGACGGTGCAGCTGCCGTCGGGCGGGCTGCCGCTGCTCTACCCGATGTCGGAGGTCGCCGGCTGCCTGGCGCCGCAGGTCGGCGCCTACTCCCTGCTGAAGGCCCAGGGTGGCCGCGGCGTGCTCATGGGCGGTGTCGGCGGCGTCGCGAACGCCAAGGTCGTCATCATCGGTGCCGGCGTCTCGGGCCAGAACGCCGCGAACATCGCGCTCGGGATGGGTGCGGACGTGACCCTGCTCGACACCGA
The DNA here is from genome assembly GCA_963820065.1 of uncultured Actinomycetota bacterium. GTDB lineage: Bacteria > Actinomycetota > Actinomycetes > DATJPE01 > DATJPE01 > JANPBY01. The sequence continues at coordinate 102,711 of CAWFYM010000006.1, read as the reverse complement.
CCTGGACAAGCTGCGGATGTCGTTCTGGCGCTACAACAACCGGGTGCACGGGCTGGCCTCCTCGAAGCTGGCCATCGAGCAGCAGGTGACCGAGGCCGACATGGTCATCGGCGCGGTCCTGATCCCGGGCGCCAAGGCGCCCAAGCTGGTCACCAACGAGCTGGTCTCGCGGATGAAGCCGGGCTCCGTGCTCGTCGACATCGCGGTCGACCAGGGCGGGTGCTTCGAGGACACGCACGCCACCACGCACGCGGACCCCACCTACACCGTGCACAACTCGACGTTCTACTGCGTGGCGAACATGCCGGGCGCGGTGCCGAACACCTCGACCTACGCCCTCACCAACGCGACGATGCCGTACGCCGTGGCGCTGGCCAACAAGGGCTGGCAGCAGGCCTGCCGCGACGACCGCTCCCTGGCGCTGGGTCTCAACACCCACGCCGGCCAGCTCACCAACGCACCCGTCGGCGAGGCGGTCGGCCTCGAGGCCGTGTCGCTGGACGCTGCGCTGAGCTGACTTGGTCTCGACAAGCTCGACCACCGGAGACGCCGCTCGACCACCGGAGCCTCGACCGGGGCGGAGGCGGGCGCGGCGACCGGGATCGCGCGGGCCGTGCGCACCTACCTCGACCACCTGTCGGTGGAGCGGGGGCTGGCGGCCAACACCCTGACGTCGTACCGGCGGGACCTGCGGCGCTACCAGCAGTACCTCGCCGAGCGCGAGATCGCCGACCTCGGCGGCATCTCCGAGGCGACCGTCACCGAGTTCCTGGTGCGGCTGCGGGAAGGAGATCCGGAGCACCCGCCGCTGAGCTCGACCTCCGCGGCGCGCACCGTGGTCGCCGTGCGCGGCTTCCACCGGTTCGCGGTCCGCGACGGGCTGGCCACCGCCGACCCGGCGGGGTCGGTCAAGCCGCCGGCTCCGGCGAAGCGGCTGCCGAAGGCACTCCCGTTGTCCGACGTGGAGGCGATCCTGGAGGCCGCCGGATCGGCGGGCACGACGCTGGCCCTGCGCGACCGGGCGCTGCTGGAGCTGCTCTACGGCACCGGCGCCCGCATCTCCGAGGCGGTCGGCCTCGACGTCGACGACCTGGACACCGTGGACGGCACCGTGCTGCTCCGCGGCAAGGGTGGCAAGGAGCGGATGGTCCCGGTGGGGTCCTACGCCCGGGAGGCCGTCGACGCCTACCTGGTCCGCGGCCGCCCGGAGCTGGTCGCCGCCTCGACCGCAGCGAGCACCGGGGGAGCGCTCTTCCTCAATGCCCGGGGCGGCAGGCTCTCCCGCCAGTCCGCGTGGGCGGTGCTGGTCCGGGCCGCGGAGCGGGCCGGCGTCAACCGCGACGTCTCGCCACACACGTTGCGGCACTCCTTCGCGACCCACCTGCTCGACGGTGGCGCAGACGTCCGGGTGGTGCAGGAGCTGCTCGGCCATGCCTCGGTCACCACCACGCAGGTCTACACGCTGGTCACCGTCGACAACCTCCGCCAGGTCTTCGCGACCGCCCACCCCCGGGCCAGGGACCGATGAGCTGGGTCCCCGAGGTCGGCGCGTCGGCCGACGAGGTCTACGAGGCACTGGTGGGCTGGGTGGGCGAGCAGGGGCTCGAGCTCTACCCGCACCAGGACGAGGCCGTCTTCGAGCTGCTCGCGGGCAGCAACGTAGTCCTGGCGACGCCGACCGGCTCGGGGAAGTCCCTGGTCGCGGTCGCCGCCCACGCCGCGGCCCTGGCCAGCGACCGGGTGAGCTTCTACACCGCGCCGATCAAGGCGCTGGTGAGCGAGAAGTTCTTCGCGCTCTGCGAGGTGCTGGGGCCCGAGAACGTCGGCATGCTCACCGGCGACGCCGCGGTGAACGCCGAGGCGCCCGTGATCTGCTGCACCGCGGAGGTGCTGGCCAACATCGCGCTGCGTGAGGGATCGGGCGCCGACGTGGGCCTGGTCGTGATGGACGAGTTCCACTTCTACGCCGAGCCAGACCGCGGCTGGGCCTGGCAGGTGCCGCTGCTCGAGCTGCCGCGGGCGCAGTTCCTGCTCATGTCGGCGACGCTCGGCGACGTGTCGGTGCTCGCGAAGGACCTGACGCGTCGCAACGGCCGTGAGACGTCGGTGGTGGCCGACGCCGTCCGCCCGGTGCCGCTCACGTTCAGCTATGCGATGACGCCACTCACCGAGACCCTCGAGGAGCTCGTGGCGACCAGGCAGGCGCCCGTGTACGTCGTGCACTTCACCCAGGCGGCCGCGATCGAGCACGCCACGTCGCTGCTCTCACCCAGCTCCGGCGGGCCGAAGCTCTCCCGGGAGGAGCGCGACGCGGTCGCCGAGCGGATCGGTGCGTTCCGGTTCGGTGCCGGCTTCGGCAAGACGCTCTCCAAGCTCCTGCGCAGCGGCATCGGCGTGCACCACGCCGGGATGCTGCCGCGCTACCGGCGGCTGGTCGAGCAGCTGGCGCAGGCCGGGCTGCTGCAGGTCATCTGCGGGACCGACACGCTCGGGGTCGGCATCAACGTGCCGATCCGGACCGTGCTCTTCACCGGCCTGGCCAAGTTCGACGGCAGCCGGCAGCGGGTGCTGCGCACCCGGGAGTTCCTGCAGATCGCCGGCCGCGCCGGCCGGGCCGGCTTCGACACGGCCGGCTACGTCGTGGTCCAGGCGCCGGAGCACGTGATCGAGAACGAGCGTGCGAAGGCGAAGGCCGAGGCCAAGAACGCCGCGCTGAGCCCCGAGAAGCGCGCCAAGCGGAAGAGCAAGGCACAGCTGAAGAAGCCGCCCGAGGGCACCGTGGTCTGGAGCGAGCAGACCTTCGACAAGCTGGTCGCCGGCGAGCCGGAGCCGCTGGTCAGCCGGATGAAGGTCGACAACGCGATGATCATCAACGTCGTCGCCCGCGCGGAGGACGCGTTCCCGGTGCTCCGGCGGCTGATGACCGACAACCACGAGGACCGGCGCCAGCAGCTGCGGCTCTCGCGGCGCGCCGTACGCCTCGCCCGCAGCCTCGTGCGCTCCGGCGTCCTGACCCGGCTCCCGGAGCGCGACGAGCTCGGCCGGCGCTACCTGCTCACGCTCGACCTTCCCCAGGACTTCGCGCTCAACCAGCCGCTGGCGCACTTCGCGCTGGCTGCGCTGGACGTCCTCGACCCCGAGGCTCCCGAGCACACCCTCGACATCGTGTCGGTGATCGAAGCGGTGCTCGAGGCGCCGCGCCAGATCCTCTTCGCCCAGCAGCACGCGGCGCGGGGCGAGGCGATCGCGGAGATGAAGGCCGACGGCATCGAGTACGACGAGCGGATGCTGCTGCTCGAGGAGGTCACCTGGCCGCAGCCTCTCGCCGAGCTGCTCGGCGCGACGTACGACGTCTACCGGCAGACGCACCCGTGGCTGCCCGAGGACGCGCTGTCGCCCAAGTCGGTGGTGCGGGAGATGTACGAGCAGGGCATGAGCTTCACCGACTTCGTCGGGCGCTACCAGCTGGCCCGGTCCGAGGGCCTGGTGCTGCGCTACCTGACCGACGCCTACCGCACCCTGCGGCAGACCGTCCCCGAGCAGCACCGGCCCCCCGAGCTCGACGACCTGGTCGAGTGGCTGGGCGAGACGGTGCGGCAGACGGACTCCTCGCTCCTCGACGAGTGGGAGGCGCTCACCGACCCCGGCCACGTCCGGTCCGACGTGGCCCACCACGAGCCGCCACCGCCGCCGCGGCCGATCTCGCGCCAGGACCGGGCCTTCCGGGTGATGGTGCGCAACGCCATGTTCCGACGGGTGGAGCTGGTCGCCCGCGACGACCTCGACGGCCTGATGACGCTCGAGCGGTCCGCGGCCGACCGGACCGAGCCGCCCCGCGAGGTCGTGATGACCCGGTCGGCGTGGGACGCGGCGATCGAGGACTACTACGCCGAGCACGACTCGGTGGGCACCAGCGGCGACGCCCGCGGGCCGTCGCTGCTCGACGTCGAGCCGGGGACCGGGCAGCCGGCCGGTGCGGGGGAGGACGAGGTCGCCCGGCTGTGGCGGGTCCGACAGACCCTCGCCGACCCCGAGGGGCACCACGACTGGGTGATCGACGCGGTCGCCGACCTCGACGCCTCCGACGCCGCCGGTGAGCTGGTGCTGGCGACGGTGGCGATGCACCAGCTCGGCAGCGTCTCGTAGGCTCGGCGACATGTCCGATGTCGAGACCGTCCACAACGCCGAGGCCCACCACTACGAGGGCTGGTGCGACGGGGAGCTGGCCGGATTCGCCGAGTACCAGCTGACCGACCAGCTCGTCGTCCTGACCCACACCGAGGTGGAGGACCGCTTCGAGGGCCGCGGGGTCGGCTCCGCGATCGCCCGCTTCGCACTGGAGGACATCCGCGACCAGGGCACCCGCAAGGTACTGCCGCTGTGCCCGTTCATCAAGGAGTTCATCGGGAAGCACGCGGAGTTCGTGCCGCTCGTGTACGGCGCGCCGCCGAGCACTGCCCGTGACTAGCTGAGCCAGCAGCGCGTCGACCCCAGATCCCCACTTTAGGGATGCCTAGCCCGCACAGGTGACGTAGAAAAGTCACGCAGTGGATGGACCGGGGAGGGGGACACCATGGGCGACATCCTCGTCATCGACGACGAACCCGATGTCGTCCGTTTCGTACGACGCGCGCTCGAGGCAGACGGCCACGCCGTCTCGCACTCCTGCGACGGAGCCGTGGGGCTCGGGATGGCGCTGAACCAGCAGCCGGACCTGGTCGTCCTCGACCTCGTGATGCCGGGTGTCGACGGTCGTCACGTCCTCGGCGCCCTGCGGTCGGTCCGTCCCGAGATGCGGGTGCTGGTCCTCTCGGCCGAAGCCGACGTGGGGGCCCGCGTGGAAGTGCTCGAGGCAGGCGCCGTGGACTTCCTGGCCAAGCCCTTCGCGGTTCGCGAGCTGGTGGCCCGCGTGCGTAGCAGGCTCGCCTCGAGGACCGACGACGCAGGGGGCAGCCACGACGTGGTGAAGGTCGGTGGCGCGATTCTCGACGTCCAGCGCCGTTCGCTCGAGATCGACGGGCGCACGGTGAACCTGACCCATCGTGAGTTCCTGCTGATGCGGCACCTGATGCAGCGGGCGGGCAGGGTCTGCTCACGCGAGGAGCTGTTGTCCGAGGTGTGGGGATACACCTTCGACCCGGCGACGAACGTCGTCGACGTGTGTGTCGGGCGGCTTCGGAGCAAGCTGTGCAAGGACATGATCAAGACGGTGCGCAATGTCGGCTATCAGCTTCAGGACTGCTGACCCGCGCCCGTTCGTCCCCGCCACCGGATCCCGGCGGCGGGTAGTCCCGCACGGCCGCCTGATCGACGTCGCCTTCGCCGCGATCGTGGTGGCGATGCTGACCATGATGCGGCTCAACCCCGGTGGGGCGACCGTTCCGTTCCACCTGCTCTACCTGAGCCTGATGCTGGCCTACGGGCTGCGTCTGTGGCCACTGATCCAGACAGTCCTGGTGATCCTCACAGTCGCGCTGAGCACCGGCTTCCTGATGCTGCGTGACTACAGCGCGGGCGTCATCGAGGGCCAGGAGCTCACCGAGATCCCGCTCATGCCTGCGCTGGTGGTGGCCATGGTGTGGCACGCCCGCCGGTGTGCTGCGGCGCACGAGGCGCTCCAGGCGATCTCCGAGCGCCAGCGGACCATGTTCGAGCGGGAGCGGACCTTCTTCCGCGACACCGCGCATGCGATCCGGACGCCTGTCACGATTGCGCGTGGTCACCTGGAGCTGGCGGGGTCGGCACGTTCCGTCGCCCGGGCACGAGACGACGTCGAGGTCGCTCTCAAGCAGCTGGACCGGATGTCGATGCTGTCGAACCGCCTGCTGGCGCTCGCCCAGCTGGACTCGGGTGCGACGCTCCCGAGCGAGCGGATCGACTTCTGCGGCTTCGTCCACGAGATGGGGAGCAACTGGGGCGTCGACAGGTCGCGGACGTGGTCAGTCGAGTGCCCACCCGGAGCGATGGTCGCCGCCGATCCGGTGTGGCTGGCCGACGCAGTCGACGCGCTGGTCGAGAACGCCGTCCACTTCACCCTGGCCGGTGGGACGATCGAGATCAGGGGTGTGGTGGACGAGCGCAGCTGCACGATCCGGGTGTCCGACGACGGGCCGGGCATCGCCGCGGAGGACTGCGACCACGTCTTCGAGCGGTTCTGGCACCGGCTGCCCCCGAACGGGACGATGGGAAGCGGGCTGGGACTGGCCATGGCGCTCGCCACGGCCCGTGCCTGTGGGGGCGACCTGCAGGTGACCAGCAGTGGCCCCCTGGGCGGCGCCACCTTCTCGCTGGTCCTGCCGCGGCTGGGCCGCAGCCACCTGGCCTGAGCGGCCCGGGCTCTCCTCGTCCCGGCCCTCCCGCCGCTCCGTGACAGTCGGATGACGGGGCTGTCATACATCTCGCCTTCCTCGGGCTCCGGGTGGACCTTGGACGCCACAGTCACGACGGCCTAGCAGCCGGGTCTCCGGCTCGCCAGGAGGGTGAGGCACATGTACGGATCGTTCAGGACCCCCGGGACGGGAACGAGGGGCGACGCGGCGCAGCCGCCCGCACACCGCTCGCGCGCACTGAGGTCGCGGCGCCGGCGAGCCCGCACGTCGGTACTCGCCGTGCTGGCGCTCGTGATGGCCGGCCTGTCGACAGCGGTGGTCACGGTGATCGCCGCGCCTCCGGCGACTGCGGCGCCCACGAACAGCCTGAGCCTCGAGGTCCGGAGCGCCCGGACCGAGCCGCGGGCCCTCGGTGGCGCCGGCGTGCAGGCCGGTGACCCGATCGATCACTTCAAGTTCATGATCAACGTCGACGCGACGGGCACCACCGACCAGCGGAGCCCCGCGCCGGGCTCCGGCTGCTCGGCCGGTGACGCCGACTACCCGGACAGCTGCCTGTGGCCGTCGATCGACGAGCCCTCCGGCTGGGCGCCGATCTACGCCGAGGGGAACCAGGACGACCTCCCCCTGGCAGACATTCCCGACGGCCGCTACCTGATCTCCGTGACCGCCGAGGGCTACTCGATCGACGGCGCGCACTTCTGTGTCGACAACGCCGCCCCGGCCGAGCCGGGCTGCGACTCGCCGCTGTCCGGCCCCCTGACGGTGGAGATGCAACCGACCCCGCTGCCCGACTCGACCCTGCGCGGTCAGGTCTTCGAGGACAACGCGCTGACGAACGCCGGCCCGGACGCCAACGAGGCCGGGCTGCCCGGCTTCGTCGCCCAGGTCAACGACACCCTGGGCGAGATCAGCACCGACATCTACGGCAACCCGCTGTGCACGACGTACAACGGCGAGGACCCGGACACCCACGTCATCGATCCCGGCGCGCTCGACGGCGACGGGCTGCCGGTGGTCGACCAGATCGGCGGGAAGTGCGTCAGTGACGACACCGGCCTGCTGACGGTGCCGCACCTGGGCCCGAACCGGTACACGCTCTCCGCCATCGCGCCGGACGGTCAGAAGTGGATCCAGACCACGACCCTGGAGGGCAACCACGACTACGACGCCTGGCTGATGGAGGGCGACACCGGGTACGACACCACCTTCGTCCAGGGCGGTGAGCCGACTCCGTTGCCGATCTTCGGGTTCGTCAGGCCCACTGACAACCTGGCACCGGGCGGCACCGGGCACGTCAAGGGCGTCGTCGTCGGGATCAAGACCTACACGCCGCCCAAGGGTGGGTCGTTCGACTTCTGGGGCGGCAACACCGGCACCAAGGTCGGCGGTCCGATCGACCGCCCGTGGCTGTCCTTGCAGGACCTGGACAACGGCGACCAGGCCGTCTGGGTCGGCCAGGGCGCAGCCGACGGCAGTTTCGACATCAGCGGGGTGCCGGATGGCAACTACTCGCTGACCTGGTGGGACGAGCCGCAGGACTACAACGTCAACTTCCTCAACGTCACCGTCGGAGACGGTGAGGTCGTCCAGATGGGCCAGCTGCCGCTCAACGGCTGGTGGACGACCTACGACGGCTACGTCTTCAACGACACCAACCGCAACGGCGTCAAGGACCCTGGCGAGAAGGGCGTGTCGGGCTTCACGCTGACGCTGCGCCACCGCGAGAACAACCTGTACGACCGGGGCACTCCCACAGCGGTCACCGACGCGAACGGCTACTACAAGTTCGAGAACGGCTACCCGATCGGCGAGTGGGTGGTCATGGAGGCCTACAGCGACGCCTTCTACACCACCGGCGTCACCTTCCAGGCCGACAACCAGCCGAAGCCGACCACGATCAAGGGCGCCGGCGTCGACGTCAGCACCCTGCCCATCATCGGGCTCAGCGGCCAGATGGACTGGGGGGTGCATGCCTACGACCCGACCGGCAACAACGGCGTCGACCCGAGGAACGGCGGCATCGTCGGCACCGTCAGCTACGACACCACCCGCAACGAGCTGGACCCCCAGTACGCAGCGACGGAGGACTGGCAGACGGGCATCTCCGGAGTCCCCGTGGAGCTGTACGCGCCGGTCGACTGCGGCACGACGGGCGCCCCGTGCGACGCCGACGAGCTCTACGAGCTGGCTCCCGACGGGTCCTACGCCACCGGCAACCTCCTCAACACCTACACCACCGAGTCGTGGGAACGGCCGACCGGCTGCACCGCCCGGGACGTGGACGGCAACCCGCTCGTCCACGGGGTCGACGAGAACGTGCTGGTCCCCGACCAGGAGACCACGGGCGAGTGCATCTCCAGCTTCATGCAGGAGATCCAGTACGCCCCCTACGCGACTGACCAGGGGACGCCGGACGCGAACTTCGGAGCGTCGGTGAACGGCAACTACGGGTTCGGCGACGGCTGCTTCCTCGGCAACGGCAACCCCGGCGAGTTCGACCCGGGAACCGAGTCCTGCACGACCGGTTCGATGACCACGCTGCCCGGCGCCCGGGACTACCTCGTGCACGTGGCCGTCCCGGACGACGCGACCGGGCACCCGATGTACAAGGCCACCGGTGAGGAGGACATCAACATCGGCAACGGCGACCAGATCGTCCCGCAGGTACCGCCGCCGGCCTGTGCCGGCGCCCTGCACACCGTCGACGTCGCCGGCATCGACGCGGACGGCGACCTGGCGACGCTGCCCAACGGCGACGCCAACCCCGCCTTCGACGGCGACGGACCCAACGCGGTGGACAACCCGACCTTCGTGGACATCGGCGGCTCGCCGTACGAGGGCATGGAGAAGCCCCGTTGCGACACGAAGCTCGTGCGCCTCAACAACGGCAAGTCGGTCGCCCCGATCTTCAACGTCTTCACCGACGTCCCGGTGCCGGCGCGGATGCGCACCGTGATCATCGACGACCTGCAGTTCTCCTCCGACCCCCGCTCGATCATGTACGGGGAGAAGGCCGGCCTCGCCTTCGCGCCGGTGGGCATCTACGACTCCTTCAACCGGCTCGAGTACACGACCGAGACCGACTTCAACGGCATCTACGACGTGCTGATGCCCTCGACGGACAACATCAACTGCCCCACGCCGTCGGGCCTGTGCGCCAACATGTACCGGTTCGTGGCCAACGATCCGGGGATTCCCGGCCGGCTGAACACGAACTACAACCCGCGGTTCGCCACCCACGCGGCCGGCGCCGAGGGGCTGCCCGGGATGTCGACGTTCGCCGACCTGGCGCCCACCCAGGTGGGGCTCACCATCGAGAGCCCGTCCACCGGTGTCCCCCAGTCGGTGACCTGCCCCCTCGGGGACGCGACCCCGCAGCTCCTGGCAGTGTCCAGCCCGTACGTGGACGGCAGTGGCTCGTTCACCATCGAGGGCACCGGGTTCGGAGGCAGCAAGGGAACCGGCACGGTCACGCTCGACGGCAACATCGAGCTGCCGACCACGGCGTGGAGCGACACCCAGATCGCGGTTGACGTGCCAGCCGGCACAGCGCCCGGGACGCACCAGCTCGAGATCACCGCGGACAACGGTCAGACCACGGTGAACGGTCTCACCTTCCACGTGCTCGGCGCCGGCTACAACCCCACCGTGCTCGAGGTCGGTCCCGGCAAGACGTACGCCACCATCCAGGCGGCTCTCGACACGGCGCAGGCCGACAACACCGACACCCTCGTGGTGGTCTACCCGGGTGATCCGGACCTGGCGAACCCACGGAACAACCCGCGCGGGGCCTACTACGAGAACCTGATCATGTCCTCCCCGGTGAAGCTCCAGGGCGTCGGCCCGGGCGGCTTCCAGGGCAAGACCTTCGTGCCCGGCTCGATCATCGACGCCAGCTCGTTCAGCGGCGACACCCAGTCGGCCACCGACTGGTACAACAAGCTGGGCACGCTGACGTGGGACGGCAACCAGACCGCGAACGACGGCGAGGCGATCTACGTGCTGGCGTCGGAGAACGCCACGACCGGCGACGGGCAGGCGCGGCAGTTCACCAACGCCTTCAAGGCAGGGATCGACGGCTTCGACCTGCGCGGTGCCACCCAGAACGGCTTCCCGGGGAACATCAACGACCTCACCGGGGCGAACACCGGCCTGCCGCCGACGATCGTCACCCAGGGTGGCGCGATCTTCGCCAACGCCTACGCGCGCTACCTGCAGATCACCAACAACGTGGTGCAGAACAACGGCAGCGGCTACGGCACGATCCGGATCGGGACTCCCGACCTGGCCGCCCCCGACACCAACCAACACAACGAGAACGTCCGGATCGCCGACAACCGGATCATCGCCAACGCGGGCACCAACCTCGCCGGCGGCATCGGGATCTTCGCCGGCGCGGACAACTACGAGGTCGCGCGCAACGACATCTGCGGCAACTACTCCGTGGAGTACGGCGGCGGCCTGAGCGTCTACGGCCGCAGCCCGGACGGACGCATCCACCACAACCGGATCTACTTCAACGAGGCCAACGACGAGGGCGGCGGCATCATGATCGCCGGCCAGCTCCCGGCCAACCCGGACGAGCTGTCGCCCGGCAGCGGGCCGGTGGACATCCGGGCGAACCAGATCCAGGCCAACCTCTCGAACGACGACGGAGGCGGTATCCGGTTCCTGGCGGCCGGTGGCAACGGTGGCACCGACGAGATGAACGTCGTCAACAACACCATCGCGAACAACGTCTCGACCCACGAGGGCGGTGGCATTGCCCTCAACGACGCCCCGAACGTCCGGATCGTGAACAACACGATCATGAAGAACCTGACCACGGCGACCGGGGTGACCTCGAACGGCCAGCCCATGCCGGCCGGTCTCGCCACGACCAGCAACAGTGACCAGCTCCAGCAGACGCTGCCCAACGGCTCGCCGGCGTTCAGCAACCCGACGCTGTTCAACAACGTCTTCTGGGACAACCGTGCCGGCACTCGGGCCGGCACCACGGTCAACGGACTCGGCCTGACCGGCGACAGCACGCCGATCAACCACTGGGACCTCGGGGTGTCCGACGGCACCGGAACGCTCGCGCCCACCAGCTCGGTGGTCCAGCAGAACGATGCCGACCACCCGTACACGACGAGCAACACCAACAGCACGTCCGACCCGGACGTGGTCAGCCCGTACGACCTGTCGGTGTCCTTCGCCACCTGGCGACAGAACCCGGCCTTCGTGGACTCGACGCTGGTGGCGACGCAGCAGCCGCCCGACCTGATGGGGGACTACCACCTCTCCGGCTGCCCCGCGTCGCCCGCCTGCAACCTCGGTGCTGCCAGCCAGGGTGGCGTCAACGCGCCCGACACCGACATCGACGGAGACCTGCGCCCGGCCGCGGGCGGCTACGACTCCGGCTCCGACGAGGTCGGCAGCGGGACACCGCCGCCCCCGCCGCCCGGCTCGAGCGACCTGTTCTTCTCGACGACGGGCAACAGCAACCCGCCGGGCGTGGCCGGCACGGCCGACAACGCCGACATCTACAGGTGGAACGGCTCGGCGTTCAACCGGGAGCTGGACGTCACCGGGGCGCCCTACAACCTGCCCACGGGTGCGAACGTGGACGGTTTCGCCCGCGTCGACGACAGCCACTTCTACATGTCCTTCAGCAGCAACGTGAGCGTCCCCGGCCTCGGCCTGGTGCAGGACGAGGACATCATCTACTGGAACGCCGGCTCGTGGCAGCCGTTCTTCGACGGGACTGCCGCCGGCCTGACCGCGGGCGGCCAGGACATCGACGCGATCAGCGTCGACGCCGCGACGATCTACTTCTCGACCAGGGGCAACAGCAACCCGCCGGGTGTGGGCGGCACGGCCGACGACGCGGACATCTACAGCTGGAACGGTTCGTCGTTCGCCAGGGTGTGGGACGCCACCGCCAACGGGCTGCCGGGCGGCACGAACGTCGACGGCGTCGTGCGGGTGGACGGCACGCACATGTACCTGTCGTTCTCGAATGGCAACACCAACGTGTCCGGCCTCGGCCAGGTGCAGGACGAGGACGTGGTCCTCCTCGACGGCTCGAGCTGGTCGGTGACCTTCGACGGGACCGCTGCCGGCCTCACGGCCGACTCGCAGGACGTCGATGCGTTCTCCTTCGCCGACAGCGCGGCCGTGTCGACGCTCCCGACACCCCCGCTGCCCCCGAGAGGCGAGCTGTTCTTCTCGACCCAGGGCAACAGCAACCCGCCGGGTGTGACCGGCACTCCCGACAACGCTGACATCTACAGCTGGAACGGCACGGCCTTCAGCCGGGCGGTGAATGTCAGCGCGGCGCCCTACAACCTGCCGGGCAGCGCCAACGTCGACGGCTACGACCGGGTGGACGCCACGCACTTCTACCTGTCCGTTCAGCCGCGAACACCTCGGTGCCCGGTCTGGGCACGGTGCAGGACGAGGACGTGGTGTTCTGGAACGCCGGCTCCTGGCAGCTCTACTTCGACGGCACGGCCCACGGGCTGAACAGCGGCGCCGAGGGACATCGACGCGATCAGCGTCTCGGGCTCGACGCTGTACTTCTCCACGACCGGCAACACCAACCCGCCGGGAGTCACGGGCCCGGCGGACAACTCGGACGTGTACCGCTGGAACGGGACGTCGTACGCGCGGGTGTGGGACGCCACCGCCAACGGGCTGCCCGCCTCGACGAACGTCGACGGCCTCGTGCGCGTCGACGCCACGCACCTGTATCTCTCGTTCAGCCCTGCCAACACGGCCGTGCCCGGTATCGGCACGGTCCAGGACGAGGACGTCGTCCTCCTCGATGGGTCGACCTGGTCGGTGTACTTCGACGGCACTGCCCAGACCTTGACATCCGCAAACGAGGACATCGACGCGTTCGACATCCCCTGACCGACCCGGCCATCCGGCCGCCGAAGGGAGCAGTGATCCCATGAGCCACCCAGCACGAGGAACGAGAGGTGCCGCGCCGGGCCCGCAGGCCCTGGCCGCGACGCGCGTGGACCGGCGCAGGTTCCTCCAGCTCACCGGCGGTGCCGCGGCCCTGACCGGCGGCGTCGCCTGGGCCGGTGGCTGGCTCAAGCCCGAGCTGGCCAACTCGGCACCGGGCGCTCCGAACCTGTATCTCGGAGGCACCGACGGCTGGATCCACCTGCCGCCCACGCCGGCGATCCCGCCGTTCCACCCCGACAAGCTGGCGCCGGACCTGATGACGACCTACATCTTCGGGTTCCGGAACCTGACCGGGCTGACGCCGACCCAGCGCAACGCGCAGAAGAACAAGGCGCAGCACTCGGCCCCGCTGTTCTGGGTCGACCAGGTCGACCCGGACAACCCCGCCGACTTCACGGTCACGCTCACGAACCTGGGGCTCGCCGTGCGGCCGGACCTCTTCGACGCCCACACCCTGCACTGGCACGGCTTCCGGAACGTGATCCCGTTCTTCGACGGCGAGCCGACCGGGTCGATCTCGGTGCCGGCCGGTCGGGAGTTCACCTACGTCTACCGTCCGCGGGACCCGGGCACGTACATGTACCACTGCCACGTCGAGGACGTCGAGCACGTGCACATGGGCATGACCGGACTGGTGTTCGTCCGGCCCCTCCAGGACGGCAACACCAGCCACTACCCGAGCGGGAAGTACCTCTACAACGACGGGGACGGCTCGACCGGCTTCGACCGAGAGTTCGCGATGTTCCTCTCGGAGGTCTGGGCGGAGGCGCACTGGGCCGACGCGCACATCCAGCTGCCGGAGTGGAGCGACTACCGCGCGGACTTCGCCCTCCTCAACGGGCGCGTCTACCCCGACACCCTGGCTCCCAACGGCTCCATCGACCCCTTCCACCCGGTCTACGACTCCACCGGGGACCTGATCGCCCCCGCGGGTCATCCCGAGCTGAAGTACCAACCCCACTCGTCCCTGGTGACCTGCAACCAGGGCGAGCGCGTGGCCCTCCGGTTCTCCAACCTGGGTTTCCGGGAGTCGGCGATGACACTGGCCGGCATCCGGATGCGGGTGGTCGGCCGCGACGCGACCCTGATGCGGGGCCGCGACGGCACCGACACGTCGTACGAGACCGAGACCATCAACATCGGGCCCGGCGAGAGCTTCGACGTCGTGTTCACCGCCCCCGACTACCAGAGCAGTCCCAAGGGCTACAACACCTACATGCTCTACAACCGGAGCTATCAGCGGTCCGACAACCTGGCTCCCGGTGGCTTCGGCGGCCAGGCCACGGAGATCCGGGTCTACCCGAACGGTGTCGCCCCGCAGAACCACCCGAACGACTGGGGGATCTGATCATGCCGACCTTCGCCTCGATCCGCAGCGGGCTCGCACGCAGCCCCCGACGTCGCCGCCGCAGCCTCGGGATGGCCGTGCTCACGGCCATCGCGGCGGTGACCGCGGTTCTCACCCACGTCGCCCCGGCCAGCGCCGACGACCCGCCGCGAGTCGGCCTGGTCTGCACGCCGGGTGTCGGTGGCGTGAGCGGCTCGCCGATCTTCAACCTCACCACGAAGACCGGGTACATCAGCCTGCCGGACGGCAACACCGCCTACATGTGGGGCTACTCCAGCGGGTTCGAGGGCTTCCAGCACCCGGGACCGGTCCTCTGCGTCAACGAGGGCGACACGGTCACGGTGATCCTGCACAACACCCTGCCCGAGCCGGTCTCCATCGACTTCCCCGGCCAGCACGGTGTTCTCGCCGACGGCGTTCCCGCCAAGCCGCAGGTCGACGGGGCCGGGCACGTCACGTCCCTGACCGACACGGCCGCTGTCGACGGCACCATCACCTACAGCTTCGAGGCCGACCACCCGGGCACGTTCGTCTACGAGTCGGGCACCAACCCGGGCAAGCAGGTGAACATGGGCCTGTTCGGTGCCCTCGTGGTGCGTCCCTCCGACGGTGCAGACCACGCCTACGACCGCAGCGACAGCGAGTTCAACCCCAGCACGGAGTTCATGGTCCTGCTCTCGGAGATCGACCCCTACCTGCACCAGGCCGTCGAGCAGGGCAAGAACTTCAACATGAACCGGTACCACCCCAGGTACTGGCTCATCAATGGCCGAGGCTTCCCCGACAGCATCGCCGACAACAACGCTTCGTGGCTGCCGACCCAGCCCTACGGCGCGCTGGCGGAGATCGAGCCGTACGACCCGGGCAGCAACCCACGACCGGCGCTCGCGCGCTACCTCAACGTCGGCACCGAGGACTATCCGTTCCACCCGCACGGCAACAACGGCACCGTGATCGGTCGGGACGGACATGCCCTCGAGGGCGACGGAGGCGAGGACCTGTCCTTCGAGAAGTTCGCGATCAACATCGGTCCCGGACAGACCTGGGACGTGTTGTTCCGCTGGTACGACGCCGAGCACTATTCGCCCGACAATCCGGTCACCGTCACGGTGCCGAGCCTGGCGAACTCCGTGATCGGCACCTTCTACAGCGGCAGTCCCTACCTCGGCAACAAGGAAGTGCTGCCCGCTGGGACAGCGACGCTCAACCAGTGCGGCGAGTTCTACATCATCTCGCACAACCACGCGCTGTACCAGATCACGTCCTGGGGAGCCACCATGACCGGCCCGATCACATACATGCGGATCGATCCGCCCACCCCGAACGACTGCTGATGAGAGAGGTGGGGAGAACGATGACGCGTCGACAGAGCTCCAGGAGGACGCTGGTCTCTCTGGTGGCCGGTGCCGCCTTGGCACTGGCTGGGCTGGTGCTCGGGGCTGCCGCCCCGGCCCAAGCGGCCACGCAGACCTTCGACCTGTACGCCGTCAGCGGCCAGGCGACGATGCCCGGCGGCCAGTCGGTCACCGTGCTCGGCTACGCGGACAGCAACGCCGCGGTCAGCACGCCGGGCGGCCCGACCCTGGTCGTGACCGCCGGTGACACGGTTGAGGTGACCCTGCACAACACGCTGGGCGAGCAGAGCGCGCTGCTGTTCCAGGGCCAGGAGATGGCCCCCGACCTCGACGGCGTCGCCGCCGGCGGGCAGCAGACCTACAGCTTCGTCGCTGGCGAGCCCGGCACCTACCTCTACGAGGCAGGCCTGCTCGCCAACGCCGAGCACCAGGTGGCGATGGGCCTCTACGGCGCCCTTGTCGTGCGGCCGGCCGCCGCCGGCCAGGCCTACGGCGGCGCTGCCACAGCGTTCGACGACGAGGCCGTGCTGGTGCTGAGCGAGGTCGACCCCGCCCTGAACAACGCCCCCAACCCGGCGAGCTTCGACATGCGCAGCTACAGCCCCCGCTACTTCCTGATCAACGGAAAGGCCTACCCCGACACCGACGCGATCCCGACCACGGGCGGCAACACTGTTCTGCTGCGCTACGTGAACGCCGGGATCCAGTACCACTCCATGGCCGTCCTCGGCGCCGACCAGGAGATGATCGCGCTCGACGGGAGCCCCCTGGCCGACCCCCGCCACTACGTGGCCGAGACCATCGGCCCCGGGCAGACCGCTGATGCCCTGGTGGCCGCGCCCGCCACCGGGGATGCCGACCAGCAGCTCACCGTCTACGACGGCAGCCTGCTGCTGCACAACAGCAACGTGGCCGGCACCGGCGGCATGGTGACCACCGTGAACGTCCCGGGCAACCCGTCGCCGGACGACACCAGCGGACCGGTGACCAGCGCGGTCGCCGTCAACGGCGGCAACGTGACCGCCACCATCGACGACCGGCAGCGGGGCGGCTCGAACGTCGCCCAGGCCGAGTACTACCTCGACGCCGTGGACGCCGGCGCCACCGCGATGGCCGCGGTGGCCGCGCCGTTCGACGCAGACCACGAGGACGTCACGGCCGCGGTGAGCATCCCGCCGGGCGAGCACGTCCTCTACGTGCGCGGCCGCGACGCGGCCGACAACTGGGGTCCGTTCAGCTCGGTGCTGGTCTCCGGCGCCGACGTGGGCGGCCCGACCACCAGCTCGCCGGTGCTGACCCCGAACCGGGTGAACCACAGCAGCACCGGTGTGGACATCACCGCCACCGCTGACGACTCCGGCTCCGGCAACTCCAACGTGGACGCCGCCGAGTACTTCATCGACACCGTCGGCGCGGACGGAGGCGGCGCTGCGATGGCGGTGAACCACGTGGCCCCGGTGGCCAGCCTGGACGCCACGATCCCGGCCGGCATCGTCAACGGACTGCCCGAGGGATCGCACGTGATCTGGATCCACGCCCGTGACGCCCAGGGCAACTGGGGCGAGGCGATCAACGTCAACCTCGTCGTCGACACGACCGGCCCGATCACGTCGGGCATCACCGTCGACCCGTCGCCGAACGACGGCACCCAGCCGTACAGCGACAGCATCCAGGCGGTCCGCGTCTCGATCGCCTCGATGACGGACCCGCTCTCGGGCTCGGTGAACAGTCGGATCAGCGCCGCTGAGGGCTTCATCGACACCGTCGGTGCCGACGGCAGCGGGATCAAGGTCGCCGCCAGCGACGGACAGTTCACCGACACCACCGAGGGCGGCTACATCGACATCCCACTCGCCACCGTAAGGCAGATGAGCAACGGCACGCACACCATCTACGTGCACGCCAAGGACGCGGCAGGCAACTGGGGAGCCACGGCCACCGGTGAGCTCGTGATCGACAAGGCGGCGCCGTCCGCGCTCTTCTACTCCACGGTCGGGAACAGCAACCCGCCGGGTGTCGTCGGGACCGCTGACGACTCCGACACCTACCGCTGGAACGGGGCCGGGCACAGCCGGGTCCTCGACGTGAGCGCGGCGCCGTACAACGTGCCGGCGGCGGCCGACGTCGACGGCTACGCCCGGGTGGACGCGACGCACTTCTACGTCTCGTTCGCCGCGAACACCACCTTGCCAGGCCTCGGGGCCGTCCAGGACGAGGACGTGGTGCTCTGGAACGCCGGGTCCTGGCAGGTCTACTTCGACGGGACCTCGCACGGGCTCACCACCGCGAACGAGGACATCGACGCGCTCAGCGTGGTCGGGTCGACGCTGTACTTCTCGACCCTCGGCAACACCAACCCGCCGGGCGTCGGCGGAACCGCGGACAACGCGGACGTGTACAGCTGGAACGGCACCGGGTACGCCCGGGTCTGGGACGCGACCGCGAACGGCTTGCCTGCCGCGACGAACGTGGACGGGTTGGACTGGGTCGACGCCACCCACCTCTACCTGTCGTTCAGCCCGTCCACCACGACCGTGACCGGGCTCGGGACCGTCCAGGACGAGGACGTCGTCCAGCTCGCCGCCGGGTCGTGGTCCGTCTACTTCGACGGGACCGCGCACGGCATGAGGGCCAACGCCCGCGACGTGGACGCGTTCGACATCCCCTGACACGGAAGGCCGGAAGAGAGATGACCACCGAGATGACCACGACCGGGACGGCGCTCCGGGACGGTGCCGAGGCAGGCGGCGCGCCGCCGCCTGACCTGCTCCGCCGACGCCGTAGGCGTGCCCTGGTCGTGATCGGCGTGCTGCTGGTCGCCGCCGGTTCGCGCGGACCCAGCTCAGCGGGGCGGCCGATGCGCGCGACGGGACCACCGCCGTGACCGTCGAAGGCATGGCGGCCGCGCACGGGATCGACGTCACGATGGTCGCGGTGACCGCCGCCAGTGGTCTGGTGGACCTGCGGTACCAGGTGACGGACGCAGACAAGGCCTCCGGGCTCCTGCACGACCCGTCGCTCAGCCCGATCCTGATCGCCGAGGACACCGGCGCGACGCTGCGGATGTCCGCGCCGCCGCACCACCATGACGAGCTCCAGCCCGGGCGCAGCTACTTCTTCCTGCTGGCCAACGCGCGCACGGCGCTGCGCGCCGGCTCCCAGGTCACCCTGGTCGTCGGTGACACCAGGCTGGAGCACATCACCGTGCAGGGGTGAGGAGGGGGACGACGATGGTGACGGTCCGGGATGCCGGGCGGTGGGTGGTTCGAGCGGCGCTGCTGAGCGCCGTCCTGCTGCTCGCCCTGCCCATGACGCCTGCCTCGGCACACAGTGAGCTGGTCCGCTCGGACCCGCCCGAGGGTGGACTGGTGGCGGTCGGCCACACCGCGCTGCGGCTGTGGTACGCCGAGGACGTCGACCTGTCGGCGAGCTCGTTCGAGCTTCACACCAACGAGGGGTCACCCGTCGAGGTCTCCGTCGCCGACAGCGGCGGCGGTGCCCAGGTGGAGCTGGAGTCGGCGCCGCTCGAGCTCGGCATCTACGTGCTGGACTGGCGGGTCACCTCCCTCGAGGACGGTCACACCACGGCGGGTTCGGTGCTCTTCGGAGCCGGGATCCGCCCCGACACCGTGACCGCGTCCGGTGCCGGCCTCCCCGACGCCGGCACGGTCGGGTGGCGCTGGCTCGACCTGGCCGCCCTGCTGCTCGCCATCGGGGGAGTCGCGGTCAGCGCGCTCGATCTCGGTCGGGTGCGACGGCGTGCCGTGGGCATCGGACTCGCGGCCGTGGTCGTGGCGGTCGCTTCCGGCGCGCTCGCACCCTTCCAACGGGCGCCGCGGGAGGACACCCCCTGGCAATCCTGGGTCGGCACCACGCTGGGCTCGATGACCAGCACCCCCTGGGGGCGCGCCTGGCTGGTCCGCGAGGCCGTCCTCGTGGTCGCCCTGGTGGCCCTCGTGCTGCTCCTTCGCCGGGTCACGTCGGCCCGCATCGCATGGTGGGTCTCTGCCGTGGCACTGGCAGCCGCCGCCGTGGCCGACTCCTGGGTCGGGCACGCCTCGACACTGCCGCGGGCCGCCGTACCGACCGCAGTGATCGCGGCCGTGCACGTCGTGGCCGCAGGGGTGTGGGCCGGCGGACTGACGGCCATGGCGCTGTGCCTGCTGCTGCGCCGCCGCGGCATTCCGCCCACGATCGCGACCGTGTGGCGGGCCTTCAGCCCGATGGCCGCCATCGCCACCGTGGTGCTGCTGGCGACCGGGCTGTACGAGACCGGTCGACAGATCCCGGACCTCGGCGCCCTCACCGGCACCGTCTACGGCCGCGTCATCGCGGGCAAGGCCGTGGCCATGGCGCTCGCACTGGGGCTCGCCGGCATCAACACGCTCCTGGTGAACCGGCGGCTGGCGACCCTGGTCGCCCGCCGGCTGCGCCGGGCGGGGGAGTGGTTGCCCGTCCGACGCGAACGCTTCGCGAGGGTCGTGGCCGGCGAGCTCGCGGTGCTTGCCCTCGCCGTCGTCGGGGCTGCGCTGCTGACGTCCGTGCCGACGGCCCGCGAGAGTCAAGAGGCAGCACGGGTGTCCGCCCCGAAGACTGCGGCAGTGCAGGGCCTGTTCGTGACCTTCGAGGAGCTCCCCGCCGGGCCGGGACGGTCACGCGTGGTGGTGCGAGTCAGCCCGACGGTCCGCCCACAGCCTGGTCCACTGCTCGGTGTCGACGTGCTGCTGGTGGACCCCGACGACCAGAGCACCCCGGTGACCCTCCGGAAGGAGGGGGCCGGGCGGTACGAGGCGCAGATCGAGGCGCCGCGCCCCGGTGAGTGGCAGGCCTGGCTGGCCGTCCGGCGGGACCAGGTTCCCGACGCCGTCACCACCATGACGTGGGTCGTGACCGACCCGCGCAGCGACCCGGTGACCCGGCTGGAGGCCGCCTCGACCGCAGGTGCGGTGCTGCTCGTGGCGGGACTGGCAGTGACGCTCGTGTGGGTCCGCCGTCGGCGGCGCCCCGGGGAGGAAGCCGACATGGAGATCGCCGAGCCCGCCCAGGACCGATCCGACGACCGGCCCGTCGAGAACGCGAGGCAGTCGTGAGGCGCGCGATGGTGGCCGCCGGCGCCGCGTGCCTCGCACTGGCCTGGTGCACGGAGGGGCCGACGTCGACGGCAAGTCCCGACTGGCCCTCCGGCGGTGATCCGCCCTCGGGCCTGTCCGCAGCGCTGGCGTCGCTGGCGCCGGGCGAGACGACCACGGTGCTGGTGACCCTCCGCAAGCAGGCCGACCTGCCGCACCTGCCGCACGCGAAACGACGGGTCCGACTGCGCGCGATCATCAACACCCTGCACAGCTCGGCCGACAAGGTCGAGGCGCCCTTGAACCAGCGCCTCCAGCAGCTGGCGCACCAGGGGACCGTCGAGGCGACCGCGCCGCTGTGGGTCGTCAACGCCGTGTCGGTCACGGCCACCGCCGACGTGGTGCGGGAGCTGGCTGCGCGTTCCGACGTCGCGGACGTGCAGCCCGACCCCGTGACCATCGTCCCGGCCGCGGCACCGGCGGAGCCCAACCAGAGCGCGATCCACGCCCCGGACCTGTGGGACCTCGGGCACACCGGACAAGGCGTCGTCGTGGCCACCCTGGACAGTGGGGTGGACGGCACGCACCCGGACCTCGCGAGCCGCTGGCGCGGCGGGACGAACAGCTGGTTCGACCCCTACGGCGAGCACCCGACCACCCCTACCGACCTGACCGGGCACGGCACCGCCACGATGGGAGCGATCCTGGGTGGCGACGCCGGGGGGACGAGCATCGGCACCGCGCCGGGCGCCACCTGGATCGCCGCCCGGATCTTCGATGACCGCGGCGCGGCCTCCGCCACGGCCGTGCACCAGGCCTTCCAGTGGCTGCTCGACCCGGACCACGACCCCGCCACGGCCGACGCCCCCCGGGTGGTCAACGGATCCTGGTCGCTCGGCTCCGGTCCCGGCTGCGACCTCAGCTTCCAGCCAGACGTGCAGGCCCTGCGGGCCGCGGGCATCCTGCCGGTCTTCGCGGCCGGCAACTTCGGACCGGGTGCCTCGAGCAGCGTCAGCCCGGCGAACTACCCCGAGTCCCTGGCCGTCGGGGCGGTGTCGGCGAAGGACCTCGTCTACAGCGCCAGCAGTCGCGGTCCCTCCAGCTGCGGCGGCCGGACCGGCACGTTCCCCGACCTGGTCGCACCGGGAGTCGGGATCCTCACCACCGACCGGTACGGCCTCTACCAGTACGCAACGGGAACGTCCATCGCGGCGCCACACGTGTCGGGCGCCCTGGCCCTGCTGCTGGACGCCCGCCCCGGCCTGACCCCGGCCGAGCAGCGTGGGGCACTGGTGGGCGGCGCGACCGACCTCGGGGCCGTCGGCCCGGACGACGTCTACGGCGCGGGTCGGCTCGACGTGCTGAGCGCCTACACCTCGCTGCCGGCGCCTGCCCCGGACTTCACGCCTCGAGCTCACCCCGGCGACCGCGACGACCGAGGCCGGTGCCGAGGTCTCGTTCACGGTCCAGGTGCTCCCGGCCGACGGCTTCACCGGTGACGTCAGCCTGTCCTTCGAGGGTCCTGCCGGCGTCTCCGGAGTCCTGGACCCGCCGCTCGTGCCCGGTGGCTCCGGGGTCGCCCAGCTCCGGGTGCGGACCGACCCCACGACCGCACCGGGCAGCTATCGGGTCACGGTCGCGGGCGTCTCGGGGACGAGGAGCCACAACGCGACCGCGGACCTGACGGTCTCCGCGCCGGCACCGGCCGACCGGATCGAGCTCTCCACCGTGGGCAGCGGCAACCCGCCCGCCCTGGCGGGGCCGGCCGACGACGCGGACGTGCTGCTGTGGGACGGGACCGCCTTCAGCCGATCGATCGACGCCTCGCTCGCGCCGTACCGCCTCCCGTCGAGCGCCGACCTCGACGGGTTCTCCCGGGTGGACGCCACCCGGTTCTACGCCTCGCTCAGCGAGGACACCCGGGTGCCGGGGCTCGGCATGGTCCAGGACGAGGACGTGATCTTCTTCGACGGCGCCGCCTGGTCGGTGTGGTTCGACGGCACGGGCCAGGGGATGACCTCGAACGCCCAGGACCTGGACGCGATCAGCGTGGTCGGATCGACGCTCTACTTCTCGACCCTCGGGTCGGGCAGGCCGCCCGGTGTCTCGGGGGCAGTGGACGACGCCGACGTCTACCGGTGGAACGGCCGGTCCTTCGCGCGGGTCTGGGACGCGAGCGCCGCCGGCCTCGGCAAGGGCGCGGACGTGGACGGGCTCGACCTCGCCGACCCGAGCGCACTTCTACGTGTCGTTCGCCGGCCGCTCGACCCACGTGCCGGGCCTGGGGGCCGTCGCGGACGAGGACGTGGTCCGGCACGACACCGGATCGTGGTCACCGTACTTCGACGGGTCCGGGCACGGGCTCGTCACGGATGCGCTGGACATCGACGCGTTCGACGTGCCGTAGGGGCCCGTGCCGGGCCCCGTGCATGCACAGGTTTGTCCACAGGTGCGGCCGCCCTGTGCACTCCGAGGCGGGACGAGTGCACAGCCCATCAACAGATTTGCCCTGTCGGCTGCCGGTTTTCGGGGACCGCCTTGTTGGTCTTCTCAAGCCGGGCCTAGAGTCGCCCGCGAGTCGGCCACAAGTCGCCGAGTCGACAAAGCAGACTGTAGGGGATGACCACGGGGTCCGGGCGAGAGCGTCCGGTCGGCAGGCGAGGAGCGGCAGATGAACGACGGCGGCACGTTCTCCGGTTCGCACGGGTGGGGCAGCAGCGCCTCCGAGATGCCTCCCCTGGTCCGACCTCCCGTCCCCTCCTCTGCTCTCCCTTCCCCTACCCCCGGAGATGAGCACCGCGTGTCCGACCCCCTTCCGTTCGACCGACCGGCGCAGGCTGCGCGGACTGCGACCGCCGAGCCGGTGCTCGGCCCGACCGGCCGGCCGATGCCGGAGCTGCCCGAGCCCCGACAGCTCACCCAGCACGGCAACGCGCGGGTGGTCTCCATGTGCAACCAGAAGGGTGGCGTCGGGAAGACCACCACGACGATCAACCTCGGTGCCTCGCTCGCGGAGTACGGCCGCAAGGTGCTGCTCGTCGACTTCGACCCGCAGGGGTCGCTCTCGGTGGGCCTCGGCCTCAACCCGCACGAGATGGACCTGACGGTCTACAACCTGCTGATGGAGCGCGACATCTCGATCAACGAGGTGATCGTGCCCTCCGGCGTGCCGGGCATGGACCTGCTCCCGTCCAACATCGACCTCTCGGCCGCGGAGGTGCAGCTGGTCCACGAGGTGGCGCGCGAGCAGACCCTGCAGCGGGTGCTCGGCCCGGCGCTGGAGCAGTACGACGTCATCCTCATCGACTGCCAGCCCTCGCTCGGCCTGCTCACCGTCAACGCGCTCACCGCGTCCGACGGCGTCATCGTCCCGCTCGAGTGCGAGTACTTCGCGCTGCGCGGCGTGGCCCTGCTGAAGACCACGATCGACAAGGTGCGCGAGCGCCTGAACCCCAAGCTGGAGATCGACGGGGTCCTCGGGACCATGTTCGACGGCCGCACCCTGCACAGCCGCGAGGTCATGGAACGGCTGGTCCAGGCGTGGGGCGACAAGGTGTTCCACACGGTCATCCGGCGCACCATCAAGTTCTCCGACTCGACGGTCGCCGGCGAGCCGATCACGACGTACGCCACCACCTCGACCGGCGCCGAGTCCTACCGCCAGCTGGCCAGGGAGGTGCTGGCTCGTTGTCTCGACGGGTGAGCCTCCCCGCCGCCGACGACCTCTTCCGACCGACGGCGAGGCAACGCGCTGCCGAGGAGGCGGCTGCCGAGCCGACCCCGGGGGCCCCGGTGCGGGCCGTGCCGGACGAGCCGGCGGCCGAGGACCACGAGGCCGGTACGACGCGTGGTCGCGAAGGGCCGGCACGCAAGCCGAGCGGCCGGGTCCGGCACGACGAGAAGATGACGGTCTACGTCACCTCCGACGAGCTGCTCGACCTCGAGCACGCGCGTCTGGCGCTGCGTCGCACGCACGGGCTCGCGGTCGACCGCGGCCGACTGGTCCGGGAGGCGGTGGCGCTGGTGCTGGCGGACTTCGAGGCCAACGGCGACGACAGCGTGCTGGTGCGCAGGCTGAACCAGGAATGACCCGCCGATGACGCCACCCGCGCCGAGCGTGGACGACACCAGATCATCCGGGGAGGCACCCGAGCAGACGCCCGGCTTCGCGGTCCGGCTCGACAACTTCGAGGGTCCCTTCGACCTGTTGCTGAACCTGATCAGCAAGCACAAGCTCGACATCACCGAGGTCGCCCTCTCGCAGGTCACCGACGAGTTCATCGCCTTCGTGCGGGCGGCCGGGCCGACCTGGGACCTGGAGCAGACGACGTCGTTCCTGCTCGTGGCGTCGACGCTGCTCGACCTCAAGGCGGCCCGCCTGCTGCCGCAGGGGGACGTGGAGGACGAGGAGGACCTCGCGCTGCTCGAGGCGCGCGACCTGCTCTTCGCCAGGCTGCTGCAGTACAAGGCCTTCAAGCAGGTGGCCGCCGTGCTCGACGGGCGGCTGGCGGGCGAGTCCAAGCGCCACCCGCGCGCCGTCGGCCTCGAGGAGCGCTTCGCCACCCTGCTGCCGGAGGTGCTCATCGGCATCGGGCTGGAGCAGTTCGCGGCGCTGGCGGCCAAGGCGATGGAGCCCAAGCCGGTGCTCGAGGTGTCGCTCCATCACATCCACGCCGCGCAGGTCAGTGTCCGCGAGCAGGCGACCCTGGTCGTCGAGCGGTTGCGTCGGTCGGGGACGATGACCTTCCGGGCACTGTGCGGTGACTCCCCGGACACGCTGACCACGGTCGCGCGGTTCCTCTCGCTGCTCGAGCTGTTCCGCGAGGGGGCGGTGTCGTTCGACCAGATGACGCCGCTCGGGGAGCTGACGGTGCGGTGGACCGGCAGCGAGGACGCCGAGTTCGAGATCGACGAGTTCGAGGGCGCTCCGGCCGAGCCGGCAGCGGCCGACGCCGCACCCGAGCCGGACCAGGAGCCCGCGCAGGAGCCCGACCAGGAGCCCGAGCAGGAGGAGACGACGTGAGCGAGACGGCCGAGACCGAGGAGACCCTGCCGGTGCCGGTGGCCGAGCTGCGGCCCTCCCTGGAGGCCGTGCTGATGGTGGCCGACCAGCCGCTCGACGCGGTCGCCCTGGCCAGCGCCGTCGGCTACCCGGTCGAGGAGGTGACCGCCGCGCTCGGGGGCCTCGCCGCCGAGTACACGCAGCAGGGGCGGGGCTTCGAGCTGCGCAACGTCGCCGGCGGCTGGCGGTTCTACACCCGTGAGGAGTACGCCGCGGTCGTCGAGGGCTTCGTCCTCGAGGGCCAGCAGGCGCGCCTGACCCAGGCAGCGCTCGAGACCCTTGCCGTGGTCGCCTACAAGCAGCCCGTCTCGCGTGCTCGGGTCTCCGCGATCCGGGGCGTCAACGTGGACGGCGTGATGCGCACCCTGCTCACCCGCGGGCTGGTCGAGGAGGCCGGGCAGGACCACGAGACCGGCGCCAACCTCTACCGGACCACCGGCTACTTCCTGGAGCGGATCGGCGTGAGCTCGCTCGACGACCTGCCGGAGCTGGCGCCCTACCTGCCGGACATGGCGGACCTCGAGGACGAGCTGGAGGCCGTGGCCACCGAGTCGGCGGCGCAGCCGACCCCGAGCCGGGGCCCGGGACTGAGCCCGAGCCGGAGCCCGGGACGGAGCCGACCGCGTGACCGGGCTGCAGACCGACGACGACGGGCTGATCCGCCTGCAGAAGCTGCTGGCCCAGTCCGGGGTCGCCTCGCGCCGCAAGTGCGAGGAGCTGATGCTCGAGGGCCAGGTCGAGGTCGACGGCGAGATCGTCACCCGGCTCGGCACCAAGGTCGACCCGACGACCGCCGTGATCCGGGTGGGCGGCAAGCGGCTGCCACCGGTCTCGCCGCACGCCTACCTGGTCCTGAACAAGCCCCGCGGGGTCGTCTCGACCATGTCGGACCCCGAGGGCCGCAAGACCCTGTCCGACCTGGTCGCCGACCGGCCCGAACGGCTCTTCCACGTCGGCCGGCTCGACACGGACACCTCCGGCCTGCTGCTGCTCACCAACGACGGTGACTTCGCCCACCGGATGGCGCACCCGTCGTACGAGGTGGACAAGACGTACGTCGCCGAGGTCACCGGTGAGGTCACCCGGGCGACCGTCAAGACCCTGCTGGCCGGCGTCACGCTCGAGGACGGCCCGGTCACGGTGTCCGAGGCGCGGATCGTCAGCGTCTCCGGGCGGGGCGACGGCGCCCGGTCGATCGTCGAGCTGGTGATCCACGAGGGCCGCAACCGGATCGTGCGCCGGCTGCTCGACCAGCTCGGGCACCCGGTCCGCCGGCTCACCCGCACCGCGATCGGCCCGGTGCAGCTCCAGGGGCTCGGCGTCGGCGAGCTCCGCGACCTGACCCTGGACGAGCTGGGGGTCCTGCTCGACAGCGCCCAGCTGTAGGGCGCTCGGGCTTACCGTGGAGGCGTGAGCGGACCCGCGACGCCTGCACGCCAGCGCCGGCGACTGGCGGAGCCGCTGCGTCCCTACCTCACCGCCCTGCACGTGTACGACGTCGACCTCGGCGGCGCGGGCGTCCACCGGGGGCTGCCGACGACCTCGCTCACGCTGGTGCTGCCGGTGGGCGAGCCGCTCGACGTGGCGTGGGCGGGGGACCGGGCGAGCCGCCGACGCCGCTGGTCCACGGTCTCGGGGCTGCACTCCGCCCCCGCCGAGATCCACCACGACGGCCACCAGTGCGGCATCCAGCTGGGGCTGACGCCCGCCGGGGCCCGGGCGCTGCTCGGGGTGCCTGCCGGGGACCTGAGCCGGGAGCTGATCGAGCTGGGTGAGGTCGCCGTCGGGCTGGCCGACCTCCCCGACCGGCTCTCCGAGACCCGGACCGCCGCGGCCCGGCTCCGGGTCGTGGAGCGCGCGTTGCTGCTGGCGCTCGCGCGGCACGGGGAGGCGACCCCGCGCCGGGAGGTCGGGTGGGCGCTCGCGAGCCTGACCCGCGGCGCCCGGGTGGCGGACGTCGCCGCCGAGGTGGGCTACAGCAGGCGCCGGCTCAGCAGCCTGGTCCGTGAGGAGTGCGGGGTGGGCCCGAAGGAGTACCAGCGCATCGGCCGGTTCCAGCGCAGCCGCGACGTGCTGGCGGGCAACGCCGCCGCCGGCCGGGCCGACCTGGCGGGGGTGGCGAGCGCCGCGGGCTACGCCGACCAGTCGCACCTGACCCGCGAGTGGACGGTGCTGGCGGGCTGCACGCCGACGACCTGGCTGCGCGAGGAGTTCCCATACGTCCAAGACGTCGGGGGACCGGACGCGCGAGGCTGAGTCCTGACGAGCCGAGTCCCGACGAGAGGAGCTCCCATGACCGACGCGAGCAACGTCCACCTCTGGCACAGCCTCGCCTTCCGCGACGCCGACGCCATGATCACCTGGCTGAAGGCGGTCGGCTTCACCGAGCACGCGGTCTACCGCGACGAGGCGGATCCCGGAGTCGTCGTGCACGCCGAGATGCTCTGGCCGCCCGGCGGCGGGATCATGTTCGGCAGCCACCGCGACGGCAACGAGCTGACCAAGCAGCCGGGCACCGGCGCGGCGTACCTGGTCACCGACGACCCGGACGGCGCCCACGCCGCCGCCCTGGCCGCCGGCGGCACGTCGCTGCGCGCACCGGCGGACCAGGACTACGGCGGCCGCGGCGCCTCGGTGGCCGACCCGGAGGGGAACGCCTGGTCGTTCGGGAACTACCAGCCCACCTGACGGCCACCGGTGCGCCCGCCGGGCCGCGCCTCGTTAGCCTTGGGGCTCCTGAGGTGCAACGAGTCGAGGAGGAGACGTGGCGGTGAGGGACGCGTCGCTCCCCGGACCGGTGCTGGTCGTGGGTGCCGGGCTGCTCGGCACCTCCATCGGCCTGGCGCTGCGCCGCCACGGCCTCGAGGTCTGGCTGCACGACGTCAACCAGGAGAACGTCCGCACCGCCTCCGGGCTGGGGGCGGGCGTCCCGGCGCCGCCGGCCGGCGAGCCGGCGCTCGTGGTCGTCGCGGTCCCGCCGGACCTGCTGGGGCAGGAGATCGCCCGCGCGCTGACCGACTTCCCCGGGGCCGTGGTCACCGACGTGGGGAGCGTCAAGGGCGAGCCGCTGGCACGGCTGCGGGCGGCCGGGACGCCCGGCATCGAGCGGTACGTCGGGTCGCACCCGATGGCCGGCTCGGAACAGTCCGGCCCGCTGGCCGGGTCCGCCTCGCTCTTCGACGGTCGGCCCTGGGCGGTCACCCCGCACACCGACGCCGACCCCGGTGCCGTGGCGTCGGTGGTCGCGCTGGCCGAGCTGTGCGGAGCGACCCCCATGACCATGCCGCCCGACGAGCACGACGTGGCGGTGGCCCGGATCTCGCACGTGCCGCACCTGCTCGCCGTGCTGGTCGCGGGGCGCCTCGCCGAGGCCCCCGCCGAGCACCTCGCGCTGTCCGGCCAGGGGGTGCGGGACGTCACCCGGATCGCCGCCGGGGACCCGGCCCTGTGGCAGCAGATCGTCAGCGGCAACGCCGGGGCGGTGCTCAAGCTGCTCGGGGAGGTGCGCGGCCAGCTGGACCTGCTCATCGACGCCGTGTCGACAGGGGCCCGCGACGACCTGGCCGCCCTGCTGGACCGGGGCGTGGCCGGCACCCGGGCGATCCCCGGCAAGCACGGTGGCCCGACCCGGCCGATGCGCTCGGTGTTCGTGTCCGTGCCGGACCACCCCGGCGAGCTGGCCCGCCTGTTCGCGGACGCGGGGGCCTCCGAGGTCAACATCGAGGACATCCACATCGACCACGACCCCGGCCGTCCCGTCGGGCTGGTGGAGCTGCTGGTGGAGGAGGCGCGCGCCGAGCACCTGCTGGCCTCTCTCGAATCCCGCGGATGGGTGACCCACCGGTAGGCTGCGGGCTGCAGTTTTTCCACCGAGCAGCGAAGGCAGGCCCACCGTGCCCAGCACCGCCCCCACGTCCGGGACCCCCACCGCGGGGCTGGTCGTCGCGATCGACGGAACGTCCGGGTCGGGCAAGTCGAGCACCTCGCGCGGCGTCGCGAGCCGGCTGGGCCTGCGCTACCTCGACACCGGCGCGATGTTCCGGGCGATGACCTGGTGGATGCTGCGCGAGGGCGTGGACGTGCATGACGCGGCCGCGGTGGCGGCCCGGGTGGAGGAGCCCGAGATCGTGTCGGGCACCGACCCGCTCGCCCCCACCATCACCGTGGACGGCACCGACGTCGGGACCGCGATCCGCGGCGAGGACGTCACCGGCGCGGTCTCGCCGGTGAGCGTGGTCCCCGAGGTGCGCGCCCGGCTGCTCCAGCTCCAGCGGGCCGTGATCGCGGCCGCCCCGGAGGGCATCGTCGTGGAGGGCCGCGACATCGGCTCGGTGGTCGCCCCCGACGCCCCGGTCAAGGTCTACCTGACCGCCGACCCCGCCGCCCGTGCGCACCGCCGTGCCGCCGAGGAGGGCGGGTCCGACGTCTCCGCCACCCAGGAGTCGCTGCTGGCCCGCGACAAGATCGACTCGGGTCGGGCCACCGCGCCGCTGGTGAGGGCCGACGGTGCGGTGCACATCGACACCACGCCGTACACGCTGGACGAGGTGATCGGTCTCGTGGTCGCGCTCGTGGAGGCGGTGGAGGCACCCGCGTGACCCTGCCGTCATCCGGGTCCGCCCACACCGACCTGCCGCGCAGCGACCGGTCCCGGCACCCGGTCCGCGTGTTCCTGCACTCGCCGCTGCGGCCACTCGCGCGGGCGCTGATCCGGCGCCGGTTCGCGGTCCGCCTGCACGGCGTGGAGCGGGTTCCCCGGCGGGGTCCGGTGATCTTCGCCAGCAACCACATCGGCGTCGCGGACGGTCCGCTGCTCGCGATCTTCGCGCCGCGGCCGGTGCACGCGCTGACCAAGGTGGAGATGTTCCGGGGCCGGCTGGGCCGCTTCCTGCGCGCCTCGGGCCAGATCCCGCTGGACCGCTTCCACACCGACCCCGCCGCCGTGAAGACCTGCCTGCGGGTGCTGCGCGACGGCGGTGCGGTCGGCATCTTCCCCGAGGGTCGCCGGGGCGGCGGCGACCTGGCCCGCTTCCACCGGGGCACGGCGTACTTCGCGCTGGCCTCGGGGGCACCCGTGGTGCCGGTGGTCATCCTCGGCACCCGCGCGCCGAGTGGGCACACCGACTCGCTGCCGCCGCGCGGGGGAGCGGTCGACCTGGTGTTCGGCCCGCCGTACATGCTGGACGCGCAGGCCTGGCCGCGCACGCAGGAACAAGTCGAGCGGGCCTCGGTGTTGCTACGGGAGCACATGCTGGTCCATCTGGACCACGCCCGCGCGTCGACCGGCCGCGACCTGCCCGGTCCGCTGCCCGCCGCAGAAGTCGAACCCGACCCCGCCACCGGGGTCACCGAGCAAGGAGCACCATGACCGACGGTCCCGACCTGTCCACCGCCGCCCAGGAGGTGTCCTCCCCAGCGGAGGCACAGCCGGAGACGCTCGGCCCGGTCCCCGTGCTCGCCGTCGTCGGCCGCCCCAACGTGGGGAAGTCGACGCTGGTCAACCGGATCATCGGCCGCCGCGAGGCGGTCGTCGAGGACGTGCCCGGCGTCACCCGCGACCGCGTCTCGTACGACGCGAACTGGGCCGGCCGCGCCTTCACCGTCGTCGACACCGGCGGCTGGGACCCCGACGCCCGCGGCCTCGCCGAGCGGATCGCGGGCCAGGCCGAGATCGCGGTCAGCCTCGCCGACGCGGTGCTCTTCGTGGTCGACGCGACCGTCGGCATCACCGACGCCGACGAGGCCGTCGTGAAGATCCTGCGCGCCTCGAAGAAGCCGGTCGTGCTGGCCGCCAACAAGGTCGACGACCAGCGCACCGAGGCCGAGGCGTGGGGCCTGTGGAACCTCGGCCTGGGCGAGCCCTTCCCGGTCTCCGGCCTGCACGGGCGCGGCTCCGGCGACATGCTCGACGCCGTCCTGGCCGCACTGCCCGAGCCGCCGCCCGAGCGGGACGCCGAGGTCGGCGGCCCGCGCCGGATCGCGATCGTCGGCAAGCCGAACGTCGGCAAGTCCTCGCTGCTGAACAAGCTCGCCCGCGAGGACCGCGTCGTCGTCGACAACGTCGCCGGCACCACCGTCGACCCCGTCGACGAGCTGATCGACCTCGGCGGCCGCCTCTGGCGGTTCATCGACACCGCCGGCATCCGCAAGCGGGTCAAGGAGGCGTCCGGGCACGAGTACTACGCGTCGCTGCGCACCTCGACGGCCATCGACCGCGCCGAGGTGGCGGTGCTGGTCATCGACGGCGGGCAGGCGATCTCCGAGCAGGACCTGCGGATCATCCAGACCATCCGCGAGGCCGGCCGGGCCCTGGTCATCGCGTTCAACAAGTGGGACCTCGTCGACGAGGAGCGCCGCTACTACCTCGAGCGCGAGATCGAGCGCGAGCTGGTGCAGGTGCAGTGGGCGCCGCGGATCAACATCACCGCCCGGACCGGCTGGCACGTCGACCGGCTGGTGCCGGCGCTGGACAAGGCGCTGGGGGGCTGGGAGACCCGCATCTCCACCGGCTCGCTGAACGCGTTCCTGGGCCGCCTGGTGGCCGAGCACCCGCACCCGGTGCGCGGGGGCAAGCAGCCGAAGATCATGTTCGGCACCCAGACCTCGGTGGCGCCGCCGACGTTCATCCTGTTCACCAGCGGCAAGCTCGAGGCGTCGTACGAGCGGTACATCGAGCGCCGGCTGCGCGAGGAGTTCGGCTTCGTCGGCACCCCGATCGTGCTGCAGCAGCGTCCGCGGGAGAAGCGGAGGCGCTAGCGTCTGCGGGGTGCGACCTCTCGGAGTCCTGACCTCGTTCGTCCTCGTGGCCTCGCTGCTGGCCTCGTCCGCGGGCGCCACCACCGGCCCGACCGCGGACAAGCCGGTGGCGGGCACCGCGTGCCGGGTGTTCCCGGCCGACAACTACTGGCACGCCGACATCCGTGGCCTGCCGGTGCACCCGCGCAGCCGGCAGTGGCTCTCGCACATGTCGACCGACCGCGACCTGCACCCGGACTTCGGCCCGTCGTACGGCGACGGCCCGGACTACGGGATCCCGGTGACCGTGGTCGGGCACTCGCACCGCCGCGTGCGGGTGCGGTTCGACTACGCCTCCGAGAGCGACCGGGTGCGCTACCCGCTCGGTTCCGACACCCGGATCGAGGGCGGCCGCGGATCGGCGGGGGACAAGCACGCGGTGGTCGTGGACAAGGGCGCGTGCAAGCTCTTCGAGACCTGGAACACGCGGGTCGCTGGCGGGCGCTGGCACGCCGGGTCGGGGGCGGTCTGGTCGCTGCGGAGCAACGACCTGCGCCCCGACGGCTGGACGTCGGCCGACGCCGCCGGGTTGCCGATCCTGCCGGGGCTGCTGCGCTGGAACGAGGTGAAGGCCCGCCGCGTCGACCACGCCATCCGGTTCACCACCGACGTGACCAGCCGCCACCACCTGTGGCCGGCGCGGCACGATGCCGGCTCCCGCGACAGCCGTGCGTACCCGCCGATGGGGGCTCGGTTCCGGCTCAAGGCCGGCTTCTCGACCCGTGGGTTCTCCGGTGGCGCCAAGGCGGTCATCCGGGCGATGAAGACCTACGGCCTGGTGCTCGCCGACAACGGCTCGCCGTGGTTCTTCCAGGGCGAGCGGAACCGGCACTGGCCGGACCGGCTGGTCGCCGACCTCAAGCGCATCCCGGCCAGCGCGTTCGTCGCCGTCGACACCTCGGGCCTGAAGGTGTCGCGCGACAGCGCGCAGGTGCGCTGAATCCCTGCCTTAGTGGCGGGTGCGTCCTAGGGTGCGGCCATGGACGTGACTACCGAGCTCACCGCCGTCCTCACCACCCTGGTGGACGAGCACAACGTGATGTGGGACCTGGGCGAGATCCCGGTCGACTCCCGGATCCGCGACATCGCACCCCGATCTCGTGGCGGCGCAGTACTCACCGAAGTTCGACGGCGGAGTGTGGCGGGCCGAGTCGGGCGAGGAGTGGCTGACCGGGACCGGCGAGGCCGCCGCCTTCCTCGGCAAGCAGGGAGTCCGCTGGGAGCTGGCCGACCTCACGATCCTCGAGCGGAGCGCCGGACGAGGCGGTGGCGTCGTACCGCGTCGTCCACCACTGGGGGGACACCGGTCGGCCGCCGGCACAGGCGATGTTCCTGGAGACGTGGCGACGCTCCGAGGACGGCCGCTGGCTGCTGGTGCGGCACCACGCCGAGAAGGCCTGACCGGTCAACGATCGCGCGGCGACGGCTCGGTGTCGTCGTCGGTGAACGGGGCGCCACCGCCCAGCGAGCTGCTGACCTGGGCGGCGTCCAGCACCCGGTACGGCGCCGGGGAGGACGCTGCGCGCTGCCGGAGCTCAGCGACGGGCACCGGTGCGCGGGAGGCGACGACCAGCAGGTTGCCGAACCGGCGGCCCCGCAGCGTGGCCGGCTCCGCGCTCACCATCAGCTCGGGGAAGACGGTCCGCAGGCCGGCGACCACCCGACGGGCCCAGACGAACGGCGCCCGGTCGGTGAGGTTGAGCAGGAACCAGCCGCCGTCGCCCAGGACCCGCGCAACCGACGCGAAGAACTCGGCCGTGACCAGGTCGGCGGGGACGCGGGCGCCGTCGAAGGCGTCCAGGATCACGAGGTCGGCGGAGTCGTCGCGCAGGTCCGTCGTGCCCGAGCGCCCGTCCACCGGCCGCACCTTGATGCCGCTGCGGCGGGGGAGGGGCAGCTCGCTGCGGACCAGGTCCGTGAGCTCGGCGGCCGGCTCGAGGACGATCTGCGAGGACCGCGGCCGGGTGGCGGCGACGTACCGCGGCAGGGTCATCGCGGCCCCGCCCACGTGCACGATGCGCACCGGATCGCCGACCGGCTGCCAGGCGTCCAGGACGTCGCCCATCCGGCGTACGTAGTCGAACTCCAGCCGGGTCGGGTCGTCGAGGTCGACGTGGGACTGGTCGGCCCCGTCGACGCGGACCAGGTAGGCGTTCGGCCGTTCGGTCGGCACGATCTCCATGCCGGCGAGGATCTCATGGCGTTCGTCTGGGCCCGAAACGAAGACGAACCGGCGCCGCACGACGTGCGGCGCCGGTCGCGCGAGCTGCCGCCTAGGGGTTCAGCAACTCACGAGATGGTGTTTACCACCACCGCCAGGGGTGCGGGTCCGGAACGACGAATGTCGCCCTTCCGGACCCGCCTGTCGAATCCCCCGTCTGGAATCCCCACGGAGCCCCCCCATTGGCCCTGTCTTCCATGTTCCGCTACGCGAGTGCGCCGTGGATCAGAAAGACTGGGTACGCCTACCCGCGCATGGGCCCGACGGCATGGGAGCGACGGAGGCGCGCCGCCAGCCGCGGTGAGGCGCGGGGCGTCTCACCGCGTGCAGGTGAACTTCAGAGGGTGTAGGTCATCGTGAGGAAGGTCTTGCCGTGACCGGCATCGCGACCGTGCACCCTCCCGGAGATCCCGCTGTAGGCGCCGGAGCCGCTGAGGATCCGGCCCCGGAACTTCGGCCCGTCGCCGACGAAGTGGGCGCGGACCACGACCACGCCCCCATTGAACGAGAAACCGGCCAGGATCACCCCGGTGATCGCCTTCGGGTCGAAGTGCCCGGTGAAGCTGTCGTACCCGACGATGTCGCGGGTGGCCCGGGAGCGGACCTGGTCGGTGCCGACGAAGTCGTACTTGGCCACCCGGTGGGAGACCTGCTCGTGCAGGACGAGTCTCGTGGTGTGTGTGGCCGACCCCTCCCAGCCGTTCTACGTGCGGCCGCTCCGCATGTCATGGCCGGTAGTGGGTAACCCAAGGCAGGACCTCGAGATCCGGGAGGGATCAATGGCGAACGACGAGCTCGACATCCGCGGCGACCTGCTGGCAGTGCTGATGAAGAAGGTGGAGCAGGACCAGTACCCGTCCGCGACGATGATGGACATGATCGAGGACCAGCTGACCCCGGACCAGGTGTCGGAGTACGCGCGCGTTCTCCTCGACAAGGTCCAGGGGGACACCTACCCCAGCATCGACCTGATCCGACGCCTCCAGGCCCTGGGCTGAGAAGTGGACTAGACCTGCGGAATTCGTGGTTGGGAGTGCGTCGGATGGGGGTATCAGTCAGCCCATGGCAACCGGTCGCAACATCTTCGTTCTTTCCGGGGGCGGCTCTCGCGGGGCCGGCCAGGTGGGGATGCTCCGGGCCCTGCGGGACGCCGGGGTCACCCCCGACGTGCTGATCGGCGGCTCGGTCGGCGCCATCAACGCCTGCTTCATGGGTGCCCACCCGAGTGCGCAGGGGATCGACGACCTCGGTGACGTCTGGCTCAACATGAGCGAGGAGGCGCTGTGCGGACGACGACGCGGTGTCGTCGTCAACGTGTTCCGGCGCCGGCCCTACCTCTTCTCCGCGGACCGGTTCCGCAGCCTGGTCTCGCAGTGGGTGCCGACCCCCCGCCTCGAGAACCTGCCGGTCCCCGTCCGGGTCGCGACCACGGACATCGCCACCGGCCGCCCGGTCCACCACGACCGAGGTCACATCCCCGAGATCCTCGCGGCCTCAGCCGCGTTGCCCGCGATCTTCCCGCCGGTGGTGCTCGAGGGGCCGGACGGCCCCACCACGCACGTCGACGCCGGCGTCGCCGAGAACGTGCCGCTGTCGGGCGCGCTCGGTGTGGCGCAGCCGGGGGACCGGATCTGGGTCCTCGACGTCACCCGGCAGCCCACCACCCTGCGCACCCTGCGCAACCCCCTCGACGTGCTCATCGCCTCGCTGGCCGCCTCGGTGCGAAACCGCGACGAGCCGACCTTCCCGCAGGGCACCGAGATCATCCGGTGCAAGCTGGACGAGGGCTACGACTGCGGCGCGGTGTTCGACTTCAGCCACACCACCGAGCTGTTCCGCCTCGGCGAGGAGGCCGCCTCGGCCGTCGTCGAGGACCTGGTGCCGGAGCACGCGCTCGCGGCCTGACCCTCGGATCGGGTACGTGCCGTTCGGCCGTGGACCCGGGACTCCGCGCCTGCCACTGTGGAGGGACAACATCTCCCGGAGGTGCAGCCCGTGGAACAGACACCCGAGTCGACCACCAGCGTTTCCTGCCCCGACTGTCACGCCCTGGTCGAGGACCTGGGCGCGCACAAGCAGTGGCACTCGCGGCTGGTCTCGAGCATCGCGAAGGCCGTCGAGCACGAGATCGAGCGGAGCGCGAGAGCAGGCTGAGCGTCCGCCCCGCTGACTTCGACGGCGCCCGCCGCCGGGGGAGCGGGCCCTAGAAGGTGGAGAAGAGGTCCGGCTCGTCGGTCACCTGGCCGGGCCGCGCGTCGGGGTGCTGCACCCGGGCCCCCGCGAATCCCGGGCCCGTGTCCGGGACCCGACCGTCGCGCCACGAGGTCGCGGCCGTGTTGGCCACCCGGTCGGCCGCCTCGTTCAGCTCGTGGCCGGCGTGCCCCTTCACCCACCGGAACTGCACCCGGCGACCGGACATCGCCTCGTCGAGGGCCTTCATGATCTCGACGTTGAGGACCGGCTTGCCGTCGCCCTTCTTCCAGCCGCGGCGCTTCCACCCCGCCATCCACTTGGTGATCGAGTTGATGACGTAGGTGCTGTCGCAGAAGACCAACAGGTCATCCGGCAGGTGAGCGGTCTGCTGGAGCAGGTCGAGGACGGCGGTCAGCTCCGCCATGTTGTTCGTCCCGTGGGCCCAGCCGCCGGCCGCCCAGCAGGTCTCGTCGACGTACCAGCCCCAGCCCGCTGGCCCCGGGTTTCCGAGTGCTGAACCGTCCGCGGCGGCGATGATCGTCATGCGCGCATCCTGTCATCACGCCGAAGGGCCCCCGCTCCCGGCTGGGAGCGAGGGCCCTCGGAGGCAGCCGAGTAGTCAGTCGGTCACGGCTGCTGGGTGATGCGGTCGGTGGCCGTGGGGCTCACCGGGTCGTGCGCGAGCAGGTAGGTGCGCAGCGAGTCGATGTCGAGCCCGCCGATCAGCTTGTTGGTACCGGCCTTGAAGGTGGCGAAGTTGTCGCCGCCGTCGGAGAGGAAGTTGTTGGCCACGACGCGGTACGTCGTGCCGTCCTCCAGCGGCACCATGGGAGTCGAGTCGTCCCCGTCGTCGTCGACCATGACGTCACCCACGAGCGCGTTGGTGTCGGCCACCGCCGCGTCCGAGGCGTCCCAGGCGTAGCTGAGGCCCGAGACCTGGAGGATCTTCCGGGAGGTCGGGGCCTCGTTGGGACCGTTCCACTGCTCGTTGAGCAGCGCCTTGATCTGGGCGCCGGTGAGGTCCATCGAGACGACGAAGTTGTTGAACGGCTGCACCGAGAACGCAGCGCCGTAGGTGACGTCGCCGGCCGCGTTCTCCACGAGGTCCGCACGGATGCCGCCCGGGTTCATCAACGCGATGACCGGCTTCTGCCCGGAACCGGTGACGACGGTGCTGTCCGCCTTCTGCGCGTCGGCGATCAGGTTGCCCAGCGGCGAGTCGCCGCCGTCAGCGTCCGCGGTCCGGCTGAGCTGGGTGCCCGGCTCGATGTGACCGATGACCTCGTTGGCGATCGGCTCCACCAGCGTCTTGTAGGTGTCGATCAGCGACATCAGGTCGGGCGCCGGCGTCACCGAGCTGTCGTTGCGGACGATCATGTTTCGCGCGTACTCCGCGGGGCGCACGATGTCGTGGGTCTTCGGGTCGATCAGCAGGTGCAGCTTGGAGACCATCCGGCCGTACGACGAGGCGCTGGTGAGCAGCCGGGGGTTGCCCGCCGGGTCCTGCACGACGCAGTTGTAGGCCTGGTGCGTGTGGCCCGAGACGACGGCGTCGATGGCCGGGTCCAGGTTCTGCGCGATGGCGAGGGCCGGCCCGTCCGGGGCGGTGCAGTCGTTGTACGCCGTGGAGTCACCGAGTGCGATCCCCTCGTGGAGGAGCACGATGATCGACTTGACGCCCTTGGCGCGCAGCTTGGGCACCAGGGCGTTGGCGGTCTCCACCTCGTCGGTGAAGGTGATGCCCTGGATGCCGGCCTGGCTGACGATCGAGGACGTGCCCTCGAGGGTCATCCCGATGAAGGCGACCTTCTCGTGCTTGACCTTCATGATCTTGGTGGCGGGGAAGACGGTCTTGTGCCCGCCGTGTGCCGCCGGGTCGTCGAACTTCGCGTTGGCGGAGAGGTACTGGAACTTGGCGCCGGCGAACTCCTGCCCGGCGGGGCAGGAGTCCTGGCCGTTGGCGCCGTCGCCGTCGTCGAGGCAGCCGCCGTGCTGCATGCGCTTGAGCTCGCGGTAGCCCTCGTCGAACTCGTGGTTGCCGACCGAGGTGACCTGCAGGCCGATGCGGTTCATCGCCTTGATCGTGGGCTCGTCGTGGAAGGCGGCCGACAGCAGCGGCGAGGCGCCGATCAGGTCGCCCGCGGCGACCGTGATCGGCTTGGCGCCGTTCGCGCGCGACACCTTCCGCTCGTCGCGGATCTTGCGGGCGAGGTAGGCCACGCCACCGGCCGGCGTGTTGTTGATCCGGCCGCTGGAGCTGGTGGACGGCACCGGCTCGAGGTTGCCGTGGAAGTCGTTGAGCGCAAGCAGGTCGAGCTTGACGTAGTCGTGCGCCTTCGACTTCGCGAGGTGCGTGTAGACCCCCTTGGGTGCGGGGGTGGTGGACGGTCCTGCAGCCGTGGCGCTGGACCCGGCAACCGTGCTGATCCCGAGTGCCAGCGAGGACAGCGCGACGACAGACAGCGCGCTGAGCCGGCGACCTTGGAAGGGCATGCAAACTCCTTGTGGGTGAGAGAGGTCACGCGCACCGTAGCCTGCCTCACGTTCCTCGGGACGCAACTCGGGCAACGTTCCTCCCCGGGAGCGCCACCGGCCCGCTGGGTCACGCCATCTGGTGAAGCGCACGGCTTCACCTTGCGCGAGTTCAGCCCACGGCTGGACTCAGGCGAGGCAGATGAGCGCCGCGCCGCCGAGCGCCAGCAGCCAGCTGGCGAAGCTGCCGATGAGGAAGTACTCCGTGACGTCGCTCGGCCCGTCCGGCGCCGCACCCTCGTGAGTGCGGTGCCCGCGCTGCGCGCGTTGGAGCTCGGGGAAACGAAGCAGCCCCTTCGCCGCCACGACCACGGCGGCAGCGGTCGGGGCGCCGACAGCGCCCAGGCCGACGATGAAGACGCGCTCCATCGGTCCGAGGATGCGGCCGCCCTTGAGCTGCTTCTCGTTGGTCGTGGCGGGCACGCCCACGGCGTCGAGGAGGAGACGGACGAGGATGTTGACGGTCGCCAGCTGCACGGTCACGACGCCCAGCGCGACCGCCACCACGGGGACCGGCCACTGCGCCGGCAGGGTGCGGTCGACCCAGGTCGGCCACCCGGGGACGCGCCCGAGGGTCTGGACGCCGAGGACCGAGACAGCAGTCCCGGCCAGGGCCGACCCGAAGGCCGCACGGCGCGACCCGGTGCGCCCTCCGCCGGCGCCCGCAGGCCCGAGCGCCCGGTCGGAGGCCACCAGCCACCCGGTGAGGAGCGACCCGAGGAGCACGAGCAGCAGGACGCCCCAGCCGGGACCGGGGCGGAGGACGACGACGCCGACCAGCAGCACCAGCCAGCCCGCGGCGAGGCAGCCCGCACGCCGGAGGCGTGCGACGGTGTCGTGGGAGGCTCGCCCCAGGTCGCAGATGCCCAGGGCTGCCAGCCAGACGCCCAGCAGGACCAGGCTCACGGTCACTCCTCCTCGCGGTCGGTGGTCACCTCCGCCGCCTCGGCGAAGCTGCGGTGAGCATCTCGTACGGCGCCGACACCCCGGGCGAACTGCTGACTGACCGCGGAGCGGCTGATGCCCTCCGCCTCGGCGATCTCGGCCTGGCTGGCGCCCCGCAGGGCGGCGGCGAGGAGACGCCGGCCGCGCTCGCCGAGCCGGTCGACCAGGGCGTCCCGGGTCAGCAGGAACGCGTTGGTCCGCGCCGCGTCGGGACCGACGTACCAGGTCCGCTCGAGTGCGCGCCGCGGCCTCGACAGGACCTCGAGCGCGTCCCGGGCGGACCACCAACCGGGCCCGTCCTGGAGCAGCGGATGCCGCTCCCCGTCGTGGACCGTGACGTCGCCGAACCCGAGCCCGCACCGCACGTCCACCGTCGG
The DNA here is from genome assembly GCA_963820065.1 of uncultured Actinomycetota bacterium. Classification (GTDB taxonomy): domain Bacteria; phylum Actinomycetota; class Actinomycetes; order DATJPE01; family DATJPE01; genus JANPBY01. The sequence goes on along the minus strand of CAWFYM010000006.1, from coordinate 61,525 downwards.
CAGCAGCGCGAGTCGGACGAGCAGGCCCGCCAGCGCGGCGTCGGCGATGGTCGAGAACGCGCCCTGGAACTCGTCACCGACCGTGGGCTCCAGGTCCTGCACCGGCTGCACGAGAGGGGAGACCTCGCGCAGCACCACGCCGATCCGCTCCTGGGCTCCGGCGCGGTCCTCGAGGCGGCGCGACCCCACGACGTCACCGATCAGCGTGTGGACGTGCACCATGAAGTTCAGTTTATACCTGAACTACCCGACTGTGAAGCAAAACGGTTAATTAACCTGCTTCAGCAGCGGAAGGTAGCCCGGACGTGCACGTCCGGGCCGCCCTCGCCGTCGCGGACCGCCTCGGTGTCGACGCTCGCCCCGGATCCGTCGGCCCGGATCGAGCCGTGGGTCGGCGGGGTGTCGCCCCAGCTCCGGTCGCCGTCGGTGACCGTGACGCTGGCCTTGTCGGCGCTGTCGCCGGCGAACAGGCGCACCTCGGCCTTGCCGTGGCGGGCGACGTAGACGGCCGGCGGCCCCTCGAACTCGGTGGTCGCCGCGCTGCCGTCCCCGGTCCAGGAGTTCTTGAGCGCGCCGCTCAGCGCGACCTGGGCCCGGCAGCTGGCCGTCCGGGTGGCGGTTGCGGTGGGGTCGCGATTGTCGCCGCCACCGAACTCCTTGGCCTTCTGGTCCTCCTCGCCGGTGCACCCGACGGTGAGCGAGAGCAGCGCGACGACCACGGCGAGCATCGGGAGTCCCGGTCGCGCGCGGCGGGGGGTCGGAACGGGTGGCCGTTTCGCTGCCGCGAGCGCGACCCGGGTGACGTCCATGGGCACACGCTCGTACGCCGTGCGTGCCGGCGGCAGGGCCGAAGGGCCGTGCCAGCCGCTCACACCACGTCGAAGAGCTCGGTGTGCACCCGCTTCGGCGGCACCTGCCAGCGCCCGGTCAGGATCCTGGACACCTTGTCGACCATCAGGTCGGGGCCACAGACGAAGTAGTCCAGCCGGGCGTTCAGGCGCCGGCCGACTGCCGTGTGCAGGATCGACTCCCGGATCCGGCCGATCTCGCCGTCCCACCCGTCCGGCGGCTGGGACAGGACCTCGACCACGGTGAGATCGAGGCCGCTGCCGAGCAGGTCCTCGTCGGCCCGGTGGAGCAGGTCGTCGGCGGTCCGTCCGGCGACCACGAGCAGCATCGGCCGGGAGTCGCCGCGGTCGGCCAAGGTGCGCAGCATGCTGAGCATGGGGGTGATGCCCACCCCCGCAGCGACGAAGACGAAGCCGTCGGAGTTGAGCCCGTCGACGGTGAAGCTGCCGTGCGGTCCGTCGAGGTGGACACGTCGGCCGGGCTGCAGCCCGGCGACGAGCTCGCTGAAGTCCCCGAGCGCCTTGATGGTCAGCTCCTTGCGCCGCGGCCGGGTGGCCGCCGAGGAGATCGTGAACGGGTGCTCCTCGAAGACGAACGGGGAGTCGCCCACCTTCACCCACGCGAACTGGCCCGGCTTGAAGCGCAAGCCCCGGTGGCCGTCCGGACGCAGGGTGACCGTGACGGCGGCCGAGGTCACCCGGCGCACGTCGTCCACGACATAGGCGTTGCGTCGACACCGCAGCGGGCGCCACCACCAGCGGTAGGCGAGCAGACCCACCGTGGCGACGAACAACCAGCCGAACCACAGCGCGGCGGGCTCGTACCCGGTCAGGTCGTGCAGCCACCACACGTGGAGCGCCGTGCCGATCAGCACCACGTTGCCGAGCACGACGTGGAGCAGCCGCCAGCCCTCGTAGCGTGGCCGTCGACGCCTGCGGGTGAGGGCCAACGGCACGATGAGCAGCAGCGCCAGCAGGGCCGTGGACCCGGCCCACACGCGCGGCGGCGCGGTGCGCAGGTCGAGCACCGAGAGCCCGTTGCCCGAACGTGCGACCACGAACAGCACGTGGAGGAGCACGAGTCCCAGGACGAGGATCGCGAGGGTGCGATGACTGCGCAGCAGCCGCTCCACGCCGAGCAGTGACGTGAAGGCACGGACCCGGCTGGGCAGGGCGTACGCGGCCAGCAGCAGCGAAGTCCCACCCAGCGCGGTGACCAGGGAGAGGACCCGCAGGCCGCCGCCGCGGACGTCGGATGGACAGTGGCCGAGCAGCACGATCGGCGCGGTCACGATCACCAGGACCAGCGCGGTCCACAGCGCCGGTGCCGCGCGACGACGGAAGACCCCGAAACCGACCGCGGGCCGGCGCCGCCTCCCTCGACCTCGGCGGACGGTGGGCAGGGCTTGTGCGGTCACGCGGGTCTTCCTGGGTGTGGCGGGGACGGGGGGACGGCGCCGTCGAACCGTACGAGCCCCGTCCTTGTGCGGGCGTCAACGTCGCGTCAAGACAACCTCAAGGACGACGCCGCGGCCGTCAGCTCGGGCGCCACTCCCGCCGGAGCAGTCCGAACACCCACGAGTCCGACACCTCGCCGTTCACGACGCAGTCTTCCCGCAACGTCCCTTCCCGCACGAACCCGAGCTTCTCCAGGACGCGGGCGGATGCCGCGTTGCGGGTATCGGTCTCGGCCTGGACCCGGTTCAGGTCCAGCGTGTCGAATGCCCACTGCAGCAGGGCGCGTGCGGACTCAGTCGCGTAGCCGTGGCCCCATGCTGCGTCGTCGAAGCAGTAGCCCATCGAGGCGCTGCGGTAGTCCGGGTTCCACCGGCTCAGGCTGCACCAGCCGAGGAACGCCCCGTCGGACATCCGGTCCACGGCCAGCCGCGCCCCGGTGCCCTCCTCCGCCATCAGCCCGGAGGCCGTGATGAAGCGCCCGGCGCGCGCCCGTTCGCTCCAGGGCGGTGCGTCCCAGTAGCGCAGCACGTAGGCGCTGCTGTGCAGCGCGAAGAGGGCGTCCGCGTCTGCGCTGGTGACGGGACGCAGTCGCAGGCGAGCCGTGTGGAGCGTGGGGGTGGGCAGAGACATGCGTGCCATGGTGCCTCGTCGTCGAGCTGGCTGCAGCCTCGTTGGCGGGCCAACGCCACCTTTCGATCACAGCGCCGCCCGACGAAGTACGGTCGGCGTCATGCTGGACGAATCTCGGCGTGAACGAGGGGATGCCATCGCCGATTGGCCACTGACCGCATTGGCCGTCGCCTTCCGGGCCGCATCCGCGTGGCCGATCCTGACCCCGGACCTCAAACAATCCTTGGGCGATCCTGGGCTGATTGGTGGGAGGGCCGCCGCCGGGAAGAAGTTGGCGTCCAGATCGACCTCCCGAGTCCTCTCCACGCCCCGGTAACGACGGCCACCGTGCCAACAGGGCTGGCCGCCGGACGCCGCGGCCGAGGGACCGCCATTCTCAACTCACTTCTTCTGCTGCGGTACTAACATCAGGATGACGTGGCCAACCCAAGTGCGCCGAGGTCCGTGGTGCCGACCGTGCCCCTCAGCGAACCGGAGGCCCGGCCGGCCCACCTCGAACGGGTCTGGGTCAGGGCTGGAAGACGACCTTGATCGTGCCGTCGGCCTTCTTCTGGAACTTCTCGTAAGCAGCCGGGGCCTCGCTGAGTGGCAGCCGGTGCGTGGCGAACTGATCAACTCCGAGGGGATCGGCGTCGTCGACGAGGAGCGGCATGATGTCGTCCACCCACCTCTTGACGTTGGCCTGACCCATCCGGACCTGGATCTGCTTGTCGAAGAGGGTGAGCATCGGCATCGGATCGGCCTGCCCGCCGTACACCCCGATGATCGAGAGCGTGCCGCCCCTGCGGACGGCGTCGATGGAGGCGTAGAGCGCGGCCAGCCGGTCGACGCCCGCCTTCTGCATCATCGGTCGCGCGAGCGCCTTCGGGAGGTAGCCGACCAGCGTCTGCATGGCTGCGGCCGCGGGCGAGCCGTGCGCCTCCATGCCCACCGCATCGATGACCGAGTCCGCGCCGCGGCCGCCGGTCAGTGCGCGCACCGCGTCACCGATGTCGTCCACGGTGGTCAGGTCGATCACCTCGGCGCCCCGGGCCTTGACCCTGGCGAGCCGCTCCGGCACCAGGTCCACACCGATCACCCGGAGGCCGCGGTGCAGGCCGATGCGCGCGGACATGTCGCCGATCGGCCCCAGACCCATGACGAGCAGCGTGCCACCGTCGGCCACGTCGGCGTAGGTGACGGCCTGCCACGCGGTCGGGAGCACGTCGGAGAGGAACAGGAATCGTTCGTCCCCCGGCCCCTCGGGCACCTTGATCGGCATGAAGTCTGCGAACGGCACGCGCAGGTACTCGGCCTGCCCGCCGGGGATCTGGCCGTAGAGCTTGCTGTAGCCGAAGAACCCGGCGCCGGTGCCGTACTCGCGGTTCTGCGTCGTCTCGCACTGGCTGTAGAGCTGCCGGTCACACATCCAGCAGTGCCCGCAGGACACGTTGAACGGCAGCACCACCCGATCACCCTGCTTGAGGTTGCCCACGCCGGAGCCGACCTCCTCGACGATCCCCATCGGTTCGTGACCCACGATGTCACCGGGCGTCATGAACGGGGTGAGGGTCTCGTACAGGTGTAGGTCGGACCCGCAGAGCCCCGACGAGGTGATCTTGACGATCGCGTCGTTGGACTCCTTGAGGATCGGGTCGGGAACCTCCTCGACGCGGATGTCGTGTCGGCCTTGCCACGTCACTGCCTTCATGGTGCCCTCCAAGAGCTGTCGGGTATCCGTTCACTGCCCGGTACCCAGCGAGACCGTGCACACGCATCCCGCGGCGTACGCCGTTGGCTGCTTGCCCACGCCGGCCGGGAGGGGCGGCCGCCTACAGCGGCGGGATGACAGCCGGTGCCCGCCCGTCCGTCCTCGTGCTCGACGTCAACGAGACGCGCTGTCCGACATCGCGCCCCTGGCCACGCCGTTCACCGACCTCGGGGCGCCAGCATCGCTTGCGGCGCCGTGGTTCGCGGGTGTCCTGCGCGACGTTCGCGCTGGCGATCGGCGGGGTCTCGGCGTCCTTCGCCGAGATCGGCGCCGATGGTCCCCGCGCGCTGTTGACCGGCTGCCCACTGGACCGTCCGATGGGGGAGGCGGTGGAGCACGTGCTGGCCGGCTTCAGCCGGCTCGACGTGCACCCGGACGTGCCTGAGGGCATCCCCCAGCTGGCCGGGCTCGGCCTGCGCCTGGCCACCCTCAGCAACGGCTCGGTCAGGGTGGCGCAGTCACTCCTCGACCCCGCCGGGCTCGACCGCCACGTCGAGGAGCTGATGTCGGTGGACGAGGCCGGCATCTGGAGGCCGGCGCGCGCTGCCTATGCCTACGTCTGCGATCGGCTGGGTCGACCCGGGCGACGCGATGCTGGTCGCCGTGCATCCGTGGGACGTGGCCGGCGCGGCCCGCGCCGGTCTCGCGAGCTGCTGGATCGACCGCTCGGGTGCGACGTACCCCTCCTGCTTCCGTCGCCCCGACCTGGTCGCCACCGGTCTGGACGACCTGGACCGTCAACTCGCCTGAGAGCTGCGCCCGCGACGCGCGGGAGCGCGCGTCAGGAGATGACCGCGTCGATGGTCTTCTTCAGGGCGCTGGGCTGCGAGGGGCGGCGCGGCGCCTTCTCACGCGCCTCGATCATGGCCGCGCCGATCTCCTGGAGCACGGTGCGGCCCAGGGCCTCGCGGACCCCTGGGAACCACTCGGACTCCTCCTCCTCGATGTGGTGGCGAACGTTCTCGATCAGCACCGTCGTCTTGGCGGTGAACCGCTCGTCGGAGGGATCCATGAGGGACAGCTCCGTGACGAGGACGTCGGCCACGTGGTGCTCCTCATAGGGCTCGAGCACGTCGTCCTCGAGCTCGGGCACGAGCGAGCGCACGGGGGTACATCACCTCGTTCTCGATGTAGGTGTGCACGGTGAGCGGCTCGATCATCCGGTCCACCAGCCGACCCTTGGTCTTGAGAGCGCCCTCGCCTGCGCTCTCGAAGTCGCGGAAGGTTCGCAGGATCTCCTTGTGGTCGTCCTCGAGCAGCACGATGGCATCAGTCGTCATGGTCTTCTCCTGTGGTGGTGCGGGTGGTTTGACTTGTCGCTGGTTTGAGACTCGAGAGCGTCGTGCCGTGCGGTACGACGGAGCCGGCAGCCGGGTCAGGGCCGGGTACTGCACCAGGCCGCCGATGCGGCTTCGGACGAGGTCGAACGAGATCTCCCGGGAGCGGGCGCGCTCGGTGAGCTCGAGTGCGCCGAAGCAGTGCCCGGGCACCGGTGCCCGGGCACGGCACAGCTCGTAGGTCCCGGGCCCGACCGGAAAGGCACCCAGCAGGCCGGGGCCGTGGGCGGTCCGGTACGGCAGCAGGATCGTCATCGGCCGGTCCTGAGGACGTCGGCCGCCGGTCAGGAGGACCCGCCCCGCTCGGCCCTGACCCGTCGACGTGACCAAGAGGTCCCTGCGCGCCGGCCGCGGCAGGGAGACGCGCGTCATCCCGGCCAGCACCCGTCCGACGGTCGCGGCCGAGCCGGATGTCATCGCTCGCGAAACCCGCATCGATTCCCGTTCCGCTTCGGTTCCCCATTCAGGATCGGTGGGAGGGCGGTGTCGTCGCGTGTTCCTCCCGGAGCGGTACCCGCACCCCAGGCGGTCATGCGGGCGGGGCCCCCTCCCCGGGGGCCGTGTGGTGCGGACGCGGGACCTTGCCGGACGTCAGACCTGCGCGCCCCGGGTCTGCAGCAGGGCGAGCACGTCGTCGAACCGCTGCGCGAGCTCCCTGGGCGTGGCCAGCACGTCGAGGGCGCCGGCCTTGACCAGTTCCTCGGCGCCGAACCCGCCGGTGAGCAGCGCGACGCACGGCACCCCCGTCTTGCGGGCGGACTGGACGTCCCAGACAGCGTCACCCACGACCAGGGCGCTCCGGGCATCGACCCGTTCGAGGGCGACCTCGATCAGGTCGGGGGCCGGTTTGCTGTTGTCGGCCTCGGATCCCGAGACCCGCTCGTGGAGGAGGTCCGCGTTGCCGACGAGGTCGAGCAGGCGGTCGGTCTGCTCGCGCTCACCCGAGCTCGCCACGGTGACAGTGATGCCTCGCTCCCGGAGCAGGTCCAGCAGCTCGGCGGCTCCGTCCAGCGCCGTCACCTGGGCGAACCGGTCCCCGAAGTGCTGTCCGTGCCGCTCGCGGACCTCGTCGCCCAACGAACGCTCGGCCGCCGCGCCGGCGACCTCGGTGACGAGGCGGTCGCCGCCCATGCCGATTGCCCGGTGGATGCGGTAGGCCGGTACGTCGATCCCCACCTCCGCGAAGGCGGCGCACCAGGCCGTGACGTGCAGGTAGACCGAATCCACCAGGGTTCCGTCCACGTCGAGCACCACGGTGTCCAGCTCCATGTTCCCTCCTCTGACCGCCGGATGGCCGCAGCGAGGCGGTACCCACCCATGGGTGACCTCACACGTCTGCCGGCATCTCGCCGGCAACGGGCTGCCCTGGGTCGAGCCTTCGGGCCGGTCGTGTCAGCCGACGGGCGTATCTCGGGTGCCCCCTCGAGGCTGGTTCCCGGTGAAGAACGACAATCGTCCGTCGGCCTCGAGGATGGCGTACTCGATCTCCTCCATGCTGCGGATGCCCTGCTCGCGGGTGGCGACCAGGAAGCCGGCCATGGACAGGCGCTGGGACTTCATGGCGTCCTCGATCAGGCCGCCATCACCGAACACCAACAGGGTCGACCGGTGATCAGGGGCCGCGTGCGGGGCACCCGCCAACTGCAGCCACGAGAGTCCCACGGTCAGCGGGGCGAATGTGCTCACGGCGAGTAGGCCGGCGGTGACGGAGCAGTCCTGTTGGGTGACGCCCTGCTGGACCAGGTCGCTCATGGTGACGTAGAGCAGGAGCTCGACGTCGCCATGGTGACGTAGAGCAGGAGCTCGAAGGTGCTCAGCTCGCCCAGGGGGATCGGCCCACGGCGCGGGTCACGATCCACAAGAAGGCGTACACGACGAGTGCCCGGACGACGATCTCCACGGTGAACCTCCGGCGTGCTAGGGGAGGAGATGGGTGTGGATGTGGACGGAGGCCACGGCGACGCCGTGGTCCAGAACTGCGACGGTGGCGTCGCGGCCCTGCTGGCTCGCGGGCCGGATGTAGGCGTCGCAGGACACCGTGAAGGTGTCGCCGGGCGGTGTGTCGAAGGTCAGGTAGAGAGTGTCGGCGTCGCCGGTGGGGGCCCAGGCGACCCTGACGCCTCCCTGGGCGGGCTCTCCTCCGGACTTCTCCTTCAAGGCGGCGACCATCTCGGCGTCCATCGTCGCAACTCGGGCGCTGCCCGCCGCTGCGGCCGGGGCGCGCGCGTTGCCGGGCGGCGGAGCCGTCGAGGTGAGCGTACTGGTCCTCGGACAGGCGGCACTGCACCTCGAGCAGTCGGGCATCCTTGCCGCGGTGTCGGGGCACTGGTGGTCCCGCTCGCTGGCTCGCCTCGTCGGGTGTGCCGCGGGGGTGGAGGGGGTACCGGGGGACATGCCCATACGCGAGACGATGCGGTTCGGCGCGCTGGAGATCGCGTTCGACGACCGCCTGCTGCGACCGCGGCCATGGACGGCCGCTCAGTCCGTCTGGACGGCCGAGCTGCTGCTGTCCGCGCCCCCCGGAGCGGTGCTGGAGCTGTGCTCCGGGGCAGGGCACATCGGCCTGCTCGCGGTCCTCGGCTCAGACCGTGGCCTGGTCTGCGTGGACGTGAACCCTGCTGCCGCCGAGCGGACCTGCGAGAACGCGCGGGCGGCCGGCATCGCGGATCGCGTCGAGGCGCGGTGCGCCGTGATCGCCGAGGCGCTCGACCAGGACGAGCGCTTCGCCGCAGTCGTCGCGGACCCGCCGTGGGTGCCAGAGGCCGAGACCGGGCGCTACCCGGAGGATCCGCTGCTCGCGATCAATGGCGGTGTCGACGGGTTGAGCGTGGCGCGTGAGTGCGTGGCCGCGATCGGCCGGCACCTGATGCCCGGCGGTTCGGCCGTCCTTCAACTCGGCACGGCCAGGCAGGTGGCGGAGCTCGAACAGCTGCTGACTGCGTACGACGGTCTGGACGTGGCCGAGGTGCGAGAGTTCGAGCGCGGCGTGTTGGCCCGTCTGGACCGGGCCCGAGAGCAGTGAGCCTCCCGCGCTAGGGGCGGAGCTTTTCCGGCAGCAGCTTGTGGGTGCCGTCGCACCAGGGCTGGGTGGCCGACCGGTGGCAGCGGCACACAGCAGACACGGGCCGGGTCGTGCGGTGGCGGACCCCGTCGGCGTCCTCGACAACGTGGTCCCCACGCAGCAGCATCGGCCCGCCTGGGCACAGCACCACATCGGGGTGGTTCGTCGCCTCGCTCATGCGACCTCCTCCCCACGATCGGCCTGCCACCGGCCGAGCAGCCGGTGGGCCAGACGGTCCTCCAGGTCGAGACAGGTGAACGCCCCGAAGAAGACGTCGGGCAGCAGCGCCGGGTCGTCCTCGACCAGCGACCCGCAGACCGTGCGCACCGCGAGCTGCTCGTGCACCGCGTCGGCCACCACGTGCTCGGCGTAGTAGCCGACCATCGGGGCCGGGAAGCCGAGGCGCTCCAGCCCTTGCACGAGCTGGGCGGACGGTCCGGAGCTGGTGACCTCGAACGCCGCGAGGTGCCCCAGCGCGGCCCCCCGGAGCCGGCGCTGGAGGCCGAACATCGTCATGGCGTTGTTCTGCTCGAGGATCTCCAGCGGCACCTCGTCGAGGTAGGCGCCGTACGCCGCGTCAAGACCGGTCGCCTCCAGCCCCCGGGCGAACAGGCCGGCGTGGTGACGGCCGGGATCGCCGGCGCCGTACTCGTCGAACAGCAGCTCCATGAGCGCCGCCTGGGTCGCGCGTGGGAGCCGTGGCAGCACCCAGGAGCTGGGGTCGGACTCCTTGAGGTGGTAGATCGAGCGCAGTCGCAGGAGCTCGCGCACCTGCTCGTCATCGGCGTCGCGCTGGACGAACCGCGCGACCGAGGGACCGTCGTGGGCGGCGATGTAGGCGAAGAACGCCTCGGCCATGTCCTCGCCGTCGTCGACGACCGGGGTGTACCGGGACCGCAGCTCGGCCTCGAACTCACGCTCCAGGTCCGCCCGAAGCGACACCAGGTCGGGTGACCACTCGAGGCCGTCGTCGACGTCGTCGAACCCGCGGTAGTGCAGCTCGTGCAGCACCCAGAGGGCCAGGCCAACGTCCGCGCGGTCGGTGGCCGTGGGCCAGCCGGGCACGCGCAGGCTGGTGCAACCCCGCAGGGCCGCCAGCACCGCCGCGCTCAGCTCGCCGCGGGGCATCGGGCTCAGCACCGTGGGCGCCGGGTCGGCAGCAGAAACATCATCCTCGTCCCGTACCCACCGATGACGCGTCCAGCACCACCCGCCGGGGTGTTGTGCGATCGGACGTGATCACCCCCGCCATCCTGCAGCGGTGACGGAGGCGAGGGGGACTTTTCAGGTGTGACCGCGAGGTACTCAGACGGATTGTCAGGCATGCGAGATCAGCCGCGGCGTGCGTCCTCGACGACCGCCTTGCTGCGTGCTGCACGGACGCAGGCGGCGACGAGGCGGGGCAGGTCGTCGGGTGGAACGAGCCGGGCGAGCCGGTAGGGCGATCGGGGGAGCCCGAGTCGCTCCGCGCCGTCCGCGGCCAGGGTGTCGACGTACGGCGCCACGTCCGGCCACACGCCCTGGACCTCGCGGCAGAAGATCGCGCTGCCTGCGGGACCGATGCCCTTGAACCGCTGCAGGCTCCGCTCGAGCTCGTCGCCGTCGTCGCGCAGACGTCGCAGGTCCCCGCGGTGGTCCTCCAGCACGGACTGGGCCAGCTCGCCCAGCATGGTCGCCGTGCGCTCGTCGTAGCGGCGGTAGCGTCCGCGGCCGAGGGCGTCGACGCGGTCCTGCCACGAGGCATCGTGCATCCGGGCGGGCGTGCGGTAGCCGGCTCGGAACAGCTCCCGCGCCGCAGCCACGGCGATGTCGGAGCCGATCCGTGCGGAGAGGAGCAGGCTCAGGACCAGCAGCTGCCAGAGCGGAGCCGGTTTGTCGGCCAGCCGGATCCCCGCCTCCTCGGCGTAGGTCCTGCCGTGCCGGCGCAGGAGCAGGTCGACCGTGGTCTCGGTTCCCATGACAAGACGTTGCCGGAAGACCCTCGCCGTAAACCCCGTCTGCCGCCGGCTCGCGTGGGTACCGGGCAGTCGTGAGCAAGGACCGCCTCTCCGACTATCGAGACAAGCGCGACACCAAGACCTCCGGCACCGGCGAGGGGAGTGGCGGCGCGCCGGTGTTCGTCGTGCAGCGGCACGACGCCTCGCGCCTGCACTTCGACTTCCGGCTCGAGGTCGCGGGGGTGCTTGCCTCCTGGGCCGTTCCGAAGGGACCCTCGCTGGACCCGCGGGACAAGAGGCTCGCCGTGCAGGTCGAGGACCATCCGCTCGACTACGCGGACTTCGAGGGATGCATCGGGGAGGGGTATGGCGAGGGCACGGTGATCGTGTGGGACACCGGGACCTACGACAACATCACCGAGAAGGACGGGCGTCCGGTCGACATCGCCGACGCCGTCGAGGCAGGGCACGTCAAGGTCGTGCTGCACGGGGACAAGCTGACCGGTGCCTTCGCCCTGACCCACACGCGCATGGGTGGTGACGAGCAGAACTGGATGCTGGTCAAGGTCGACGACGAGGGTGCCGACCGACGCCGGAAGCCGACCTCGACCCAAAACGAGTCAGTGCTCAGCGGGCGCACCAACGAGGAGCTCGAGGACGAGCAGCAGTAGCGCGCTCACAGCCGGCGCCGGGCCCGGGACAGGCCCCGGGCGTGCCGCCGCATCCTGGCCCACGGGTCGGGCTTGGCGGCGAGTCGCCGGGGGAGCGTGGCCATCGTGACCTGTGCAGGCGCCACCCGGGACAGCTCGTCCCATGCCAGGGGGGTCGAGACCGGCGCACCGCGCCGGGCGCGCACGGCGTACGGAGGGACTGCGGTCTGCCCGTAGCCGTTGCGCATGACGTCGACCAGCACCCGTGTGCCGCGCTTGGCCTTGCGCGCCTCGAGCGTGAGCAGGTCGGGCTCGCGGTCGACGAGGCGTTGGCCCACGGTGCGGGCGAAGTCGCGCACCTCGTCGAAGCCCTCCTCGGGACGCAGGGGGACCACGACGTGGTAGCCACGCGAACCTGTGGTCTTCAGGTAGGACGGGAGCCCCAGGTCCTCGAGCAGCCCGCCGACGAGCCGGGTGGCGCGCCGGACCTTGGCAAGGTCCTCGTCGGAGGGGTCGAGGTCGAAGACCAGCAGGTCCGGGTGCTCGAGGTCCTTCGCGGTGCTGAGCCACGTGTGCGGCGTGAGACACGCCTGCTGGGCCAGGTAGACCAGCGACCGGGCGTTGTTGACCGTCACCTGCTGCTGGCTCCCGTCGGCGGTGTGCAGCTCGACACGGTCCATCCAGCTCGGGAAGTGGGCCGGCACCTTCTTCTCGTAGAACGACTGCTGGGCGATGCCGTCGGGGAAGCGCTGCATGTTGACCGGGCGGCCGGCGAGGTGGGGGAGCATCACCTCGGCCACGTCGGCGTAGTAGCGGGCCAGGTCGGCTTTGGTGATCCCGTCGTCAGGGAAGAGCACCTTGTCCGGCTTGGAGATCTGGACTCCGGCGACCTCGGTCATTCGCGCACCACGTCCTCCGGGCTCTTGTCGGCGCGCAGCCCGACGTAGCGGGGGTGGCGCAGCTGGCCGGCACCCGTCCACTCGGTGAAGGCGACCTCGGCAACCAGTTCCGGCTCGGCCCAGTGCACGCCCACGGTCGGCGGCCTGCCCTTGGTGCACGGGGAGTCGTCCCGCTCCAGATCGCGCAGCCGACGATGCAGGTCCCGCAGCACGTCCCGCGAGAACCCGGTGCCCACCTTGCCGGCGTACACCAGGTCGTCACCCTGGTGGTAGCCCAGCAGCAGGGCACCGAGGGCGACCCTCGACCCCTCGGGGTCGGTCCAGCCGACCACCACGAGCTCTTGCCCTGCCTCACACTTGAACTTCAGCCACCGGTCGGTCCGGCCCGCGGCGTACGGCGCGTCCGCGCGCTTGGCGATGAGGCCTTCCCAGCGCTTCTCGCAGACCTCGGCGAACCACGCCTCGCTGCCGCTGACTCGGTGCGGGGTGTAGCGGATCGGATCTGCCCAGGTGAGCAGCGTGCGCAGCCGTCGCTTGCGTGCCAGCAGTGGTTGGTCGCGCAGGTCGGACCCGTCGGTGCTCAGCACGTCGAACACGTAGAAGTGGACTGCGACGCCGCTGGCGCGTGCCCTGGCGTCGCTGCTGACGTGGATCCGCGGCTGGAGGCGGGCGAAGCTGGTGCGCGATCCCTCGAACGCCACCACCTCTCCGTCGACGATGAAGCGGTCGGCGGACTGCTGCTCGAGCGCCTCGGCGATCTCGGGGAACGCCACGGTGACGTCGCGACCGGAGCGCGAGTACAGCCTGGCGCCGTGGTCCGTCCGCACGGCCAGGCACCGTTGCCCGTCGAGCTTGCGCTCATAGATCCATCCATCGTCCCAGAACCGCTCGTGGACGAGCGTCGCGAGCGCGGGCCGGGGAAGTTCCGGAGACGGCATGACCGGGCGTCAGCGGTCCTCGGGATGCGTCGACTCGGCGATCGAGCGCTCGGGCGGATCGATGAACTGCCGTCGTTCCTCCGGGGACACGCCGGGCTGGTTGGGACGGTTGACCTGCTCCTCCGGGTCCAGGTCCACGCGGTCGGCTGCGTCGGCCGCGGAGAGGTCCTCCTCGGCGGGCGTCCCCTCGAGGTCCAGCGGGCGTCGCTGCTCCGCGTGCGGTCTCGGGTGCTCTCGATCTCCCATGATGTCGTGGTACCCGCCGGCGGCGCACCCATTCCGGATGCGTTGTCCGCAGTCGTTCGGGTACCGCCTCACCGAACCACTCATCCAGGAGGACACCATGGGAGATGCACGCAAGCCCGACGCCGAGGAGGGCGGCCAGGTCTCGGAAGTCGCGAGCAGGCACGACCCGTCCGAGCCGATCTCGCCCGAGGACGCGACGGCGGGCTACCCGACCAGTGAGAGCGGTGAGCCCGAGGAGGGCACGGCCGGGCCGAACGCCGCCCCGCGCCACAACCCACCGGAAGAGGAGAACAAATCCTCGAAGTGAGGGGAGAGTCCGCGGCTCACTCGTCGTCGAACCGGATCGGGGGCGAACCCGCGGGATCGTCGTCGAGGTTCAGGGCCACATCGTGACCGCTCGCGAGCCTCCGCCCGCGAGCGGTCACGGCTGGCAGGGCAGGCGATCAGCACCGCCTGCCGGCCGCGCCCGCTCGTCGTGACCGCGTCGAAGCCCTCGACCTGCAGGGGAGCCACGACGGCCGGGGGGTCCTGCCCCTCGGGGACCATGTACTCGAGCGACTCGGTATCGCACTCGCCACCCGGTTGCGTCGCGCCGTCTGGGCACGCGCCCAAGGGATCACGAGCAGGATGACCAGGGCCAGGACGAGCACCAGTCCGAGCAGGTCGAGCAGGCCGGGCAGTCCGGCGCCTCCCATTGTTCCTCCCGAAGTCGGCAACAGGGTTCATCTGCTCGTACCCGCGACGAGGTCCTCCCAGCCCGACCTCGCGCAGTGAGGAGCCCCGGGGTCGACGCGCCCGGCGGTTCACGAGGCGGCGGCCCGAAGGGCGGGCAGCACCCCCCGGCCGTAGGCGTCGATCATCTCGAGGTAGTGCGGCCCCATGTTGGCGACGTACACCTCGTCGTAGCCGGCCTCGACGTACGAGCGCAGCTGCTCGACGTGGGCCTCGACCTTCGGGCCGGCCACCACGCTGACCGCGGTCGACTCCCGCGTGACGAGCTGGGAGGCCTGCTCGAAGTGCTTGGGGGAGGGGAGTACCTGGGCCAGCTCGCCGGGCAGCCCGGCGTTGGACCACAACCCGTGCGCGTGCCCGACGCCCTCGGCCCGCGTGGGGGCCCAGGCGACCTTGACGCCTCCCTGGGCGGGCTTTCCTCCGGACTTGTCCTTGAAGGCGGCGACCATCTCGGCGTCGTCGGTGGTGTTGATGAACCCGTCGCCGATGCGCGCCGCGCTGTCGAGCGCCTTCGGGCCGAAGGCGGAGACGTAGATGGGCGGGGGCTCGTCGGGCAGCGTGTAGATGCGGGCCGTGTCGACCTGGTAATGCCGGCCCTGCCGGGTGACCACCGAGCCGGTCCACAACTCGCGGATCAGGTCGACGGCCTCCTCGAGCATCTCCAGCCGGACGTCGAGCGAGGGCCAGGGCCCGCCGAGGATGTGCTCGTTGAGCGCCTCGCCGGTGCCGACGCCGAGCGTGAACTTCCCGCCCAGCATCCGCGCGGAGGTGGCGGCGGCCTGCGCGATCACCACCGGATGGGTCCGCACGGTCGGGCAGGTCACCGCGGTCGTCACCGGCAGCGAGCACGCCTGGGAGAGGGCGCCGATCACGGACCAGACGAACGGGCTCTGGCCCTGCTCGTCGTTCCACGGGTGGAAGTGGTCGCTGATCCAGAGCGCGTCGAAGCCCGCCTGCTCGGCCGCGACGGCCTGCTCGACGAGCTGCTCGGGGGTGTACTCCTCGCAGGAGAGGAAGTAGCCGAACCGCATCTGTCCTCCTCAGCTGTCCTCGGGGGGTCTGACGTTGAGGTTCTCCTGCTCCTCGGGTCCTTCTCGAGCCTCTCGGAGACGGCGGCCTTCGAGCCTCCTCCTCCGGGCGGGTCACGAGAGCTGTACCCGGACCCGGCAGCGCCCATGCCGGCTTGGGTGCGGGCATGTCTGCGCGGGACCGGAGGTACGGTCATCGGTCGGCGACCCGGCGAGGGAAGGACGGGACGAGACTGCAGCGCAGGAGGAAGAGGTGGGGATCGCGCGGCGGCGGGCGCTCCCACGGTGTGGCATGAGCCATCTCGGGGTCGGGTACGGCGCAATCGACAGGGTCCCACTTGGGCAGGCGAATACGGACCCGTCGATGGGCACGCCTGTCCGTCCCACGGAGAAAGGTGGCTGGGGAAGTGATGGAGCCGATCCGAGCGACACGCGAGGCGATTGATGAGCTTGAGCCCTTCGCCGCCGACACGGACCTGCTCGAGCGGCTGCGGGACATGGGGCGACAGGTCCGCGCCATCGTCCCCGACTCCGTCGGGCTGAGCCTGGCCTCGAAGCAGCACGGGGTGACCTTCACGCTGGTGGCGTCGCAGATCGAGATCGCGGTCTTCGACGCCCTCCAGTACCTCGCCGGTGGCCCGTGCGAGGACTCCGTGAGGGATGGGCGCATCGTCGCCTACAGCCACGCGGACCCGCTGCACGAGGACTCGTGGCGGATGTTCGCTCAGGCGACCGCGGGCGCCGGTGTGGTCAGCACTCTCACCCTCCCGATTATTGTCGACGACGAGGTCGCGGGAAGCGTCAACCTCTACGGGGGGTCGGCGCGCGCCTTCGTGGGTCATCACGAGGAGCTCGCGGAGATCTTCTCGGCCTGGGCACCCGGGGCGGTCAGCAATGCCGACCTGTCGTTCAGCACCCGCAGGCAGGCAGAGCAGGCGCCAGGACTGCTGCGGGACGGCATCAAGGTCAACACCGCGGTCGGGGTGATCGCGGCCATCCGCGACATTGACGTCAACGACGCCCGCCGTCTCCTGGCCCGGGCCGCCGAGCGGGCCGGGATCACCGTGGTTCGGCTTGCTGAGGTCGTGGTCGCGCTCACCCGCGGGGACGCGGAGGACTGAGGGCTGAGGGCTGAGGGCTGAGGATCTTTCAGGCTGAGGGCTCCGACTGTTGCGGGAGGCCGTGCTGGACCAACCAGAGGACGGCCTGTGCCCGATTGCTGACCCTGATCTTGCGGTAGGCGCTGCGGATGTAGGTCTTGACCGAGTTCACGCTCAGGTAGCAGCGTTCGGCGATCTCGATGTTGCGCAGGTCCTGGGCGATGTACCCCAGCATCTCGACCTCTCGCGCCGAGAGGCTCACGCCCTCGGGGAGACGCAGGCCCGAGTCGACGAGTGGCGCGTGGCCGTTCTCCGGCTCGAGCGATCCCGCGGCTGCGGACTCGATCGCGGCGATCATCTCGTCGTCGTCGGCCTCCAGCGAGACCCAGCCGTCGGCCTCGCGGGCGAGGGCGCATCCGGTCAGGTCGGCGCGCGCGGCACGAGCGAGGACCAGGATCGCGGCCGAGGTCTCCCTGACCAGCAGGTCCAATTCCTGGCCGTCACCCGTGTGGAGCGCCACCGCGTCGTAGAGGACGACGTCCGGGTCCTGTCCGGCCGGCGCGTCGGGGTAGGGCACCAGGCGCAACCGGTCGGGGAACTCCGCCGCTAGCGCGGCGACGCCCCTCGCCACGATGCCGTTGGCGCCGATGACGGCCAGCCTCACCGGACTGACGGACACCAGACCCTCCTTACGGCCAGCTCCGAGCTTTGCTGCCCGCACATTTCCCCAGCCAGAACGGCGGCAAACCCGCGCGGTCAGGGCGATGATCAGCGACTGGGGGCGGCCATCTTCCTCCGGGTGTCGAGCCAGGTCAGCTGGCGCGAGGTCTCGCTGTTGCTCGAGGTGGCGATCTCGAGCAGCTCGCGGTCGCGCAGCCCTTGGGCGCCTTGGGCGATCGCGGTCCAGGTGGTCTCCACGAGGGTAGCGAGGACGTGCAGGTCCTGCAGGTCACGGAGCAGCCCGATCTCGCCGAGGCGGACCTCGGCGGGGCCGTCGGCGCGGAGGCGTTCGGGCTCGTAGACGTCCAGCTCCTCGCCGTACCTCTCCACGACGGGCGCGAGGCGGCGGCGGTGCTCGTCGCACATCTGCGCGATCGTGTGGCAGGTGTGAAACACGTCGGCGTGCCGGGCATGGCGCGCGCCCACGGCTCGAACGACCTCTTGGGCGCAGGAAGATGCAGTCCACGCCACGCGGAGAAGGGTTCGTCGTGCGGGAGTCCTGGAGACGGTACGACCCCGATCTCTGGGAACCTCGTCCTGCTCGGCGGCCCTGCTGAGGCACCGGATTGACGGTCGCACCTGGGGGGGCTGACGGGTCTCCGCCAGTGAGGTTGAGGGGGCTAGTCGTGAGAGTCTGCTCGGAACCGGCCGCGGCGCCCAGCCCCCAAGGGGTGCCGCGCTCGGTCCTTATCGCCGAAGCTCTGGCTCGAGAGGACGCCTGAGGGGGCGCCGAGGGCTCTGGAGAAGATGGGCTGGTCCGGCGGTCCAGCGAGTGTGCCGTCCTCAGGCCGTCGAGCCGCCGCCGCCTCCGCCCTGTCATCCCTGAGATGGGGCAACTTCCACCCGTAGGGGTGGTTTCCGGTAGCGCGGGCAGGCACATGGTGAGAATCAGTGGTCGAAACCGCGTGCCACCCGACATCTCCCTTTGCTGCGAACGACGGAGGGTTTCTCGATGGGACGCACCGCGTTTGGTGATGGTGTTGCGCCGTGCGTGGCATCCGGGCCGACACCTGGCCGGGCCGCGCGACGAGCCAAGACCGAACGGTTGCTGGCGGAGGCGGCGTCGACCGCGTCCAACCAGCAACGGTCCAACCTTCTGGACCAGGTCATCACGATCAACATCGAAGTCGCCGAGGACATCGCCCGGCGCTACCACGGCCGCGGGATCCCGAATGAGGACCTCGACCAGGTCGCAAATCTTGGCCTGGTCAAGGCTGCCCATCGCTTCGAGGTCGACCGGGGTCACGACTTTCTGAGCTTCGCGGTTCCCACGATCCGGGGCGAGATCCGCCGCCATTTCCGCGATGTCGGCTGGACTATCAGACCGCCCCGAGCTGTGCAGGAGCTGCAGTCGAAGATCAGCGCTGCCGAGGCTGACCTCTACCAAGAGCTCGGCCGCTCGCCGCGTCCCAGTGAGATCGCCGAGCGCCTGGGCGTCGACGCGGGCGACGTGCAGGACTCGCTGGCCGCTAACGGATGTTTCATCCCGACGTCGCTCGACACATCTCTCGCGGACGCCGACGGCGCTCGCACAGACCAAATGGGCGGGCCCGACCCCGCATTTGCGAGCGCTGAGGCGCGGATCGCCCTCAAGAGCGTGCTCACCGACCTCTCGCCCCGCGAGCGCCGCATCCTGGAGATGCGCTTCTTCGGAGACCGGACCCAGGCCGAGATCGGAGCCGAGATCGGCGTCACCCAGATGCAGGTCTCACGCCTGCTCAACAGGCTCCTTGCCCGCCTCCGCAAGCGACTCGAAGACGAACATCGAGACGGCGCCGCCTGACCATTGAGGCGAACTTTGTGGCGGACCGCGGACCCGATGGGGCCAAAACCCTGCAGAGAAGCGACGGGTCGACTATCTGAACAGCCGACGCTTCGGGGTGTTTCGGCCGGTGGCCGGGGAGGCGATCATGACCAGGGCCGCGGCGACGATGATCGACACGATCCAACGTGTCCAGTCCACGCCGGGGCTGCCGTTGCCGCCGAAAGCTGTGTAGATGTACCAGCCGATGAGGACCCCGCCGATGGCGCACACGACGGTCAGCCACAGCGGGGTGTTGTCCTTGTCCTTTGGTGCGACGAGCTTGCCGAGAAGCCCGATGATGATGCCAGCAACGATGACGCCCAGGATCTCCATTGATCTCTCCCTCACCATCTTGGGCACGGACCGAACCCTCCCCGATAGGGGGTCGTGCCCGAATTCGCGCATCGCACCCAGTTCCATGCCTCGTTTTCACTCGGATGCCGCGCCAGCCGCAAACGGTCAGGGGCGCTTCTCCAGGGCGAGTTGTGGGTCAACTGTCCAGCCGAGCTGATCAACGCCAGCCTCCCTGCCGTGAGCGAGGACGGCGGCGAGGTCGACGTCGAGTCCATCCTGGCCTCGGAGATGACCGAGCGGGCCGAATCGCCCAACGTCTCCTACCTCGCCTTCACCGCCACCCCGAAGAACAAGACCCTGGAACTGTTCGGACGCAAGGGCCCCGACGGCAAGCCGCGCGAGTTCCACCTGTACTCGATGAAGCAGGCGATCGAGGAGGGCTACATCCTCGACGTCCTCAAGGGCTACCAGGCCTACGAGACCGCCCTGAAGATCGCCGGCAACGCGAACAGCGAGGGCGAGGTCGAGGAAGGGGCGGCCCGCAAGGGCCTGATGCGGTGGGTGCGGCTGCATCCCACGAACATCAGCCAGAAGGTGCAGATCATCGTCGAGCACTTCCACGCCAACGTCGCCCACCTGCTGGAGGGCAAGGCCAAGGCGATGGTCGTGACCGACTCACGCAAGGCCGCGGTGAAGTACAAGAAGGCGATCGACGCCTACATCGCCAAGCGGGCCGCCGAGGACCCCTCCTACAGCTACCGGACCCTGGTCGCCTTCTCCGGTGCGGTGCGAATGGACGAGGACGAGGTTTGGGCAGCGGACTGGGGTCCGGCCCCGGGCAAGGACGACGAGTTCACCGAGGCCAACATGAACCCCGGCGCCGCCGCTGACCTGGCGGCGGCGTTCAAGGGCGAGACCTACAAGATCATGCTGGTCGCCAACAAGTTCCAAACCGGGTTCGATCAGCCGTTGCTCTCGGCGATGTACGTCGACAAGAAGCTGTCGGGCGTGACCGCGGTGCAGACGCTCTCGCGGCTCAACCGCACGCACCGCTCCGCCGGTGGGGAGCTGAAGCGCAAGACGTTCGTCATCGATTTCGTCAACAAGCCCGAGGACATCAAGGCCGCCTTCGAACCGTACTTCAAGAGCGCCACCTTGGAGACCGAGACCGACCCCTACGTCGTCGTGCATTTGGCGACCAAGCTCGCCCAAGCGGGCATCTACACCGAGGACCAGGTCCGGCACGTCGCCGAGCTATGGGTCACCCGGAAGGGCAACAACGCCCTCTCCGCGGCGATCAGCCCCGCCCAGCATGACTTCGCGCGCCGCTACGCCCGGGCGCTCGAGGAGGACGACAAGGTCACGCTCAACGCCCTGGACCTGTTCCGCAAGGACGTCTCGACCTACGTGCGGCTCTACGACTTCATGAGCCAGATCGTCGACTACGGCGACCCCTACCTGGAGATGCTCTCGATCTACCTGCGCCTGCTCGAGCGGGTCATCGACGACACCTCCTGGGCCGCTGAAGTGGACCTCTCCGACGTGGTCCTGGTCGGGGTCAAGCACACCAAGAGCGCCGCGGTCGACATCTCCCTGGCAGGGGATGGGCAGCTCAAGGGCATCAGCGCCGCCGGCACCGGCACGAAGAAGGAGCCGAAGTACGTCGCCCTCCAGGTCGTCATCGACAAGATGAACGACCTCTTCGGCGCCGAGTCATTCACCGAGTCCCAGGTCCGGGAGTTCGTCCAAGGTCTCGTACAACGGCTACTGGCCTACCCCGACCTGGTGAAGCAGACCCAGGTGAACTCGAAGAAGCAGTTCCTGGAGTCCCAGGATTTCCAGGCTGCGGTCACCGAGGCGGTCATCGACAACCAAGGCGCGCACAACACGATGGCCGACTACTTCTTCAGCGACGGCCCCGGCATCAGCGGCGTCATCCTCGCGCTGGCGGATGCCTTCTACGAGGCGGCGATCGACGCCCGTACTGCCAGCAAGGGCGAGTCGTCGACCGTCACCTGCTGAGCGGATCCGGTGTTGGACGGACGAAGCATCCGGTCGACCCCGCATGCCCCGGGTCTGCAGCCAGGCGTCGAGCTTCGGGCGGAGCGCCGGGTGGATCAGGTACTGCACGGGGTCGTCGGCCATGCCGGGCACCCTAGACGCACGAGAGGCCCCGGCGAACCGGGGCCTCTCGGGTCTGCTGTGCCTACGATGTGCGGCGCCGCTGCGCTGCGAGGAAGCCGATCAGGAACGCGGCGATCGTCAGCAGCACAATGAAGCCGAAGTCCCGCCAGCTCATGTTTCCTGAGATCAGGCCGGTGACCACCGGGAGCACGAACGCGAGCGCGGCGGTGATGAGACCGGTCACCAGCGGTGTGGCCGGGGGCTTCTTGAGCACAGTTTCGAGCCTACCCCGGTCACCAGTTCGCGATGGCGACACCCCAGCCACAGGTCATCCCTCCCCCCAAAGCGGCCTCCGCCGGGACGGCCGAACCTCCTGTGTAGAACGCGGCGATCGCCAGACCACCACAGCCGACCACGATCTTCGCGGGCTTCTTGAGCGCCTTGGTCTTGTCGAAGTCCTTCTTGCACGACGACTCCGCCCCGGGCGCCACGCAATCAACCGCGTTGTTGAAGGCGTCCCAGTAGTGGCCCCAGTCGACGTAGCGGTATCCGCGGGCTGCGACGCGGCTGGCGCCAGCCGGCGGGATGAGCCCCTTGCGGCGGACCACCTTCCGCAGCTTCACCTTGAATGCCCGCGACCACTTCGACTTGGTGACCTTGGTGTGCCCCATGTCGCCGTGCTTGAACGCTCGCCGGTACTGCTTCGCCGTCTTGCACGGGTCGCCGTGCATGTCGACGCAAGCAGCCGAGGCCGGAGCTGGCGACAAGAGGACCGGCGCGATCCCCAGCAAGAGGATGGAGAGGGCCGCCACTGCGGCGGACTTCAGTGATGCCATGAACGTTCCCCGTTCGTCGGGCGGGCCGAGTCCCCGCCGTATGCCGAGATGTCTACCTGACGGGCCCCGGGGGAGGGGAGTGGCCGCCAAGCGCAACGGCCGTTCAGTCAAGAATCCGCCACCTAGGAGCTGCGCCGTCGCAGAGCGATCTATTGGAGTTCGCCCCGACGACGACGCCGCGAGGTTTGACGTGGCGGGCTATGAGGACGCCCGGAAGAGTCACTGCCTGGTGTGCTGGGTGTCGACGATCCGAGCTCGTTGAGCCTGTGGAACCCGAAGGATACGAAGTCGTAGGCACACATGTACGCGTTGGCGACCTCGAGAAGCGCCGGTCGTCCGACGAATGCGCCCATGCCGTCGCTCAGCGGTGTGACGGAGTGTCCGCGGGTGACGACTTGCCAGCCGAAGGCAATCGCCCCGGGTCTGGTGGAGGCTCTCAATCCATGGAGGATGAGAGTCATGGCAGCACCCAGGAAGTACCCCGACGAGCTGCGTGAGCGGGCCACGCGGATGGCGGTCGAGCTCCGGGCAGGACCCGGCGACGAAGCAGGGCGCGATCGCTCGGGTGGCCGAGCAGCTCGGCATGCATCCCGAGACGCTGCGGAACTGGGTCCGGCAGGCCGAGATCGACGGCGGTGTCCGGCCGGGCACGACGACCAGCGACGCGCAGCGGCTGGCCGAGCTCGAGCGGGAGAACCGTGAGCTGCGGCGGGCGAACCACATCTTGAGGACGGCCTCGGCTTTCTTCGCGGCGGAGCTCGACCGCCCCACCAGCAGGTAGTGGCCTACATCGACGCCCATCGCCACGACGTGGTCGATGGGCGCGAGGTCGGGGTCGAGCCGATCTGCGCTGTGCTGAAGAACGCCGGCATGCAGATCGCCCCGAGCAGCTACTACGCCGCCAAGACCCGGCAGCCGTCGGCGCGATCGGTGCGCGACGCCGAGCTGGTCACCGACATCAAGGTCGCCCACAAGGCGAACCTGGGTGTCTACGGCGCCCGGAAGATCCACGCCGAGCTCAACCGTGAAGGCGTCAAGGTCGCCCGCTGCACCGTGGAGCGGCTGATGCGTGCCGAGGGGCTGCGCGGGATCCGCGCGGGAGAAGACCCGCAAGACCACCATCGGCGAGGGTGCTGAGACCGAGCGGCCCGAGGACCTGGTCAAGCGGAAGTTCGTCGCGACCGCACCGAACCAGCTGTGGGTGGCCGACCTGACCTACGTCCGCACCCACGCCGGCTGGACCTACGTCGCGTTCGTCCTGGACGTCTTCAGCCGGATGATCGTGGGCTGGCAGGTGTCCACCAGCCTGCGCACCGACCTGGCGCTGGACGCCCTCGACATGGGCCTGTGGACCCGGCAGCGGGCCGGCCAGGACGTCACCGGCCTGGTCCATCACAGCGACCGGGGAGTCCAATATCGAGCGATTCGCTACACCGAGCGGCTCGCCGAGGCCGAGGCCGTCGCATCGGTCGGATCAAGGGCGACTCGCTATGACAACGCGATGGCCGAGGCGCTGAACTCGCTGTTCAAGGCCGAGTGCATCCGCAACCCGGTCATGCGCCCCAAGGGCGGCTGGAAGTCCGTGAGCGACGTCGAGATCGCCGTCGCCGAGTACGTCGACTGGTTCAACCACCGACGCCTTCACGGCGAGATCGGCCTCGTCCCGCCCGCCGAGTTCGAGGCCAACCACTGGGCCAGCATCACGCCCGAGCACTACCCTGAGACACCCGTCCCGACCGGGGCTGGTTCCAAGTAACCGAGCCTCCACGAAACCCGGGGCGATTCACTCGGCCTGATGGTCGGCGATGAGTGCTGGTCTCGGTCTGGCCACGGTGTAGATGTTGGCCCTGCGGTTGGTAGCGCCCTGACGTCCGGAGCGCTTCAGGACCAAGAGTCCGAGCTCCTCGAGCTTCGATACTGCGGTGCGCACGGAACGGGCTCCCAGGCCCGACTCGTCTACCAGGAATGCGCGAGCGAGGGTCACCTGGGGGAGGTGCCGACGTCGCATCTCAGCGCAGGCGATCGCCAGAATCAGCAACGGATTGTCGGGGATCGGCGAGTTCGGCTCGTTCACACAGCGATCGATGAACTCTTCGACTGCGGCCACGTTGCAGAGCGCTTCATTCATGACCCGTTGTGAATCCCACGGCCGTGACCTCAGGACGTTCGTGCAGGCGCACTTCCACGCTCCGCGCAGGTCCTGCTCCACGCGCAACTTCTTCTTTGGCCTGACCCCATCCCGGGTCTGGATCTGTCGGCCGAGCGCGCTGCTCGGGGCCATGACCAGGCCGGCCCAATCCGCATAGCTGTAACCGTGTTGGCGCGCGGACATCGCAGTGCTGACCAGTTCGCTGAACACCGCCCGCTGGCCTCGAGCCCCCAGATCGGCCCGCCTTGCTCCTTCACGGATTGTGTCGATGATGTAGGCGGGCATTACGCCGGGAAATGCATTGGAAATTGCCAGCGCCGGAGCCAGCGTTCTTGTGGCCGGGAGCGCCATATTCGGCGCTGCTGACCCGGTACCCGAAGCAATTGCCGCCTTTCGAAAAGCGCTGCAATGAGAAGCGATGAAACACTGGCAACATTCTGGGCGGCGTTCCTGGCATCCTCAGCGGGCGAAGCTGCGACGGGCACCGCTTATCCGCAATGGGGATTTGGTGACTCAGCATCAATGGCCGATGAATTGGGCAAACTGGTACTGGACGGACGCAAGACGGCCACAGCTAGCCTGTTCTGGGCATATGAGAAAGATGATGAAGCGCTTCCTGTCGTTGGCGACCGCAGCATCCTTACCGATGGCGTTGGTAACCCCCTGTGCATTATTGAGACGGTAGAAGTCAATATTTGGCCCTTTAACGAGGTGCCGCCCGAGTTTGCCGCGGCCGAAGGCGAAGGCGATCTGTCCTTGAAATATTGGCGTGAGGCACACTGGTCATTCTTCGGCCAGAGTGTAAACGGTTGGGACTTACGCCAGCGCAAGATATGCCCGTCGTCTGCGAGCGATTTGTGATTCGATTCCCCTGACGTAGGCGCAAAGTGTTGCCCATTTTTCACGACCTATCCATAGACAGCGGGCCCGAAATCCACCATACTGTAATGACATAACGAGCGAGTCCGTCAGGCCTGATTACTTGCCAGGAGCCATCATCAGTGCAAGTAGGCTGCCCCATCTGCTCTGTCGCGACCGCCGGTCAAAGATTGACTCGGCTGGTTTAGCTTGCCTATTGGCTGGTCCGAGTGTTCGCATAAGCGGAGAGATTATGAAGAACGACTCTAGCCTCGGTGACTTGCAGCACGCAACAATGGCGTGCGGCGATGACGGCATTTGGGACATCGCGTTGGGAACGATTTTGCTCCTGTTTGGTGTGATCCTGTTCCTTGCGTGGCAGACAGCGTGGGCGGCCCTTGTGGTGCTTGTGCCCCTTCTGGCACTGATCGCCAAGCGCAAGATCACTGCCCCACGTCTCAGAGAGTATGAGAAGCATGCATTGCCAACCAGCAGTATCGGCGCGGCCGTCTGGATTCTGGTCCTGATGACTTTGGTCGTTGCGGCACTGTTGAGCTTGCTGCTCTGGTTCGGCCAAGACGGTCTATTGCCTGAATGGGCCATTGGACTTCTGCCAATCGTCCTGCCCGTGATGTTGGCTCTAATGGCCGTTGTCATCATGGTCACGGCCGGGACCATGGTTGGCGCATCGGCCAGATACTTCATCTACGCGGCCGCGATGGCTGTTGGCTTTCTGGCCCTATTATGGGAAACCACGCCGGACTGGATCACCCTTGCCATTCCCGGGTTACTTATGATTATGGTGGGTCTGGGTTGCGTGGCGCGGTTCCTGGTTTCCCATCCGATGGTGCCTCGCGAGCAGCGGGTAACTTACGAGTTCTAGCCAGTTTTCGTTTGGCTGGGCATGGCGCGAAACGTACCCCGTTGAATGCAGGTCGCGTTGATAGCCTCGTCGTTCTGTTAATTACCGGCGTTGAATTCTCAAGCTCGAACCAGATCGCCAACTGTCGGGGTAAACTTGCGTGTGCGCCGAGGCTGGGGATAATATCGCCTAGCTAGCGACGGAGCCATAGAGACGTCGACGCCACATGCTTATCGCAAACGACTATTTCTTTTCGCGAAAGAACTCGGTAGTCACCCGGTTGGGTGGTCTGGCAATGCATGGCCCATCTTTGCGCTCCATGCGGTTTTACCCCACTTTCCCAGTAGGTTTATTAAAGGAGAAGAAGCTGTGAAACGAGTACCCGTTGTACTGTTGTTGCTCATTTGTTGTGGATTGGCTCTGTCAGCCTGTGGAGGAGCCACCGATAGCTCGAACACCTTACTTGGCGCAATTGAAGAAAGCGGCAAGATTCGCGTATCTACGGATCCGAATTATGAACCACAATCGTTTCTCGACGCCAACGGCGACTTTGTTGGCTTTGATGTGGATGTAGCGCGCGAGATCGCCCAGCGCCTGGGAGTCGAGGCAGAATTTGTAACACCTGATTGGGATGTCATTACTGCCGGTAATTGGGGCGGGCAGTGGGACATGAGCGTCGGTTCAATGACCGTCACCACTGACCGGCAGCAAATACTTGACTTCGCCGAACCTGCCTATTACTACACGCCGGCCCAATTTGCAGCGGCCGACAATTCAGGCATTGACCAGTTGGCTGACATCAGCGGACAGGTAGTTTGCGTCGGTGTCTCCACGACATACGAGACGTGGCTCGCTGGAGATATGTCGGCCCTCGGTCTGCCTGACGCCAGCATTTATGAGCAACCGCCGGCCAATGTATCCGTCGTGCCGTTGTCAACCGACGCCGAATGTCCGCAATCGATTCAGGCCGGACGCCCGGAATTTCAAGTGTTCCTGACATCTAACACCGTTGTCGAGGCAGCGATCAACAGCGGCGTTGCTGTCCATCGTGTTGGCTCGCCTGTGTTCTCCGAGAATCTCGCCGTTGCCTTTGATAAGAACTCCGAGCTGAACGACGATACACTTGTGGCCAAAGTTAGTGAGATCATCCAGCAAATGCATGACGATGGTACCTTGCGCGAGCTTTCATTGAAGTGGTTTGGCGAGGACCTTTCGGCCGACCCAACCTCTTAGTTAAGCAGGAAATTGGGGCGGACACTTACGTAGATGTTCGCCCCAATTCGTTTTGTGGACGACTAATCTATGGGTGCATCCGCTGATCCACTGGGCCGCCAGGAACCGACTGACTTTGAGCTAGCCGAGACCCAGGAAGGCCAGCGGACTGAGGTTGCCGAACGGCGACGGCGGCGAGACCGACGGTTCACA
Organism: uncultured Actinomycetota bacterium; assembly: GCA_963820065.1. Taxonomy (GTDB): domain Bacteria; phylum Actinomycetota; class Actinomycetes; order DATJPE01; family DATJPE01; genus JANPBY01. The sequence goes on along the minus strand of CAWFYM010000006.1, from coordinate 33,839 downwards.
ACAAGCGTATACCTGTCGTATATTGCGCTTTTGGTGCTGTTGGTCCTTTTGTTTAGCGGTATTGACGTCACAATCCTTGGCGTTCATATCAAGACCATTCCACTCGATTGGGAATTCATCCGTACCTACAGCGGTTTTATCGCCAAGGGTATCTGGCTGACCATTCTCCTGTCCATTCTATCAATAGCCCTGTCGATTGTGTTGGCGTTGTTGGGGGCGCTCGGCCGAATGTCGCACAATCCTTTGGCCTATGCCATCGCCAGCTTCTACGTCTCGCTCATTCGAGGCACACCGTTGTTGCTGCAGATATTTTTCTTTTTCCTGGCACTGCCGCAATTAGGAATTATTCTGCCGGGTTTGTGGGCAGGTGTGCTGGCGCTGGGTATCAACTATGGCGCATACAACACCGAGATCATCCGCGCTGGCATTCAGTCAGTCGGCGTAGGGCAGCGTGAGGCAGCGCAGGCATTGGGTATGACCCAGAGTCAGATTACGAAGCGCATCGTCTTGCCTCAGGCGCTCAAGTTGACGATTCCTCCATTGGGCAACCAGTTCATTGCCATGTTGAAAGATACTTCACTTGTCGCCACGACCGGGTTCGTCTGGGAGCTGCTCTGGCGAGCTCAAAAGGTCGGCCGCGCTAATTTCCGCAGCCTTGAGGCACTTTTGGTAGCGGCCGTATTTTACTGGATCATCACGATCATGTTCTCGTTCGTTCAGGCCCGCATCGAGACCTACGTAGCTCGTGGCGAACGGGAGGCAGCGACATGACAGAACCGATGGTCCGCGCTCGAGATATTTGCAAGTACTTTGAGGATCTGCACGTTTTGAAGGATGTGTGCCTTGATGTGCAGACGGCCGAAGTGGTTTGTATTATCGGCCGCAGCGGATCGGGCAAGAGCACATTTCTGCGCTGTCTAAACTTCCTGGAGCCTCCGGATTTTGGGACCGTCGAAATTGACGGTCTGCAAGTCGAAGGCGGTGGCCAGGGTAAGGAATTTCGTAATCAGGTCCACGAGCTGCGGCTTAGAACCGGTATGGTGTTCCAATCGTTCAACTTGTTCGCCCACATGACTGCCCTTGAAAATGTGATGGAAGGGCCGGTCACAGTGAAGAAAATGCCCAGGGCCGAAGCCGAGGCTCTCGCGGCTGAGCAGTTGACCAAGGTCGGATTACTGGAGAAGGCCAGTCAATATCCGTCGCGGTTATCAGGTGGCCAACAGCAGCGAGTCGCAATCGCTCGTGCGCTGGCTATGCAGCCCAAGGTCATGCTGTTTGATGAACCAACGTCGGCTCTGGATCCTGAGCTGGTGGGTGAAGTGGTCGCGGTTATGCAAAAGTTGGTCGAGGAAGGCATGACAACTATTGCCGTCACGCATGAAATCAACTTTGCCCGCTACTTTGCAGATCGCGTCTTATGCATGGACCACGGTCAGTTCATCGAAGAAGGACCGCCGGAGCAGATCTTCACGGATCCGCAGGATGAGCGCGTCCGCAGTTTTCTGAAGCACCTTCACTAGTATTCCCGTAGCGCACGAAACTGAACAGGCCGCCGAAATAGCGTTATTAACGGCGCGGAACGACACCTTCAGACACGGGAACACCATCTTCGCAACGCACGAAGCGGTTCAATCCATCGGTGTGATACTCCGTCACCATATCACCCACCTGAACCTTCACCAGAACGCCTTCGACCAGAACCTGCGTGTACATCAAGTCCGGGTCTGGGCATCCCAATCCACCGTCGGGCCAGATTACAGATTCGGCGCTGAGGAACTGTACGTCGGCCGCGTCTACACCCTGCGCGGTACTCAGGTCAAGGGCAATTGCTTCCAGGAGTGGCCCTATGGCGCCGGACGTGAGGGGGATCGATTGACCTGTTGGTGTTGTTGATGACATGGAATCCTCCGTTTCGGATTGTGCAGGATAGGGATCGACCGGCAGGGCAGGCGCTAAGTACGCGTCGGCCGGCAAGGCGGGTGTTTCCGGCACTGGGTAGGCGGCTTGTCCAGTAGACGCTGCGTCCTGCGCGGGAGGCAAGGCAGACTGGGCTTCGGGCAGCGGCTGCAGTACAGTTGCTGCAGGCGGAACCTGTGCAGACGGCTCGGGCGCAGCGCCGCCACAAGCAACCAGCAGCATTACCAGGAATAGGGCAGGGATCATTCGCATAGCCATTACCTCTTTGTTAGCACACAAATCCAAGAATTAGTAGAAAGACGCCTATCGGAGACAATTTGTTCCCACCGACGCTAACGGCCGTCTGTAGGCTCTGGGGCAGCAACCGATATTGGAAGCAACTGTCGAGACTGAATCAGGTCACGATACCAATAGCCGCTGTCCTTGATCGTGCGCTGCTGCGTTTCGAAATCCACATAGACAATGCCGAAGCGCTTATCGTAGCCATAGGCCCACTCGAAGTTGTCGAGCAAGGACCAGGCGAAATATCCGAGCACGTTGGAACCGGCGCGAATGGCGGCGGACAGCGTTGCCAAATGCTGTTCTAGAAATGATTGCCGCTTTTCATCATGGACGCGGCCGTCCTCATCGATCACATCGGGATAGGCGGCGCCGTTCTCCGTGATATAGATTGGGGGATTATCGTAGTCGTTTTTGATACGCACTAAAAGCTCAAACAATCCAGCCGGGTAGACTTCCCAGCCCATTTGACTGAATCGCGATCGGCCAGTGAGTACTTTTGATATCTGCCTGTCTGAGATTAACGGGAATCGCATTGAAGTAGGGTACATACCAGGCGTGTTTCATGACGACGCGTGTGTAGTAGTTGATGCCCAGGAAATCCATTGGCTGAGAAATGATCGACATATCACCAGACTGAATGGTCGGATGGAAGAACCGTAACTTGCGCCATAGGGGCTGTGGATAGCTGCCTTTGAAGAGCGCATCGAGATATACCCGATTTACAAACTGGTCGGCCAGGGTGCTGGCGGAGCGGTCTTGCGAATTTGTAGAGGCAGGATAGGCTGGCGCAAGGTTCAAACTGAGCCCAACGGACGCATCTGGATATTCATTCTTTATCCTCTGCATGGCCAGCCCGTGCCCAAGCAACTGGTGGTGGACCACACGTAAATAGGTTCGCGGATTCAACCGTCCGGGAGCATGCATCCCACGCAGATAACCCAATGTGGCGTGGACCCAGGGCTCATTAAGGGTAATCCAGTCCTTAACTCGGTCGCCCAGTCGCCGGGCGACAATCGCGGCATAGTCGGCAAATAGAAAGGCGCAATCGCGGCTGGCAAATCCACCCATCTGTTTCTCGAGTGCAAGCGGCATATCCCAATGGAACAAGGTAACGAACGGGCGTATACCGGCATCGAGCAGACCATCGACAAGCCGGTCATAGTAGTCAAGCCCGGCCTCGTTAACCAACCCTCGGCCATTGGGCAGCACGCGCGGCCATGAGACGGAAAACCGATAGGTCTGAAGCCCAAGTTGGCTCATGATGTCAATATCGGTTTGATAATCGGCATAGGTGTTGCAGGCTATATCGCCATGGTGGTTGCTGTTGATCTTGCCTGGCCGATGGGCGAAATCATCCCAGATCGACGGGCCCTTGCCATCGGCGTCCCAACCACCCTCAATCTGATAGGCTGAGGTCGCCGCGCCGAATAAAAAGTCATTGGAAAAGTCTTGGTGGGCCATTGAGAAGTGATGCCTTTGGGACTACACCGTTGTCGGGTTCCCGAATTGCCGTAGCAGCTCCTTGAGCTGGGTTGCGGAAAGTGATAGGCGGGAAGGGCGTTTGGTAGCCCCATTGACCGCCAGATTCCAGATGAGATCGGCCGCATCGTAGGCGGCTTCAGGGCGACCAAGTCGCTTGGCGTTAGCGGCTCGGTCAGTGAACAGAGCACGATCATTGGTCATCCAATGGGCCATTGCCTCCAGAAGTTCCGGCGGGGTAAGCGTTACGTCACCAGCACCTTCGTCAGCCATATATTGCGCATTACCGGTTTCTTGTCCCGGAATGATCTGCATGATAAACATGGGCAAGCCGCAGGCCAGAGACTCGGTGACGATCAGGCCGCCGGCTTTGGACATTACGCAGTCGGCCGCGTGCAGGAAGTCCGGCATGTTGCTGACAAAGTTGTAGACGTGATTGGGAACATGCCACTCCGTCGCTTCCAACTTTTCGTATAGATCGTTGTTGCCACCAGCCACAGAGATAAGCTGCAAGGGAAAACCGGTATGGTTGAGCACGTTCAGGAAGGCATCCAAACCTTCAACGCGCTTGCTGCCTACGGCCAGGACCGTAAATAGGTCGGTGTCCCAACCGAGTGCCTCACGGGCAATGGCTTTGGATGGCGGGGTTTCTGCGAGAGCAGGATTAACCGGCAGTCCGGTCATGTGGATGACATCGCGGTCAATGCCGCGCTCAACTGCCATTTCGACGGCGGTGTCGCTGGGCATGATATAGAGATCGACGGCCTCACTAAACCACATGCGCTGCAGGGACACGAGGTCAGTCACGACAGTCGCCATCGGAATGTATTTTCCAGTTATACGGCGATAGGCTTGGACCGGATATTGATAGGTGGGAAACGTGACAACGATCGCGTCTGGCTCGGTTTCCTTGATTAGCCGAGCGATGGGATCATAAATCATAACGACGTAGGCCATTTCCGTGGCGCTGGTGGTCATGGCTAGGTCGGACAATTTGTAGCCCAACTTGTAGAATTGCGGCCATTCACGAGCCAACTTGTCGTAGTCGCTTTCGGCACTGCGCAAGAAAGAAGGTGCTAGCGGATCATCAAGCGGGTTGGCGATGGTCACGTTGGCGCGATCACCATAGTGAAGCTCGAAAGCCTTGGCGATTGCGTTGGCCGTGCTGCGGTGCCCAAAGCCGGCGTCTGATGTTAGAATGAGTATATTCTTGGTTTCCATTCGATCCTATTCGACGATTGATGGCAAAAAAGTACGGCCGCTAGCCGTGAAACTCTATCATAGCATATGTACCGGGCGGAACCATCGTGCTCAATATGTTTCTAAGCAACTTGAGGAATTCATAATGCCTTCGAAGTCAGACGCCGTACTGCGAGAGAAATTGTCAGACCTCAGCGAATTGCGTAATGCCCCGCCTGGTAGTGAAGGACAGCTAATCCTGTCGAAAGCGCTACGTGACCGCACGAATCTTGTGGTTGCCGGCGCGGCCGAAGTGATCGGTGAATGGCAGGTGACTTCTCTACAGCCAGAGCTTCTATCGGCGTATGAACGATTGGCTGTGGACGGCCTACGACGAGACCCATCCTGCGCGGGCAAGATAGCGATCGTCGAAGCACTGCAGGAAATGGACCTGACGGCCGTTGAGTTCTGGCTCGATGGCTTGCATTATGTCCAAATGGAGCCCAGCTACGGACCGCCAATCGATACTGGCGCGCGCATCCGTGCGCTTAGCGCGCTGTCGGTGGCCAGGAGCGGCCACCCGGACACACTTCTGGAATTGACGCCGCTGCTTCAAGACCCCGCAATCGACGCGCGACTCGGGACGATTCAGGCGATAGCCGTAAGCGGACAGCCGGGCTCGGCCGCCTTGTTGTGGCATAAGCTATTGGTGGGTGATGCCGAGCCGGAACCTTATTACGAGGCATTTGTAGAGCCTGCTCGTGCTCGTTCCGGAGCGAGCACTGCCGTTCGTCGCGACGTTTTTGCATCATGACCAGCCGGGTGTGCCGGAGTCGGCCGCGCTGGCGCTGGGCGAAACGCGTCGTTCGGAAGCGATGCCTTTTCTGGTGGAGGCGCTGGACACCGCCGACGATCCCGCTTCCCGACGCTCGATGCTGTTGGGGATTGCTCTGCTCCGGCTGGATCCGGCCATGGAATTTCTGCTGGAAGTTGTCGTCGAAGGGTCGATGTTTGATGCCGAGGCAGCTTTGAAGGCTCTGGAGATTGTCCGGCACGATGAACGCCTCTGGCAGCGTGCCCAGGCGGCTTATCGATTCTCGTACACGGCGCTAGCTTGCGGTTATCGGATCATGGAGACTTGGCGCGATCACGGCCGGTTTGTGTCAGCGATAAGGTGCCGTCGTTTCGCATCACAAGCCCAGAGCGTACAGCCAGATCCACAACCTGCGAGGCAAAGCCCGGCTCCCACTTCATGTGAACCAGAAGATGGTCCTCGCGGCTTTCGAGCGCCATGTCCGGCGTGTCTTCATGATGGAGCAAATGAATGGCCAGAGAAGTCTGAGCGAACTCCCAACGCTGTCGACGGCGGCGCGCTGCCTGGGCCACAAGTCCTCTTTCGGGCGCAACTAGAAAGACGATAGCAAACATGATGCCCATCACAGCTGCCATGGATCCGGCAATATTGGCATCCAGGATACGCGCCATCCAGAAGCCGCCCAATGCCCCGATGATGGCCAATGCGGCTGCCCATAGGAGCATAATATGCAGGCGGTCGGTCAGTAGATAGGCGGCGGCGGGCGGGACTACCATTAAGGCGACGACAAGGATCGAGCCCACGGCGTCAAATGCTCCGACGGCCGTAATGGACACGATAATCATTAGCCCGTAGTGGACAACAGCCGGCGCGAAACCCAGTGTGGCTGCCAATCCCGCGTCGAATGTGGTTAGCTTGAGTTCCTTGTAGAACAAACCAAGGAATGCCATATTGATGACCAGGATGGTGCCCATGGTAACGAGGCTGCGGGGAAGATCGAGGCCAAAGACCATGACGCGATCAAGTGGCGCAAAGGCTAATTCGCCCAGGAGGACTGCGTCGACGTCCAGATGGACGCCTTTGGCAAAGCGCGAAATGAGGATGACCGCGATGCTGAACAGGGCGGGAAACACCAGGCCGATGGCTGCATCCTGTTTGACAAGTCTGGTGCGCATGAGCAACTCGACCAGGCTAACGGTGACGACACCCATTGCGGCCGCGGCCAGGATCAGTAGCGGGGAATCAAGCGAGCCGAGGAGAAAAAAGCCAATGACAATGCCCAAAAGGACCGTATGGCTAATAGCGTCACTCATCATGGCCATGCGCCTTAGAATAAGAAATACCCCCGGAAGTGCGCAGGCCACCGCCACGACGGCGGCAATTAGTTGGATTTCAGCGTAAGTACTCATCTGTTTTGTGTCGTTCGGGCAGCTTAATTGATTGCCAGCGCGCTCGCTCGCTGTACGCCTTCGTCTGTCAGGGCCCAACTTCCGGGCGTAACTTCACGGACAAGACCGTCCTGCGACAAGACATCAAGACTGCGCTGGATGCCGCCCTGATGGGCGACCATGGCTCGTAAAATGTCAATATTGTGAGGGTATTGAGGATCACTATGACTGACCCCCAGACGATAAAGACCGGCGAGCACCGTTTGCAATCGCAGCGTTCGACGATTGCGGCGACGACGTGCCCAACTCCAGACCAATCCACGGCTGGCCCCGAACAGAAGTGAAATCAGCACGATGATACTAATAATCAGAACAACGACCGGACCGGTTGAAAGCCCTGCACCTGTACTACTGACCAGGGCCCCGGTGACGCCGGCAATTGCGCCAAAGCCGGAGGCTACGACTATCATGATGCTCAGGCTGTCGGTCCATTGTCGGGCCGCCGCCGCCGGGGCGACAATCATGGCACTCATAAGCACTACGCCGACGGCCTGCAAGCCAATGACGATGGCGACCACCAGAAGCGTGGTCAATAGAATGTCGAGCAGCGTCATGGGAAAGCCCAGGCTGGTCCCGAATTCGCGATCAAAGCTCAATAATTTGAACTCTTTCCAAAAGACCACGACGAGCGCCAGTGTCGCGCCGCCAAAGAGAGCCATTGTGATGACGTCTCTCGTTAGCAGTGTGGCAGCCTGGCCAAACAAATATCTGTTCAGCCCTGCCTGGGCGGCCGTGGGATTGCGCTGTAAAAAGGTTAGCAGCATCAGGCCGACGCCGAAAAGAACGGAGAGGATAATGCCCAGCGCTGTGTCTTCCTTGATACGGCTGTAGCGTGTGATGGTTAGCAAGAGAATCGTACCGATGACACCGGACACGGCCGCGCCGAGCGTCAGGACTACCGGCGCTTTGCTGGCGGTCAACATGAACGCAATGACCACGCCGGGTAGGGCCGCATGAGACATGGCGTCACCCAATAGGCTTTGGCGTCGCAGTAGCGCGAATGTGCCCAATGCGCCGGCAACAATCCCCAGGACGGCCGCGCCGAGGGCCACGGTTCGAATGGTGTAGTCAGTAAACAGGCTGGTAATGAGATCCATAAGACAGTGGTTCCTTGGGTCCGATTAATCGCCTGCTTGAACGTCGGCAACGGGCAGTGTCAATTGAATATCACTGCCTGAATTTGCGGCACTGCCCAGAAAGGCCATTCTGCCGCCATAAGTGCGGCGAAGGTTGTCTTCGGTGAATACCGTCGCCACTGGCCCACTGGCGACCACGCTGACATTGAGAAGCATGACCCAGTCAAAATATTCATTAACCGTTTGCAGATCATGGTGAACGGTGATGACTGTCTTGCCCCGGCCCCGCAGGTCCTTAAGCAGTGAAATGATCGCCCGTTCGGTGGTGGCATCTACGCCTTGAAACGGTTCGTCCATGAAATAGATTTGTGCGTCCTGAACCAGTGCTCGCGCAAGAAACGTCCGCTGCTGCTGCCCACCGGAAAGCTGGCTTATTTGCCTGTCGGCGAAGTCGGCCATGCCCACTTTGTCCAGAGCCTCCAGTGAAGCCTGACGATCATCGCTGCCCGGTCGCTTAAACCAGCCGAGACGGCCGTATCGTCCCATCATGACTACATCCAGCACGCTGGTCGGGAAATCCCAATCGACGCTGCCGCGCTGGGGGACATAGCCTACCAATCGCCGCTGTTCTTCGTAGGGGAGGTCGTAGATGCTAACCTGTCCGGCAACCGGCTTAATAAGACCGAGGATGGCCTTGATGAGCGTCGTCTTGCCTGCGCCGTTGGGGCCGACAATTGCCATCAGTACGCCCGGCGGTACTTGCATATCCACGTCCCACAGAACGGGTTTTTCGTGATAGGCAACGGTCAGGTCTGTGGCATTGACGGCAAACTTGCCCAGATCGTCGGTTGATAGCTCTTTCATATATTGCTCCGCGCTTAACCACTAGTTCGCTGGCGCTAATGCGCCAACGATTGTGTCGATATTGTATTTGACCATTCCAACGTAGGTGCCTTCCGGTGTGTTGGCGTCGCCCATCGCATCGGAAAACAACTGGCCGCCGATGACAACATCGAAGCCACGATCTCGAACGGCCGCTTGCACTGCCTCAACATTGCGCACGGGCACAGATGACTCGATGAAGATGGCCGGGATCCGATTCGTAGCGATGAAATCGGCCAGCTTCTGGACGTCACCAGTACCGGCCTCGGAGGCCGTACTGATGCCCTGCAAGCCCAGCACATCAAACCCATAAGCGTCGCCAAAGTATCCAAACGCATCATGGGCCGTGATGAGCACACGCTGTTGCTCGGGGACCTTTTCGACCTGTTCGCGAACGTAGGCGTCCAGGTCTTCCAATTCGGCCGCGTATGCGGCCGCGTTAGCAGTGTAGGTTGCCGCGTTGGCCGGATCCGCTTCGATCAGTGTGTCACGTACCGTGGCGATTCCTTCGCTCCACAGCGGCACGTCAAACCAGATATGGGGATCATATTCGTTGGCGTAGGCCGGAGAAGGGCGAAGCTGCGAGCGATCCATGTCACGCGAGACGGGGATGACGACTTGACGCTCTGATAGCTGCTCCAGTATGTCGTTGAGCTGGGCTTCCAGGAACAAGCCGCTGTAAAACAGAATGTCGGCATTGCGGATCTTGTCCACATCGCTGATGCTGGCTACGTACAGGTGGGGGTCTGTCCCCGCGCCCATCATGCTCTGCACATGCACCAGATCGCCACCAACATTCTTGGCAATATCGGCTACCTGTCCGGTTGTGGTCAAAATGTTGATCTTGCCGTCGTCCACTGCGTTGTTGGCCGATGCGGCGGCGCAGGCCGATAGGCTCAGAGCAAACGCGACAAATACGATCCACAGGCCAAGCTGTAAAAGTTTGCGGCCGCTATTCGAACTTATTGTCTGGCAGTGGTCAGGCACGTTGGTCATTATCTAGCTACCGTTTTCCTGCATTAGTACCTGGGTTGCAATCTGATTGGAAATCTCGACCACGTCGTGCTGCGAGCCGAGGGCCAACGTCATGGTCTCATACTGCTGATTCAGGGCTTCAACTTGAACCCAGGTACCTGGCCGCATGCCCATCTGATCCAGATAGCGCAAGACGTCCGGATCTTCATCACGCACACTTTGAATCATGGCCCTTTCGCCGGAGGTCATCTGATCAAGTGGTCGCCTATCGGATTGCGCCAGGGCCAGGTCTTCCGTGGGAATAGCGTGACCATGGGGATCATGTGTGGGATTGCCAAGAGCGGCCGACATGCGCGCCGCCATCTGATCGCTGATAGCGTGTTCCAGGCGGTCGGCTTCGTCGTGGACTTCGTCCCAGCTGTAGCCCAGCTTTTCGTGCAGATATTGCTCCAACAGCCGATGATGACGCACGACACCCAACGCAGCTTGCTCACCGGCCGCAGTCAGGGTGACGCCCTGATGCTTGTGATAGTTGAGCAATGGCGGGTCGGCAGCGGCCAGGCGCTGCAGCATCACGGTAATCGACGCCGGCTTAAGACCCAGCTTTTCGGCTAGTTGGTTGGTCGTCACGTTTTCTCCCGGCGGATTGCGACGAGAGATCTTATAAACGGCCCGCAGGTAGTCCTCAATTGCTGGGGAGAGTTCCGTAGTTGACTTTGTCATAGGCGCACTAATTTAGTCATGTCTAATTTAGTCTCGCCTAAATTGTAGTGAAGATTGGCCGATTGTCAAGAAAGTCACTTGTTGAGATTGAAAGGGCACATTCGCGACAGAACAGAACATCCGTGCTATTATTGGCTTATGAAACGGCGCAATCGGCCGAAGTCGATATCGAGTCTCAAGCCACAGAAGAAAGCCTATTTGGACTGGAACACCGTGTTGCTGGAACAAATCCAGTTAGCAGGATTGCCAGTACCTCTGCGCGAATATACGTTTCATGCCAATCGGCAGTGGCGCTTTGATTTTTGCTGGCGCGAAGACGGCAACCTCGTCGCCTGCGAGATAGAAGGGGGCATTTGGATGCAGACCTCTACCGGCCGCAGCAAGGGCCACGCTCACCCAGAGCGCTTCGAACGCGACTGTGAGAAGTACAACGAGGCGGCGCTTTACGGATGGACGATCATTCGGGTGACACCGGCCATGATACGCGATGGCCGGGCGCTGGATTGGCTGGAACGTGCGCTGTGGATCGACTCATAGGGCAAGCTAGAGGCCTGTCATGGCGCTATGACGTGCTCCACTGGCTCACCTTCATTGCCGGCCGAATCACTGCCAATTACGCAGACTTTTTGCGGTAGCTCATCCTTATCAATTTGGATTGGAATTCGTCGGTAACGAGTGTAGCCTTCATCAATCTGGCAGTCCGTGATTGCAGCGTCGCCAACCTTAATTCTAAAGTCAACCAGCTCCGGACTATCGAAAATAGGTTCGATGCTGATGATGTCCCTCAGATAAACAATATTGATAAAGGGTTCACGTTTTGGCGGGGTTATATCAATTTCGGCTCGCGCGACGCTGGCCCAGGCGAGTGGCTGCCACGACGAGTCAACTGTTGAGGTTTGGCCGGCGACTACACAAAGGACGTAGCTACCCTCTTGCACAGGCAAACGATCATTGATTCTCTGTCGGCTTGCCAACGCGATTACCTCGCTGTAATCGGATTCGCTATGACAGTCTGTCAGCCCAGCAGGGCCGGACTTGTAGCGATAGTAGGGTAGGTCGCCGGTTAAGATCGTGTTCCAGGACGCATCGACTTCTTGACCGTCAGTTCCTACGGTCGATGGTTGGATAGGCTGCGACGGATAACCATTAAGCCTTAATTGGCGGCCATCGTCCAGAGGACAATCGGCCGCCGCAATATCAAACAAACCACCGGCGAAACAGGCTGCAACGCCCATTATCGGAGTCGTGTAGCTGGTATCGGCCAGAAACTCAGTGCCGTCCTCATCAACTTCGCAGGGCGCACCGGCCGCACATGGGCTTGACCCACCAACCGTTGAGGTGTTGATGAGCGCAACGATCAAGCGATCGTCGCCGGCAAAAACCGGCGAGCCCGAACTCCCACCAAAAATATCCTGGCAACTGTTGCGCATGGCGTCGTCAAAATGCCAGACAGACTCAAACAGGTTGACTTCGGCCGTCGCCAAACAAGCTTCCTCGCGCAAGTATGCCAGCTCTGCTGGTACACCGGTTACGGGTGCACCGACCACGCGCATGGAAAAAGGGAGTGAGGGCGGTTCCGCAGTGATAGCCAACGGGTTGATCCCTTTGCTTGCCAGTTCCCCCATTGTCGCATCCAGTTCCAGGATGGCTACGTCACGCCCTTTCATGGTGCTGTAGGTGATTTCCCTCGCGGGCACTGTTTCCGTCTGGCCCACTGTATCGGCAAAGAAATTGAAGGTCATCGCCATACCGTCGGCGGGGAGATCTTGAAAGACCTCATTGGCATCCCAGGGCTGGACACAGTGGCCATTGGTAATGACATACGCTGGCGAATCGGCCGAACCACCGGTATCGAAATAGGTTGCTGTACAAGTGGAACTACCCCTAAGGCGGCCGACTGCCTTTAAGGAATTGTTTGCGCCGTCGGCATTCGCCAACAGCGTGGAATTGGCTCCGATGGCTGACATCGGCCGCACGAACTGTACATCGGCCAGAAACAGCGACCCGGAATCGGTCTGGTCGAATGCCACGGTAACGCTTTCGACGTCAGATAGGTCCACACCTTCGAATTCGCTCAGCGGCAAACGAATATCGGACATATGGATGTTGCCGGACATGATTCCGTCGGTGAAAAATTCTGATGACTCAACTTCGCCTGGAGGGAACTGCATGGCTGCATTGTCGTGCGGCACAAGTACTTGGGCGACCTTGCCGTTGCCGTCAGTGATCTCAACCGTAAAGCTCTGTGGCTGTCCCGGCTCGTTGAGCGCCGACAAGGGATCGAGCACTGCGCGCAAGCTGAGAGAAGTGAAGCGGCTGACGTCTCGCTGAGCATCGGGCAAGACGAATCGCAAGGCTCCGTCACGGCCGTCCAGTGCACCAGAAGCTGTGACGGCTGGCCAGGTTGATTGAAATTCGGCCGTCGGCAAGCCTCCAGAATACTCATCTCCACTTCTTCTATATTGAATCCAGCCTCACAAAAGACGCTGTTGACATTGTCCAGGCGTAGTTGACCCGACGTCAAGTTGGCCTGGATTTCGTCAACGTTAATGGGGGTAAGCAATGGTAGTCGCTTCGGCATGAACGAAACGGTCCTTGCTTCCACACCCGCAATGGTTTGAGGAACTGGTTCGGACATATCCAGTCCAAGGTCAGCCAAAGCCTCAATCTGAAGTGGCTGATCCGCCCAGAGAGAGCGAAGAAAAGATGTTGCGTAATCGACCAAAAATTCTTGCTGTTGTTCGGCCGAGAGGGGCATTGGGCAGTCGACCGGAATGAGATTATCCGGCCCCAGGTTCCGATTGAAGAAATTGTGATTGGCGCCCGAAACAAAAGCTGTTGTGGCCCATGACTCAAAGGTTGGGTCAACGCGCAGGGTCTCATAATAGAACTGACCCACTTGCTGACTAACATCACCATCGCACGCCGGCAGGATGACCGCCAGGGGAACACTGCCGCCGTCGGAACCAAGCACATTGAACGAAGGCGGCGACGAGCAGTAAACCATCAACTGGTCCAAAGCCATTGTCAACGAAGGAATAGCGTGAATCCCAACCTTGCTCATGGGTTAGACGATTGGCAAATTCACCGCCCTGCGAATGACCAATGAGCGCCAGTTGGCTCAAGTCGGCACGGCCGGCCAGTTCAATGCCGAAGTCATTTTGTCCGCCCATTGCGGCCGTTTTCCAGAGCACCAAGGTGGCTTCGTATGAGCTGCTCCATGCGTTCGCCAGGCGACGGTTCACCGAAGCCAATGGAATATTCGGCGTTGACGTTAATTGCTAACGCCACATAGCCCTCGTCAGCCAACGCTCGCACAAGGTAATCAAAGCCCTGGTAGTTTTGCTGCTCAACATCGGCAGGGCAGGGCCACAGGTCGACATCGGTATTGTCAGGATTGATGGGGCAACCGCGGTGGTTACCGTGCAGAATCAACACGACTGGCGCCGGACGGTTCAGTCCCTCCGGCACAGCGATGATGCCGTCCAGGCGCGCGGGCATGTTTCGAAAGCGGCTGTCTTCTGGAAAACGCTCCTGAACCAGAAGCGTGTCGCCGAGGTTGTAGGCGACTACGCCGGGCAGCAAAGTCGGGGTCGTGGGTGGTGTATCCGTTACGGCCGTGGGCTGCGTAAGATCGGCCGTTGCATCAGGTGACGGGGAAAGGGCCTCTGGAATCTTTGTCGCCATGGCAACTGCTTCGACGGTCGCCGTCTCGGCCGTCTGCGTAGGTTCCAAAGTCGCGCTCAGGACAGTGACAACTGCTTCCGGCTGCGGTCTTTGCGGTTGGTCGCGACAGGATGAAACAAGTGCCAGACCCAATAAATTTGCAATCAGAATAACTTGGCGAAGGTCTCGATGCATTTTGCGGCGCTGCTCCCATAACTCTCTATAGCCAGCGCTTGATTATAGTCGGGCGAATCGGTTGGGCGAACTTGAGGTCTGGCGTATAGTCCGGACTCATGACAGATGTACAAAATATTGTCGTGATTATTTCGGCCGACGCAGAGTGGCGAGCGATCCGCGATCGGCTGGCCGGCGGGGCAGTTGAACACACGCCATATGGTGAGGCCATCACTCTGTCGGGCGACGGACCTGATTGGCCCGCTATCATTTATTTTCATGGCGGATGGGGGAAGATCGCAGCTGCGGGATCGGCTCAATATGCCATCGACCGTTGGCAGCCTGGTCTTTTGTTTAATCTGGGAACCTGTGGTGGATTTGCGGGTGATATCCTGCCCGGTACACTGATGGCGGTGGACTACACGTTGGCGTATGACATTCAGGAGCTTATGGGCGATCCGGAGGAAGCGTTGGCCGATTACGCGACCGAGATCGACCTTTCATGGCTCAGTGGGCCGCTCCCTGTTCCCTTCGTGCAGGGCATGCTGATCTGGGCCGATCGCGACATTGTGGTCCACGAGATCGACAGGCTGCGTGAACGATATGGTGCTGTTGCGGCCGATTGGGAGTCCGCAGCCATTGCTTATGTGGCCAAAAGGAATGGCGTTCGCGTGCTATCTTGCGTGGGGTGAGCGATGTAGTCGGTCCCGATGGCGGCGAGGCCTATGGCGACCTGGCTCTCTTTCAGGATCGGGCGAGTATCATCATGAATCAGCTGTTAGATAGCCTGCCTGACTGGCTGGCGATAGCGGCTACCTGAGTTTCCTCCAAGACGAAGAAAGCCCGGCAAGTCTTTTGCCGGGCTTTCTCCCAAGGAGGAATCGTCAGGAGGTATCTATTTAGATGTTGGGTCATGTGCGGTGGGCACTAAGTTCAGGGAGTATGTGGGCGGAATGTTCCAAGAACCCGTTTCCCACCGCACCATGCACCAACACTCAAGAGTATAAAGGGTTCACGACCCTGGGGCTTTAAGCGATCCGTCGTTTTGTCTTAAGCCCGGCTCAAGAAATCGAGGTCTCTTATGGCTCCAGGCCAATCGAGAACATACTCTCCAAATCGTGGCGCGAAAATGCCCGGAACGCGAGTAAGGTCTCGGAGTCAATGATGCCGTCGACCTGAAGCAGCTGCTCGGTTACCAGCAAAGCCATTTCGTCGTTGGTGTGCACACGAATGATGGCCACCAGATCATAGCGACCGCCGACCGAAAACACTTCACTAATGCCCTTAAGCTCAGCCAGTTCCGACGCTACTTGATTGATGCGTCCTCGAGCTACTCTTAAAAGTACAATTGCGCTGACCATAATAGTTGCAAACTCCTCATTGTGCGTCATCGTAGCAAGCAGCATGTATTACCATTCGCCATTGTAACACGGCCAAACCGAGGAACGAAAAAAGGGCTTGCGAAGTTAATCGCAAGCCCTTTTATTTCCACTACGAATCAATTCTGTTTCTACAGTGTAATCACGATACGAATGTCAAACACAGCGGATATCATGGGCGCCCGGACCAGTTGGTGACAAGACAAGGAGATCGGTCTAAACACAAAAGGAGACATGAGGCTGATCCGGGCGCGTCATGAATAACAATACAATACTACACTGAAGGGCACTCCGTCCTTATACGGCGATTACGACAAACTAATGGCCACCTTAAATGCGCGCCGAATACTTTCCAAGAGCAAGAAGTTGGGGCAAATCACGCCAAAATTCGGTGTATTGACACCGGATTCATTTTCATTATACTGTGCAATGACTGGTGTGAGTTGGTACAGGGGCAGCGGTTACCGCGAGAACTTGACTGGTTCTGGCGGTTTTGCATTTATGGGGCCCAACCAGGGACCGATTCGGTTACATCTAAATTTCACACAAGGTCAGGAGAACTGCTTTTGACAATAGAGGCCAAAGATCAGAATGAACAAGTGGTATCGGCAGGCCAGGTGGTTACATTTGCTTACACACTGCGACTGGATGACGGAGAAGAGATAGACGCAGCTGGAAGCGATGACCCTCTGGTATATCTTCATGGGGCGGGCAATATCATCCCCGGTTTGGAACAGGCACTGGAAGGATTAAACGTCGGGGACGCCAAGAGCGTACGTGTAAAAGCGGCCGATGCCTACGGTGACATGGACCCAGATGCCTATGAAGAGGTCTCTCTAGATTTTTTCCCCGCTGAAATGGAAGTTGAAGAGGGCATGAGCATCGACTTGTTCGATGAGAGCACCGGTGAGACTATCGAAGCGTACGTGTCTGAACTTACTGAAGACAGCGCGATCCTCGATATGAATCATCCGCTGGCTGGGGAAGACCTGAATTTTGATGTAACGATTGTCGGAGTTCGTCCGGCAACTTCAGATGAGCTGGCCCATGGCCACGCGCATGATGCACACGCACACGATCACGATTAGGAGCAGGTTTGGAGATGTCTAAGAAACTGTATGTTGGCAATTTGCCGTATGATGTAAGCGAAGATCAAATCCGTGAAATGTTTTCCGAGTATGGTGACGTCGAGTCGGTCGATATGATCAACGACCGTGAGACGGGTCGCTTTCGGGGATTCTGTTTTGTGGCTATGGATAACTCCGATGCCGACGCCGCCATTGATGGCCTTAACGGAACTCAATATGGCGGTCGGGAGCTGAAGGTCAACGAGGCCAAGCCGCGGGAGCCGCGCTCTAACAGCTACCAGGGTGGAGGCGGTAATCGCAACTCCAACTCCAACCGCAACAGCGGTGGTGGCGGTGGCAATCGCTGGTAAGATCGGCCGATTAGTCGATTAGGTTTAATGTAAAGGCATCGTATTCACACGATGCCTTTTTGTTTCTCTTATCTTCAAGCGGTGGCGTCCATGGCGGACGACATTCATGCTATAATGGACTATTATGATTGGAAAAGAGCATCTCGACAGCACAGAAGCAGATCCCGGTACCTTTGAATTTCACGATGGACCGGTCCTTTCGGCCGAATGTAAGGAAGTTGTCGCTGATTCGGTGACACATATCCTGGAAGCAGTTCGTAGCGGTACGTTCAGGCCCAGCCCGGCGGAGCCGAGTTGGGCCCCTCCGGGCCGTCGAGGCGGATGACGGCATGGAAGTGGACCAGTCCGCGCCGCTGGTACTCGGCGACCTTGGCGTACGACAGCCGGGCGCTCTCGCCGAACTCCCCGCGGGAAAGCCCAGCCGTCCGAGCGATCTCGCGGCGCAGCTCCAGGACGAAGCGGTGCCAGAGCCCGCCTGATTGCGCCTGCCAGAGCACGGCTCCGGCGTAGTCGTAGCAGCGCGGGCAGAGAGGTTCCCCGAGCCGCGGGTCGTCGTCCGAGTGCCGTGCGTGGCACCCGGCCGGCGATCCATGCGGGCAGGGCTCCCCGGACTTGCGGGGTCGGCAGGCCCGCACGCGGCCGTCGCGCTCCCGGCGAGTGTGGACCGGGCCGAAGCCAGGAGCGGTGAGCGTCGCGAACACCCGGGGGTGGCCGCCCACTTCCTCCCCCACGCTCTTGCCGCCGACCAGTCCGGCACGGATCAGTTGGTACGTGTCCGCCTGGTAGATGCGGGCGCAGGTCGGGCAGACCGTCGCCCGGCGGTTGCCGCACGCGGTGAGCAGTCGGCCGCCGTAGACGTCCGAGCCGTACGAGAGCAGGGCCTCGCCGGTCGACGTGTCGACGACCGTAGCCGGTGCCGACGAGGTGAATCGGGTTGGCACAGCCTCCGAGGCGGATGATCTGGCGTCGCCAGGCCTCGAAGCCCGGTTCTCCGGCCCTGTCGATCAGCGCGGAGACGTCCTTCGGGAGGGTCAGGGAAGTCGTGGTCATGGACGACCACCCCCGCCGAACGCCTGCCACATGACGGCAGAGATCCCTTGGGGCCGAGTCTTGGCACTGAAGCGAAGCGTCGGATCGGTGAGCCAGAGGGCGGCGGCGTGCGCCGGGCAGAGCCAGCGTTCGAAGCCGTCGAGTCCGACGAGAACGACCTGTTCCCGTCCGACGCAGGTCGGCTGTTCCCTGTCCCTCAGCTCGCATTCGAGCGGAGGGGATTTGCGCGGACGATGCGCGGTGGACAAAGTGAGGGTGCTCCTTTCACTGCTCAAGTGGCGGATGGAGTGGGTTCCTGACGGGGTCGGGTTTGGCGACTTCGCGCCCCGTCGGGAGCCCGTTGTGCGGGCGCTGTTCAGCTGAGGCCGTGCGGGATGGGTCAGAAGCGGAGCCCTCCGAGGAAGGCGCCCAGGCCGGCGAGGACCGTGGCCACGAGGGGCGCGGCCATCGTCCGGGCGAGCAGGAAGCCGAAGGCCGAGCAGAGCAGCAGGTCGGCCCAGCGCAGATAGCGGATGCGCAGCAGGAACCAGATGAGCAGTCCGAGCAGCAGCACCGCCGAGACGGACACGAGCACGGTGGACCCCTTTCACTTCGCGTCCAGCAGTTCGGGAAGGTGCGGGGTGAGGTGCGCGTACTCGGCCGCGATGGCTTCCGCGTCCGCTTCGGTGATCAGGTGAGATCGGGCGCGTTCCCAGCCGTCGCCGGAGGCCAGCACCGCGGTACCGGCTTGTTCCGGCGTGATCGCCTGCGCTGCTTTGAGCGCGTCCGGGTTGAGGTCACCGAGGGCCATCTCCGCCGTGCCGGGGTCGGCGACGCGGTGACAGACTCGCCCGCCGAGCTGGGCACGTAGGGCCGTGACTCCGGGCCCCAGGTCGGAGCCGACGCGTTGGCCGGCGACGACGAGGAAGACGCCGAGCGCCGCGCCGAGTTGGGCGAGCCGGATCAGCGCCGTACCGGCCGCGTGCGCCTCGTCCTTCTCGTTCCTGCTCGCGATGAGGAACAGCTCCGCGATCTCGTCGACGATGACGACCACCGGGACCGGCCGCTCCTGTTCCGGGAGGCCCCAGATGTTCCGGACGCGAGCCGCACGGCAGACGGTCATGCGGTCGAGGGTGAGATCGACCAGCGCGGCCAGGAGCCTGACGGCTTGCTCACGGTTGGTCGCGAGCGCCGATAACCGCGGTTCGTACAGCGACAGTTCCATGCCGCCCTTGCAGTCGATACCGACCAGGGCGACGGGTTGCGGAGCCAGGCCCGCCACGAGCGCGTTGATTAGCGTGGACTTCCCGGAACGGGTGGCACCGACGATCAGCCAATGCGGTATGCGGCGCAGGTCGATCACCCAGGCGGCACCGGTCTCCAGTGCACCGACCGCAACGCGGAGCAGTTGCACGGGCCCACGCTGCTTCGGTATGCGCGGGTACGCCAGCGGATCAGTGACCGAAGCCGTGATCCGGACCGTTCCCGGCTTCTGAGAAGCGACCCGGACGGCATGCATCCCCCAGGCTTCGGCCATGGCTGGCGCCGCCTTGACGAAGTCGTCAGGCACTTGGCCCGGAAGAAGACGCACCAGCAGCCAGAAGCCGCCGCGCAGTCGGCCGTATGAACCCGAACCGGGGCACCAACGGCTGAGGCGGTGGCGCCCCCTTGCCGACGAGCCCGGACACGACCGTCAGAGCAGGACGGCGGCTCACGGCCAGACCGCACCCGGCCATCAACGGCCGCCACGTACGGATGACGCGGCAGCATGCGACCGGGAGCCCGAATAAGAGCCACCAGGCAACGGGGTAGCGGCGGTGCAGGGCCGGGCCTGCGAGAAGCAGGCCCGACACCAGCACTGCGGCCACCACCAGGAACGAGCTCGGCCAGGTCGTCCCGGCCGAAGCGGTGGAGGCCAGGTTCATCACTGCGCGGCCCCCTTCCCGGCCGGAGCCGGAGCGTTCAGGGGCCGGATCTCCGCCGCGCGGAAGGCGACGCCGTGCCGGCCGTCGTTCTCCCACGGCGTGGCCACCAAGTCCCGTACAGCCACGGGCATGCCGAGCTGCACGCCGCTGGGCTCACCGGGGACGTTCACGGTCACGACGTCGGCGGACGCGCCCGACATCAGGCACAGGCCGACCTGGTACACGGTCTTGCCCGTGTCACGGTCAACGCGGAGCTGACCGGTCTCACGGTTCGCGATCCGCGGAGCGGGGGGAACGGCACAGATGATCCCCGTGAACTTCGCGGTGTCGATCGGAAGGCTTGCCACTTGTTTGGACTCCTCATCCATCGCACCCGAAGGCCGATCCTTCGGGTTGCTTTACAACCCGTAGTACGGGTTGTGGAGTCCAGAGTGGCCACCCGTAGTACGGGTTGTCAACCGTCTTGGGATGAGGGACGCTGTTCACCGCAACGCACAAGCCGTCCGCGACGGCGCACAGCTGATCGGGAACCACGGCCACGGAGGGCCTACATGCCGCCACAGAACACGCAGCCGAAGTACCGGCAGATCGCCGACTACCTGCGCGAAGGCATCCTGAACGGCACGTACCCCGCCGGCCAGCCGCTCCCCTCCGAGGAAACACTGGCCAAGCAGTTCGGCGTGACGCGCCCGACGGTCCGTCAGGGCCTCACCGAGCTACGGGCATCCGGTCTCGTCGAGGTCATCATGGGACGGGGCACCTTCGCCCGCTCACCCCAGAGCCGCCCCAGCCACACGCGCCCGCGCGGCATCCGACGCACGCCAGACGGAGGCTACGTCGAGGCCGACGGCATCCGTTGGGCCGATGCGGAACCCCCGGTGGCCACCCGCACGGATGCCCCGCTCGCACTCGCCGACCTGTTGCGCATCCCGCCGGGCGAGCCGATGTTCACGTACGACGCGTTGCAGACCGCCGACAACGGCCGTCTCCGCCAACTCCACCGCACGTACGTACCGTTCTCCGTGCTGATCGACACGAAGTACGAGGAGGAAGCACCCCCGCCGGCCCCGGAGCTCTACGCAGCGCTCGCCGACCTGGGCCACGAACTCCACTTCACGGAGTACATCCGCACCCGCATGCCGCTCCCGGACCAGGCCCAGGCCCTCCGACTCCCCGAAGGTGTCCCACTGCTCCACATCATCCGCGTGACACTCACCGCGGCAGAGAAGCCGCTCGCCCTGGAGGAGTTCCACCTTCCGGGCGACGACTTGGAGCTGTCCTTCAGGCTGTAGCAGAAGCCCAGTTGGCTCAGACTTTCTCTACTGGTTCAAGCACCCGGCTGCGCTACGCTCCGCCGGGCGGGCTTCCCGGCTGCGCTCGGCGACGCCCGCCCGCCACTGTTGATAGGCCCGGGGCATGAGTCGAGTACCCGACGGCTTCGGCGCATGGTCACAGACGATGCCTCCGGCGGGGGATCGGCCGGCGCCGGGTGGGAGGGGGCGCTAACAGGCAGCGATAGACGCTCAGCGGATCACGATAACTTTAGTAGCAGGGTTGCCTTGACTTTGGGTCAGATCTGATTCAAGTCCCGCAGGGTTCATCAGGTACCTTTCAGGGTCGTACACCAGCGCAAGAATTCCCCGGCAATCTGGATGTTTGGCATACCTATTCCAATCGATCGCGAGTTCTTCCCCTACTCTCCTGTCGGTTAGGGAGTCTCGCGTCATTTTCGTCTCGACGACAATTCCCGCAGCAGGCAGAAGGAAGTCGACACGAGAGCGTCCGCCTGCTTGCTCTGGCACGTAGTCTTCCGGCCGAACGTCGTCGTACATCAAGCGTAGGCAGGCTCCTACCAGCACTTGCAAGTCCTCTTCCTTTTCAATCTTTGGTGCTGGAACATTTGGCTTTTTGGAGTTCATGAGGGTCTGCAAGAAGCTGGGAAATCGGGAAAGCATCTCTCCGATCTCGGCCAACACTAGGGATGGTTCGGCAACCGCATAGATCTCCGCCTGAAGCAGGGTGCGCTGGGTTTGGAAGCATTCAAGGAACGCTGACGCGTACACGTGCAGCCATTTTGGAATTGGCGAATCTTCCGAATTGGGGTCGTAGAATTGATTGATCTCCAGGGGGTGAGCGAGGAAGGATTTAATTCTCTTAATCACCATGCCCCCCTCGTACATATCTTTGAATGCCTCGCGAGAGGAAGGCTCCGAGATGAGCGGAGTGGCACGCGCATACCAGGATTGATACTTCTCCTGGCCCGCCCTCAACTCAGCTGGTGTTACAACACCGCGGGGCTGCCATTCAGAAAGTAGCGATTCGATCTCGTAGGTCTCATCAATCAATCGCTCAATTCCTGCGCGCTTGCTCGCCGACATCATCGCTGACGCACCTCCTGGTAAGTGATCCGTAGCATTGCAGACTGCACTGACAGCGCGAGGGCAACTGGAGGACTCCGTATGATCTCCGGCCCTGACCCTTGCGCCTGAGGCTGGGCCGTCCCTGGGCCGTCAGAAGCCGCTCAACACCGGCCGACAACGACCAATGACGCTCTAGGCCATTTCCTGTGGCTCATGGTGTGAGTCGGTGGAGAGTCGCGCCTTACGTCTCACGCTCGCTTCATGTCTCGGCGGCGCCGGTAGATGTCGTTCATGCCGCCGTCGAGGTACCAGTCGCATCGGTGAGGGCGTACAGCCAAGCCGTCTCCCAGTCGTTCGGGTCGACGGCTACAACGCTTTCGGCGTCGTCTATAAGTACGAGTCGCAGAGCCTCAGGGCCCGAGCGTTCGTAGGTGCGAGCGTCCTTTCTGCGCCGGGCCGCCAGATGGCGGGACGCTTCGAACATAAACATGGAACCGAGCTTGTTGCTCGTGAAATGGTGGGCCAACCGCTGAGCCTTGAGCTTCGGCCAATCCTTCGGAGGGCACACGGAGAACTCTGCGACAGCACCTTCGTTGACAGGGCGAATATCGGCGAATAGCCACCGGTCACTTCCCAGGTCATCGAAGTAAGGGTGGAACGGTGCCTTGGCAGGGTCGGTGGAGAAGGATCTGCCCTTGCCTTGGTTGCAGCGCCCGCAGGCAGGTACGAGATTCAGGGGTGTGAGTGCCAATAGCGGAAAGACAGTCTTCGGGGCGTAATGATCGATCGTTTCCGGCTTGGCGACCCCGCACATGGTGCAGCCGTAGATCGCTGCGGCTTTGAGCGCGTCGTAGAGCTTGCGGCCGCCCCGACCGACGAGCGCTCTGTCGTAGGTGGCTATGAAGACGTCCTTCTCTTCGTCATTGCACTGGCCGCCGAACTCGGAGAGCAGCAGCTCGAACAGGTTGCCCGCCTCACCCTGAGCCCGGTACCGCCTCTCCTGTCCTTTGAGCTCAGGAAGCCGAGCTCGCATCGCCTCATCCCAGTCTTGTTTCGTCAGCCAGGGAGTGCAGGCCTTCACGATGTCTTCCACGGTGATGGCCGGCTTCTGCGGCCACCGCATCAGCGTTCCCCTCGTGCCTGCGAAAACGTCATCGCACGGGGGAGAAGAGCTCGGGCTTCAGCACCCAAGCCCGTGAACCGACTCGTGATCTCCCCATAGGTTCCGCCGCTCGCGACCTCTGCGGCAATCGCCGCGTGAAAGCCCGACGAGGACATCTCCAGGCCGAACACGTCGTACGTCAACTCACCAACGCTCTCGCCGTAGGTCTCAAGGTCAGGACGGCGGGCGGTGAGTTCGTCCCCGTGGCGGTCCATGGCCCACACACAAGACGCCGGGACCTCCTGCAGCACGACGGGGGAGTGGGTAGCGACCACCGCCATACCATTGCGATCGGCGAGCAGCCTCGACAGCGCGTTCGTCAGCGCTGCAAGCAGGGGAGGGTGTAGGTGTGTTTCTGGTTCGTCGATCAGAACGAGGGTGCGCTCGCCAACCACTTCGATCAGCCGGGTCACCATCAACAGCACCGCCGCGTGACCAGAGCTCAGGCTCTCGAAGACCTTGCCCATCTCCGTTGCGAGGGTCTCCGGCCGCCCCTCCCTGATCATGGCTTCGATCACCTCCATGTCCTCGTCGAGAAACCCGCTCGCCCCGTAGTTGAGGGTCTCGATGGCCTGACGCCAGCGGACACCTCGTGCCCCGACTCGCGCAATGGCGAAGCTGCGGACGAACTCCTCCTTCAGCTCCTCGTCGGACTTGAGCCGGTTTTCCACCGGGTGTCGGAGACGGATGAAGTGGAACGGCATATCCGCTTCGGCTGAGACGATGAAGGCGCGACGGTCAAAGGGGCTGAAACTGATGACCACGCAGCTGGCGAAGCGGCCGGCTTCGTCCCCGGGACCGGAGCCGGCCTCGATGTCGAGCTCTACGCTTGCAGCGGCTGTAGCTATGGCGTGGAGCAGACTCGATTTCCCGACTCCGTTGCGGCCGATCAGCGCGTGCAAGTTGGTCGGGTGGCAGGTCCCCGGCGTAGTTTGACTCCGAATGTGAACTTGTGGGCAGGAAGCAGCCCCTTTTGCTCGGGCGTGTACGACCAGCTGAAAGGGACAATGCGGGCGCGGATCCCGAGGGCGACGCGCGGGTGCGATCCAGATCCGTGAGGGTTCGCCCGCGCAGGAGGGATGTAGAGAACACTGGCAGGTTGGCTGTCGCCTGGTCCGGTACCTCGGTGTAGGCCGCGTCATTCAACGCGTACAGGATCTCGTGAGCCTCGGTTCGGCCAAGGCGGAGCCGCAGTGTTTCGTAGTAGTCATCCTCCATCCCCAGGCTGAAGTAGCCGACCTCCAGCGTCTCGAAACGAGGTGGCAGTCGGTCTGATGTGCGAAACCACCCGGTTGCCGTCATCTCAGTGTGCCCGATGCGTAGGAAACCGATCTGGACCACGAGGCCGTCCAGTCTGCGTACTGAGAGGTTGAAGGTGGTGACGAACCCGTGGTCGTCCCAGCTGTCCTTCATCAAGTAGGCGCCGTGCGCCTGCGGGATCGCTTCACGCCACTCCAGCACCCGAAACTCCACCCAACCCCCTCGTGTAGTGCGACGGCTTTTCCGGCCGACCTGCAGGCCGCAAGCATGCCAAGAGAGGCGTGTGCGCGCGCCGTGTTCACGGGAGACGTTGCCGCAAGACCCCGCCCACTGAAAGGGGTCCGTCTCAGTTTCCGTCTCATTCAGCCCCGTTCACAGTCGTTCAGGCGAGACCCCGAGCGGTCACCACGCCGGCTGCCAGCTGCTCATGAACGTGGGTGAGCGTCCCAACGACGCCCCAACTGCCGTCACCACAGTTGGAAAGGGTGCACATGTTCTGCTGTCCGCCGTCGGTGTCGGTGCCTGCTTGTACTCTCCGACCATGAGCAACGCCATCGCCGTCATTGCCATCTTGATCAGCATCGGCGCGCTGGTCTACTCCCATCTACAAGCGGCCTACAGCCGCAGACAACTGAAGCTTGGCGAACGCGTTCGCAAGGAGGCTGCCGAGCCCTACGTGGTTGCCGATATCCAACCGCGTGCGGGTGGTTCTGGCCTCCTGGTGTTCACTGTGGAGAACATCGGTCCCACAGTCGCGCGCGACGTCGAGCTAAGCGTCACGCCGCCCCTCCAGGGGGGCGAGCGAAGCGACTGGGATGAGAAGATTGCTCGGGCTATCGCACGCAAGATTCCCCACTTGCCGCCGCGCCGGCGTCTGGAGTGGTACTTCTCCTTCGGCCCACGCTACTTCGAGAAGACCGATCTCCCACGGCAGTACACGGTCACGGTCAGATCGGCGGGCCCTGAAGGACCTGTCGAGCCTCTGACCTACGTGATTGATCTCGACGTGATCCAAGGGATGGCTCTGGACGGCGAGACGGTCGTCGCCAAGCTCGACCTAATCGCTAAGAACACCAAGGCTCTAGGCCAGTGATCATTTGGAGTTCAGCCCACGCCTGCGCAGCGGACAGCTGACGTGTCGCTGTTCAAGGCGGGGCCCGTGCCAGACGGCGTGCCACATCGTGCGGTCAACTCACGGTCAACGACGGCCGCTGCAGTCGAGATGCGCCGTTACCTGGGTTGCCGCTACAGCCGTAGTACCTGGGCAGACCTGTTGATGACCATGTCCGCCCCTACAACGCAGTAGTCGCGGGCTTCTCGACAGGCCATGATCAGTCCATGGAGGAGTACACGTGGCCAGCGCGTCGCCCCGACGTGCCGGGGCTGTCGCCGGATGAAGTCGGGCGGCGACGATTGCCGCACTTCCCGTTGGGGTCTCCGTCGCAGGAGAGGTGATCGGGCGTCAGCCCTTCGGCGTGTTCATCCGGATCGACGGGCTTCCGGGAGCCATGGGGCTGGCGGAGATTATTGCCATGCCCGAAGGGATGGGATTGCCCGTTCTGGGGGCACGCATCCGCGGTGAGGTGCTCGACCACGTTGAGCACAACCGCCAGGTGAGAGTTCGGCTACACGAGGCGGGGACAGCGCTTGGGTGATCACGTTTGTGATGGCCCTTGAGTGGGTGGCTCGGGTTAGTGTGCGATGCATGACCAGTGACACCCCGGCCTGTCCCGAGTGCAGCGAGCCGATGAAGTCCGGCGGCCTCGTGCTCTCCAAGCGACAGGACGACGGTCGGCGGACCTGCCGATCGCTGTGGGGGTGTGCCAGCCGGCACGTCTGGTGGAACTGGGCGGATCGACCGGGCGACACCTTGGAGATATGCCCCGTGCCGCAGTTGTTCCGGTGACATCCAACGCTGACATCAACGACCACGGACAACAGCGGCATCGAGCGGCTGTAGACGGCGTCTCTGTGCGCAGCTAGGCCCGGCCAGGGTCCAGTTAGGGCGAACTCCTAAAGCGGTGCCGACCTGGTGTTGCCTGTCAGGGGCATCGGCACCTTTCCAACCTCAGTTTGAGCAGGTCAGGTGCAGGGTGAGGACGGCTTGGACGAGGTTGGTGATGCGGGTGGTGGAGCATCGCAGTTTGCGCAGGAGGCGCCAGGTCTTGAGGGTGGCCATGGCCTGCTCGACGAGTGCGCGGATCTTCGCGTGCGAGCGGTTGACGGCCTGCTGACCTGCGGAGAGCGTGTCCCAGCGCCCCCAGTAGGGCACGCCGTATGGTGCCGCCGGCGCCGCGGTAGCCCTTGTCGGCCCAGCACTCGCACGCCGGCTTCGGCCAGGGCGTCGATGATGCCGTGGGTGCGTGCGGCCCTGATGTCGTGGACCGCTCCGGGCAGCGCGGGCGAGGCCCACAGCAGCCGCCCGGCCGGATCGGTGATGACCTGCACGTTCATGCCGTGCTTCTTGTGTTTCCCGGAGTAGAAGGGCCGGTCGGCGGCGATCCGGTCGATCGGCAGCAGCGTGCCGTCCAGGATCACGAACGCCTTGGTCGAGGCGGTCTTCATCGCTTCGGCGAGGGTGGGGGCGAGGGCGGCCAGGACCTCGACGGCTTCGCCGATGTACCGGTAGGCGGTGGTGATGCCGACGCCGAACCCAGCCGCGAGCTGGGCGTAGGTGTGGCCGCACCGCAGGTGCGCGAGGACGAGCAGGGCCTGCCGTCCGGCGGCAGCCGGCGCCATCGTGCTCCCGATCCTGGCGGCGGTGACCCGCAGGCGAGCGGAGAGGAAGCGCAGGGTCGAGGTGGACACGATCGACGCCGGACGGGTAGACAAGCACGCGGAAGCTCCTGGCAGGACAGGTGATCTTGGTCGTGAACCCGTCTACCAGGAGCTTCTTCACGTCCGGACACCGCCCTCCACCCAACTACCCACCCACCCGCTCAGGTTGGAAACAGGCTCAGTGACGGCAGCACTGGCGGACGGCAATGGAATTCTCGCTGCCCGGAGCGGTGTCTTCTTGACATAGGACGATGGGCCGGTCCACCCATGTTCTGTCGCATCCTCTATTAGCCTGCGCGTTTCATCTTGCGGCGGTGTCCGGATCTTGAGCGGGAACGCGAAAGTGCCTTCTGAGCTGGGAAGATGAGGCTTGTCTAAGGTCTCTGTCATCCCAGCAGGAAGGCACTTTCTGCGTGCACACTACCGGGTCACGCCCCAAGCTCGTCGTCTCGGCCGACGGGCGCGGGGTGGTCAGCCACGCCGGGTCCCGGCTGCTGGCCGACCTCGCCGATGCCACCGGCCTGACCAGCGCCTTCACCGACGCGCTGCGCCGGCTGCGGCCGCGTGGCACCGGGCACGACCCGGGCAGGATCGCGGTCGACCTGGCGGTGATGCTCGCCGACGGCGGCGAGGCCATCGGCGACCTGGCCGTGCTGCGCGACCAGGCCGACGTGTTCGGCCCGGTCGCCTCCACTCCGACCGCCTGGCGCGTGCTGGCCGGCATCGACCCGGCCGCACTCGCCGGCCTGCGGTCGGCCCGGGCCGCGGCCCGCGAGGTCGCCTGGCTGCAGGCCGCCGAGACCCGGACCGGCATACCCGCCGCCCAGCGCCGGCGGCCGCGACCTGCCCGGCCTGGTCCTGGACATCGACGCCACCCTGGTGACCTGCCACTCCGAGAAGGAACAGGCCGCGCGCCACCTACAAACGCGGCTTCGGCTACCACCCGCTGCTGTGCTTCCTGGACAACACCGGCGAGGCCCTGGCCGGACTGCTGCGGCCGGGCAACGCCGGCGCGAACACCGCCAGCCGACCACATCACCGTCCTCGACCAGGCCCTGGCCCAGATCCCCGACGCCCACCGCCACGGCACCCCGATCCTCGTCCGCGCCGACAGCGCCGGCGGCGCCAAAGCCTTCCTCGCCCACCTGCGGGCCCTGCGGGAGCGCGGGCATCCACACCTCCTTCTCCGTCGGATACGCGGTCACCGAGCCGGTCCGCCGGGCGATCCGGGCCCTGCCCGACCGGTTCTGGCACCCCGCCCTGGAACAGGACGGCGCCCTGCGCGCCGGCGCCGAGGTCGCCGAGCTGACCGGCCTGGTCGACCTGACCGGA
The DNA here is from genome assembly GCA_963820065.1 of uncultured Actinomycetota bacterium. Taxonomy (GTDB): domain Bacteria; phylum Actinomycetota; class Actinomycetes; order DATJPE01; family DATJPE01; genus JANPBY01. The sequence goes on along the minus strand of CAWFYM010000006.1, from coordinate 4,561 downwards.
CACCCCGACGGCACCCGCATCATCGTCCGGCGCGAACGCCCGCACCCCGGCGCCCAGTTGTCGCTGTTCGACCTCGACGACGGCATGCGCCACCAGGCCTTCCTCACCGACACCCCCGTCGGCGAAGGCTCGCTGCAGTACCTGGAAGTCCGCCACCGCGCCCACGCCCGCGTCGAGGACCGCATCCGCTGCGGCAAGACCACCGGCTTCGGCCGCTTCCCCTCCCGCCACTTCGCCATCAACCACGCGTGGCTGGAGCTGGCCCTGACCGCCATCGACCTGCTCGCCTGGACCCAGACCCTCCTGCTGGACGGCGAGTTGGCCACCGCCGAGCCGAAGAAGCTCCGCTACCGCCTGCTGCACGCCGCAGCCCGCCTCACCCGCGGCGGGCGACGCCTCCGCCTGCGGATCGCCGCCACCTGGCCCTGGCGCCACGAGCTGACCGCGGCGTTCACCCGCCTCGTCGGCCCTGCCCAGACCGGCCACCTGACCTACGAGACCAGCCCCTGCCCGCCCACGACCCGAGGACCCCTGGAGCACCCGGCCCAGCGTCGGGCCAAAGCCATGCCCACCAGCCACAAACGGCCCGACGACCACCGAAAAGAGGCGATCACCCAGCTCAGCCGACCCCAACCGAAACACGGAGGCTAGCCCCTGATCGCTCAAGCTGATCCAGCGATGGATGAGTACGCGTGGCCGACGAGCCTTGACGTGCCGGCCGCAGACGAGGTGCGGCAGAGTTGGGCGGCAACCTCAGCCCCGGCCGCCGGGGACATCGTCGTGCGGCATCCGGCGCCCCCTTTCGATCTTCGCCAAAGTGTTACGTGCCGGGTCAACTTAGAAACGCCACCGTGGGAATGAGTGCACCGCCGATCGAGCGAAGCCCATTCGAGTTGCAATCTCCCCTTCTGGTCGCGGCGTGCGAACCATACGCATCTCCACGGTGACTCAAGACTTCTAGAATCTCCTCGTCCGATAGAATTTCTTCCCAATCGCCGGCTGTTCGCGCAACGGAAAGCGTCTTCGTCACCCGCAAGATGCGCTGAGGTTTCATTAAGTTGTGCGTTGTACCGTATCCAGTGAGTATCAAATGCGATCGCACATGCCATGGGCGTCTCCAGGAATGCCGTCGCTGCGTCAAACCATCCTTGAGGTTTGACTCTACTGAGTTCGTCGACAACTCTACGGACTCGGTGCGTCATTTTCTTTCCAGGGCGGTCCGCACGAGGACCGTCGCCGCGCAGGTAGGAGTGGTAGTCGTCGAATCTCGCTTGTCCGCCTGAAATAAGGCGATCCCGTTTTCTTTCTCGGCAGCCTTAACGCGCAAAGCGACATCGGTGCCCTCAAGGAACATGGCCAGCATCTCAATTTCGTCGTGAACGCGAATGCGTGGATGGTTTCCACCATTTGTCGCGAAATCTGAGGTAGGCGATGAACTCTGGGCCGTTCCTAATAGTGTCTACCACGAGGGCCAGGTCGGCCACCGCGACGATCCAAGGCGAAGCGTCCTCCGGCAAAATGCCAAGCTGGTGAAGCATTGCGAGGTTGCTTCCAGCTTTCCGAGCCCGTCAAGTGTGGGAATTACATAGTGTACGTTCTCAATGTTGGTGAGAGTCGGTGAGATAAGAGGTCCAGACCGGCCTGACGTTGTTCGAACAATCTGATACTATGGGCCGAGCTGCCGAATATGGCCTCTCGGTCCCGCTGTAGTTGACTCCACGCTTCACTGATCAGATTTTCGAACTGAGATTTCAGCCTCCTGACGTCACCACGTAGACTGGCAAGTTTCAGTGGCGCCCCTTTTCCCTCGACAAGGATGGCTGTGCTACCCGTGGCCACGAGGCCGTCCATTTCGAACTCAGAGCCAGTATCTGTCTCCCGTACGAAGACTCCTGAAGCTTTTGAGGCGGTAGGAAGGTGTTTACTCAAAAGGTGCACTGCATAGTCGTCAACTACCTGCGCTCTCTTTGCTGACCAATCAGCAGGGAAAGTCCTCGAGAGCAGGGATTCCATGGTCGCTACTGAGTCGACATCCAAAGCATTGGGATTGGCTAGTAGGACGCGCGAAGTGGACCTCTTGGAAGCTGTTTCCTCCGATGGCCAAATAAGAAACGGGCGAGTCCGAATTGGGCTGTCTGCCAGTGGGCCGAGGGGTTTGTCCCAGTCTCCTACAGCTTGAGCCCAGATGTTGCACGATCGCAGTTGCCCGCTTGTTGTATTTGCCGACATCGTCCGACAGGTACTGATCCAGATCTGAGATCGGGACACTCAGAACCGCCGGGACCACCAGCAGTAGAGACTCGTAGTAGTGGTAGCGCCACTCGCTCGTTGCGCTGGCCACGTCCACGGGTCGGCCGCCCGTTGCATTGCTGGCGAAGTCCCAGCATGCGATGTTCGCGTCAGTCCGCCGCGCCACCGTTGATGTATGTAGTCCGCTACTTTCTCAAGGTCAGCGTATCGGAAGCCCAACTTGTCTACGAAGCGCCTGCCGTATGCGCTGGCCAACTCATTGGCAGTGGCGCGTGCAAACTGAGGTGCCGAGGCACCTCGTACTGCGAGCCATCTTTGTATGGTGATAGCACGCAACGTGTCGTCCGCAGTTAGCTCATTCGAGCTGAGTTGATAGGCTTCACTCAGGGTGAGAGCTACATTCCTAATTTCCGCTACGAGCCGCATGCACTTCAAAAAGGTCTGTCGGCCCCGGGTAACGCCCTGCATGGTCCCGTTGGCGCGCGACAGCCGCTGTCAGAATCTCATGGTCCGACGAGTTGGGTGTGGAGTCAGGTTCGTAGTACCTACCCCATTCCTTGAATTGCGTCAGGAAGGTAGTGACGCAAAGGAGAGGCACGCCTTGCACGGTTCCCACTAGCTCTTCCAAATCCTTCAAAAGGGAGGATTGGAGTTCTGCAAAGTGCTGAGCTGCCGCGGGGGCCAGTGTGCGCAGTTCCGTGACGTCTTGAGCGCTAGGGGCGAACAGTCGTCCATTTTCAACCGGTGTGAAAGAGTCGGTGAATCGCGAAAGCAGCAACGCAAATGGTTGACCGGTTGATACGAGCCAACGTGACCAGTTATCTACTGCCTTGGACCCTAGACTCGGCGGCACTCGGGCTTCACGTGCCGATAGGGCGCCCTTGACTTGATCTACCGGAGGAGCAATCCCACCTTTAGCAGAGCTCGTGCTAGCAGCGCGTCTCGGCTGCGATTGCGCTGTCGCTTCCTTCGGCTTCCGACGTTTACCCCGTGCTTACAATCTCAATTCCCCCCACTCTGCCTCGCCGGTTATCCGAGCGAAATAGGTCGTGCTTCAGCATCTTGTTACATCAAGGCTCACGGTAGCGAGTTCGTGGCGTAGCCTGCGAGCGTTTTGATGAGCATCTCGGCAGGTCTGAGTCTGCGCGCGATCACTCAGCCGGGGGTGAGGCGGCCGCGGCAGGGGGCGTATGTGTGCGCTCCCTGAGACGTGGCATGAGGACGCAGGCTCGAACTAATATGTCGCTACCCGCATACGTGGCCTGCGAGAGCCTGGTTAACCCCACCACTCATGACAGCACCATGCGGGCGGTGACTCGCGGATCTTGTGCGATCTCAGCGGGAAGCTGGGTGGCTGGGCTCAGGCGAGCCGCTAGTACTTGCTCCACCGTAAGGCCCGTGGCCTTACGGAGATCTGCACCATAGAGCAAGGCGCCGGTGAGATCTGCTCCGTCGAACCGCGCCCCAGTGCAGTTGGTCCCGGCAAGAACGGTGCACGTGAGGTCGGCTCCATCGAGCAGGGCACTCGTGAGGTCGGCGTCAACAAGTGCTGCGCGAGTGAGATTTGCCCCGATAAACCAGGCTCCAGTTAGATTCGCTCCGACAAGGCCCACGTTCGTAAGGTTCGCCCCATGGAACGTAGCTCCAGCGAGGTCTGCCTCATCAAAGGTGGCACCTTCAAAGTGCAGGACAGACAGGTCAAGCTTCTGGTGTGGGCTGATGTGTTTGCGAACTTCTGGTCGGCTTAGAACGCGCAGGGCGCAGCCCACGTCAGCCTCCGGGCGGTCGGGGCGCGGCGTCGAAGAGACGACAGATCCTGATCCGCGACGGGCAGCCTGGCGGGCAACGGCGGCTACCACGTCGGCCTGCAGTCGATGTCGCTTCTTGGTGGCCGGGGGCACGGCGGCGGAGAAACACGTTGAGCACTTGCACCGCGTGGGCCGTCTGGTTGAGGTTCCCCCGTTGCTCGGGAGGTGTTGATCAGCTGGTCAGGGCGGGTTGGCGGGGTTTCAGGTTCGCTCGTTCGGCCGTTGCCTGCTCGGCGTAGTGCTTCTCCTCGAATTCGATCGGGCTGAGGTAGCCGAGCCGCTTCTGGATGCGCCGGCTGTTGTAGAAACCATCGAAGTACTCGAAGAGCGCGAGATTCGCCTCGGCCCAGGCCCGAAGACGCGACCGCGGACGCACTCGGTCTTCGTCAGCATCCACAGATTCTCCGCGAGGGCGTTATCGTACTCGTCGCCGACCGAGCCCATCGACGCCTCAATTCCCGCCCTCACCAGGCGAGTTGTGAGCTTGATGGACGTGTATTGGC
>CAWFYM010000005.1:0-327412 GCA_963820065.1 uncultured Actinomycetota bacterium | reverse complement strand
CGCTGGTGCTGCCGCAGCCTTCGCAGACGTAGCAGGAGCCAGCCGGACGCATCTTCGTGCCGCAGGTGAAGCACATCGGGGCGTCCTGCGCCGTACCCAGGATCGACTCCATGAGCTCGGTCGAGGAGTGCACCTTCGCACCCACCGGCTTGGCCGCGTGGTCCACGATCCTCGACGTCGTGGGCCACCTCGGCGCCGTCGGCCGGGTCGACCGCTTCCTCGACACCTGAGTCCGACACCGGGCGCTCATCCATCGGCACCCCAGCAGCCAGCGCAGCCACCTCAGCCGCCACGTCCTCGGCAGACACCTCAGCCTCGACCGGCTCGTACGACCCGGTCTCGAGCTGCCGCGCCCGCTCGGTCGCGGTGTAGATCCCCAGGCCGGCCCGCTCGTCGAAGGACAGGTAGTCCAGCGCCAGGCGACGGAAGATGTAGTCCATGACGGACTGCGCCATCCGGATGTCCGGGTCGTCGGTGAGACCGGCCGGCTCGAAGCGCATGTTGACGAACTTCTGGACGTAGGTCTCCAGCGGCACCCCGTGCTGCAGGGCGATGGAGATCGCGATCGAGAAGGCGTCCATCACACCGGCGAGCGTCGAGCCCTGCTTGCCGAGCTTGAGGAAGACCTCACCGAGGCCGTCGTCGGGGTAGGACCCGGCGGTCATGTAGCCCTCGGCGCCGGCCACCGCGAACGACGTCGTCACCGACGGGCGCGACTTCGGCAGGCGCTTGCGCACCGGGCGGTGCTCGACGACCGCGGCCACGTCAGCCACAGCAGCCCGCGGGCCGGCCCCGGCCTCGACCGCTGAGTCAGCGCCCTTGGCCTTGGCGTCGGACAGCGGCTGGCCGACCTTGCAGTTGTCGCGGTAGACCGCGAGCGCCTTCAGGCCGAGCTTCCAGCCCTGCATGTAGACGTCCTCGATCTCCTCGACCGACGCCGACTCCGGCAGGTTGACCGTCTTGGAGATCGCGCCGGACAGGAACGGCTGGGCCGCGGCCATCATCCGTACGTGCCCCATCGGCGCGATCGAACGCTCGCCCATCGCGCAGTCGAAGATGTCGTAGTGCTCCTGGCGCAGGCCGGGGGCGTCGACGACGTGACCCTTCTCGGCGATGTACTCCACGATCGCCTCGACGGTCTCCTCGGCGTAGCCGAGCTTGCGCAGCGCCCGCGGGATCGTCTGGTTGACGATCTGCATCGACCCGCCACCGACGAGCTTCTTGAACTTCACCAACGAGAAGTCCGGCTCGATGCCCGTGGTGTCGCAGTCCATCATGAAGCCGATCGTGCCGGTCGGCGCGAGCACCGAGGCCTGCGCGTTGCGCCACCCCTGCTGCTCCCCCAGCCGGTTGCCGTCGGCCCACGCCTGGGTCGCGAGCCGGTGGACGTCCTTGTCGAGCGTCGTCACCGTACGGATCGCGTCATTGGCCGCGGCGTGCTTGCGCATCACCCGCGCGTGCGCCTCCGCGTTGCGGGCGAAGCCCTCGTACGGCCCGACCACTCCGGCGATCTCCGCGCTGCGCTTGTACGCCGTCCCGGTCATCAGGCTCGTGATCGAGCCGGCCAGCGCGCGGCCGCCGTCGGAGTCGTACGCCAGGCCGGACGCCATCAGCAGCGCGCCGAGGTTGGCGAACCCGATGCCGAGCTGGCGGTAGTTGCGCGTCGTGTCGCCGATCGCCTCGGTCGGGAAGTCGGCGAAGCAGATCGAGATGTCCATCGCGGTGATGACCAGCTCGACCACCTTGGCGAACGTCGCGCCGTCGAAGGTGTCGTCCTGCTTGAGGAACTTCAGCAGGTTGAGGCTGGCCAGGTTGCAGCTGGAGTTGTCGAGGGACATGTACTCGCTGCACGGGTTGCTCGCCGTGATGCGGCCGGTCTCGGGGTTGGTGTGCCAGTCGTTGATCGTGTCGTCGTACTGGATGCCCGGGTCGGCGCAGGCCCACGCGGCCTCGGCCATCTTGTCCCACAGGGTGCGGGCGTCGACGGTGTCGATGACCTCGCCGGTGCCGCGGGCGCGCAGGCCGAACTCGCCGCCCTCCTCGACCGCGCGCATGAACTCGTCGGTGACCCGCACCGAGTTGTTGGCGTTCTGGTACTGGACGCTCGTGATGTCCTTGCCGCCGAGGTCCATGTCGTAGCCGGCGTCACGCAGGGCGCGGATCTTGTCTTCCTCGCGCCACTTGGTCTCGATGAACTCCTCGATGTCGGGGTGGTCGACGTCGAGCACGACCATCTTCGCCGCGCGCCTGGTGGCACCGCCGGACTTGATGGTGCCCGCGGACGCGTCGGCGCCGCGCATGAAGCTCACCGGGCCGGAGGCCGTACCGCCGCTGAGATCAGCAGCTCCTTGCTGGAACGGATCCTGGAGAGGTTGAGGCCGGCGCCGGAGCCGCCCTGGAAGATCTTCCCTTCCTCCTTGTACCAGTTGAGGATCGAGTCCATCGTGTCGTCGACGGCGAGGATGAAGCAGGCGCTCACCTGCTGCGGCGCGGGCGTGCCGACGTTGAACCACACGGGGCTGTTGAAGCTGAACACCTGGTGGAGCAGCGCCCAGGTGAGCTCGTGCTCGAAGATCTCGGCGTCTTCCTCGGTCGCGAAGTAGCCGTTGTCGCGGCCCGCGCGCCCGTAGGTGAGGACCACCCGGTCGATGAGCTGGCGCAGCGTGCGCTCACGGGTGTCGGAGCCGACGGCGCCGCGGAAGTACTTCGTCGTGACGATCGTCGAGGCGTTGACGCTCCAGAAGTCGGGGAACTCCACGCCGCGCTGCTCGAAGACGCTCTCGCCGGTCTTCCAGTTGGTCTGGACGACGTCGCGCGCCTCCCAGGTGATCTCGTCGTAGGGGTGCACGCCCGGCGTGGTGAAGATCCGCTCGATGGTCAGCCCCTGGCGCACGACCTGCGGCACCTGAGCACCGTGCTCCGCGTGCGCGCCGTGCTCGGGGGAGCTCGTGTCGGATGCTGCGCCGTTCGTGGTCTCGGTCATGTGCGGGTGGTTCCTCTCGCCTCTTTGGTTCAACGCTTATGGGAGTCCCGGGCTTCCTGCCTCGGGGAGTGCTTTCGGGAAGTTGTGGGGGCGTGCGGGCTTGTCGGGGATGGTCGAGGTGCTGGCCGTCGGAGGCGTACCTCACCCTCCTCCGGCGCACCGACACTCAGCCGGTGTCGGGCCGGCGACCCGGCGGTGACTCGGTGGGGCTTGCTCGGCCGGCGACGACTGACTCGCGGGCGTCGGAGGCGAGGCGCGGGGCGCTCGCTTCGTCGGGGGCCGCGGAGGGGGTGTCGTCGTCGCCGGCCGTGACCGTGTCGAGCTGGTGCTCGGCGCGCAGGAGGGCGATCTCGGCCTCGAAGTCCTCGAGGGACTCATAGGAGCGGTAGACGCTGGCGTAGCGCAGGTAGGCGACCTCGTCGATCTCTCGGAGCGGCCCGAGGACGGCCAGGCCGACCTCGTGGGCGTCGAGCTCGGCCGCGCCGGTCGCCCGCACGGCCTCCTCGACGCGCTGGGCGAGGCGCTGCAGGTCGTCCTCGGTGACCGGCCTTCCTTGGCAGGCCTTGCGGACGCCGGTGAGCACCTTCGCGCGGCTGAACGGCTCGGTCGCGCCCGACCGCTTGACCACCGTGAGGCTCGCCGTCTCCACCGTGGTGAACCGGCGCTCGCACTGGGTGCACTGCCGGCGGCGGCGTACCGCGGTGCCGTCGTCGGCCGTACGGCTGTCGACCACCCGGGAGTCCTCGTGGCGGCAGAACGGGCAGTGCATCGGGGACTCCTTCCTGGCGGTGGACGGACCGGACGTTGTGTCCTGATTTGGGCGGGTTCGCGGCCCGGTCTGGGCGCTTGCTGTGGATGAGGCTGGGGACTACTTGGGGAGAACCTGTGGGTCGCGGACCACTATCTGTGGAGGAACGACACCGGTGTAACTACTAGATGTAGGGGACCGTACGCCCTGGCACCGACAGTGGCAAGACCCCCGCCAGAGGTCGGCGTGTCGTGGGTCACACCCGCCTGCTCGAGGCGCCCTTTACCCCGGCGAGTGGTCGCGAACGGGGCAATCTCGGGCGCCTCGGATTGCCCCGTTCGTTGCCACTCGGCGAGGGAGTTGTCCACCGGGCCGGCGTCGTCCACGGAGCGGGTACGGCTCCGCCCCGCATCGCCTCTCGCCGTACGACGCTGCCTCGATGCGCCCGAAGATCTCGGTGCCCCCGGAACTGCTAGACGCACCGTTCACCGCCGCCACCGCGGAGGCGTACGGCTTCAACCGCGAGATGCTGCGCGGCTCGAGGTTTCGCCGGCTGACCCGCGAGGTGTACGTCTCCGCCAGCGCGCCGATCACGTACGAGCTGGTCTGCCGCGCCGCCTGCCTCGCCGTGCCGGAAGGGGTCCTCAGCCACGCGAGCGCCGCGGCCGCTCAAGGGCTTCCGCTCGGCGTCTTCGAACGCCAGACGACGAGCGCCCATCTCACGGTGCCGGCCACGGCTCCGAGGTCTCGGCACAGCATCGCCATCTGCCACCTGGAGCAGCTTCCGCCGGGGCAGATCATCGCCAGCCCCTGGGGCCCAGCCACCTCGCCGGCGCGGACGTTCCTCGACCGGGCCGCCGAGCTCGACCTGCCCGACCTGGTGGCCCTGGGCGACGCGATCGTCGGACGCGGAGCGCCCCCGTGGCCGAGCTGACCGCGGTCGTCGAGGGGGCGGGCGGCCGGCGCGGCGTTGTCAGCGCCCGGGCAGCACTCCCCCTCCTCAACGGCCGGGCGCGCTCGCCCATGGAGAGCCGCACCCGCGCCGTCCTCGTCCTCGGCGGCTGCCCACCTCCCGAGGTCAACGTGCCCATCTACGACGCCGACGGTGACTGGCTGGCCGAGGGCGACCTGGTGTGGCGCAAGGCGAAACTCCTCGGCGAGTACGACGGCGAGGTCCACCTCGCCGAGAAGCAGCGCCGGGTCGACGCGCAGCGGCACAACCAGCTCGTCGCCGAGGGCTGGACCGTCCTGCACATCACCGCAGACGACGTGCTGCGCCACCCCTACGCGCTGATCGCCCTCGTGAAGTCGCAGCTGACGCGGCCGCAGCCTGATCGCCGGCCACTCCGCGCGGCGAATGGCATCGAACGGGGCAATCGGAACGCCTCAGATCGCCCCGTTCGACACCACTCGCCGGGTCACTCCAGGGCGAGGAGGGCTCGCTTGTCCACCTTGCCCACGGGCAACAACGGCAGGGCATCGACCACCGTCAGCTGCTTGGGCACCTTGTAGGGCGCGAGCCACTGGCGTACGTCTTCCAGCGGCGCGCCCACCTCGGCGCCCGCGAGCACCACGAAGGCGTGGCCGACCTCGCCGTACAACGGGTCGGGCACCGCCACCACCGCGGCCTGCCGCACCGCGGGCAGCCGCTCCAGCGCCAGCTCCACCTCCCGCGGGTAGACGTTGTAGCCGCCGGACTTGTACATCTCGTGCACCCGCCCCACCAGCGACAGGCTCCCGTCCTCGGCCTCCGCCGCCACGTCGCCGGTGCGCAGCCAGCCGTCCTCGGTGAACGACGCGGCGGTCGCGTCCGGCCGGCCGAGGTAGCCGAGGAACGGCGTCGGCGTCCAGACCAGAAGCTCTCCGGTGTCGGCGTCCAACCGCGCGTCGTACGCCTCGTCGGGCCGCCCGATCGTGCGCGCCAGCACCGAGTCGTCGGTCTCCGCGGGGTCGGTGAAGCAGACGTTGCCGACTGTCTCGGTGGAGCCGTAGCAGCCCTCCGGCCGCAAACCCTTGGCGCGCAAGGCTTTCAGGAGGGTCTCGGAGATCGCGCCGCCTCCCCAGACCGTGTGCTCCAGGGCCGACAGATCGGCGTCGGCCCACCCGGGCTGGCGGGTCACCAGCTCCGCCGCGGCCGGCACGAACCCCCAGAACGTCACCCGCTCCTCGACGAGCAGCTCCAGGGCTCGCGCCGGGTCGAAGGTGTCCATCACCACCGTCCGGCCGCCGGCGACGAGCCCGGTGCCGAAGATGTCGCTGAGGCTGGCGAGGTGGTTGAGCGGGAACGGGCACAGCGTGGTCGTACGGCTGCCGGCCCAGCGCCGCGCATGCACCTGGCCGGCCAGCACGAGCGCGTCGTGCGGGATCAGCGCCCCCTTGGGCCGCCCGGTCGAGCCCGAGGTGTGGACGAGGAAGGCTGCGTCGCGGGGACGTACGGCGGCTCGGGCCTCCGCGAGCGCCTGACGCTCGGCCGGCCCCCACTCCCTCGGGGCTGAGCAGCTCGGCGCGGGCGTCGGCGAGCGGTCGGCCGTGGGTCAAGCCCAAGGTCGGCCGCAACCTCGAGCGCCGGGCCTCCCACCGCGTCGAGGACGACGGTCGGGGTGGCGTCGGCGAGCACGTGGCGCAGCTCGTCGGCGGTGTAGGAGGGGTTGAGCCCCTGGAACACCGCGCCGATCGACGCCGCGGCCAGATAGACGACGAACGCTTCCGGTGAGGGGCGGGTGCACAGCGCGACCCGGTCGCCGTGGGCCACCCCGGCGGCGAGGAAGTAGCCAGCCCAGGCGTCCATCGAGGCCACCAGGTCGGCGTAGGTGAGGTCGACGCGGGTGCGTTCGCCAGATGCGGACGGGTCACCCGACGCGAGGTCACCGGTGAGCGCCACCGCCTCGGGCGTCTCCTGCCCCCAGCGGAAGGCGTAGTCGGTGATCCGGGTCGGCTCGCCGGGCATCAGCGACCTTGGTAGCGCGGCGGCCGGCCCTCGAGGAACGCGCGGGTGCCCTCGGCGAGGTCCTCGCTGCGGATGCAGTCGAGCATCCCGTCGACCTCGCGGGCCATGACCTGGTCGAGCCGCTCCTCCCAGGTGACGCCGAGCACGCGCTTGACCAGGCGCACCGAGATCGGCGCGTTGTCGCGGATGCGCTCGGCCAGCTCGCGGGTGGCGGCGGGGAGCTCATCAGGGCCGTACACCCGTGACACCAGGCCGATCCGGTGCGCCTCCTCGGCGTCGACGATCGACCCGCTGAGCAGCAGGTGGGCGGCGTTGCCGTGGCCGATGATGCGCGGCAGGAGCCACATCACGCCGTTGGTCTGGAACAGCGCCCGGGTGGCCTCGACGAAGCCGATGCGGGCCTGCGTCGAGGCCAGCCGTACGTCGCACGCGAGCGCCAGCTCGGCTCCGAAGCCGACGGCGACCCCGTTGATGGCGGCGATGAACGGCTTGGGGTGAGCCAGGATCCGTTGGGTCACTGACTGAAAGAGCGCGAGGTGGTCCCTGAAGTCCGCGTCGGTGCCCTGCGCCAGATCGGTGTCGAGCTCTTGGAGGTCTTGGCCGGAGCTGAACGCCTTCCCGGCCCCCGTCACGACCACGACGGCGACGTCGTCGGCCTCGGCGCGCTCGATGAGCTCGAGGAACCGGGTCAGGGTCTGCGCCGTGACGGCGTTCAGGCGGTCGGGTCGGTCGAGGGTGACGGTGAGGATCCCGTCGGCGAACTCAGACCTGACCCGCACGTCGCTGCCGGGCGCTGGGGAGTCGTCATCCATGCCCGCATCCTGCCCTCCCACCGGCGAGTGGCATCGAACGGGGCAATCGACACGGCCAGATCGCCCCGTTCGACGCCACTCGACGAGAACAGCCGCGCTCGAACACCCTGATGCGGCGCTGGCTCAGGCCGCGGCGTGGCGACGCTGGTAGGGCAGGATCGCCGCGGCCGGCAGGACCGACACCAACGCGACCACGGCACCGACCTGCATCACCGAGGTGACGGCCCCCTGCGTCACAGCCCCAGAACCCGAGAACTCCTCCAGCAGCGTCGCGGCGATGACCGTGCCGAGCGCCGCCGTCACGACAAGTGCGGTGAGGGCGATGCCGGACGACGCTCCGGAGAGCCGCGCCGGCACGAGCGACAAGGAGCCCTGGTTGGTCAGCGCGTAGTTGAGCCCCACGCCTAGCCCGAGAATCGCGAACAGGGGCAGCCACACCACCAGATCCGTCGCCAGACCGACCCCCACGGCGGCCGCCCCGCCGACCAGCGCCGACACCACCATCACCGGACCGATCGTGAAGCGCGCCATGAGCCGGCTCGACAGGGGGCCCGCCACGGCAATGCCCAGCGACATCGCCAGGAACGCCGCCCCCGCCTCCAGCGCACCCAGCCCCTTGATCTCCTGCAGCCACAGGGTCGCGACAAAGACGCTGAGCGCCCACAGGAAGTTGCACAGGCACCCGGCGACCGTCACCAACGCGAACGGCACGTTGCGGAACGTCGGCAGATCGATGAGGGGGTTGTCGACCCGACGCTCAACGGCGATGAACGCCACCACCAGGGCAACGCACGCGGCCACGACAGCGACGAGCAGCCCCGGCGTCGACTCGGCCCAGGTGGGGCCGCGGTCGATGCACAACGTCACGCCGATGATCGCGCCCGACAACGTCAGGATGCCAAGCACGTCGATGCGCCGGCTGGCCGACTCGTCGCGCGACTCGGGCACGGTCCGAAGGATCAGCAGCAAGGCGACGATGGCGAACGGCACGTTGAAGAAGAAGACCCACCGCCAGCTCAACAGCTCGGTCAGTACGCCTCCGACGAACGGGCCCAGCGCCGTACCCACGGTCGACACGGCCACGACGATGCCGATAGCGCGCGGCCGCGCGGCCCCCTCGAAGCTGTTGGCCACGATGGCCATGCTCACGGGGAACAGCAGCGCGGCTCCCACGCCCTGCAGCACCCGGCCGGCCACGACGAGCTCGAGGGATGACGCCAGTCCGACGAGCAGTGAGGAGCTGCCGAAGACCACGACACCGATCACCAGGGCGCGTTTGCGGCCGCGGATGTCACCGAAGCGCCCGGCCGCGACGAGCAGCGCCGCGAAGGACAGGAGGTACGCGCTCAGCGCCCACTGGGCGTTCGTCGTGGTGACGCCGAGGTCGTCGGCCATCGCCGGCAGGGCCACGGTCAGGGAGAAGTAGTCGAGGGTCACGCAGACCTGCGCCAGGCCGACCGCGGAGATCAGCAACATCCCGGAACGTGAGATTCCGGGGGCCACCGCGGGTTCCCCACCCATCGATCGATCCTGGCACAGCTGCCGTCCCGGCGGCGACTGGCATCGAACGGGGCAACAGACAGCGCCAGATCGCCCCGTTCGACGCCACTCGGCGAATGCGCCGGGGTCCGAGCCGGCTAGGCAGCTACGTCGCGATGGGGCGGCAGGGGGCGCTCACCAGGGTGCGCGGGTCCTCGACCTCGGGGCCGTCGAGGTAGGTCTCCCACGCGTCGCCCGTTCGCTCGTAGCCGTGCTCCTGCTCCCACTGCTCGATCGCGGCGTAGGCGCCACCGACCGCCTCGTAGCCGCCGCGGTGCATCACCTGGGCCACTGGGCCGCCCGGCAGCTCGCTCGGTGTGACGGGGCCGGTGGCGGTGAACGCCGCATCGGTCGGGAAGCCGACCTCGACCTCGAAGCCGTCCCCGTGGGGACGGAAACGGCCGAACGGCGGTCCGGCGACGTTGAGGTTCTGCTCGGCCACGCGCGTGGTGACCTGGGCGAACGCGTCGGCGATGAAGTCGCTGACCCCGGGCAGGGTCACGTGCCCGCGGACCACGGCTGCGGGCTGACCCGTGACCTCGCGAAGCTCGACGGTGTAGTCCATGGCTGCCTCCTTCGTCGGTCGGCCTGCCCCCGACGGTATCGACCGCCCGGGCGCGGGGTCAGTGCCTTCCGACCCTGGCGCCAGGGCTGTGCGTCCCGCGCAACCCGATGGCCGCGATCGATCGGGTCAGGCAGGAACGATGAGAGGCTGGCCGGCCCAGACGCTGACCGTCGTGAGGCCGTTGAGCTCTTGGATGCGGGTGACCGTCTCGCGGGGGTCGGCGCCGGGGCGTACGTCGCGGGCGATGTCCCACAGGGTCTCCCCCGGCCCGACGACCACGGTGGACGTGACTTCACCAGCAGGGGTGGCCTCGGTGCCGGCCACGGCCGGGGCGCCGGCGAGCAACCACGCCGCGGCGACGAGTCCCAGCACGAGCAGCGACACGAACACGGTGAGCCGTCCCCGGCGGGTCAGCCGTACACCTGACGGACGGACTGCGGTTGGAGCATCGGCTGAAGGAACGGTGGCGGGCAGGGGCTCGACCCAGGCCGGAGCGACCCGTCCGGGCGTGGTGGCTCGCGCCGGCGTCAGCTCGGCCTTGCGGGCGGTCGCCGCGCTCGGAGCCGTACGCGAAGCGGCCGAGGAGAAGCCGGCCCCCTCGGCAAGAGGCTCCGCGACGCGAACGGTCACGGGGAACGGCCGGACGGGACGGCTTCGCGGCAGCTCGTGCGCCGCGTCGCGGGTCAGGTCGAAGGCGCGAATCCCCCGCGCGGCCAACGTCTGGGAGTCGTGGGCGGTGATGGGTCGGACCAGGGTCTGCGTGGCCATGGTGGCCTCCTCTTCCTTCGTCGTGCGCTCGTGGTGCCGGTCGTCGACCCTGCGGCGCCCTGTGGACGGTTCGAACAGATGTCCGTCGGACGTGTGTACGATGTTTAGCACGCGCCGCGGACAGCCGTCCACGACACGCGGAACATTTCTCGAACAGATGTTGGGAACATACGTACGGCTCGCGCTAGGCTCCGCGACAGCCCGCCGGGGCTTGGTGGAGGTCCGCGAACCGTTCGTCTGAGGCACGTCCTCAGGCTTGCGGACACCACCGACAGTTCCCGGCGAAGCACGGCACGACTTCGCTTCCCGCCCGCCTCGACCCTGGAGGACCCGCATGGCCAAGACCCCCCCGAAGGCCAAGACCCCGGCCACGTCGACCCCGCCCCAGCGCCGCCACGTCGGAAGGCGAGACGCCAAGTCGCGTCCAAGTCTGCAGTCGCCTGACGCGCCTCCGGCCATCGAGTCGATGGATGAGGGTCTGCCTGCGACGGTCGACCCGAAGACCGGAAAGCCGCGTCGGGGCCGTCCCAAGGGCTCCACGGTCACCGAGCTCCCCGACGGCTGGACCGACGGCGAGGGCCTGACGCTGCGCCAGCGCCGCATCCTCGAGAGCATCCGGGTGGCCGTCGAGACCCGCGGCTATCCCCCGTCGATGCGCGAGATCGGGGCGCTCGTGGGGCTCACCTCACCCTCGTCGGTGGCCCACCAGCTGCACGTGCTCGAGCGCAAGGGCTACATCCGCCGCGACGCCAACCTGCCGCGCGCCATCGAGGTCTACTCCCCCGACGCTCCCGACGCGGCCGCCCCGATGACCGATGCCGAGACGGGGATCGGCGACGCGCGGCCGAAGCCGACGTACGTCCCCGTCCTGGGCCGGATCGCGGCCGGCGCGCCGATCCTGGCCGAGGAAGCCGTCGAGGACGTCTTCGCGCTGCCGCGGCAGATCGTCGGCGACACCGACGCCTCGGGCGCGGCGCTCTACATGCTCGAGGTCAAGGGCGAGTCCATGGTCGACGCGGCCATCTGCGACGGCGACTGGGTCGTCGTGCGACAGGCGCAGGACGCGTCCAACGGCGAGATCGTGGCGGCCATGATCGACGGCGAGGCGACGGTGAAGACGTTCAAGCGCCGCGACGGCCACGTCTGGCTGATGCCGCACAACCCGGCGTTCGCCCCGATCAACGGCGACGACGCGCAGATCCTCGGCAAGGTCGTGGCGGTCCTCCGCAAGCTCTGAACGGCCCCAACGCTGGGGTGCCCACGATCTCAGGAACCTCGGCCTCCCAGGGTCATCAGATGAGGTGATCTTGGGTGGTCTGGGCGCCCGAAACCTTGACGGACCAGCCGTGCAGCACCCAGGGTCAGCGCCACGGTCTCAACGTGGAGGTTCCGTCATGAAGGCTCGTCGCGCCGGCTTGCGCCTGTCCGTACTTCTCGCTTCGGCCCTGGCCCTGAGTCTGGCGGTGCCACCCGTGGCCACGGCTCACGGCGACCACGGCAAGCAAGGAGGTCACCGCGACAAGTCGCTGACGGTCATGACGCGCAACCTCTACCTCGGCGCCAGCCTCACACCCGCGCTGATCGCCACGGACACCGCGCAGTTCCTCGGGGCCGTCGCGCAGATCTACAACACCGCGCTGTACACGAACTTCCCGGCCCGAGCCGAGGCGCTCGCCGACGAGATCGCCGACAACCGTCCGCAGCTCGTCGGCCTGCAGGAAGTCTCCATCTGGGAGACCACGGGTCCAGGCGTCCCCCCGACGCTCAACTTCCTGGACGTCCTCGAGTCGGCCCTCGCCGCGCGGGGCCTGCACTACACGGTGGCGTCGGTCTCCAACAACGCCGACATCGGGCCGGTCCCCCTCGCCGCGCC
This sequence comes from uncultured Actinomycetota bacterium, assembly GCA_963820065.1. Classification (GTDB taxonomy): domain Bacteria; phylum Actinomycetota; class Actinomycetes; order DATJPE01; family DATJPE01; genus JANPBY01. Next base: position 315,177 of record CAWFYM010000005.1, on the reverse strand, counting down.
CTGCGGCGTGGACATCATCGGGGCCTGCATGGTCACGCTCAAGGACCGGGACGTCATCCTGGTGGACTCCTCCGTCAGGAACCTGCACTGGGGCAACCCGCGCAACGGCAACTACGCCACCCAGCAGGAGTTCACCCCGCCCGTGCCCGGAGCAGCGCCGGTCTCCTTCAACCGCGGGTGGGCGTCGATCGACGGCCGCTACCGCGGCGTCCGCTTCCACTTCGTCAACACCCACCTGGAGACCGAGGACTTCCCCGCCGTCCAGGAGGCGCAAGCCGCTGAGTTCCTCGCGGGCCCGGCCAAGGGACGCGGCGCGGACATCGCCGTCGGCGACTTCAACTCCGCAGCCGACGGGAGCACAACCACTTCCTACGCGCAGCTCACCAAGAAGTTCCGAGACGCCTGGAATGTGAACCGGCACGACCCCGGCTACACCTGCTGCCAGAACGAGACCCTCACCAACCCGGAGTCGCAGCTGCGGTCGCGCATCGACTTGGTTCTCTCGCGGCAAGGTGCGCGAGCAGTCTCCGCGAAGGTGATCGGCGCCGAGCGGTTCTCGGACGCCCCACCCCTGTGGCCGTCCGACCACGCCGGCGTCGTCGCCCGCCTGAAGCTGAAGCAGTGCCGCCACTGACACCTCCCACCGGGAGCGGGGTAGTTCGTCGGTCATAGATGACCGACGAACTACCCCGTTGCGGACCGACTAGCTAGATCACAGCGGGAGGAGCAAGGCGACGTGGTGGCCACCGATGTGGCCGCGCACCCTCACGACGCTGGGATCGGCCGCCGAACGGCCCGCGTTCCAGAAGGCCGTCACCTTCACGTGGCCGGTGGTGCCGTCGTCCGCGATGAACTTGATGTCGATCGTCGGCGTCGAGCCGTCGTACGGGTAGAACAGCTCACCGTTGACCGAGACATCCGACGCGAACCTGTTGCCCTGCAGAGCGATCCGGAAGCCCGAGTCGTCCTCGGAGGTTTCGAAGCCACCTCCGCGAAGGCCTGCCCCCTGGCCCAGCGAGTACTGACGGTTGCTCATGCTGTTGGCATCGAGCGCCGCCTCGAAGGCCACCGCCGCCATCCGCCGCTCCTTGCGCGTGGCCTCGTTGCCCCCACCGGCACGTACGGCCAGCGGCTTCGCCTGGTCGCTCGTGACGGGGAACTCCCCGACCGCCCGGTAGGCCGGGAAGTCCGCAGGGTCGCACGCCTGCTGATGCGCGCCGGGCTTGCTGATGAAGGCGCGCACCCGGTCTGGACCGCAGGACCACAGAGCCGCTCCGTGCATGGCCCCGCCGATGTTGAGCAGCTGGGAGTTGGGCCAGCGCTTCGCCGTACTGCGGGCATCTTCCAGCGGCGTCCGTGGGTCGAACGTGCTGGTCATGACCAGCACCGGCACCTTGGGGAACGACGCCTTCTTGGGCACGACCGGAGCGGCGTGGACGTCGGGCCAGTGGTTGCAGTTGATGAGCTGCTGCCAGTCGGCGTAGACCACGTTGTCGACGATCCGGGACGGCTTCCAGGCGCCGACTCCACCAGCCCCGTTGAGCGACTTCACCGCAGCCGAGGCGGCGGCGAACCGCTGGGCCGGGGTCCGACCGTCGGCCCACGGGAACAGGTAGTCCGAGCACTCGATCGCGTAGTAGCCGCCAGCGGAGTCTTCGCTCGGCGGGACGTCGTAGGGGTAGGCCGTGAGCATGTCCTTGGCGTCGGCAGCCAGGCGGAGGGCCGGAGCCTTGTCCCCTCGGCTGAGCGCCACCATCGCGGCAGCCGCCTCGCCCGTCGAGGACATGAAGCCGTTGTCGGCCTCGACGAGCAGCCCGAGCAGCAGCGGCTCGGTGAGCCGGACGTACTTCAGGGCGTCGTCGGGTCGTTCGCACTGCTCGACATCCCGGCCGGTGGGTCCGCCCGCACCAGCCGTACGCCTGCCGCAAGCGCAGCCCGGGCGTTCGACACTCCCGCGCTGCACGCCGGCGACTGCTGGCAGAGCAGGTTGATGATCCGGTTGATGCTGCGGGCGCTGTGATCCAGCTTGGAGTGGATGGTCTCCCCCACGTCGATCCCCGAGCTGATGATCACCGACCGCGTGTGCTTGGGGAAGCGGACGGCGTAGGCCGTCGCGGGCATGGCGCCGTAGGAGTTGCCAACGATGTCGAGCTCCTCGATGTCGAGCGCGGCCCGCAGCGCGTTGAGGTCACGCGCGGTGTCGGCGGAGCCGTACGTGTCGATGCGGTCCGCGATGCTCGCGGCGCAGGCCGCGATCGGCGCATGGTTTGGAACACCCGGGAAGTAGCCCTCGAAGTTCTGCAGCGTGGGGCACTCCGGCGCCGTCGACCCGGTGCCACGCACGTCGGTGAGCAGCAGGTCGAAGCGGCCCATCAGATCGCCGAACAGGTAGTCGGGCAGCCACTGCTCGGTCCTGGTCGTGCTCGGGCCGGGGCCACCACCGTTCCACCAGATCGTGGACTTGGGCGGGCCTGACTTGGTGTGGACGAAGAGCTTGAAGTCGATGGACGCCGTACGCCCGTCGTCGTGGCGCCGGTCGAGCGGCACGGTGAAGGTCCCGCAGAGGGCGGCGCTGCCGTCGTCGCACCGTACGGCTCCGAGCGCACGCGCGCGCTTGGCCGCGTGAGTCTTCGGGATCGACGCCAGCGTCACCTCAGCCGAGTCACTGGACCCGGCATCCGCGGAGTCGCTGTTCGGCGGCGCTCCCACGACGGGGATTCGATGGTCGTTGGTCGCGGGCGGTCCCGCGTGGGGTGCCGCGCCGGCGACCGCCGGCGAGACGGGAAGTGCTAGGGCAGCGACGGCGGTCAGGCTCACCGCTGCGAGGAGGGTCTTGGTGAACATGCGTGCGCTCCCTTGGTCACGACCTCGTGGTCGGGGCCAGTCTCGGAGCGCGCGGCGGCGGCGACATCGGGGATACCACGTAGTCGTCACGACCACGGGACCAGCCGCAACGGGATCGTTCGTCGGTCACCTGTGACCGACGAACTACCCCATTGCGGGAGGGCGGGGGGTCAGAACTCGTAGAGCTCGAAGGCCAGGGCCTCGCTTGAGCCGGGGAGCCGCTCGGCGGCCATCTCGGCGAACATACGGATCGCCTCGGGGTCGGACATCGGGTGGTCGCCGAGCCCTTCGTTGTAGGCCTTGTGCTCGCGCAGCGATGCCACCGCCTGGTCCATCCAGCCGCTGACGTCCATGGCATGGGTTGACAGCGGTGAGGCCAGGACGAGCACCCGCTTCGCCTTGTGCGGCTCCAGCCCATGCTCGCTGATCAGCTCGGGGAAGATCCACCGGTTGCCCGCGTCGGCGATCGCCTCGAGCGTGGCCTGGCCGACGGCGCGGTGGTCGGCCTGGTTGAGCATGCCCGGACCGAACGTGTCGCGGTGGTTTCCGGTGATGACCGTGTCAGGACGGTGGCGGCGGATCGCCGCGGCGAGGTCGCGGCGCAGGCCCACGGAGTACTCCACGACACCGTCGGGGTAGCCGAGGAACTCCACGCTGTCGACGCCCACGACCTTGGCCCCGGCCCGCTCCTCCGCCTCCCGCAGCGGTGCGCAGTCGGCCGGCGCGATGCCGTCGATGCCAGCCTCCCCGCTGGTGGCCAGCACATAGGCGACCTCGTGACCGGAGGAGGTCCACTTGGCGACGGCCGCTGCCGCGCCGTACTCCAGGTCGTCGGGGTGCGCAGCGATGCACAGCACACGACCGGGATCGTCGAGGGCGTACGGCTGCAGGGGCGGGGGGCCTTGGGGGGTGTCGTCGCTCATGGGGCTGATCTTGCCGGTTCCCGCCCGATTCAACTACCCCTGCCCGTCGGGCCGGCCCGAGGTCGGCGCCGCGCCACCGCTCACAGCAGCTCGGCGCTCGCCTGCTCGAGAGACGTGATGCCGCACAACGCCATCGCCCGGGCGAGCTCGTCGGTCAGCTCGTGCAGGACCGCCTCAACTCCGGAGGCGCCTCCGACCACCAGGCCGTAGACCGCTGGTCGGCCGACCATGACCGCCCGCGCCCCAAGCGCCAGCGCGCGCACGACGTCGCTGCCCGTGCGGATACCCCCGTCGACGTAGACCTCGGCACGTCCGGCCACCGCCTCGACGACCTCGGGGAGGGCCACGGCCGTGGGTACGGCTCCGTCCAGCTGGCGTCCCCCGTGGTTGGACACCCACACCGCGGCCGCCCCGGCGTCGAGGCAGGCCACCGCATCGTCACCGCGGAACACTCCTTTGACCACCACCGGCAACCCGCTGACCTGGGCCAGCCACCCGATGTCGGGGAAGGTGAGCCCAGGGTCGACCTTCTCCTGCACGTGCCGGCTCAGCGCCGAGCCGTCGCCCTCGCGCGGGGTGTCAGCCGGAAGGTGCGCCATGACGATGCCGGGCGGCAGGGCGAACCGGTTGACCTCGTCCCGACGGCGGCGCCCGAGCACCGGGACGTCGACGGTGAGCACCAGCGCCCGGTAGCCCGCCGCCGCGGCCCGGATCACCAGCTCCTCGGTGATCGCGCGCTCGCGGTAGACGTACACCTGGAACCACCGCGGCGCCCGTGGCGCCACCTCAGCGACCCTCTCGAGGGTCTGCGTCGAGAACGTCGACAGGGTCAATAGCGAGCCGGCCGCTGCTGCGCCGGCGGCCGTCCCCGACTCGCCCTCGGCCGAGGCCAGCTCGTGGTAGGCCGTCGGCGCGATGAGAACCGGCGTGTCGACCTGGGCGCCCAGCACGGTCGTGGCGGTGGACACGGTGGACACGTCCCGAAGGACGTGTGGGCGCAGCAGGATCCGTTGCCAGGCCGCCAGATTCTCCGCGAGGGTCACCTCGTCGTCGGCGCCGCCGCGGAAGTAGTCGTAGGCGGTGGGATCAAGCCGGGCGGCAGCGGCCGCCTCGGTCGCCGCCAGCCCGACAGGCCCGGTCACGGCGCCGTGCCTCAGTGCTTGGTGGCTGCCTCGGTGGCACGCAGCCGTCCGGACAGTGTCTTCAGCAGCGCGATCGCGACCTTCGGCTCCTTCTGGAGCATCCGCACGAACGACGTGCGACCGATCTCGGCGACCAGCATCTCGGACGTGGCCTGGACCGTGCCCGACCGAGGGGCGTCATCGAGCAGGGCCAGCTCGCCGAACGCATCGCCCGGACCCAGCTTTCCGGCGCGCTTGCCGGGAATCCGGACCGTCGCCGTCCCCTCGAGCACCAGGTAGAAGGAGTTGCCGGGCTCGCCGACCCGAACGATCTCGGAGTACTCCGGGACACGACGGATCTTGGCCAGCTTGCTGATCGCGCGCACGTGGCGCTTCGACAGCCCTTCGAACAGCGGGACCTCAGCCAGCACGTTCGACCAGTCCTCGGCTGTTGCCTTGCCCGCGGTTCCGGTGAGAGTCGCCATGGCGCGGAGGCTACCGGCAAGCATCCCCGCAACGGGGAACTTTGCTGTTGCTGGGGCAACCGCAAAGTTCCCCATTCCGAGAGGGCGTCCACAGGAGGACAGGCTCTGTCGACAGAATGGGCGCCGTGACCACCGCGCCGGCTGACGAGGGGGCCCACGCGGGGCGTACGACTCCGGTGGCCACCGACCGGGTGATCCGCGGGACCCTCCGCGTCCCCGGCGACAAGTCGGTCTCCCACCGGGCGCTCATCCTGGCCGCTCTCGCCGACGGGACCAGCACGATCGAGGGCCTGTCCGCGGGGCTCGACGTCGCCCACACCCGCGCCATCGTCGAGGCGCTCGGCGCGACCGTCACCGAGGCCGACGACGCACCCTCGCCCCACAGCGTGGGCACCCTCACCGTGCGCGGCGGCGCCCTGCACGCAGCCGATCACGTGCTCGACGTGGGCAACTCGGGTACGGGCATCCGCCTGCTCGCCGGTCTCTGCGCCGGCTTGCCCTTCCGCAGCGTCCTCAGCGGAGACGCGTCCATCGCACAACGCCCCATGGACCGCGTCGCCGTGCCCCTGCGCTTGATGGGTGCCCGGGTCGACGGCCGCGACGGAGGCCGGCTGGCACCCCTCGAGATCGAGGGCGGCGGTCTCACCGGCATCGACTACACGCCACCGGTCGCCAGCGCCCAGGTGAAGTCCGCCATTCTGCTGGCCGGGCTCAGCGCCGAGGGAGTCACCGTGGTGCGTGAGACCACCCCCACCCGACGGCACACCGAGGAGATGCTCCGCGAGCGCGGAGTGTCGGTGGTCACCGAGCCCGACGGCCACGGGGGTGACGTCATCACGCTGACGCCCGGACCTGTCTCGCCTGGACTCATCGCGGTGCCCGGCGATCCGTCGCAGGCGGCGTTCTGGATCTGCGCCGCCGCCGCGCTGCCAGGAAGCGACCTCACCGTCGAAGCCCTCTACCTCGCCCCCGAACGCACCGGGTTTCTCCCTGTCCTCCAACGGATGGGTGCCGACCTCGACATCGACCGAGACGCCGGGACTGTTCGCGTCAGGGGTACGTCGCTGCACGGGACCGTCGTCACCGCGGCCGAGCTACCCGACCTGATCGACGAGGTCCCGGCGCTGGCCGTCGCCGCCGCCCATGCAGCGGACGGGGTCCTGGATGTCCAGGGCGCGGGCGAGCTGCGCACCAAGGAGAGCGACCGCATCGAGACCGTCGCCGCGATGGTGCGCGCCCTCGGCGGCCGGGTCGACACCGAGGCCGACCGGCTCGTCGTGCACGGCGGCGTCCCCCTGCGTCCAGGCACGGTCGAGTCCCACGGCGACCACCGCATCGCCATGGCCGCGGTGATCGCGGCGCTCGGGGTGCGAGCCCCGGCGGCGGACTCGGCTGAGGAGGCCGATGGCGCCGCGGAGCCCGTACTCGTCGTCGACTTCGACTGTGTCGCCACCAGCTATCCCGGCTTCCTCGACGACCTCGCCCTCCTCACCGCCCCGCCCCTCTCCCCTCAGTGGTGATCATGCGCAGATGGCCCCTCCACGAGCTCGCCGATCTGGAAGCATCAGGGGCCATCTGCGCATGATCACGAGTGGGGAGAGGACCGGGTCCATGGGTGAGCTTCCCGCGCGAGCGCAGGTCGTCGTCGTCGGTGGCGGGGTGATCGGGTGCAGCGTCGCCTACCACCTGGCCGCACTCGGCGTCACCGACGTCGTGCTCATCGAGCGCCACGAGCTGACGGCCGGCACCACGTGGCACGCGGCCGGGCTGATCACGAGCGCCGGGATGGTCGACGAGACCTCACTCTGGATGGCGCGCTACTCCCGCGATCTCTACAGCCGCCTCGAGGAGGAGACCGGCCACTCCACCGGGTTCCGGGAGATCGGTCACCTCCACCTGGCGTGCACGCCGCAGCGCCTGGAGACCCTGCGTCGCGAACGCGCCTTCCAACGCGGCTTCGGCGTCGACAACGTGGAGATCTCCGCCGCCGACGTCGCCCAGCTCTCACCAGTGACAGCAGTCGACGACATCCTCGCGGCGTCGTACGTCGCTGACGAGGGTCGCGCCGACCCTGTGGGGGTCGCCACGGCGCTGTCCAAGGGAGCCAAGGCGCGCGGCGTCACGATCGTCAGCGGCGTGTCGGTCACCGGGCTGCGCACCGAGGGTCGGCGGGTCACAGCCGTCACCACCGACCAGGGCGACGTCGAGTGCGAGACCGTCGTGCTGGCCGCCGGGCTGTGGTCGCGCGAGCTGGGCCGACGGTGCGGCATCGACATCCCCCTGCAGGCGGCCGAGCACTACTACCTGCTCACCGAGCCCATCGAGGGCGTCCACCGAGATCTGCCGGTCATCGAGGACCCCGACCGCTACGCCTACTACCGCGAGGAGGGTGGCGGCCTGCTCGTCGGGTTGTTCGAGCCGGTTGGCGCGCCCTGGAAGCTCGACGGGCCTCCCGCCGACTTCGCGTTCGGCACGATCCCGCCGGACTGGGAGCGGATGACGCCGTTCCTCGACGCGGCCATGAAGCGCTACCCGGCGTTGGCGGACGCCGGGCCTGCGCACCTTCTTCTGCGGCCCGGAGTCGTTCACCCCCGACCTCCACCCGATGCTCGGCCCGGCCCCGGAGGTCGATGGCGTGTACGTCGCCGCAGGGCTCAACAGCCTCGGCATCCTGCTCGGCGGTGGGGTGGGAAGCGTGGTGGCGCAATGGATCGTCGACGGTCGCGCCCCGGTGGACGTGACCCACTACGCGGTCGAGCGCGCCCTTCCGTACGAGACGACGCGTCGCTTCCGCGGCGAACGGGTCCGCGAGGGCCTCGGAGTGCTGTTCGGCGACGGGGCGTGGCCGACGTTCCAGTGGTCGAGCGGCCGCGGCATCCGTCGGTCGGCGATCCACGACCGGCTCGCCGCTCTGGGTGCGCGCTTCGGGCAGTCCGCTGGCTGGGAGTACCCGCTGTGGTTCGCGGGACCCGACGCTCCGCCCGACGACGCACCGACGGAGACCACCTGGGGACGCGCCCGGTCGTTCGAGACCGTGGCCGACGAGCACCGAGCCGTACGCGAAGCCGTCGGCGTCATGGACATGTCGCTGATGTCGACGTTCAGTGTCGAGGGCCCGGACGCGCTGGCGTTGCTCAACCGACTGTCCACCAGTGACATCGACGTCGAGCTCGGCCGGGTGGTCTACACGCAGTGGTGCGACGTCGACGGCGGGATCCTGGCCGACCTCACCGTGACCAGACTCGCGGCCGACCGCTTCGTCGTCGTGGCCAGCGACGTCTCCCACCGCCGGGTGGAGCGGATGCTCCGCCTCGGCCTGCAGCCGGGCGAGTTCGCCGTCACCACCGACGTCACCGCGGGGACGACGTTGCTGTCGGTGCAGGGCCCTCGTTCGCGCGAGCTCCTGCAGTCACTCTCCCCCGACGACTGGTCCGACGAGGCGTTCCCCTACCTCAGCGCCCGGGAGCGCGAGGTCGGCTCGTCCCGGGTTCTCGCCCTGCGCGTCACCTATCTCGGCGAGCTCGGCTACGAGCTGCACATCCCCGCCGACCAAGGAGTCTCCGTCTGGGAGACGCTCGTCGAGGCCGGTGAGGCGTACGGCCTCCGGCAGGTCGGGTTGCTTGCCATGGGGTCGCTTCGCTTGGAGAAGGGCTACCGCGACTACGGCGTCGACATCGAGAACACCGACGACCCGCTGATCGCCGGCCTCGGGTTCACCATCGCGTGGGACAAGCCGGGCGGCTTCACCGGCCGCGAGGCGCTGCTCGAACGACGCGCCGACCGGACCTCACGGATGGTCCACGTGCTGCTTCACGATCCCGCGCCGCTGCTGCACGCGGGTGAGCCGGTGCTGCTCGACGGCACGTGGGTCGGCTACGTCCGCGCAGGCGCGTACGGCCACACCCTCGGCGCCTCTGTGGGGCTGGCCGTCGTCGACCACGAGGGCGGGGTCACCAAGGAGTGGCTGGCCAGCAACAGCTTCGAGGTCGACATCGCCGGTGAGCGCTTCCCCGCGACGCTGTCGCTGCGCCCCTTCTACGACCCCGACCGAGCCCGCATCCGCGCCTAAATTCCGTCCCCAAACCCAAGAAGCCCCCACGTGATCATGCGCAGATGGCCCCTGCCCCCACTTCTCCCTCGTGATCATGCGCGGATGGCCCTTACGGTCCCGTAGGGGCCATCCGCGCATGATCACGGAATGAGGCGGGGCACGGCTGACCAGACAGGCGTGGGGGGAGGGGCCACTTGCGCATGATCACGTGAGAGGTGGGGTGGGTGGGATGGGTGCGCCGTCAGGCTTGGGCGGCCTTGAGGTCCTTGACGACCTGCTGGCTGGCGAAACGGCCCGGTGAGCCGATGACGCAGCCACCGGGGTGGGTGCCTGAGCCGCACTGGTAGTAGCCGTCGATCGGGGTGCGGTACTGGCTCCAGCCGGGCGCGGGCCGGAAGAAGTACATCTGCGGCGCCAGGAACTCGCCCTGGAAGATGTTGCCCTCAGACAGTCCCACCACGCGCTCGATGTCGAGCGGGGTGACGACCTCGCGGTGCAGCACCAGCTCGGAGAATCCCGGGAAGAACGACTCCAGCGTGCGCTGCACCGTGTCGCCGAGGTTGTCGCGCTCGGTGTCCCAGTCGCTGCCCCGCAGGTGGTAGGGCGTGTGCTGCACGAAGCACGACATCACGTGCTTGCCGGCGGGCGCCATGTCCGGGTCGACGAAGGACTGGATGCAGCAGTCGAGGTAAGGCCGCTCGCTGTACCAGCCGTACTTCGCGGCGTCGTAGCCACGCTCGAGGTATTCGATGGACGGCCCGATGTTGACGAACCCGCGGTACTGGTCGGTCCGCCCGGGCAGGGCCGGGTAGTTCGGCGCGCCGTCCAGGGCGAAGTTGACCTTCGACGCCGTCCCTCGGAACTTGAACTTGTTGATGTTGTCGACCAGGTCGGTCGGGAGCTCGCGCGGGTTGACCAGCTCGGTGAACGTCCGCCGCGGGTCGAGCGAGCTCACCACGACGGGCGCCGACAGCTCGGTGCCGTCGGCCAGGACCACGCCGGTCACCCGTCCGTCGTCGGTGCTCACGTGGTCGACGGCCGCCTCGAGCTTGATCTCGGCGCCGAACGCCTGCGCGGCACGCGCGAGCACCTGGGTGAAGCCGCCGTTGCCGCCCTTGTGGAACGACCACGCGCCCATGACCCCGTCGTGCTCGCCCATCAGGTGGTAGAGCAGCACCAGCCCCGAACCCTGAGACATCGGGCCTACCGCGTTGCCGACGATGGCCGAGGAGGCGATGTAGCCCTTGAGGACGTCGGTCTCGAAGTAGTTGTCGAGGAAGTCAGCCGCGCTGCCGGTCAGCAGCCGTACGGCGTCGTGGACGACCTTGGGCTCGGCCGATCCGAGGTGATTGAGCAGCCACGCCACATCCGCCTGGTCCTCCGGCGTCTTCCCGAAGATGTTGGGCGGGATGTTGTCGAACAGCGGCTTGATCAGCTGCTGCACGCGGGACAGGTCGTGCTCGAAGCGGTCCATCGCGTCCGCGTCCCGGGAGCTGTGCCGGGTGATCTCGCGGATGTTCTCGTCGCGATCGGGCCCTAGCAGCAGGTAGTCGCCGTTCTCCATCGGCGCGAACGTCGTGGGCATCACCAGCGGCATGAACCCGTGGTCGACCAGTCGCAGCTCCTGGACGATCTCCGGACGGATCAGGCTCAGGGCGTAGGAGAACGTCGTGAAGTTGAAGCCCGGGTAGAGCTCCTCGGTGATCGCGGCGCCACCGACGAAGTCTCGACGCTCGAGGATCAGCGTGCGCAGGCCCGACTTGGCGAGGTAGGCGCCGTTGACGAGGCCGTTGTGGCCGGCGCCGACGACGATCGCGTCGTAGGAGGTGGTGTCAGTCACGTCAGGCCGTCTTCCGAGGAGGGTTGAAGAACGGAAGCCGGACGACCTCCGCAGGCACGGTCACGTACTCGTGGTCCACAGTGATCTCGACGTGCACCGTCGAGCCGACCTCCCCGAATTCGGGGAGCACGCGGGCGATCGCGACGTATTGCTGCACCATCGGCGAGTAGGTGTAGCTGGTCGCGATCCCGATCTTGTTGTCGTCGGCGTCGTACACCATCAGCTCCCACGGTGCCGGCACCTCGTCCATCTCCGGCATCAGCCCGACCGCGACGTGCACGGCCTCGTAGGCAGCCGCGTCGAGCCTCAGCCCGACCGTGGTCCAGCGCGCGGTGGCTCCGTCCCGCGCGGCGCGGAGAGCCCGGCGTCCGATGAACGGCCGCGCCGGGTCGTCGATGCTCTTCAGCATCCAACCCAGCCCGAGCTCGTAGGGGCTGAGCCGGTCGTTGTCGGTGAAGGCCAGCCGCGCCGACTCGAACTCGACGGGCATCAGCGGCAGACCAGCCTCGATGCGGGCCAGGTTGAGCGCGTCGTCGCCCATCATCCGGATTCCGTGCGGTGCGCCGGCCTCGAGCACCGCATCGAAGACCGGCAGCGCGTCAGCCGCGGGCACCAGGATCTCGAAGCCGAGGTCGCCGGTGAAGCCGGTGCGGCTGATGGTTACCGCGGCCCCCGCGAGCTTGGTCTGGGCGAAGCCGAAGTAGGGCAGCTCGGCGACCTCGGGGGCCAGTCCGGCGAGGACCTCGCGGGAGCGGGGGCCCTGCACGGCGAGCAAACCGTAGTCCGCCGACGCGTCGGTGATCTCGACGTCGAGGCGGCCGACGAGCTCCTGGAAGTAGGACAGGTTCGGCTCGGCCGCGGTCAACATGAACTCGTCGCCGGCATACCGGAAGAGGACCCCGTCCTCGAGCATGTGCCCGTCGTCGTCGCACCACAACGTGTATTGCGCGCGACCGACCTTGCACGCGCGCACGTCGCGAGCCATCACGCCGGACAGGAACCGCTCGGCGTCGCGGCCGCGGATCCAGTACTTGTACATCGGCGAGGAGTCGAAGACAGCCACGGCGTTTCGGATGCCGAGGTGCTCGTACTTCACCGACATGTTGTATCGAGCCGCAGTGAGGTAGCCGGCCCAGTGCTTCCAGAGGCCGGTGTCATTGAGCTCGGCGAGACGGGGATGGAACGGCGTCGTCTGGACCATCCCCGAAGAATACTGAACGACGGGTCAGTTTGCTGCCCTCTCGGGGATCTCCTCCCCCAACGGAGCCGCGAGCCGGCTCAGGGCCGAGCGGGCGACCTCGCCGCTCTCGGTGCGCCAGAAGGGCGGCATCGACCGCACCAGGAACGCGCCGTAGCGCGCCGTGGCCAGCCGCGAGTCGAGCACGGCTACGACGCCGCGGTCGTCGAGGGTACGGATCAACCGCCCGCTCCCCTGGGCGAGCAGGAGCGCCGCCGAGGTGGCCGCCACGGCCATGAACCCGTTGCCTCCGGACTTCTCGACCGCGCGCGCCCGCGCCGAGGAAAGCGGGTCGTCGGGCCGCGGGAACGGGATGCGGTCGATGACCACGAGCGAGCAGGACGGCCCCGGCACGTCCACCCCTTGCCACAACGACAACGTCCCGAACAACGACGTCTCGGGCGCGGCCGCGAAGTCCTTCACCAGCGCGGCCGTGGCGTCTTCGCCCTGGCACAGCACCGGCGTCTTGAGCCGAACCCTCATCGACTCGGCGGCCTGCTCGGCAGCCCGCATGGAGGAGAACAGCCCGAGCGTGCGACCCCCGGCGGCCCGCACCAGGTCCTCGAGCTCGTTGAGCAGCTCGTCGGAGAGCCCGTCGCGTCCGGGTGGAGGCAGGTGCCCGGCGACGTACAGGATCCCTTGGGTGCCATAGCTGAACGGCGATCCGACATCGAGCCCATGCCAGGCGGGCGCGTCCTCGCCGAGGAGCCCGAGCGCGCCCGCGACCGGCTCGAACGACCCACCAAGCGTCAGCGTGGCGCTCGTGAGCACCGCCGTACGGTCGCCGAACAGCTTGTCGCGCAGCAACCCGGCCACCGACAATGGCGCCCGCCACAACGCCGCCGGGCGACGCTCGGACCGCGTGGTCCAGACCACGTCGTGCTCCCCGGCCCCGACGACCCGGCCGGCGATCTCCCAGACCTCCTCGACCCCGGCCTTGGCCTGCACCCGGGAAGCCTGGTCGCCGGAGTCGTCGTCCGCAGAGCCCTTGTCGGCGTTGATCTTCGTCACCGCCGCGTGCCCGGCGTCGCGTACGGCCACCAACGCGTCGAACAACCCACCACCCAGCTGCTCCACGCGCCCGGGCTCTGCCTCGACGAGCGCCTCGTCGAGGAACTCCGCCGCCGACAGCAGGTCGTCGAACACCTCGTCGGGCAGGTGCTTGCGCGCCCGCCGCGCAGCACGCTCGACCATCCCTGAGGTGAGCTCATCGGTGATGGCCTGGGTCGCCCGGTCGACCAGCTCGTGACCCTCGTCGACCACGACGACGTCGTGCTCGGGGAGCAGCGGGATCCCGCTCATGGCGTCGATCGCGAGCATCGCGTGGTTGGTGACCACGACGTCGGCGCGGCGAGCGGCCTCACGCGCCCGCTCGGAGAAGCACTCGCTGGCGTAGCCGCACCGGGTCGGGCCGAGGCACTCATGGGCCGTCACGGACAACGAGCGCCAGGCCCGGTCGGCCGGGGCGGGCACCAGCTCGTCGCGGTCGCCGGACTCGGTCTCCTCGGCCCAGGCCCGGATGCGCTTCACGTCGCGTCCCAGCGCGGTTGCCGGCGCCGGCTCGAACAAGGTGTCCCCGTCATCGGCGGGCGACCCCTCAGCCAGCCGATGGGCGCACAGATAGTGGTGGCGCCCCTTGAGGATCGCGTACGTCGGCTCGCGCTCGAGCATCGGCGCCAGCGCGCTCGTCACGACCGGCAGGTCGCGCTCGACCAGCTGGCGCTGGAGCGCGATCGTCGCGGTCGCGACGACCACGGCCGTACGGTCACGGACCGCGTGCAGCACGGCCGGTACGAGGTAGGCCAGGGACTTGCCCGTGCCGGTGCCGGCCTGGACCAGCAGGTGCTCGCCGCTGCGGAACGCCTCGGCGACCGCGTCGGCCATGGCGACCTGGCCCTCGCGCGTGCTGCCCCCGACCGCTTCGACGGCCGCGGCCAGCGCTGCCCCGGGGTCGGGCTCCGCGGGACTCTTGGCCTGACTCACCGGAGCATCATCCCCGAGCCCGTCCGCGTCGATGGACCACAACTGCCCCCACGGGTGAGTTTTGGTCCAACGATCATGCGCGGGCCGCAGTCAGCTGGACGATCCGCCGCAGGTACGTCTGCTCGATGAGCGCAAGCGTCCCCGCCGGGTCGCCCCGGAGCTGGGCAGGCGTGACGTGCAGGACGCAGTAGCCCAGGGACTCCAGCTCGGAGTGCCGTTTCAGCGTGGCCCCGAGCTCGGTGGCCGACGCGTGGTGCTCGACCGAGTCGCACTCCACGAGCAGGAGCGCCGCTTCGAGCGTGGCGTCGGGCACATAGCGCCTGCTCCGGCCCTCGCGGGTCCTCACCGTGATCGGAGGCCCGTTGTACTGCGCGGGCGGCAACACAGCGCTGGACTCCATGAGATCCCGGAGCTCGCCCTCCGGGGCCGACCTGATCCCCGCAGCGACCTCCGCCAGGACACGTCTCACGAGGCGCCCGCCCGCGGAAGGTCCTGCGGCGAGCTCGATCTCGAGGGCGGCTGCCGTCGCCAGCCGCCGCTGAACCGCCTCACAGATGAGGGCGCGGACGTCACGCAGCGAGCGGGAGGCGCGGCCAGCGTCCACCACGGCCCGGTCGAGCGTCACCACAGGAAGCCCGTTCCGGATGAGAGAGCGTGGGGCGCGTGTCGTCCGTTGCACCCGCACCTCGTCGGGTGCCATCACCAGGCGACGCCGTGTCGCCCGGCGATCCCGCAGCGGCCGCCGGTGGTCGGGCACAAGCAGCACGATCGGTGCGATCGGGACATAGCGCAGACCGTGGATCGAGCAGGCCGTGGCCCCTCCGAGCACGGCATCGTCTCCGGCCGCGAGAAGCGCCGCCCGGACGCGCTGGCGCGAGGTGAGAGCGCCGCCGAAGGTCGCGTAGACCGCCGGCAGCACCACCTGCCAACCAGCCTCGCCACGCACTCGGCCGGCCAGGGCTTGGTCGCTCAGGCCGCAGGCCAGGGCTTGCCTCCGGGTGATCAGGCCGTCCTGCGCGGCGGCGACCGAGCGCCACTTCGAGGTGCTCATCCGGGCAGGGTGATGCTCCGCTCGTGGTCACTCAACGGCTGGGGCGACCCTTGGGGACAGCGCAGCGGTGTTGATGGACCAAAACCCCTCGTAGGGCTCAGTTTCGGTCCATCGACGCCAACACCCGCTGGTGCATCAGCTCGGGGTGTTCGGCGCGGCCGCGGCGACGCCGTACGCCACGGCAGCGGCCCCAGCGTTGGCGGCACCCCTTCGGGGGCTCGGCGCCGTGGCTGCTCGCGCGCTCGGCGCCTCAGCGGGAGCTTGTGTCGGCGCCGGTCCAGCCACGGCTGGGGAACCCGAACCGACGGACTCGGCGACCAGCGCCGCCGTCGCGAGGTAGTCGTCGAGGGCCGGCTCGGACAGCGGGGCCGAGAAGTAGAACCCCTGCCCTAGCTCGCAGCCCATGCCCTGCAACAGGTCCGCCTGCTCGGCGGACTCGATCCCTTCCGCGACAGTCGCCAGGCGCAGGGCGCGCCCGAGGTGCACGATCGTGCGGGCCAGCTCGGCCTTCTCCGACTCCTGCCCGACCTGCTCCACGAACGAGCGGTCGATCTTCAGCACGTCCATGGGGAACCGCGACAGGTAGGACAGCGAGGAGTACCCGGTGCCGAAATCGTCCACCGCGAGCCGTACACCCAACAGCTTGAATCGCTTGAGCAGCGCGACCATGGCGTCGGTGCGCTCCATGAGGACGGTCTCGGTCATCTCCAGGGTCAGCGCCCCGGGGGTCAGCCCAGACTTCACGAGTGCGTCGCGCACCCGACGTGGCATGCCTTGAGTGAGTTGGCGTGGCGAGACGTTGACCGCCATGCGGAAGGGTGCGCCGCCGACGCCGTACTGCTGCCACCGTGTTGCCGCTCGGCAACCCTCATCGAGGGCCCAGGCGCCGATCTCTTCGACCAGCCCGGTCTCCTCAGCCAGCTCGATGAACGCGTCGGGTCCGAGCAACCCGCGCGTCGGGTGGTTCCAACGGATCAGTGCCTCGACCCCGACGACCTGCCGGGTGCCGAGATCGACCAGGGGTTGGTAGTGCAGCGCCAGCTCCCCGCGGGCGACGGCGCCGCGCAGGTCGGACTCGGCAGCCATCCGAGCCACGGCGGCGTCGTGCATCTGCCCCTCGAAGACGACGAAAGCCTGGCGTTGAAGTCCCTTGGCGCGATACATCGCGAGGTCGGCGTTGCGCAGCAGCAGGTCGGCGCGCTCATCGCCGACGGTGTTCACCGCGATGCCGACGGAGGCGCCAACGCTGAGCTCTTGCCCCTCGAGGCGGAAGTCGTTGGCGAGCACCCGGCGGATGCGATGTGCCACCCAGACGGCACCCTTCTCCGCGTCGTCGCCGGCCACGAGCACCCCGAACTCGTCGCCGCCCAGCCGAGCAACCAGGTCACCGGGACGCACCGCGTTGCAGAGCCGCTGCCCCACGAGCGCGAGCAGCTCGTCGCCGATTGCGTGGCCCTGCGCGTCGTTGACGCCCTTGAACCCGTCGAGATCGAGGAACAGGACGGCGACGGTGCCGGGCCTCGCGTCGCTGACCGCGTCCTCGACTCGTTCGCGAAACAGCGCCCGGTTGGCGAGGCCGGTGAGCGGATCGGAGTACGCCTGCCGCGTGAGCTGCTGCTGAAGGGCGTGGCGCTCGGACACGTCCCGGGTGGTGAGCACCAACCCTCGGACATCCTGGTCGTCGAGCAGGGAGGTCACCGTGGTCTCGGTCTCGACGTAGTGCCCGTCGCTGTGCCAGACCAGCAGCTCCACGGTCGCCTCGGAGGTCGGAGAGGCTGCGGCCTGCGCGAACGCCGAGGCGAGCACGGGGTCCTCGGAGGAGGGAAGCAGTCTGGAGAACGGCTGGCCGATCAGCCGCTGCGGGTCGTGACCGAGCACCCGCTTGGCCGACGGGGTCTGATAGCGAACGATGCCGTCCCGGTCGAGGACCGTGACCACGTCGGAGGCATTGGAGACGAGGGCGCGGAACCACTTCTCGCGGGTGCCGAGGTCGAGGGTGCGCTCGGCAACCCGGTCCTCAAGGGTTCGAACCACGTCGAGGGATTCGATCCGGGTGAGGACCGCGCCCACCAAGAGCGCTACCACCAAGGCGACACACAGGACGATCAGGACGGATCCCACCGGACGGTTGCCAGCGACGGCCGCGAACACCAGGCCACCCGCGAGCACCAGGGGCAGCACGGGGGCCAGCGCCGCGGTGGCTTCCCTCCGACGGGCGTCGCGCTGTGTCTCGGGGACGGATGACCGCCTCGAGGCGCCCACGATCACCATCAACTGACCGACGATGGCCAGGGTGAACCCCGGAGCGGTTTCGAGCAATGCTCCCTCGCCGACGAGCACGAGGGGAAGCAGCGCGAGCCCTACGACGTGGCTGAGGATGCCGCCCGCGAGCGGCCCCACTGAGCTGAAGGGGAGGCCGCCGGGCTGGCGAGCACGGGCGAGCACGTGGACGCAGGTGGTGCTGACCAGCACGGCGCAGGCCGCCTGCACCATGGCGGTGATCGACTCGGCCCTGGACAGATCGCTGGTCGACGGACCGGTATTCGAGCCGTCCGCCGCGGTGAGCGAGGGAAGGATGACCTGCCAGTAGAGGATCGCGAAGGCAAGCGCGGCCACGGCCGCGTCGATGATGCCCTGAGACCGACGGCGTCGATCAGCCTCGGGGTGCGGAAGCTTGAGAAGGGCGAAAACCAGGACGGGCACCGAAACCAGCGGGGCTGCCTGGAAGGCGAGGGATACACCGCTCGCCGGGTCGGTGGTGTCCCCGAGAAACATCTGGGCCGTCCGCTGCGCGAGCCACGCGGTGTTGACCAACGCGCACCCGCCGAGCAGCAGCCAGGGCAGGCGGAAGCCCGCAGCCTCGCGCCGAGCGCGCCACACGAGTGCGACCCCCGCCACGAGGCCCGCGAGTACAAGCGCCAGCAGGAGCAGGCGGGCCATAGGCACAAGATCGGCTCATTTCGCCGTCCGCTTGACGCGCTGACGCTCATGGGCAAGGCGGCCCGCTCCGCTCCGGCGGCTCCCGGCCCTGCTGGGGTCGCTGCTCGGGTCGCTGGGCGCGTCGCTGCACGGGTCGGGGGTGGAGGGCCGGCCCCCCACCCCCAACCCGACCAGCTCAGATCCGCGGATCAGTTCCTGGGCACCGACCTGCCGGTCGTCGCCAGCGCCTTTCGCCGTTGCCGCATGGCCGGTACCGACTGCCGGTTTGGGTGCCCTGATTGGCGCCCGTCAGGAGGCGAGGGCTGCTGCTTGGAGCTCGGCCGCGAGGGCTGCTCCCACGCGGGCGTGGACGCGGGTGCCGAGGTCGGTGTGCTCGGTGGAGATGACCTCGCCGTCGTCGTGAATCCGGGCCACGAGGCGGCCTGCCGTGTAGGGCAGAAGGAGGTCGACCTCGACGGCGGGTCGGGGGAGGTCGGCGGAGAGTGCCGCGATGAGGGCGTCCAGGCCGGATCCGGTGCGGGCGGAGACCGCGACGGAGTGGGGCTCGCGACGACGGAGGCGTTCGACCACCTCGGGATCGGCGGCGTCGATCTTGTTGAGCACGACGATCTCGGGGACGCCGGCGGCGCCGACCTCGGCGAGCACCGCGCGGACGGCGACCAGCTGCCCCTCGGGGTCTCCGTCGGAGGCGTCGACCACGTGCAGGATGAGGTCGGAGTCGGCGACCTCTTCGAGGGTGGAGCGGAAGGCCTCGACGAGCTGGTGAGGCAGGTGCCGGACGAAGCCGACGGTGTCGGTGAGGGTGTACGTGCGCCCGTCAGGAGTCGTCGCACGGCGGATCGTCGGGTCGAGCGTGGCGAACAGGGCGTCTTCGACCAGGACGCCAGCGCCGGTGAGGCGGTTGAGCAGCGAGGACTTCCCGGCGTTGGTGTAGCCGGCGATGGCCACGCTCGGGACGGCGTTGCGGCGACGCTCCTGGCGCTGCGTCGCCCGTACGGTCGCCATCTCCTTCAGCTCGCGTCGGAGCTTGGCCATCGACTTGCCGATGCGCCGGCGGTCGGTCTCGATCTTGGTCTCACCCGGACCGCGGGTGCCGATTCCCGCGCCGCCCGCGACCCGACCACCGGCCTGGCGGGACAGCGACTCACCCCACCCACGCAGGCGCGGCAGCATGTATTGCATCTGCGCGAGCGAGACCTGCGCCTTGCCCTCCTTGCTGGAGGCGTGCTGGGCGAAGATGTCGAGGATCAGCCAAGTCCGGTCGACCACCTTGACCTTGACGATGTCCTCGAGGTGGTTGAGCTGACCCGGCGTCAGTTCGCCATCGCAGATGACGGTGTCGGCGCCGGTGGCGAGGACGACGTCGCGGAGTTCGCGCGCCTTGCCGGAGCCGATGTAGGTGGCCGCGTCCGGCTTGTTGCGGCGCTGCATGAGGCCTTCGAGTACTTCGGATCCTGCTGTCTCGGCCAGGGCCGCGAGCTCATGCATGCTGTGCTCGGCGTCAGCCACGGTGCCCTCGGTCCAGACCCCGACGAGCACGACGCGCTCGAGGCGGACCTGCCGATATTCGACCTCGGTGACGTCGGCGAGCTCGGTGGACAGTCCAGCGACCCGGCGCAGCGCCTGGCGCTCTTCCAGGTCGAGCTGGAGACCGTCAGGGTCAGCCTCGTCGAGATCGAACGAATCGAGGTTGGCGTCGCGGTCGTCGCTGAGGGTCTCGCGAAGGGGTTCACTCATCAGGCGTCCAGGGTCCCACGCGGGCCTACCGGAGGCACAACCCGTTTCTTGACCGGACAGCTTCTTGAGCGGCTACTTGGTCGTCCGTGCATGGGCCGACGCAGCCGCGAGCAGCGCCTCGAGCTCGGCCGCCTCATCCGACGAGAGCCCCGCGAAGGTCGGCTCCTCGAGGGTGTCGGTGAGGCTTTCGACCTCGGCCCGGCGGGCGGAAAGATGGGCGACATCGGGGTAGGGCGCCGGCCAACCGAAGAACGCCGCGTTGCCCGGGCCGCCACCTCCGGTCAGGACGGCATCGAGGGGGCGCATGCCGAGTGCGCGCACGGCCACGCCGTGTACGGCCATGCGGTGCTCCCGCAGCAGGTTCGCCGCAAAGCTCACGCGTGCCAGGTCGTCACGCGCTTCGGGGAGCGGCAGCGCTCTCCAGCCGGCGAAGATCGGGGCACAGGTGGGGTCAGCACCAGCGGCCAGCGGCTCGAGCAGCTCGGCCAGTCGACCGACGCCGTCCAGCCCGGCGAGCCTGGCGCGACCCCACTCGAGGCAGGCCTGCCGGAAGCGATCGCTCGCAGCCTCGCTGGCCACGCCCTTATCCCGCCGCTCACCCCACGCCGCGCGGACGGTGCTCGGCTCGAAGAACACGACGGCGGCCAGCACGACGTCGGCATCGACCTCGCCGAGCACGCCACACCGCCCGGCGAAGTACGAGGCCCAGGGGTTCGCGAAGCCGTACTCCGCGGCGACGGCCTTCGCCTGCCGGGACAGCATGAAACCACCCCCGAGATGGCCGATGGCGGCAGCGACGCGAGGCGCGATCAGATCGGACACCGGCGAAGCCTCGCACGCTCCCGGGCCACCGCGCACGAGGAACGCGGACGTCCGACGAAGTGAGGGCTATAGCCCACCCTGACTCGGACGCAACCAGATCAGCGTTGGCTGGTCCACGTGCGAGAGAGGCGGCCGGAGCCGACGAGGACCGCCGGGCCGGCCAGCTCGACGCGACCGGACGGCCGTTCGGTGACGCGCAGCCGGCCACCGGGGACATCGACCGTCCACTCCGCCGGCGCCGTGACCTGCTCGCCAAGACCTACCCTGCGGCGCGCGGCGACGACGGCAGCGCAGGCGCCGGTCCCGCAGGACTGGGTCTCGCCCACCCCCCGCTCGTGCACCCGCATCGACAGGTGTCCGGGTTCGTCGACGACGACGAACTCGACGTTGGCGCCCTCGGGAAAGGCGCCGGCGGGCAAGAGCTCGGGCGCCTCGAGCAGCACGCCGGCCTCGGTCAGCGAGTCGACGAACACCACCGCATGCGGGTTGGGCATCGTCACCGCCATCGCCGGCCAACGCCGGTCACCGACAACGACGTACGGCGGCTCGCCACCGTCTGGAAGGCCAAAAGGACCCAGCTCGGCGGCCAGCAGCCCCGACGGCTCGACGGTCACCGGGACCACGCCAGAACGCGTCGCCACCGGGACCGTCGTCCCGCTGACCCAGCCGCGGTCGAGGAGGTAGCGCACGAACACCCGGATCCCGTTGCCGCACATCTGCGCCGCCGAGCCGTCGGCGTTGCGGTAGTCCATGAACCACGCGGCCTCGTCGGCCTGCGCGACCACCTCGGGCTCCACGGCGAGTGCGGTCGGGACGACCCGCAGCACGCCGTCGGCGCCGATGCCGGTGCGGCGATCGCAGAGCGCCCGCACGAGGGCCGGGTCGAGGTCGACGACGCCGTTCGAGTCCGGCAGGAGCACGAAGTCGTTGGCGGTGCCGTGTCCCTTGGCGAACTCAAGGCCTTCATCGCCTGAGGCCGCGCCGGGCGCCATCAGCCCGCTCGCCGGGTCACCGCTCATCCCTCAAGGATAGGGACCGCTGCACCGCCGCCAGTGCGGGCTCGAAGGGGTCGGGGTCGTCGGTTCCCGCGGGCAACCACGCGATGCGCGGGTCACGACGGAACCAGCCCTCCTGGCGCCGAGCAAACCGTCGGGTAGCCGTGATCGTCGACTCCTGGGCTCTCGCCTCGTCGACGGCGCCGTCCAATAGCTGGAGCACCTGCGCGTAGCCGAGCGCCCGGCTCGCGGTGCGGCCCTCGCGGAGCCCGTACGACTCCGCGAGCAGACGGGTCTCCTCGACCAGTCCGGCGGCCCACATGCGGTGCACGCGTTCTTCGATGCGGGTGGCCAGCTCCGGCCGCGGAACGGCTAGGCCAACAAGGCAGACATGGGGGTAGTGCGCGCTGGGCTCTGGCAGGTTCGCCTGGTAGGACCCGCGCAGCTGGACGACCTCGAGGGCGCGGACGATGCGTCGGCCGTTCGCGATCCCGATGGACGCGGCCGCCTCGGGGTCCAGCCCGGCCAGCCGCTCGTGCAATGCCGCCGGACCCAGCTCAGCGAGCTCGACCTCCAACGCAGCGCGCACGTCGGCGTCGGTGCCGGGGAAGTCCAGGTCGTCGAGCAGGGCGCGCACGTACAGCCCGCTCCCCCCGACCACCACCACACTTCGCCCACGCGCCAGCTCAGCGTCCACGACAGCCCGCGCCTGTTGCTGGTAGTCCACGACACTCGCCGTACGCGTCACCGGCCACACGTCAAGCAGGTGGTGCGTGACCCCCCGGCGCTCGGCGGCCGTCAGCTTCGCGGTGCCGATGTCCATCCCCGCGTAGAGCTGCATCGAGTCGGCGTTGACCACGTCGGCCGCAAGCTGCTGGGCCAGACGGACCGCTAGGTCGGACTTCCCCGTGGCCGTGGCACCGACGACCCCGACAACCAGCGCCGGGGGCTCAGCGAGAGCGCCGGGAGGGGCCGTGCTTGCGGAGGACACCCGGCTCATCCTGGCCTAGGTTTTGTCTATCGCCCGCGCCCGCGGGCCGAGGAAGGACCACCCCTCATGAGCATGTTCGACAGCGTGAAGGACGCCGCGAGCGGCGCCATGGACAAGGCCAAAGGCCTCGTGGGCGACAACGGCGAGAAGATCAAGGACCTCGCGGCTGAGCATGGCGACACGATCGACTCTGCCGTCGACAGTGCGACCGACAAGGTCGATGACCTGACGGGCGGCAAGTCAGCCCCCATCACCGAAAAGATCGACCAGGCTGTGGACGACGCGACCGACAAGGCAGCCGAATAACGGCTCGCCCCCGCTGCGTCCTACCGACTGTGGGCTAGAAGGCCCAGGTCCAGCGCGCGACGAGATAGCCGACGCCGTACGGGGCGTCTGCCGCGAGCAGCTCAGCGGTCAGCGGTCGGCGATCGCCAGTCATCGCCGCCGCGGCGACCCAGACGGCTGCGCCGCCAGCCATGACCTCGCGGCTGAGTGGGTCGCCCGCCACACGCCCGAGGGCGTCGGGGTCTCCGGCGCGCAGCGCCTCGGCGATCGCGGCGTCGTACTCCTCGGCGCGAGGATGAAAGGCGCCCGGCGCCTTGGGCGTCCGCCGCGCCGAGCCATCGGCCATCACGAGCAACGCCACGTCCTCGTCAGGAACGCCATGCTTTGACGCCCCCGTGGCGACCGACTCATACCGGCGCCGCTCGCGCGCCACACCAGCCTGATCAAGCAACCAGGCACCAACGGTGAGACTGAGCGGGAGTACGGGTGCGCCTGCGCCACCGACCCGGACGTCGACACCCCACGGGCGCAGGCTGCCCGCAGCTTCACCGTGCCAGCTCTGGTCGCCGGCACCCGACCCGAGCACGACGACCGGACGGTCGCCGGGCACGAGCACGGAGACCGCATCCAGGCACGCGCCCCGGAGCCGCTCCAACACTGGATCGGCGGCCTCACGTGTTGGCTCCTCTACCGGCCCAGCCGTCCCGCCACCCAGCCCCGGCACCAGCACCGGGGGGTGGGGGCAGAACGCGGCAGCGACGACAGGCACCCAGCGACGGTAGCCCGAGGTCCGAGCACCCGCTCGCGTTGGCCCGCTACTCCGGGGCGCGCCCACGCCGGGAACGCCGAGCAGGACGGGGGGCGCCGCCGCGGCCGGACGTTCATCCGCAGAGTCCCGCTGGATCTCCCACACGTCGCCCGCCCGGGTGCGGCGCGGCACCTCGGCCGGCCGGTCCGACACAAGGTGGTGTGGCGCGGCATAGGTGATCTCCACGTCGACCACGTCTCCAGGACGGGGGACGGCTGCACCCGGCGTGAAGTGCACGAGGCGGTTGTCGCGGGCCCGACCGGAAAGTCGAGCCGTCGCTTCGTCCTTGCGACCCTCGCCCTGGGCGACGAGCACCTCGACCGTACGGCCGACGAGAGCCTTGTTCTCCGCCCACGCCATGTCGTCCTGCAGCGCCACCAGGCGCTCGTAGCGCTCCTGGACAACCGCCTTGGGCACCTGATCGTCCATGGCTGCAGCCGGGGTCCCCGGTCGGGGTGAGTACTGGAAGGTGAAGGCCCCGGCGAAGCGGGCCGCACGCACGACGTCGAGGGTGGCCTCGAAGTCGTCGTCGGTCTCGCCGGGGAAGCCGACGATGATGTCGGTGGTGATGGCGGCCTCGGGGATCCTCGCCCGCACGTCGTCGATGATCGACAGATACCGCTCCTGGCGATAGCTGCGACGCATCGCCCGGAGCACCGAGTCCGACCCCGACTGCAAGGGCATGTGCAGGCTGGGCATCACGTTGGGCGTCTCGGCCATGGCGTCGATGACGTCGTGCGTGAAGTCACGCGGGTGCGGGCTGGTGAAGCGGACCCGCTCGAGTCCCTCGATCGGTCCGCAGGCGCGCAACAACGACGCGAACGCCCCCCGGTCACCGAACTCCACGCCGTAGGAGTTCACGTTCTGCCCCAGCAGGGTGACCTCGAGCACGCCTTCGCTCACGAGGGCCTCGATCTCGGCGAGAACGTCCCCGGGGCGCCGGTCCTTCTCGACTCCGCGCAGGCTGGGCACGATGCAGAACGTGCACGAGTTGTTGCAGCCCACCGAGATCGACACCCAGCCGGAGTACGGGCTGTCGCGGCGCGTCGGCAAGGTCGACGGGAACGTCTCGAGCGACTCGAGGATCTCCAGCTGCGCCTCGTCGTTGTGCCTGGCGCGCTCGAGCAGGACCGGGAGTGACCCGATGTTGTGCGTGCCGAAGACGACGTCCACCCAGGGCGCGCGCCTCAGGATCTCGCCACGGTCCTTCTGCGCCAGGCAGCCCCCGACCGCGATCTGCATCCCCGGATGGCTGGCCTTCACCGGGGCGAGGTGCCCGAGGTTCCCGTACAACCGGTTGTCGGCGTTCTCGCGCACCGCGCACGTGTTGAACACGATGACGTCGGCCGGCTGCGAGTCGGTCGCGTCCGACTGACCTGCGGCCCGGACATAGCCCGCGCTCTCGAGCAGTCCGCTCAGGCGCTCGGAGTCGTGGACGTTCATCTGGCACCCGTAGGTGCGCACCTCGTAGGTGCGGGCCCTAGGGCGGGTCGGTGCGTCCATAACGCCGATCAGGATAGGCCGTCGGCGCCGTGGCCCGGTCCTTCGCCTGGACGCGGGGCCACGTCGGAGGACTATGCTCCGAAAACGCTTACCGTTTCGGCACGGTGAAGGGAGCGTGACGACCAGATGGCCAACACGCCTCGCCGCGCGCGGAGCCCGGTCTCCCGCCCTCCGATCTCATCCTTGCCCAACCTCGAGGTCCTCGCACCTCGAGGACCGGCGGGAATCACCGATGTCGCGGCCCGCGCCGGAGTGTCGACGGCCACCGTCTCGCGGGCCCTGCGCGGGCTCCCGAACGTCTCTACGCGCACCCGGGAGAAGGTGTCGCTCGCCGCCGCCGAGCTCGGCTACGTGCCCTCACCCAGCGCGTCCAGCCTCGCGAGCGGGCGCACCCGCACCGTCGGCGTCGTCACGCCGTACATCCGTCGATGGTTCTTCGCGCACCTCATCGACGGCATCCAGGAGCCGCTCCGGGCGGCTGGCTACGACGTGCTGCTCTACACGATCGGCGAGTACGGCGAGGCGCGCGGTCATGCGTTCGACCCCGACACCCTGCGCAAGCGGGCCGAGGGCGTGATCGTCCTCAGCGTGCCGGTGACCGACGAGGAAATCGGAGCGTTGGACGCCCTTCGCATCCCGACGACGCTGGCCGGGTTCACGACGGCAGGGTTCCCCTCGGTCCGGATCGACGATGTCGAAGCCGCGAAAGTGGCTACCCGTCACCTGATCGGGCTCGGTCACACCCGGATCGCGCACATCGGCGCCAAGGACGAGATCGGTCTGCGCTTCCCCGTGCCGCAAGCGCGTCGACACGGCTACCTCACTGCCCTCGCCGAGATGGGCCTGGAGGCGGACCCCGCGCTCGACCTCGTCGGCGACTTCACCATCGACAGCGGCGCGGAGGCCATGGCCGAGCTGCTCAGCCTCGCCGAGCCGCCGACCGCGGTCTTCGCCGGATCCGACGAGATGGCCTTCGGCGCCATCCACACGGCCCGTCGGGCCGGCCTCGACATCCCCGGTGACCTGTCGATCATCGGCATCGACGACCACGAGTTCGCGCCGCTGTTCGACCTCACCACGGTCGGGCAGCCGGTGCGGCTCCAGGGTCGGTTGGTCGCTGAGCTCCTTCTGGAGTCGATCGCGGCCCAGCAGAACGGTGGCGCCCCGGCGAATGGCGACCGGCCGGAGCCCCGAACGATCGTGGTTCCGACGAAGCTGATTGTCCGTGGCAGCACGGCACCGCCTCACTCCCGTCGGGAGCCCGTGACCTTTTCGTGACCGTCTAGACACCGCGCAGACATTGCGCTGACTCCCCGGAAGCGCTTTCATCGGCTAGGACGCGGGCCGTACCGGCCCGGACTGCTCCACCCGACACGAGAGAGGGGCGCGGCGCATGGCGCTTCGTTTCACGCGGAAGCATTCCGCAATCACAGCCGGGGCTGCGGGTCTGATGCTCGCACTGGCGGCCTGTGGGGGCTCGAGCGGCGGCGGCGCCGCGGCGTCCCAGCCGGCCGGTTGCGAGGACTACGCCCAGTACGGCTACTACCCAGACTCCGAGGTCTCGATCTACTCCTCCATCCGGGAGAAGGAGAGCGACGACATCAACGCGTCGTTCGAGGAGTTCACCAAGTGCACCGGTATCAAGGTGACGCACGAGGGCTCCGGTGAGTTCGAGGCGACGCTGACGGTCCGGGTCGAAGGTGGCCAGGCGCCCGACATCGCGCTGTTCCCGCAGCCGGGTCTGTTCGCCGACTACGCCTCCAGCGACAAGCTGACGCAGCCGAGCGACGACTACATCACCGCCGCCCAGGCCAACTACTCCGAGTCGTGGATGAACTACGGCACGGTCGACGGCCAGGTGTGGGGCGCGCCCTACAAGGCGAACGTGAAGTCGTTCGTGTGGTACTCGCCGACGATGTTCGCCGACAACGGCTGGGCCATTCCGACCACGTGGGCCGAGATGACCGCGCTCAGCGACAAGATCGCCGCTGAGGGCAAGATGAAGCCGTGGTGCGTGGGCTTCGAGTCCGGTGGCGCGACCGGTTGGGTCGGCACGGACTGGATCGAAGACATCATGCTGCGCAGCGCAGGGGCCGAGAAGTACGACCAGTGGGTTGACCACACGCTGGCGTTCGACTCACCTGAGGTGCGGGCCGCGTTCGACGAGGCCGGGAAGTACCTGAAGAACCCGGACTACGTCAATGGTGGCTTCGGTGGCGTCGACTCCATCCCGTCCACCGCGTTCCAGGACGGCGGCCTGCCGATCCTCAAGGACAAGTGCGCCATGCACCGCCAGGCGTCGTTCTACGCGGCGAACTGGCCTGAGGGCACCACGGTGGCCGAGGACGGTGACGTCTTCGCGTTCTACCTGCCGCCGTTCGACGCTGCAGCCGGCAAGCCGGTTCTTGGTGGCGGCGAGATCGTCGGCCAGTTCAACGACGACGAAGAGACGCAGATGACGGCGTTGTACATGACCTCGGTCGAGTACAACAACAACTTCCTGTCGTACTGCGACTGTGTGGTTGCCAACAAGAACGTCGACGTCTCGCTGATCGACAACCCGATCAACGCTCTGTCCACCGAGATCCTCGCCGACCCGGACGCGGTCTTCCGCTTCGACGGCTCGGACCTCATGCCCGGCCCGGTCGGCACCGGATCGTTCTGGACCGGCATGGTCGAGTGGGTGCTCGGCAACAAGACGACCGACGAGGTCACCACGGACATCCAGACCTCCTGGCCGTCCTAGTCAGTCAGCAAGCCCGCTAGTCAGCTCGAGCGGTTGTGTCCGAAGACCTGACGCACGCGTCGCACCTGCGGCATAGTCAGGTCATCGGATACCACCGAGCAGGACTCTTGAGTCCGGCCCGGTGCTCCCTCCCCCACGCGGGGCGGGGGCACCGGGTCGGCGAGTCCGCAGGGCCAGGCCGCGCCGACCACGATCTCGGCGCCTTTGCCTTGCTGGCTCGCTGCACAACCTTGGATCTTGCGCTTCCGCGTGAACGGCTCTCGCCCAGCGGCTGGCTCTTCGGTCGACCGCCCGGGCCCTCGACCGAGAGGCTGACACCCTGATGTCCAGCGACAGCTTGCCCCCTCCCGAGAACCAGAGTTCATCGGTCCTCAGCGCCGCGCCCCCCGAGCCGGCCGAGACGCCGCCGCCACGAAGCACCAAGCCGAGCAACCGGACGACGCAGGTCGTCATCCTGGTCGCGTTCCTTCTGCTGTGCGCGGGGACCTGGCTGTTCGACAACGTCCTCACCGAGAGCAAGTGGTGGGAAGACTTCGTCGACGACTACTTGTCCGAGTGGTTTGAGTCCGTCTTCAAGCCGGAGAGTGCCGCAGGCAAGATCAGCCTGATGGTCGTGATGACAGCGGCCTTCATGGCCCTCATCGCCCTTCTCCTCCTGCTCATCGGCCGGGCGCCCAAGCGCGGCCAGGAGAAGTGGCAGATCGCCATCTTCGTGGTTCCCGGGCTCCTGCTCCTCTTCTACGCCCTGTTCATCCCCACCGTGCTCACGACCATCCAGTCGTTCCAGGACAAGCGCGGCGACTTCGTCGGGCTCGAGAACTACACCTGGATGTTCACCCAGCCCGACATCATCGTGGTCATCCAGAACACGCTGGCCTGGGTGCTCATCGTGCCGATCTCTTCGGTCGTCATCGGGATGATGTACGCCATCGCCGTCGACGGGGCGCGCACGGAGCGGTTCGCGAAGACGCTGATCTTCTTGCCGCTGGCGATCTCGTTCGTCGGTGCCTCGATCATCTGGAAGTTCATCTACGAATACCGCATCGAGACCGAGCCGCAGATCGGCCTGGCCAACCAGATCCTGGTGTGGCTCGGGCAGGACACCTACCAGTTCATCCAGAACCCACGCTGGAACACCTTCTTCCTGATGGTCATCCTCATCTGGATCCAGGCCGGCTTCGCGATGGTCATCCTCTCGGCAGCGATCAAGGGCATCCCGACCGAGATCGTCGAGGCCGCGAGGCTCGACGGGGTGAGCCCCACGCAGATGTTCTTCAACGTGACGCTTCCCAGCATCCGGCCGGCGGTGGTGGTGGTCTTCTCCACGATCACAGTGTTGAGCCTCAAGGTCTTCGACATAGTCCGAACGACCACGGGAGGTCAGTTCAAGACCTCGGTGGTCGCCAACGAGATGTATACGCAGTCCTTCCAGTTCGGCGAGAAGGGACGAGGCGCGGCTCTGGCCGTCTTCTTGTTCATCCTGGTCATCCCGGTCGTGTGGTACCAGGCCCGAAACCTTCGACTCAGGAAGGAGATCGGCTGATGTCGGTCAGTACCCCAGTCGAAGATCTCGCGGACGTCCCAGACGAGGTCAAGCCCAAGACCAAAGCGGCCAAGACCCGGGAGAAGCTGCGCTCCCCGTGGGCCTCGGCGTTCGCGATCGTTCTCGCCATCTTGTGGACCATCCCCACGTTCGGTGTGGCCTTGTCGTCCTTCCGTCCGGAGGACGACATCAAGTCCAGCGGCTGGTGGACGTTCTTCAAGAACCCCGGCCTGACCCTGGAGAACTACAAAGAGGTCATCTTCGGCACCGGCGACGTGGCGAAGCCCCTCGGACCCTTCTTCGTCAACTCCTTCGTCATCACCTTCCCGGCAGTGACGCTTTCCATCGGCGTCGCGGCGATGTGCGCCTACGCGCTCGCCTGCACCAAGTGGAAGGGCCGGGACATCATCTTCATCGGGATCTTCGCGATGCAGATCGTGCCCCTGCAGATGGCGCTGGTGCCGTTGCTGCAGCGCTTCGTCGGGCTGGGCATGGCGGGGACCTACCTGCCGGTATGGATCGCTCACGCGGCGTTCGGCATGCCCTTGTGCGTGTTCCTCCTGCACAACTTCATGTCTGACCTGCCCGAGTCGTTGTTCGAAGCGGCTCGCGTCGACGGTGCGGGACACGCCACGATCTTCGCCAGGATCGTGCTGCCCTTGTGCATCCCGGCTTTGGCCGCCCTGCTCATCTTCCAGTTCCTGTTCATCTGGAACGACCTGCTCGTCGGTCTCACCTTCGCCGGAGGCACGCCCGATGTGGCACCGCTGACGGTCAGACTCGCGGAGCTAGCCGGCACCAGAGGCAACGAATGGCAACGCCTCACCGCTGGGGCCATGGTCGGCATCGTCGTGCCGCTCATCGTCTTCCTGTCGCTGCAGCGTTACTTCATCCGAGGGCTGCTGGCAGGTGGCCTCAAGGGCTGAGGCTGCGGGCCTACGCCCGTAGCAGCGCGCCCGACGCACCGGGACCCTGGTGTCCCGGTGCGTCGGCGTGTCGGGACCGTGGCGACGCTGACCGCGGCCCACGCACCACCCTCCGAGTCGCCGACTCGGCGACCGACGAGGAGATCCATGACCGACTTCCCGCCCGACTTCGTGTGGGGCGCAGCGACGTCCTCCTACCAGATCGAGGGGGCCGTCAACGAGGACGGCCGCGGGCGCTCCATCTGGGACACCCTCTGTGACCGGCCGGGGGCCATCGCGGACGGCAGCAGCGGCGCTGTCGCCGTGGATCATCGGCACCGGTTCCGGGACGACGTCGGCTTGATGCGCACCCTCGGCCTCAGCGCCTACCGGTTCTCCATCGCATGGCCGCGGGTGCAGCCCGGAGGGCGCGGACCCCTCAACCCCGCGGGGGTCGGTTTCTACGACCAGCTGGTGGACAGCTTGCTGGAGGCCGGGATCACCCCCTTCGCCACGTTGTACCACTGGGATCTCCCCCAAGAGCTCGAAGACGCCGGCGGCTGGCCCGATCGCAGCATCGTCGACCGGTTCGTCGACTACGCGACGGCGGTGCACGAGGCGCTCGGCGACCGGATCGGCTACTGGGCCACGCTGAACGAACCCTGGTGCACGGCCTGGCTCGGCTACGGAGCCGGGATACACGCTCCGGGGGTTCGCGACTTCGCCGCAGCCACTCGAGCCGCCCATCACCTGATGCTGGCCCATGGCCGGGCCGTGTCCGCGATGCGGGATCAGAGGCCGGACAACCAGCTCGGTGTGGTGCTGAACTTCCTGCCGGCGCACGCCGCTGATCCCGATGACCTCGGGCTGCGAGACGCCGTACGTCGTATCGACGGAGTGCAGAACCGGATGATGCTCGGGGCCGTGCTGGGCCATGGGTACCCGACCGATGTCCTGGAAGACCTTGCCCAGGAGCTGGACGGGGTGATCCACGACGGCGACCTGGCTGAGGCCGCCGCCCCGTTGGACTTCCTTGGGGTCAACTACTACAACGACGGCACGTTCGAACGAGGCCCGTCTCACGAGCCCGGCAGCGGCGACGCTCGTGGCGGCGCTCACGCGGTCTCGGCCTATCCGCACACGGACGGGATCGTCATGAGCGACCCCGGCCCGAATGCCACCGACATGCGATGGCCGCAGACGCCCGAGGGACTCGGCGAGCTGTTGCGCTGGGTGGGCGGTCAGCCGGGCTGCCCGCCGCTCTACATCACCGAGAACGGGTGCGCCTTCGACGACCCGGTGGTCGACGGTCGGGTCGACGACCCGCGCAGGGTGGCGTTCTTGGCCCAGCACCTTCGGGCGGCGGCGGGCGCCCTGGCCGACGGGGTCGACCTGCGCGGCTACTTCGTGTGGTCGCTGCTCGACAACTTCGAGTGGGCCGAGGGCTACCGCCCGCGGTTCGGCATGGTCCACGTCGACTACGACACCCAGGTGCGCACCCCCAAGCGCAGCGCCCACCTCTACCGCGACCTGATTGCGTCGGGGGGTGACCTGTCGGTCTTCGACCGGTGAGCGAGATCTCCTACGCGGAGGTGCTCCGCGTCGCCCCCAGCTCGATCGAGGTGCGCAGCGGCCAGCGCCACGACGTGGTGCTCACCACCGGCGAGGCCTGGCGGTTTCCCCGGACGCCGGCCGCCCTCGACGTGCTCGCACGTTCGGCAGATCGGGCGCGTGCGGCGCACGGACTCGGGCTCCCCGCACCCGCCGTCATCGGCGTTGTGGCTGGCGACCTGGGCGTGGCTCGGATGGGACTGAGTCGAGTCCACGGCGTCGGCCTCAGCCCTCGGGTCACCCGGACGTTGTCCGCCGTGGCGCAACAGCGCCTCGCGGCGGACCTGGTCTCGCTGCTCACCGCCCTGAGGACGGCTCGGCCCACCTCGTGGCCGGGCGACGACGAGGGCTGGGTCGCGCGCTGGGAGCAGCTCGCCGATCGGCTGCGCACCGACGTCCTGCCCACGATCGCCTCCGCGCGAGGGCGCAGTCGGGCCGAGGCCGAGGTCTCAGCAGCTGTCTCCGCTGCTGCCGCCGTTGCGTCGCTCGGAGGCCTGACGCACGGTGACCTCGGCGGCGAGAACGTGCTGCTGGACCCCGCATCCGGGGCCGTCGTCGGAGTTCTCGACTGGGACGAGGCGGGGCCCGGCGACCCGGCCGTCGACCTGGCCGCAATCCTCGCCCACGCCCAGCCGTGGCTGGTCACGGCCCTCCACGAGGAGGATCCGACGCTGCGCGAGCTCACCCAGCGATCAGCGGCCTACCAGGGCACCTTTGCGCTCCAGCAGGCCCTGTGGGGCCTCGACTCGGGCGACCCACGAGAGGTAGCCGAGGGGCTGGCCACCTACAACTGACCAGACCCGCTGATCGACCCGTGGGCCTCCTCGGAGGCCAAGGCCTCCTGAACCACAGCCATCGCCGTGCCCGAGGAGTAGCCCTTGCGCGCGAGCATGCCCACCAACCGGCGAAGGCGTACCTCGGTCGGGAGTCCCCCCATCGACGTCAGCCGCCGTGCGACGAGGCGAGCAGCCGCCTCGCGCTCGGTCTCGGGATCGAGCCCGTCCAACGCCTGCTCGATCACGTCGTCGGCCACCCCCTTGGCCCGCAACTCATAGGCCAGCGCGCGTTTGGCCAGACCCCGTCCGGCCTGACGCGACTCCACCCAGCCCGCAGCAAAGGCCGCGTCGTCGATGAGTCCGACGTCGGTGAACCGGTCGAGCACCGAGGTCGCTGCGTCGGTGGGCACGTTGCGCTTGGCCATAGCGTCCGCCAGTTGAGCCCGGGAGCGAGGACCCAGGGTCAGCTGGCGGAGGCAGATCGCCCGGGCCACCGTCTCGGGGTCGGCGTCGGCCTGAGCGTCCGGGTCAGGGTCCTGATCAGTGTCCGGATCAGGGTCCGGATCCGCCAGCGAACCAGCGGCCGCGCCCGACCCGTCGTTCATCGCTGCTCACACCCTGGCTCGGATCAGAAGTCTGCCGGGGCCGGGAGCGGCTCCCCCAGTTCCTCCGCGGGAAGGTCCACCTGCGGGCCGATGCCGAGCTTCTCCTTGATCTTCTTCTCGATCTCGTCGGCCAGGTCGGGGTTGTCGCGCAGGAACACCCGGGCGTTCTCCTTGCCCTGCCCGAGCTGGTCGCCCTCGTAGGTGTACCAGGCGCCGCTCTTGCGGACGAAGCCCTGTTCGACGCCCATGTCGATCAGGCCGCCCTCACGGGAGATGCCCTGGCCGTAGAGGATGTCGAACTCCGCCTGCTTGAACGGCGGGGCGACCTTGTTCTTGACGACCTTGACCCGGGTGCGGTTGCCGACCGCGTCGGTGCCGTCCTTGAGCGTCTCGATGCGGCGGACGTCGAGCCGGATGGAGGAGTAGAACTTCAGCGCCCGACCTCCCGTCGTCGTCTCGGGAGAGCCGAACATCACGCCGATCTTTTCGCGGAGCTGGTTGATGAAGATGGCGGTGGTGCCGGACTGGCTGAGCGCGCCGGTGATCTTGCGCAGCGCCTGCGACATGAGCCGGGCCTGAAGGCCGACGTGGCTGTCGCCCATCTCCCCTTCGATCTCGGCGCGCGGCACGAGTGCGGCGACGGAGTCGATGACGACGATGTCGAGGGCACCGGAGCGGATCAGCATGTCCATGATCTCCAGCGCCTGCTCACCGGTGTCGGG
Organism: uncultured Actinomycetota bacterium; assembly: GCA_963820065.1. Taxonomy (GTDB): domain Bacteria; phylum Actinomycetota; class Actinomycetes; order DATJPE01; family DATJPE01; genus JANPBY01. The sequence continues at coordinate 280,653 of CAWFYM010000005.1, read as the reverse complement.
CTGGCTGACCAGCAGCGCGTCGGTGTCGACGCCGAGCTTGGCTGCGTAGTCGGGGTCGAGCGCGTGCTCGGCGTCGATGAACGCCGCGATCCCCCCGGCCCGCTGCGCGTTGGCCACGGCGTGCAGCGCCACGGTCGTCTTGCCACTGCTCTCAGGTCCGTAGATCTCCACGACTCGGCCGCGGGGCAGACCGCCGATGCCGAGCGCGAGGTCGAGAGCGATCGACCCGGTGGGGATGACCTCGATCGGCGCGCGCACCTCGTCACCGAGGCGCATGACCGACCCCTTGCCGAACTGTCGGTCGATCTGGGCGAGCGCGGCGTCGAGGGACTTGTCGCGGTCGACTGCTGCCATGAGAGGCACCCTTCGGGGTCGTGAGGGACGAGGCTGTGAAGCGAGTACGGCGATGACGCTAGGGGCCGGCTCCGACAGTCCGCGAGACACATCCGCAGACCTGGGGACGACGACGTGCTGGCGAGCTGTCGCCGACGAGCCGGCGACGTACGCGCACTCTATGTCGAACGAGTGTTCGATCAAATCCGACACGCCGCCGACGTCCAGCCAGAGCCCCGACCCTCTCGGCAGGGGCCATCTGCGCATGATCACGAAGGTGGAGAGGGGGTGGAGAGGGGTGGGGGCGGAGGTGGGGGCGGCGCTAGGGTCCGAGGCATGGACCTTCTCGTGCTGGGTGGTACCCGCTTCGTCGGACGGCATGCCGTGGGGGCGGCCCTCGACCGCGGGCACAGCCTCACCCTGGTGCACCGCTCCCCGACCGACCTGTTTCCCGACGCCGAGCACGTCTTGCTCGACCGGACCACGGGACCCGACGCACTGGCGCCGCTCGCCGGGCGCCGTTTCGACGGTCTGCTCGACGTGTGCGGCTACGTGCCCCGCGTCGTCCGTGACTCCTGCCGGGCCCTGGCCGGCTCGGTCGGTCACGCGGCGTTCGTATCCAGCGTGTCGGCGTACGCGCCGCCGGCCGACGGTGATCCCACGGACGCCGCGCACGCGCCGCTGTGGGCCGTGGGCGACCTGCGCGACGGCGACGCGAGCGAGGAGATCACCAACGACAGCTACGGCCCCCTCAAGGTCGCCTGCGAGGAGGAGTTCGTCGAGGCCTTCCCGGATGCCGCGGTGATCCGACCGACCTACATCGTGGGACCGGATGACTACACCGACCGTTTCGGCTACTGGGTCCGGCGCTTCTCCGAGGGCGGCGACATCCTGGCCGCCGACCCTGCCGAGGCTCCTATGCAACTCATCGACGTCCGCGACCTTGGGGCGTTCATGGTGACCCTGCTGGAGAACCAGACGTCGGGCCCCTTCGACGGCGTCGGCCCATCGCTCGGTTTCACCGTGGCGGACATGTTCATGGCCTGCTCCATGGCGGCTGGCGCCACCGACGCGTTCGTGCACGGAGTTCCCCGGGCCTGGCTCGAAGAGCGCGGAGTCGTCGCCGGTGATCACCTCCCGCTGCTCGACGATCCCAGCGACGCCTACGCCTTCGCCCGCGATCCCCAGCCGTCCGTCGAGGCGGGGCTACAGCTTCGCTCCGTCGTGGACACCGCGCGCGATGCCCTCGCCTGGGACCGCGCCCGTGGGCTCCCGGAGATGGTGGGGCGGCTCACGCGGGAGCGAGAGGCGGAGCTGCTGGCGGAGTGGCGCGCGAGCTGACGACCCAGCCCAGAAGCAGGGCGACCGGGATGGCGGCCAGGACGGTGAGCAGCCCGTAGGACGCCAGCGCGACCACGATCCCGGCGAGCGCTCCGCCGACCGCGGCACAGACGTTCATCACCAGGTCGGAGGCCCCCTGGGCCCCGGGCCGCTCCGGCTCGGGGACGGACTCGGTCAGCAGGGTCGAGCCGGCGACCAGGCCGCAGGACCAGCCGAGCCCGAGCAGGAACAGCCCGATCCCCAGCTGCAGGGCGTTGTCGGCCGCGGCGGTGCCCGCGACCAGGCAGGCCGCCAGCAGCAGCCCGGATCCCACGATGATGACGCGGCGGCGGCCGTAGCGGTCCGAGGCCATGCCGACCAGCGGGGAGAACGCATACATCCCCAGGATGTGCACGCTCAGCACCACACCGATGATCGTCAGGGACACGTCGACGTGCGCCATGTGGATCGGCGTCATGACCATGACGGCCACCATGCAGGTGTGCGCCACCGCAATGGCCGCCAGCCCGATCAGCGCACCCTGGTGGCCCCGGACCACGCCGAGGGAGTGACGCAACCTCGGGCGTTGGGGGTGGTGCATCCCCGCATCAGCGGCCCGTGCCCGCGCCGCGAGCAGCGGGTCGGGGTGCAGCGCAAGCACGACGAGTGTCCCGCCGACGGTCAACGCCACAAGGGCGAGCAGGTAGCCGCCAGTCAGCTGAGGGAGTCCGAGGGCCGTGGCCACTCGACCCGCTGGGTCTGCGAGGTTGGGGCCGGCGACGGCCCCCACGGTCGTCGCCCACACCACCGTCGACAGGTCACGGGCGCGGTGGGTGTCGGTGGCGAGGTCTGTGGCCGCATAACGCGACTGCAGGCCGGCGGCCGTGGCGGCTCCGGTGAGCACGAACCCGAAGAACAGCAACGGTGTCGCCCGCCGGTCGGCTCCGACGATGACGAGGAGAGCACCGAGCGCAGCGATGCCCAGCCCGGCCGACAGCCCGATGCGGCGACCCCATCGATCGGTGAGTCGCACCAGCGGCAACGCCGCCAGCGCCGCGCCGACCACCCCACACGTCTGGGCGAGTCCCGCGACCCCCTCGTTGCCTGTGACCCCTGCGGCCAAGAGACCACCAACGGCGACAGCGGCGCCCACGCCGAGGCCGCCGAGCACCTGAGCCGCGGACAGGACGACGACGGTACGGCGCTGAGCGGGGTGTACCTGTTCGGTCGGCGCGCCCGAGGACGATCCGGCCACGCGCACGGGGTCGGGGACCAGCTCGGTGGCGTTGGTCGGATCGGGCAGTCCGGGCAGGTCCGGCAGCTCGGTGGGCATCAGCGCTCCGAGGCGGGAAGCTCGAGGACCACGACGACCGCGCGCCAGACGTCCTTGGCCGGTTCACCCGCAGCCAAGGCCTGGTCGACAGTCCGGCTTCCGAGACCGGCGATGACGGTGTCATGCGCCCACGACTCGGCATAGCCGTCGCCAAGGTGGTGACGCATCCGCCCCCAGAACTCCGTCAATCGCACCGTCCGACGCTACCGCGAGGCACCAGCCCACCGGCGCGACCTCGCCCGATGATCAAGGTCCGGCTCGCCTCTCGCCAGCGCCGGCCGGGGGCAACCTCGGGTCGGCTGGCTCGGTGGTCACCGGGGTTGAGCCGTCGATCCGGCCCGTGTCGGCGGGTTAGGCCAGGATGGAGCGGTGACACCCCAGCCGCTGCCCGCCTCCGAGGGTCCGCCGCTGGGCCTGCTGTCCAGGCCCACCCGGGCGTGGTTCGAGGGCGCGTTCGAGGCTCCGACCCCGGCCCAGGAGGGTGCGTGGCGGTCCGCCGCGGCCGGGCAGGACGCCCTGGTCGTCGCCCCGACCGGTTCAGGGAAGACGCTGGCGGCCTTCCTCTGGTCGCTCGACCGGATCGCGACGACCCCCGTCCCCGACGACCCACAACGGCGATGCCGGATCCTCTACGTCTCCCCTCTCAAGGCGCTGGCCGTCGACGTCGAGCGCAACCTGCGCGCACCCCTCACGGGCATCCGTCAAGCAGCGCAACGCCTCGGCCTGCCCGAGCCCGACGTGACCGTGGGCATCCGCACCGGAGACACCCCGGCCGACGAGCGGCGCCGCTTCCTGAAGAAGCCGCCCGACGTGCTGATCACGACGCCCGAATCGCTGTTCCTGCTGCTGACCGGCCAGTCCCGCGAGTCGTTGCGCGGCGTCGAGACGGTGATCATCGACGAGGTCCACGCCGTGGCCGGCACCAAGCGCGGGGCTCATCTGGCCTTGTCGCTGGAGCGCCTCGACGCGCTGCTCGAGCGTCCAGCCCGACGGATCGGCCTGTCGGCGACCGTACGTCCGGTCGATGAGGTCGCGCGCTTCCTCGGCGGGACGCGGGACGTCGTCGTCGTTCAACCGCCGAGCGCCAAGACTGTCGAGCTCCAGGTCGTCGTGCCGGTCGAAGACCTGTCCGAGATGGGCAGCGCCAGCGACGACGTCACCGGCTCCGCCGCGGGAGACCCGAGGCGCAGCTCGATCTGGCCGCACGTCGAGGAGCGCATCACCGACCTGGTCGAAGCTCACCGCTCGACGATCGTGTTCTCCAACAGCCGGCGGTTGGCGGAGAAGTTGTGCGCGCGCCTCAACGAGATTCATGCGGAGCGGCGAGCCGACGAGCGAGGAACGAGCGAGGAGGAGAGCGCGGCCAGCAGCACAGCGCGGCTGTCGGAGGCGCCGCCTGCGCAGATCATGGCGCAGAGCGGGACGAGCCACGGCGCGGCGACCGTTCTGGCCAGGGCCCACCACGGCAGCGTGAGTCGCGAGCAGCGCATGCTCATCGAGGAAGAGCTCAAGTCCGGACGCCTCCCGGCCGTGGTGGCCACGTCCAGCCTTGAGCTCGGCATCGACATGGGTGCCGTCGATCTCGTGGTCCAGGTCGAGTCACCGCCTTCGGTGGCCAGCGGCCTGCAGCGCGTGGGCCGCGCCGGGCACCAGGTCGGTGCGGTCAGCAAGGGCGTGATCTTCCCCAAATACCGGGGCGACCTGGTCCAGACCGCCGTCGTGGCTGAACGCATGCGCCTCGGTCAGATCGAGGCGCTAGCCATCCCCAAGAACCCCCTCGATGTTCTGGCTCAGCAGGTCGTCGCGATGCTCGCGGTCGACACCTGGGCGGTCGACGACCTCCTGGCGCTGGTCCGCCGAGCAGCTCCGTTCGCGACCCTGCCGCAAAGCGCGTACGACGCCGTGCTCGACATGCTGGCCGGGCGCTATCCGTCGGACGCGTTCGCCGAGCTGCGCCCACGCATCGTGTGGGACCGGGTCAGCGGCGAGCTGTCCGGTCGGCCCGGGGCGCAGCGCCTGGCCGTCACCAGCGGCGGCACCATCCCCGACCGCGGCCTGTTCGGGGTGTTCCTCGTCGGGGAGAAGCAGTCACGGGTCGGCGAGCTCGACGAGGAGATGGTCTACGAGTCGCGGGTGGGTGACGTCTTCGCGCTCGGTTCCACGTCGTGGCGGATCGAGGAGGTCACCCACGACCGGGTGCTGGTCTCGCCTGCCCCGGGGCAACCGGGAAGGCTCCCATTCTGGAAGGGCGACTCCCTGGGCCGGCCCGCCGAGCTGGGCCGAGCCGTCGGCGCGTTCGTCCGTGAGCTCGGAGCGCTCGATGCCGACGCCGCGCGGGCCAGGGTGCGCGCCGCCGGGCTCGACGCGTGGGCGGCCGACAACCTGTTGACCTATCTCGCCGAGCAGCGCACAGCCACGGGCCACGTCCCTGACGATCGCACCATCGTCGTCGAACGATTCCGCGACGAGCTCGGCGACTGGCGGCTGGTGGTGCACAGCCCCTACGGCGCTCAGGTGCATGCTCCCTGGGCGCTGGCCCTGGCCGCGCGCCTGCGCGAGCGCCACGGCATCGACGTCCAGGCCATGCACGCCGACGACGGCATCGTCATCAGGCTGCCGGAGACCGATCTCGACGACAGCGGTCGTGCCGCGGAGACGCTCGGCGGTGTAGCCGTGCTGCTGCCCGACGAGGTCGAGCCTCTCGTCACGACCGAGGTCGGCGGGTCAGCCCTGTTCGCGAGCCGGTTCCGCGAGTGCGCGGGGCGCGCGCTGCTCCTCCCCCGACGCCGGCCCGACCGCCGCACCCCGCTGTGGCAGCAGCGCCAACGATCGGCCCAGCTGTTGTCGGTGGCGAGCGAGTACGGCTCGTTCCCGATCGTCCTCGAGACCATGCGCGAGTGCCTGCAGGATGTCTTCGACGTGCCGGGTTTGGTGGAGCTCATGGCCGCCATCCAGTCCCGCGCCGTCCGCCTCGTCGAGGTCGAGACCGTCGAGCCGTCACCGTTCGCCCGCAGCTTGCTGTTCGGCTACGTCGGCGCCTTCATCTACGAGGGCGACAGCCCGCTGGCCGAGCGCCGTGCGGCCGCGCTGTCGCTCGACTCGACGATGCTTGCCGAGCTGCTCGGGCAGGCCGAGCTGCGCGAGCTCCTCGACCCCGACGCCCTCCTGCAGACCGAACGCGACCTTCAGCGACTCAGCGACGGCCGCACGGCGCGGGACGCAGAGGGCGTCGCCGACCTGCTGCGCCAGCTCGGGCCACTGACCACCGCCGAGGCCGTCGCGCGCGGCGCCGAGGCCGCCTGGCTGGTCGAGCTCGAGGGCGCTCGGCGCGTCATCCGCGTACGCATCGCCGGTGAGGAGCGCTGGGCCTCGATCGAGGACGCCGGACGGCTGCGCGACGCCTTGGCTGTCGCGTTGCCGGTCGGGATCCCCGAGGCCTTCCTCGAACCGTCGGCCGACCCGTTCGGCGATCTCGTCGCCCGCTTCGCCCGCACCCACGCACCCTTCACGGCCGGCGACGTCGCCAGCCGCTACGCCGTGGGCAAGGCCCTGGTCCACGGCGCGCTGCAGCGCCTGGCCGCCACCGGCCGCGTGGTCGAAGGCGAGTTCCGCCCGGGAGGCGCCGGCAGCGAGTGGTGCGACGCCGAGGTCCTGCGGCTCCTGCGCCGCCGGTCGCTGGCCCTGCTCCGACAGGAGGCCGAGCCGGTCCCTGCCGAGGCCCTCGCCCGCTTCCTGCCCGCCTGGCAGGGGGTTGGTGGCGCGCTGCGCGGCGTCGACGGGGTGCTGCGCGTCGTCGAGCAGCTCCAAGGAGTCCAGGTGCCTGCCTCGGCTCTGGAACGCCTGGTGCTGCCGGCGCGCATCGTCGGCTACAGCCCCTCGATGCTCGACGAGCTGACCGCAGCGGGCGAGGTGGTCTGGTCCGGCCACGGACCCCTGCCTGGTGATGACGGTTGGGTCTCCCTCCACCTGGCCGACTCGGCGCCAGTCACGCTCGCGCCGACAACCACCGAAGACGTGGCCACGCCGCTGCATGCCGCGGTGCTGGAGTGCTTCGACAGCGGCGCAGCCTTGTTCTTCCGGGCGCTGTCCGACCGGGTCGAGTCCGTCGACGACGCGGCTCTGACCACCGTCCTGTGGGATCTCGTCTGGTCGGGGCACCTCACCAACGACACGCTGGGCCCGGTCCGCTCGCTCATCGGGTCCGGGCGGGGTGCCCACCGGGCCCGCCGTACGCCTCCGCGCCGCCGCTACGGCCGACCCGGCCGAGCGCCGCTGCCCGCGCGCGCCGGGCCACCAACCGTCGCCGGCCGGTGGTCCCTGCTGCCGGCACGCGAGCTCGACCCCACGTTGCGGGCTCACGCACTGGCCGACGGGCTCCTCGACCGCCACGGCGTCGTGACCCGCGGCGCCGTCAGCGCAGAGCGGGCGCCCGGTGGGTTCGCCGCGGTCTATCGGGTGCTCAGCGCGTTCGAGGACGTGGGCCGAGCACGCCGCGGCTACGCGATCGAGGGACTCGGCGCAGCCCAGTTCTTCCTGCCCGGGGCGGTCGACCGGCTGCGCACCTACGCCGCAGACCGTCGCGAGCCGGCGCCTGCGCTCGTGCTGGCTGCCACCGACCCAGCCAACGCCTACGGGGCCGCGCTGCCGTGGCCGACTCGTCCCGGAGACTCGGCGACCGGCCACAAACCGGGCCGCAAGGCCGGAGCCCTGGTGGTCGTCCACGACGGACGGCTCGTGCTCTACGTCGAGCGCGGCGGCAAGTCCCTGCTCACCTGGACCGACGATCTGACCCATCTGCAGCCTGCGGTGGATGCGCTGGCCCTGGCGGTTCGAGACGGGCAGCTGGGCAAGCTCGCCGTAGAACGGGCCGACGGAGAAGGCGTGCTGGACTCCCCTCTGGGTGGTGCACTGGAGCGGGCCGGCTTCCATCCCACCCCTCGCGGACTCCGGCTGCGGGCCTAACGGCCGAGACGACATGCTGCTCCCGTGACCGCACCGATCATCCGCCCCGCCGAGGTCAGCGACGCGCCGGCGCTGGCCCGCATCCGCGTTGCTTCCTGGCGCGCCGCCTATGCCGGGCTGGTGCCCGACGATGTCCTCGCCGACCTCGACGAAGCCGCCGACACCACCCGATTCGCCACCGCTCTCGCCGACGCTGACTCCGGACGCCAGACGCTGGTGGCCTGCGACGAGCCGGCCGGACCCGTTCTGGGCTACGTGAGCTTTGGGCCCGACCGGGAGCAGCCGGATCAGGTCTTGGTCGGCGAGGTCTACGCCGTCTACCTCGACCCGCCCGCCTGGCGGCGAGGGCTCGGCGCCGCTCTCATGCACGCAGCAGAGCGGGAGCTGGTCCGTCGTGGGGCCACTCGGGCGCGGGTGTGGACCTTGGCCCGCAACGCCCAGGCCCGGGCCTTCTACGACTCACGCGGCTACACCCTCGACATCGGAGCTGTGCGGCCGCCCCGCGTGGGTGCCGCCGAGGTACGACTGTCCGTCGCGCTCCACCCCGACGACGACGCCCTGACGCGCGGCTGACGGGCGCCGCACGTGAATCGCCGTTGCGTCCGGGCATAGGGAGCCACGAGTGCCTGAGGGCGACACCGTCTGGCTGGTGGCGCAGCGCCTGCATGACGCACTGGCTGGGCATGCCCTGATCCGCACAGACTTCCGCGTGCCGCAGCTGGCCACCACCGACCTGTCCGGTTCCACCGTGCTCGAGGTGGTCCCCCGAGGCAAGCACCTGCTCACGCGGCTCTCCGGCGGACTGACCGTCCATACCCATCTCAGGATGGACGGTGCCTGGCACCTGTTCACCCCGGGTCAGACCTGGAACGGTGGACCGGTCGACGCCGTTCGCGTCGTCCTCGAGGTCGAGCCGAGGGTCGCCGTCGGCTACCGGCTCCCCGTCGTGGAGCTGGTCAACACGGCCGACGAGGCGTCGGTCGTCGGGCACCTCGGACCTGACCTGCTCGACGATGCGTGGGGCGAGGACCACCTTCGCGAGGCGGTCCGAAGGCTCGGCGAGGACCCCGCACGCGAAGTACGGATGGCGTTGCTCGACCAACGAAACCTGGCAGGACTCGGAAACCTCTATGCCAACGAGCTCTGCTACCTGCGGGGGCTGTGGCCCTGGACGCCGATCGACCGCGTCGGAGGCGAGGGTCTGGCACCCCTCGTCTCGCTGGGGCGCCGGCTCCTGCGCGCCAACCGCGGGCAGGCAGCGCAAGTCACCACGGGCGACCTGCGACGCGGGCACCAGCACTGGGTCTTCGAGCGCACGCGCCAGCCATGCCGCCGGTGCGGGACCCCGATTCGCGCCCGGGAGCAGGGCGTCGAGCCGCGCACCCGGATCACCTACTGGTGCCCGACCTGCCAGCCCGCCCAGCCCTGAGCCGCGGCCGTCGGGTCAGCGACACCCGCCAGTCGCGGTGTCACGAACAGCTCCCCCGGGAGCGGCCAAGAAGTCTGCGCTCCAGGCTTGGGGCTCCAGCGTCAACCGCGCCAGGCCGAACTGCCCCGCGATGCGCTTCGCGCTGGCCGGGGTGATGGCCGCGAAGGAGCGGGGAGCGGCTCCCCCCGTGCCCACGACGAACAGGACGGGTCCGTGGTCGTTCGCCTTCCCCGTCACGCTGACCGGCCCGATCCGCTCGTAGTCGTGGGCATGACCGGCCACCACGAGGTCGACGCCGCCGCGATGCGCCGTACGCCACAGGGTGTCCACCGTCAGGGAGTCACCATGCTCGTCGTCGGAGCTGAATCTGGGCTGATGCATGGCCAGCACCGTGCAGCGATCGTTGGCCGCCAGCCGGTCGCGAAGCCATTTCACCTGAGGAGAGGTCGAGCCGCACCCGACGACCCGGCAGTTGGCGTCGACGACCAAGACCTTCCACGCGCCGACCCGGAATCGGTACCACGGTCGGGAGGAGCTGCCCGAGTTGGGCCACTTCCGGAAGAACGCCGCTCGGTGCCGGTCGTCGTGATTGCCGATCACGGCGTGGGCCCGATCACGCAGCGGCTTCCACGCCGGCCAGAAGCAGTCTCGATAGTTCGCCGAGGTGCCGTCGGGGTAGGCGATGTCACCCAGCAGCAGGATCGGGCCGGTGAGGGTCGCGGCCAGCGCGGCACTCGCCTTGCCGCGGTCGCCACCCGCACTGCAGTCGCCCAGGTCACCCACCACGAGCAGCGTCGCTGCCGCGCTGGCGACCTGGGGCCCGCTTCCTCCGGCGGAGGCGCTCGCTGTGGTCGAACCACCGGGCTCGCGGGAGCTGGCCGCGGCCGCTCCTCCCGACGTCGTGGACGCACAGGCCGTCAGGACGAGGCCGCCGGCCACGATGCCGACGCCCAGCCACCTCCAGCGCCGGTCAACCCGCACGAGCGCCCGATCCGGTCGTCGTGCGCACGGCCAGACCGGCCGCCAACTCGCCGGTGACCGCGCCTCGCTCACCGGAGGTACCGGGGGCCAGCAGGAAGGATGCGAGCACCCGAAGGACGAGGTCGACCTGCTCGGGGCGCGCCGCGTCCAGCCGAGACTCAAGCGCCGCGACGGTCAGGCTGCGAGTCAGGGCATCGGACGGCGCTGCTGCGGCCAAGGCCGCGAGCACGTGTGGCTCACCCGCGGCGAGGGTCTCGCGGGCCGGATGCTCGGCGATGCGGTCGGCTGCGGCCTTCAACGCCGCGCCAAGGTCAGGGGCCGTGCCGGCCTCGGTAGCCGTGCGCTCGACCTGGTCGACCACCAGCGCCGCGAACACCTCGTCCTTGGACCGGAAGTGGTTGTAGACGGTCGCCTTGGCGACCCCTCCGAGGACTGCGATCCCGCCCATGGTCGAGGCGTGGACGCCGTGCGCGGACACGCTTTGCAGCGCGCCCTCGAGAACTCCGGCCCGAGCCCTGCCCATGGCGTTGCCAGCGCGAGAACGCGAGCCCACGGGGTGGTCGAGCGCTGCCGTCATAGGCCCGACCGGGTCAGGCTGCTGAGGCGACCGGGGTAGCTGCCGACAGCTCGGACAGCTCCGCCAGCTCGGCTAGCGCGTAGTCGTCGCTGACCGAGCTCAGCACCTCGGACAGCGGCACGTCCAGGGCCGCACAGATCGAGGCGAGCAGCTCGCTGCTGGCTTCCTTCTGTCCGCGCTCGACCTCAGAGAGATAGCCGAGAGAGACGCGCGCGGCTCCGGAGACTTCCCGGAGGGTGCGTCCTTGCCGCAGCCTCTGGGCGCGGAGCTCATGGCCGAGCACGCGGCGCAACAGTTCCATGACGCCTCCTCGGCCTCGTCGTTTGGGGTCCTGGCCGGACCCTCGTGGTCACCACCGTACCCGTCCACCCCCCCGAAGGGGCGGGTGAGCGTCTGTGAATGCGCCACGAGCGGCTCGGCTTCACCCGCTCGGCTGTATCAACGCCCCGGCGCACAGCCCTGTTCCCCCGTGGGAGCGGAGGCCCCGGCCCTCGGCCGCCGACCGGACGGTTCACGGCGAAGGCAGCGCGTCCACAGCCAGTTCCAGCGCGGCACGCACGCTGGCCCGTCGGATAGAGGCACGGTCACCGCCCAGCTGGAGCACGGCCCCGCGGTCGGGGCCGGCACCGACCAGCGCCAGATGCACCACCCCCGGTGGGACGTCGCCTTGGGGGTCGGGTCCCGCGACCCCGGTCGTGGCCAGCCCGAGCTGGGCTCCCAACCGGTCCCGTACGCCACGAGCCATCGCCAGCGCCACGTCCGGGCTGACCGGGCCTACCTCGGCGAGCATCGCCGGGTCGACACCCAGCAGGGCCGACTTGAGATCAGTCGCGTAGGCCACGACGCCGCCGCGCAGGACCTTCGAAGCTCCGGGCACGTCCACGATCGCGGACATCAACCAGCCGCCGGTGAGCGACTCCGCCACGGCCAACGATGCGCCCACGGCCTCCAGTCGTGACACCAGCTCTCGCGCGTACCCAGCGATCTCGGCGCGCTCGTCCTGATCTGGATGGCCGGCGGCGCCGGGTCCGGCATCCACGGTCACCGGACGTCCAGCTTCCGGGCTCGTTTCATGGCGGCGCGCTCGGAGGTCTGACGCAGGCGCAGCCCCTTGACGACATAGTGCATCCCCGTGACCACCGTGACCACGAGGGCCGCGGCCATGACCCACGCGCGCACCGAGGCCAGCACACCCGTGAGCGGCAGCAGGTAGAGCGACACCGCGGCGGCCTGGAGCGCCGTCTTGAGCTTCCCGCCCCGACCCGCGGCGATGACACCGTGGCGGATGACCCAGAACCGCAGCAGGGTCACCCCGACCTCGCGGATGAGGATGACGATCGTGACCCACCAGGGCAGCTCGCCGAGGATAGACAGCCCGACCAGCGCGACGCCCATGAGTGCCTTGTCCGCGATGGGGTCGGCAATCTTGCCGAAGGTCGTCACCAGCCCGCGCCGTCGGGCGATCGCGCCGTCCAGGTAGTCGGTGGCCGTCGCCACGACGAAGACGACGAAGGCGGCGACGCGGGACGCGGAGTCGGTGCCGTCGTCGCGCAGGAGGAGCCACGCGAACACGGGGACGAGCAGCAGGCGGAGCACGGTGAGGGCGTTGGGAAGGTTCCACGCCGACGATGGACCGGCGGGGGTCGCGATCGGGTCGGGAGGAAGCGGCCTCACGACCCGACCCGTCGTGGCGCGCCGTCGGAGGCGAGGGCCGAGTATGGAGTCTCGACGACCGACACCGGGGCCACCGCCTCAGCGATCAGGTCCACGCCGATCGTGTCGACCACGATGGCCTCAACCAGGTCGCCGACCCGAAGCCCCGCCACACCCTCCACCGTGGTGGTGCCGTCGACCTCTGGCCCCTGATGAGCGGATCGTCCGACGATCTCCCCGTCGGTCACGTCTTCGACCAAGACGTGCACCCGTTCCCCGATCCGGTCCTCGGCCCGCTGGCTCGTGAGCTCCTCGACCAGGCGTGACACGCGTTGGACACGCTCGGCGATCACGTCCGCGTCGACCTTGTCGCCGTACGTCGCCGCCTCGGTGCCGTCCTCGTCGGAGTAGCCGAAAACCCCGACGACGTCGAGCCGCGCGAGGGTCAGGAAGCGCTCCAGCTCGACCACGTCGGCCTCGGTCTCGCCGGGGAAACCCACGATGACGTTGGACCGGGCGCCGAGCTCGGGCGCCGCTGCGCGCGCCCGCGCGAGCAGATCGAGGAAGGCGTCGGTGTCTCCGAAACGCCGCATCCGTCGAAGGACGGCGGCCGACGCATGCTGGAACGACAGGTCGAGGTAGGCGGCCACGCCGGGCGTCTGGGTGATGACCTGGAGCAGACCGGGACGCGTCTCGGCGGGCTGGAGGTAGGACACGCGGACTCGCTCGATGCCGTCGAGCCCCGCGAGCTCGGGAAGCAGGGCCTCGAGCAGGGCGAGATCCCCGAGGTCCTTGCCGTACGACGTGGAGTTCTCGCTGACCAGGAAGATCTCCTTGACTCCCTGACCGGCCAGCCATCGGGCCTCGTCCACGACCTCGGTGGGACGACGGGAGACGAAGGCGCCCCGGAACGACGGGATCGCACAGAAGGTGCACCGTCGGTCGCAGCCCGAGGCCAGCTTGACCGGGGCCATGGGCCCGCCGTTCAGGCGACGACGGTAGGCGCGGGGCCCTGAGGCCGGTGCCGGCCCGGCGGCGGGGTCGGCCGAGTCGGCGTGGCCGTGCCCCGGGACCGAGACCCGCGCCGCCTGAGCCGGGCGCTCGGTCGGGCTGAGCGGGAGCAGCTGGCGACGGTCACGAGGGACGTGCGACTCGAGCCGGTCGCCCGCCAGGATCGATCGAAGCCGGGCCCCCAGCGCCTCGTAGTCGTCAAACCCGAGGACGGCGTCGGCCTCGGGCAGGGCCCCGGCCAGCGTCTGGCCGTACCGCTCGGCCAAGCAACCCACCGCGACGACGGCCTGCGGCCTTCCGTCGGCCTTCAGATCGGCGGCAGCGAGAAGGGTGTCGACGGAGTCCTTCTTGGCCTGCTCCACGAACCCGCAGGTGTTGACCAGGACGGCGTCGGCGTCCTGCGGGTCGTCGACGAGCACGAAACCGTCGGCCTCGAGGCGTCCAGCCATCTCTTCGCTGTCGACCTCGTTGCGGGCACAGCCCAAGGTGACCAGCGCGACCGTGCGCGGCGGTCCGGGCGGTGGCATGAGCCCAGCCTACGGTGGGGGCCAGCGAAGGGGCGCAGGTCGAAAGGGGAACGGGGGGCCGGTGCCACTCGTCCGATCAGCCTGCTGCGGTCGGGTCTCCGGGAACGAAGGTCAGCCGCACCACGTCGCCGTTGTTCCCGGGCGTGCCGAGGTCGACGCCGTTGACCTTGAGCTTGACCGCGCCGGCGTTGCCCACCACCAGCTTGACGGTGCGGTCGTTGGTGAACGTCTTGGTCTGGCCGGCTTCCAAGGTCCCCTGGAAGGCCTGCTGGCTCCCCTCGGTCGCGAGAATCCAGCTCCGCCCCCCGCTCGCGGTGATCCGCACCGTCACGCCCGCCGGCACCTCAGCGACATCGGAGTTGGAGGGCTGGGGCTCAGAGGTCGAGGACTCGGTGGGTGACGGCGAGGGGGTCGACTCTGAGGTCGTGGGACTGGGGGACACGCTGGGCACGACGCCGGTCGTGGTCTGGCGCGGGGTGTCGGGGCGGGTCACGACCTGCCACAGGCCTAAGCCGACCACGAGCACCAACGCTCCGATCATCGCGGCGACCCAGTTGGGTCCGCCACGCTCCGGGCGCGCGGAGGTCTCGGATTCGAAGACGCGCGTGGCCGACGGTGCCGTCTCGGCGTGCGTGGAGTCGAACTCGGCGAGCAGCGGGGCCGGGTCCAGGCCCACGGTGCGCGCGATGGTGCCGATATGACCCCGCGCGTAGATGTCGCCTCCGCAGAGGCGGTAGTCGTCGGCCTCGATCGCCTCGACGAGCGTGCGGCGGATACGGGTGGTGTCGGCGACGTCAGCCGTCGTCAGGCCTGCCTCGAGACGCGCAGCAGTCAGGGTCTCGCCGATGCTCACGTCCCCGACTCCTAGCCTTCGACCTCGCCTGGTTGACCCGGCGGACGCGTGCGCGTCCTGCGCCCGGGTGAAGCCCCCATCGTACGGCTCTGCCAGCGTGTCGACAAAGAGTCATCAGAGAACTACGTCCGGTTACCCCCCGGTCTTACCCACGATCGGGGGACTTCAGTCATCCCCACGGAACTTCGACCGAAGATTGACGCGACCTGAGCGTGATTCGTGGCTCGTTCGTCGGCTCGTTCGTCGGCTCGTTCGTCGGCTCGTCCTCCGGGAGGAGTCTCAGTCCCCACGGAGGGTGAGCAGCACCGCGTCGAGCTCGTCGGCCTTCACCAGGACCTCACGGGCCTTGGAGCCCTCGGACGGCCCGACGACCCCCCGCGTCTCCATCAGGTCCATGAGGCGCCCCGCCTTGGCGAAACCGACGCGCAGCTTGCGCTGCAGCATGGACGTCGAGCCGAACTGCGTTGTCACGACCAGCTCGACGGCCTGACAGAGGACCTCGAGGTCGTCGCCAACCTCCTCGTCGACCTCACGCTTGCTGGCTGCCGCTCCCCCGGTGACGTCCTCGCGGTACGTCGGCTGCAGCTGAGCCTTGCAGTGCTCGACGACGCTGTGGACCTCCGCCTCGGTCACCCAGGCCCCTTGGATGCGCATGGCCTTGCTCGCGCCCATCGGGAGGAAGAGGCCATCGCCCTGGCCGACCAGCTTCTCCGCTCCGGGCTGGTCAAGGATCACCCGGCTGTCGGCGAGGCTGGACGTGGCGAAGGCCAGCCGGGACGGCACGTTGGCCTTGATCAGCCCGGTGACCACGTCGACGCTGGGACGTTGGGTCGCCAGGACGAGGTGGATCCCTGCGGCCCGAGCCAGCTGGGTGATCCGGACGATCGAGTCCTCGACGTCGCGCGGCGCCACCATCATCAGGTCCGCGAGCTCGTCGACGATGACCAGGAGATAGGGGTAGGGCCGAAGGACGCGTTCGCTGCCCTCCGGAACCTTGAGCGTCCCCGACCGTACGGCCTTGTTGAAGTCGTCGAGGTGTCGGAACCCGAACGCCGCGAGGTCGTCGTAGCGCATGTCCATCTCACGCACGACCCATTGCAAGGCCTCGGCCGCCTTGCGCGGATTGGTGATGATGGGGGTGATCAGGTGCGGGATGCCCTCGTAGATGGTGAGCTCAACCCGCTTCGGATCGATCAGCACCATGCGCACCTCGTCCGGCGTGGAGCGAAGCAGCACGGACGTGATCAGCGTATTGATGCACGACGACTTGCCTGACCCCGTGGCGCCGGCGACCAGCACGTGGGGCATCTTGGCCAGGTTGGCGCACACGAAGTGGCCCTCGACGTCCTTGCCGAGCCCCACGAGCATCGGGTGGTGGTCACCGCGAGCCACGCTAGAGCGCAGGACGTCGCCGAGGCTGACGTTCTCGCGGTCGGCGTTGGGGATCTCGATGCCGATCGCCGACTTGCCCGGGATGGGGCTGAGGATCCGCACGTCAGCACTCGCCACGGCGTAGGCGATGTTCTTGCTCAGCGCGGTGACCCGCTCGACCTTCACGGCCGGGCCGAGCTCGACCTCATAGCGGGTGACCGTGGGCCCGCGGGAGAATCCGGTGACCTGGGCGTCGATCTCGAACTGATCGAGCACCCGGGTCAGGGCCTCGACCACCGTGTCGTTCGCCTGGGTACGTGCCTTGTGAGCGCTACCGGGTTTGAGCAGGTCCGGAGCCGGCAGGTGGTAGGTGATGTCGCCCGAGAGCGCGAGCTGCTCGACGCGTGCGGGGATGGGCTCGGGGGTCTTCGCTCCGGTCGCGGCCCCCGTGACGACCGCACCGTCGTCCGCGGGATCGGCGTCCGCCGGCGGCGCCACCGGGGTCCGTCGACCGGGTGCCCCGGCAAGCACCGGGGTGTCGAACGGCTGCTCCTCGTCGGGGGCGAGCGACCCGACCCGCCGACGGGGTCGGCCGCGCTTGAGCGGCTCGGGCGCCGGTCCGGTGAGGTCGATCACCTCGTCGTCGGCCGTTGGCGCGGGACGGCGCATGAGCCGGTCGACCAGCGCGCGCGTCCGGGCGGGGACCTGGTGCACGGGCGTGCCCGTCAGCACCAGGATGCCGAAACCAGCGAGCAGAAGGAGCAACGGAAGCGCGAGGAACTCGGTCACCCCGGCGACCAGGGGCGCCGCAGCGAGGAAGCCGAGCCAGCCGCCGCCCGAACGCAGCGCCTCGGATCCTTCGCTGGCCAACGGGGTGCCGGCGATGACGTGCACGACGCCACAGGCGCCGAGCAGGAGGGCGGCCCAGCCGATGGCGTTGCGTCCGGCCGGCGCGTTGTGCTCGGGGTGGCGCAGGATCCGCCAGGCCGCGGCCAGCAGGAGGAGGGGGGCCGCCCAGGCCAGCTGGCCCATGAGGCCGACCACGATCGTGTCGACGACGCCGGTCACTGCGCCGTCGAGGTGCCACCAGCTGGCCGACGCGGCCAACAGCGCGCCTCCGATCGCCAGCAGGCCGATCCCGTCGCGACGGAGCGCAGGATCGAGGTCGCGAGCCCCATGGCCGACTCGACGGACTCCCCCGCCGATCAGATGGGCCACGCCGAGCCAGATCGACCGCAGGCCGCGACCGAGCGCGCGGACGACCAGCGCGAAGGGACCGGGTCCACGCGGCCGCGTGGTCCGTCGCGGAGCGGCAGTGCCTGAGCGGGAGCCCGTACGGCTCGTGCTCGTCCGCTTGGCCGAACCCGACGAGGGCGCTGACCGGCCGCCGCTCGAGCGGGCGCTCGTCGACCGCGTCCGCGTGCTGCTCGCGGAGCGACCGCCGGAGCTGGACGAGGTGCGGCCGCTCGCCGACGGACGCGAAGGGGACGTGCTGGGACGGCTGGCCATCCGATCAGGCTACCCACCTGTCCCATGGATCCCAGGGATCTCAGCCGCCACACGCGCTGCTGGTTGGCCAGGGGGTGGGGGGTGGGAGCCCGGCTTGCCTACCCTCCGGCCTCGCTGCGCTTCGGCCTCCCGCCAGACCCGCCACGGCTGCGCCGGGCTCCCACCCCGCACCCCCGCCCTCGTGATCATGCGCAGATGGCCCCTCCGCGCCGCCCCAAACCCCAACCCCAACCATCCACTCCTTCGTGATCATGCGCAGATGGCCCCTCCGCAGCCGTTCCCCAGGGGCCATCTGCGCATGATCACGTGGGGGTTGGGGGTTTGCGGCGGAGCGTGCTGAGGGCGTGCTGGGGGCGTACTGGGGCGGAACTGGCTGGCGCAGGGTCAGACTTCGACGACGACCGGGATGATCATCGGGCGACGGCGGAGCTTGCCACCGACCCAGGAGCCGACCGCCCGGCGGACGACCTGCTGCAGCTGGTGGGTGTCGGTCGTTCCTTCGCGCAGGGCGTCCTCGAGGGCGGTCGTCAGCTTGGGCCTGATGTCATCGAAGACCGCGTCGTGCTCGCCGAAGCCGCGGGCGTGGATCTCCGGGCCGGCGACGACCTTGCCCGACCCGAGGTCGACGACCACGAGGACGGAGACGAATCCCTCGGACCCGAGGATGCGCCGATCCTTGAGCGAGGACTCCGTGACGTCACCGACCGAGGAACCATCGACATAGACATAGCCAGCGGGTACGGCTCCGGTGATGGTGGCCGAACCGTCGACCAGGTCCACGACGAGGCCGTCCTCGGACAAGATGACGTTCTCCCGCGGGACCCCGGTCGCGACGGCGAGGTCGGCGTTCGCCCGGAGGTGACGCCACTCGCCGTGGACGGGCATCACGTTGCGGGGGCGCACGATGTTGTAGCAGTACGTCAACTCACCCGCCGCTGCGTGGCCGCTCACGTGGACCAGCGCGTTCCCTTTGTGGATCACGTGGGCGCCGAGCTTGGACAGCCCGTTGATCACCCGGTAGACCGCGTTCTCATTGCCGGGGATCAGAGAGGACGCCAGGAGAACAGTGTCTCCCTCGCTCAGCCGGATCTGGTGGTCGTTGCTGGCCATGCGTGACAGCGCCGCCATCGGCTCGCCCTGGGATCCGGTCGAGACGAGCACGACCTTGTCGTCGGGGAGCTCCTTGATGGCGTCGAGCGTGACGACCAGCCCCTCGGGGATCTTGAGGTAGCCCAGGTCACGGGCCACACCCATGTTGCGGACCATCGAGCGCCCGACGAAGGCAGCGTGCCGCCCGTGGGCATGAGCGATGTCGAGCACCTGCTGGATGCGGTGCACGTGGGACGCGAACGACGCGACGATGATCCGCTTCTCGGCTCGGCTGAACACTCGATCGATCGTGGGCTCGATCTCGCGCTCGGTCCGCACGAACCCGGGGACCTCCGCATTGGTGGAGTCGACGAGGAAGAGGTCGACACCTTCCTCGCCGAGCCGGGCGAAGGCGCGCAGGTCGGTGATGCGCCCGTCGAGGGGCAGCTGGTCCATCTTGAAGTCGCCGGTGTGGAGCACGAGCTGACCGGCGGGCGTGCGAAGCGCCACGGCCAGGGCATCGGGGATCGAGTGGTTGACCGCGATGAACTCCAGGCCGAACGGCCCGATCTGCTCGATCTGCCCCTCCTTGACCTCGAGGGTGTAGGGCTTGATCCGGTGCTCGCGCAGCTTGGCCTCGACGAACGCGAGCGTGAGCCGGGATCCGAGGATGGGAAGGTCGGGCTTCTCCCGCAGGAGGTACGGCACCGCGCCGATGTGGTCCTCGTGCCCGTGGGTCAGCACGACCGCCTCGACCTGGTCGAGCCGGTCCCGGATCCAATCGAAGTCGGGGAGGATCAGGTCGACGCCGGGTTGGTGGTCTTCAGGGAACAGCACGCCGCAGTCGACGATCAGCAGGCGACCGCCGTACTCGAACACCGTCATGTTGCGGCCGATCTCGCCGAGGCCGCCGAGCGCCACGACACGAAGGCCCTGATCTGGCAGTGCGGGTGGAAGTCCGAGCTCGGGGTGGGTCACGCGGCGAACCCCGGGACGCCGCCGTATGCGAGGTCGAGCACCAATTGAGCCAGCTCCACCTCCGTGGCGTCGACGAGCGGCGCGCGTACGGGCCCAGCGGGTAGTCCGAGCTGAGCGAGGGCGGCCTTCACCGTGATGACTCCTTGGGTTCGGAAGATGCCTTCGCAGACGGGAAGCATCTCCCGATGAAGGCGCAGGGCGGCAACGACGTCGCCGGCCTCGAAGCAGGCGAGCATCATGTCGAGTCGACCGGCGCACAGGTGGCCGGTGACACTGACCACGCCGACCGCGCCGACGGCGAGCAGCGGAAGGTTGAGGATGTCCTCGCCGGAGTAGTAGGCCAGGTCGCTGTGGGCCATGACCCACGACGCGGCCGCGAGATCGCCCTTCGCGTCCTTGTTGGCAAGGATGCGCGGGTGCTCGGCCAGCCGCACCAGCGTTTCCGACTCGATCGCGCAGCCGGTGCGCCCGGGGATGTCGTAGAGCATCACCGGAAGGTCAGTCGCGTCGGCGATCGCGTGGAAGTGATGAAGCAGCCCAGCCTGCGGGGGCTTGTTGTAGTAGGGCGTCACGGCCAGCAGGCCCTGGGCTCCTGCCTTCTCCGCTGTTCGGGCCAGCTCGAGGGAGTGGGCCGTGTCGGCCGTGCCGACCCCAGCCACCACCCGGGCGCGTCCGCCGACCGCCTCCACGGCCGCGCGCACGACGTAGTCCTTCTCGATGTCGGTCGTGGTCGGCGACTCGCCGGTGGTGCCGTTGAGCACGACGCCGTCGCACCCGTTGTCCACCAGGTGCTCCGCGAGGGCACCCACGCCGTCCGTGTCGAGAGTTCCGTCGGCGCGGAAAGGGGTGATCATGGCCGTCAGCACACGACCGAAGGGTCGGTAGGCCTCGGTGCGCTGGGTGCTGGTCGCCTCCGCGATGAACGTCTCCGCCATGACCACGAGGCTACCGTCCAGCTCTCGACGCGGTCCTGCGACAGACTGCCCGCATGCGTGCCGCCGTCGTCACAGCCTTCGGGGTACCTCCGACGATCGAGAGGGTGCCTGATCCCTCACCCCCACCCGATGGTGTCGTGCTCGACGTGATCGCGAGCGGCGTCTGCCGCAGCGACTGGCATGGCTGGCAGGGGCACGACCCGACGATCGAGCTCCCCCACGTGCCGGGGCACGAGATGGCCGGGCGCATCGTCGAGATCGGTCCGTCCGTACGGCGCCACGCCGTCGGCGACCTCGTCACCGTGCCGTTCTGCTGCGGCTGCGGTCACTGCGCACAGTGCGCGGCCGGCCAGACTCAGGTCTGCGACAACGAGGTGCAGCCCGGATTCACCCAGTGGGGCTCCTTCGCCGAGCTGGTGTCACTCCCCCACGCAGACGTCAATCTTGTCGCCTTGCCAGCAGGTTCCGACCCGGTCGCCATGGCGTCGCTGGGTTGCCGGTTCATGACTGCGTGGGCGGCAGCCGTCCACCACGGCAGGATCGGCCCGGATCAGTGGGTCGCTGTGCATGGCTGCGGGGGTCTCGGCCTCTCGCTCGTCATGGTCGGCGTGTCCCTCGGAGCACGCGTGGTGGCTGTGGATCTCGACGCAGGCCGCCTGGCCACGGCACGGGCCCTCGGCGCTGCGGCCACCGTGGACGCGTCCGGCTGCGACGCCGAGGCCGTCGCCGCCGCCGTCGCCGAAGCCACGGCCGGCGGAGCCCACGTGTCGTTCGACGCCGTAGGGAGCCGTCATACGGCCGCCGCCTCGGTGCTCTCACTCCGCAAGCGGGGCAGACATGTCCAGGTCGGGCTGATGCTCGGAGCCGATAGCGAGGCGCCCTTGCCGATGGGGCGCGTCATCTCCTACGAGCTCAGCCTCGTCGGTGTGCATGGCATGGCCGTCGGCCACTATCCGGCGCTCGTGGCCGAGGTGGCCGCCGGGCGTCTCGATCCTGACGCGCTGATCGGGTCTCGGATCACCCTCGCTCAGGTCCCCGAGGAGCTGACAAGGATGACGACCTTCGGACAGCACGGCATCTCGGTCGTCACCTCGTTCTAGGCGCCGTCCGCTCGCGCCCCGACCGGCCAACCGGCCGGGGCGGTGCCCACGGGTCAGACCTGGGCGAGCTCCGACTCCTCGCCGGGCTCGACGATGTCCTCGATCTCCGCGGCGCCAGCAGCGATGTCCTCCTCGGACTCGACACTGACGTGAGGGATGACCCGCTCCAGCCAACCGGGGAGCCACCAGTTCGCCTTCCCGAAGATCGTCATCAGCGAGGGGATCAGGATCAGCCGGACGACGAAGGCGTCGAGCAGGACCGCAGTGGACAAGGCGACCCCGAACAGCTTGATGGTGGGGTCATTGCCCAGGATGAAGGCGGCGAACACACTCGTCATGATCGCCGCCGCGATGGCCACGACGCGGCCCGAGCCGGCCAACCCTCGTCGTACCGCCTTGCGGTTGTCCTTGGTGTTCACCCACTCCTCGTGCATCCGGCTGACGAGAAACACCTGGTAGTCGCAGGACAGCCCGAAGAGGATCGCGAAGACCATGACCGGCAGGAACGGGAAGATCGGTCCGGTGGCTTCGAGGTTGACCGGGCCGGCGAACCACCCCCACTGGAACACCGCGACGGTGATGCCCAACGCGGCAGCCAGGGACAAGAGGCTGGACAACGCCCCGGTCGCCGCGACGAGGATCGAACGGAACAGGACCACCATCGCCAGGAACCCCAGCCCCACGACGACCAGCAGGAACCACGGCAAAGCGTCCGACAGCACCTTCGTGAAGTCGACGGTGACAGCCTGGAAACCTCCGACGAACGCTTGTGCTCCCGTGCCGGCAGTCGCCGCGGGGATCACGTCGTCCCGGAGTGTGAACAGAAGGTCGGTCGTGGCCTCGTCCTGCGGCGCGGTGGTCGGGAAGACCTGGATCACCGCGACCGAGGCGTCCGCCGCCACGGGTGCAGCAGCCGCCAGTGCGACCCCCGACTCGGCGCCGATCGCGTCGGTCAAGGTGGTGACGGCTTCCTGGTCACCCGGCTCGGGCAGCTGCACGGCGATGTAGAAGGGCCCGTTCACCCCGGGACCGAAGCCTTCAGCGGTCAGGTCATAGGCGATGCGCGTGGGGCTGCCAGGTGCGGTTCCCGAATCATCGGAGAAGCCCAGCCGCAACGAGAGCATCGGGATCGCGATGATGAGCATCACGATCAACGCGAACGCGCCCGTCAGCCAGGGCCGCTTCTGCAGCCAGTTGCCGTAGCGCGCAAAGGCGTTGGGCCCGCGGTGGTCGGGAACCTTGCCGCGGTAGACGATCCAGCGCCAGGCGAGGCCAACCAGAGTCACCGGGAGGTAGAGCACCCATCCCAGGTAGCGGAGGAGCCGCCCGACGGCGTGGCGCACCCCGGTGAGGCGCTGAACGGGAATGGCCTCCTCGTCACTCACCCAGGCCATCCGACCGACGAACGCCCAGGTGCCGAGGATGGAGAGCACGGCCGGAAGCAGCAGGAGGGCGCCGACCATCACCATGAACACCGTGATGGCCGAAGCCACCGCGATGCCGTTGAAGAACGTGATCTGCAGAACGAACAGTCCCAGCAGAGCAATGATCACCGTCGCCGCAGCGAACTGGACCGCGCGGCCGGAGGTGCGCACGGACTCCAGCGCCGCGTCATGCGGCGAGCGACCATGGATGACCGCCTCGCGGTAGCGGTTGATGACGAACAGCGAATAGTCGATACCGACGCCGAGTCCGATCATCGAGGCGAGGATCGGCGCGAACGTCGCCACGTCGAAGGCGCGGGCCACCAACGGCAGGGCGAAGGTCGTGGTGAGTGCCACCGACAGAACGGCCGAGACGATCGGCAGGAACGCCCCGAGGATCGAGCCGAAGGCGAACAGCAGGATGACCAGTGCTACGAGCACCCCGATCGACTCCGACGACGGTGGCTCGCCCCCGACGAAAGAGAAGATGCCGTTCGCACCGACCGTGATGCCGTCTGCGCCGTTCTGCGCCTTGATCACATTCAGGGCCGTGAGGACCTCGTCGCTGTTGAGTTCGTCGAACGACGCGCCCTCGTACTTCACGGTGGCGTAGGCGATGGTGCCGTCGGGGCTGGTGCCCGACTGCCCAAAGTGAGCTTGAGCCGCCTCGGCCTCTGGGGACTGAGCCGGTTGCTCGCCTGCGCCTCCGCCGTCGCCGCCTGAGCCGCCGGCTCCGCCCTCGTTGGCCGCAGGTGCCGGGCAACCGGTCCCGATCGGGTCGCCGAAGGGGGTGTAGACGCACGAGACACCTGGCGCTGTAGACAACTCCGTGAACAGCGCGTTCATCGTGGCCTGCGCCTCGGGATCGGTGACCTGCCCTGAATCGGCGCGCCACACCACCTGGCCCTCGAGGCCCGAGCCGGTGCCGGCACCGCCGCCAGCCACGTCGGCCAGCAGGTCCTGCGCTGTGGTCGATTCGGTGTCCGGCAGCTCGAAGTTGTCGTTGTAGTCGCCCCCGAACTGAACGCCGAGGAAGCCGATCACGACCATGATCCCGACCCATGTCAGGAGTGCGCGCCATGGCCGACGAACGGCCCACTGAGATACCCGGCCCACGGGGCCCACCTTCCAATGATCCGACTGATTCGTGCAGCGCGGGACAAGCGCCTCATCTGCTGCCGCAGTCAACCGTAGACCAGGGACAACGCCCTGAGCAGCCAAGTTTCGAGAGATCGAGGATTCGGGCATGGCCAAGGGCCGTTGCTCGCGCGACCTCGACCGTGCAGATCACCACGCGACCGCTGACCGAGGTCGCGGACACCATCGAGGCGCTGGCGCTCGGACCCGGACGCGCCGACCGCCGAGTCCTACGGAGCGACCCGGCCGTTGGCGACGAAGGCTGAGTGCGTGATCGGCATCAGCCGCGCCCACTCCTCTTCGTACCGCTCGGCGACCATCTCGATCTCACGCTGCGGGTAGGACGGGAAGTGAGAGCCTTCAGCCGCCCGCCGCAGGGAGAGGAAGTTCATCAGGCTGCGGGCGTTCAGGGTCACGTAGGCGGAGGAGTAGATCGAGACCGGGAGCACCATCCGGGCCACCTCGCGAGCGACCCCGGCCTCGAGCATGGCCAGATAGGCGTCGTACGACTGCCGCATCGACGCCTTCATCTCGTGCTCGACGAGCTGGGACTGCTCGGGCGTGCCTTCGACGAACTCATAAGCCCCGGCCTTGCCGATCTGCACGAGCCGTCGATCGGCGCCAGGAACGTAGAACACCGGCTGCAGGACGCGGTAGCGACCGCTTTCCTCGTTGTAGGACATCACCCGATGCCGCATGTGCTCGCGCCAGACGAAGATGGGCGCCTGGACGTAGAACGTCATGGTCGAGTGCTCGAACGGCGACCCGTGCCGCTCGCGCATGAGGAACCGGATGAGGCCTCCCGAGTCAGACGCATCCGCATCGACGTCGGCAAGGGTCTGCTCCCCCAGCGTCGAGACCCGCGCGGCGAACACCACGTCGGAGTCGGCTGCCGCTGACTTCACCAGCTCAACCGTGACGTCACTGCGGAACTCCACCTCCATCGGCTCGTCGGGCGCAGCGGTCGGGGGGCTGGAGGTCGTCTCGGTCACCCGGGCCACGCTAGCGCCCACACAGCCGGATGACGGATGCGCCATGCGGCATGATCGAGCCGTGACCGCCGGCTTCGTGCGACCTGCCCGCGCGACGGATGCCGAGGCTGCGGCAGAGGCACAGCTGGCCGCCTGGCGCGCGGACCGAGAGCTTCCGCCCGCCGTCCTCGATGGGCTGGACGCAGACGAGCTGGCTGCGCAGTGGGCCGAGGCAGCCGTACGCCCGCCGTCGCCGCGTCACCGCGTTCTGGTTGCGGTCGACGGGCCGGGCGAGCATGCGTCGGTCGTGGGGGTCGCCGCCACTGCACCATCAACCGACCCAGACCGGGATCCGGCCACCGCTGCCGAGGTGCTTGCACTCGCCGTTCACCCCGAACACCGCAGGAAGGGCCATGGCTCCCGCCTGCTCCAGGCCGTCGCAGACACCCTCATCGCCGCAGGCTTCACCTCAGCCTCGGCCTGGGTCGAGAACCACGATGATGAAGGGCGACGATTTCTCAGCGAAAGCGGGTGGGTGGCGGACGGCGCTCACCGGACGCTCGACCTCGACGGGAGCGGCGACGTCACGGTCAACGAGATCCGGCTGAGCACGAACCTCGCCGCCGCCTAGCTCAACGGGCTGTCAGCCGCAGAGCTTGGGTGTCTGGACGAGCTGGACCACGGGCCCGCACTCCCGCGAGATCGCCGAGAGGTGGCGCTCAGAGTGCGCGTTGACCATCAACGGTTGCACTCCGGCGCGCCACCTCTCGGGCGCACAGGTCAGGTCAGTAGACGCTGTACTTGATCGTCTTCCGTGATTCGACGTAGTACTTGGTGCCCTTGAAGATCACGCGATACTTGCCGCTCTTCTTGACGTCGATGTACTTGAAGCGGAAGTTGGCTGTCTTCGAGACCGTGGTCGTGCGCACCTTGGAGAACTTCTTCTTCCCCTTAGCCTTGAACTTCAGGATCAACTTCTTGCCCTTGACGTGCGAGTAGGACGGGTAGAAGTAGCCGTAGAACTTGACCTTCTGGCCCCGGAGCGCAGAACCCGGAGACGCCAGCAGCACCATGCGCGTCCGGTGCTTCACCACGAACGTCGTCTTCGCCACGGGGTTCGTGGCGTAGGTGATGCCGGCCTTCGGCACGGGCTTGAACCGGATCTCGTACGTCCCGGCCGGATTGGCGTTACTGGCCCGGTAGTTGGCCGTGACGGACTTGGTGTCGCCGGACTTCACTGCGTTGGCGTTGTAGGGGCCGAACTGCCCACCATCGTGCGGGAAGTACACGGTGTACTGGAAACTCTGAATGGTGTCATCCGGGTCGTTGAACGCACCCGAAAGCGCGAACAGCGGATCAGAGGCGATCTTGATCTGAATCGTGAATGACGTGGGACTCGCCGTGGCTGAAATGGCCGTGGGCTCGGTCACCGCCGAAGCAGCCGGGGCTATCACGACACCAGAAACAGCCACCGCGGAAGCGGCGACGATCGAGGTCAGAAAGATGCGATGCATGCGACAAACTCCAGTTCGTGGATGATGTGTCGCCACAGCAACCTAGGCCCAAATATTGAGCACCAGCAAGGAGTTCCACTACATCCAGTGCCTAGTCGCGGTCCAACCCACCACATCTAGGGACATTTCGTCCGTTTCCTAGATCTCCTGGCGCCCCTCGTGCCACCCCTGGGAAACCCTTCCTGCGCCTGCTGAAGCGCACCTACGGCGCTTCCGGAGAGACCGATGCGAGTGGTGTTCCTGGCCGGGCGCGCTGGGTCCCCACCACGCAGGCCAGGACCGTAAGCGCGGCGACCACAGTCCACACACCGACGGTCTCGCCGAGGAGCAGCACCGACCAGATCAGAGTCAGGACGGGCTGCAACAACTGCACCTGCGAGGCACGCGCGACCCCGGCACGATGCAGCCCGGCATACCAGGCGAAGAAGCCCACATACATGGAGACCAACGCGAGATAGAGCAGGGCCAACGTCGGGCCCCAACCGCTTGTCGTCCCTGCGCCGCCGGGCAGCATCACTCCGAGGATCGACAGGGGCAGCGTCAACGGGAGCATCACCACCAGGACCCACGAGATGACCTGCCAACCCGGCATCGCGCGGGTGAGCAGCGCTCCCTCGACATAGCCGTACGCAGCGGCGAGCACTGCTGCGAGCAGCAGGACGTCCGCCACCAGGTCACCGCCGGCGGCCCCACCACGCGTGAACGCGAACGCCGCCAAGGCGACCGTTCCGCTCATTGCGGCCACCCAGAACCCTCGACTGGGATGCTCTCCTCCGCGGAACACCGAGAGAACCGCGGTGGCGATCGGCAGCCCGGCGATGACGACGGCCGCGTGGGCGGAGGTCGTGGACTGCAGCGCCACCGTGGTCAGCATCGGGAATCCGATGACGATCCCGAGCCCGGTCAGGAACAGTGGGCGCGCGTACGCCCGGCCGGGCCACGCCACCCTCGCGAGACGCAGGACGGCCAGGGCCACCAGCCCGGCGATGGCCGCCCGCCCCATGCCGATGGACCACGGGTCGTAGCCGCGGAGGGCCACCTTCGTCACCGGAAGCGTGAACGAGAACATCACGACGGCCGCGGCCGCCAGGATCAGTCCGGGTACGACGGCGGAGCCGGGAGCGACGACGTCACGCTCCGCTGATGGCACCTCGCCAGCGTAGAGACCCGGCGAGTGCGACGATGAGCCGATGAGCTTCACCGGGATCCCGTCCGCCGCCTTCGAGTTCTACGACGAGCTGGCGGCAGACAACTCCAAGGCGTGGTGGACCGCGCACAAGCAGACGTACGACTCCGTCGTTCGTGAGCCGATGACCGCTCTAGCCGCAGAGCTCGAGGAGGAGTTCGGGGCTGCTCACCTGTTCCGGCCGTACCGAGATGTGCGCTTCGCCAAGGACAAGACCCCGTACAAAGACCACCAAGGCCTGTTCGTCGGCGTCGAAGATGCGATCGGCTACTACGTGCAGGTGTCGGCGGCCGGACTGATGGTGGCGGGCGGGTGGTATTCGCCGCAGGGACGCCAGATCGAGCGGTTCCGCGGTGTCGTCGACGGCCCGGCGGGCGGTGAGCTCGAACGCACGCTGCAGGGACTGCGTCGGTCGCCCTACACGGTCGACGGCAACCTGCTCAAGACTCATCCGCGCGGGTGGCCGAGTGATCACCCCCGCATCGACCTGCTGCGCATGCGAAATCTCACGCTGTCGCGAACCCATGCGCCGGCGGCCTGGATGGGCACCCGCTCCGCGCTCACCCGGGTCCGCAAGGACTGGCGCGCCATGCGGCCCGTGGTTGAGTGGCTCGCCGACCACGTCGGTCCGGGCGAGGACCCACGCGAGCCCGGCCGGTGACCGGCGGGCGAGCCGCGGAGTCGGACTCCTGGTCCCTCGCGCGACGGGCGGTCGTCGGGGACTCGCTGGGCGTCGGTGTCGCTGTGGGGGCGTACGGAGTGTCGTATGGCGCCCTCGGAGTCACGTCGGGCCTGTCGGTCCTGCAGACCTGCGCCCTGTCCGTGCTGGCCTTCACCGGCGGCTCCCAGTTTGCATTCATCGGCGTCCTCGGGTCCGGAGGATCGGCCTGGTCGGGCGCTGCCACGGGCCTGCTGCTTGGGGTCCGCAACACGTTGTACGGCCTGCGGATGGCGCCGGTACTCGCCCTGTCCGGTGGCGTCCAGCGCGCGGTGGGCGCCCAGCTGGTCATCGATGAGACAACGGCCATGGCCCTGGCTCATGAGGATCCGCGTGACGAACGCCCGGCCCGGCTCGGCTTCTGGATGACCGGGCTGGCGGTCTTCACCCTGTGGAACCTCGCGACGCTCCTCGGCGCCGTCAGTGTCTCCGCCCTCGGCGACCCGGCCGCATGGGGACTCGATGCCGCAGTTCCGGCCGCGTTCCTGGCCCTCCTCTGGCCGCGGCTGAACACGGCGACGACGCGCTGGGTCGCGCTCGGCGGCGCCGCGGTCGCCCTGGTGTTGACTCCGTTCGTGACGCCTGGTGTGCCGGTCCTGGCCGCCGGCCTGGTCGCTGTCGCCGTCGGCGCGCGCCAGGTCACGACGACGGAGGGCGCACCGTGACCGCGACCTGGGCGGCGCTGCTCGTCATGGCCGCCGGTTGCTACGCCCTGAAGCTGGCCGGCGTCTCGGTCCCTGAGCGGGTCCTGGACTCGCCCCGCGTCCGGGCTATCGCCGTGTTGCTGCCGGTCGCCCTCTTGGCCGGGCTCACGGCCGTGCAGACGTTCTCCGACGGGCGGGGGCTGGTGCTCGATGCCCGTGCCGCCGGTGTGGCCGCAGCCGCGGTGGCCCTCGCCCTGCGCGCCCCGTTCCTCCTCGTTGTTGTCGTGGCCGCGGCCGTCGCCGCCGCCCTGCGCGCCCTCGGGGTCGGCTGATGCCGAGCGGATGGAAGTTCTGGCCCGAGCGGCCACAGGGTCCGGTCGATGGCGCGTTCGTGCAGCGCGGCTGGGTCCGGCCCTACCGGCCCGGACCGCTGCGGGTCACGCTGGCGAGCGTCGTCTGGGCGGCCTGTGCCTATGCCTCTTTCGTGGGATTTCTCAGCGTCCTCGCCGAGCCGAGCGCGGTGGGGCGCATCGTCACGGCCGTGATCGCGACCGCCGTTGGTGGATCGTTGGCGCTGCTCGGCTCGAGAATCATGGCCACGGGCGTCTGGGTGAACGATTTCGGGGTGCGTCTTCACGGCCTGGTACGCAGCGAGAGCCTGGCCTGGTCGAACGTCGCGGACGTGCGAAGGGTGGAGGCCGAAACCAGGGTCCTCGGGACCCCGGTGCGCCGCAGCGGCCAGACGCTCTGGCTCGTCCTCGTCGACGGCAGCGACCGGGAGACCGCCCTCACCGATCGCGGGCCGGACTTCCTCGGCAGGGCCGAGGCCTTCGACATGGCAGCCGGCGCCGTCGAACGATGGTTCGTCGAAACCAGACCTGAACAACACTGACCGAACCAGGGCCGAAGGCCGTCGTGGTGCCGGAGGAACGAGCGCCGCGTCGGTCGATCACAGGCCGAGTAAGGGCTCCAGGCCGACGGTGAGACCTGGGCGCTCGGCCACGCCACGTACGGCCAGAAGGACACCGGGCATGAACGAGGCTCGGTCGAAACTGTCGTGTCTGATGGTCAGGGTCTCTCCTGGGCCGCCGAGCAACACTTCCTCGTGGGCTACCAGACCGCGCAGCCGTACGGCGTGCACGGGAATGCCCTCGACAAGCGCGCCTCGCGCGCCGTCCAGCGACTGACTCGTCGCATCGGGCATGCTTGCCGCCCCCGCTGCTGCCCGGGCCTCGGCGATGAGGTGGGCCGTGTGCCGAGCGGTGCCGGAGGGCGCATCGATCTTGTCGGGGTGGTGCAGCTCGACAATCTCGACGGACTCGAAGTGCGGAGCAGCTGCGGCCGCGAAGCGCATGAGCAGGACCGCGCCGATCGCAAAGTTGGGCGCGACGACGACCCCGACCTCGGGTGATTGACGGAGCCAGGTGCTCAGGGCTTCCAACCGCTCGTCGGTGAAACCCGTCGTTCCGACCACCGCGTGGATCCCGGCGCCGACCAGCTGCTCGAGGGTGTCCATCACCTCGTCTGGATGCGTGAAGTCAACGGCCACCTCAGCCCCGGCGTCCACCAGCGCGCCCACCGGGTCGCCCTTGTCGATGGCCGCGACGAGCTCGAGGTCTGCTGCGGCCTCTACGGCGCGACACACCTGCTCGCCCATGCGCCCACGAGCCCCCACGACCCCGACTCTCGTGACCGTCACGCCCTGCAGTCTGTCAGCCCGACGCCGCTGAGGAGCGCAGGCGTCAGGCGACCGCCGCCGAGAAGTCTCGGTCGGGCTGGAAGGGACCGACCACGGCAAGCGTCGGTCGCGCGCCGAGCAGGGCGGTGGCCACCTCGCGGATCTCGTCGAGGCTGACCGAGGCGATCCGTCGCAGCGAGTCATCGGTGCTCAGGATCTCGCCGTGCACGAGCTCACCTTTGCCCAGGCGCACCATGCGGGAGCCGGTGTCCTCCATGCCGAGCACCAACGAGCCGCGTAGCTGGCCGCTGGCGCGGACCAGCTCCTCCGGAGTGATCCCGTGGTCCGCTACGCGCTGCAGCTCGGTGCGGCACAGGTCGAGCACCTGGTCGACCTTGCTGGGCGCGCAGCCGGCGTAGACGGCCCACAGACCCGCGCCGCTGTATTGCGCCGCGTAGGAGTAGACCGAGTAGGCCAGTCCACGCTTCTCCCGCACCTCTTGGAAGAGCCTGGACGACATGCCCCCACCGAGGGCTGCGTTGAGCACGGCGAGCGCGTAGCGACGCTCGTCACGACGGGAGAGCCCGGGCACCCCGAGGATGACGTTGGCCTGTTCCGTGCGCCGCTCGGTGACGTGGACAGCGGGGCGCCTGGCGATCGCTGCCGACGATGCTCGGGAAGCCACGGGACGGACGGCGGGATCGGCCTGCGCCAACGGCCCGGCAAGTCCCTTCTTGACCAGCCGAACGACCGCGGCGTGATCGACGTGCCCCGCGACCGCCACCACGAGGTTGTCGAGGGTGTAGTTGCGTCGGTAGTAGCCGTTGATCGTCGTCCGGGACAGTGCCCTGATCGAATCCTCGGTGCCGAGGATCGGTCGACCCAGCGGGGTGTCCCCGAAGACGGCCTGCGCGAAGGCATCGTGGACGGAGTCGGCCGGATCGTCCTCGTTCATCGCGATCTCTTCGAGGATCACGCCGCGTTCGCTGTCGACGTCCTCGGAGGTCACGAGGGCCGAACTGACCACGTCGCAGACCACGTCGACGGCGACGGGGAGGTCCTCGTCGAGAACCCGCGCATAGAAGCAGGTGTATTCCTTGGCGGTGAAGGCGTTCATCTCGCCGCCAATCGCGTCCACGGCCGAGGAGATCTCCAGGGCCGAGCGCCTCGACGTGCCTTTGAACAGCAGGTGCTCCAGGTAGTGGGAGCAGCCGTGCTGTCGGCGACTCTCGTCGCGACTGCCTACCCCGACCCAGACGGCAAACGACACCGAGCGCACGCCGGGGACGTGCTCGGTGACGACGCGCAGCCCGCCCGGGAGGACCGTACGGCGGACGAGTCCGCCTTCGGCCTCCCGGACGAGTGTGCGCGTCGTGCCGACCGGTTGGTCAGCAGCCTGCAGAAACGTCACCGAGGGATCAGGCGTCGACGGTGTCGGCCGCCGGAGCCGACTTTGCTTCGTCGGCGTCGATCACCGGGTGAAGCGAGAGCTTGCCCCGGCTGTCGACCTCAGCGATCTCGACCTGCACCTTGTCGCCGACCTTGACGACGTCCTCGACGTTCTCAACGCGCTTGCCGCCGGCGATCTTGCGGAGCTGGCTGATGTGGAGGAGTCCGTCCCGACCCGGCATCAGTGAGACGAACGCACCGAACGTCGTGGTCTTCACGACCGTCCCCAGGTAGCGCTCGCCGACCTCAGGCATCTGCGGGTTGGCGATCGCATTGATCATCGATCGAGCCGCCTCGGCCTTGGGCCCGTCGGTGGCACCGATGTAGATCGTCCCGTCGTCCTCGATGGAGATCTCGGCACCGGACTCATCCTGGATCTGGTTGATCATCTTGCCCTTGGGGCCGATGACCGCGCCGATCTGGTCGACCGGGATCTTCACCGTGATGATGCGAGGCGCGTGCGGTGACATCTCGTCGGGAGTGTCGATCGCCTCGGCCATCACGTCGAGGATCGCCAGTCGGGCGTCCTTGGCCTGGGTGAGCGCGCCGGCCAGGACCGACGCGGGGATGCCGTCCAGCTTGGTGTCGAGCTGGAGGGCGGTCACGAAGTCCTTGGTGCCCGCGACCTTGAAGTCCATGTCGCCGAAGGCATCCTCGGCGCCGAGGATGTCGGTGAGGGCGACGTACTCGGTCGTCCCGTCGACAGTGTCGGAGATGAGACCCATGGCGATGCCGGCGACCGGCGCCTTGAGAGGCACACCGGCGTTGAGCAGCGACATGGTCGAGGCACACACCGACCCCATGGAGGTCGAGCCGTTGGACCCGAGCGCCTCGGAGACCTGGCGGATCGCGTAGGGGAATTCCTCACGCGGCGGCAGCACGGGCAGCAGCGCCCGCTCGGCCAACGCGCCGTGGCCGATCTCGCGGCGCTTGGGCGACCCGACCCTGCCGGTCTCACCGGTGGAGTAGGGCGGGAAGTTGTAGTTGTGCATGTAGCGCTTGCGCGTCTCCGGCGCGAGCGTGTCGAGCATCTGCTCCATACGCAGCATGTTGAGGGTGGTCACGCCAAGGATCTGCGTCTCGCCACGCTCGAACAGCGCCGAGCCGTGGACGCGCGGGAGCACCTCGACCTCGGCCGACAGCGTGCGGATGTCGGAGAGCCCCCGGCCGTCGATGCGGATCTTGTCGCGCAGCACGCGCTGGCGCACCAAGGACTTGGTCAGCGAGCGATAGGCGGCGGAGATCTCCTTCTCGCGCCCCTCGAACTGCGGGGCCACGAGCTCGATCGCCTTGGCCTTGACCGCGTCCAGCTCGGTCTCGCGCTCCTGCTTGCCGGCGATCGTCAGGGCCGCGGCGAGCGGCTCGGAGATCGCTGCCGTCACGGCGGCCAGGACGTCGTCCTGGTAGTCGAGGTAGAGCGGGAACTCGCCCGTCTCCTTAGCGGCCGCGTCGGCGACCGTCTGCTGTGCGGCGCACAGGGCCGCGATGAACGGCTTGGCAGCCTCGAGGCCCTGGGCCACGACCTCTTCGGTCGGCGCGACGGCGCCTTCGGACACCAGCGTCACGGTGGATGTCGTGGCCTCGGCCTCGACCATCATGATCGCGACGTCGTCACCGACGACGCGGCCGGCCACGACCATGTCGAAGACGGCCGACTCGAGCTGCTCGTGGGTCGGGAAGGCCACCCACTGGCCCTCGATGAGCGCCACCCGGACGCCACCGATGGGGCCGCTGAAAGGCAGGCCGGCGAGCTGGGTGGACATGGACGCGGCGTTGATCGCGACGACGTCGTAGAGGTCCTTGGGGTCGAGCGACATGACGGTCACGACGACCTGGATCTCGTTGCGCAGGCCCTTGGTGAACGACGGGCGCAGCGGCCGGTCGATGAGGCGGCAGGTGAGGATCGCGTCCTCGCTGGGCCGACCTTCGCGACGGAAGAACGAGCCGGGGATGCGCCCCGCGGCGTACATGCGCTCTTCGACGTCGACCGTGAGCGGGAAGAAGTCGAGCTGGTCCTTGGGCTTCTTGGACGCGGTCGTGGCCGAGAGCAGAGCTGTCTCGCCGTCGAGCGTCACGTAGGTCGAGCCGGCGGCCTGTCGGGCCAACCGACCGGTCTCGAAGCTGATGGTGCGCGTTCCGAACCGACCGTTGTCGATCACGGCTTCAGCGCTGGTGATGTTTTCGTCGGGACCCGGCACGGGTGCCCTCCTTCATACGTCTGGGGGCGGTCCAGTGACGTACGTCGGAGGCGAGGAACTTGTCGGTCTTCGATCGAGGCTCGCGGGCGGCGCACGTTGGTGCGCGGCTCCCGAAGGCCACTACCGAGGACCGACCGCCGGGCGTCCGGCCTACGCGACCGCCCCGGTTGGGGTGGTGCTGAGTGCGGTGCTGGGTGGTGCTTCCTACTGAGCGGTACTGAGCGGTACTGAGCGGTGCTGAGTGGTGCTGACTAGTGGTCGTACGTGCGGGGTGGTGCTGGGGTGGAACGACTAGCGGCGCAGCCCCAGGCGCTCGATCAGCGCTCGGTAGCGATTGATGTCCTTGGCCTGGAGGTACTTGAGCAGACGACGCCGCTGGCCGACCAGCAGCAGCAGCCCTCGGCGGCTGTGATGGTCGTGCTTGTGGCTCTTCAGGTGCTCGGTGAGCTCCAGGATCCGCGTGGTGAGCAGAGCGACCTGCACCTCGGGGGAACCAGTGTCACCCTCGACCGTGGCGTAGTCGGCCATGATCTTCTTCTTCTGCTCGGTGTCGAGCGACATCGGGCTCCTCTTCGGTCGTTGCGCGGCGCTCCGGGGCAGGTCCACCCGGGCTCTCTCGAGATCCGCGGCCGTTCTACGGCAGGGCTCAGGGTATCAGCGCAGGCCAGGCGCCCCTAACCGTCGCGTCTGGCCTCCAGCTGACGCCGCAGAGCCAGGTAGGCACGCCGCACGCCGAGCGTGCGCTCGATCCGGTCGGTGATCGCACTGAAGAACTCGTCGCGGTAGGCCTGGTCGGTCACGGCATAGACGGTGAAGTAGAGGCCAGCGAACGCGGCGAGGAAGGTGGCGACCCGGAGCAGCTCCCGCGTCACGGCGCCGTCTCCCCCCATCCCGATGAGCACGGCGGGGGCGTGCCCGAGCCAGGACGTCTGCACGTCGACCCCGATGGCGACGGTCCCGAAGACGACAAAGAAGGCCCAGACCGCCACGGCCAGCAGGGCCACCTGCACGAGCTGGGTGATCAAGAGCACGAGGAGCAGGTTGCGTCGCTGGTTGGGGGCCAGCTCGACCGAGTGACCCAGCCCGTCCAGCGTGGTGACGCGCTCCTCCAGCGGGGTTCCGGCGCAGGCGCGGACGACGTACTCCCCGGTGAAGGACGCGTCGACCCGGTCGAGCTCGTCGGGCAGCCGTACGGCGAGGAAGGCGATGCCGATGACGAGGAACAGGCCCACCGTGGCCCACAGCACCGGAGCGGCCAGGTCGCCGGCCACCTGCCACACCTCGGTGTTGATGAACAGGAACGTCATGAACAGGAGCAACAGCGGGAGCGCCCGCGTGGCCAGCCGGAAGACGTCACTGGAGCGCTCGAAGACGTGCTTGACCGCCCAGACGGTCATGGCCGGCGCACCGAAGACCAGGCTGCGCGAGGGTGACAGCCGCCGAGCATCCGGACGCTCGGCGAGCAGGGGTAGGCCCTGCTGCACGAACCACCGGGCGGTGCGCCGCTCGAGCACGACGTCGGACACCGGTGCCGGTACCACCCGGGACCTGTCCACGACGATCCGTCCCTCGCCGTTCAGCGATCGATCAGGGCGCGGGTGCGCGCGACGTCGTCGGACATCTGAGCGAGCAAGGCTTCGACGGTCTCGAAGCGCAGGGTGTCGCGCAGGCGGAAGGCCAGGTCGAGCGACACGTGCTCGCCGTACAGATCGAGGTCGTCCTCGTCGAGCACAAAGGCTTCGACCCGGCGCTCGGAACCATCGAACGTGGGGTTGGTCCCGATGCTCACGGCTGCCGTGAGCCGGGCGCCGTCAGCGCGAACCAGCTGCCCGGCGTAGACGCCGTCGGCTGGGACCGCCGCGTGTTTGCTGAGCGCAAGGTTGGCTGTCGGGTAGCCGAGCTCTCGCCCGCGGTGGTCGCCGTGCACGACGACCCCTTCGAGGCGATGGGGTCGTCCCAGCGCCGCGGCTGCTGCCTCGACGTCGCCTTCGGCGACGCATTGCCGGACGTAGGTGGACGACCAGACCACACCCTCGTCCCCGACGAGGCCGACTCCTTCTGTGGTGAAGCCGAGCTCGGAGCCGAGGAGCTCGAGCGACGCCACCGTCCCCACCGCCCGGTGCCCGAACCGGAAGTTGGCCCCCACGACGACCGCACGGGCGTGGAGGCGATCCACCAGCACCGACTGGACGAACTCCTCGGGCGTGAGCCGGGCGAGCGACGGGGAGAAGTGAAGGACCAGCACCGCCTCGGCGCCGGCCTCGGTGAGCAGGGTCGCCCGGTGCTCGACCGTGCTGAGCATCGCGGGGTGACTGCCCGCCCGGACCACCTCCGCCGGGTGCGGATCGAACGTGACCACGACGACGGGCAGGGGATGCTGGGCCGAGCCCGGCGGCGCCGTACGAGCGATCGCCAAGGCGCGGTCGAGGATCACCCGGTGTCCCCGATGGACACCGTCAAAAACCCCGATCGTGACGACGGTCGGGCCGAGGTCGCCGGGCACCCCGTCGACACCCCTCCACACGCTGCTCACCCTCGGAAGCCTCCCACGCCAGCGCGTCCCCCTCGTTCAGGACACCGTTCACCCCGATCAAGAACCCCCTCCACCTTTGGTGATCATGCGCAGATGGCCCCTATCCAGCGGCTCGACGTGACCTGGCGCGACAGGAGGAGGGGCCATCTGCGCATGATCACGAAGGGTGGCGGGTTGCGGGCTAGGCGGGCGCCAAGATCACGAGGGGACGGAGCGCGCCGTCCCGCGGCTCCATGATGGCTAACGCCCTCCCGTCAGGGGCAAACACCGCCACCGGCCCGTGCTCGTCGCGAAGCTCGAGTCGTCCTCCGTTGCGCACGGCTCGCGCCACGTCGTCGTCGACGTCTCGCCGTGGGTAGAGGGACGAGACGACGTCCTCGACGGACAGGACCTCCCAAGCCTGCTCAAGCTGTTCGAGGGTGCGGGCCTGCTCCAGGCCAAAGGCACCCACCCGTGTCCTCCGCAAGCGGGTCAGGTGCCCGCCAACGCCCAGCGCCTGCCCGAGATCGCGCGCCAGAGCCCGGACGTAGGTGCCCGTGGAGCACTCGACCACGACGTCGACCTCGAGGACGTCGGTGCCGTCGGAGGCGCGCGCCGTGCGCGACTCGAGCACGTCGAACCTGCTGACCGTGACCGCGCGGGCGGCCAGCTGTACGTCCTCACCGTCCCGCACTCGCTGATAGGACCGCTTGCCTTCGACCTTGATCGCGCTCACCTTCGACGGCACCTGGCGGATCGCGCCAGTCAAGGGTCCGATAGCCGCAGCGAGTGTGGGTGCGGTGACGCCCTCAGTCGAGGCCGAGCTGATGACTGCTCCCTCGGCGTCGTCGGTGACCGTGGACTGCCCCAACCGGATCGTGGCTTCGTAGGCCTTGTCGGTCAGCGCCAAGTGACCCAACAGCTTCGTGGCCCGCTCGACGCCAAGGACGAGCACCCCGGTGGCCATGGGGTCCAGCGTCCCCGCGTGCCCGACCCGACGCGTGCCGGCCATCCGGCGTGCGCGAGCCACCACGTCGTGCGACGTGAGACCCGACGGTTTGTCGACCACGACGAACCCGGGAGCGGGTCCCGTCGGAACGGTCACCGATCAGGCTTCGTCGTGGGTTGGCGCACCTAAGGCGTCCTGGTCAAGGGCGGGGCCGGGAGCCGCCTCAGCCTCGTCCTCGAGGTCGTGGGCCACCCGGTAG
Organism: uncultured Actinomycetota bacterium; assembly: GCA_963820065.1. Taxonomy (GTDB): domain Bacteria; phylum Actinomycetota; class Actinomycetes; order DATJPE01; family DATJPE01; genus JANPBY01. Next base: position 242,053 of record CAWFYM010000005.1, on the reverse strand, counting down.
GGGTCAGCGTCCCCCGCGAACGTCGCGCCCGCGGCGGCGGCGTGCACCTGGGCATCGGCCGCCTTGGCCTCGACGAGGAGCGATTCGATCAGCAGGGCGTTCTCCGGGATGGCGTCGGCGATGAACTCCAGCGACGGCGTGTGCCGGACGCCGGTCCGTCGGCCGACCTCGCTGCGAAGCACGCCCTTGGCGCTCTCGAGTGCGGCCGCCGTCGAGGCGCGTTCCTCGTCGGAGCCATAGACCGTGTAGAAAACCGTCGCTTCGCGCAGGTCGTTGGTGATCCGGGCGTCGGTGACGGTGACAAAGCCGACCCGCGGGTCCTTGATCCGCATCTCGAGGGTCTCGGCCACGATCACCTTGATCCGGTCGGCCAGCTTGCGGGCCCGCGCCTCGTGGGTGGTCATTCGTCCTCCTCGGAATGGAATCTCTGACGCGCGGACAACACCTCGACCGAGGGGTTGGCCGCGACCTGCCTCTCACAACTGTCGAGCACCTGGACGCAGTGCGCGCGGTCAGGCGCGACCACGGCCACCCCGACGAGAGCGCGCCGATGCAGATCGAGATGGCCGGCCTCAGCGGCCGCGACGTCGAAGCGGCGCCGCAGCTCAGCCACGATCGGGCGTACGACGGACCGCTTCTCCTTCAGCGAATGGACATCTCCCAGAAGAAGATCAAGCGCCAGCGTGCCGGTGAACACGAGCCCGATCCCTTCTCCCGCGGGCACCCACCGTGAGGGGCGCCTGGGCGGCGTTCCGGAGAGTTTCGTTGAGAACTCGTGGCGTATAGCCACGGTGAAGCAGAAACTCGCAGGGGCGCCGCCCAGGCGCCCGTCGTAGGTCTAGGCCCGCACCTTCTCCCGCATCTCGAACGTCTCGATCACGTCATCGGCCTTGATGTCGTTGAACGACCCGAGGCCGATGCCGCACTCGAAGCCCTCGCGGACCTCGGTCGCGTCGTCCTTGAACCGCTTGAGCGAGTCGATCGTCAGGTTGTCAGCCACCACCGCACCGTCGCGGATGAGCCGGGCCTTGGAGTTGCGCACGATCGTGCCCGTTCGAACGATGGATCCGGCGATGTTGCCGAACTTCGACGACCGGAAGACCTCGCGCACCTCGGCGGAGCCGAGCTGGGCCTCCTCGAACTCAGGCTTGAGCATGCCCTTGAGGGCCGACTCGATGTCGTCGATCGCGGCGTAGATGACCGAGTAGTAGCGGACGTCGACGCCTTCGCGGTCGATGAGCTCTCCGACCCGCTCAGCCGGTCGCACGTTGAACCCGAGGATGACCGCATCAGAAGCGACCGCCAAGTTGACGTCGTTCTGCGTGATGGCGCCAACGCCACGGTCGATGACGCGGAGCGACACCTCGTCGCCCACCTCGATGTTGAGCAGGGCATCCTCGAGCGCCTCGACCGAGCCGGACACATCGCCCTTGAGGATGAGGTTGAGGGTCTCGGTCTTGCCCTCTTCGAGAGACTTGAACAAGTCCTCGAGAGACACCCGGCCGCGACGCTGCGCCAGCTCGGCGTTGCGCTCACGAGCGGAACGGCGCTCAGCGATCTGGCGGGCAACCCGGTCCTCGGGGACGACCAAGAAGCTGGCTCCCGCATCGGGAACCGAGGTCAACCCCAGCACGAGTACGGGCGCTGCCGGCCCCGCCTCTTCGACCGTGTTGCCGTGCTCGTCGAGCATCGCCCGGACTCGCCCGAACGCCTCACCGACCACGATCGAGTCGCCAGCGCGCAAGGTGCCACGCTGCACGAGAACCGTCGCCACCGGGCCGCGGCCGCGGTCGAGGTGAGCCTCGATGGCCACGCCCTGAGCGTCCATGACCGGGTTGGCCCGCAGGTCGAGCGACGCGTCCGCTGTGAGCAGGACGGCCTCCAGAAGCGCCTCGATGTTGAGGTTCTCCCGAGCCGACACGTCCACGAACATCGTGTCGCCGCCGTACTCCTCAGCCACCAGGCCGTACTCGGTCAGCTGCCCGCGCACCTTCGCGGCGTCGGCGCCTTCCTTGTCGATCTTGTTGACAGCCACGACGATCGGCACGGAGGCCGCTTGTGCGTGGTTGAGGGCCTCGATGGTCTGTGGCTTGACGCCGTCGTCGGCCGCCACCACCAGGATCGCGATGTCGGTGACCTGCGCCCCTCGGGCTCGCATCGCGGTGAACGCTTCGTGCCCGGGGGTGTCGATGAAGGTGATGCGACGGTCGGCGCCCTCATGCTGCGCGGTCACCTGGTAGGCGCCGATGTGCTGCGTGATGCCACCGGCTTCGCCCTTGACGACGTCCGCGTTGCGGATCGCGTCCAGCAGGCGGGTCTTGCCGTGGTCGACGTGACCCATGACTGTGACAACCGGCGGGCGGACGACCAGCGCGGACTCGCCGCCTTCGTCCTCGCCGAACTCCAGGTCGAAGGATTCGAGCAGCTCGCGGTCCTCGTCCTCCGGCGAGACGACCTCGACGTCGAAGTTCAGCTCGGCGCCGAGGAGCTGGAGGGTCTCGTCGTTGACCGACTGCGTCGCGGTCACCATCTCGCCCAGGTTGAACATGATCTGGACGAGCGAGGCCGGATTGGCGTTGATCTTCTCGGCGAAGTCGCTCAGCGACGCGCCACGCGGCATCCGTACGACCTCGCCGTTGCCGCGGGGAGCCAGGACACCGCCGATCGAAGGCGCCTGCATGTTGTCGAACTCTTGACGACGCTGCTTCTTGCTCTTGCGCCCGCGGGTCGGGCGACCGCCGGGGCGCCCGAAGGCTCCCGCGGTGCCACCACCTCGTCCACGGTTGCCACCGCCGCCGGGCCGACCCGAGAATCCGCCGCCACCACCGGGGCGACCGGCGTATCCGCCGCCACCGCCACCTGGGGCACCACCGGGTGCGCCGGAACGTCCGCCGTAGCTGGGACGACTGCCGCCGGGCGCGCCGGACCGGCCGGCACCACCGGGCCCACCAGGACCTCCGGGCCCACCCGGGCCACCGGGGCGGCCGCCGGGACCAGGACGTGCACTGGGGCCACTGGGACCAGGACGCGTGGGCATCATGCCCGGGTTGGGGCGGGGGCCACCGGGACGCGGAGCGCCAGGGATGCCGCCTCCGGACGGACGCGGCCCTCCGGGCGCCTCCGAGCCCTCGGCGCCAGCGGGCGGACCGGGCCGCGGGGCGGGAGCGCGTCCCATGCCCGAGGCCTGCGAGCTGAAGGGGTTGTTGCCCGGACGCGGAGCCCCGGCCGGACGCGGAGCGGGCTTGGGCGGCGCCGCCGGCTTCGCCTCGGCGGCGGGGGCCACGGGCGGGGCGGGTGCGGGGGCGGGCGGAGCGGGCGCAGGCGCCGCTTCGGCCTCGACAGCGGCTGGCGCCGCAACCGGCTCAGCCGGGGCCGCAGGGGGTGCAGGAGCCGCGGAGGCGGCGGCCTTCTTCGCTGTCTTCTTGGCCGCCGGCGCCTCGCTGCCCGGCGCAGGCGCGGGGTAGGCCTCGCGCAACTTGCGGACGACGGGCGCCTCGACGGTGGAGGACGCCGAACGGACGAACTCCCCCATGTCTTGGAGCTTGGTCACGAGGACCTTGCTCTCGATGCCGAGCTCTTTGGCGAGCTCGTAGACCCGGACCTTGGCCACAGTTCTCCTCTGGGGTTTCGGTCCGGGATGGCCGGACCGGCTTTACGGGGACGTACTCATCGCTGGGTGCTCATTGAGCGCTCATCGGTAGGGCCCGCTTCCGCTGTCGTTCTCGGATGTGTCGGTCTCGTGCGGTGTGGTGCTGTGCTGATCTGGGAGGTGCCGATCTGGGAGGTGCTGATCTGGGAGGTGCTGTCGTGCGCCGCGCTCGTACGCCTGGATGAACTCCCCCACCGCAGCATCCTCGAGCGTCCCGCCCAGGCGCAGGGCCCGGGCCAACGCCCGCCGACGGACGGCGAGGTCGAAACAGGTGGTCGTGGGGTGGAGGTACGCCCCTCGACCGGGCTGCCGAGCCGCGCTGTCGGGGAGCAGGACTCCGTCGACAGCCACGATGCGCAGCAGGTCGGCCTTGGCGGTGGCCTGTCGACACCCGACACATGTGCGCACGGGGCGAACGGAAACCGCCGGCGGGCCGGCGCGCTCTACTCTACCGCCTTCGCTCAGCCTTCCACGCCCTCGACCGTCGCGGCGGCCTGTCCGGCCAGAGCATTCGGCGCCGGGGCGCCGACGGGGTCGCCGTCGGCGGGGCTCGCGGCGTCGGAACGGATGTCGATGCGCCACCCCGTCAGACGAGCGGCCAGCCGGGCGTTTTGGCCCTCCTTGCCGATGGCCAGCGACAGCTGGTAGTCGGGCACGGTCACGCGCGCGGCCCGAGCGACCGGATCGACGATCTCGACGCCCAGCACCTTCGCCGGCTGCAAAGCCTCGGCGACGAAGCTGGCCGGGTCCTCCGACCAGTCGACGATGTCGATCTTCTCCCCGTGGAGCTCGGTCATGACCGCCCTCGCCCGTGCCCCCATCGGCCCGATGCACGAGCCCTTGGCGTTGACCCCCTGCCGGTTGGATCGCACGGCCATCTTCGTCCGGTGCCCAGCCTCGCGGGCCATCGCCACGATCTCCACCGTCCCATCGGCGATCTCGGGGACCTCCTGAGCGAAGAGCTTGCGGACCAGGTTGGGGTGGGTTCGCGACAGACCGACCTGGGGACCGCGCAGACCCTTGCGCACCGTCACCACGTAGCACTTGATGCGCAACCCGTGCTCGTACTTCTCTCCTGGCACCTGCTCCTGAGCGGGCAGCAGACCCTCCACCTTGCCCAGGTCGACGAGGATGTCGCGTGGATGGGTGCCCTGCTGGATGACCCCCGCGACGATGTCGCCTTCGCGCCCGCTGTATTCGCCGAAGGTGAGCTCGTCCTCGGCGTCCCGGAGCCGCTGCAAGATCACCTGCTTGGCGGTCGTCGCGGCGATGCGTCCGAACCCCTCGGGTGTGTCGTCGTACTCGCGGTCCGGGCCGTCTCCGTCGGTCGCCTCCGTCGCCCAGACGGTGACGTGACCGCTGCTGCGATCGAGCTCGACCCGCGCCGTGGGCTGAGCGCCTTCCGTGTGGTGATAAGCCACCAGCAGCGCTGCCTCGATCGCCCCGACGAGCAGGTCGAACGAGACGTTCTTCTCGCGCACCATCCCGCGCAGCGCACCCATGTCGATGTCCATGTCAGCCCTCCTCGTCCCGTCCGGCGTCTCTGTTTGGCTCTTTGCGAGCGAACTCGACCTGCACGCGGGCGCGGACCACGTCCGCGAACTCCAACCGCCGATCGTGGCCATCGACGTCGAGATCGACGCCGTCGGCATCAGCAGCCTCGACCCGACCGGTGACGTTGACCCCGCCCTTCGCCTCGACGGCGACCAGGCGGCCGACCGCCCGGCGCCAGTGCTTGGGCTCGGTCAGCGGTCGATCAACGCCCGGGGAGCTGACCTCGAGCACGTACGGGGCGTCCCCCAGGGCGTCGCTCGCGTCGAGGGTCGCTGAGACTTCGCGGGAGGCGACGGCGATGTCGTCGAGCGAGACGCCTCCGTCCTTGTCGACGGCCACCCGGACCACGCGGCGGCGGCCGGCCTGCGTGACGTCGACGGAGTCGAGGTCGAGGCCGATCGACGCGACGACAGGGGCGAGGAGGGACCGGAGACGGTCTACGGGCGCGGCGCTCATCTGGCCCCTCTTCTGTTGTGTTGGTGCTCGTGTCGCGGTGCGGGCTCGCGGTCACCATAGCCGGTGACGGGCCCGGACCGGCAGCCGTGAAAGCATCCTTCGATGCCCGTTCCCCAGCCGCTGCTCCCCCGGCGCACGCTGCTGGCCGCGGCGACTCTCGGGGCCCTTGCCAGTGGGCTGACTGCCTGTACGGGCACAAGCGAGGGCGGAACCGCCCCCTCGCCCCCAACGGTCGATGAACAGGCGAGACGAACAGCGGCCGACCAGGAATCGGGCCTGGCTGAGCAGGCGAGGCTGACCGCCCAACGGCACCCCACCCTGACCGCTGCGGCCGTGGCTGCCGTCGCCCACCAGGCCCACGTCGACGCACTCCAGGAGACCCTCAGCCAGTCCGCGCCTTCCCCCTCGGGGGCGACCGGGCCGAGCTCGTCGCCCGGTGCCGGCCAGATTCCCCGCGACCGGCGTGCGGCCGCCAGAGCCTTGGCCGACGCCCAGGTGCGGGCAGCCGCCTCGCACCGAGGGGCGCTCGCCGACCCGGGTGTGACCGGAGACGTGGCCCGGCTGCTGGCCTCGGTCGCGGCCTCGGACGACGCCTTCGCACGCGCGGTTCGCGACGAAGGTGACGCGTGACCGCGCCGGCCGGAGACGCCCGAGTGGCCGCCCTCCAGGCGGTGCTCGCGGGCGAGCACGCCGCCGTGTACGCCTACGGCGTCACCGGGGCGCAGCTGCGGGGAACCACCGATGAGGCCGAGGCGCGGAGCTCGTTCGACCTGCACCGCGCAAGACGGGACCGGATCGCCTCGGCCCTGGTCGCGCTCGATGTCGAGCCGGACCCGCCAGCCGCGGCGTACGACCTCGGCGCACGAGTGACCACACCTGCCGCCGCCCGTGCGTTGGCGGCCCGGGTCGAGGCGGCCGTCATCGGTCCCTACGCCGACCTGGTGGCTGTCGGCGAGGGAAGCGTGCGGACCAGCGCCGCGGCATGGTGCGGCGAGTCCGCCGTACGGGCTGTCCGCTGGGGTGGATCGCCCACCCCGTTCCCAGGCCTGGCCGAGCGCAGCTGACCCGCGACGCCGCCCAGCACCGCCGCTCCAGGGGTCGCCGAATCCCCTGGATCGGGGTCAGCGCCAGCCGTCGATGACGGCCAGGAGGTCGGCCAGGGAGTCGATCACCGCGTCCGGTGAGCCTTCGACGTGGCCTCGTTGGTCGTGCGGGATCGTCGAGTGGGGCACGAGAACGGCCCGCATCCCGACCTCCTTGGCCCCATGGATGTCGTCGAAAGGCCGGTCACCGACGAAGACGCATCGTTCGGGAGCATCCACGTCGACCGCCGACATCGCGGCCAGGAACGCCTCCGGGTGTGGCTTGGTCCAGGGGATCTCGCTGGAGAACACCGCCGCGTCGACCAGGTGCAGGACGCCGTCTCGGGCGAGCACGGCCTCGTGGTAGTCGCGCGTCCACAAGGTGTTGGACAAGATGCCCACGGCGAGGCCTCGGTCACGCAGACCCTCGAGCAGCGGGACGACGTCTGGGTCGGTCCACGTGTGCGGGTCCCAGGCCTCCTGATAGGCCGACAGCGCCTCCTCGTGCCGGGACCCACTGGGCTCGATTCCGGCGGAGCGCAGCACGTCCTCGAGCGTCCCTGAACGCTGGTGGTCTCGCGCGGCAGCCCACGTGGCGGTCTCGGCCTGGTGGAGCTCGCCGGCCAGCTCGTCAGCCCGCAACGGGTCGTAGACCCAGGTGTAGGCGCGCCACATCTCCCGGATATCGAGGGTGTGCCATGGGGTGAGCGTTCCACCCCAGTCGAAGATCACGGCATCGATGGACATCGCGCAGGAGCGTAGTCGGCCGCGACTGGTCCTCAGGCGCGCGTCGGTCGAGGGGCTCGGAGAATCCGGGCGGCTAGCGTCCCGAGGCCACGAGCTCGGCGAGGTGCTCGGCCGCGCTGGCCACCGGCACCTCGATCCGTTCACCGGTGCGCCGGTCCTTGACCTCGACCACGCCGTCGGCGAGGCCCTTTCCGACAACCACGATGGTCGGCACGCCCACGAGCTCGGAGTCCTTGAACTTCACCCCCGGTGAGACGCCCCGACGATCATCGGCGAGCACCCGGATCCCCCGGCCGTCGAGATCGACGGCCAGGGACTCGACGGCCGCGTAGACGGCGTCGTCCTTGCCCGCGGCCACGATGTGGACGTCCGCAGGTGCGACCTCACGCGGCCAGCACAACCCGAGCTCGTCGTGGGTGGTCTCGGCCACGGCTGCCACCGCGCGCGACACCCCGATGCCGTACGAGCCCATCGTCACGGTGACCCGCTTCCCGTGCTCGTCCAGGACCTGGAGGTCGAGCGCCTCGGCGTACTTGCGTCCGAGCTGGAAGATGTGGCCGATCTCGATGCCCCGAGCCAGCTCGAGCGGGCCGGACCCGTCCGGAGCGGGATCGCCCGCCCGCACTTCGGCGGCCTCGATCGTGCCGTCGCCGTCGAAGTCGCGGCCCTTGACCAGGTCGAACACGTGGCGTCCGGGCTCGTCGGCGCCGGTCACCCATCGCGTGCCGTCCACGATGCGCGGGTCGAGGAGGTAGCGGATGCCGCTGGCCTGCTTCTCACCAAGCACCCCAGGACCGATGTACCCCTTGACCAGACTCGGGTGGGCGGCGAAGTCCGCCTCGGTGAAGGGCTCGATCTCCGCCGGAGCAAGAACGGCCTCGGCGCGCTTGAGGTCCACCTCGCGGTCGCCCGGCAGCCCGATCACCAACGGTTCCCGCGTCCCGTCGGGCAGACGCAGCATGACCACGACGTTCTTCAGGGTGTCCGCCGCCGACCACTCCCGCTCCGGGAATCGCTCGCGCGCGACGGCCACCAGGCTCTCGATCGTCGGCGTATCCGGAGTGTCCTCCACGTGGGCGGCCGGTGCGTCGTCCCAGGACACGGCAGCCGGCGCCACCGTGGTCACCGCCTCGACGTTGGCGGCGTACCCACCGGCACTGCGGACATAGGTGTCCTCGCCGACGTCGCACGGAGCCAGGAACTCCTCGCTCGCCGAGCCGCCCATCGCCCCCGACATGGCGGCGACGATGACGTAGGGCAGACCGAGTCGGTCGAAGGTCTTGATGTAGGCCGCGCGGTGCTTGTCGTAGGAGGCCTGCAACCCCGCGTCGTCGACGTCGAAGGAGTAGGAGTCCTTCATGACGAACTCTCGGCCCCGCAGGATCCCGGCCCGCGGCCGTGCCTCATCGCGGTATTTGGTCTGAATCTGGTAGATCGATAGGGGAAGGTCCTTGTAGGAGCTGTAGAGATCCTTCACCAGGAGCGTGAACATCTCCTCGTGCGTCGGCCCGAGGAGGTAGTCGTTGTCCCGGCGATCCTTGAGCCGGAAGAGGTTGTCGCCGTACTCCGTCCAGCGGCCCGAGAGCTCGTACGGCTCGCGGGGCAGCAGACCCGGGAAGTGGACTTCCTGGAAGCCGGCCGCGTCCATCTCCTCGCGAACGATCCGCTCGACGTTGCGATAGACCAGGTAGCCCAGCGGCAGCCAGGAGTAGATGCCGGGCGCGGCCCGTCGTACGTAGCCGGCCCTGACCAGCAGCCGGTGGCTCGGCACCTCAGCGTCAGCCGGATCCTCGCGCAGGGTGCGTAGGAACAGCGTCGACATCCGCAGGATCAAGGGGTGCTCCTCGGGAACCAGGCCCACGTCCGTGGGATGCCCGAGGATATCGGGAGGCCCGGGTGGACCTCGAACGGTTAACCCGCAGCCGCCGCGGGCGATGCCGCCTGGTGGATAGCGTGGCCCCATGCCTGACCCGAGCCCGACCTTCGTGCCTGACTGGTTCGAGGTGCCGGTGCGCTGGGAGGGCGCCGGGCTGGTGTTGGTGCCCTTGGGTGCTGAACACAACGACCGCGACTACGAGGCCTGGAGCTCGAGCATGGAGCACATCCACGCCACCCCGGGTTTCGCCGGTCGACGGTGGCCGCACCCGATGACCCTTGAGGAGAATCTCTCCGACCTGGTCGCGCATGCCGAGGATTTCGTTGCCCGACGGGGATTCACCTACACGGTCCTCGACGCTGAGGAGTCGGAGGTTGTGGGGTGCCTCTATCTCTACCCGTTGGCTGAGCGGCCGACGGTCGGCGACGACCCCGCGAAGGCGGCCAGCGTTGCCGCGGGTGAGGCCGTGGCGACCGACGGCGGCGCGAGCGACTCGGGATCCGTTGACTCCTCAGCGCAGGGGTACGCCGTCCGCGCGCGTTCCTGGGTCCGTGCCGACCACGCCGAGCTCGACGCACCGCTCTGGCGGGCCGTCTCCGAGTGGCTCGCCGACTCCTGGCCGTTCACCGTCATCGACTACGCACCCCGCCCCGGCTGACCCGCCCCCTGGTCGAACGTCACCCCACCAACACCTACGAACCCACCAACCCTCCCTCGTGATCATGCGCGGATGGCCCCTCCACTCTGTCGTGATCATGCGCGGATGGCCCCTCCACCCTGTCGTGATCATGCGCGGATGGCCCCTCCGGTTTCGGCCCCCTGGGGGCCGGCGTGCCAGCTGGGAGCCAGAGGGTGTGGCCGCCCGGCCGGGGCGCGGCTTGAGATCGCTTCCTGCGATGTCGACGTAGTTCTTGCCTGCCGGGCAACGCCTGCAGGCAAGAACACCGGAGGGACCAACCCGTGCTCCTGCGTCCGATCGCTGTGACCGCCGTCGCCGCGGCGTTCTCGCTGGGATCGATGCTCCCGTCCGTCGCTGCGGAGACCGCCAGTCGAGATCTTCCGGTCGCCGTCCGATGCGCTCCCCATTGCTGGAGGCCGGCGCTCAAGACGAGTTGGCAGTGGAAGCTCGCCTCGCCTCCCACGGCCAAGCAGATCCGCCGCAACCGCTACGCGATGTGGGACGTAGACGGATTCGAGACTTCCCGGGTCAAGGTGGCTGCCCTGCAGGAGCGGAGCGCGGTCGTGTGTTACATCTCGGCGGGATCGTATGAGGGCTGGCGCCCCGACGCGCCGACCTTCCCGGGCGCAGCAAGACTGACGAAACGAACCCCCAACCACGCCACGCAGGGGATCCTGGGCTGGACGATGGATGGCTGGAACGAACGATGGCTCGACATCCGCGGGGTGCAGAGACCCAAGAGCGCTCTCGCCTCGATCATGCGTCAGCGAGTGGACATGTGCGCAGCCAAAGGCTTCGACGGTGTGGAGTTCGACAACGTCGATGCCTACGCGAACAAGAGCGGCTTCCGGCTCACCGCCTATGACCAGCGGTACTACAACGCGTGGCTGGCCAACCTTGCCCACCGACGCGGTCTCAGCGCCCTGCTGAAGAACGACATGGCCCAGATCCCCACGCTCCTCCCCTACTTCGACGCAGCCGTGAACGAGCAGTGCTGGCAGTACTCCGAGTGCACCGTCGCGCAGACCGGCCGGTACGGCTACGACCAGTTCGTTGCTGCGGGGAAGCCCGTGTTCGGCGTCGAGTACGGCGGCAACCCGTCAACCTTCTGCCCGAAGGCCAATGCGCAGAACTTCAACTGGCTTCAGAAGAGCCTGAGCCTGGGCAGCGCCCGTACGGCCTGTCGCTGACGCCACTCGATCCGGGAACCGATGGACCCAGTCACCGCCCCGAGGGGCCATCTGCGCATGATCACGAGGGATGGGGGTGGGGCGGCGGCTGGAGAGCGCTAGAAGAGGATCGTGCTGAACGTGGCGATCTCGACGAAACCGACTCGCCGATAAACCCGGCGGGCCGGTTGGTTGAAGTCGTTCACATACAACGTGACGGCCGGTGCGTGGTCGCGCTGGGCGAGGGCGACGACCGCCGCCGTGGCGGCTGCGGCCATCCCTTGGCCGCGACGATCGGGCGCGACCCAGACTCCTTGCAGCTGGCACGCCGACGCGGTCACGGCCGCGATCTCAGCCTTGAAGACCACGCGGCCCTGCTCGATGCGAGCGTACGAGCGGCCGGTGGCCACGAGGTCTCGCACCCGCGCGGCGTAGGTGCCGGCGTCGTGGCCGACGGGCGAGACCCCCACCTCCTCGGTGAACATGGCCACAGCAGCCGGCAGCAGGAGGTCGAGCTCGTCGGTCCGGACCGGGCGCACCCAGGGGTCGGGCGCGACGAGCGGCGGGCCATCCATGGCCAAGAAGGGTTGGCGGCGGCGGATCGCCCGAGCCGGCCCCCAGGAATCCTCGAGGTGGTCCCAGAGGCACTCCGCCATGTCCACGGGCCCGACGATGGACGAGCACCTCCTGCCCTGCCGACGCGCTCGCTCGGCAAACGCGCGCAGCGCCGGAGGACCGGCTCCGACAGGCACCAGGTTGGCGCCGGAGAAGCACAAGGCTTCGAGCTCGCCGGACACCGCCCAGCCCCATAGCTCGCCACCTAGGGCCCAACTCTCGAGCCCGGCCTCGACTCGGGATCCCACAAAGACGTTCACGAGCGGGTCGCGCGCGACGACGGCGGCCACCTGCGCGGCGTCGCGCGCGTCGAGGACCCTCAGGGCGGCCGTGCTCAGCACGGGGCCAGAGCCTAGACGGCCGAAGGCTCAGACGGGTGGACCTACAGCGACAACAGGTTCGCCCGACACGGCGCCGTCATCCGCCATCTGCTCGGCGAGCCGCATGGCTTCTTCGATCAGCGTCTCGACGATCTGCGACTCAGGCACGGTCTTGATGACCTCGCCCCGGACGAAGATCTGGCCCTTGCCGTTCCCCGAGGCCACGCCGAGGTCCGCCTCGCGGGCTTCGCCGGGGCCGTTCACGACACACCCCATGACCGCAACGCGGAGCGGGACCGTCAGGCCCTCCAAACCGGCGGTGACCTGCTCGGCCAAGGTGTAGACGTCGACCTGGGCGCGCCCGCAGGACGGGCAGGAAACGATCTCGAGGCCGCGCTGACGCAATCCCAAGGACTCGAGGATCTGGTTGCCGACCTTGACTTCTTCGACCGGGGGCGCGGACAGCGACACTCGGATCGTGTCGCCGATGCCCTCGGCGAGCAGGGCACCGAAGGCCACCGCCGACTTGATCGTGCCCTGGAACGCTGGCCCGGCCTCGGTCACGCCGAGATGGAGCGGGTAGTCACACTGCGCTGCCAGTTGGCGGTAGGCGTTGACCATCACGACCGGGTCGTTGTGCTTGACCGAGATCTTGATGTCGCGGAAACCGTGCTCCTCGAACAACGAGCACTCCCAGAGCGCCGACTCCACGAGGGCTTCAGGGGTCGCCTTGCCATACTTCGCGAGCAGCCGCTTGTCGAGCGACCCCGCGTTGACCCCGATCCGGATCGGCACGCCGGCGTCGCCCGCAGCCTTGGCGATCTCGGCCACCTTGTCGTCGAAGGCCTTGATGTTGCCGGGGTTCACCCGGACCGCCGCGCAGCCGGCGTCGATGGCGGCGAAGACGTACTTGGGCTGGAAGTGGATATCGGCGATCACCGGGATCTGCGACTTCTTCGCGATGGCCGGCAGCGCCTCCGCGTCATCCTGGCTGGGGCAGGCGACGCGGACGATCTGACACCCAGCAGCGGTCAGCTCGGCGATTTGCTGAAGGGTGGCGTTGACGTCGGCCGTGAGGGTCGTGGTCATCGACTGGACCGACACCGGCGCGTCGCCCCCGACCAGGACGCTGCCCACCCGGATCTGACGGGACAGCCTCCGCTCGGCCAGCGGCTTGGGTGGCGCAGGGGGCATCCCCAGCGAGACGGTCATGACGCGACGGTCATCTCCTTTGTGTGAATGGAGCTGCTCGACCTAGAGGCCGAGGTCGATCGGATTAATGATGTCAGCCACCAGGAGCAGCAGCGACAGCGAGATCAGCACGAACAAGAACACATAGGCCACGGGGAGCATCTTGTTGACGTCCACCCTGCCCGGATCGGGTCGTCCCCGCCTGCGGGCGATCGCGCTGCGGCCCTGCTCGTAGCCCAGGATGGCCAGATGCCCCCCGTCGAGCGGGAGGATGGGAAGCAGGTTGAAGATGCCGATGAAGATGTTCAAACCGGCAATGACCAGCAGGAATCCCGCGATCCGTAGCGCCCACGGGTCGGCCTCGGAGCCGAGGATCTGGCCGCTTGCGTCGGCGGCACCGACGACGCCGACGAGGCCGGTCGGATCACGGGGCGCGTCATTGACCACGGAATCCCAGAGAGCGGGAAGCTTGGAAGGGATCTCGACCAATGCGGTCGCCGTACCCGCGATGATCTGACCGTAGGTCGAGACCGCGTATTTCACCGCACCGACAGGTCCGACGCGATACACCTCGGACCCAGGGCTCATGCCGAGCACCCCGACGGAGACCACCTCGTCCGGGTTGTCCGTCGACTGCCGCTGACCTTCGACGAGGTCCACCGTGACGGTGGACTCCGCCCCGTCCCTCGAGTAGGTCAGTGACGTCGCACCGGGCCCGGCCTCCCGGATGGCCGCTTGCGCGTCCTCCCACGTGGCCACCGGTGCGCCGCCGATCGCGACGATGACATCGCCGGGCTGAAGTCCCGCTGCCAAGGCCGGCGACGACACATCCGGTTGTGAGCAGCTGCCGTCAACTTGGTCGGGCGCGCACGCTGACACGGTGGCGATCGCCGTCGTCGTGTTGAGGCCGGCAGCGAACAGCATCGGGGTGATGAGCAGGATCACGGCGGCAATGACGAAGTGCATGAACGATCCGGCCGCCAGCACCACCGCGCGACGCCGGGCTGGCTGCTTGTAGAAGGCCCGTGGCTCATCCTCGGGGTCGACCTCCTCGAGCTCGGTCATCCCGACGATCTTCACGAAGCCCCCGGCTGGGATCGCCTTGACGCCATAGCGGGTCTCACCGCGGGTCGTCGACCACAACGTCGTGCCGAATCCGACGAAGAAGTCGGTCGCCTTCATGCCAAAACGACGCGCCGAGGCGAAGTGCCCCCACTCGTGGATCATGATCGATGCGAGCATCAGGACGATGAACGCCACGATGGCAACCAGGGTCACGCTGACTCCCTCTCGATGAGCGCCTGGGCCCGCGCTCGCGCAGCCCTCTCCGCTGAAAGGACGTCGGCCAGAGTCAGTCGGTTCCTGAGCGGATCGGGCGTCGCCCGTTCGGCCGCAGGATCCTCAGGGATCTCGCCCAGCACCGCAGCGACGACATCGAGGATCCCGAGGAAGCTCAGCCGACCGACCCGGAAGGCCTCGACACACTCCTCGTTCGCCGCGTTGAAGACCGCAGGCGCGGTGCCGCCGAGACGTCCGGCCATCCGCGCCAGCCGTACGGCCGGAAAGGCGTCCTCGTCCAACGGCTCGAAGGTCCAGGAGGTGGCTTGTGACCAGTCACATGGCGCGGCGGCGCCAGCGACGCGCTCGGGCCAGCCGAGGCCCCACGCGATGGGGAGCCGCATGTCGGGTGGGCTCGCCTGCAGGACCGTGGACCCGTCGGTGAACTCAACCATCGAGTGCACCACCGACTGGGGGTGCACCACGACGTCGATGCGCTCGAACGGCACGTCGAACAGCAGGTGGGCCTCGATGACCTCCAAACCCTTGTTGACGAGGGTTGCCGAGTTGATCGTGATCACGGGGCCCATGTCCCACGTCGGATGAGCCATCGCCTCAGCCGGGGTGACGCCAGCGAGCTCGGCTCGCGCGCGCCCGCGGAACGGCCCCCCGCTGGCGGTCACGACCAGTCGCGCGACCTCATCCGGCGCGCCACTGCGCAGGGCCTGAGCAAGGGCCGAGTGCTCGGAGTCCACGGGGACGATCTGGCCCGGAGCTGCCGCAGCCTTGACCAGCGGCCCGCCCACGATGAGCGACTCCTTGTTGGCCAGCGCGAGCAGTGCCCCGGCCCGGAGCGCCGCCAGTGTCGGACCCAGCCCGATAGAGCCCGTCATCCCGTTGAGCACGACGTCGCACGGCCAGGCAGCCGCCTCCGACGCGGCTTCGGGACCGACCACAACCTTCGGGCTCACCCCTCGCTGGGCGAGGGCGGACCGCAGGGCGGGTTCGCCAGCGGGATCGGCCAAGGCGACCAGGTCAACGCCCAGCTGGGCTGCCTGGTCCGCGAGCAGCTCGAGCCGCGATCCGCCCGCCGCCAGCGCCACGACGCGAAACCGGTCCTGGGCCTGGCCCACGACGTCGAGGGCCTGGGTCCCGATGGAACCGGTGGACCCTAGGATCGCCACCTCGCGTACGGCTGACACCCCTCCAGTGTCCCCCACTGATCGACCTACGCTCTCCGCGCTCCACCCACCCGGGTGTCCGCCCGGCGCCGCATGTCCCTCGTGGAGACAACGCAGCACCTGAAGAGCGAATCCCGGGTGGGTGAAGCGGGGGTGGGTCAGCTGCTGACGAGCTCGCTGGGCCGCTCGTCGGATTCGGCCACGGGAATCGCGACGACAGACTCGCCCTCGCGGACGCCGTACTTGTCCCACCAACGAGCCATGGGAGCCGGGGCCCACCAGTTCCAGCGACCCAGCAGCCGCATGGTGGCCGGCACGAGCAGCGCCCGTACGAGCGTCGCGTCCACGATCACAGCAACCGTCAGACCGACCCCGATCATCGCGATGAAGACGATCCCGGATGTCGCGAAGGCGCCGACGACCACGACGAACAGCAAGGCAGCACTGGTGATGATGCCGCCGGTGCGCTGCAGCCCGCGCGAGACGGCGAGCGTGTTGTCACCCGTCGTGTCCCATTCCTCGCGGATCCGGGACAGGAGGAAGACCTCGTAGTCCATGGACAGCCCGAAGGCCATCGCGAAGATCAGGATCGGCTGGGTGGCCTCGAGGTACCCCGTGGACGTGAAGCCCAGGAGACCGGCCAGATGACCGTCCTGGAACCCCCACACCAGAACCCCGAAGGTTGCCGACAACGACAGGATGTTCATGACCATGGCCTTGATCGGCAGGACGACCGAGCCGAAGGCCAGGAACAACAGCAGGAACATCGTCACCGCCAGGAACAGGCCGACCCATGGAAGCCGGGCGCCCAGTCCGTCGAGCAGGTCGACCTGGGCGGCGGAGGCTCCGCCGACGAGCACCTCGGAACCGGCCGGACTGGGCACATCACGCACAGCCTCGACCAGGTCCAGCGAGGTGGCGTCCTGAGGCTGACCCGGGTACGTGACGACGATGTGAGCCGAGCCTCCCTCACTGCGGACGACCTCCGCGGAGGTGACGTCAGGCACGGCCGCCAGGGCCGAGGCGTACGGCGCCAGCGCCGCCGGGTTCTCAGCGTCGAGCACGACGACGTCGAGGGGGTTGCTTGCCGCCGAACCGCCGAAGTCCTGGGCCAGTGCCTCGGCGGCCACCCGCGACTCAGTGCCGGTCGGGAGCACCCGCGAGTCGACCCCGCCGAAGGCGACGCGCAGGAACGGCGCGCCGAGCACCACGAGAACGGCCACCACAGCGATAGCGACGGGGAGGGGGCGCTTCATGACGAGGCGCGCCAGTCGAGCCCAGGCGCCAGTGTCGGGATCGGCAGATCCTTCGAGGCGACGCCGGTTCCAGGGCAGGGGCACGCGCCAGGCGTTGACCTTGGGTCCGAGGACTCCGAGCAGCGCGGGGAGCATCGTCAAGGCGGCGATCATGGCGATGAGCACGGCTGAGATCCCGCCCGCGCCCATGGAGCGGAGGAAGTTCTGCGGGAACAGCAACAACGACGACAGGGCGACGGCGACGGTCAGCCCTGAGAAGGCGACGGTGCGGCCCGCGGTGGCGACCGTACGCACCACCGCGTCCTCGACCGACTGACCGCGGTGCAGCTCCTCGCGGAAGCGGGACACGACAAACAGCGAATAGTCGATGGCCAGGCCGAGCCCGAGCATCGTGACGATGTTGACCGAGAAGATCGACACGTCGCCGAACAGCGAGAGCCCGCGCAGGGCTGTGAAGGCCCCGAGGATGGCCACCATGCCGACGGCCAGGGGCAGCGACGCCGCGGCCAGAGACCCGAAGACGAGGATGAGCAGCACGATGAGCAGCGGGATGGACAGCGACTCGGCCTTGGCGATGTCCTCGCTCACCTGCGTGTTCACGTCGACGAAGACCGGGATCTGACCTCCGCGCAGGGTGGTCAGACCTGGGGCCAGGAGATCGTCGGCGATCCGATCGTAGGCAGCCTCCCGCGCTTCCTCGTCGGAGCCCGCCAGCTGCAGAGCGACGTACGTCGACTGGCGATCCCCGGAGACGAAGACGGGCGCGCCATCCGTGGACCAGAAGGAGGTTGACGCGGCCACGTCGCCCGCCGGCAGTGCGGCGATCGTGCCGGTCACCGCCGCCTCGAAGGCGGGGTCATCAACCGTGAGGCCGCTGCCGTCCGGCGCCCGATAGACGACGACCACGTCAGTCGCCTGGCGGCCGAGCGCGTCATCGAGGGCGACCACCGCACGCGAGGACTCACTGGCCGGGTCGTCGAACCCGCCGCCGTCGAGGGCCCCGAAGACCGCGGTGCCCCAGACCGCCGCGAAGGCCACGAGCGCGGCGGTGAGCGCGAGGACAGCCTTGCGCCGACGGTAGACCAACCGTCCGAGGCGCTCGAAGACGCTCGATCGCGCTGATGGTTGAGGCCGGTGGCCGGTCGCCCGGGCCTTGGCCTGCTCCGCTAGAACCATGGGGTGCCTCCCAGATCGTGTGCCGGCCCGGGCGTACCCTCGGAACCGTCAGGTGAACGATGTTTACGTTTCTGGCGTTTACTCTGCTGACGGTGTAAACTTTTGTCAAGTGGTATCGCCTAGATGAACGGAGTTCGGCGTGTCGTCCGCCTCGGTCTCGACCAGTCCGGCCCCGGCCGGAGCCCCCGCGACCCCCTCCCGTCGGGAGCGGCTGCGCGCGCAAACGGTCCAGGAGATCAAGACCGTCGCCCGCGAGCACCTGGCCGCTCATGGCCCGACCGGTGTGCAGCTGCGCGCTGTCGCCCGCGATGTGGGCATGACTGCGCCGGCCCTCTATCGCTACTTCGACAGCCATGAGGCCCTGCTGGCCGCCCTGGTCGGAGACCTGTACGGCGAGCTTGCCGACGTCGTCGAGGCGGCGAGTGCGCCGAGCAACGGCAGTCTCACGGACCGCCTCGGGGGAGCGGCACGAGCGTTCCGCACCTGGTCCATCCAGCACCCCGCAGAGTTCACCTTGCTGTTCGGCAGCCCGATCCCCGGAGTCGACGTCGCCGAAGACAGCCCCGAGCACCATCAAGCCCGCCGGTTCGGCCAGGCCTTCGGATCGCTGTTCGCGGAGATGTGGGAGACCCAGCCGTTCCCCGTCCCCCGGAGCATCGACCCGGGGATGAGGGCCACCCTCGAGATGTACAGCGAGCACGTCGGCGTCCCCCTCCCGCCGGAAGCGATCGCCGTGTTCCTCAGCTGCTGGGTCCGGCTGTACGGCGCCGTGACCATGGAGGTCTTCGGACACGTCAGCTTCGCCATGAACGACGCCGAGCCCCTCTTCGAATCCGAGCTACGCGGCCTGACCGATCGTCTGGGCCTCACGCAGAGCGCCGTGCCCGCCTAGAGCCGCCGATCCACCCGTTCCGGCGCGGGGCGGAATCACCGCCGCCGCAGCGACTCCTGCGCCCCTCTACCAAGACGGATGCGGTGAGGGTCCGCGCTCGCGTCGCAGCTCAAGCGCCACCCAGAGATCGGCACGCAGGTCGGGGTCGTCGAGGGTTCGGCCGAGTAGCTCCTCGACCCGACGCATCCGGTAGCGCAGCGTGTGGCGATGCACCCCGAGCTCGCGCGCCGCGACGTCCCACTGCCCGTGATGGGCCAGCCAGGCTCGCGTCGAGGCCAGCAGGTCGGCCTTACCCTCAGTTGCGTCCAGCGGAGCCAGCAGCGAGTCGGCGAAGGCGCGTCCGGCGACCGGATCGATGACGCCGAGGAACCCCGCCGCACCGAGATCGTCGTGCCAGACCACGCCCCCTCTGGCCGCTGCGAGCGTCTCGCCAGCCGTTTTCCAGGCGGCGGCCAGGTCCGGCAGCCCGACCGGGCCCGAGCCGCCGGCCGCCCTCCCGCTCAGGGCCTCGGCGACGACGCGCCGGTCGTCGGGGTGGTCGGGAAAGAGCAAGACCGCCTCATCCCCCAGCACGGCGAACGCCAGGTCACGCGAGGAGCTCCCGAACAGCTCAGCAACGGGCCGGTCCTCGGTCGCGGCCCTGGGGATGCGGACCACGCGCAAGGTCGACGCCGTCAACCACGTCCAACCGAGCATCTCCAGCAGCACCAGGTCCGGCTCCGACCCCGAGACGAGCAGCCGCAGCGCCGCCGACCGCACCCGGTCCTCGCTGGAGCCGTCGGCCTCACCGCGCTCCAGGGCCAAGGAGAGCAAGGAGACGGCCACGGCCACGAGGGACTGGTCGGTTCGGTCGAACCCGCCCACGCGCCCGGCCGCCAAGAAGCCGCGAACCATGCCACGGGCTCCCAGCGGATGCAGCACCACGCGATCGGCGTCCATGTCGAACGAGGACGAGCTGAGCAAGCCACGGGGTCGAAGGAGGTCCAGCTGCTGTCCCAAGTCCTCGAGCCGGTCGGCGGCACCTTCGGGACTGGCGGCCAGGACGTGACCGCCCGGGTCAAGGACGAGAGCCCACGCTGCAAGGGCACGAGACAGCCGGGCCGTGACGGACCGGACCGGATCGGCTCCGAGGGAGGCGCGTGTGAGGTCTCGTTGGATCTCGAAGGCACGCGTCGTGGCTTCGTACTCCTGGGCGGCCACCATGGACGACACCGCCTTGGTCACCGCGATGAACGGTGTCTCGGCCGGCACCTCGATCACGACCAGCCCCCGGGCTGCCGCCGCGGCCAGCAGCGACTCGGGCACCGTCTCGTGAGTCAGTCCGACGCCAAGCCCGAGCGCGGCCACGTCGGCCTCGATGAGTCGCCCGACGTAGGCGTCCCAGGCTGGCCCGTCGTCATCGGCGAGCCTCATGCCGGTCGTCAGGACGAGCTCACCGCCCTCGAGGAAGCTACGCGGGTCCTCCAGCTCGCTGACCGCCACCCACCGCACGGGGCGATCGGCGCCACCCCGAGTCCGGACGTCGCCGATGCGCACGACCAGGCCGAGTCCGGGCCGTTCGACCACGCTTCGGATGCTCGGCAGCGGGAGTGCGGGCATGGGCGGGCTCTCTGGAAGCGTGTTTGTCCGTCGCGGCCAACGCTAGCGCCCGAGTTGGCCAGTCAGACACAGCGCCAGCGGGGCGCCTCACCTCGTAGGCTCCGAGGATGAGTCCCTCAACGCCAGCTTCGGCCACCCCCAACGCAGGCGGCCCGAGCCTCCCGCAGGAACGTCGGGTCGTCACCGCGATCCCCGGCCCCCGGTCCCTTGAGCTGTTCGAACGCCGCAATGCGGCCGTCGCGCGCGGCCTCGGGACCGTCCTGCCCGTCTTCATCGACCGAGCAGGCGGCGGGGTGCTCGTCGACGTCGACGGCAATTCGCTGATCGACCTCGGCGCCGGGATCGCCGTCGTCAGCGTAGGGAACGCCGCCACGCACGTCGTGGACAACGTCCAAGCACAGGTGGCGGCCTTCACCCACACCTGCTTCATGGTGACCCCCTACGCGGGATACGTGGAGGTCTGTGAGGCGCTCAACCGGCTCACGCCGGGAGACTTCGCGAAGAAGTCCGCGCTGTTCAACTCCGGCGCCGAGGCCGTCGAGAACGCGGTCAAGATCGCCCGCGCCCACACCAAGCGCGACGCGGTGGTGGTCTTCGAGCACGGCTACCACGGGCGCACGAACCTGACGATGGCGATGACCGCCAAGAACATGCCCTACAAGGACAGCTTTGGTCCCTTCGCCAGCGAGATCTACCGGATGCCGCTTTCGTACCCTTACCGGTGGCCGACCGGTCCCGACCAGGCTGGTCCGGAGGCTCTCGCCGAGGTCATCAGCAAGATCGACAAGGAGATCGGCGCCCACAACGTCGCAGCGATCGTCATCGAGCCGATCGCCGGCGAGGGCGGGTTCATCGTCCCCGGACTCGGCTTCCTTCCGGGCTTGGCCGACTACGCGGCTCAGCACGGCATCGTCTTCGTCGCCGACGAGGTGCAGACCGGCTTCGCCCGCACCGGTTCGATGTTCGCCTGTGAGCACGAGGGTGTCGTCCCCGATCTGATCACGACGGCCAAGGGCATCGCGGGAGGGCTTCCCCTGGCTGGGGTCACCGGGCGCGCCGAGATCATGGATGCGGCTCATGTGGGTGGACTGGGAGGCACCTACGGCGGCAACCCGGTGGCCTGTGCGGCCGCGCTCGGCGCCATCGCGACCATCGAGGAGGACGACCTCATCGGCGCCGCCCGACGGATCGGTGAGGTGATGGTTCCGGCCCTGGTCGAGATGGCCGGGCGCTACCCGTGCATCGGCGACGTCCGCGGGCGCGGAGCGATGCTCGCGGTCGAGATCGTCCGTCCCGGCACCAAGGAACCCGACGTCGAAACCACGGCCGCGGTGGCCAAGGCGTGCCATGCCGACGGGGTGCTCGTCCTGACCGCGGGCACGTATGGAAACGTGCTGCGCTTCCTGCCGCCGTTGGTCATGCCCCAGGCACTACTGCTCGACGCGCTCAGCGTGCTCGACAAGGCGTTCAGCACCGTCACCGCCTGAGACGAGGCTTTGGCAGGACGTACGGCTGACCGATCCGCCGTTCGTTCGGTCTGACCTGGTGGCCGGAGCGCGCCAGCGCGCTGGCTTGCCGTCATCATGGGAGGCGGGCCGGGTCCCATGAACGGCCTCGAACAACCAGCCGTAGACAACAACCCGTCGAACGGCTGCGCACGGTGCAGCGACGAGCAGGGGGATGGTGGACATGGCGCGCTTCCGGCGCCGACGCCAGGTGGCTCGCGGCTGCCTTGCGGTCCTCGCAGGCTCCGCCCTCGCGTGGGCGAACCTGGCCGTCGCCAGCCCTGGCCAGGCTGCGGTCGCCCCTGAGGTCGTCGGCGTCGTCCCCTCGGCGGCGACCCCCGCCGTGCTCACGAGCGAGAGCGCCACCGCGAAGGTTCTGGCCGTCTCGACCGTGGGTGACCGAGTCGTCGTTGGCGGCACCTTCTCGCTGGTCGCCGACGCGGGCGGGCCCCCGCTCGCAGCCCACAACCTGATGATCTACGACCCCGCGACGGGTCTGATCACCGCTCTCCCCGCCGTCAACGGCACGGTGGAGACTCTCCTTCCAGGCAAGACCCCCGGCACCGTCTACGTGGGCGGCAGGTTCACGCAGGTGGATGGCCGCAGCGTGAGCAACCTGGCGCTGATCGACGTCGCGACGGGGGACGTCGTGAGCAGCTTTACGGGGCCCCGGTTCAACAACCGAGTCAACGACCTCGAGCGCGTCGGCAAGCGCTTGCTGGTCGGAGGGAAGTTCTCGCGCATCAACGGGACAGCGGGCCGCGCCCTGGCATCGTTGTCAGCGAAGACAGGCAAGCTCAACGGGTGGGTCGAGTTGACCTTCACTGGACATCACAACTGGAAATCCAACAAGCCCGATCGCGCGAAGGCGCCGATCGGCATTACCCGGATGGCCGTCGACCCGAGCGCCACCAGGCTCGTAGTCGCCGGCAACTTCACCGCGATCGATGGCCTGTCGCGAGACCAGATCGCCGTCATCGACCTCACTCGCAAGCGGCCACGGGTGTTGCGCAATTGGGCGACAACCAGCCTGACGGCCTCGTGCACCCAGAAGCGCTGGGACAGCTGGGTCAACGACATCGCGATTTCGCCCGATGGTGGCTACGTCGTCGTCGTCAGCGGTGGGGGGCCCCACGAAGGCACACCGTGCGACGGGGCGGCCCGGCTGAACCTGCGAACACGTTCCCGCGACGTGGTCCCCACGTGGATCGCCTCGACCGGTGGCGACTCGTTGTTGTCGGTGACGATCAGCGACTCAGCGGTCTACGTCGGCGGGCACATGCGCTGGATGAACAACACCTTCGGAGCCAACACACCTGGCCCAGGCGCCGTCCCGCGGCCCTCGTTGGCCGCTCTCAACCCCACGGACGGAATGCCCCTAGCGTGGAATCCCGGCCGCCACCCGCGTGGGTTCGGCGTCAGCGTGCTGCAGCTGACCCCTGCGGGTCTGTTCGTCGGGAGCGACACCGACTACCTGGGAAAATCGGCCTATCTCAGACCGAGATTGGCGTTCCTGCCGCTGAGCACCGGGTCGACACTGTCGGTGGACGGTCTGATACCCGACATCTACCGCGCGGCTGGGGCGGGACTAGGCGGCGGAGAGGTGGAGCGTCTAGAACTCGGAGCCGAACAGGTCAGCTACAGATGGCCTGTCCCCCTCGACACGGACATCGACTGGACCGACGTCCGCGGAGCGTTCATGGCCGGTGAACGGCTCTGGACCGCCCGTGGAGACGGATCACTGACCAGCCAGACGTTCGACGGCGAGACCGTGGGTGAAGCAACCCTCGTCGCCCCGTGGGCCGATCCTGTCTGGAGCGACCAACAGACGGGATCGTTGGGCGGGCAGACCTACCTCGGAGAGCCCTCGTCCCTGGTCGGTGAGCTCCCGACGGTGACCGCGCTCACCTACTCGGCAGGCCGGTTGTTCTACACGCTGGCCGGCAGCACAGACCTGCACGTGCGCGCGTTCAACGCGGGGAGTGCCGTCGTGGCTGACACGTCCGACGTCGTTCGTGGCGTGGTGATGCCGCTGACGACGACTGGGCTCGCGGTGCAGGGCGGGGTGATGTACGTCGCCGACGAAGACGGCACCTTGAGCAGCCGGGTGCTGCATGGGCGTGTGCCGTCGACGACCAGCCTCGTTGTGAGCGGACCACTGCTGGACGGCATCAACTGGTCGGAATCCGTGTTGTTTGCCGGCCCGGGTCCAGCGGCTCCCTGACCCGCAGCCCCTACCTCTCGGGTGCGTCGGGCTGCTCCCGCTGCCCCCACGGCGATCCGTACTCGACCAGCTTGTCGAGGAATGGCTTGGGTGGGAGCGCTTCTGGGCCCAGAACGCCGACGCCGGACCAGGCTCCAGACGCCAGCAGGTCCAAGGCGATGACCGGGTTGATCGCTGTCTGCCACACCACGGCCTGCGCCCCGTACTCCGCCATCGTCCACTCGTTGTCCACGACGTGGTAGTAGTACGTCGAACGCGGTTGCCCATCCTTGCCCGTGCCCCGAACCCAGAGCCCGGCGCACGTCTTGCCGCTCATCTTGTCGCCGAGGGTCGCAGGGTCGGGCAGGCAGGCGGCGACGACGTCGCGCGGTGACACCGTCACCCCCTTCACGCTGACCGGCTCGGTGCTGTCGAGGCCGAGAGTGTGCAGGGTCTTGAGAATCCCGATGAACTCGTCGCCCAACCCGTACTTGAACGTCGCGCGCTTCACGTCGACCCAACGAGGGATGAGAAGCACCTCCTCGTGCTCGACGTTGACGCACTCGACGGGGCCGATCCCCTCGGGGAAGTCGAACACCTCCGGCTCGGAGAACGGCTCGGTCGTGAACCAGCCACGGTCCTTCTCATAGATGACGGGCGGATTCAGGCACTCCTCGATCGTCGTCCACATCGAGAAGGACGGTGCGAAGTCGTAGCCCGCGACGGTGAGGTTGGCGCCGTCTCTGACTCCTGCCTCGTCAATTTCGCTGAAGTGCTCGTCTGAGGCATAGCGAGCGAACACGTCCGCCAGGCCGGGCTCGATGCCGATGCCGGCCAGGCACAGTCGGCCCGCGGCCTCCCAAGCCTCGGACTTCGCGAACTGCTCGTCACCGAGCTTGACCCCGGTCAGCTCGAACGGCCGCTCGGGGTGCTTCTGCGACAACGACATGGCCATGTCGAGGTAGTCGGCACCAGCTGCGAACGCGCCGTCGAAGATGGGCATGTTGAACACGGGGTCCACGGCATTGAACACGTGAGTGACGCGGTGCTCACGAACCAGCGCCTCCACGGCCTCCTGCGACGAGGCGTCAACCTTGGCCGAGACGAACCGCTCGTCCGCTGCCGCGGCGACGGTCACCTCCGCCTTGGCCAGGTCGTAGTCGGCGACCACCCAGAGCTCGAAGAAGTCGTGCCGCTTGGCGATCGCCGTCGCGGCGCTGCCTACCCCTCCGGCCCCGATCATCAGGATCCGCATGCTGGAAGCCCTTCTGGCGATCTCGCGCCCCGGGCTGCCCAGGGCGTCAAGCGCACGCTAGCGCCCCGACCCACTCACCGCTCCCCCTCGGTGCCCGAGGGCGCTAGGGGCGTTGGGCTGCAGTGCCGCTGATTGCGCTAGGAGACGCGGTGAAGCCAGCGGACCGGGGCGCCGTCCCCGGCCCAGCGAAACGTTTCGAGCTCGTCGTCCCACGGCTTGCCCAGGAGCCGTTCGATCTCCTCGGCGAGATCGCCGCCCTCACGGGCGACGCGCTCGACGGTGGCGCGCAGACGATCCTCCGGAACCACGAGGTCGCCGTGGATCCCGGCGACGGCATGGAAGATGCCCAGCTCGGGTGTGCTGCTGAACCGAGCTCCCTCGGTGTGCGCGGTCGGTTCCTCGGTGACCTCGAACCGGAGGTGGACCCAGCCCCGCAGGGCGGACGCCACCGACGAGGCGGTCCCGGGCTGGCCCAGCCAGGACAGCTCGCTGCGGTAGGAGCCGGGCGCAGCCGCCTGCGGCGTCCAGTCCATGGTCACGCGCTGGCCCAGCACACCGGTGAGCGCCCACTCGATGTGCGGGCACAGCGCCGGAGGCGCGGAATGGACGTAGACGACGCCACGGGTATTCACGACGGTGCCTCCCTGTTTCGCCGAGGTTCGGCTTCCCCACCTACCTCGTACGCGCCGGGACGGCGACGTCGTGCCACCCCGGGGTGACACGGTTGTGATTCTGCCCCATGGGCGGCTTGCACGCCAGCACCGCCTGGTCTGGCAGGCTGCAGCGGGTGCGCCGGGCGTTGCTCATCGGAGGTTCGGTGCTGGGGGCACTGGTGGCCGTGGTCGCCTTCTGGGCCTGGTTCCAGATCCTGCACATCCAGGAGCACTCCACGTGGCCGCCGGTCGACGGTGTCACCTCCGCGGGAGCGCAGGCGGCCACCGAGGAGCTCGTGGCCGATCCGCAGGCGCGTCCGAGCGACTGCGACCTGTCCTATGCGCCGTCGACGGCCGCCACCTCAGAACCGTGGGTCGACGGCGACACGTTCTTCCCTCGGATCCTCGACGACATCGCCAACGCCACCAGCTCGGTCCACATCCTGATGTACGGCTGGAAGGACGGCCAGGTCGGTCGGGCGTTCACCGACGCGGTCACAGCCAAGGCAGCCGAGGGTGTCGAGGTGCGCATCATCGTGGACGCGTACGGCAGCCAAGTGTTCGACGGCTCACAAGGCATGTTTGACGATTTGGTCGCGGCGGGCGCGCACATCGTGGTCAACGACAGCCTGCCCCTCGACCGCGAAGGTGAGCTCGGCAGCGACCGGTCCATCGACTGGCGGCAGGACGAGGTCGGTCAGATGGACCACCGGAAGCTGTACGTCATCGACGGGACGATCGCGTGGACAGGCGGAGCGGGCATCGAGACCCACTTCTACGACGGCAGGTTCCACGACGTGATGACGCGGGTGACCGGCGACGTCGTCCGGCAGACGCAAGCAGCCTTCCTGACCAGCTTTCACGCCTATGGCGGCACGCTCCCCACCGGCGCCGGCGCGCTGGCGCCCTACTTCCCGGAGCCGGCTAAGGCAGGCAGCATCCCTGCGGTGCTGACCCAGAACCTCCCGGGCGGCTTCGTGAACTCCACCCAGCAAGCCCGCGAGCTGGTGGACACAGCGACCCGCCGCCTCGATGTGGTCAACCCCTACCTCACCGACGACGACATGATCGACCGGATAGCCGCTGCGTCGGCCCGGGGCGTCGACGTGCGTCTGTTCGTGTCAGAGAACTCCAACAACCCCACGACCCAGCACGCGCTCGAGCATGACTACGCGTTTCTCCAGGAAGCGGGCGTCGTCATCTACGAATATCCCGGCGCCGTCGTCCACGCCAAGGTCATCGTCTCCGACGAACGCGCGTCTATCGGGACGCTCAATCTCGATGCGTGGGCGATGTACCGCAACAGCGAGATCGTGGTGACTGTCACCGACCCCCAGACCGTTGCGCTCCTCGACGCCCGCCTCTTCGGACCCGACGTGGCGAAGTCCAGCCTCGCGCAACCGCCGGAGGGCGTGATCGCACGCACCAAGGCGTGGTTCGCCGACCTGATCAGCTACTTCATCTGAGGGGCAGACCGGCGGCGCCCCCAACTCGTCGCTCAGCCCCCGTTGATGACCGCATCCAGATCGATGCGCTCGCGACCTGGCGTGGCGAGATTCACCACCCGAATCTTGTGCACTCCCTCCCGCATTCGGGCGGCCCACACGATCACCCGATGGGTCTTCGTCGCCGCGTACGTGTCGACAATGGCCACCCGCTTCCCGTCCACCTTCACCTTGAACGCACCCCTGTTCGGCGCGGTCTCCATCACGAGCGCCACGCTCTGACCCTCCTGCCAGGTTCGCGTGATGTTTACGGCTGCGCCGGCACGGGTCGTCTTGCGGGTCCGGTCGGCCGACCAGCAGCCGCACTTCGACGTCTTCCAGCCCGAGGAGTACGTCAACGAGACCCCGGAGTAGCCGTAGGTCCAGCCGTCCTCCTGGGTCACAACCGGCCGTGCTCCGGCGAACTTCGTGGTCGTGTTTCCGGCGCAGTCAGTGGCCACAACGTCGAAGCCTTCAGTCTTGAAGGATCCGCCGCCCTCTTGGTCGTCATAGTCGGTGGTCCAACGGGTGAATCCCGTCGCGAGCGGATCAGACAGGATCAGCTCCGGCTCCGAGCCAGCGAGCACGTCGTAGACCTCCAGATCGCAGATCCCGCTCCCGTCGTCGGTCGCCCTCCAGCCGAGCTTCTGCTCCATCAGGCTGCCCGGGAAGTACGCGTCGAAGCGATCGGGCCCCAGCGCGGTGTCGGACAGCTGGCTGCCCACGACGAACGTCGCATAGTGCGGAAGCTTCAGCGACGGCGGCGTGGTGTCAGCGACTGCGTCGGCGGGTACGGCAACGATCAAGGTCAGTGCGGTCGCACTCATGGTCGCCAAGAAGGTGCCCAGAAGTGGAAACCTGCGTCGCTTCATCTGACTCTCTCCGCGGACATGGTCGTGTGATTCCTTCAACGAACACCCCGGGCCACACGGTCGTCAAGGGTGTCGGCCTGGTCGCCGGGCACCTCTCACGTAGGCGGAGCAGGTCTCCTCGGTAGCCGCAGCGAAGTCCCCCGTTCGAGGGATCGGTGCCGGACTGGGTGGCATTTCCACCGGCAGGCGCTCAAGATGGTCGCATCCGGAGACGAGGTATGGACTCCAGGATGCCGCCGAGCCCCTGCTGGACAGGACATCCATGACCCCCGCGAGCCCGACGACGTCGCCCCGAGGCGGCGCGCCGCGATGGCTGCGCGTCGTGGCGGTGGTGACCACGTGCCTTGTGGCGACGGCCGCGGTGGCGGTTCCCTCGTCCGCCGCCAAGCAGGTTCGGCACCCGAAGAAGGTCGTCAACATCCGGATCATCGCCGTCACGCCCAGCTCGTTCAGGGTGGCGGCGGCGCCGGCCAAGAACGCTAAGCAGTACAGGGTCGTCGCCTCGACGACCAAGCAGGACTTGGCGCTGGCCAACGTCCGACCGCAGTACAAGTCAAGGATTGTCGACCGTCCCCGCCTCACCCTCAGCGGGTTGGCGCCCTCGACCACGCCGTACTACTTCCGGATGGTCTCGATCCGCGGCACGCGGATCCACTACTCGGCGCTTGAGTCCGTGGACCTGCCCCCGACCACGCCAACGGGTCTGCGGGTGACCGATCGGGGTCAGGGGCTCTACCTCCGATGGAAGGTCGGGAAGGCCGAAGACTTCGTGGTCTTGCAGGCGACCGACCCCGGCTTCACCCAGGGGCGACAGAAGTATCGGGTCAGGGGCACCGTCGGCCAGCTCACGCCCTACCGGGTCGACCCCGGGACCCACTACTGGTTCCGAGTGAGAGCCCGAAGCGGGTCCGCGGCCTCGCCCTACAGCGCATCGGTGAAAGGCACGCCGACCCAGCGCACGCAGCAGGTCCGGGTCGCGACCTACAACATCCTCACATCGAAGGCGGACGGGGGCACCAGAGGCGGTCAGCGCGTTCCCGCATGGTCCAAACGAAAGGTCGCCGCTGCGAAGCTGCTTTCGGGCGCTGCACCGGATGTCATCGCCATCCAGGAGGGCGGCCGACGGGTCAGTGCATCGGGCACGACGCAGGTCGAGTCGCTCCGCTCACAGCTCGGCGAGCAGATCTTCCGGATCGCGGACACCGGCAACAGAGGCGACTGCTACTTGCTGTACCGCGCGAGCAAATTTCGCGAGATCGGCACAGGTGGTACCTGGTCGCTGGGAAACAAGAAATACGCGGCCTACCACGTGCTCGAGCATGTGGGATCCGGCGCCCGGTTCCTCGCTGTGTCGCTGCACCTGAGCGTAGGTCTCGGGTCGGGCATGGACGCACTGCGCCAGCAGCAGGCGCAGCGGCTGATCGAACACGCGGAGCCGTTCGCGGCCGCGAGAGGCGTGCCGGTGATCTACGCCGGGGACTTCAACTCGCACAGCGGGAAGAACCATGCTTTCGACGGGCCGGGCCGTGTAATGACGGCACTGAACGCGCCAGATTCCCTCGACGTGTCCCCCACGGCCGTGAACAAGGGGTACAACAGCGGCAACCAGTACTCCCGCACGGCTCCTGACGCAGGCGTGCACCTCGACCACATCTATGCCGCACCCGGCATCGGCGTCACCGGCTGGCAGATGCTCCTCAATCTCCAAAACGGCGACTTCGTAGGCACCATGCCGTCCGACCACAACCCAGTCGTCGCCGACCTAGCCGTACCCAGGACCTGACGTTTCAGCTCAGCCTGCGCTGGCCGTCCCTGGTCAGTGATCGGCGATCGGCTCGCGGCCGGTCACAGATAAGCCCCGAGGGCCTGACCGAGCGCCGGTGCCAGGATTCGGGCGTAGGTGGCGGAGATGTGGCTGTCGTCGCGATAGCGCAGGATGTTGTCGGCAACCACGGGGCATGTCTCGCCGGCCGGGTCGCAGATCGTGGCGTTGATGTCGATGATGCGGACGCCCTTCACGGCGTCGACTGCGGACAGGATGGCCTCGTCGCGGGGCCATTGGTCGGCTCGGGAGAAGTCGCAGGCCGAGTAGTCGTCCAGGTGCTCGGCGACGCAGGTGGGGCCGGTGAACCCCGGGGCGGGGAAGTCGCGCAAGAAGATGACCTTGGCTCCTGTGCTGCGGAGCTGCTTGGCCATGTCGGCCGTTCCTGCGGCGATGATCGGGGCAGCGACGTCGTCGGGCAGGGCGGTTCCTTCGGGCGTGGCCACCTGGTAGTACCAACGGTTGGCGATCACGACGAGGTCGGGCTTGATCTCCTTGATGCGCTTGAGTGCGGCCGCCCGCCAGGTGTCGCACTCGCCGTAGGGCCTGTTGAAGCGCTCGACGTAGACCGGATAGGTCGCCGCCGAACACCTTCCCTTGCTGATGGGCACCAGCTTCCACCCTCGCTCCACCGCGACGACGTCGAGGCCGGCCGCCCACGCCGAGGCGTGAGAGTCTCCGAGCACCACCATCGTCTTGTTCGACTTCACGTCTCCGAACGCACAGTCGACGACCGTGACGTCGTCATATCCGGCCTGGCAGCCCTGGTCGTAGAGGTCGGCGAAGTGATCGTCAGGTGCCTCCAGCACCGACGGCGTCAGCACGGGTGGGATGGAAGCCTGGCCGTTGTCCATGTCGACGGTGACCCCGGGGGCCGCCTGGAACACGTCACGTGACACCTCGCTGGTGTTGCCCACCAGCCCGGTCAGCTCCACCCCCTGCTCGGCGCTGCGCGCCAGGGCCCCCGCGGCCAGCACCGCCAGCGCGGTCAACGCGACCCCGAAGATGAGCGCCGGCTTGTTCGCTTTCAGCGACGGCGCGAAACGCAGCGGAGTCTCGATGTAGCGGTAGGTCGCCACGGCCAGCAGGTAGGAAACGATCACGGCCACAGTGGCTTGAACGAAGGTGAGCCCGTGCCCCAGGGCGACGGCAGGGAGCACGAGCAGCGGCCAGTGCCACAGATACCAGGAATAGGAGATCCGGCCCACGTGCCGCATCGGTGCAGCCGACAGAAGCTTCGCCGGGCCCGGCCGCGACGTGGTGCGGGCCGTGCATCCGATGACGATCAGCGCGGTGGCGACGACGGGGACCAGGGCCGCGCGGCCCGGCCAGGCCAGGGTGGAGTCGAAGGTGAACAGGCACCAAGCCAGGGCCAGCACGCCGATCCAGGCCAGTCCCCCGCGGACGCCGTACGGAAGCTTAAGAACACGCATGCCGACAACCGCCACGACGGCCCCGAGCGCTAGTTCCCAGATCCTGGTGAAGGTGTTGAAGAACGCCAGCGACTCGTTGCTGGACGTCAGCGACACGCCCGCGCGGTAGGAGAAGTAGGCGATCAGAGCAATGACCACCCCAAGCGACACGCGGATCACGGTCGGGGTCATGGCCAGGGAACCTTGCGACCGCTGCTCCAAACGCCTCCCGACCCAACCCAGAGCCAGCACGCACACGACGATCAGCACCGGCCAGAGGATGTAGAACTGCTCCTCGACTCCCAGCGACCAGTAATGCAGCACGGGACTCGGCGTGTCGGTGTTGGCCCAATAGTCCGTCGCCTCTGACGCGAACCGCCAGTTGGACAGATACAGCCCGGCCGCGCGGATGTCGCCGGCCACCTGAGCGCGCTCGGTCGCCGGCAAGATCACGGCTGACGCGGCAGCCGTCACGACCAGGACGGTCACCGCTGCGGGGAGCAGCCGGCGGATTCGTCGCGCGTAGAACGCGACCAACGAGAGCCGACCGGTCTTGGCCACCTCGCTGACCATGAGTCCCGTGATCAAGAACCCGGAGAGGACGAAGAACACGTCAACACCGACGAAGCCGCCCGGCAGCCAGGGAAGACCGGCGTGGTAGAGCACCACAGCCAGGACCGCGACCGCCCGCAGCCCCTCGATCTCAGGCCGGAAGCCGAACGATTGTTCGCGTGTTCCGCCTGTCGGGGGCCGTTTGTGCGCCGGCCTGCGCCCCTCCGGCGCGCCGCTCGCGACGTGACGCGCCGACTCGACACGAGAGTCAGTAGGGGGTGCCACGAGAGTCGCGGTTCCCATGCCGTCAGCCACCAGCCTCAGGGTACCTGTGGAGGGCTTGAATCCCCACGAACTGGTCGTTGACGCACCGGGGCTCCGGTCACAGGACGAGTTTCGCCTTCATGCTGCATCTTCTGCGCCTACCGGGCAGGATCGGAATGCTGGGGTCACGCAACGACGCGGTCCCCCCTGAAGGGATGACTCGATGCCTCAGACCCAGATGCTGCTCGTCGCTGGCTACGCCGACGTCGACCTCGCGGAGCGCGAGTTCCGCGCCCTGGCCGACCGGGTAGCAGCTAAAGAGCTGCACAGCGCTGGGATGATCCTGGTGGGCAAGAACGCAGACGGCTCGCCCCGCTTGATGGACACGGGCAACCACATCGGCCGCCGCGGTGCGGGATGGGGCGGCAGCGTCGGCGTCCTCGTCGGCCTGTTCGCGCCGCCAATGCTCGCGTCCGTAGCTGTCGGGGCCGCCGCAGGGGCCGTCGTCGGACGCTTCAGCGGTCACAAGCTCACGGGAAAGATCCAGGACCAGGTCGGCGCCGCCCTCAAGTCCGGGACCGCGGTTGTGATCGGCGTCTTCCCGGCCGATGAGCGGCTGCCCGTCGAGCAAGCCCTCCCGGGCGCTCCGCTGAAGTCTGTGGTCGAGAGCGACGAGGGCGGGATCAGCGAGCTCAAGGACGCTCTCGCCGACGCGATGGGCAAGTTCTCTCCGGACCGCACCGTCCTCCCGATCCCCGACCGAGCCTTCGGCGGCGTCGCCGGACACACCATCGACGAGTCCGTCGGCGACTGGAGCATCGTTGCGGGAACCAAGGCCCCGGACGACGCACCGAACATCCTCGTCGTGCTGATCGACGACGCCGGCTTTGGCGGCCCTGACACGTTCGGCGGGGGGATTCGGACACCCAACCTCACCAGGGTTCAACAGCAAGGCGTCACCTACAACCGGTTCCACGTCACGGCCGTCTGCTCGCCGACCAGAGCCGCCTTGCTCACGGGACGCAACCACCACCGCGTCGGCATGGGTGGGATCGCCGAGCTGCCGGGCCCGTTCCCCGGATACACCGGCGTGCGACCACGATCATGCACCGCGTTGCCGCGGATCCTGCGCGAGAACGGCTACATCACCGGCGGATTCGGGAAGTGGCACATCACCCCCGGCCACGAGATGGGCGCAGCCGGACCCTTTGACCACTGGCCGACCGGGTGGGGCTTCGATCACTGGTGGGGATTCCTCACCGGCGCGGCCGGTCAGTACGACCCGATCATCACGCAGGACAATTCGACTCTCGGCGTCCCCGAGGGCGAGGACGGGAAGCTCTACTACTTCCCCGACGACATCACCGACAAGACCGTCGAGTGGCTGCACGCGGTGCGCGCCCAGGACGCAGACAAGCCATGGTTCGTCTACTACTCCACGGGCGCTACCCACGCGCCGCACCATGTCGCCAAGGCATGGGCTGACAAGTACAAGGGTCAGTTCGACGACGGCTGGGATGTCTATCGCCAGAAGACCCTTGAGCGACAGAAGGCACTCGGGATCGTTCCCGCCGACACGGAACTCACCGAGCGCCCAGAGGCCTATCCGGCGTGGGAAGGCCTGTCCGCCGCCGAGCGCAAGCTCTACGCCCGCCAGATGGAGGTCTTTGCGGGCTTCTCGGAGAACGCCGACTGGAACGTTGGACGTCTCCTCGACGCGGTAGAGGAGATGGGCGACCTCGACAACACCCTGGTCCTCTACATCTGGGGTGACAACGGGGCCTCGATGGAGGGCACCCTCACCGGATCCTTCAACGAGACCACGTTCTTCAATGGCCTGGTCCTGTCCGCCGAGGAGCAGCTCTCGCTGATTGACAAGTACGGCGGGATCGAGGAGCTCGGCGGGTTCCACTCGGCTCCCCATTTCGCGGCGGCGTGGGCACACGCGAACAACACGCCGTTCCAGTGGGGCAAGCAGATGGCATCCCACCTCGGCGGTACCCGCGACCCCATGGTGGTGTCCTGGCCGGGGAGGATTGCCGCTGGCGGCGACCTACGCACCCAGTTCACGCACTGCATCGACATCGTGCCCACGGTCCTGGAAGTCGTTGGCATTCCCGTGCCCACCGTCGTGGACGGCATTGAGCAGGAACCGATGGACGGCACCAGCTTTGCCTACACCTTCGACGCCCCCGACGCGGCAGAGCAGCACACGGTGCAGTACTTCGAGATGTACGGCAGCAGGGCCATCTACAAGGATGGCTGGTGGGCCTGCACCAAGCTCGACAAGCTTCCCTGGGACTTCTCCCCGGCCACGCTGTCCCGGTTCGGTCCGGGCAGTGGCTGGGATCCGAACGCCGACGTGTGGGAGCTCTACTACCTCCCCGACGACTTCTCCCAGGCCCATGACATCGCCGCGCAGAACCCGGAGAAGGTCGCTGAGCTCGTCGACCTGTTCTGGGCCGAGGCGGAACGCAACCACGTGCTGCCGATGCTGGGCGGCTTCGCGGTCTTCTTCGGCATCGTCCCGCCGATGCCGACCAGGACCAGGTTCACGTTCGCGAGCGACGTACAGAACATCCAGACCACGATGATCCCTCGAATCATCGGCCGTTCGTACGCCATCGAGGCCGACGTTCACATCCCCGAAGGTGGGGCCGAAGGAGTCCTCGTCGCGTTCGCGGACTTCATCGGCGGGTTCGCCCTGTGGGTCGACGAGAACGGACTGCTCAACCACACCTATCAGTACCTCGGCGTGGACACCTACCGGCAGACCTCGACCAGACCGGTCCCGGTCGGTGATGTCACCCTGAAGATGGTGTTCGATGCCGACGAGGCCACGCCTGGCACGGGTGGGCAGGTCACGCTCTGGGCCGACGACCAGCAGATCGGCGAAGGCGAAATCCCTCGCACCATCTCACTCATCTTCACCACCTACGCAGGGATGGACATTGCCCGCGACAACGGCGGAGTCGTCGACCTCGACTATGAGGACAAGGCGCCGTATGCCTTTACCGGGACCGTGCGCAACGTGGTGTTCGATCTCGCGCCACACGCGCACGATGACGAGATCAACCTGCACGAAGCCACGGCCCAGGCCGCCCTCGCCCACGGAGCCGCAGGCTGAGCTTTGGCATAGTGCGGCGCGTGGCCTCCGACTCCCGCTGGGGCATGACCCCCCGGCAGAGCATCGAGCGCGAGTGCGCCCGCCGGGGACGCGCTGAGTTGATCGCTGGCTGTCGAGCGCTGGTCCGAGGAGAGGAGGTTGATCCTGATCTGCTCCTAGCGCTGGGAGGTCCGGCCGCCGGCAAGTTCCTTGACGGAGGGGGCCACGACGACACGTACTGGCTCCGGGTCTGGGGTGCGCGTGGGCTGCTCTGGGTCTGGGACGAAGCGGCCCAGCCGGAGATCCAGCTTTCGCTCCGAGATGCCGCCTGGCGGGTCCGCGAAATGGGGCTCAAGGTGATCGCACGTCAGCGGCTGGGTGACCTTCTAGCCGAGGTGGCCGTGGCACGAGGCGATCCGGTGCCCAGAGTCGGGCAGGCAGCCGACCGCGCCCTCGCGCTTCTCACGTCCGCGGGCGCATGAGTCGAAGGTGCCCGCCGCTCAGGACCGAACGTGAAGAGCGGAAGAAGTGGTCTCACTTCTCTGTTCTGGGCTCTTCGCGCTAGCGGAAACCTCGCGCCAGGGCCTCTGCCGAGCGACGTAGGCAGCCCAGGCGGCCACGTCGTAGTCAGGGAGGTTGCTGTTGGCCGCGCGGAGCCCGGCCGACCCATCGATGAGCTCCCGGGCCATGTCGGCGTGGCCGGCGTGACGGTTGATCTCGGCTACCACGTGCACCAGAAACGTCTGCAAAACCGATGTGCCGAGGCGGTAGCGTCCGGAGAGCCGGGTGAGGACAGGAGCGGAAGGAGCCACCTGTGCTTAGGCAGGTCGCGGAGGGTGTGCTCGTCCACGAGAGCGACTTCTGCCAGAGCAATGCCGTTGTCGTACAAGGTCGGGCCGGCGTCTTGCTCATTGACCCCGGCGTCCACGGCGACGAAATGGAATGCCTGGCAAAAGACCTGTCCGACTCCGGCCAGACCGTAGTGGCGGGCTTCTCGACGCATCCTCATTGGGATCACCTGCTGTGGCACCCCAGGTTCGGCTCACCGCCGCGTTACGGCACGGAGCGCTGCGCGAACTTTGTCCAAGAGCGGCTGTCTGACGGAATCGATGCACGTCGGCTCGGCATCCCCGATCGTGTACCGCTGGACCTGCTCGGCTCCATTACCGGCCTGCCCCCTGATACCTCGCGGATTCCCTGGGACGGCCCGCATGTTCAGATCGTCGAACATCAAGGACATGCTCGAGGCCATGCTGCGCTGTTGATCGAGGAACGTGGGGTACTCGTCGCTGGCGACATGCTTTCTGACGTCCTGGTTCCCATGCTCGACTTGAACGCCACTGCTGACCCGATTGAGGACTACGTCGCCGCGCTTCGACTGCTTGAGGACGTCGCCGGCGATGTCGATGTCCTCGTCCCCGGCCACGGGTCGGTCGGTGGAGCCGATCAGGTACAGGCACGGATCGACCTGGATCGGGTGTACGTGCAGGCCCTGAATGACGGCCATAGTTTCCCGGACCCGCGCGTCGGAGGGTCGGCTAAGCCTGGCTGGGAGTGGGTGAGTGACGTGCACGCAGGGCAAGCCGAGCGCCTCCGGCTCCTCGGCCATAATCCTTCGCCTGACGACAGGCCGTCACGCTAGGACCGCATGCGTGCTGCCCCTGTGGCTCGCCCACGCGTGAGGAGGCGATCGCGGGGCGTGCCACAGGACGGCTAGGCGCCCCCGGCGGAACGTGCCTGAACTCTGAGCACTGCGCGACCTCCTCGTCAAGGTCAGTAGGGCAGCGCTCGCGAGGACGCGAGCATCGGAAGGCCGAACCGTCGTCCCGATCACGACTCGAGACGCTAGCTCTCAGTGCGAGGGGGCGCCTGCACGGACGACGCAGTAGTCGACCAGAAGGTGGCCACCGGGTGAGGCTGTGTTGCGGATCGTCTTGAGACGGATCGATGGCACTCCGTCGAACAGCCGTTGTCCGCGCCCGACGACCACGGGCGCGACGACGAGCCTGATCTCGTCGATGACATCCGCAGCGAAGAGCGTCCGAGTGACCGAAATGCTGCCGTGGACGCCGATATCGCCTCCCGGCTGCTCCTTGAGATGCCGGACGAAATCGACGAGCTCGCCGTCAATCGCGTGCGAGTTGGTCCATTCGCGTTCGAGCGCCCTCGACGTTGCGACGTACTTTGGAACTTCATTGATGAACGAGGCGAAAGGCTCGATCTCGCTTCCGGGCCAGAACTCAGCCCATTCGTCGTAGCTTCGGCGGCCGAGAATGACCGCGTCCTGGGTCGAAATGAGATTGGCACCGCTGGAATCCGTTTCGTCGTCCCAATCTGTGACGAATTGGTCGGGAGACTCGGCCACGCCATCGAGGGAGATGAAGTGGCCCGCGACGACCTTGCGCATGCCGACTCCTACGGTTGTGCGGCTGCTACCGCACAGGATCTTGCCCTATCGACGATACGGCTCCCGTCGGATCTGGCCATGCGGGCTTCCGGGCAGGTCCGGCTTCCCCACCCACCTTCAGTTCCTCGAGACGCTCGACTGGCGTCACCCACGCCAGTCAGAGCCGATCGACCGTGAGGGTGAGGCCAGCCCCCCTGAGACGTTCGACGAGCGCAGATCCCATCGCGGTCGCGGGGGTGAGAACTCCGGAACGGTCCGACGCGGCGTCGCGGTCCAGGGCCAGGCAGAGGGCGCTCTCCCCGAACATCACCGACGTCGCTTGATAACCCGGGTCTCCCTGAGCCGCAACCACACAGCGGTAGCGAGCCCCCGTGGACGTGCGCGTGCGGATCTCCATGCGGAACCGCCCACGCCGGCGAGTCTCCTCGTCCGGACCGTCACCCGGTGACGGGAGCAGCCGGCCAAGGACTGCTCGCGTCGGACCGAAGCCCATCCCGACGACTGCGGCGCCGAGCCCGACCGTGACGCCTGCAGCACGAACAGGTGCGGTCAGCCCGGAGCCGTACGCCATGACCTCCCGGTAGCGGAACTGCGGACCGTAGGACCACCCCTGGAGCGCGTTGCTCAGCCGGACGATGCGGGTGTTGTACGACGCCATGACGAAGGGGCCGACCCAGAGACCGGTGTCACCGTCCCGATGGATCCCGAAGAAGTCGCCCTCGCCTCCGAGGTCTGGCTCGGAGTCCCGGGCAGGGCTCAGAGCGTAGGGATCGGCCAGGGTCCGCCACAGCCCACGGTCGGCGGCGAAAGCCTCAGTGGCGGCCCGCACCGAGTCGATGGTGCCGCCACTGAGGCCTCCCTTCATCGACATGACGACGAGCGTGGTGTCCTCGAGGTGGCCTTCTCCGTCCGCGCGAGCCCGATCGGCGAGCAGGTAGACACCGAGGTCGGAGGGGATCGAGTCGAAGCCGCAGGAGTGGACGATTCGGGCACCAGTCGACGTGGCCAGGTCGT
The DNA here is from genome assembly GCA_963820065.1 of uncultured Actinomycetota bacterium. Lineage (GTDB taxonomy): Bacteria > Actinomycetota > Actinomycetes > DATJPE01 > DATJPE01 > JANPBY01. Next base: position 202,784 of record CAWFYM010000005.1, on the reverse strand, counting down.
CCCACCGGTCGAGGCTCCCCCGGACGAACAGCACCTCGCCGGCAAGGTCCGCGTAGTCGGTGCCAGCGCGAGCACAGGCCTCCACCACTGGCATCCCGTACCGGGAGTACGGCCCCACCGTGGTGGCGACCACTTCCGTGGCCCCCGCGAGAGCCTCCAGCGAGCCGGGATCGCCCGTGTCAGCGACGAGCAGTGGCCAGTCACGCGCAGCGGGGCCGAGGCCCTCCCGAACTTGGGTCAGCCGGTCCAGCGATCGGCCAGCCAGTCCCATTCGCACCTGCGCGGGCGCGTGCTCCGCCAGGTACTGGGCCACCAGCCGGCCGACGAACCCGGTGGCGCCGAAGACCACGACGTCGAGCGCGCGTTCGTCCCCCCGACGAGCCATCACCCGCCGCACCCTAAGGCGTTGAAGAATCGCGCGTTCGCGCGATGGCTCGCGGGCGTGGGCGGTGCCCCCCTGTGCCTGCCCTACCGGGCCTCACTGCCGTTCATCTGTCCCGTGGAGCGAATCTCGTCACCGGACGGCGACCACCACTCGGCGGTCCTGCACCACATACGCCACGATGAGCGCTGCCGGGAAGAAGACGAGGCTGAAGATGAAGTAGCCGATGAAACTGTGGCCCTTCCGCCGGGCCACTCGTGCTGGCCAGAAGGCGATGGCCACCCAGATCACGATGAACAAGACCCACCAGATGCCGGTCATGACCAGGATCCCTTCCGCGTCCGCGTGGGACGCCGCTAGTGATCACACAAGCGCTGCGTCAGCGCCCACATTCAGTCAGCCACGTCGACCCGACAAGGACCAGAGCACTTCGGCCCCATGGATCCCACGGACGGCTCCCGCGCGGCACACTGCGACACACCTTCGCCGGCCAGCTCCTGCTAGGACAGGAGCGCGTCGTGAGGTAGCCGAGACGTTGCGATCCGCCGAGACTGCTTGTGGGGCGGGTGGGGCTCGAACCCACGACCTGACGGATTATGAGTCCGCTGCTCTGACCAGCTGAGCTACCGCCCCGCAGTCATCCTGCCAGGCGTGCGTCCCCCAGCCGTAAGCACTTCGTATGCGCCTCGACGGGCCACGGCCGCGAGGATGGGTTCCAATGGAGAAGGAGCGCGGGGATCGCCCCCGCACAGACGATCCGATGGAGCGCCTCGCATGACGACAGCCCGACGATCCGCCCTTGCTTGGGCGGCGCCGCTCGCAGCCGCCGCGACCCTGCTCACCGCATGTGGTGCCACGGAGACGGGCACGACAACCACGACAGCGAGCGCGCCGGCAGCCGCGCCAAGCGCGACGTCCGGCGCCTCCTCGCCGGATGCCACCACAGCCACACCGCCCCCGAAGGAATCGTTGCCGAGCAAGGGCGTGTACATCGACTACGCGACCTACTCGGCTGCCCCTGCCGACTACGCAGATACCAACACAGTGTTGTTCTTCTCCGCCAGCTGGTGCCCGACGTGCCAGATCACCGAGAAGGACATCGCCGCCAACATGGACAACCTGCCGGACAACCTGACGCTTGTGCACGTCGACTACGACTCGGCCGGCGACCTTCGACAGCAGTACGAAATCAGGGTCCAGCACACGTTCGTCCAGGTGGACTCGTCAGGGGCAGCGATCAAGACATGGACGGGCAGCCCGACCGTCGCAGACATCCAGTCGAAGGTCGCCGCCTAGGTGTTCATCCTTCTGATCGGGGCCTTGGTCGCCGGGGTACTCACCACCCTGGCGCCGTGTGTCCTGCCCTTGCTGCCCGTGATCGTCGGTGGCTCGGTGGCCCCGAGCACCACGGCGACAGGAACCACGGGCGAAGGCGGTCAGCCCCCGCCTGGCAGCACGGCGGTTGAGACCCGGACCCGCCGAGCGCTCTCTGACCGGGAGAGGGCCGTCGTCATCGCGGCGTCCCTCGGTGTTTCGGTCGCGTTCTTCACGGTGATCCTCAAGGCCAGCACCGCTTTACTCGGCGTGCCCCTGGAAGTCTGGGCGTACGTCTCGGGAGGCATCCTGATCACCCTGGGACTGGTGAGCCTGTTTCCGTCTCTCTGGGAAAGGCTTTCGGCCTCGGCCGGTTTGCAAGGGCGGTCCAATGGGCTGCTGGGCCGCGGCCGAGCCACGGGGGGCCTGGCTGGCCCTATCCTGACCGGCGCAGCCCTCGGCCCGGTGTTTTCCAGCTGCAGCCCCTTCTACGCCTATCTGGTGGCAACCATCCTCCCCGCTTCGGCGGGACAGGGGATCCTGCTGCTCACGGCCTACGTGCTTGGACTCTCCGGGACCCTGCTCCTCATCTCCCTGCTGGGGCAAAGAGCCGTGAGGAAGCTCCGCTGGACCGCGGACCCCCACGGGTGGTTCCGGCGCACGGTGGGGGCGTTGTTCATCGTCGTCGGCGTGCTCGTGCTGACCGGGGCCGACAAGGACATCCAGACCTGGCTCGTGCTGCACAACCCGCTGGAGAACCTCACGGTCTTCGATCAGACGTTCATCCCGGATCAGTGACCGACCACGGAAGCTGAGCTCCCGCATCTGGACTCGAACCAGAAACCTGCCGATTAACAGTCGGCTGCTCTGCCAATTGAGCTATGCGGGATCAAGCCGACGCAGATTATCAGCCACTCCGGTGCCGCCCGAAACTCGCGCGGACGAACGATCATGGGCCGTACCAGTCCCGCATCCGGGCGAGCTCGCGGTCCGCGGCCGCGCGCAAGGCAGGATCGGCAGGATCCAGGCCCTTGTCGAAGAGGACCGTCCAGTGCAACCCACTCCCCCCGGCAGCTCGGCGCCCGATGATCTGCGCGCCAGGAGCCGAGGCGCTGTCGTCGTCACCGAGGCGGACGCGCTCACTGACAACGATGGAGGCCGTGACTCGCTCGCGTACGGCCTCCGGCACCCGGCCCGGCTGGTCGAGGAGCACGCTCACAGGCGCCGTCGCACCGGTCTCCATGACCTCGAGGACTGGGGAGTCCCAGCGGGCAGTGACGACGTTCTCCCAGGGGACCCGGTGGGGCTCCCCCGAGCGCCTCGGCAAGTACAACGCCTGCGCCGTGATCGCCACTCCAGCGCCGCTGGGCGTGCGTGCATGCGCGAGGACGCGCTCACCTTCAGCGATGTCGAGATCGTTGGGGGTTACGGGCGTTCCGTCCGGCGAGGACGACCGCCGCCCCAGGAAGCGGCTCACGTTGCGCCGAGGGAGACCTCGCGCAGGTCGCGGCGCTGCTGTTCGAGGGCGAGCAACTCGGCGAAGACGCGGTTGTATTCGGCTGCGTCGGCCGGGTCGACCCGCTGCAGCTGGGACCGCAGCTCGACGACCTGACGGGTCACCACCCTCTCCCGGATCCGGGCGACCTGCTCCCCCGCGTAGCGTGCGTCGGGATCACCGTCGAGACGAAGCGGTTCGACGGCGAGCTCCGTGACCAGCGAGCGTACGACCTCGTCGATCGCCTCCTGGCGCACTCTTTCCACCCAGGCCGCCGGTGCCTCGGCACCCACGGCCGGACCTCCAGCGGCAAGGATCGCGGCCGCGACGGCAGCGTAGGCGGGATCACCGAAGGCGTCCGGAGTGAGGCCCGCCCAGCCGTCGTCGACCAGCCCAGGAACCTGGAGACCCACCTTGAGTGCCTCCCGGTCGACGGCGAGGGCGCGGTCGCCGGGATCTGGGCGCCGCGTGACACCACGATCTGAGGTGCGAAGCGTCTCGCTCGCGTTGCTGGGGCTCGACGCGGCCGGGGCAGCCGGCCGGGAGGTGGAGCGCCCCGCCTGCTGGACGGCCTGCTGGACCGCGCCCATGACCGGTGGCACCTCCATGCCCAGCCACCCCGCGAGCGAGCGAGCGTATTCGGGTCGGAGCGACAGATCGCGCAGCTGGGCCACCACCGGCGCCGCTTCGGCCAGGGCCGCCACGCGCCCTTCGGGCTTCTCCAGGTCGTGACTGGCCAGGACCGAGCGGATCGCGAACTCGAACAACGGCACTCTTCGCGCGACCAGAGCTCGGACCGCCTCGTCACCGTGCTGCTGGCGCAGATCACAGGGGTCGAGACCGGACGGCTCGACAGCCACGAACGTGCGCGCCACGAAGCGCTGGTCCTCGTGGAAGGCGCGCAGCGCGGCCTTCTGCCCGGCGGCGTCGCCGTCGAAGGTGAAGATCACCTCGCCGCGGAAGGTGTCGTCGTCCATGAGCAGCCGCCTCAGCACCTTGATGTGCTCGGCGCCGAACGAGGTGCCACACGTGGCGATCGCGGTGGTCACGCCGGCGAGATGGCAGGCCATGACGTCGGTGTAGCCCTCCACGACGACTGCCTGCTGCTGCTTGGCGACGTCGCGTTTGGCCAGGTCGAGACCGTAGAGGACCTGGCTCTTCTTGTAGATCGGGGTCTCGGGGGTGTTGAGATACTTGGGGCCGTCGTCGGTGTCGTGAAGCCGCCGAGCGCCGAAGCCGACGACGTCGCCGGCGAGGTCGCGGATCGGCCAGAGCAGTCGGCCGCGGAAGCGGTCGTAGACCCCGCGGTTGCCCTGGGCGACCAGCCCGGCGGCCAGCAGCTCGGGTTCGGTGAACCCCTTGCCACGCAGGTGCTTGGTCAGGTGGTCCCAGCCCTGCAGGGCGTACCCGACGCCGAAGTGCTCAGCCGCGGTCTGGTCGAAACCGCGTTCGGTGAGGAAGTCGCGCCCGATCTTCGCCTCGGGTGAGCTCAGCTGGTCGCGGTAGAACTCGGTGGCAGCTGCGTGGGCCGCCACCAGGCGGGTGCGTTGCCCCTGCTGGCGTCCGGGTGCCGAGCCGCCCTCTTCGTAGCGGAGCTGGATGCCCACCCGGCCGGCGAGGTGCTCGACGGCCTCGGCGAAGGTCAGGTGATCGACCTTGCGTAGGAAGCCAATGACGTCGCCGCCCTCCCCGCAGCCGAAGCAGTAGAACAGGCCTTTGGTGGTGCTGACCTGGAAGGAGGGCGACTTCTCCTCGTGGAACGGGCACAGCCCCTTCATGTTGCCGCCCCCGGCTGAGCGCAGCTGCACGCGCTCGCCGACCACCTCGTCGATCCGGGAGCGCTCGCGGACGGCTTGGACGTCCTCGGTGACGATCCGTCCGGCCATACCGCTGAGTCTACGGAGCCACCGCAACCGCCGGGACCGCACCGGCTGGCCCCTGTGTACGAGCCGCCGCCGCACCCGCAGCACCTGCCGAGCGGGGCCATCTGCGCATGATCCCGAGAGGGTGCTGGTGGGCTCCCGCGCAGTAGCTAGGACGAGGCGGCGTCAGGGCGAACGTCGAGGCCGAGGCTGGTCGCCAAAGCCGATGCCTGTTCCCAGGTGATGATCGCGCCGGTCAGAGTCGCCGACAGCGGATCGACGGCCCCGAGGTCGCTGCCCCGGAGGTCGCACTCGGTGAGATCAGCCTGCTCGAACACGGCCCCGGACAGATCGCAGCCTCGCATGGACGCTGCGACCAGCTTCGCGCGGTTGAGGTCGGCCTCCCGCAGCCGTACGTCGTTCACGTCAGCGCCAGACAAATCGGCGCCATACATCGAGACGAACGACCAGTCGCCGCCGCGGACCTTCAGCAGCGAAAAGCCGCAGCGCTCGAAGGTGCTTCCCACCAGCTTGCAGCGCGAGAACGTCGCGTCGAAGAAGTTGACCCCCGAGAATCGGCAGTTGGTGAAGGCCGCGTCCTCGTGCGTCGAGCAGTTGAACGCGCAGCCCCTGAAGGTGCATCCGTCGAACCTCGCTCCGACGGTCGCTACCTCGCTGAAGTCGACATCGATGAAGGTGACGCCTTCGAACACGTCGACGCCCGGCCCCCCAGCCTCGAAGGTTCCGCCCCGACGTGTCTGGGCGGCTGCCACCTCGTCCATCAGCGCCTCCCTCGTCGAGTCACCACGCGGTCACGCTAGCGAAGGGGCCATCTGCGCATGATCACGAGGGAAAGAGTGGGGCGTGGGGGGCGAGGCGGGAGAGCGGGGGGGCGGTCGGGCACAGGTTGGTCGGGGTCGTGCCGATGAACCAGGCATGGCCGTCCTCGTTGGCTCCCACGCGCCGGATTTCACGTTGCCCGGCTGGTATCAGAGCGATGCGGCGGACTTCAGTCTGTCCGCCCAACGCGGACGGCCGGTGGTGCTCGCGTTCTACCCGGGGGACGAACGCCTGGTGTGCACCCGTCAGCTGTGCCAGTACTCCGACAACCTCGCCGACCTCCACCTGTTCGACGCGGTCGTCTGGGGAATCGCTCCGCAGACCATCTCGTCGCACCGCGACTTCGCCAACGGGCGCAGGCTCACCATGCCGCTGCTGTCCGATGAGCAGCGCAGCGTGGCGCGAGACTACGGAATTCTCGGGCCTCTCGGTCTGCGCCGATCGGTGTTTGTGGTGGACCCAGAGGGTCGGATCGCCTGGCGCCGGATCGTCGCGCTCAACGTGCTCTTCCCAAGCGTCAGTGAGATCAAGGACGCTCTGGCCGAGGTGCGTGCGGCAACCTGACCCAGGCCCGGAAGTGAGGGATCCCGAGGGATCCTCCCGACAGGAACTCCGACCCGGTCGTCAAGAATCCGTGCCGGCGGTAGAAGGGCATCGCTTCCGTACGGGCGTTGCACCAGACGACCTCGGCGGACCGCTCGCTGGCCACCGACAGGGCGAACGCCAGCACGGCTGACCCGACTCCAGTCGAACGCAGCTCCGGCGCCGTGGCCATCCCCCGCAATCGCCAGGCGCGGCGCCCCACTGCCTCCGCCGGTACCTGCGCGTCGGGCGGCGCGTCGTCCTCGCCCGGCCCGGCGAACGCCGCGGGGAACAGCGTCACGCAGCCGACGACGCGGCCCTCGACTCGAGCCGCGGCGTTGAACCCCTGTGATTCCCCTGCGTAGCGGGAGGCGTCGTACGGCTGACCTGGACGCAGGACCGCCATCCGAAGCCTGATCACCTCCTCGTGCGTCGCGAGGCCTACGGACCAGTCGAAGGGCGGGCTGTCGGTCATCGCGTCAGCTTCCTGTGCCAGGCGATCGCCGACGGGTCGGTGAGCGAGGCGACCTGATCGATGACCACACGCAACCGGCCACCGTCGTCCGCTGCTTCCCTGAACGCAGGAGCATGCACGGGATCGAGAGTTCCGGGTGCACCGAGGAGGACGGCCGAGGTCAGCTCCTTCACGAGGTCGCGCTGCCGTGAGTACGTCTCCGGGGCGCCCGCTCGCTCCATGACATAGACGGCCGTAACCGCCTTGAGGACCGCGCACTCCAGGCGGGTGTCGTCGGGCACGATGAGATCGGCGGCATAGCGCGCCAAGGGTGCGGGGCCGTACGCATCCCGGGTCGCCCGCTCTGCGGCGGAACAGAATCGGCCGATCAGCTGCGACGTCAGCGCCTTCAACCCCGCGAGCGCCCGCTGCGTGCCGTCATAGGTCGACGGCCACCACGGTTCGCCCAGCAGCCGGTCGAGCGCGGCCTCGACCGAGGCGGGGTCGTCCCCTGTGGCGTAGCGCTGGAGGCACAGGGCGATGAGGTGGGCGCGCTCCGGACCGGAGCGGAGCGCGGCGACGACCAGGTGACCGGCGTGCAGGGCGTCCTCGAGGTCGTGGACCGAGTAGGCCACATCGTCCGACCAGTCCATGACCTGTGCCTCGAGGCAGCGCTCCTGCCCTGGAGCGCCCCTGCGCAGCCAGTCGAACACCTCGATGTCGTCGTCGTAGACGCCGAACTTCAGCCGACCCTGTTCGCGCGGCCATGGATACTTCGTGGCGGCGTCGAGGCTGGCTCGGGTCAGGTTGAGGCCGACGCTGCGCCCGTCGTCGGTGAAGGCCTTGGCCTCCAGCCGGGTGAGGATCCGCAGCGACTGAGCGTTGCCCTCGAACCCGCCGCAGGGCTCGGCCATCTCGGCCAGCGCGATCTCCCCGTTGTGCCCGAACGGAGGGTGGCCCAGATCATGGGCGAGGCATGCGCCCTCAACCAGATCGGGGTCGCACCCCAGGGCTTGCCCGAGCTCTCGACCGACCTGCCCCACCTCCATGGAGTGCGTGAGACGCGTCCGAGGAAAATCACTCTCGTAGGGGAGGACGACCTGGGTCTTGGCCGCGAGCCGCCGCAAGGCTGCCGAATGAAGCACGCGAGCCCGGTCACGGGCGAAGGCGGTCCGGCTTGGGGTCTTCAGTGGCTCAGCGACCCACCGCTCCTCATCCGCCGCGGCGTACGGAGCGATCGGTGAACCCACGTGTTGAGCCTAGGGGCGGGGGGCTAGTCGTTCGGTCCCGGGAGCGTTCCGGTGAGCCGCTGCCACAGGAAAGCGGCGTACGCCGCGGTCTCCCGCACGACGTAGCGCACCTCCGTGCGACGTTCCTGAACGACCGGTCCGCTGCGGGTCGGCGAACTCGTGGCGTCGATACCCAGGTGGCGGGCCATCTCACGGGCCCGGAAGCTGTGCCAGGGATCGGTGACCAGCACCGCCGAGTCCCAACCGTTCCTCTCCATCACTCCATCGACGGCCACCAACGAGTTCCAGGTGTCCGTGCCCTTGCCGACGGCGACGACGTCATCGCTGGCCACGCCGTTCTTGACCAACCAGGCCTTGCCCGACGTCGCCTCGGTGAACCGGTCGCCCGCCCGCTTGCCGCCGACAGTGATGATGACTGGCGCAACACCGTCTTCGAAAAGAGTCTTGGCGTGATCGAGTCGCGCTTCCAGGACGGGAGAGGGCGTGCCGTCGTACTGGCTCGCGCCGAGCACGACGATGGCATCGACCTGCACGCGGTCGTCGCCGCGGGCCACCCACCACACCCGGAAGGCGGTGGCCCCGACCAGGGCCATGAAGAACAGCCCGACGAGCAGCACGACGGCGACCAGCCATCGTGCGCCCCGCCGGCCCGGACGCCCCAACGGCGCCCCCGGCACCGGGGGAATGGGCTGAGTCACTCAGCCCCCCGAGTGGGCCAGCTCGGCGTCCCACGGGACCAGCTCGGCGTCAGGGTCGAGCAGCCATCCATCGGGAAGCGCCACGGGACGGCTCCCGGTGCTGCGGCCCCTCGGCAGCGCCGACACGTCGACTGGATAGGGCTCCGTGGGATCGAGGAGGTCAAGCAGGTCGCCCAGCTCTTGCCGCGAGGCGACCATCCCGAGCGCGGCCCGAGTCTCGCCACCGACGCGGAATCCCTTGAGATACCAGGACACGTGCTTGCGGAAGTCGCGACAGGCACGGTCCTCATCGCCCCTGAAGGCCTCGACGAGCAGGTCGACGTGCCTGCGCATCACGCCCGCCACTTCACCCAGTGTTGGGGGCTCGGGGATCGGCTGACCGGCGAAAGCCGCGGCAAGGTCACCGAACAGCCAGGGTCGGCCCAGACAACCACGACCGACAACGACCCCGTCGCAGCCGGTTTCAGCGAGCAGTTCCAAGGCGTCGTGGGCGGTCCAGATGTCTCCGTTCCCAAGTACTGGGATGTCGAGCGTGTCCTTGAGCCGTGCCATGGCGGCGCGGTCGGCGACGCCGCCGTACATCTGCGCGGCCGTGCGCCCGTGCAGGGCGACCCAGGCTGCTCCCTCGTCCTGGGCAGCTCGCCCCGCATCAAGGTAGGTCAGGGTGTCGGCGTCGATCCCTAGACGGATCTTCACCGTGACGGGGTGATCGCCGGCCGCCGTGACGGCAGACCGGACGATCGCGGCGAACAACCGGCGCTTGTAGGGAAGGGCCGAGCCGCCGCCCTTTCGGGTCACCTTGGGCACCGGGCAGCCGAAGTTGAGGTCGATGTGATCGGCCAGGTCTTCGTCCACCACCATCCGGACCGCTTCACCGACGACCCTCGGGTCAACGCCGTATAGCTGAAGGGAGCGAGGATGCTCGTCGGGGTGGAACGCCACCATCCGCAGGGTCTCGGCGTTGCGCTCGACCAAGGCACGAGACGTCACCATCTCTGAGACGTACAGCCCGGCGCCGTACTCACGACACAACCTGCGGTAGGCCACATTGGTGATGCCCGCCATGGGTGCCAGCACGACGGGGGGGTCGACCGGGAGGTTCCCGAGAGTCAGCGCAGCCACTGCCCCATGGTCCCACGGACTCGACAGGCTCAGGCGCTGAGGAGATGGACGAACTCGGTTTCGAGCGCGCTGTGGCACGCGTCGGGCTGTACGGCTAGCGGTGGTTGGCGTCCTGGCAGCACGGGAGGTGCGGTGGCGTCGTAGGTGTGTCCAGTGGGGGTGGTGACCCGCACCCGATGGGGCTGGGCACGCTCACCGGGGAGAGTCCTGGCGGTCCAGCCGGGGGCTTGTTTGGTGTAGTTGCAGCGTTCGCACAGGCCCTGCCCGTTGCCAAGACTGGTGGTGCCGCCGTCGCTGTGCGCTCGGATGTGGTCGAGGTGCCGGATCGGCGCGTCGCACCACGGGGTGCGACACGTCTGGTCTCGGTTGGTGATGAACCGGCGCAGCCCGGGCGGGAAGGTCCGCCGCCGGGACTCGACCTGAGTCAAGGCCCCGCTCCCTGGGTGGGCGTAGAGCCGGCGCAGCCAGGTCTTCGCATCACGGTCAGCGGTCTTGAGGAGGTCTCGGGCGATTCCGGCCGGGATGGGTCCGTAGCCGGAAACCAGCGCGGGGCTGTCCTCGTCCCCGAGCAGCGCGGTGTCGGACATCACGACCTGCACCTCCACCGGGACCGCGGTCGCGGAGGCTTGTCCGGTGACCCGTTCGACCAGCGTGTCGGCCATCACCTGCCCCCGGCTGCGCACGTCACCCTGCGCACGGGCAGCGACGGCCGCCTGCTCCAGGGAGGTGTACACGGCGACCCCACCTTGGACCGGCAACAGGGCGGCGAGCTGACTCATGGCGTCGGGGGCGGGTCGCAGACTGACCCGCCGATCGGTGACTGCCCGGGCGGCGCGATCGACCGCGGTCTGGGCATCCAGGCGGTAGGCCACCGCACGCACCCGGCTGGTCAGCTCCCGGTCCCCCCAGCTCGCGAGCTGGTCGAGGTCGGTGGCGATCTCGGCGTCGAGCGAGCCGCGGTCGGTCGCGGTGAGGGAGGAGGACTCGCGGGCGATGATCGTCGCCCGCCACTCACTGATCACCCCGCGCTCGAGAGCGGTCAACGTGCACGGCAGGTGTTCGACCAGTGCTTTCGCGAGGCTGACCTGCCGGGCGCCCTGATGAGGGGACAACCGCCGCGCCAACCCGACCTGCGCCCCCACCGAGGGGCGGCACCGCTCCAGCTCACGGCGGGCCTGCCACGCCTCAAACCCAGACCCTGCGGATTGGGCGGCGGTGCGCTGCTCCTGCTGCTCGTCTGCGGCGAGTGCCGCAGTCACCCGGACCTGCGCGGCTGCCACCGCGGCCTTCAGCGCTTCGAGTGCACGCAGCTGGTCGATGCGCTCACCAGCGCCAACCTCGACCTGCTCGCCGGTCCCCAAGCCGGTCAGGTGGGCAGCCAGCGCGGTGATGTCGGTCGCGGTGACCGGGGCGCTGGGGGTGAATGACATGCCTGCAACTCTATGGTCCGGCACCGACAACTCTCAAGACCCTGAGGGACGTTTTCTGTTTGATACCAACAGATTCTGCTAGCACACACGACCGACAACGTCACCTCGATGTCCACAGCACTCAGACTGCGGCGAACTCCCGGCCCTCTGAGTGAGATCCGCTGAGCAGGTCGGGATAGGCAGCGACGGCCGACACCCGGTTGGTGACCCCGAGCCGGGCATAGACATGCTCCAGGTGCTTGCGCACGGTGCCTTCGGAGATTCCCAGCTCTCGCCCGATCTGCCGGTTCGTCAGACCTCGAGCGAGCAGCGTCACAGTCTCACGCTCACGCGGCGTCAGCCGCGGCGCGCTCACGGCCGCTCGGTCGTGCGTCTGGAGCACGCGCGCGAGGTGCGGGCGAAGCAGCGTGAGCATCAACCGCTCGCTCTCGCCGAAGCGCTGGCCGGGAAGCCGCCAGAACCCCAGGCGTCGGTCGAGGCCGTCCGACCGCGGAAGGGGGACCATGAGGGACTCCATTCGGTTGATCCTCGTCATGCACCCAGTGAGGGCTTTCGGCCAACTCTCGATCGGTCTCGTAGAAGTCTCGGCTGGTCGTGACGGAGACATGGTCTCCTGTCGTCTCGGGGTAGCAGCAGTAGATGTCCGCGGAGTACACGGCCCAGCTAGCCCGGCTCGCCTCCTCGTCGGCGAAGAAGTCGTCCACGGTCAGTCTGACCCCGTCCTCCCGCGCGTCGGTTTGGCTCACGAACTGCTCGTGGATCGGGTCGCACACCATGGAACGAGACCTCGGAGCAGTCGAAAGCCGACCTGAGCCGGGACATGAGCCCATGATCGAAGCATTCCTCTGGGACAGGCTGCGACGTGCTCGGCTGCACGAGATCGACCATGCGTCGCAACTGAGCCTCGCTGACAGAGAACCCCATGACTGCACCTCCTTGACGTTGCACCTCACCGTACGACCGATCGGCTCGCCACGACATACGCGCAATGTCGTAGAGCAGCCGCATCAGGCGATTCCCCTTGGGACACCGTCGTTCGTCTCCGGATACGCAGGTCGTCGTATAGCGAATCCTCTTGTCAGGCGCCGATGCTGTGGGCACCGAGCAAGCCCGCACTCCACCCCTAGAAAGGGCCCACATCATGTCTGGTCACCTCACCCACAGGTCGGCCGATCGCCGACCGCTGATTCGCCCGATTACAGCGCTGGGAGGAGTCGTAGGAGCCGCGCTGGTCACCCTCACGGCCAGCGCCGTGCCGGTCCTCGCAGCACCACCACCCCTCGTTCCTGTCGACACCAGCGGACCCAGCCTGCTCCAGGTCCAACCCCTGACGCCGGTTCTGCAGGAGGGGATGACCACCGGCCAGGTGGTGGTCATCAGCCTGCTGGTGTCGCCGGCTGTCGCCGCCCTCGTGCTCGGCGTCGCATTGCTGGTCCGCTCTCTTCAGCGGTCCACCAAGCCGGCGCTCAAGACACCTGCACCACGCTTCAGCACCGCGTCGGCCACGAGCCCCGCCAGTGCCGCGAGGCCCAAGGTCAGCTCACGCTGACCCGTGGGCGCGCCCATCCGAGGAGGCGCGCCGATCGAAGAAGCGCGTCGAACGGCGCGCTTCTTTGATCGGCGCCAAGTCGGAGATCAGCGCGCAGGCATGAAGCGCTCGAACCACGTGACCACCCGGGTCGCCAGGTCGACCTGAGCGGGCGGCTGACGAACCCCGTGCCCTTCTTGCGGATAGATAACGACCTCGGAGGGGACGCCCCGCGCGACCAAGGCTCGGTAGAACTCCACGGCCTGGGTGGGCGGGGTCGCGCGGTCGTGGAGTCCTGCCGTGAGGAGGGTGGGCGTACGGAGGCGCTCGCCAGCAAGCACCGGGCTCCGCTCGTGATAGGCACCGCCGACTTGTTCCGGTCGGTCACCCATGAAGTCAGCCACCCATTCGATGAGGCTGGATCCGAAGTGCTCGGAGTACCAGTCGGTGACCGGAGACAGAGCCACGGCCGCCTTGAACCGCTCGTCGATGGTCGGCAGCCACGCGCTCATGAACCCGCCGTAGCTGCCGCCGAAGATCCCGATCCTCTCGGGGTCCGCGACGCCGTCCGCGACCAGCCGGTCGAGACCAGCCAGGAGGTCCTGTGCGTCGGCGCCGCCCATGTCACCGACGACGGCTCCCGCGAAGTCCTGCCCGCGCCCGGTCGACCCGCGCGGGTTCGGAGCGAAGATCGCGTAGCCGCGCGAGAGCAAGAGCTGTTCGTGCAGCAACACCCAGCTGTCCTGGAACTGTCCGATTGGACCCCCGTGGACGTTGAGCAGGAGCGCGTACGGAGGCGGACCGTCTGGGGTCAGCAGCCGGCCCTCGATCTGCTGGCCGTCCGGCGCGGTCCACGTGACGATCTCATGGGCTCCCCAGGTCGCGCGCACCGTGTCATGGCCCGGGTGGCGGCCGTCGATCAGGACGTCGGTCGCGTCGTCGTGAACACGCACGACGGCCGGAGGCAGCTCCGACGAGGACCGCGTGGCGACGAACCCTGCCCCCAGGGCCTCGACCCGTGGATGGAACAAGCCGAGGCTGTTCTGCGTGACGTGCAGCTCGCTGGCCTCACCCTGTGCGGTGACCTCGAGCACGACCGCGTGGAAACCTCGATCTCCGGCAGCCAGGATCGAGCCGTCGGCCCGCCAGGTCGCCGACGAGACGTCAACCCCGGGGGTGTCGACGGTGATGAAAGTGCCGGAGCCAGGGTCGACGATCAAGAGGTCTCCAGCCACCACGTATCGGTCGCTGCATACGGCCTGGAGGACGACAACCGCCTGCCCGTCGGGACTGCCCTCGACGTAGCCGAGCTGCACCTCACTGCGAAGGAGCACCCTTTCCTGGCCCTCGACCAAGTCGACGACGACGAGGGCGGAGCCGTACCACGCACCCTCGGCCGGACCCTCTGACGCGATGGCCACGGCACGGTCGGCACCCAGCCAGGTCGCTTCCCAGACGTTGAGACCGGGGCGCGAGCAACGGCGCACCGAACCCTCCACGACGTCCAGCACCCACAGCGAGCGCCACTCGTCCTCGCCGTCGGCTGTCTCGACGACGGGAATCCAATCCGGTATCCCAGCATCGCCCTTCGCCACCGAACCCGAACCCAGCGCATCGGCCTCTTCCGACGCCTCCCCCGCCACGACGAGCAGGATCCGGCGTCCGTCAGGACTCCATCGATGGTGCTCCACGACACCCGGCACCACAGGCATGGGGCGGGCCTCCCCGAGCTCACCAAAAGCGAGCTCGTACAGCTGGAATCGCCCGGGGGATTCCCGGTCGGAACGAAACGTCAGCCGGGTCCCGTCCGGCGACCACTGGGGGCCATCGTCTTGCTGGGGGCCGAAAGTGATCTGCTGGGCCGGACCCCCGGCGACGGGGACGAGGAAGATCCTGCCCTGCGGGTCACCGTCCAAGGACGTGCGCACCACGCCTGCCGCCGCGACCCAGGTGCCGTCGGGGGAAGGCGCCGGGGTCCCAAAGGCGGTCGGGCGGCCCAGCCCGGGCTCCAGGACCGACGCGTAGAAGGCCTCGATCTCCTTGAAGAGAGGTGTCTGCCTCAGGTCTCGTTCCATGCCCAGAACCTAGCCGCCGACCCGCACCCAACGACCGGCCGACCCCAGCACGGGCAGGTGAGTCAGCAGCCCGGCAGGCGCGCGCCGAGCCAGGCGCGGACTTGGTCGAGGGCAACCCGCTCCTGGTCCATGGTGTCCCGCGACCGGATGGTCACGGCCTGGTCGTCGAGGGTCTCGAAGTCGACCGTGACGCAGTACGGCGTCCCGATCTCGTCCTGACGCCGGTAGCGGCGTCCGATGGCCCCCGCATCATCGAACTCGACGTTCCAGGACTGTCGAAGCGACGCGGCGAGGTCCTTCGCCTTCGGCGACAGGTCCGCGTTCCGTGACAGCGGCAGCACCGCCACCTTGACCGGCGCGAGCCGGGGGTCGAGCTTCAGGACCGTGCGCTTGTCGACGCCGCCCTTGGCGTTGGGGGCCTCGTCCTCGTGGAGCGCGTCGAGCAGGAACGCCAGCACCGCCCGAGTCAGACCGGCCGCTGGCTCAACGACGTACGGCGTCCAGCGCTCACCCTTCTCCTGGTCGAAGTAGGTCAGGTCGACGCCGCTCGCCGCCGCATGCGCCTTGAGGTCGAAGTCGGTGCGATTGGCCACGCCCTCGAGCTCGGAGAACTCCTGGCCACCGAATTTGAAGCGGTATTCGATGTCGACAGTCCGCTTGGAGTAGTGGGACAACTTCTCCTTGGGGTGCTCGAACAGCCGCAGGTTGTCCGGATCGATGCCCAGGTCCACCCACCAGTCCCAACGCGCCTTGAGCCAGTAGTCGTGCCACTCCTCATCCGTGCCGGGCTCGACGAAGAACTCCATCTCCATCTGCTCGAACTCGCGGGTGCGGAAGATGAAGTTGCCTGGAGTGATCTCGTTGCGGAAGGACTTGCCGACCTGCCCGATCCCGAACGGCGGCTTCTTGCGCGACGCGTTCATCACGTTGACGAAGTTGAGGAAGATGCCTTGGGCCGTCTCGGGCCTGAGGTAGTGCAGGCCCTCCTCGGACTCCACGACCCCGAGATAGGTCTTGAGCAACCCCGAGAACTGGCGGGGTTCGGTGAACTGCCCCCGGTTGCCGCAGTGCGGACACACAACATCGGCCAACGACGCAGGTGGCCGTCCGTGCTTGGCCTCGTAGGCCTCCTCGAGATGGTCGGCGCGATAACGCTTGTGGCAGGAGGTGCACTCCACCAGCGGGTCGGTGAACGTGTCCACGTGACCAGAGGCGCGCCAGGCGTCGGTGGGCAAGATCACGGCGGAGTCCAGGCCCACGACGTCGTCTCGGCTCTGCACGACCGACCGCCACCACTGCCTGCGAATGTTGTCCTTCAGCTCGATCCCGAGAGGCCCGTAGTCCCACGCGGAGCGCGTACCGCCGTAGATCTCCCCGGAGGGGAAGACGAACCCCCGGCGCTTGGCCAGGCTGACGATGGTGTCGATGAGATCGGCGGCCACGGTGGTGAGCACTCCGTCCGGCTGGATGTCGGTGGATCGAGGTGGCAAAGGGACCGTCAGGGTACCGGGGGTGCGTCCCGCTCCGGAAACGAGATGTAGTGCCAGGAGAGAGATCGCGCCATCAGCGGACGCTCAAGAGCCACGACCTCGTCGAAGACCCGGCTCAGAGCGGAGTACGGCTCTCGAGGGCATACGGGAACGGCGAGGACGAGGCGCTCGGGGTCAGCCGCCCGCAGCTGAGCACCCAGCCGGGAGGCCGTACCGCCGCCCTCGACGCCGTCGTCGACCAGCAGGACCACTCGCCCCTGAGTGCCTTCAGGGACGGGACCTGCCGCGGCGACGCCAACAACCGGAGCCGACAGGAGCCCGGCGACCACCTGGGCCACCTGTAGGCCCAGCGGTTCGACGCCAACCACCAGCACCTCGTCACGCCCGGCGTAGCTCGCAGCGAGGGCTTCCCCCAGCTGTCGACCAGCGTCTGCGAGGTCGGCGAATCGCGGCTTCCTCACTCGCGGCCGGCCCAGGGGTCATCGGCGAGGCCGCTGCCCGTCTCCAGCCCCTCGGCGCCGAGCCCATGGGCGTCGACGACCTCGAAGGCGCTCGGTTCGTCATGGGCCAGGCTGAGCAGGGGGACCGCCGTCACCTTCACGTCGAAGTCGGACAGGGCGCGGCGGTAGGACCCGACGGAGTCCCACTCCGTCGTGACGGTCCAGAGGTCGCCGTCGTCTGTCGCGCGCGCGATGCGCGACGAGCGCCACCCGGGCCGGGCCTCGAGCACAGCCAGAGCCGCCCGCGCCTGAGCCAGGAAGGCCTCGGTGGAATCGGCCGGCACGGTGAAGCGCATCGCGACAAGCACGCGCACGACCCTAGGTCCAGAGGCATGCCCTGACGTGCACCACCCAGACCGCCGGATGGGATCATGCGCTCATGAACGCCTCTGCCACCCCACCCGAACCTGCGGCCTGGTCGGAGACCCTCGCTCGGGTGAGCCGTCCCTGGTTGCTGAGGTTGAGCGCCATGCCGCGGGTGATCCTGCTGCTCGGGACGGTCGGCATCCTTGGCGTCGGGGTCTTCGCGCCCGGACTGCTCGGGGCGGCGTTCCTGTTGTTCATCGGATTGTTCCTGCTCTGGTTGGCGCTGCTCGCCTGGCCGGCGATCGGGGCAGGACCGCGCCTGCTGCGGGTCGGGGTCGCCTCCTTGGTCATCGTCTACGCCTTCGCCAAGGCCGTGGGGCTGGCCTAGCTCATGGTTTTGACAATCATTATCAGTTAGCCGACGATGGGTGGGTGGTTGCCCGTCGAACGCCTGCTGTCGCGTCTGCCGCCGCATCTGCCTGCGTCGCGGCGGTGCTGCTGCTCACCGGCTGCTCGAGCACCGGGGCCGGCGATCAGGGTTCGAGTTCGGACACGCTCCAGGTGGTCACCAGCTTCTATCCGCTGGAGTACCTGCTCGAGCGGGTGGGTGGCGACCGGCTCGACGTGACCAACCTCGCCGCTGCAGGGGTCGAGCCGCACGACTTGGAGCTAAGCCCCAAGGACGTCGCGCGGGTCGCCGACGCCGACCTCGTGGTCTATCTGGCCGGATTCCAGCCCGCGGTGGACACCGCCGTATCCGCCGAGGCACCGGACACCTCCTGGGACGTCAGCCCCGCGGCCGCCCTCACCCTCACCTACGCACCCATCGACGGGGGCGATGGTCCCGACGTGGCCCAGTCCGCCGATCCGCACTTCTGGCTGGACCCCACCCGCTACGCCAAGGTCGCGGATGCGCTGGCCCTGAAGCTGGGGACCCTCGCCCCCGCCCACGCAGCGGAGTTCACGGCGAACGCCGCGGCCCTGGCCGATGATCTGGTGGCTCTCGAGTCGGAGTGGACCGCTGCCACCACGACGTGTGCCAACCGTGACCTGGTGACCAGCCACAACGCCTTCGGCTACCTGGCCGAACGCTTCGACTTCGTCCAGCGTGGGATCGCCGGACTGTCGCCAGAGCAGGAACCCTCGCCGTACGCCCTCGCAGCCACTGCGGATTTTGTGCAGGCGAACGGAGTGACCACCATCTACTACGAGACCTTGGCCAGCCCGGATGTCGCGCGGACTGTCGCCGCCGAGACCGGCGCGACCACGTCGGTGCTGGATCCGATTGAAGGACTGTCGGACGCCTCCAACGGTGCGGACTACCTTGCGATCATGCGGTCCAACCTGGCCAACGTCGTGGCTGGTCAAGGGTGCACGTGATGGACAACCCCCTGCTGCGGCTGAGATCGGCATCGGTCGGCTACGACGGTTCGGCCGTTGTCCGCGCGGTCGACCTGACCGTCGAGCGCGGCGACGTCCTCGCCCTGGTCGGCCCCAATGGCTCGGGCAAGTCGACGTTGGTCAAGGGTGTGCTCGGCATCGCCGAGGTCCTCGACGGAGACCTCGAGCTCTTCGGCACACCCGTGGCAGCCTTTCGGGAGCGGGGCCGGATCGGCTACGTCCCGCAGCGCAGCGCGATCGCCGGCATCGTGCCGTCCACCGTGCACGAGGTCGTGGCCGCTGGTCGCTTGGCTCGCGCCCTCCCACTTCGGCGATTCCGATCGGATGACCGGCACGCCATCGACGCGGCTCTGGACCAGGTTGGAATGTCGTCCCTAGCCAAGACCAGGGTGAGCACCCTGTCTGGCGGACAGCAACGTCGGGTGCTCATCGCTCGGGCCCTGGCGGGCGAACCCGAGCTGCTGGTCCTCGACGAGCCCCTGGCTGGCGTCGACTTCGCCAGCCAGGGCCAGCTGGCCGAGACCCTGAGAAAGCTCTCGGAGGCCGGCACGACGATCGTCGTCGTGCTTCACGAGCTCGGGCCGCTTCGTCCCTTGGTGACCCGCATCGCCCGGCTCAAGGACGGGAGGTTGGTCTACGACGGCCCAGTCACCGCGCAGCTGCTCGCCGATCTCCACGAGGACGAGTTCGGGCACCACGATCATCACCACGACGAGGCTGACCCGGGGCGTCCGCCCGACGGCGGCTCCGACCTCGGTCTCACGGGCTGAGCGAGCGAAGCAGACAAGACTCAGCCGACACCATGGAACTCCTTCAGTACGACTTCATGCAGCGGGCGCTCGCCGCCGCCCTGCTCGTGGGACTCGCGGCACCCTTGGTCGGGGTGTTCATCGTCCAGCGCCGACTCGCGTTGATCGGCGACGGCATGGGGCACATTGCGCTCACCGGGGTCGCCATCGGCCTGCTCACCGGCCGATCCCCCGTCCTGGTCGCCCTCGCGGCCGCGATCTTGGGAGCGGTCTTCGTCGAAACCGTGAGGATGCGCGGTCGCGCCTCGGGGGACGTGGCGCTCGCGATCATCTTCTACGGCGGCATCGCGGGCGGCGTCGTGCTCATCAGCAAGGCTCCGGGCGGAAGCGCCGCCACGCTGAACTCCTACCTGTTCGGTGCGATCACCACGACTACGGCCGCCGACCTCACCGTCTTTGCGGTCCTGGCCGCGGTCATCTTGTTGGTGACTCTGGGACTTGCGCGGCAGCTCTTCGCCGTCGCCGACGATGAGGAGTTCGCCCGCGCGGCCGGTCTGCCCGTCGCGCGACTGAACCTCACTCTTGCCATCCTCACCGCGTCGACCATCGTGATGTCGATGCGGATCATCGGCCTACTCCTGATCAGCGCTCTGATGGTCGTACCCGTGGCCACGGCCATCCTGGTCACGCGCTCGTTCCGGGCGACGATGGCGGTCGCAGTGGCGATCGGGATCGCCGTATCGGTGTCCGGAGTCGTCGCTTCGTATGAGTGGGACACGCCCTCGGGCGGCACCATCGTGCTCCTGGCGATCGGCCTGTTCGCGCTGCTCGCCGCGGCGACCTCAGTGCCGCCCGCCCTTCGCCGACGGCGTCAATGAGCCAGCACGCACCGTCCTTGCATGCAGACATGCGCATATGCGACTATCCCTATGTGATGAGCCGCCACGAGGGCCAGCTCGAGGACGCCGCTGAGCTGTTCCGCGCGCTCTCCTCGCCGATCCGCGTCGGGATCTTGCTCGAGCTGACGGCAGGCGAGCAGTGCGTCCACGACCTGGTCGACGCCTTGGCCGTCGCCCAACCCTTGGTCAGCCAGCATCTGCGCATCCTGCGGGCGGCTGATCTCGTCGTCGGGAGCCGCCGCGGACGCGAGGTCGTCTATTCGCTGCGCGACGAGCACGTCGCCCACATCGTGCGCGATGCCGTCCAGCACGTGCGCGAGTCCGTGACCGCCGCCGCTGTGATCGGCACCGGAGTGACCGCATGACCGGGCGGTCGACCAGGCAACGATCCGCCGTACGCCTGTTGCTCGAAACCACCGATGAGTTCCGCAGCGCCCAGGAGCTCCACGCCCAGCTCCGGGAGTCGGGGGAAGGCGTCGGACTGACGACCGTCTATCGCACCCTGCAGTCACTCGCCGACGCCGGCGAGGTCGACGTCCTGCGCACCGACGACGGCGAGGCCGTCTACCGACGCTGCAGCGACACCCACCACCACCACTTGGTCTGTCGTCAGTGCGGGCGAACGGTCGAGGTCGAGGGACCGGCGGTCGAGCAGTGGGCCCAGACCGTGGCGCGGGAGCACGGCTTCGTGGACGCTGCGCACACCGTGGAGATCTTCGGTACGTGCGACGCGTGCGCCAAGACGACCGGCCGGGTGCGCTGACCCATGGGCGCCAACCACTCCCACGCACCAGCAAGCGCCGGGGCGCGCTACAAGGGCCGGCTGGCTGCCGCTCTCGCGGTCGCGCTGGTCGTGCTCGTGGTCCAGGTCGTGGGAGGACTGGTCACGGGGAGCCTGGCGCTGCTCGCTGACGCAGGTCACCTGCTCACCGACGTCGTGGGGGTGGCCCTGGCCCTCGCGGCCGTCACCTACGCCAACCGCCCAGCCCCCCCACATCGCACCTACGGCAACTTTCGGATCGAGATCCTCGCGTCGCTTGTGAACGGGGTCCTGCTTCTCGTTGTCGCGACGTTCGTCGTCGTCGAGGCCGTACAGCGATGGGGCGAGGCGTCGGCGGTCGAGGCAGGACCGATGCTCGCCGTGGCCGTCTTCGGGCTCGCGGGCAACCTCGTGAGCTTGGGCCTGCTGCATGGGGGTCAGGCCGAGAGCCTCAACGTCCGAGGGGCGTACCTCGAGGTGCTCGGCGACCTGGTGGGTTCGGTCGTGGTGATCGCTGCGGCGCTGGTCGTGTGGTCGACCGGCTGGGTCCAGGCCGACGTGGTCGCCTCACTGCTCATCGCCGCCTTCATCGTTCCCCGCGCCCTCGGACTGCTGCGCGCGACCGGACAGGTGCTCCTCGAGAGCACTCCCCCAGGTCTCGACCTCGACGAGGTACGCGACCACATCACGGCGCTTCCCGGCGTGGTCGACGTCCACGACCTGCACGCCTGGACCATCACCAGCGGGATGCCCGTGCTCTCGGCCCACGTCGTCGTCGAGCCGTTCGTACTGGCCGAGGCTTGTGACGGCAGCGCCGTGCTCGACCGGCTCGGGCGCTGCCTCCAGGCGGACTTCGACGTCGAGCACTGCACCTTCCAGCTGGAGCCGGAGTCCCACGCCGCGCACGAGCAGGCTGCCCACGGCTGACCGCACCCCGCAGGACCGAGGCGCACCTGCCCCGTCTCATCCGCTGGCGAGCTCCACGAGCTTGGCCACGGTGCTCAGGTTGCGTCCGGTTCCTTGCACGCCCAACAGCTTGGCGATCACGACGGAGGTCAGCTTGCTCTCGTGAACCCCTCCGCCGTAGCGGATATGAAGGTGGCAACCGATCACCTCGACGTCGTCACGCCCGAGATCGCGCTCCATCAGTCTTCCCACCGCCTGCCTGGTCGGCGCTGCTGTGAGGAAGTAGATGTGGGCAAACTTCGGCTCAACCACCTCGAAGGGGTACGCCGTCAACGCCGCTCTCACCTCGGCGGGGCTGCGACTGATCACCTCGCGGAAATAGCCGTAGCGCGTCTCGATCGCGCGCTCGAGAGCTCGGTCGAACTCGGCCGGGGCCCCCGGCGGCTCACAGAACAGATTCCCCGAGGCGATGTAGGTGGAGATCTGGGCCGCCCCCAGGTCTGCGGCCATGTCTCGGAGCTCGGCCATGGGCAGCTTGGCGCCCCCAACATTGACCGCACGGATCAGGTGAATTCTCGGCACGCCACCAGTATCGGGCTCGTCGGTGCCGATCAGGCGGAGCCGTACCTCCGGTCACGACGCGCGTAGTCCTCGCACGCCTTCCAGAGATGGCGGCGGTCGACGTCGGGCCATCGCTCGTCGAGGAAGACGAGCTCGGCGTAGGCGGCCTGCCACAGGAGGAAGTTTGAGGTTCGCTGCTCCCCCGACGACCTCATGAACAAGTCGACGTCAGGAAGCTCTGGCTCGTCCAGTCGCGCGGCGACTGCGGCCTCGTCGACGTCCGCCGGATCCAACAGCCCGGCGCGCACCTCGCGGGCGATGGCCGCCGCAGCGTCGGCGATCTCGGCGCGGCCGCCGTAGTTGACGCACATGGTGAGGGTGAGCACGTCGTTGGCCGCCGTAAGCCGTTCGGCCTCCTCCAGCTCGTCGATGACGCTCTTCCACAGCCTCCGCCGGCGACCAGCCCAGCGCACCCTGACCCCCATGGCGTGCATCTCGTCGCGCCTCCGCCGGATGACGTCCCGGTTGAACCCCATGAGGAAGCGCACCTCGTCGGGTGACCGACGCCAGTTCTCGGTGGAGAAGGCGTAGGCCGAGACGTAGCCGACGCCGAGCTCGATGGCGCCCTCGACGACATCGAACAACGCTGCCTCACCGGCCTCGTGGCCGGCGGTGCGCGGCAGCCCCCTCCCCTTCGCCCATCGCCCGTTGCCGTCCATGACGACCGCTACGTGGGCCGGGACGAGATGGCGGGGGATGTCTGGAGGTCGTGCGCCGCTGGGGTGAGGGGATGGGGGGCGGGGCACCCGACCACGGTAGCCCTGAGCGACGCCCGAGCGGTGCACCAGGCGCGAGCCGCTCCTGTCCAGACCGTGGGCTCCGTCAGTCGCCTCCGCCGCGGTCGGCGGCAAGGATGCGCCGAGCGACGTTGCGCTGATTGAGACCGAGGAAGCCGGCGATGATCACCACGACTCCGGCCAACCACAGGAAGATCGCGCCGTTGACCACGGAGAACGTGGTGATGGCCAGACCGATGAGAATGACCGGCCAACCTCCGACCTGGCCGTACCACGGCCCTTCGACCACGGACCGCGACCAGATCGCGGCGATCTCCGCGATCCCCTCGTCCGGGTGCGTTTGGCCCTTCCGAGCCAAGCGCACGGTCTCCGAGCGGGTGTCGGTGGGGATCTTGCGCCACGCCTTGACCGCCGCCTTGCGCTCCCTGCGGTTCAGCGGGCCATCCGGGACCTTCACGTCCGCTCGACAAGTCGGAGGGAGCGCAGGCCGCGCTCGAGGTGCCACTGCAGGTACGCCGCCGCGAGGCCGCTCGCCTCCCGGCGGTGGGGTGACTCGCTCGCATCTGCGGTGGCCCAGTCACCGGCCAGCAGGGCCGCGAGCAGCTGCAAGGTCTCCGCCGACGGGGCCGACGCGCCGGCCGGTCGACACTCGGGACACACGCTTCCTCCGACGTGGACCGAGAAGGCTCGGTGCGGCCCCGCCGCGCCGCACCGGGCGCAGGCGTCGAAGCTGGCTGCCCAACCAGCGACGGCTAATGACCTGAGGATGTAGGCGTCGAGCACGAGTCCCGCGTCGTGCTCCTGCGCGGCCAGTGCGCGCAGACCACCGACCAGTAGCAGGTATTGCTGGACGGCCGGCTCGCGCTCCTCGTCGGTGAGACGCTCGGCGGTCTCCAGCATGGCCGTCCCGGCCGTGTAGCTCGGGTAGTCACCGGACAGCTTCGCGCCGTACCCGTGGAAGGACTCCACCTGGGTCACGATGTCGAGGCTGCGGCCGACGTACATCTGCACGTCGACGTGGCTGAACGGTTCCAGCCGCGCCCCGAACTTCGAGCTGGTGCGCCGGACCCCCTTGGCGACGGCTCGCACCCGGCCGTTGTCACGCGTGAGCAAGGTGATGATCCGGTCGGCCTCACCGAGCTTCTGGGTGCGCAGGACGACGGCTTCGTCCCGGTAGAGGGTCACTGACCCATCGTCGCACGCGCATCGGTCAGACTGCCTCGGTGACATCCGCCGACCGTGCCCTGCTCGATCGCCTCGAGCGCTACTACGACGCGGTCCCGAGGACCGGCGCTGACGTCGAGGTGTCGGGACCGTTCACGCTCTTCGTGGCGCGAGCGGGTTGGCCCTACTACGCGCGGCCGCGGCTAGGGCTTGCCGACGACATCACGCCCAGCGACGTCCGAGACCTGCGCGCGCTTCAGGTCACCCGCGGGGTCTCCGAAACGATCGAATGGGTTCCGGCCACGACGCCGAGCCTTGGTGCAGCCGCCGTCGGCGCAGGGCTCACCGTGAGCGAGTACCCGCTGATGGTGCTGGCCGACCCAACGCCTGCCCCCACGGTCGCCGGGTTCGAGGTACGACTGCTCGAAGCCGACGATCCAGCGCTCATCGAGGTCCTGGGGGCGGTGCACCGAGGGTTCGGTAGCGACGGCGGTCCGGACGAGGTCGAGGTGGCCCATGTCAGCGCTCTCGAATCGGTGCTGGCCACCAGGTCGTGGCTGGGGCGTTCTCCGAGGACGGCCAGCCCGTCGGCGGCGGCGCCCACCAACCCGTCGACGACGTGACCGAGCTGGTCGGGATCGCCGTGCTCGCCCGAGTTTCGCCGGCGAGGCTCGGGCCGCGGCCATCACCGACTCCCTGGTGAAGGATGCCGTCGCCGCAGGCGTGGACGTGGTGTTCCTCTCCGCCGGGACGACGCGGTGGCGCGCACCTACTCCCGCGTGGGCTTCCGCGCTATCGGCACCGCCGCGCTGCCTCAGCCCCGAAGTCACCCGCTCCCTGAAATCCGGCGACCCGGCGAGCCGAACTCCTGAGTGTTCGGCTGGGGTCAGCGCTGGGCGCGGTTCACCGCGGAGACGACCGCCTGCAGCGAAGCCAGTGAGGATGTTGGGGTCGATGCCGACTCCCCAGAGCACCCGATCACCGACCGCGCACTCCAGGTAGGCCGCCGCCTTGGCG
This sequence comes from uncultured Actinomycetota bacterium, assembly GCA_963820065.1. GTDB lineage: Bacteria > Actinomycetota > Actinomycetes > DATJPE01 > DATJPE01 > JANPBY01. The sequence goes on along the minus strand of CAWFYM010000005.1, from coordinate 177,202 downwards.
TCGCCGCCCGCCGACAGTGCGTGCTCGTGGTAGTCGAGCACGCGGACGTCGACGCCGTACGCCCCAAGCGCCGAGCAGAACGCGGCGATCGGGCCGTTGCCCTCCCCAGCCAGCGTCACATCCTTCGCCGCCCTCGGAGAGCACGACGGTGAGCGAGTCGATCTCGTCGACCGCCGCGGACTGCTCGAGCGAGCGCAACGAGAACCGACCCCAGGGCGCGCTCGCTGTCCGGCAGGTATTCGTCGGTGAAGGCACGCCCAGATCGCCTCGGGCAGCACCTCGCCCCCGTCGGAGTCGGTCTTGGCCTGGATCACCTGGCTGAACTCGATCTGCAGCCGCCGCGGCAAATCGAGCGAGTGCTCGCTCTTGAGGATGTAGGCGACACCGCCCTTGCCGGACTGGCTGTTGACCCGGATGACGGCCTCGTAGGTGCGGCCGACGTCCTTGGGGTCGATCGGTAGGTACGGCACCGCCCACGGGATCTCGTCAACGGTCTTGCCGGCGGCTGCAGCGTCGCGCTCGAGGTGCTCGAAGCCCTTCTTGATGGCGTCCTGATGCGACCCCGAGAAGGCTGTGTAGACCAGGTCTCCCCCGTAGGGGTGGCGCTCGTGGACGGGCAGCTGGTTGCAGTATTCGACCGTGCGCCGGATCTCGTCGATGTCGGAGAAGTCGATCTCGGGGTCGATGCCCTGGCTGAAACAGTTGAGTCCCAGCGTCACGAGACAGACGTTGCCCGTGCGCTCGCCGTTGCCAAAGAGCGTGCCCTCGATGCGGTCGGCGCCGGCCATGTGACCGAGCTCGGCCGCGGCGACGGCCGTACCCCGGTCGTTGTGGGGGTGCAGGGACAGCACGACCGAGTCTCGGTAGGCGAGGTGGCGGTGCATCCACTCGATGGAGTCGGCGTAGACGTTGGGCGTGGCCATCTCGACTGTCGCCGGCAGGTTGACGATGGCCTTGTGGTCCGGCGACGGCTTCCACACGTCATTGACGGCGTTGCAGACCTCCACTGCGAAGTCGAGCTCCGTGCCCGTGTAGGACTCCGGGGAGTACTCGAAGCGGATGTCAGTGGTGGGAACGGTGTCCGTCAGCTTCAGGCACAGCTTGGCGCCCTCGACGGCGATTGCGGTGATTCCGTCCTTGTCGAGACCGAAGACAACCCGGCGCTGGAGGGTGGACGTGGAGTTGTAGAGGTGGACGATCGCGCGGTCGGCTCCGGCGATCGACTCATAGGTCCGCTCGATCAGCTCGGGACGCGCCTGGGTCAGCACCTGGATAGTGACGTCGTCGGGGATCAGGTCTTCTTCAACGAGCTGCCGCACGAAGTCGAAATCGGTCTGGCTCGCAGACGGGAAGCCAACCTCGATCTCCTTGTAGCCCATGGCCACCAGGAGCTCGAACATCCGCTTCTTGCGCGCCGGCGTCATGGGGTCGATGAGCGCCTGGTTGCCGTCGCGCAGGTCGACGCTGCACCACAGGGGTGCGCGCTCGATGCGTGTCGTCGGCCAGGTGCGGTCGTGAAGAGGGATGGGCGTGAACGCCGAGTACTTCCCGATGGGCATCGCGGTCGGCCGCTGAGGCGCGCCATGCGTCGTACGGGCGGTGCTGGGAACGGCGGGTTGCTGAGGGCTGGACATCGGTGGCTCCTGCTGTCGTCAGGGGGAGAGCCGGCGTACGCCGATCACCGCGACGAGGGGGCCGACCGTTAGGAGGCCTCGCCGCGGCAGCTAAGAAGCAAGGAGCACCGCACGTTCACAACTGTAGCCGATCCACGCATTCACCCTGTGGACCCCCGCCCGCAACGGGGAAGTTTGCTGTTGCCATGGCGACAGCAAACTTCCCCGTTGCGAGGAGTCATCCACAGCGGGGCTAGAAGCCGAGGCGGCGGAGCTGTTTCGGGTCCCGCTGCCAGTCCTTGGCGACCTTCACCCGTAGGTCGAGGTACACGGGAGTGCCGAGGAGCTTCTCGATGTGCCCTCGAGAGCGGGTGCCCACGGCCCGCAGACGCGACCCGCCCTTGCCGATCACGATCGCCTTCTGGCTGTCTCTCTCGACATACAAGATCGCGCTGATGTCGATGAGCGGGCGGTCAGGAGGACGATCCTCGCGCGGGGACATCTCCTCGACCACGACGGCCAGCGAGTGGGGCAGCTCGTCTCGGACGCCATCGAGGGCGGCTTCCCGGATCAGCTCGCCGACCATGACCTGTTCCGGCTCATCGGTGAGCTCGCCGTCGGGATACAGCCGCGGCCCCTCCGGCAGCAGGCCGACAAGGAGATCGCCGAGCAGGTCGACCTGCTCACCCTCCAAGGCCGACACCGGGATCACCTCGTCAAAATCCGCCAGATCGGAGATCGCCAGGAGCTGGCGGGCGATCGTCTCGCGGTCCGCCAAGGCGGTCTTGGTGACGATGGCCACCTTGGGGGTGCGCAAGGGGGCGATCTCGGCCGCGATGAACTTGTCTCCCGGACCGACCTTCTGGTCGGCGGGGACGCAGAAACCGACGACGTCCACCTCGGTCAGGGTCTCGCGCACCACGTCGTTGAGTCGCTGACCGAGCAGCGTCCGCGGGCGGTGAAGTCCAGGGGTGTCGACGAGGATGAGCTGGGAGTCCGGACGGCTCACGATCCCGCGAACCGTGTGCCGCGTGGTCTGCGGCCGATCGGAGGTGATGGCGACCTTTTCTCCGACCAACGCGTTGGTCAGGGTCGACTTGCCGGCGTTGGGCCTCCCCACGAAGCAGGCGAACCCCGACCGGTGTGTCACGGCGGCCATTGTGCCCTCTGCGGCCGAGCGCACCTATCCAGTCGGCGGCCCGGCCTCCTGGTCTCCACAGCGGGGGCACCTGTCACCGGATGCTTCGCCCGTCACTACCGCCTCCCCCGTTCACCGACGGTCGGACCTGTCACAGTTCAGCGGTGATCATCCGACCAACCACAGTCGACGACTGGCCACGGATCTGGCCCATCTTCCGGGCCATCGTCGAGGCCGGCGAGACGTACGCCTATCCCGAAGATCTGGCCTCAGACCAGGCGCGGGCGCTGTGGCTCGAGCCAGCGCCCGGCACGTCGTTCGTGGCCGTTGAGGACGACCTTCTCCTCGGCACCGCCAAGGCCGGCCCCAACCGGCCGGGCCGCGGGTCGCACGTGTCGACCGCGAGCTTCATGGTGAATCCCGAGCACCGCGGTCGCGGCACCGGGCGAGCGCTCGCGCAACACGTCCTTGATTGGGCCACCGAGCAGGGCTACGCCAGCATGCAGTTCAACGCAGTCGTCGAGACCAACACGGCCGCGGTACGACTCTGGCAGGACCTCGGCTTCGTGATCGTGGGCACCGTGCCAGAGGCGTTCAACCACCGACGCCTGGGGCGCGTCGGTCTGCACATCATGTACCGACGCCTCTGAGAACTACTTCACGCTGTGGTGATAGACGCGGAAAGCCTCGGGCACGTTGCCCTGCGGCCCCGGCGAGGGACCCGACCGGGTTCCACCTGCCGAAGGTGATCGCCACTTCCGTGCCGGAAGTCTCGCGGGGCGACCAGGGGACACGAGAGGGTCACGATGTCGTCGGGTTCCCCCGCGCTCGCAGCAGAGAATCAACTGAACGGCCCTCTCCGGCCGTTCGATGAAGGGCCCAAAAAATGAACGGGCGATCTTCGCTCAATTCCGGAGCCGCCCAGTCTGCCGGCACCGCGGCCGTCATGGTCGCGGTGTAGGCGGCGCCTGCCTCAAGGACCGCGGGTAGCCCATCAGTGGACGAGAGAATGGGGCAGAGGGGCCGGGTTGACCTTGAGAGCCAACGCAACTGAGCCCAGGAGGAGCGCGATGGCCACAACGGCGACGCCCACGACGAGGCCCCAGCGGCGACGGCGCTTCCGGCTCGGCTGCTGGACCGGACCGTCGATCACGGGGGCCATCTGCGCCATGCCTGGATGATGACACACGGAGGCAGACGGGATCAGGCTTTGAGCCTCGCCACCTGGGTACCTGACTGCTCGGCCACGAGCACCGGGGTGCCAGGTCCGCCGAGGTCTGCCACCGCCGACAGCGAGCGAGGATCGACCGAGCCCGCATCGGTGACGACGGCCGCTGCCTCCAGCGATGTGGCGCCGCTCGACACCGCAGCTGCCACGGCCGCCTGAAGTGCACTCAACGACAACGACGGCAGCGACACAGTGCACGAGACATAGGTCCGGCCCGTCTCGTCTCGGACCGCAGCCCCTTCGGGCGCACGGGTCCGCGCCTGGGCGGATCGAGCCAGCGTGACGAGCTTGGCGTCCTCTGGGTCCAGATCCTCGAGAAGATCAGGCATCCGCGTGGGTGTCCTCAGAAGCCTGAGCGGTGGCCGAGGCCGCCTCGCCCTCCAGCTGCTCGCGCTGCACGAGCACGGTGGCGATGCGGTTGCGACGACCCTCGGTCGACTCGGCGGTGAGGCGCCAGCCCTCCACCACCGCGGTGGACCCGGCGATCGGGACCTTGCCCAGCCGCTTGGCCAGCAACCCACCAACCGTGTCGACGTCGTCGTCCTCATCCTGATCGAGGGCGATGTCGAACCGCTCGGCGAAGTCCCACACGCCGTAGCGGGCCGAGAGGCGAACGCTGCCGTCGTCGAGCTCTTGCACCTCCGGCACCTCGGTGTCGTACTCGTCGGTGATCTCTCCCACGATCTCCTCGAGGATGTCCTCGATCGTGACCAGACCCGCGGTGCCGCCGTACTCATCGACGACGATCGCTACGTGAGTGCGCTGGGCCTGCATCTCGCGCAGCAACTCAGCAGCGGGCTTGCTGTCCGGCACGAAGAACACGTGGCGCATGACCGACTCGACCCGCTCGCTGGACTCGCCGTCGCGGTGCTCGTAGGTGCGGCGGGTGACGTCCTTGAGGTAGGCGATGCCGAGGACGTCGTCGATCGTGTCACCGACCACGGGTATCCGGCTGAATCCGCTGCGGAGAGCCAACGAGGTGGCCTGACGCAGAGTCTTGTTCCGCTCGATCACGACCATCTCGGTGCGCGGGACCATCACTTCGCGGACGACCGTGTCGCCGAGCTCGAAGACCGAGTGGATCATGTCGCGCTCACCGTGCTCGATCAGCTGGCTGGCCTCTGCCAGGTCGACGAGGTCACGCAGCTCGGCCTCGGAGGTGAATGGACCGTCCCGGAATCCGCGTCCTGGGGTGAGGCCGTTGCCCACCACGATGAGCAACCGGGTCAGTGGAGCGACCACGACGCCAAGCACGTGGACCACAGGCGCGACCGCGAGGGCGTACGCCTCCGCGTGCTGCCGGCCCAAGGTCCGCGGCGCGACCCCGATGACGATGTAGGACACCACGACCATCACGGCGACGACCACGATCCCGGCGGTCCACACCGACGTGATGGCGCCGATGAGCGTGACGGTCACCAGCACCACCGCCGCCGTCTCGCACAACGTGCGCATGAGAAGCACGGCGTTGACCCCGAGAGCAGGATCGTTGACCAACACGGTCAAGGCCTTGGCGCCGCGACGGCCGTCGTCAAGCAGCTCCTCCGCCCGGGAGCGGGACACCCGCGTCAGGGCCGCATCAGCGGCGGCGAAGAGCCCCGCGAGCACAACCAGAACTGCTGCGGCGACGAGCGCCCACACGTCAGCTCCCGTCATCGTGGCACCCGGTGCTCACGCCAGGTGCGGATCATGTCGTCCTGGAGTCCGAACATCTCCGTCTTGTCATCGGGCTCGGCGTGGTCGTACCCAAGCAGGTGCAGGATCCCGTGGGTGCACAGCAGATCGAGCTCATCCTCGGTCGGGTGCCCCGCCTGAGCCGCCTGTTGCTCAGCGACCGAGGGACAAAGCACGACATCACCCAGCAGACCCTGCTCCGGCTCAGTGTCCTCGGAACCCGGACGCAACTCGTCCATCGGGAACGCCATGACGTCGGTCGGCCCTGGCTCGTCCATCCACTGCACGTGCAGCTGCTCCATCGCCGCGACGTCAACGAGGAGGATCGACAGCTCCGCCAGCGGGTGCACCCTCATCTGGTCGAGCACATAGCGCGACAGATCGACGAGACGTCGCACGTCGACCTCGGCGCCCGACTCATTGATGACGTCGACGCTCATCGACCGGTCCTTCGACGGTTGGCGCGGGACACCGGGGGCGGCGGCGCGGCAGCGCGCTCGGCGTCCCAGCGGCCGTACGCGTCGACGATCTGGCCGACCAGCTGGTGGCGAACGACATCCGCCGCAGTCAGCTCAAGGAACTGCACGTCCTCGAGGTCGTCCAGAATCTCGCGGACCAGCCGCAATCCGCTGGTCGTCCCCCCAGGAAGGTCGATCTGGGTCACGTCGCCCGTGACCACCATCTGCGACCCGAAGCCCAGGCGGGTCAGGAACATCTTCATCTGCTCAGGAGAGGTGTTCTGAGCCTCGTCGAGAATGATGAAAGCGTCGTTGAGAGATCGCCCGCGCATGTAGGCGAGAGGGGCGACCTCGATGGTGCCCTGAGCCATCAGTCGTGGGATCGAGTCAGGATCGATCATGTCGTGCAGGGCGTCGTAGAGCGGACGCAGGTAGGGGTCGATCTTCTCGCTGAGAGTCCCAGGCAGGAATCCCAGCCGCTCCCCCGCCTCAACGGCTGGGCGGGTGAGGATGATGCGAGTGACCTGCTTGGCCTGCAGTGCTTGGACCGCCTTGGCCATGGCCAGGTAGGTCTTGCCGGTGCCCGCCGGACCGATCCCGAAGACGATGGTGTGCTGGTCGATCGCGTCGACGTAGCGCTTCTGATTCAGGGTTTTCGGCCGGATCGTTCGACCCCGGTTGGACAGGATGTTCTGGGTGAGCACCTGAGCCGGTCGCTCGGTCGCGTCGGCGCGCAGCATCGCCAGGGAGCGCTGGACGGCCTCGGCTGTCAGCCCTTGACCTGTGCGCAGCACGGTCACCATCTCGTCGAGGAGCGAAGCCACCAAATCGACGTCGGCCCGTGGGCCGGTCAGCGTGATCTCGTTGCCCCGCGCGTGGACATCGACGCCGGGCACCGACGACTCGATGACCCGGAGCAACTCGTCGGAGGGTCCGAGGAGGCCGACCATCGGGATGCTCGAGGGCGCCGTCATGGCGCGGCTGATGGTCGGGCTGGTCGTGGCACCGGCAGTCTTGCCGCTTCGGCTGGTCTCGGCCATGGGTCGGCCCGCGGGGCCTGCTCGTGCCTGCTCTCTGTCTCGACGACTGGGTCGTTGGGGCCAGTCTCCCGGCCCCGATCCACCTAGATCTCGCTTGTGCTCGTTCCCTCGACGCTGAGGATCAGCGGTTCGGACGGTTCCATGCTAGCCGCCCCCACGTACCCTGCCAGGGTGACTGATCAGCCCACCTGCTTGTTCTGCGGGATCGCGTCGGGGGACATCCCGGGCGACGTCGTGCTGCGCTCGGAGCGCATCGTGGCCTTCCGGGACATCGCCCCAGCGGCGCCGGTTCACGTCCTGGTCATCCCCGTGGCCCACCACAACGACCTCGCCGCCCTGACCACAGCCGATCCAGCGCTCGCCGCGGAGCTCATGGCGACCGCGAGCGAGGTAGCGAAGGCGGAAGGGCTGTCCGAAGGCGGCTACCGCCTGGTTGCCAATACCGGCGACGACGGCGGGCAGACCGTTCACCACGTTCATGTCCACGTGCTCGGCGGCCGGGCGATGACTTGGCCGCCCGGGTGACGTCCACCAACGGGGAGTTGCACCTCATGTCCAACGCGCGGGGTCGCCAGAGGCCGACCGCCCTTCGATCAGCGGTGCTCGGATCAGTGGCGGCGGCGTCGCTGTTCCTCGCCGGCTGCTCGGGCTCCTCGGGCGCGGTCGGGATCACCCCGGTCGGGACCCCGAGCACCACGTCGAGCGCGACCCCGTCCTCATCTGGGGAGCCGTCATCCCCTGGCGCCTCCACGTCAGGACAGCCCTCCGCCAGCTCCTCGGGCCTGACTCCGACGAAGTCAGCCACCGCGAAGCCTTCTCCAACCAAGACGGCCAAGCCCAAGCCGTCGGGATCCATCGCCCCGGACGGCCGACCCGTGGTGACCATCACTCAACCCGAGCCGGGGGCGTCGGTTCAGATCCCGGTGCTCATCACCGGTACGGCGGTGGCTCCCGACGCGATCCTTCGCTACGAGATCCTCACCGCGAACGGGAAGCGATTCACCAACGGGCCGGCCTACACCGACGTCGCCGCCCCCGAGCGCGGGCGTTGGCAGGTGGAGATCGAGCTCCCCATCGGCCGATATACGGTCGTCGCCTTTGTCGAAGGACCCAACGGAAAGCGGACGGCGGAGGATCGGGTCACGTTCAGGGCCGGCTGACCTGGAGATGCCTGAGGTCAGGGCGACCGGTCAGCGTCGAGCTCGAAGTGGTGACTTAGGAGCTTTCCCATGGGCGGTAGACGCGCCCAAGGCACCACTTCTGGCATCCGTCGACAGTCCGCCGCATCATCGAGAATCCCTGAACGGAAGCCGGAACCCCTCCCACGCGAGAGGCCTCGTCCGTTCCCCAATCATCCGCCGAAGGGTGGCCCCCAGCGGGATGTACGGCTGAGGATCGCTGCCGCTGCCGCCGTCCCCGCGGTGGACGTGCGCAGGACCGTCGGGCCCAGATGAACCGGCCGTGCGCCCGCGGCTATGAAGGCCGAGAGCTCTTCCGGCGCGATCCCGCCCTCGGGGCCGACGACGACCACGAAGTCGCCGTCGACGGGGACCGGAACCGAGGCCAGGGGCAACGTCGCCTCCTCGTGCAGGACCAGCCCGAGCGCGGCATCAGCCAGCAGCCCGCAAACCCCTTCGGACGCGACCAGGTCTGTGACCTCGGGCCAGCGACATCGCCGCGCTTGCTTGGCGGCTTCATGCGCAGCCGTCCGCCAGCGCGCCAGGGCCTTGGGTGCGCGTTCTGGCGTCCAACGGGTCACTGATCGCGAGGCAGCCCACGGGACGATCACATCGACCCCGACCTCGGTGAGGGTCTCCACGGCCGTCTCCCCCCGATCCCCCTTCGCGAGCGCCTGGACCACGACCAGTCGGGGCGCCGGGGGCTGTTCCATCCATCGGTCGACAACCTCGAGATCGAGTTCGCCCTTGCGGGCCCCGACCACTCGACAGCGCGCGGCCGAGCCACGTCCGTCGGTCAGCACGAGCAGCTCACCCACCCGCAGTCGGCGTACGTCTGCCGCGTGCCGCCCTTCCGGACCGTCCAGGACCAGCCGATCCTCCGTTGGCAATCCGACGTTCACGGCTGCGGGGTCTGCGTCACCCGTGCCGTACCCGAAGACCGGCTCGCTCACAGCGAAGGCCTAGGTCCTGCGATCGCGTACGGGCGTGACGTCGGCGGTTGTTCGCCCGGACCCGCGACAGTGGGGGCGGGACCAACCCTGTGGCCAGGCACGATCTTCACCATCAGACGATCGCTCAACGACCGTTGAAAGCGTCCCGGAGCCTGGAGAACAGACCTTGCTGCCCCGGGGCGAACTGCCCAGCAGGACGTTCTTCCTCGCGAAGCCGAGCGAGCTCCCTGAGCAATTCCTCCTGCCGCTCGTCGAGGTTCAACGGAGTCTCCACGTCGACGTGCACGAGGAGGTCGCCGCGACCGGCCGCGCGCAAGTGGGTCACGCCGCGTTCGTGGAGGGGGATCACCTGACCGGACTGCGTGCCCGGCCGAACATCGATGGGCTCAGGTCCGTCGAGAGTCTCGAGCGTCACCGTCGTTCCGAGCGATGCGGCGGTCATCGGAAGAGTGACCGTGCAGTGCAGATCGTCGCCGTGGCGCTGGAACATCGGGTGCGGGCGTTCGGTCACCTCGACGTAGAGGTCTCCGGCAGGGCCGTTGCCCGAGCCGACTTCTCCCTCACCGGTCAGCTGGATCCGGGTGCCGGTGTCGACGCCCGCGGGGATCTTCACGGTCAGGGTGCGACGGGTTCGCACGCGGCCGTCGCCTGCGCACTCCACGCACGGGTTCTGGATGACCGTTCCGTAGCCCTGGCACTGAGGGCAGGGCCGCGAGGTCATGACCTGCCCGAGGAACGACCGTTGGACCTGCTGAACCTCGCCACGACCGTGGCAGATCTCGCAGGTAGTCGGGAGGGTGCCCGGGGCCGTGCCGGCCCCGTTGCACGTGGGGCAACCGATCGCCGTGTCGACCTGCAGCTCCTTGGTCGTGCCGAACGCGGTCTCCGCGAGCTCGAGGTCGATGCGGATGAGTGCATCCTGGCCGCGTCGCTGCCGTGGGCGCGGCCCGCGAGATTGGGTGCCGCCGAAGAAGGCATCCATGATGTCGCCGAAACCGAAACCCGCTCCTTGGGAGAACCCGTTGCCCCCGTTGCCGAACGGATCACCACCGAGGTCGAACATCTCCCGCTTCGCGGGATCGGACAGCACCTCGTAGGCCGCCGTCACCTCCTTGAACCGCTCCTGGGTCTCCGCGTCAGGGTTCACATCGGGGTGCAGCTCGCGGGCGAGCTTGCGGTAGGCCCGCTTGACCTCATCGGCAGAGGCGTTGCGGCTGACGCCGAGTACGGCGTAGTAGTCGACGGCCACGCCTACCCCTCAGCCAGGATGCGACTGACGTAGCGCGCCACCGCTCGCACGGCGCCCATCGTTCCGGGGTAGTCCATCCGGGTTGGTCCGACGACGCCCAGCTTGGCCAGAGCCGTCTCGCCGGAGCCGTACCCGACGGACACGACGGAAGCGCCCGCGAACTCGGCATCGGTGTTCTCGCGCCCGATCACGACGGTCAGCTCCGACGGATCGGATGCCTCCCCGAGGAGGCGAAGCAGAACGACCTGCTCCTCGAGCGCCTCGAGCACCGGCACCATCGTGCCGTGGAAGTCTCCGGGGAACCGGGTCAGGTTGGCCGTGCCGCCCAGGGCGATGCGTTCCTCACGACGCTCGGCGAGCGTCTCCAGCAGGCTCGTGACGATGGCCTCGACCGCTGGGCGATCTTCGGGGACGAACGACGACCGCAGACCTGCGAGGACGTCGTGGGCCTCGGCCAGGCCCACGCCGTCGACGGCTGCGTTGAGCCGGGAACGGAGATCGCCGAGCAGGGCCTCGCCCACCGGGCCGGGACAGTCGACCAGACGCTGCTCGACTCGGCCGTTGGTCGTGATGAGGACGAGCATCACGCGGGACGGCGTGAGCGCCAACAACTCGATGTGACGAACCGTGGAACGCGCGAGCGAGGGATATTGCACGACAGCAACCTGGCGGGTCAGCTGGGACAGCAGCCGGACCGTCCGCTCGACCACGTCGTCGAGGTCGACAGAGCCGTCGAGGAAGGTGTGAATGGCGCGCTGCTCGGCCCCCGTGAGGGGCTTGACGCCAGACAGCCGGTCGACGAACAGGCGATAGCCCTTGTCGGTGGGGACGCGGCCCGCGCTCGTGTGGGGCTGGGCGATGAAGCCCTCCTCCTCGAGGGAGGCCATCTCATTGCGAATCGTCGCCGGTGAGACCCCGAGCGCGTGGCGCTCGACCAAGGCCTTCGAACCGACCGGTTCTTCGGTGGCGACATAGTCCTCGACGATGGCGCGCAGCACAGCGAGCTTGCGGTCGTCGAGCATGCTCACCTCCGGACTTCAGCAATTGCGCGTTGCCGCCTGCTTGGCACTCATGAGCCGCGAGTGCCAGTGTAAGGCCGCGGGCCGGGTCGTACGATCTGCGCCGTGACTCGCTGGGACGGAACCACAGTCCACACCACGCAGCGCCTGGTGCTGCGGACCTTCCGGGAAGACGACCTCCCGCATTATGCGGCCATGAACGCCGACCCCGCGGTCGTGGAGTTTCTCGGCGGGCCGGTGGACCGCCAGGAGTCCGACGCGATCGCCGCCTGGGCCAACGACCTGCACGAGCGCGAGGGCCTCGGGCTGCTCGCCGTGGAGCGCGCGTCGGACGGTCGCTTCCTAGGCATGTGCGGGATCCATCACCTGCACTGGTACCCAGACGACCTCGAGATCGGCTGGCGGCTGGCCCCCGAGTTCTGGGGTCAGGGTTACGCCACCGAGGCCGCCGCGACGTGGATGGCCTTCGCCTTCGAACGCTTCGCGTTCCCGCGCCTGATCTCGGTGACGGACGCCCCGAACCTCCGAAGCATCGCGGTGATGCGTCGCCTCGGAATGACCCTCGACCACGAGGCCGAGCTCAACGATGACGGCGAGACGTTCGACGCGGTGATCTACGCGATCACCCGCGACCAGTGGTTGGCCACCTCAAATCGCCCCCCGACGCCGTAGCGCCCGGCCGGTGGGGACAGCGGAGGCCGCGGCGCAGCCGTGGCGGGCCTGGCGGGAGGCCGAAGCGCAGCGAGGCCGGATGGTAGGCAAGACGTGGCCTCCGCACCCCCATCCCCTCCGCACCCCCCGCCACCTCCGGCCGGTGGGGACAGCGGAGGCCGCGGCGCAGCCGTGGCGGGCCTGGCGGGAGGCCGAAGCGCAGCGAGGCCGGATGGTAGGCAAGACGTGGCCTCCGCTGTCCCCATCTCCTCCGCCACCCCCATCCCCTCCGCACCCCCCGCCACCTCCGGCCGGTGGGGACGGCGGAGGCCGCGGCGCAGCCGTGGCGGGCCTGGCGGGAGGCCGAAGCGCAGCGAGGCCGGATGGTAGGCAAGACGTGGCCTCCGCTGTCCCCACTAGCAGAAGACCCTTCACCCCCTCCCCACCAGCCGAGAACCTGACCGGTCAGGAGCCGCGAGAGATCAGGAGTACATCGAGTTCAGGACCTCGATGTAGCGGTCGGTCACGACCCGGCGCTTGATCTTGAGGCTGGGGGTGAGCTCGCCGTCTTCGACGGTCAGATCTCGGGACAAGATCCGGAAATCCTTGATCGTCTCCCACCGGTTGAGCCGGCCGTTGAGCTCGGTGATGGCTACTTCGATCTCGACCCGGACGTCTGGTCCCGTGACCAGCGCCTCCATGTCGTGACTGGACAGTCCCTTGCCGTCGGCCCAGGTCTTGGCCGAGTCAAGATCGATGGTGACCAACGCCGTGGCGTAGTTGCGGCCTTCCGCGTAGACCACCATCTGGCTCACCAGCGGAGAGATCGACTTGAACGTCGCCTCGATGGCTGAGGGCGCGATGTACTTACCCCCGCTGGTCTTGACGAGGTCCTTCTTGCGGTCGGTGATCCGCACCCGTCCGCGCTCGTCGATCTCGCCGATGTCACCGGTGGCAAACCACCCGTCCTCGAGGAACACCTCGGCGGTCTGCTCGGGCAGCCCGTGATAGCCGCGCATCACGCCCGGCCCCTTCACCAACAGCTCCCCGTCGTCGGCCACCCGAATGACCGTGCCGGGAAGCGGCTCTCCGACCGTCCCGATCCGGTAGTTGCCCGGACGGTTGACGCAGGTGCCGGCCGATGTCTCGGTCAAGCCGTACCCCTCGAGGATCAGCAGACCAGCCGCGTTGAACCAGTCGGCGATCTCACGCGACAAAGCAGCGCTGCCCGAGACGAAGTACTCGATCTGACCACCCATGCGGTCGCGGATCTTGCTGAACACAAGCACGTCTGCCACCTTGCGCTGGGCAGCCAGCAAGGCCGGGACCGGCTTGCCCTCGGCCTCCAGATGAACGGCCTTGAGGCCCACGTCGAAGGCCCAGGCGAAGATCTTGGCCTTGATCCCTCCCTCCGCCTCCGTCGTGGAAACCACGCGGGCGTAGACCTTCTCGAAGATCCGGGGGGCGGCCGCCATGATCGTGGGCTTGATGAGCGCGAGGTTGTCGACGATGCGATCGACGCGGCCATCGACAACCGTGACCAACCCGATCTGGAGCTGGGCCGACAGGAGCACCTTGCCGAAGGAATGCGACAGCGGAAGCCAGAGGAAGTGGACGTGATCGGGGCGCAGGATGTCCAGCGCCTGGATGCAGGCGCCCTCGTAGGTCCAGTTGCCGTGCGTGAGCTCGACACCCTTGGGGCGTCCGGTCGTCCCAGAGGTGTAGATGAGCGTGGCCAGGTCATCCGGGCCTACGGCTGCGACCGCGTCGTCGACGGCGGTGGGGTGCTCGCGGAGGTACTCCTCTCCGAGCCTCGAAAGCTCGTCGAGGTCGATGATCCAGTCGTTCTCGGCGACCCCGTCGATCACCACGACCTTCTCCACCTTCGGGATCTGGTCGCGGACCTCGAGCAGTTTGGAAACCTGCGTCTCGTTCTCCGCGACGACGACCCGCGAACCCGAGTCGCTCACGATGAAAGCGACGTCCTCAGCCTGAGTGCTCGGATAGACGGTGGTCGTGGCAGCGCCAGCGAGCATGACCGCGAGATCGGCGTGGATCCACTCCAGCCTCGTCGCCGAGGCGATGGCCACGCGGTCTTGCGGCTGGATCCCCAGGGCCAGCAGTCCGGCGGCCAGAGTGCGCACCCACGACTCGGTCTCCGACCAGGTCCACGACCGCCAGCCGCCATCGGCAGTCGGCTCCCGGAACGCCTCGCTCGACCCCGACTTCGCCACCCGGTCGAGGAATACCTGGCCGACGGAGGCCGCCGTGGGCGGCAGCGCCGCGTCAGCCGAACCAGTCGTCTTCGCCGCCATCGGAGCCATCCTTGAGCCGACGCCCCGGTCGGACGCGTTGCTCACACCGTAGACGCGTCGGACACGACATGCTTGGGCCATGACCGATGACGCGTCAGAACCGACACCGCCGCAGCCGCCTCCCTCCCCCGAAGGCACGCCCCTGCCACCACCGCCTGCAGGCAGCGCGTACCCGCCACCCCCGCCCCCTCCGTCGGGCGGCGCGTACCCGCCTCCGCCAGGGCCGGGCTACCCGCCTCCCCCCACCGGAGCGACCTACCCGGCACCACCACCCGGGTACGGCTACCCGCCTGGATATCCGGCGGCCGGCTACAACCCCGAGATGGACCCGCTGGCCAAGTCCAAGCTGGTGGCCGGACTTCTGGGCATCTTCGTCGGCGGCCTGGGCATCCACCGGTTCTACCTTGGCTACACCCGTATCGGGGTCATCCAGATCGTCGTCACGGTTGTCACCTGCGGGATCGGCGCGATCTGGGGCTTCGTCGAGGGGATCCTCTATCTCGTGGGCAGCAGCGGGTACACCACCGATGCCGACGGAAGACCACTCAAGAACTGACCCCACGCAGCCCCGGCTAGACCAGGGCCCGGACGACGGCGTCGGCGAGCAACCGTCCTTGGCGGGTCAGAACCGCGCGACCCTGACGCAGTGCCTCGGCGTCGAGCAATCCATCGACCACGGCAGCGTTGGCGGCTCGGCGTCCCTGCTCGTCGAGCACGTCGAGCGGCAGCCCCGAGCGCAGCCTGATCTCGAGGAGCACGCGCTCACGGCGCCGCGCCACCGGGTCCAGCACCTCGCGGGCCTGGGCAGGGGACAGACCCGCTTCCAGCCGTTCGGCGTACGCGGCCGGATGCCGGACGTTCCACCAGCGGGTGCCCCCGACGTGGGAGTGCGCTCCTGGGCCGATCCCCCACCAGTCTGCGCCGGTCCAATAAAGGCGGTTGTGCGCACATTCGGCTGCCACCTCCGTGGCCCAGTTGGACACCTCGTACCACTCGAAGCCAGCCGCTTGAAGCCGATCGTCGGCGAGGAGGTACTTGTCGGCCAGGTCATCGTCGTCGGGCCCAGCCAGCTCTCCACGGCGGACGCGGCCGGCCAGCCTGGTCCCCTCTTCGACGATGAGCGCATAGGCGGACACGTGGTCCGGCTCCGCGGCGAGCGCGACCTCGAGGCTCTCGCCCCAGTCCTGCACGCTCTCGCCGGGCGTTCCGTAGATGAGGTCGAGGTTCACATGCCTGAAGCCGGCTGCTTTGGCCTCGCCCACTGCGGCGCTGGCACGTCCGGCCGTGTGGGTGCGATCCAACGTCGCCAGCACGTGCTCGACGGCTGACTGCATCCCGAAGGAGATCCGCGTGAAACCAGCCTCCAGCAGGGCAGTCAGCGAGGCCGGCGTCACCGAGTCCGGATTCGCCTCCGTGGTCACTTCCGCGCCCGGGATGACCCCGAACTCCTCCCGCACCGCGCCAAGCACGCGGGCAAGGTCCCCGGAGGGCAGCAGGGTCGGGGTTCCGCCTCCCACAAACACCGTCGAGACCGAAGGCGCGACGTCGCCGAGGGCACGACGAGCGAGCCGCACCTCCTGCACCGCCTGGTCGACATACGTCGCTTGCGAGGCGCCACCCCCAAGCTCCGCGGCGGTGTAGGTGTTGAAGTCGCAGTAGCCGCATCGCGTCGAGCAATAGGGGACGTGCACGTAGAGCCCGAAGGGGCGACTCCCGAGACCTTCGAGCGACGGACCAGGAAGGGCACCGTCGTTCGGGCCAGGCTCACCGTCGGGGGGAAGGCCCGCCACGCGCTAGCCCGCAGCCAGCGTGAGCAGCTGCTCGACGTGCGCCACGAGATTGGGGTCCAGGTCCACACCCTCGTCGAGCAGTCTCTGCAATCGGCTTAGATCACCGCGACGACCGGCGAACACGTCGCCGATGGTGGTGCCGTGCTCGGGGCTGTCCAGCACCCAGATCGGGTCCCCAGCGCTCACCTCCCCCGACTGGAGCACCGAGAGATAGGCCCCGGGCGCTCCGTGGTCGGTGAATCGCTTGACCCAGTGCGGCTCGTCCACCCAGGCCTGAAACGTGCGGCAGGGCACGCGCGGCGAGCGCACGCGAAGCACCGGGCCGACTCCCGGCTCGCCCACCTGCCAGCGAGCTCCTACGACGGCGCCGGTGACATCAATCCCCGTGGTCGCGAAGTTCTCCCCGAACAGGCCAGGAGGAACATCGCGACCGAGCTCGCCGGACCACCACGCAGCGTCCTCGCGCGCGTAGGCGTACACCGCCTGGTCGACGCCGCCGTGATTCTGGACGTCGATCTGCGTGTCTCCCCGGACGCCGAGGGGGCCCACCGGAACCGCGCCGTCGATCGGCCGCTTGTCGATGGCGGTGGTGTCGAGATCTCCCCCACGATCAGGGATCACCGCGTGGACGACGCAGACGGCGGACAGCCGCCCCCAGGGCTCAGCGCTCATGCCGCCAGCGTGCCACACAGCCTGGACATGCCGGTGGGGCCGGAGCTCGCGCTCCGACCCCACCGATCCGTGCCGAGCTGCTAGCCGACGGCCCCCACCTTGACGATGAGGAACTGGTCGTGGTTCCACGCCTTCTTGATCTTGATCTTCGTGCCCGTGTTCGGCACGTCGACCCCGACCCAGCCTGGCTGGTAGCGACCAATGTGACTGCCGGTTGAAGCGTCCCAGTCAGAGTTCGACCAGTACGACTTCGTGTCGTTGAACACCGGCTTGGCCTTGTGACTCTTGATGACCGTCTTCTTGCCGTCCTTGTGGATGACAATCTTGTCGGTCCGGTCGAGGCTGAACGTCGAGTCCGCCGACAGGATGCGCGGCCGGACCATCTGCCCGTCGTAGGTGTGCGCGAAGAACGGGTGCGCATCCACGGGAAGGATCAGACCGCCGCCGGGGTGATCCCCGACGTTGTTGTCGCTGAAGGACGTGTCCCAGTAAGAGACGAGCATCCCGTTCTGGTACGGGAAGTCCTCGACCCAGTCCGGTCGGGTGTTGAGGAACCCGAAGTTGTACGCCGTCTTCAGTGACTTGTCGTAGCTGTCGTACTGACGGTTTTCCGCAACGTAGGCGTTGAAGAACGACTGCTCCTCGGAGCCGGTCGTGACCCGGAAGCCGTCGAAGGTCCAGCCCTCGTCGCCCTCCGCGCCCGATACCGGCTGGCCGGGGATCGAGACCTCGTCAGCCGAGAACCCTGGGTAGGTCGCCGCGACATCGGTCCAGTAACGGAATCCGATGAGCACGGTGTCGCCCGCGTAGGCGGAGACGTCAGCCGACAGGTCGACCCAAGCGCCGCCCGAGTCACCCGTGATGCCCTCACCGAAGTTCTGGCCGTTCGGGTCGGTGTCGGTCGACAGGTTCGTCGGCAATGACTCCCAGGAGGCGCCACCGTCGGTCGAAACCACGGCGTACGCGTAATCCCAGTCCGGCTCGATGTCGTAGCGCACCTTCGCCGTCATGGCCGAGGCGCCGGCCGGGAGGGTGACCTCCTTGTACATGACGTTGTCGAGGTCGTCACCGGAGCCGGAGTAGAAGAAGTTGTCACCGGCATAGGGATCGCCGAGCTCCAACGGCACGTCCTTGTCCGGGAGCACCACGAAGAGTGCCTGGGACTTGTCAGTGGCCGCATTGTTCGGTCCGAGGACGTGCTTGGACGTGTCACCGGCGAAGGCGACGTCATAGAACGGACCGTTGGACCCTTGCCCGTCGAGCCAGCCGAGCTGGAACAGCTCCCACGCTCCGAGGTCTGTCGGAGCGTCGCCGATCCCGTCGCGACCGCCGCTGCCGATGTTGGCGCCGGAGCTCATGAGCGTCCAGAAGCCCGTGCTGTTCTCGGCGCCGCCGGTGTTGCCCGAGGTGTCGTAGAGGTCCGGCAGACCGAGGTCGTGGCCGTACTCGTGGACGAAGACTCCGAGCCCGCCGTTCTCCGGCTGGATGGTGTAGTCGCCGACCCAGGTGCCGGTCGGGTTGTCCGGGATCGCGACGCCCGAGGACGTCCCGCCCTGCCCGATGTTGACACCCGGGAATCCGCCGGGGCCGCCGTCGCTGACTGCGGCGTACCAGCGGTGGCTCCAGATCGCGTCAGAGCCGTAGGTCGGGTCGCCCGCGGCCTGGTCGCCACCAGCGTGAACGATCTGGAAGTGGTCGATGAAGCCGTCGGGCTCGTTGAAGTTGCCGTCCCCATCGGAGTCGTAGCGGTCCTGCTTGTCGAAGGTCGCCAGGTAGGCATCGATCTGGGCCATCGACATACCGCTGTCGAGCTGCTGCTGGGTCCAGAAGGCCATCGCGTCCCGGATCAGGAACCACGTGTTGTTGCAGACGATGTCGCCGCACACGTCGCGCCCGTACCGAGCCTCGTTGAACGGGACCTTCACCCACTCGGTCACCGAGCCATCGACGCTGTAGCGGCCGCTGGACTGGCGCTCGTAGTAGCCCTTCAGACGGTTGAAGTACATGTCCGTGAAGTAGGCGGAGTTGTAGTCCTTCTCCCACAGGGTGGCGTTGTCGATCTTGCGGTTGGGCTTGGGGATCTCGTTGTGCGCCGGACCGGAGAACTTCTGCGCGTCGCTGGAGGGCGCGCCGTCGGTCTCGTCTGGGTAGGCCGAGTGTCGGGTGTCGCCAAACTCGGCGAGCACCACGAAGACCTTGTCGGTGCCCTCGTTCTCGAGGTTCACGTAGCGGCCCTTGGCGACCTTGGCGACCTTGGCCAAGGGAGACACCTCGCCGAGAAGCTTCTGCTGAAGCACCGTCTGGCGCAGCGCGTCGTGCTTGACCTGGAAGGGGAGTCGGAGATTGTCCGACCCCCCCTTGACGGACCCACGAATGGCGTCCTTCGACGGCGCGGTGGCCTGGGCTGGAGCCAGGGGCACGACCACGACCGCTGAGACTGCCGCAGCTGCGACGAGTCTGGAGATCCTCATTGATCCTCCGTGACGGATGGTGCTAGTCGGGCGCGCGGGATCGCCGCTCGCCCCGGACTCGGCACAGTGAACGGGCCTCACCCGTCCAGCCCAACAGTCGAACGCCGATCGTTACTCATCCGTGACCGAATGGCGGAGGCTCCCGTTACGCAACGTGTTCGATTGACTACCCATTCGTCCTCGGTCACTCCAACGGGTGGCTCGGCGCCTGCCATGTCCTGGGCGGCGCCCTGCCGCTCAGCGCTTCTGCGTGTCCTCGGTGGACAAGGCGGCGATGAAGGCCTCCTGGGGGACCTCGACGCGGCCGACCATCTTCATCCGCTTCTTGCCCTCCTTCTGCTTCTCGAGCAGCTTCCGCTTGCGGGTGATGTCCCCGCCGTAGCACTTGGCCAGTACGTCCTTGCGGATCGCCCGGATGTTCTCGCGGGCAATGATCCGGGCGCCCACCGCGGCCTGGATCGGCACCTCGAACTGCTGGCGCGGGATGAGCTCCTTCAGCTTGGACGTCATGGCCGTCCCGTAGCCGTACGCCTTGTCGCGATGCACGATCGAGGAAAAGGCATCGACCGGTTCGCCCTGCAGGAGGATGTCGACCTTCACGAGGTCGGAGACGACCTCCCCCGTGGGTTCATAGTCGAGCGAGGCGTAGCCCCTGGTACGCGACTTCAAGGCGTCGAAGAAGTCAAAGACGATCTCAGCGAGCGGGAGCGTGTAGCGCAGTTCGACGCGTTCCTCTGACAAGTAGTCCATGCCGAGCAGCGACCCCCGCCGGCTCTGGCACAGCTCCATGATCGCCCCGATGAACTCACTCGGGGCGATGACGGTCGAGCGCACAACCGGCTCGTGCACCTCGGAGATCTTCCCGCCCGGGAACTCACTCGGGTTGGTCACGACGTGCTCGGTCCCGTCCTCCATCACCACTCGGTAAACCACGTTGGGAGCGGTCGAGATGAGGTCGAGGCCAAACTCGCGCTCCAGTCGCTCTCGGACGATCTCCAGGTGGAGCAGCCCGAGAAAACCGCACCGGTAGCCGAACCCCAACGCGACAGACGTCTCGGGCTCGTAGACCAGGGCGGCGTCGTTGAGCCGGAGCTTGTCCAGCGCGTCGCGGAGCGCGGGGTACTCCGAGCCATCGAGGGGGTACAGCCCGGAGAACACCATCGGGAGAGGGTCCTTGTAGCCGCCGAGCGCCTCGCGGGCCGGCTTGGCCTGGTTGGTCACGGTGTCACCCACGCGCGATTGCCGGACGTCCTTCACCCCGGTGATGAGGTAGCCCACCTCCCCCACGCCCAACCCCTTGCTGGGAACGGGTTCTGGACTGATCACGCCGATCTCGAGCAGCTCGTGGGTTGCTGTTGTTGACAGCATCAGGATGCGCTCGCGCGGACTGAGGTGACCGTCGATGACCCGGACGTAGGTGACGACACCGCGATAGGTGTCATAGACCGAGTCGAAGATCATCGCTCGAGCCGGGGCGTTTGCGTCGCCGACGGGTGGTGGCAGTTGAGTGACGATCTCGTCCAGCAACGTCCGCACACCGGCGCCGGACTTCCCCGACACCCGGAGGCAGTCGTCGGGGTCGCAGCCGATGAGCTTGGAGAGCTCCGCGGCGAACTTGTCCGGCTGCGCGGCGGGCAGGTCGATCTTGTTGAGCACCGGGATCACGTGGAGGTCGTTCTCGAGGGCCAGGTAGAGGTTCGCCAGCGTCTGCGCCTCGATGCCTTGCGCGGCGTCAACCAGGAGCACGGCACCCTCGCAGGCGGCCAGGCTGCGGCTCACCTCGTAGGTGAAGTCGACGTGCCCCGGGGTGTCGATCATGTTGAGCACGTACGTCTTGCCGTCCGGGGCCGTCCACGGTAGCCGGACGGCCTGGCTCTTGATCGTGATGCCGCGCTCGCGCTCGATGTCCATGCGATCGAGGTACTGCGCCCTCATATCTCGGTCGTGAACGACGCCGGTGATGCCGAGCATGCGGTCGGCCAGCGTCGACTTGCCATGGTCGATGTGGGCGATGATGCAGAAGTTGCGGATCAACTCGGGAGGCGTGGCTCCTGGAGGGGGCGCGGGAGCCGAGGCAGACACCCGCCCATGATCCCACGCGGAGAGTCGCTGCCTCGCCGCCGCGGGACGAACCGACACCCGGCCGCCGGGTCGCCGGGGTGGGGAGGTGGCTTGCCTACCATCCGGCCTCGCTTCGCTCGGCCTCCCGCCAGGCCCGCCACGGCTGCGCCACCTCCCCACCCCGGCGTCCCGGCGTCCCGGCGTCCCGGCGTCCCCCACCCAGCACACCCCCTAGCCTCGCTCCCATGCTGAGCCGACTGCGCGAGTCGCTCTCCCGCGTTCGCCGGTCACTGACGCCGCGGCCGACGACTCCTCGACGACACCCGGAGGGTGAACGCCCCGGACCGCCCCCGACGCGCGCGGGCGAGCCGACCGGCCGGCCCTCCCCCGCGGCTGCGTCGCGGTGGACCGGTCCGGTCGCGTTCCGCTACGCGCCCAACGACGACGGCGATGCCGACCCGGGCGAGGTCGTGTGGACCTGGGTGCCCTACGAGGAAGACCCCTCCATCGGCAAGGACCGCCCTGTGGTTGTCGTGGGACTGGTCGAGGGCGGGCGGCTCGGAGTCGTGCCGCTGTCCAGCAAGAACCACGGAACGGACCCTCGCTGGTACGCCCTGGGCTCAGGCCCCTGGGATCCGCGCGGGCGACCGAGCTGGGTCCGCCTCGACTTCGTCCTGGCCGTCGCGCCGACCGCGGTCCGCCGCGAGGGAGCTGCCTTGGACCGCGGCCGCTACGACGCGGTCGTCGCTGCCATGCGGGAGGGGCGGGGCCACGGCTGACGCCTCCTGCTGATCGGGGGACGCGAGCTGCGCCAACGGGCGCCGAACAGCCGCGCCCATAGCCACGGCGGCGAGCAGCGCGCCGAGCCCGGCAACCACGAAGATCGTCCGGGGTCCCGCCGCGAGCCCAAGGAGGCCTCCCGCGAGCGTCGCGAGCAGCCCGCAGCCTCGCGTGAGCCCACTCAGGGAGGCGATGACCTGCGCCCGAGACGTCTCGGGCGCCCGGACCACCACCAGGGTCGACACCGAGACGTTGAGCACGCCGACGCAGACGCCGAGCCCGAGCCATACGACGCCGAAGACCAGCACGCTCGGCGAGACCCCGGCGGCAACCGTCAGCACGCCGAGCAGGACGGCCATGCCGACGGCGACGCGGGTCCGACGAGCGTCGTCCTTGGCCCGGCCACCCAGGACCGACCCGGTGGCCGCGCCCACCGCGAACACCGCACCCAGCACACCGAAGGCCGCAGCGCCGGCAGCCAAGGAGTCGCGCACAAGGAAGACCTCGACCACGTTGGTGATCTCGCCGAACAGGATGAACGCGAGCAGCCCCAACAGCATGGGGAACATCAGGGCATCGGCTCGGATCACGCGAAGCCCGTCGAGCGCCCGGGGTCCCTGCGCCTCCTTCGAAACGCGTCCTCCTCGACGAGTGTGTACGGCGGCGCCGACCACGGCCAGCGCCAGGAAGGTGACGGCGTCAAGCAACAGCGGCAGCGTGGTGCCAGAGATCGCGACGAGGATCCCGGCTACCGCGGGGCCGGCGATCCCGGCCATGAGCGCCAGCGCCTGCACGGCGCCGACGGCCCGACCCGTGTCGGCAGGACCGACGATGGACGGCACCAGTGACGCCCAGGCCGGTCCAGCGACGGCCTGCACCGACTGAAGGGCGACCAGCAGCCCGAGGATGACCGGCAGCGTCGGGGCGAACGCCAGTCCGACGCACAGCAGCGCCTGCAGCAGGCCGGCCGTGACCAGAACCGTCCGCGAGTCGTGCAGGTCGCCGATCCGTCCGGCCCACGGCGCGAGCAGCACGGCGGGGAGCGCAGCAGCAAGGAACAGGGCAGCGATCCCTGTGGTGCCGGCTCCAGCATCGTGGACGGCGAGGATGAGGGCGAAGATGGCGATCTCGTCCCCGAGGAAGGAGAACGCCCGCCCGCCGGCCACCAAGCGGAGATCACGGTGGCGCCAGATCGAGGTCTGTGTCTGAAACAGTTGCTTCATAGTTGTGAAAGTAATGCTTCACAACTTGCGTGTCAAGCACTTCTTGTCGAGACGTCCGACGTACGCTTCGGATCCATGGCGGACTCGTCGAGCACTCCCCCGCAGGTCGTCGATGGGCGGCTGGTCATCACCGACCCACGGGCCATGCGCGTCCTCGCCCACGAGGCCCGGCTCGCCATCCTCGACGAGCTGGACGTCAGAGACGCGGAGCTCACCGCGAGCGAGCTGGCCGCCCGCATCGGCGTCTCGCCGAGCGCCCTCAGCTATCACCTGCGAGTCCTCGAGCGGTTCGGCATCCTGGCGCGCGCAGCTGCTCGGGAGGACGGTCGCGAACGACCCTGGCGGCGAGTGGCCGACAACATCGTCATCGACTCGCCGGCATCCAATGCCGGATTCGCCGCACAGAGCTTCGTGATCGCCCAGATTCTCCAAACGGTCCAGGCGCACTGGGACGACTGGATCCGCATCGAAGCGGACGAGCCGCAGGCCTGGCGCGACGCAGCGACGGTGTCCCGGGCCCGCTTGTGGCTCACGATGGACGAAGCGACAGACCTGGCTGCCGAACTCGCGGCCGTGCTCGCCAAGTTCGGCGGCCGCCGAGACCCAGCGACCCGGCCACCCGGCTCGCGGCAGGTGGAGACCATCACCATGCTCGTGCCACGCGGCGAGAGCTGAGGGACGGTCACGAGTGGTAGCCGGCGGCGTGCGCATCCAGTGGGAGGAGGTTCCCCGCCACGTGCGGGCGGCTCTTGAAGCCATCCTCGGCTCGCCGGTGCGTACGGCGGAATCACAGCCCGGAGGGTTCTCTCCCGGAACCGCCGATCGCGTGCAGCTCGCGGACGGGCGCCGGGCGTTCGTCAAGGCCGTCGGACCGGAGCTGAACCCGCACTCCCCCGACATCCATCGACGTGAGATCCACGTCATGCGCGCCCTGCCAAGCGAACTGCCGGCGCCGCGGCTGATCGGCGCCTACGACGACGGAGACTGGGTTGCCCTCGCCCTCACCGACATCGACGGTCGGCACCCCAGCGAGCCATGGGACCCCGACGAGCTCGACGCCGTCCTCTCGGCCATGACCGACCTCGCCACCGGGCTCACGCCGTCGCCTCTCGACGACGTCGGAACGGTCTGGTCGACCTTGAGCCACGACCTCTCCGCCTGGCCCCGAGTGGTCGAACAGGTCCCCGCCGATCTCGACCCTTGGGCCGTACGCAACCTCGACCGCCTGCTGGAATCCGCCAGGGCTGTCGAGGGTGTCACAGCAGGAGAGAGCCTGGTCCACCTCGACATTCGGGCCGACAACCTGCTGATCGCCGAGCAGGGTGTGGTGTTCATCGACTGGCCGTGGGCGTGCGTTGGAGCCCCGTGGCTCGACCTCGCGTTGTTCCTCTGCTCGGTGGCCACCATCGGCGGAGCCGATCCGGAACACATCTCCCGCACCCACCCGGTGCTCGTCGACGTCGACCCGGATGCGGTCACGAGCGTGCTGGCGGCCCTCGCGGGCTACTGGACCGAGGCGTGCCGTGCCCCTGAGGCACCGGGGCTGCCGACCGTGCGCGACTTCCAGCGCCGCAGCGGCGAGGCCACCTTGCGCTGGCTGCAGCAGCGGACGGGGTGGCGTTGAGAGCCCTCGAGACCGAGGCCCGCCTCGCAGTGGTCGCGAGTTTGGGACCGGTCCCGCCACGCTGGTATCCTCGGCCCAGCGTTCATCTGTGCCCCCGTCGACGAAGTGTGGGGCGACACATCCCCCACCAGTAGTCCGAGGAAAGCAGTCACGTGGCGAACATCAAGTCCCAGATCAAGCGGATCCAGACCAACGAGAAGGCCCGTCTGCGCAACAAGACGGTCAAGTCGTCGCTGAAGACCGCCATCCGCAGTTTCCGCGAGGCCGCCGAGGCCGGCGATGCCGAGAAGGCCACCGAGGCCATGCGTTCGGCCTCCCGCAAGCTCGACAAGGCCGTGAGCAAGGGCGTCATCCACAGCAACCAGGCCGCCAACAAGAAGTCGGCCATGGCCAAGCAGGTCGCCGCGCTCTAAGCCGGCTCGATAGTGGGGCTGCTCACCACCGCCCCAACTGCGCCGATCCGTCGGCTCACGATGCTCGCGACAGCGCCACGGTCACGACCATCTTCTCCACCGAGTAGGCGGGGTCGCCTCCCGCGCCCTTGACCTCGGCGTCTGCGTGCGCCACGGCACGAATGGCCGTCGCGATGCCCTCGCCGTCCCAGCCGCGCAGCTGCCGCCGCACCACGTCGACCTTCCACGGCGGTAGCCCGGCCTGCTTGGCCACGTCACCCGGTGACAGGCCCCGGGGGGCCGAGGCCACCCGCACCATCGCCCGGAGCTGGGCCGCTAGGGCGCTCGTGACCAGCACCGGCGCGACGCCCGAGGCCAGCGCGTGCCGGAGCAGCTCCACGGCTTCGGTCGTCTTGCCTTCCACGGTGCGGTCGGCCACGGCGAAGGAAGTGACGTCAGACCGACCGGCGTAGTAGCGCCGCACGGCGACCACGTCGATGGTGCCCTCGGTGTCGGCCACCAGCTGGGAGCACGCCGACGCCAGCTCGCGCACGTCGTCACCGATCGACTCGACCAGGATCCGCGCGGCGGCCTCATCGATGGGCCGCTTGGCCCGCTTGAACTCCGCGGCCACGAAGGTCATGCGGTCTTTGGCCTTCTTGAGGGGGGTGACTGTGACGATCTCCGCCCCAGCCCGCTTGCAGGCCTCCAGGACGGCTTTTCCTCGGTTGGCCGCACCGGAGTGCACCACGACGAGGACGACGTCGTCGGGCTGGTCGTCGATCAGGGCGACGAGCTCCGAGGAGTTGTCGGCTGCGAGCTCGTGGGCGCGCCGGACGGCGATCACCCGTGCGCCACCGAACAGCGAGGGGCTGGCCAGGCTGTTGAGCACTCCGGGCTCGAGCTGCCCCGGCTCCAAGACATGCACTTCGGCCTCGGCGTCGCCCGCCTGGACCGCCGAGACGACGTGGCCCACCGCCCGCTCGAGGAGCAGTTCCTCCGAGCCGGTGACGAGGGTCAGTGGGGCGATCATCGTCGCCAGCATGCCACCTGCACCCGACGCCTCAGCCTCGACGCCCGACCAGCCGCAGGTTCTCCCCGAACCCGACGACAGCGACGTCACCGGCCAGGTCCGTGCGTAGCACCGGCACGCCGAGCCCGTCCAAGGCGGCGAGGGTTTCGGCTGCCGGGTGTCCGTAGGTGTTGTCAGCCCCGACTGACACGACCGCCGCCCGCGGCCGCACCGCATCGAGCACTCGGGGATCCTGCGCGCGGGACCCGTGATGGGGAACCTTGTAGACGTCGACCGGTGGGTCCAGGGCCGACACGGCGACCAGGAGGGCCGCCTGGGCAGCGGTCTCGACGTCGCCGGTGAGCAGCAGGCGTACGCCTCCGGTGTCGACCACCAAGACCAGGCTCGCGTTGTTGGGGTCTGAGCCTTGACCTCGGATGACCCGGCTCGGCCAGAGAACCTCCCACGTCACCCCCGACTCGTGGTGCCGCTCCCCGACGAGAGCTTGTCGGACGGGAACCCGCGCCGCGGCGGCCCACGCGTAGACCCGCGCAGCCTCTTCGACCGGTTCGTCGAGTGGTCCCACGACGATCGCGCCCACGGACCGTCCGCGCAGAGCGCCCGGCAAACCCTCGACATGGTCGGCGTGGAAATGGCTGAGCAGGACCACGTCGAGCACCCGGACACCCACGTCGGACAAGCAGCGGTCGACAGCTTCAGGGTCGGGCCCGGCGTCGACCAGGAGCGCGTGCCCCGGGGCGGTCACGACTACGATCGCATCCCCTTGTCCGACGTCGCAGACGACCGCGCGGGTGTCGGGGGGCGGCCAGGACGCACGCAGCCCCACCGGCGAGGCAAGGAGCCCAGCGACCAGGGCCAGGGCCACAGCGAGGCGTGGGTGGCGGCGCAGGACGGGCAGTCCGCTCCACACCGCCACCGTCACCGCGGCCAGGAGCAGGCCGCCGAGGGCGCCGTCGGGCCACCCGACCCCCGCGCCCGGCACCTCGGTAGCCACGCGGGCGACCAGCACGATCCAGGCCGTGGGCACCCAGGCTGCCCACGCGAGCAGCTGGGCCACCCACGGGACGGGACCAGCCAGCAACGCGATGAGCACGCCGAGCACGGTCGCCGGCGCGACCGCGGGCGCCACCACGAGGTTGGCCGGGATGGCGACCAGGCTGAGCGTGCCCGACAACATGGCGATGACCGGGGCGCAGACCACTTGAGCGGCGGCGGGGATGGCGACGGCATCGGCCACGGCCGGCGGGAGCCATCGAGCCAGCCCCTGTCGCCAGCCGGGAGCCAGCACGAGCAGACCAGCCGTCGCCAGGACCGACAACGCAAAGCCGTAGGACCGTCCGAGCCCGGGATCGGCGAGCAGGAGCACGACAACGGCGGCGCAGAGAGCGGGAACTCCCGCAGCGCGGCCGCCGCGGCTCAGCGCGACCACCGCCGCCACCCCGCACACCGTGGCGCGGAGCACCGACGGGTCGGCGCGGGCGAGCACGAGGAAGCCGAGGATGGCCAGCAGTCCGGCGGCGGGCACGGCCCTGGACCGAAGTCCGGCCCAGCGAGCGGCCAGCAGCGCGGCGGTCAGCACGATCGCGACGTTCGCCCCGGACACGGCCACCAGATGCGTGAGTCCGGCCGTCCGGAATCGCTCGACCAGATCGACCGGCATCTCAGCCGTGTCGCCGACGACGAGCCCCGGGAGAAGTCCGCGCTCATCAGCCGGGAGGTGGGAGACCGACCGGCGCAGCCCTGCGCGCAACGTCCCGGCGACGTGTTGAAGCAGGCTCGGTGGGCGGACGTCCAGCGGGGGGCCGCGGGCCAGCAGCAGGGCCGCCACCGAGTCGCCCCGCTCGGCGGGAGCGAGTCGGCCCGCGGCTCGGACGCGCTGGCTTGGCAACAGGTCGAGCCAGCGTGTGTCGGTCGCCAGGGCCAGCACGGGCACCCGGGTCGTCCATTCCTGGCCGCGCGCCGTGAGCCGCTCAACCCGCACGCTCACCAGCACCTGCTCGCGCGAGCCGAAACTACCTCGGCGGGCCGGCAACGACCGAGGATCGCCCGTCACGACCAGGTCGACCGTCGCCACCGCTCGCTCGGCGGCCAGCGCTGCGACCGTGCCCCCGCTGGTGACCGACACCCGGAGCAGCGCCCCGACGAGCACGGCACCGGCGCAGGCCATGGCCGCCGCGATGACGACCACCGCGGGCCTTCGACGCCCGGTCACCAGCAGAGCCCCGGCGGCGAGCACTGCGGCCATCGACCCCAGCAGCGCTGCTCCGGTTGCTGCGCGAGCCAGCGGGACAGCCGTCAGGGCTGCGAGCCAAGAGGCGGCAGCCGCGGGCACCAGCCGCAGGTCGGGCCGCTGCCCGGCGGGCGAGCGCGTTGCGTCGGTCACACCCGCACGCGCGTGGCCAGGTCGGCGAACCTGGCCTCACCGATGCCCGAGACCTCCTGCAGCTCCTCGATGGCCGAGAAGCGACCATGGGCGTTGCGCCAGTCGATGATCCGTTGAGCCAAGACGGGACCAACGCCCGGAAGGGTGTCCAGCTGGTCGAAGGTGGCCGCGTTGAGGTCGAGGACGGCGCCGCCCGGATCGACGCCTGCGGGGCCACCAGGGAGCTGTCCGGCCGACGGTGCGCCCCCCTCGACTCCCACCAGCACCTGCTCGCCGTCGGACAGCACGCGAGCCAGGTTGAGACCGCTCACGTCGACGCCACCGCGCACCCCGCCGGCGGCCGCGAGCGCGTCCACGACACGGGAACCCGCTGGCAGGCGTACGACTCCCGGGGATCTCACCCGCCCGGCCACATCGACGACGACCACCCCGACGGCGCTGGCGGACGGGACGGGCGCGCCGGCCGCCGGCGCGGACGGCGAGACGACGGCTGCCGAGGCTGGCGAGGCTGGCGAGGCCGGTGACTGTACGGGCAGCGCGCCAACACCAACGGGGACACTGCGCGCCCGCCAGGCGTAGGAACCGGACAGCGTGACCGCGACCAGGGCGAGCATCATCAGGCCGGCCGCGGCTGCCCGGCTGACCGTGAACTGTCCGTCGCGAACCGTCGCGGGGAGCCGGTCGACGAGTCGACCGGACGGTGCAGCCCGCACAGACTCCTGGGAGGCCGGGAGGGAGGACCCGGCGGGATCCAACGGCGTCGGTTCGTCCAGGGGTGCCTCCGTGCTCGGGGGTCGGGGCGCACGGCGCAGGGAGGCCAGCCGGGCGAGTGCCAACGCGTGCTCAGGCCCCGCTTTCGTGGACGGCCGGGACGACCGACGTGGCCAGGGCACCTCGGCACGATGCCCGTGCCGCCTCGTCAAGACCTCCTGGGTCCACCCCGCCTGTGGACAGCGGACAGGTGTGGACGGACCCGGGCGGTCAGGCGCGGGCGGACCCCGCAGACCGGGGACCATTGCGCCAGCGGTCGACCAGGTTGTTCTTGTGCCGCCAGAGGACGATCAGAGCCAGCGCGGCCGCCCAGGCCACCGTCGCGCGTCGCTCCCCCGGGTCGGCTGCGGCGAAGGCGAAAGAGCCAAGCAGGAGAGAGAAGGCCGCGGCCACCGACGCGAGCGCTACCCAGCGGGTGACCACGAACACGATGGCGAACACAGCCAGGCAAGCGACCGCGGCCAATGGGTGCACGCCCAGGATGGCGCCCAGGGAGGTGGCGACGCCCTTGCCTCCGTGGCCCTTCAGCCAGGGCGACGTGCAGTGGCCGAGCACTGCGGCGACTCCCGCGACCAAGGGCGGGATCTCGCCGAAGGGGAGGAACAGCAGGGTCGGAACCAACCCTTTGACGACGTCGAGCAGTCCCACCAGGATCCCCGTGCGTCGACCGAGGACGCGTCCGATGTTGGTGGCCCCAGGGTTGCCCGATCCCTCGTGAGCGATGTCCACTCCGCGGGCCCGGGCGATCAACGTGGCCGGCGAGATCGCGCCGACGAGATATCCGAGGAGAGCAGCAGCCACCACGGCGGCCACGTTCATCAGATGCTCATCCCCGAGACGGCCCTCACAGCGGGCTGACCGCGACGGCGACCAACCCCGGACCGACGTGGGTGCCGACGACAGCACCAACCTCAGAGACAACCACGTCGCGCGCTCCCGGGACTCGGGCGCGTAGGTGCTCCGCGATCTCCTCGGCCCGCGCCTCAGCCTCAAGGTGCTGGACGGCCACATCGACCGACGCCCCGCCGGCGCACGCCACGGCCAGTTCCTCGAGACGGGCCAACCCTCGCGAGGCCGTACGCACCTTCTCCAAGGGCGTGATCCGACCGTCCTTCAGGTGCAACAACGGCTTCACGGCCAGCGCCGAGCCGAGCATGGCCGCGGCTGGTCCGATGCGGCCACCGCGGCGCAGGTACTCGAGGGTGTCGACATAGAAGAAGGTCTGGGTGCCCGCACAACGCCGTTCCACGACGCCGGCCACGGCCTCTCCCGACAGACCCTCGGCTGCGGCCTCAGCCCCGGCGATCACTCCGAAACCGAGAGCCATGCCGATGGCCCGCGAATCGACGACGTGCACGGGGATGGCTGCGTCGGCAGCGGCCAGGCGGGCCGAGTCGACCGTGCCGGACATCTCAGCGGACAGGTGCACCGACACCACCTCGACAGCACCGGCCGACGCCAAGGCGGCGAAGACATCGGCGAACGCCTGCGGTGGGGGCCGCGAGGTGGTGACCTTGTCTCCGGCCCGCAACGCCTCCACGATCTCCGCCGACCGGACCTCCCGCTCATCGCGGGCCGCTCCACCCAGGACGACGTTCACCGGAACCACCGAGACCGCGAACCTTTCCACCAGACGCGCGGGCAGGTAAGAGGTCGAGTCGGTGACGAGCGCGACGGGATCGGGCATTCCGCGAGGCTAGCGCCCGTTCAGGCGGGCACCACGTTGACGAGCTTGGGCGCCCGGACGATGACCGTGCGAATCTCTCGGCCGTCGATCGCCTTCGACACCGCGGGCGACGCCAGCGCGAGCTCACGCAGCGCCGCCTCATCGATGTCCGGCGCGACCTGGAGCCGCTCCCGTACTTTCCCGGCCACCTGCACGACGCAGGTCACCGACTCCTCGACCAGCAGGGACTCGTCGACGACCGGCCAGCCGGCCAGGGCGACCGTCGGCTCGTGGCCCAGGAGCGACCAGCACTCCTCGGCCGTGTACGGCGCGAACAACGACACCATCACCGCGACAGCCTCAGCGGCCTCCCGCACCGCCGGATCCGCCGGCCCGCAACCGCTGTCGATGGCCTTGCGCGTGGCGTTGACCAGCTCCATCACGCGAGCAACCGCGACGTTGAACCGCGACGACTCCACGGCTATGGCGATGTCGTGCGCCGTGCGATGGGTGACCTTGCGCAGGGCCACGTCGCCCGTCGCCGGGTCTCCGCCCAGCGGGGCACGTACGTCTGCCGCCAGCCGTCGAGCCCGAGCCAGGAACCGTCCCGAACCGTGGGCCGACACGTCGGCCCAGTCGATGTCGTCCTCAGGAGGACCCGCGAACACCATGGTCAGCCGGATCGCATCGACGCCGTGGGCGTCCAGCTCGCCGGTGAGCGCCACCATGTTGCCGCGCGACTTGCTCATGGCTGAGCCGTTCATGCCCACCATCCCCTGGTTGAGCAGGTTGGTGAACGGCTCCTCGAAGTCGAGCATCCCCATGTCGTGCAGCACCTTGGTGAAGAACCGGCTGTAGAGCAGGTGCAGGATCGCGTGGGTGACGCCGCCGATGTACTGGTCGACCGGCAACCAGCGCTTCAGCTCCTCGGCGTCAAACGGCACGTCGTCGCGGTTCGGCGAGACGAACCGCAGGAAGTACCACGACGAGTCGACGAAGGTGTCCATCGTGTCGCTGTCGCGCCGGGCCGGTCCGCCGCACGTCGGGCAGGTGGTGGTCATCCAGTCGTCCAGCGCACCGAGCGGCGATGTCCCCTTGGGCGCCAGGTCGATGCCGGCGGCGTCGGGCAGCCGGACCGGCAGCTGGTCGTCGGGCACGGCAACCTCACCATGCTGGGGGCAGTGCACGATCGGGATGGGCGCGCCCCAGAACCGTTGCCGGGAGATCAACCAGTCGCGCAGCCGGTAGTTGACCGCTGAGCGACCCTTGCCCTCGGCCGCGAGGATCTCGGTGATGCTGGTGATCGCCTCGGCCTTGCGCAGCCCGTCCAACGGGCCGCTGTTGACCAGTTCTCCGTCGCCGGGCGTCGCAGTCCCGCTGGTTGCGGGATCCTCGTCGGTCGTGGCCACGACGACCCGCACGGGCAGGTCGAAGGTACGGGCGAAGTCGAGGTCCCGCTGGTCGTGTGCGGGCACCGCCATGATCGCGCCGGTGCCGTAGTCGGCCAGCACGTAGTCGGCGGCCCAGACCTGGATGCGCTCGCCGTTGACCGGGTTGATCGCATAGCGGTGCAAGAAGACCCCGGTCTTCTCCCGCTCGGTGGACAGCCGCTCGATCTCGGTCTTGGCCTTGACCTCCTCCAGATAGCTGGCGAAGTCGGCCTCCGCCGGCGACCCGGCGGCCAGCTCGGCTGCCAGGTCGGAGTCGGCCGCCACCACGAAGAACGTCGCGCCGTACAACGTGTCCGGTCGGGTCGTATAGACCGTGATCGGCTCCTCCCGGCCCTCGATCACGAAGTCGACCTCGGCACCGGTCGAGCGGCCGATCCAGTTGCGCTGCATCGTCAGCACCTTGTCCGGCCAGTGACCCTCCAGCTGGGTCATGTCGGCCAGCAACCGGTCGGCGTAGTCGGTGATCTTCAGATACCACTGGGTCAGCTTCTTCTTGGTGACCGGGGTGTCACAGCGCTCGCAGAGCCCGCCGATGACCTGCTCGTTGGCCAGCACCGTCTGGTCCTTGGGGCACCAGTTGACGTGGCTGGCCTTGCGGTAGGCCAGTCCACGCTCGAAGAACCGCAGGAACAACCACTGACTCCACTTGTAGTACTCGGGGTCACAGGTGTTGAGCGTCCGGTCCCAGTCGAAGGAGCAGGCGTAGCGGCGCATCGACTCCTTCTGCACCGCGATGTTCTCGTAGGTCCACACCCGCGGGTCGGCACCGCGCTGGATGGCGGCGTTCTCCGCGTTGAGCCCGAACGCGTCCCACCCCATGGGGTGCATGACGTTGTAGCCACGTTGGACCCAGTACCGCGCGGGAACGTCGCCGATGGCATACGCCTCCGCGTGGCCCATGTGCAGGTCGCCGGACGGGTAGGGGAACATGTCGAGGACGTACTTCTTCGGGCGCTCGTCGTCCGGGCGGCCGCTGCGGAAGGGCGCCAGCTCGTCCCAGACGGCCAGCCACTTCTCCTGCATCGCGTGCACGTCGAACGGCTGCTCGTCGGAAGGGGCGGTCTCGCGGGTCTCGGTCATCTCGTCCTCGATCGATGGGGGCCGGGAGGTGGGGCAGAGGGCAAGAAAAAGACCCCTCGCCCGGAGGCAGAAGGGGTCGCCGCGCCGACGTCCTGGACGGTTCCGTCAGCGCGGCCCGGTAAGCAGCAAGGTCGACCGCACCCCCCTAGCGTACCGAATCGTCGCTGATCCAGAGGCACCGGTCTCGCCGTCGTCTGTGAAGCCGGACCGGCGGCCCGCGCAGAACGAGGGCCGCGCGGCGATCAGGTCGGCTGGCCGGCGAGTGCCGTGGCCAGGCTGCGGCCGATCTGGTCGTGGACCTCCCACGCCCAGTGCAGACCGTCCGGGTTTCCCGTGCCTGCGGTCAAGGAGGGCTCGACGATCGGATCCAGGTCGACGAAGGCCACGTCGTGATCCTTGGCCCACCGGCGCGCGGCGGCGACGGCGGGCTCGTGGTGGCGGTGCGACGGGTAGGCCCGTGATGCGTGCGGGCTGGGCCCGAGGAGCGCGATCGGCACGCCGGGGCGCAGCAGCCGAGTCGCCTCCACGATGCGGCTCAGGTAGTGGTCGGTGGCCCGCTGCGGGAGTTGCCGGAGGCGACCTGAGCTAGCACGGATGACGTACGGGCTCAGCCGCTGATGCGCCTGGCGCACGCGCCGGCGCAGCGGGCCGGGGCGAACATAGGAGATGCCCTCGCGCAAGAACGTGGGCACCGCCGCAGGGAGGTGGTCCATCTGCCCGACCCCGAGCACCAACGCATCGGCGCGAGGCAGCAGAACCCCCCACACGCGTGGGTCCTTCGTCATGGCCCACCAGGCGTCCCGCGCCGTCCAGCCCAGGCGAGCCGTCACGTCAACGGCGACCGGCCGGCCGGCCGTCTGCGACAGCGAGGAACCCATCACCTGCGGGTACAGCCGGGGATCGTCGGGCCGCTCGGGATGCTCCGGGCCGTGAAAGCTCAGGGAGTCCGCGAGGACCAGGACGTGGCGGATCGGCTCATTCACCCTCGGCCTCGAGCTCGGCCCTCGCCTGCTCGAGGCCGGCCAGCTGCTCGTCATCCAGACGCGGGTACGTGACCTTCATCGCGGTCAGCGTGGTCGTCACGATGTCGGCGACGGCCGCACGCATGGCCCACTTCCGGTCCGCCGGGATCACATACCAGGGGGCGTGCGCGGTCGACGTGGCGTTGATGGCCTCCTCGAAGGCCTTCATGTAGTCGTCCCACCTGGCCCGTTCCTTCAGGTCCGACGAGGAGAACTTCCAGTTCTTGGACGGATCGTCGATGCGGTCGAGGAAGCGTTGGCGCTGCTCGGCCGGCGAGACGTTGAGGAAGAACTTGATGATCGTCGTGCCGTTGGCGCTCAGATGCTTCTCGAAGGCGTTGATGTCCTCGTAGCGCTGCCCCCAGAACGCCCGGCCGCGGCGGCGCGGCGAAATCCCCTGCCCGTCGAGGATCTCGGGGTGGACCTTCACGACGAGGACGTCCTCGTAGTAGGAGCGGTTGAAGATGCCGATCCGGCCTCGTTCCGGGACTGCCTTGGCGCAGCGCCACAAGAAGGTATGCGAGAGCTCCTCGTCCGAGGGGACCTTGAACGAGGTGACTTCGCAACCCTGCGGATTGACCCCCGTCATGACGTGCTTGATGGTGCTGTCCTTGCCAGCGGCGTCCATGGCCTGGAAGACCAGCAGCAGCGCAAAGCGATCGTCGGCGTACAGCCGGTCCTGTGCCTGGGCGAGCTCCGCCCGACTGGTCTCCAGGAGCGCGTTCGCGCGAGCCTTGCGGTCCTGCTTCGACAGGTCGCGCATCCCGGGCGGCAGCCACTTCGGGTCATGGTCCCGAATCCTGAAGCGTTCGCCGGGTGAGATCTTGAGCTGGTCGAGCACGGCCTTCGGCAGAGTCACGGCCATCCCTTCCTACGGTCACGGGTGGCCATCGTGGCAGAGCCCGGTGGCAGCGAGCAGTGGAGGCGAGCGGAGCGTCAGGCGGTGTCCTGGTGGGAGCTCTCTGCTGTGGCCCCGGGGTCGCGGCGCAACGCTCGGCGCCGATACATCTCACGGTCGGCCGCGGCCAGCAGACTGTCCAGATCGCCGTCGTCCCACGGCGCGAGCATCGCGGCGCCGGCGCTGACCGAGGGCGCCCACACCTCCGTGGGCTGCGGGGGTTCGGCGGCGATCCACTCCTGAAGGCGGCGCTCGAGGTCAAGCGGGGGCATTCCCGGCCCCTGTCCGACAACGACGAACTCGTCGCCGCCCCAGCGCGCCACGAGGTCTCCCGCGCGTACCACGTGGCGCAGGCCGTCCGAGACGGCGACGAGCACCGAGTCTCCGGCTGCGTGGCCGCCCACGTCGTTCACCGCCTTGAGCCCATCGACGTCGACGAAGACGGCGCTGACCGCATTTCCGGCGCGACGCGCCGAGGCCACGATCGGCCGGCCGAGCAGCTCGAGGCCACGGCGGTTGAGCAGTCCGGTGAGCACATCATGGACGGCGGCGTCCTCGGCGCTGGCCCGGGCGTCGTCCAAGGCGTCGAGGTTCCGGCGGCGTGCGGAGTTCACCATCACGGCGAGCAGGGTGGCCGCGACCATCCCGCCCGCCCAGTGGAGCAGCAAGGTCGATTCGGGTGCGAACAGGGTCACGGTGGCGGCCCAGCCGACCCAGCAGGCGGCAACGACGCCCGCGAACCAGCGGAGATCGAGCAAACCCGAACCCAGGCCGACGACGACCAACATGAGGTTGCTGGTCTGCCAAACCTCGCCGCTGAGCGCCAGATGCCCCAGCACGTACGCCGCGACCAAGAACGCGACGCCAGCCGTGACCAGGTGGCCGCGACCCCGCGGGACCCCAGAACGGGAGACCCACACGAACGTCACGGCAAGGATGAGGGCGGCTGCGACGGCGGCTGTGGTGAGCGCGACCGCGGTGTCGCCGTCCAGGATCAGCGGATCGAGGAAGGCCAGCGCCACGAACAGCAGGGCCAGCAGGCCGGTGACCTCGGGGAGGGCGGCAGCGACGGCGTCGTCATACCGCCGGACCGCCGTCACCCCCCCAGCATCGGAAGAATTCCGGGCGGCCTTGACCCCCCGTGAAGGGTGGAGCTACGGGGATTCGAACCCCGGACCTTCTGCATGCCATGCAGACGCGCTACCAACTGCGCCATAGCCCCTTGGAACCAGAGAAGGATAGCCGCTCCCGACCTTGGGACCGAACCATGGCGGTGCCGCTGAGCTCACACGGCCTAGACGTCGTCGCCCACGACCGGCTCGGGCAGGGTGCCCGCGTTGTGCTCCGCCAGCCGCCAGGAGCCACCCGGGCCCTCCTCGAGGACCGACCACGAGCAGTTGGCGAGCCCGCCAAAGACGTCCCAGTGCTCGACGGGCAGTCCGACAAGGGTGCCGATCGTCGCGCGAGCCGTTCCTCCATGCGTGACGACCACCAAGACCTCCCCTGCCCCCAGCGACTCGAGGGCGCGCCGGACGACCGCGACGGCGCGCACGCCGACCTCGGACCGACGCTCGCCCGTACGGCCGGCAGGAAGGTCAGCCCCGCGTCGCCAGGCATCGAAGTCGGACCGGTCGGCGCCGGAACGCATCTCTGGCCCTGTGAGCCCCTGCCATTCACCGCCGTGGGTCTCGCGCAGACCCGCATCGTAGGTCGCACTCAGTCCGGTGAGGCCGAGCAGAGGTTCGACGGTGGCCCGCGCGCGGCTGAGGTCAGAACACAGCACCGCCGACGGCGGGAGGCCGGCCAGCAGGCTCGCCGCGCGCCGAGCCTGCTCGACGCCGACCGCATCAAGCTCGACGTCGAGCTGGCCTTGAAACCTGCCCTCGGTGTTCCAGGCCGTGCGACCGTGGCGCCACAGCACGACGCGACGCGGTTCGGGCACGCTCACGCCTAGGCTCGGTGCGCCGTGCTCGCCGCGGCATCCACATGGTCGGTCGGCAGGGGGATCTGCGGACAGTCGTTCCACAGGCGTTCGAGGGCGTAGTAGACGCGCTCCTCGCTGTGCTGGACGTGGATCACGACGTCGATGAAGTCGAGCAGGACCCACCGGCCTTCACGGGCGCCCTCGCGGCGGGCCGGTTTGATCCCGTACTCGCGCCGCAGACGCTCCTCGATGGCTTCCACCACGGCGGTCACCTGCCGGTCGTTGGCGGCCGAGCAGAGCAGGAAGGCATCGGTGAGAGCGAGCTGCTCCGACACGTCGAAGGCCACGATGTGCTCGGCCTGCTTGTCAGCTGCGGCCAAGGCCGCGGACTCGATCCATGCGACGGACTCGGGGGCTGCAGTCACGACCTGGCTCTCACGGGGACGACGGAAGGGGCTCCCCCAGGATCTCACGGCCAAGGAGTGGGTCCAGACGAGCACGGCCGAGCATGGGGCCGCTCGCGTCCCCGTCCGGTCAGGACTTGTAGTCCTTGCCGAGTACGACGACGACGTCAGCGATGCTCTGCCCCTGCGTGGTCACCCTCAGGGCGGACTCGGGGAGACCGAGGGCCGCGACCACCGCCGCGCCCGTGGCCCGCTGCTCCGCCGTGTTCTCCGAGATCAGAACCAAGGATCGTGCGGTGCCGAACTTGGCCGCGTTGCCGCCGGCGACGTAGGTGAAACCGTCCTTGACGAGCTGGTCACGGGCGCTGGAGCCGAGGCCGGGTGTGCCGACCCCGTTCTGTACGAGGACTCGGACCGCGCCGCCGGGCCGTTGGGCCGCCTTCGACGATCCCAGCAGATCGTCGACGAGGGCCGCCGCTGCCTTCGCGTCGACGCCGACGGTGGGCAGCGCCGCACCCGCGTCGAGCGCCGTCACCGGGAGGGTGCGGTGCAGGACGGCGGTCGCGGCGTCGGCCGTTCGCAACGCGGCGAGGAAGCCGGGCAGCTTCTCCGGCAGCGTGCTGTTCGAACCGGCACCGAGCGTGCCCAGGGCGAGGGTCAGCTGGTCGGGGTCGGTGGGCAGCCCGGAGAGCGCCGCCGACAACACCGCGTCCAAGCGAGCCAGCCGGCTCTGCTCGGGTTCACCAGCCCCGAGGAAGGAGGCGTAGACAGCCGCCGACGCTCCGTCGAGGGACTGCGTACCGGCCGGGATCACGATGACTTCCGAACCCTTGGTCGGGCCTGGGGCAGTCACGTCCACGTCCACGTCGACGGTCACGCCGCCGGCGGCGTCGACCAGGGCTGCGAGCGAGGCCGTGTCGAGGGTCCAGGTGCCGTCTACGGTGATCCCGAGCGTGTCGGCCAGCGCATCGGCAGCCGCGTCACCCTTCGGCAGGACCGCGGCCGCGCCGAGGGTCATCGGCCCGTAGCCGGCCACATCCACGTTGAGGCGAGGCGGAAGCAAGATCAGCGACCCTTCCCCGGTGGCCGGGTCGGCAGCCAACAGCGCCAAGCCGGTCACGGAGGTGTCCTTGACCACGAGGAGCACGGTTTGCTGCGAACGTGCGGCGGCCACGGGCGAGGCCGCCGGGGGCGTGCCTCCGCGGTGCGTGGCGAACCAGCCAACGAGGGCGACCAGGACGACGGCCGCCACGGCGGCGGCCACCAGCCTGCGCTGTCTCTCGCGACGGCGGCGGTCGGCCCTGGCGGCGTTGCGCGCACCCGCCCGCTGACCCGCGGGTAGAACGGCGTCGCCGAAGACCGGGCGCTCCAGCAGATCGGTCGCCGTCCGGGGAGAGGCGGTGACGAGCGGCTCAGCGTCGGCGGCTGGTGTCGAAGCAGACGGCGGAGAATCGGTCGGCCGCGCAGCACGGCGACCGCGCGTCGGGGCGGCCGCAACCGCACGGGCACCCTTGGGCTTGGCCCGCTTGCCACTCACTCATCGCTCCCGCGGTAGAGACCACGCTTGTGGACGTACTGGACGACGCCATCAGGCACCAGGTACCAGATCGGCACGTTGCGCCCAATTCTTTCGCGACAGTCGGTGCTGGATATGGCGAGCGCGGGGACCTCGATCAGGCTGATCCCGCCCCCGGGGAGCCCAGGGTCGGCCAACACGTGACCAGGGCGCGTCACGCCGACAAAATGGGCCAGGCGCACAGCCTCCTCCGCGTCGCGCCAGGTGAGGATCTGCTCAAGGGCATCCGCCCCGGTGATGAAGAACAGATCCCAGTCCGGTCCGCGCAGCGCGCGCAGCTCGCGGAGCGTGTCCACCGTGTAGGTCGGTCCGCCGCGGTCGATGTCGATGCGGCTGACGGAGAAGCGCGGGTTTGAGGCTGTCGCGATGACGGCCATCAGGTAGCGATCCTCGGCGGCGGCGACGTCACGGCCGGACTTCTGCCACGGCTCCCCTGTGGGGACGAACACGACCTCGTCGAGCTCGAAATGGTCGGCCACCTCGCTCGCGGCAACCAGGTGCCCGTGATGAATCGGGTCGAAGGTGCCGCCCATCACACCGAGCCGACGGGTGCCCATCGTCAGACCGTAACCCGGCCCCAGGCCGGATCTGGGGAGGCGCTCAGCGGTCGCGGTTGAACCGAGTCGTCACGAAGAGCAGACCCAGGAGGATGCCGAAGGCCAGGAGCCCCAGGACCCAGGCCGGGGCACGGATGGAATCGGCCTCGCCCGGGACGGTGTGGGCGATCCGACCAACGGCGGCGAGAGCGGCTCCGGTCATGCCGGGATCCTAGCGGCGGCTCTGCCAAGATCGTGACAGAACCCGCGCGGACCGCCCCGTGCGGATCATCGAAGGAGATCCAGCGATGAGAGTCGCCGTCCTCGGGCTGGGCCGGATGGGCCAGCCGATCGCCGGCCACGTCGTGAGCGCGGGGCACGACGTCACGGTGTGGAACCGCACCACCGGACGGGCGGGTGGGCTGATCGCCGCCGGCGCGCGCGAGTGCTCCACACCGGCTGAGGCAGCCCGAGACGCTGAGGTGGTCGTGCTGGTCCTCTTCGGCCCGGAGTCCGTGCGTGAGGTCCTGACGGGTCCCCACGGCGTCGCTGGCGCTGCTCCGCGCGGCGCGGTGATCGTCGACGCGACCACCATCGGCCCGTCGGACGCGCGCGGATTCGCCGAGTCGTTGCAGGGTTACGGTCTGAACTACGTCGACGCCCCGCTGTTCGGGTCGGTGGAGCCGGCTGAGAAGGGCACGCTCGCGACCTACCTGGGCGGCCCCGCCGACCATGTCGCGTCTGCCCGACCCGTGGTCGAGTGCTGGTGCGACCCGGCACTGGTCGTCCACGCCGGCCCGGTCGGAGCCGGCGCCGCAGTGAAGATCGTGCGCAACATGGGCCACGGGATCGCCACCGCCGCGATCGGTGAGTGTCTCCGGCTCGCCGCCGACCTCGGGGTGCCCCGCGACGTCGCGCTTACCGCTGTCGCGAACGGCCCGTTCGGCTGGACCTACGGCTGGCGACAGCGCGAGATCGCCGAACGCGACGCGTCCTCGGTGGTGTTCAGCCTCGACCTCATGACCAAGGACCTGTCGCTCGCCGTAGACGAGGCCAGCCGAGCGTTACCCGTGTCCCAAGCGGCGCTCGCGCAATGTCACGGCGCCCAGGCCGACGGCCGCGGTGCGCAGGACTACGTCGCCCTCGCGGACTGGGTCGAAGGCTGACCCAACAGGCCTCACCCCACCCCTCCCCGCCTCCCACGTGATCATGCGCAGATGGCCCCTCCGCCCACGCTCCACGAGGCGCGACAACCTGCCCAGCCTCGCCAGGGAGGGGCCATCCGCGCATGATCACGACGAGGGACCGGGTGGCCGGGGGTGGCCGAGCGGGCTGGTAGGGGCCATCCGCGCATGATCACGTGGAAGGTGGGGCGGGGGCGGCGGGGCTTCAGCTGCGGACGTGGCCGTCGCCCGTCACCACGTAGGTCGTGGACGTCAGCTCGGGCAGCCCCATGGGTCCTCGCGCGTGCAGCTTCTGGGTCGAGATGCCGATCT
Organism: uncultured Actinomycetota bacterium; assembly: GCA_963820065.1. Classification (GTDB taxonomy): domain Bacteria; phylum Actinomycetota; class Actinomycetes; order DATJPE01; family DATJPE01; genus JANPBY01. Next base: position 135,433 of record CAWFYM010000005.1, on the reverse strand, counting down.
CTGCGCCGAAACCGAACTCCCCGCCGTCCGTGAAGCGCGTGGAGGCGTTGACCATGACCGCGGCAGCATCGACGCCGGCGATGAAGCGCTGGGTGGCGACGACTGAGTCGCTGACGATCGCCTCGGTGTGTCCCGTGCCCCACTGTCGGATGTGGGCGAGGGCGGCGTCGAGATCGGCGACGACTCCGGCCGCGATGTCGAGGGAGTAGTACTCACGGCCCCAGTCGTCGTCGGTCACCGGCACCACCTCGTCGCCGGTGCCCGCCAGCGCCGCAAACCTGGCGTCGGCGTGCACCGTCACACCGGCCGCGCGCAGGCCTTCGAGGGCGAGGGGGATGAAGGCCTCGGCCACATCCGCGTGGACCAGCACCGTCTCGGCTGCGTTGCACACCGACACCCGCTGGACCTTGGAGTTGATGAGGATCGCCACGGCCTTGTCGAGATCGGCTGCGGCGTCGACGTAGACATGGCAGTTGCCGACACCGGTCTCGATGACCGGGACCGTCGACTCCTCGACCACCGAGCGAATCAGTGCGGCACCGCCCCGAGGGATGAGCACGTCCACGAGCCCGCGCGCGGTCATCAGGTGCTTGACCGCCTCATGGGACGTGCCAGGGACCAGCTGGACCGAGGCGCGCGGGAAGCCGAACACCTCGAGTGCGTCCTGCATGACCGCCACGAGCACGGTGTTGGACTCGAACGCCGAGGACGACCCCCGCAGGAGAGCCGCGTTGCCCGATTTGAGGCACAGCCCGGCCGCATCGACGGTGACGTTGGGCCGCGCCTCGTAGACGATGCCGACCACGCCCAGCGGCACCCGCACCTGACGCACGGTGAGACCGTTGGGCAGGGTGTAGCCACGGATGACCTCACCGACGGGGTCGGGCAGGTCAGCCACGTCGCGCAGCGCCTCGGCGATGGCGCCCAGGCGGGCTTCGGTGAGGGTCAGCCGATCAACGATCCCCTCGGCCGTCCCGTTCTCCCGGGCGCGGGCGACGTCCAGGGCATTCGCCTTGAGGATCACCGCCGACTGGCTCACGAGTGCGTCGGCCATCGCTAGCAGCGCAGCGTCCTTGTCCTGGCGTGAGGCGGACGCGAGAAAGACTGCCGCGTCCTTGGCGGCTCGTGCCGTCTCGAGGACCGCTTCCCGTTCGTCGGTCATGGAGTCGAGCCTAACCGCCGCGTCCGGCCGCTCAGAACGGTCGTACGGCTCCCGCGGGGGTGAGCCGCACCGTCAGCTCACCCGCGTGCCCGCGCCGTTGGAACGTGCTCTGGTCGACGACCTCGAGTCCGACGACGTCCCACTCCGGCAGCCCGGCGGTGTCCCGGTGGGTCTCCCAGAGGCGTAGGGCCAGGATCGCAGCGTCGGCCACGTCGGCGGCCTCGTCCCAGTAGGAAACCTCGGCCCGATCGGTGGCGTACCGGCCGTTGAGCAGGAACGGGTGCTCGTGCGACAGCCGCTCCAGTCCGGCTCGGATCACCGAGGCGTCGACGTCGCGGCCGGCCACCGTGAGCGTGACGTGCCACATCGGCGCCGTGACCGTGGGATCTGCCACGGCACACCTCCACACCTCAACGGCGCAGGACGACCAGGTCGTCGCGGTGGACGACCTCCCGTTCGTACGCCGGTCCGAGCTCACGGGCGAGGTCTCGTGTGGACCGGCCCAGGAGCCCAGGCAGCTCGGTCACTCCAAAGTTGACCAGCCCGCGGGCCACCGTGTGACCGTTTTCGTCGAGAAGGTCCACCGGGTCCCCCGCCTCGAACTCGCCGTCGACGGCCGTGATGCCCGCCGGAAGCAGCGACAACCGCCGGTCGACGACGGCGCGTACGGCTCCGCCGTCCAGCATCAGCCTTCCTCGGGGGGTCGCTGCGTGGGCCAACCACAACAGTCGGGTCGGGATGCGTGCGGCCGTCGGCGTGAAGCAGGTGCCCACTAGCGCCCCGGCGAGGGCGTCCGCCGCCTTCGACGCCGAGGCGAGCACGACATGCATGCCGGCTCCGGTGGCGATGCGCGCAGCCTCCACCTTGGTGGCCATTCCCCCGGTGCCGACCCCCGCCCGCCCGCGCCGACCGAGCGTGACCGCTGCGAGGTCGTCGTCACCAGCGATGTCGGTGATCAGGCGAGCCTCCTGCCGGGCGGGGTCGGCGTCGTAGAGCCCGTCGACATCGGAGAGCAGCACCAGCAGGTCGGCGTGGAGCAGGTGGGCGACCAGGGCGGCCAGCCGGTCGTTGTCGCCGAGGCGGATCTCGTCGGTGGCCACCGTGTCGTTCTCGTTGACGACCGGGACCATGCCGAGCTCGAGCAGCCGATAGAGCGTGCGCTGGGCGTTGCGGTAGTGAGCGCGGCGGATGACGTCATCAGCGGTGAGCAGCACCTGCCCCACCGTGAGCCCGTGCCTCGCGAAGGACTCGGTGTAGCGGTGCACGAGCACGCCCTGGCCGACGCTGGCAGCCGCCTGCTGGGTCGCGAGATCTCGGGGGCGTACGGCGATGCCGAGCGGGCGCAGCCCAGCGGCGATCGCGCCGGACGAGACGAGGACGATCTCGTGCCCGCGTCCCCGATGGTCGGCGAGCACCTGCACCAACGCGTCGACCGCGGTGGGGTCGATGCCGCCATCGGTGCTGGTGATCGAGGAGGACCCGACCTTGACGACGACCCGCCGGGCCGCAGCGACGACCGGACGGGCCGGGCTCATGCGTGCCCGTCGAGTCGTAGGTCGGTGCCCCGCGGGCCTGGCAGGCTGCCCGCTCCGGCCTCGACGCTCGGCTCCCAGTCGAAGACCCAGCCGTCCTCTCCCCCGATGACGACCTCGGCGCCGGGGCGGGCGCCAAGCTCGACCAGCCGGGCCTCGATCCCGATCCGCGCCAGCCGGTCGGCGAGGAAGCCCACCGCTTCGTCGTTGCTGAAGTCGGTCTGGCGCATCCAGCGCTCCGGGCGCTCGCCGCGCACCCGGAACCGCTCGCCCTCGCGGACCACCGTGAAGCCTGCCTCGTCGACCGCGCGCGGGCGGAGCACGATCCGACTCGCTTCGGCCGGCGGGGCCGACAGGCGGGCGGCCTCCACGAGGCCGGCCATGGCGAAGCCCAGCTCGCGCAGCCCGGCATGGGACACGGCGGAGATCTCGTGCACGACGTAGCCCCGCTCTTCAAGCATCGGGGTGACCATCTCGGCCAGTTCCTTGGCCTCCGGAACGTCGACCTTGTTGAGAGCCACGAGCCGGGGGCGGTCGGCGAGGCCGCCGTAGGCGTCGAGCTCGCTCTCGATGACCGCGAGGTCGCTGACCGGGTCGCGACCCGGGTCGAGGGTTGCACAGTCGAGGACGTGCACCAGCGCGGCGCAACGTTCGACGTGACGCAGGAACTCCAGCCCCAGACCCTTGCCCTCGCTGGCCCCAGGGATCAAGCCGGGGACGTCGGCGACGGTGAAGCGCACGTCACCGGCCTGCACGACGCCGAGGTTGGGCGCGAGCGTTGTGAACGGGTAGTCGGCGATCTTGGGCCGCGCGGCCGACATCGCCGCAACCAGGCTGGACTTGCCCGCGCTCGGGTAGCCGATCAGCCCGATGTCGGCGACCACCTTCAGCTCGAGGACCACGTCGCCCTCCCAGCCCGGCTCCCCGAGCAGGGCGAAGCCTGGGGCCTTGCGACGCTTGTTGGCGAGAGCGGCATTGCCGAGGCCGCCGCGACCGCCGGCGGCAACGACGTACGTCGCCCCAGCGCCGAGCAGGTCCGCGATGATCGCGCCGTCAGCGTCCTTGACGAGCGTCCCGTCGGGGACGGCCAGCAGGAGGTCCTCGCCGTTGGCGCCGTTGCGGTGCGACCCCTGGCCAGGCTTGCCCGACGTGGCCTTGCGGTGCGGAGCGTGGTGGAAGTCGAGGAGCGTGGTGACGTTGGGATCGACCACGAGCGTGACTCCGCCGCCGTTGCCGCCGTTCCCTCCGTCAGGGCCGCCCAGGGGCTTGAACTTCTCCCGATGGACCGAGGCGCAGCCGTGACCGCCGGAGCCCGAGGCGACATGGAGCACGACCTGGTCGACAAAGGACGTCATGCTCGGTCACCTCCTCGGGGCGCGAAACGTGATGGCTGTACTGAGTGCTGGCTGTACTGAGTGATTGCTGTACTGCGTGCTGGCTTGCACTGGATGTCAGGGCTCAGGATGGGCTCAGGATGTCAAAGAGGGCGCAACCCCTCGGTGGGGTTCCGCCCTCGTCGACGACTTGGTGAGTCAGGTGCGCCTCAGGCGGAACCGTCCGCCGAGGCGACGCTGACGATGTTGATGACGCGGCGGCCCCGGCGGGTGCCGAACTCGACGGCCCCTGCCTCGAGGGCGAACAACGTGTCGTCGCCGCCACGCCCGACGCCCTGGCCGGGGTGGAAGTGGGTGCCGCGCTGGCGGATGATGATCTCGCCGGCGTTGACCACCTCGCCGCCGAAGCGCTTCACGCCAAGTCGCTGGGAGTTGGAGTCGCGCCCGTTACGGGTGGAGCTCGCGCCCTTCTTGTGTGCCATGGTCCTCGCCTCTACTTCGCCGAGATCGCAGTGACGCGCACAACGCTGAGCTTGGAACGGTGCCCCATGCGCTTGCGGTAGCCGGTCTTGTTCTTGTACTTCAGGATGTCGATCTTGGGGCCCTTGGTCGGCGCCACGATCTCCCCGGTCACGCTGACCTTCGCCAACGCGGCGGCGTCCGACGTGACGGTCTCGCCGTCGACCAGCAGCAACGCCGGGAAGGCGACCTCTGAACCGGGCTCGCCGGCTAGCCGATCGACCTCGATGACGTCGCCAACGGCGACCTTCTCCTGACGGCCACCGGCGCGAACGATCGCGTACACCGCGGGACTCCTTGCTTTCGCATCCGTTGTTCGAGCGCTCCACGGGCACGCGTCAGACTCAGCGGGCGCACGAGGGAGCGGCGCGCAGCGCGCGCCGAAGGTCAAGGGTACGGGTCCCCCGCAGGCTGGTCAAAGCCGGAGGGGTCCAGCGTGGAGCCCCCGCCGGGGTGGCCGGTCAGCCGGACGATCCGATCGGCGACCAGACGGGCCTCCGCCAGGTCGTGGGTCACGTGGATGGCTGGGGTGCCCAGCCGCTTCAGCAGCGCGCGTACGTCTGTCGCGAGCCGGTCCCGCAGATCACGGTCGAGCGCTCCGAACGGCTCGTCCAGGAGAAGCATCCGCGGGCCCGGCGCCAACGCACGAGCCAGGGCCACGCGCTGGGCCTCACCACCGGACAGCGTGGCGATGGACCGCTGGGCGTGGCCCGGAAGCTCAACCAGCTCCAGGAGCTCGGAGACCCGCGCGGCCCGGCCTGCCCGAGGGACGTCAGAGGCGCCGAGCCCGTAGGCCACGTTCCCGGCCACGTCGAGGTGCGGGAAGAGCAAGGCGTCCTGGAAGACCAGCCCAAATCCTCGCCGATGGGTCGGCGTTCCGACGAGCGGAGCACCGTCCCAGGTCACCTCACCGCCGTCAGGAACCAACAAGCCAGCGATCACCCGCAGCAGCGAAGACTTCCCCGAGCCGCTCGGCCCCAGAAGAGCCACGATCTCGTCGGGGCCGACGTCCAGCGAAACCTCACGCAGCAGGGGCCGCCCGTCGTAGGACACGGCGATCCCGCGAAGCGAGAGCCCCCTGCCGCCCGCCACCTCGAGCCGGGCGGTGCTCACAGCGAACCCGAGCTGTGCATGCGCCAACGGTCGGCGACCAGGACGATGGCCGCGGTCACCAGCATGAGCAAGGTCGCCGCCGCGGCCGCGGTCCCGACGTTGGCCTCGCCGGGGCGACTCAGCAGGCGGACGACGACGACGGGCAGCGTGGGTTCGGCCGACCTGGCCAAGAACGCCGTCGCCCCGAACTCCCCGAGGGACACCGCCGCGGCCAGCCCGGCCCCGACGGCGAGGGCCCGGCCCAGGACTCGGCCATCCACGGTGCGCCAGGTCCGCCACGGTGAAGCGCCAAGAGTCGCCGCGACGTGTCGCAACCGCGGGTCGATGGATCGGAGCACCGGGAGGGTGACCGCGATCACGAGCGGTACGGCGACCAGGGAGTGGCCCAGTGGGACGAGAGCAACCGACCCGCGCAAATCCAAGGGCGGGCGGCTGAAGGCCACCAGCAACCCGAAGCCGACGGTGACCGCGGAGGCCCCGAGCGGCAGCATCAGCCAGGTCTCCAGGGAGCGCCCCCCACGGCGGGCATACGCCACGGCGGAGGCCGCGAGACCGCCGATGACCACGGAAACCACGACGGTCGCCGCGGCGTAGCCGAGGGAGGTCCGCAACGACGCGGCCAGGTCGATGTCGCGAGTCGTCACGGGATCGGCGAGCAGCAACCGCCACCAGGCGATACCCCAGCTGTCGCCGACGCGTAGCGACCTCAGGGCCAGCGCGAGCATCGGGACGGCGATCGCGATCACCTCGACGACCGCGACGGCGACCAGGAGCCGAGCCCGCCATCCATGAGGTCTCCCGAGCATGTTCTCGCTCGACCGAAGGCCCTGACCCACGGCCAGCCTCGCCTGAAGGCGGGAAGCCACCACCAGCACCAGCACCACAGCGAGCAGTTGCGTCAGGGCCAGCGCGGCCGCACCGGAGAGGTCGAGCAGCTGCGCGGTCCGCCGATAGATCTCGACCTCGAGCGTGGGATGGGACGGTCCTCCGAGCACCAAGATCACACCGAAGGAGGTGAAGGTGAAGCAGAACACCAGCGCAGCTGCGGCCAGCACGGCTGGACGCACCAGCGGCCAGGTGACGGTCCGGAAGGCGCGCCATGGGCCGGCCCCGAGCGTGCGAGCAGCCTGCTCGTAGCGCGGGTCGAGCGAGCCGAGAAGGCCCCCGACCACCCGGACGACGACCGCGACGTTGAAGAACACATGCGCCAGCAGGATCGCGGTGACCGTGCCGATCCAGGCCGCGGGAAGCAGCGCACGGAAGGCCGTCCCCACCACCACGGTCGGGAGCACGAACGGGACCGTGACCACGGCCAACATGGCTCGGCGCCCACGAAGGCGATACCGGTGAAGCACGAAGGCCAGCGGGAGACCCACGAGCAGGGTCAGCCCGGTGCTGACCACGGCCTGCCAGACCGTGAACCACGCGATGGAGCGGGTGGAGCCACGACCGAGAACCGCCAGGGCCTGGGGGTCCCATCCACGGGCCACGACGGACCCGAACGGCCACACGAGGAAGACAGCGAGGAAGGCAACCGGCAGCAGCGCGAGCAGCCAGGCCGGGGGGACGCCGAACGGTCGAGCGCGTCGTCGCATCCCCGCGCCAGTGGCGAGGGGACGCGTGGGGGCAGAGATCGTCAGCGCAGCACCAGGTCTGTCCAGGTGTCGACCCACTCCTCGCGGTGGGCGGCGATCTCGTCCGCGGGCAACGACAGCGGCGCCAGCGGGACGGCCGCGAAGTCCGTGAAGACCTGAGGCAGCGCGACGCCATCGCGTGCGGGAAACACGAACATCGACAGCGGAACGTCCGACTGCACCTCAGGTGACAGGAGCCAGTCGATGACGGTGCGGGCAGCGGCCACGTTCGAGGTCCCGGCGAGGATCCCGGCGTACTCGACCTGACGGAAACAGCCATCGGTCATGACCGAGGTCCCTGGCGTGGCCGGCTTCGGGTCCGCCGCATAGACAATCTCCGCCGGCGGGCTGGATGCATACGACACGACCAGCGGTCGGTCGCCTTGCCCGGATGAGCCGGAGAAGTCTCCGCTGTAGGCCTCGGTCCAACCGTTGACCACCTTCACGCCGTTATCCCGTAGCCGTGTCCAGTAGTCCTGCCATCCGGCGTCGCCGTACCGAGCGACCGTGGCGAGCAGGAACGCAAGTCCGGGAGAAGAGGTGGCGGGGTTCTCGACCACGAGCAGGTCTCTGTACGCCGGTTCGGTCAGCGCGTCGAGGTCTCTCGGCGGTGGGAGACCCTTGGCGGCGAACCAGTTGTCGTCGATGTTGAGGCAGACGTCGCCGTAGTCCATCGGCGTGACCAGCCCGCCGGACGTGTCCTCGCGCAGCTCGGGGCGGAGGTCCTCCAGAAGAGGCGACCGGTACGGCGTGAACACGCCGCCGCTGACGGCTCGGGTCAGCAGCGTCGTGTCGACACCGAACAGCACATCCCCTTCGGGGTTGCCTGCCGTGAGGACGGCCTTGTTCACCAGTTCGCCGGCATCTCCCCCGGTGACGACCTTCACCGTGATGCCCGTGCGTTGCTCGAAGTCGGTCAGCAGCTGCTCGGTCAGCGCGAAGGAGTCATGCGCCAGAAGCGTGATGGTGACGGGGCCGGACGGTGACGGGGCGGCCGTGGACGAGCCGACCGACGTGGCTCCTGCGCAGGCGGTCACGAGCGCGCCCAGGGCAACGATCGCGCCGAGCCGCAGACCGCGCCGGTGTCGCGCGAGATGTGGACGTGTTGGACCCATGGTTCCCTCCGCTGGAATTACCCAGATCAGGTTCAAGGGTCGGTGGCGGCGGCCACCCTCTCAGCCCGTCGTTCCCGCGAGCTCCCCTGCGATGGAGTTGTCAGAGTCGAGTCTAGGCGACCGGCTCGGATGCCGGCTCTGGAGCAGCGTCCGCGACCGAGTCAGCCGCAACCGGCTCAGCGTCGTCCTTGGGCTTGGCCGCCTTCGACCGCTTGGCCGTCTTGCGCCCGCTCTTGGCCGGCTTCGGTGCTTCATCCGGCCCGGAACCTTCGGAGTCTGCGGTGCTCTCGGAGCCCTCGGCTGAAGCAGCTGAGGCCGCGGCTGCGGCCTTGGCCGACGCCTTGGCCACCTCCGCCGGAGAGCCCTTGCCCGTGCGTGACCGTCGCCCGCGGTCGGAGTCGGAGCCGCCTGGAGACTTCAGGTCGACGGGCTCGAACTGAACCTTCACGCCACGCCCACCGCAGTGCTCGCAGGGCTGGCTGAAGGCCTCGATCAGGCCCTGACCGACGCGCTTGCGGGTCATCTGAACCAGTCCCAGGGAGGTCACTTCGGCCACCTGGTGCTTGGTCCGGTCGCGGGACAGACACTCGAGCAGCCGACGGAGCACGAGGTCGCGGTTGGACTCCAGGACCATGTCGATGAAGTCGACCACGATGATGCCGCCCACGTCGCGCAGCCTCAGCTGACGCACGATCTCCTCGGCGGCCTCAAGGTTGTTGCGTGTGACGGTCTCCTCGAGGTTGCCGCCCGATCCGGTGAACTTGCCGGTGTTGACGTCAACGACGGTCATCGCCTCGGTGCGATCGATGACGAGGGAACCTCCGGACGGCAGCCAGACCTTGCGGTCGAGAGCCTTGGCCAGCTGCTCGTCGATGCGGTGGGCCGCGAACACGTCGCCGTCGTCGGTCCAGCGGCTGAGTCGGTCGGCAAGATCGGGGGCCACGTGCGCCAGGTAGGGCTGGACCATGTCCCAGGCGTCGTCACCGCTGACGATGAGTTGCTTGACGTCTTCGTTGAAGACGTCGCGGATCACGCGTACGGCCAGATCCGGCTCGCCGTACAGCAGAGCCGGGGCCGACGCCGACTTCGCCTTCTTGGCGATGTCGTCCCACTGGGCACTGAGGCGACTCACGTCGCGCGAGAGCTCTTCCTCCGTCGCACCCTCGGCCGCCGTACGCACGATGACCCCAGCGCCTTCGGGGACCGCCGCCTTGAGGATGGACTTCAGTCGGGTGCGCTCGGTGTCCGGGAGCTTGCGACTGATCCCGGTCATCGACCCGTCGGGGACGTAGACGAGGAATCGTCCGGGCAGGCTGACCTGCGCGGTGAGGCGGGAGCCCTTGTTGCCGATGGGGTCCTTGGTCACCTGCACGAGCACCTGGTCGCCCGATTTCATTGCGTGCTCGATCCGGCGCGGCTGGCCGTCGAGGCCGGCCACGTCCCAGTTGACCTCGCCGGCGTAGAGGACCGCGTTGCGACCCTTGCCGATGTCGACGAAGGCTGCCTCCATCGACGGCAGGACGTTCTGCACCCGGCCGAGGTAGACGTTGCCGACGAACGAGGTCGCCTCGGCCTTGTTGACGTAGTGCTCGACGAGGACGTTGTCCTCGAGTACGGCGATCTGGGTGCGGTCACCGGTCTGCCGAACGATCATGACCCGCTCGACACTCTCCCGACGGGCGAGAAACTCCGATTCGGTCAGGATCGGCGGTCTGCGGCGGCCCTGCTCACGGCCCTCGCGACGGCGCTGCTTCTTGGCTTCGAGCCGGGTCGAGCCTCGCACCCCGGTGACCTCGTCGCTGGCGCTGCGGCGAGGTTCGCGCACCCGGACGACGGTGTTGGGCGGGTCATCCGAAGAGCCGTCCTCGCTCGAGCCCGCACCCCTACGGCGCCGACGACGGCGCCGACTCGACGTGGATCCAGACCCGGCGGAATCGTCTCCGTCCCCCACCTCGTCGCCGGCCTCCTGTGCCGACGCGTCCTCGTCATCGGCTGCTGGCGTCTCGTCGTCGCGGTTTTCGGTTGAGTCCCGGCCACCTCGACCGCGCCGGCCACGGCCCCCGCGCCTTCTGCGACGGCGAGGCGCACCTTCGGCGGTCTCGTCGTCGGTGGAGTCGCCCTCGGGGGTGTCCGCGTCCGGGGACTCGTCGTCTCCCGAAGCCGTACCGGAGCCAGGGCCGGACTCGGCCGCCTCAGCGGTCGACTCGTCCCCGTCGGTGGCTGGCGCGGCCTTCCTGGTGCGTGACCGCCGTCTGGGCGCTTCGGCCTGCTCGGGGTCCGGGGGCTGGAACAGCACCACGGGCGTGACCTCGGCCGGAGAAGCCTCGCTGGAATCTGGCGCTGAAGGCGGGAAGGCGGCCTCGTCATCCGCCGAGAACAGGGGCGCCGCCTTGGCCCTGCTGCGCCGCGCCCGGGGAGGGGCGGGCTGCTCCGCGTCCGAGTCGGCCGTGCCTGCCGCCGCCTTGGGCTCAGCTGGCTCGGACGACGCTGATGTGGACGACCCGGACTTGGACGACGCGGACTTGGACGCCGCGGACTTGGCTGGCGCCTTCTTGGCCGCCCGCTTGCGCGGCGTCGCGCCGGCGGGCTCGTCCGCTGGAGGTGTCTCGGGCGCTGGCGCGGTCGGCGCCGCGGCCTCGGTCACCGGGGCCGGGGGGCCGGCCGGCCGTACCGCCGCTCGGCGCCGCGGCCGGGAGGTCGCCGCGGCGACCTGGGCGGTGCTCGATTCAGCGGAGTCGGTGGTGCTGGTCTCGGTCGGTTCGTCGAGCAAGTGGTGCTCCTCATCGGCACCCGGGTGCCCTCGCCCCTCGGGGCGGAGGCGCCGCGCGGGAGCCTTCGTGTTTGCCGCCGGGCCGGCACGGCCGCGAGGCCGCCACGTTGCCCAGCGTAAGCCTGGGGGGCACTCGCGTCGGGCCAGCCTGTGGGCCGGTCAGGTCGGCACGGGTGCCAGTGGGTCGCCAACGCTCCCGCCTGCCGCGTCCCACGGCCCCTGCGCCAGCCGGGTCACCAGGGGCGGGACCGGCGGCGCGAAGGTAGCCACGAGACGCAGCGCGCTGAGTACGTCGTCGGGTCGTACGGCCGGTGTGACATGCCGCATGACCAACGTCATTGTCGCACACGGGTCACCCTCTTCGGGCGCCTCCGCCCCGACGCGCGCCTCATCAACGCTCAGATCGACGATCGCGGCGCGCGCGTCGAAAGTCCGTACGCCGTTCTTGGTGAGTCGCTCGACCAGCACCTCGTCGCGCCCCATCAACGCCTCGCCGGCCCCGGTCACGGTCGACGGTGTGACCCCCGGGAACGTGAGCTGCCAGACCGACGCCTGGAGCCGGTCGGCCAAGGACCCGCTGGCCGCCTCAACGACGGTGACCACGTCGAGGCCCGGGGGAAGGGCCGCGTCGAGTGACTGCTGGAGCAGGTCGGGGTCGCAGCGCTGCGCGACGCCGATCTCGAGATATTCCGCCTCGGATGCCGTCCCGGTGGGAGCCGCGTTGGCATACGAGATCTTGGGGTGCGGGGAGAATCCGGCCGAGTACGCCATGGGGACGGCGGCTCGGCGCAACGCCCGCTCGAAGGCGCGAGCAAAGTCCCGGTGGGACGTGAAGCGCAGACGTCCCCGCTTGGCGTAGCGGATCCTCAGCCGCTGAACGGTCGGCGGTGGCGCCGGTCCGTCAGGGGTCCGGGCGGCCATCAGCGCCCCCCAGCCCGTTGATCGTGAGAGATGCACGACGCCTGTCGGCGTGTCGTCGTGCGTCTCTCACGATCAACGAGGGGAGGGCGACCGATCACTGGGTGGATGCCCTCAGGGAAGCCGCGATGGTGGCGTCCGCTACGTCCGCGTCTGAGTCCGGCCAGGTGGGCATGAAGTCGACCCACATCGGCAGCATCGACCCGCGCAGCTGCAGCGCGCCGTACGGGCGAGGCATGAACCACATGTGGAAGTGCTCACCGCCGTCGCCCCAACGAGCCACGTGGACTCGGGCCACGCCCCCGAGGCCCAGGATGGCTCGCTCAATGCTGGCGGTCAGCGGTCCGAGCCCGACGAGGAGCGCCTCCGGCAGGTCGGAGAAGGAGTCGTGATGGTCCCGGCTCTCCAGGAGCACCTGCCCGAGCAGCTCGGTGGGACGGTAGGAACGGACTCGCCAATGCTTGTCGGTCCAGATGTAGGCCGAGTCGGGCGCCGCGCAGGAGTGACAGTCGACACCACCGGCGCCATGCCGCAGCGGTTCCTCGTCGGCGCTGGCCTCCAGAGCCTTGACACGCACGTCGCCCGTGAAGGGAAACCACGGGTCGTCAAGCAGGTCGCGCGGGACGACGGGCCGGACGTCACCCGGGCCTGTGAGCCCCGCCCGGGGCAACGACTCCCCCTCGGCCGTGCTCACGCGGTCCCCACACGCTCCAGTGCCGGCGAAGGCACGACCGTCAGGGGCAGAAGCGTGGCGCCGGTCGGCCCGACCTGGATGTCCGTGCCCATCTGCGGGCAGACCCCGCAGTCGAAGCACGGTGTCCATCGGCAGTCGTCGACCTCCACCTCGGAGAGCGCGTCCTGCCAGTCCTCCCAGAGCCATTCCTTGTCGAGACCGCTGTCCAGGTGGTCCCAGGGCAGGACTTCGTTCTGCTCGCGTTCGCGGGTGGTGAACCAGTCCACGTCCACCGGGACATCACTCAAGGCCGTACGGGCCGCAGCCATCCAGCGGTCGTAGGAGAAGTGTTCGCTCCACCCGTCGAAGCGCGCGCCGTCCTCCCACACCTGACGAATGACGGCCCCGACACGGCGATCACCCCTCGAAAGAAGGCCTTCGACGATGCCCGGCTTGCCGTCGTGGTAGCGGACGCCGATGGCCCGAGCGAACTGCTTGTCGGCCCTGATCACCTCGCGCAGCTTGGCCAACCGCGAGTCGGTCGTCTCGTGGTCGAGCTGCCCGGCCCACTGGAACGGCGTGTGAGGCTTGGGAACGAAGCCGCCGATCGAGACGGTGCAGCGGATGTCGCGGCTGCCACTGGCCTCTCGTCCTGCGCGGATGACGTTCTTGGCCATCTCGGCGATCTGGAGGACGTCCTCGTCGGTCTCGGTCGGGAGTCCGCACATGAAATAGAGCTTCACCTGCCGCCAGCCGGCGGCGTACGCCGTCGTGACCGTGCGGATCAGGTCCTCCTCGCTGACCATCTTGTTGATGACCCGGCGCAGGCGCTCGCTGCCGCCCTCCGGGGCGAAGGTCAGTCCCGAGCGTCGACCGTTGCGCGACAACTCGTTGGCGAGATCGACGTTGAACGCGTCCACCCGGGTGCTGGGCAGCGACAGTGAGGTGTTGGTGCCTTCGTAGCGGTCGGCGAGGCCCTTGGCGATGTCGCCGATCTCGGAGTGGTCCGCGCTGGAGAGGCTGAGCAGCCCGACCTCCTCATAGCCAGACGCGGCGACCCCCTGCTCCACCATCTCGCCGATTCCCGTGATCGATCGCTCGCGTACGGGCCGGGTGATCATGCCCGCCTGGCAGAACCGGCAGCCGCGCGTGCAGCCCCGGAAGATCTCGACGCTCATCCGTTCGTGAACCGTCTCGGCCAGAGGCACGAGGGGCTGCTTCGGGTACGGCCACGCGTCGAGGTCCATCACCGTGTGCTTGGAGACTCTCCACGGCACCGCGGGGCGGTTCGGGGCGACCCGTCGGATGCGGCCGTCGGGCAGGTAGTCGACGTCGTAGAACTGGGGGACGTAGACCCCTCCCGTCCTTGAGAGGCGGAGCAGCAGCTCCACGCGGCCGCCGGGGCGGCCTTCGCGCTTCCAGGCGGCGACCACGTCGGTGATCGCCAGCACGGCTTGTTCGCCATCGCCGAGCACCGCAGCGTCGATGAACGACGAGATCGGCTCCGGGTTGAACGCGGCGTGGCCCCCCGGCGATGACCACGGGATGCTCGTCGCCGCGTTCGGTGGCCATGAGCGGGATGCCCGCGAGGTCGAGGGCGGTGAGCAAGTTCGTGTAGCCGAGCTCGGTGGAGAAGCTCACGCCCAGCAGGTCGAAGTCGGCAACGGGGCGGTGCCCGTCGACGGTGAACTGCGGCACCCCGTGCTCGCGCATCAGGGCCTCGAGGTCGGGCCAGACGGCGTACGTGCGTTCCGCGAGCGCGTCGGGGCGTTCGTTGATCACCTCGTACAAGATCATGACGCCCTGGTTGGGGAGCCCGACCTCGTAGGCGTCGGGGTACATCAGCGACCAGCGAACCATCGAATCGTCGTCGCCCCACGGCTTGACCTGCGCGTTGAGCTCGCCGCCGACGTACTGAATCGGCTTGCTCACCAGCGGGAGCAGGGGTTCCAGGCGCGCGAAGACGGACGCCCCTGAGTGCTCAGCCATCTCCCCAGCGTATGCGGTTGGCGCGCGCCCCCATCCTGCTGCCCGGGCACCTCCGTCCTGTTGATCTTGAGAGATGCATTGGTGGAGACTCGCCGACGGCAGGGCGCAGTCTCCGCTCGAGACCGACGTACGGCTGATCGCCTGGGACGCGCAGCTACCGCCGGACACGCTCCAGCTCCCCATCCACGACGTTGGTGGGGTGCTGCTGGGTTACGGCGATCTCGGCTGGCGCCGCGACGGGCGCCGATGGCTCGTCGCGGAGGCTGACGGTGCCGAGATTCACGACCAGCCGCGCGCCCTCTACCGGGATCGCCATCGTGCCAACGATTTCGTCGCCACCGGCGACGTCGACGTGATCCGCTTCACTGACGCCGATTGCCGGCGGCCGGCGTACGTCGTCAGCACCCTGCGCCGTCATCTGGACCGCTGATCGGCCAGGATCCAACCGCTCGCCCGTCCCCCTGCCTGTTGATCGTGAGAGATGCACGAGATGTACGGCGTGTCGCCATGCATCTCTCAAGATCAACGGGGAATGGACGAGCGGGCTGGACGGTCAGGCGTAGCGGCGCATATGGACGTTCTGGAGCAGGCCTACGGCCATCAGGGTCGCGAACATGGACGAGCCGCCATAGGACACGAACGGTAAAGGCACGCCGGTCATCGGCATGATCCCCAGGGTCATTCCGATGTTCTCGAACATCTGGAAGGTGAACCAGCAGACGATGCCGGTCGCCACGAGTCGTCCGAACATGTCCTCGGCGTGCATGGCGATCCGCATGGCCCGCCAGACGACCAACCCCAGCAGGAGAATGATCAGCGCACCGCCGACGAACCCCAGCTCCTCGCCCGCCACGGTGAAGATGAAGTCTGTCTGCTGCTCGGGGATGAACTTGCCGTTGGTCTGGGTCCCCTGGAACAGCCCCGACCCGGTGAAACCCCCGGCGCCGACGGCGATCCGGGCCTGCTTCAGCTGATAGCCCGCTCCCCCGGGGTCGAAGTCAGGGTTGGCGAAGGCCGCAAAGCGATTGATCTGGTAGGTCGACAAGACGCCGGCCTGGATGGCCATCGCCGCGCCAACGCCGCCGAGTGCTACGAGCCCGACGATCCACGGCGCCGGCGTGCCGGCCACGGACAGGATCCCCAGCACGATGAACCCGATGATGATCGTGGTCCCGAGGTCGGGCTGGAGCATGATGAGCGCGATCGGCACCGCCGCGACCAGCAGGGCGAGGCCGACGTCGACCACCCGCGGCTGATCCTCGGCGTCACGCTTCTCGGCCAGGATCAGCGCGAGCCCCACGCACAGCGCCACCTTGGCGAACTCCGACGGCTGCACGGAGAAGCCGCCGGGGAGCTCGATCCACGAGTGCGAACCGTTGATCGTGCTGCCCAGCGGTGAGATCACCGCGATCAGCCCGAGCACCGACGCGATGTAGACGAAGGGCGCGTAGGCGCGCAGCATGCGGTAGTCGAACAGCGCCGTCGCCGTCCCGAGGGCGAGCCCGATGGCCAGGTTGATCACGTTGCGCTTGAGGTAACCCATCGGGTCCAGCCCGGCGTCGAGCAGTCGGCCCTTCGTAGCCGAATAGACGAGCACCGTGCCGATGACAGACAGGGCGAGCACGGACAGCAGCAACACCCAGTCGAGCTTGCGAAGCACCGACTCGCGATCAGCGGCACGGGACGCGAACCCGCGTTGACGCGCCGCGGCGCGCGAGGCCGGATAGCCGTACGTCACGGCGATCCCCCTCGGCGATAGACCCCGCTGGCGTTCGTGGCGGGAGGGGTGCTGGCACCTGGGTCGGGGGTCGGCGCGGCCGGGCTCGCCGGGGACTGGGGGGTCGACGGCTGGATCACGACGCCGTCAGCACTGATCTTGGGCAACCGCCTGGGGGGCTTGCCGTTCGGCAGAATCGCCTTGTTCAGGTTGACCTTTGTCCCGTTGACGCCGTAGAGGGCTTCGTAGATCGAGCGAACACCCGGGCCGGACGTGCCCGAGCCGGTGCCGCCCTGGCTGATCATCATGACGACCGCGTACTGCGGGTCATTCGTTGGCCCGAACGAAGCGAACCAGGACGTGTCGTCCTTGCCCTCGACCTGACCGGATCCGGTCTTGGCGCCGACCTTGATCGGGAAGCTAGGACCGAAGACGCCCGCGCCGGTGCCCTCCACGGCGACGCCGCGCAAGGCGTCCTGCAGGAACGCGATGGTCGCCGGACTTGCCGGCAGCTTGCCGGACTTGACCGGCTTGAACCGCTTCACCACGGAGCCGTCCGGGGCCACGACGGCCTTGGCGACCTGTGGCTCCCACAGCGTTCCCCCGTTGGCGATGGCGGCGTAGACCCGAGCCACCTGGAGCGGTGTCACCAGGGTGTCGCTCTGACCGATCGCGAACGCGACGGCGTCACCGCCGCGGTACTGCCAGCCGTCGATGCAGTTCTCGGCCGCGATCGCCTTGAGGTAGGCCGCCCGCTGCGGGTCCTTCTCCTCCGGGTAGCCGGTCTTGCCCCGGCGGCACCAGGTGTCCTTGAGCTGGTCGTACGTCGTCTGCTTGTCCTCGCGCGAGACGATGGCGCCGGACGCCTCCGAGGGGAGGTCGATGCCCGTGCGCGAGCCGTAGCCGAACCCACGGGCGGTGTTGACGAAGTATTCCTTGGGGTTGCCCTTGGGATCGGTTCCGCCGTCGCGCAGCCAGGTCTCATAGGCCAGCTTGTAGAACACGGTGTTGCACGAGACCTCGAGGGCACGCTTCAGCGTGATGTTTCCGTAGGCGCCGCTCTCGTAGTTCTGCTTGGCCACGTCGCCGACCTGGTAGCTCGACGGGCACGGGTAGGTCCCGTTCACCGAGTAGCCCGCGGCGGCGGCCGCCGCGGTCGACACCACCTTGAACGTCGAGGCGGGGGCGAAACCCGCGCTCATGGCCCGTGAGATCAGGGGCGTGTTGGCCTTCTTGCTGGTGAGCCGGTCGTACTGCTTCTGCGAGATCCCGTCGACCCACACCGAGGGGTTGTAGCTCGGGTACGACGCCATGGCGACGATGCGGCCGGTCTTGACGTCCATGACGACGACGGCGCCCGAATCGGCCTTGTGCGGTGTGTTCTCGAAGGTGTCTCCGGCTCGAGCCGCGTCGATGCGGTCCTTCAAGGCCTTCTCGGCCACCGCCTGCACCTTGGCGTCGATGCTGGTCACCAGGTAGTCGCCGGAGGTCGGAGCGGTCTCTCCGACCGTGCCCGTGACGTTGCCCGCGTTGTCCACCGAGAGCTGCTTCACCCCCGGGGTGCCGCGCAGGTAGGAGTCGTAGACCTGCTCGAGGCCGGCTTTGCCGATCACGTCGCTGGTGCGCAGCTCCGGCTCACCAGCCTCCTTCGCGGCCTCGATGTCGGTGTCGAGCACGGGGCCGATGTAACCGAGCATGTGCGCGGCATTCGCTTTCGCGGGCGCGGGGTAGTCACGCACGGCTTCCAGGTCGGCGCTGATGCCGGGAAAGGCCTCACGGCGCTCGAGCACCTGAAGCGCGACGTCGGTCGGGACGTCGCGCGCGACCGGGATCGGCTGGTACGGCGAGCCGTACCAGCACACACCCGGCTTGGCGCCGGGCTGCCCGCACAGCTGGACCTTGTCGTAGACGTCGGCGAAATTCGTGTCGAGGAGCTTCGCCAGTCGGGCGAGGACCGCGTCGCCGTCGTCGGGCTGCTTCCCGAGCGCCGTGCGGTCGACCGTGACCACGAGCGTGGTGCGGTTCTGCACCAACGGTCGACCCCGGTCGTCGAGGATCAGCCCGCGGACGGCAGGAGTCACGACCTCGCGAACGCGGTTGGCGGTGGCCGCCTGGGAATAGGTGTCTCCAGCGATGACCTGGAGGTACCACAGCCGCCCGAGCAGGGTCACCAGTAGCGAGAGCACGAGAACCTGCAACACGATCAGACGCAGGTTGGACCGTTCACTCACGGGTGGAGGACTCCTGGGGCGGGGGGCGGGCTATCGAAGGGCGGCAACGGTCCGACGGTACGACGTGTGGCGCGACCGTGGGGTTCCGAAGCCGCGCCGATTGGTGGAGACGAATCGGCGGTCGATGGCCGGTGGTTCGTGGTCAGTAGACCGCTGCTCGGGGCTCGGCCCACCGGCAGAGTCTCCTGACGAGGGGCAAGACAAAGGGAGCGAGAAGGACATCGTAGAGCGTGGCGGAAGGCAGGCTGGCCAGCACGGCATCGGTCATCACCCGTGGATCGCCGAGGAGTAGCCCGAGCGCCGCGTAGCCGAGCAGGGCCGCTGGTGCCATGAACGCGACGATGAGCACGGGCAGGACGGCGCTTCGCGAAGCCAGCTCGTCGAGCCGCCCGGCGACCCAGCCGACCAGGCACAGCACCAAGGCCCACTGCCCCAGCGGGCTGTCCGACGGCGGGACTGCATCGAGCAGGACACCTCCGAAGAATCCAGACACAGCACCGGTGGTCGACCCGGCGGAGAGGGCCAGGCCGATCACGACGACCAACACCAGATCGGGCGTGGCCCCCGGCAACGGAAGGCGCGACAGGACGCTCACCTGGACGACCACAGCGACCACGAGCAGCACAGCGGCCATGCCCGCGCGGGCCAAGGGCATGGCTCACCCTCCCGACGGGGAGGGGTCGGGCGTCGCGGATCCCGTGGGCGAGGCAGACGGCGACGGGCGCGGCGGAAGCACGGAGTCTCGGGGATCGGTACGGGGGCCATCGACGACGACGCCCACCAGGTCGAGCGCGGTCACCCGGATGTACGGATCCACCTGGGCGACGCGGACCAACGAGCCCGGGGTGCTCTGGACCGACCGAACCTCGCCGACGGGAACTCCGGGGACGTACAGCGATCCGTCTCCACGCGTGACCAGTCGGTCGCCGACCGCCAGCGGGGCCTGCGGGTCGAGCAGCTTGAGCTCGAGCGGGCCGAGCCCCTGACCGGAGAGGATTCCGAGCTGCAGGTTCCCCTCGATCCGGACCCCCACCGAGGACTCGGGGTCGACCACCAAGAGCACGGTGGCCGTCGAGGCCGTGACCGACTGGATGCGCCCGACCAACCCATCGCCGTTCAGAACCGTCTGGTTGACGGTGAGACCATCCTTGGTTCCTGCGTCGATCAAAACCGTCCAGGCAAATCCCTGGGCGGGCCCGACGGCGATGACCTGGGCGGGCAGGACCCGGTAACGGCCGAGCCCGGCCACCTTCAGCAGGTCATCGAGCTGTTGAGCACGGGCCCGCGTGTAGTCGTCCGTGCGTTGCTGAAGGCGCAGCTCGGCGTTCTCCTGCTCGAGCTGGTCGAGGCGGGCCTGCTCGTCCTCGGTCAGGCCGCCGAAGAAGCGTCCGACGGGCGTGACCACAGCCGACACGGCCCGTTGGACCGGACCAAAGACCGCCGCGGTCCCTGAACGAAGCCCGCTCACCGGGCCCCCGCCGCCGCGCAGGTCGAGCGTGATCAGGGTGAACGAGGCCAGCAGGAGCGCGCCGAGGATGAACCGGGCGCGCCTGTGGTCCCTCATCACTGTGGTCCTTGCCGCCCGGGGCCACCCGCCCAGGGCCGATGGAGGAAGGGTCTGAGCCGCGAGCCCGAGCTCAGTGTCGAGGCTCGGAGATGAGCACCTGCTGGAGCGCCTCGAACTCCTCCACGCACTTGCCCGAGCCGTTGGCCACCGACGCCAGCGGCTCGGCCGTGATGTGGATCGGCATCCCCGTCTCGTGCCGCAGGCGTTCGTCCAGGCCCTTGAGCAGCGCGCCACCACCAGTGAGCACGATCCCGCGGTCCATGATGTCGCCGGACAGCTCGGGTGGGCACTTGTCGAGCGTTGACTTCACCGCGTCGACGACGGCGTTGACCGGCTCCTCGAGCGCCTTGCGGATCTCTTCGCTCGAAACGACGATCGTCTTGGGGAGTCCGGAGACCAGGTCGCGGCCGCGGATCTCGGCGTGCGGCTCGTCGGGGATCGGGAAGGCCGACCCGATGGCCATCTTGATCTCCTCGGCGGTGCGCTCACCCAGCATCAAGGAGTACTCCTTCTTGACGTACTGGATGATCGCGTTGTCGAGCTCATCCCCGCCAACCCGGATGCTTTGCGCCGTCACGATTCCGCCAAGGGAGATCACGGCCACCTCGGTGGTGCCGCCCCCGATGTCGACAACCATGTTGCCGGTCGGCTCGTGCACGGGAAGACCAGCCCCGATGGCCGCGGCCATCGGCTCCTCGATGATGTAGACCTTGCGAGCACCCGCGGCGTAGCCCGCGTCCTTCACTGCGCGCTGCTCGACCCCGGTGATCCCCGAGGGAACGCACACCACGATGCGCGGGCGTGCCCAACGGCGACGCTTGTGCACCTTCTGGATGAAGTAGCGCAGCATGCGCTCGGTCGTGTCGAAGTCGGCGATGACGCCGTCCTTGAGCGGGCGGATCGCGACGATGTTGCCCGGGGTGCGACCGATCATCTTCTTGGCTTCCGCGCCCACGGCAAGGATGCCGCCGGTGTTCTGATTGATCGCGACCACCGACGGTTCGTCGAGAACGATGCCGCGACCGCGCACGTACACGAGGGTGTTGGCAGTGCCGAGGTCGACGGCCATGTCGCGGCCGATGAACGCCATGTTGTTGGCCATGAGCGCGGGGATTGCCTTCCGAGCGAGTGCGGGCAGTTCAGATTCGGGCCGCGCCGGACGCGCAGCACCGATCTCCCATGGTAGGCCCGATCAGCCGGTGGGTACGACCGTTCGGCCCCGGTGTGACCGGGGTAACCCGACCCAACCATGCTGCGGACGCCCGGATCCTCTCTGGGCGAACGGCGATCAGCCCAGGTCGGGGAAGAACAACGCGATCTCGCGGGCCGCCGATTCGGGCGAATCCGACCCGTGGGTGACGTTTTCCTGGGTGATCGTGGCCAGATCGCCGCGGATGGTGCCTGGAGCGGCGTTGACCGGGTTCGTCGCCCCCATCATCGTGCGCCAGGAGACGATCACGTCCGGGCCTTCGACGACGGCCGCCAGCAGGGGGCCCCCGGTGATGAAGTCCACGAGGGAGCCGAAGAACGGCTTGTCCGTGTGCTCTGCGTAGTGCGCCTCCGCCGTCTCCCGGGGCAGGGTGCGAAGCTCGAGAGCGACCAGGGTGAAGCCTTTGCGCTCGAGTCGGCCGAGCACCTCACCGACGAGGCCCCGGGCGACGCCATCGGGTTTGACGAGGACGAGGGTGCGCTCGGACACGGCTTGCTCCTGACAGAGGGGACGTATGGGCGCTCGCCGGGCATGGCCGCAGCAGGCTCCGGAACCCTAGCCCACGCGGTCACCGGCCTCCGCCCTCGCCGACCGCCCTACCGGGGGCACCCCGGGTCAGCTGAGCAGCAAGCGATCCAGGCGGCGGGCTGCGACGGACAGGCCGAGCAGGCCCATCGCGAGGAGATAGAGCAGGTTGAGCAGAAGCGACCAGTGCACGGCTCCCGTGGTGAGAGAGCGCACGAGGTCGACGGCCTGATAGAGCGGCGTCCACCGCACCACGATCTGCAGGGCCGGCGAATAGGTCGACAGGGGGTAGAAGGTCGCTGAGAGCAAGAACATCGGCAAGATCGCCAGCACGATCCACTCGAAGTCTTGCCAGCTCCGCATGTACGTCGTGGCCGCCATGCCGACACCCGCGAAGGCGAAGCCGATCAGCACCGACACCGGGAGAACGAGCAGAGCCCACGGGGACGAGACCAGCCCGAGCGCCAGCATCACCACAAGGAATCCCGTGGAATAGATCAAGCCCCGACCCAAGGCCCACGCGATCTCGCCCAGGGCGACGTCGAACGGCGCCACCGGAGTGCTCAGCACGGCGTCGTAGATGCGGTTGTAGCGCAGCTTGAAGAACACGTTGAACGTGGAGTCGGTGATGGCGCCGTTCATCGCCGACGTCGCCAGCATGGCCGGCGCCACGAAGGCGGCATAGCTGATCCCGTCGACGTCACCGATCACCGACCCGAGCCCGACCCCGAGCGACAGCAGGTAGAAGAGCGGCTCGAAGAATCCGCTGACGATGACGGCCCAGCTGTAGCGATAGACGCGTACGTTGCGTGCGATCACCGCCGGGGCCCGACTGCCGGCAATCAGCGACGGAGTGATTCGGAGAACTGAGGTCGCCACCGTCAGACCACCAGCCGACGGCGGTAGGCGCGAGCGGCGAGCACAAGACCGACCGCGCCCCAGAGCAGAAGGTAGGTGACGCTGACCAGCGTCGAGTCCCAGGTGAGCGTGCCCGTCGTCGCCCCCCGACACAGATCCACGCCGTGGTAGGTCGGGGTCAGATGCGCGACCACCTGCATCCAGCCAGGCAGCTGGGTGACCGGGAAGAAGGCCCCCGCAAACAGGAACAGCGGGATGACCCCGAAGCGGTAGAGCAGGGCGAACCGCTCGTTGTTCTCGGTGGAAGCCGCGAAGGCCATCACGGGAGCGGCGAAGGCGAAGCCCAAGAGCACGGCGAACGGGACGGCAACGACGGAGGTCCAGCTGTCCACGACACCGAAGACGACCAGGACGGCGAAGAAGACCACCGACCCGGACAGCACCCTCGTGAGCACCCACAAGAGGTGACCCACTAGCACGTCTCGCGGACCCAGCGGCGTTGCCATCATGGCGTGATAGCTGCGATCCCAACGGATCGCGCCCATCACCGGGAACGTGGACTCCTCCACAGCCGTCGTCATGGCGGAGGTCGCGAGCAACCCTGGGCCGATGAACGCGACGTAGGACAGCCCGTCGAAGCCGCCACCGGCGTCGACAAGGGCACCCAGGCCGTACCCCAGAGCCAGCAGGTTGAGAACGGGCACGAGGATCGTGGTGACGATGCTGCCGCGCCAGACGCGCTTGTAGGCATACCACCAATGGGCGTAGCTGCGAACCAGCGCGGGTGGGCCAACCGTCTGCGCGCCGTCCGGTGTGCGTGTGATGGACATCGCTAGTCGACCAGCGTCCGGCCGGTCAGCCGGAGGAACACGTCCTCAAGGGTGCTCCGCCGGATGAGGACACTCGTCGGGATGACCTCGCGCCTGTGGACCTCGGCGACGGCCAGGTCACCGTCGTCGACGTACATCAACAGCCGATCCGGAAGGACCTCGACGCGCCCGATCCCGTCGAGCGACCGGGAGTGGTCCTCGTGGTCCAGCGCTGCGAAGCGCAGCTCCACCACCTCACGCGACGAGTGTTCGGCGATCAGCTGAGCCGGCGAACCCTCGGCGGCGATGCGACCGTGATCCATCACCACAAGTCGGTCGCACAGCTGCTCGGCCTCGTCCATGTAGTGCGTGGTCAGGACCAAGGTGACGCCCTGCTGCTTGAGGCGAAAGAGCCTTTCCCAGACGACGTGCCTGGCCTGCGGGTCGAGGCCCGTGGTCGGCTCGTCGAGCAGCAGCATCTCGGGGTCGTTGATGAGGGAGCGCGCGATCGTGAGGCGGCGCTTCATCCCTCCGGACAGTGGGTCAACCTTCGAGGTGGCCCGCTCACTGAGCTGGACGAACTCGAGCAGCCGCTCGGCGCGCTCCCGGATCACCGCCTTGGGCAGCCCGAAGTAGCCGCCGTAGATCAGCAGGTTGTCGATGACCGGAAGCTCGGTGTCGAGAGTGTCCTGCTGCGGGACGACGCCGAGCCGGGCCCGGATCTGCGGGCCGTGGGAGTCCGGGTCCAACCCGAACACGCGCAGCTCCCCTCCGGACAGAGGGGAAACGCAGCCGATCATGCGCATCGTCGAGCTCTTGCCGGCGCCGTTCGGCCCCAGGAATCCGAAGGCCTCGCCGCGCTGGACCTCGACGTCGATGCCGTCGACCGCGGTGGCCTCGCCGAACTTCTTGATCAGCCCCCGCGCCGAGATCAGCACCTCGGCGCTCATGCCAGGTCCTGGGAAGCCTTGAAAGCGTCGACCCTGCCGCCATAGTGCACGGCGGCGAACCAGAGAGCGGCAAACAGCACCCCGAGCACGACCATGGTCGTCACGACAAGGCCGGTGAGCAGAATCAACACCTGGAGCACCCAGCCGAGGGTGATGCCCCAGCGGCGGCCCAGCAGGCCGGCGCACACCAGACAGGCGAGCGCCAGGCCGCCGAACCCCCACCCCACGAGGGCCGGGTCGGCGTCGGTCAGGGAGAGAGCAACCGGGATCGCGAGGCCGACGACGATGGCCTCGAAGACGAGCACGCTGGCGCACAGCATCCGGGTCACTCTCACGTCGTGATCCTTCCTCAGCCGACGGTTCCGTCGCCGAGCACCATGGAGCGCACCTCGCCAACCGTGACCACGGAGCCGGTCACCAGCACCGCTCCCCCACCTTGACCAGAAGTCTCCGCGAGCTCCACCGCGCGGTCGAAGGCGTCGAGCAGACCTGGGACCACCTCGACCCGGTCGGCACCAAAGACGTCCGACGCCAGCGCCCCCAACTCATCCGCCGGGATCGCGCGTGGGGAGCTGCTCTGCGTCACCACGACCTCGGCCACCACCGGCTCCAGCTCAGTGAGCAGCCCCAAGGCATCCTTGCCGCGCAGCACTCCGAGCAGGGCCACCGTGTGCTCGAAAGCGAACGCCTCCTCGAGCGCGGCTGCGAGCGCCCGCGCCCCCGCGGGGTTGTGGGCGGCATCGAGCAGAACCGTCGGGGAGAGTCGAATCACTTCGAGTCGACCCGGCGACCGCGCCGCCGCGAATCCGGCCTGGACCGTGTCGAGGTCGAGACGGTCGCGCCCTCCACCCAAGAAGGCCTCGACCGCGGCAAGGGCGACGGCTGCGTTGTGTGCCTGATGGGCTCCGTGCAAGGGCACGAACAGGTCCTCGTAGCTGCCACCAAGCCCCTGCAACGTGATCAGCTGGCCACCGACGGCCACGTCCCGCGCGGCCACTCCGAACTCCAGCCCTTCCCGCGCGACCGTGGCGCCGACCTCGGCCGCTCGGGTCAGCAGCACCGTGGCTGCTTCAAGATCCTGCTGGGCCATGATCACGAGGCCGTCAGGCTTGATCACACCGGCCTTCTCGCCCGCGATCTCGACCAGGGTGTCACCGAGATAGTCCTGGTGATCCAGTCCGATCGGCGTGATGACGGCGACCGCCGGATCGACCAGGTTGGTGGAGTCCCACGTCCCTCCCAGCCCTACTTCGACCACGGCAACGTCGACCGGGGCGTCGGCGAAGGCCGCGAACGCCAGCGCCGTGAGGACCTCGAACGTCGAGAGAGGATGGTCATGCCGGGCGTCAACCAGGTCGAGGTACGGCGCGAGGTCGACGTAGCCCTCGATGAATCGCTCGGCGTCGACCGGTTGCCCCGCGATCGAGATCCGCTCGAGAACCGAGCTCAGATGCGGGGACGTGAAACGGCCAACCGTGAGTCCGAACGCGGTGAGCACCGACTCCACCAGCCGTGCCACGGAGGTCTTCCCGTTCGTCCCGGCGACATGAATGACCGGAAATGCCTGCTGCGGGGATCCCAACAGGTCGAGCAGATCGGCGATCCGTTCCAGGCTCGGGTCGATGCGGGACTCGGGCCACCGCGTGCTCAGTGCTGCCTCGACCAACGCCAACCGGGACTGGGCCGACGCCTCGTCCGGCACGGGCCGAGCGGAGTCGGGATCGTCGTCTGGCACCGTCCGAGGCTAGAGCACCCCGGCCACCCCGATTCCCATTCGTGTCGTCCCCGGCGGCGTCCGTACCATCACTGCCCATGGACCAGCTTGCGATGACCGGGCGCATCCCCGAGAAGCCGACCGCCGACGGGCTCGAGGACCGCTGGGCGCCGCGGTGGCAGGAACAGGGGATCTACCTGTTCGACCGCAGCAAGACCCGCGAGCAGATCTTCTCCATCGACACACCTCCGCCGACGGTCAGCGGCACCCTCCATGTGGGGCACGTCTTCTCCTACACCCACACCGATCTGATCGCACGGTTCCAGCGGATGCGCGGCCGCGAGGTGTTCTATCCGATGGGATGGGACGACAACGGCCTTCCGACGGAGCGCCGAGTGCAGCTGACGTACGGCGTCCGTTGCGACCCCTCGCTCCCGTTCGACCCTGACTTCTCGCCCCCGACGAAGCCGGACCCCAAGAAGCAGGTCGCGGTGTCGCGCCGCAACTTCGTCGAGCTGTGCGAGCGCTGGGCCGACGAGACCGAAGAGATCTACGAGTCTTTGTGGCGAAGGCTGGGACTGTCCGTCGACTGGACCCAGAAATACACCACCATCAGTCCTTCCTCGATCACCGCAGCCCAGCGGGCGTTCCTGCGCAACCTGGCGCGCGGCGAGGCCTACCAGGCCGAGGCTCCGGGCCTGTGGGACGTGACCTACCAGACCGCCGTCGCCCAGGCCGAGCTCGAGGCGCGGGAGTACCCCGGGCACTTCCACCGCATCGCCTTCCACGCGGCGTCCGGACCGGTGCACATCGAGACCACCCGGCCCGAGCTCATCCCCGCCTGCGTCGCGCTGGTGGCCCACCCCGACGACGAGCGCTACCAGCCCATGTTCGGTACGAGTGTCCGCTCTCCCCTCTTCGGGGTGGAGGTGCCGGTGCTCGCACACCCGGCGGCCGAGCCCGACAAGGGCGCCGGCGTCGCCATGGTCTGCACGTTCGGCGACCTCACGGACGTCCTGTGGTGGCGCGAGCTTCAGCTGCCCGTCCGCTCCGTCGTCGGTCGGGACGGGCGGCTCGCCCGAGACACCCCCGAGTGGCTGACGAGCGACGCGGCGCAGCAGACGTACGCCGAGATGGCTGGCAAGACCACCTTTTCCGCGCGCACGGCCATCGTCGACGCGCTGCGGGCCAGCGGCGACCTCGAGGGCGAGCCCACACCGACGCTGCGTATGGCCAACTTCTACGAGAACGGCGACAAGCCGCTCGAGATCGTGACCAGCCGGCAGTGGTACATCCGCAACGGCGGGCGCGACGAAACCCTGCGAGAGAAGTTCCTCGATCGCGGTCGCGAGCTCGACTGGGTGCCGGCCCACATGAAGCAGCGCTACGACAGCTGGGTCGGAGGCCTCAACGGCGACTGGCTGATCAGCCGCCAGCGATTCTCCGGCGTTCCCTTCCCGGTGTGGTACCCGCTCAGTGACGACGGCGAGGTCGACTACAGCCGACCGCTCCTCCCCGCCGAGGACGACCTTCCGGTGGACCCCGCCTCGCAAGCCCCCGCCGGATACACCGAGGAGCAGCGCGACCAGCCGGGCGGCTTCACCCGCGACCCAGACATCATGGACACCTGGGCCACGTCGTCGCTGTCCCCGTTGATCGTGACCGGATGGGAGCGCGACCCCGACCTGTTCGCACGGACCTTCCCCATGGACCTGCGCCCGCAGGCCCACGAGATCATCCGGACCTGGCTGTTCTCCACGATCGTCCGCTCGCACTACGAGCTCGGCGTCCTGCCCTGGCGCACCGCAGCGATCTCCGGAATCGTCGCGGATCCCAAGCGCGAGAAGATGTCGAAGTCGAAAGGCAACGTCGTCGACCCGCTAGCCGTCCTCGACAAGTACGGCCCCGACGCGGTGCGGTGGCGGGCTGCTGGCGCCAGACCCGGCACCGACAGCCCGTTCGACGAGGCTCAGATGAAGATCGGTCGGCGTCTCGTCATCAAGATCCTCAACGCCTCGAAGTTCGCCCTGTCCTTCCAGCCCGTCGAGGACCTCTCGGTCGTCACTGACCCCCTCGACCGCGCACTGCTTGCCGAGCTGACCAAGGTCGTCGAGCGGGCCACCGACGCTTTCGAGGCCTACGACTACACGCGGGCACTCGAGACCACCGAGACCTTCTTCTGGACGTTCTGCGACGACTACGTCGAGCTCGTGAAAGAACGCGCCTACGGCACCCGGGGCGAGGAAGCAGCGGCATCGGCGCGCGCAGCACTCGCCAGCGCACTGTCGGTCCTTCATCGGTTGTTTGCGCCGTTTCTGCCCTTCGTCACCGAGGAGGTCTGGTCGTGGTGGAAGGACGGTTCGGTGCACCGAGCACCCTGGCCGACCGAGGCAGACCTCGCCGTCGAGGGAGGGGACCCGGCGGTGCTCACCGCGACCTCCGTGGCGCTCAGCGCGCTGCGGAAGGCCAAGTCCGAGCACCAGTTGTCGATGCGGGCTGACCTTGATCAGGTGTCGGTGACCGGGCCGGCCGCGGATGTTGCCCGCGTCCAGCTCGCAGCCGAAGACCTGCGCGCGGCCGGACATGTCGTCGGGGATCTCGTCTTCGATGGAGACGACTCAGCCACTTTGTCCGTGGCGGTCGCGCTGCCGGCATGACTGTCCACGTGACGGTGTTCGACGACGCCGAGTCGTTCGCCGCCGTCGTCGGCCCGTTCGTGGACTCCGATCCCGCCGGCACCACAGTCCTCGCCACGGTTCTCGCCGACATCCTTACCGGTCACCGCAGCTATCCCGGAGCGATGTGGCTTGCGGCCGACGCCGCTGGAGCCACCGTGGGGGTAGGGATGCTCACGCCGCCCCATCGGTTCTGGCTGTCTCCGATGCCCGACGAGGCAGCAGCCGTGATGGCCACCGAGATGGCCAAGGCTGTGGAGCCGGGCATGCTCCCCGGCATCGCGGGAGAGCAGCGCGCCGCCGGGATCGCTGTTGACACCTGGGCCCGGAAGCGACCGACCGAGCCCATGCTCCAGACGAGGACGCAGCGCCTCTACGAGCTGGCGGC
Organism: uncultured Actinomycetota bacterium; assembly: GCA_963820065.1. Classification (GTDB taxonomy): domain Bacteria; phylum Actinomycetota; class Actinomycetes; order DATJPE01; family DATJPE01; genus JANPBY01. The sequence goes on along the minus strand of CAWFYM010000005.1, from coordinate 106,030 downwards.
CCTGACATCGCCGACCAACGTCATGGGTCGCGCGCGCCCGGCGGTCACCGCCGACTCAGACCTCCTGATCGGCTGGCAGCGGGCCTTCGCCGAGGAGTGCGACGCCATGCTCGCCGACGTCGATGCGGCGACTGCCGCCCGGCTTGCCGGCCATGGCGCCTACCACCTCTGGGAGGTCGAGGAGCGCGTCGTATCGATGGCTGGCCACACCGCCGAGGTCGCCGGGACCGTGCGCGTCGGCCCGGTCTACACCCCGCAGGACGTACGAGCGCACGGGTACGGCGCGGCAGTGACGGCTGCCACGACCAGGCATGCCCTCGAGGGGGGTGCCGAGCACGTCGTGCTGTTCACGGACCTCGCGAACCCGACCTCGAATTCGATCTACCAGCGCATCGGCTTTCGGCCGGTCCGCGACTATGTCGAGTGGGACCTCCGCTAGAACCTCAAGATCGACACCAGATCGACCGATCCGACGGAAGCGCATCATGCGCGGATCGATCGAGGGGCGGGCAGGTCCATGAACCAGTTCGGCGGTACGAAGCCGTCCGACGGTGACTACGGGTTCTTCGCGAGTCCGCCTCGGTCGACCACTTCTCAGTTCGGTGGGTCGGCGACGGATTCGGCGCCTCCCCGCGCCTTGGGGTCGGGTGTTGGCGTGACCCCTGATCCGCTTCATCCCTATGCACCGCCGACACAGAACACGCGTGGCTCACGACCGGGTATCGCGGCGATCGTGGGGGGTCTCGCGTTGGTCTTGGCGCTGCTCGCCGGCGCGTGGTTCGGCTGGGCCGCCTATCAGCGAAGCAAGGACATCGTGATCCCGTCGACGCTCGGCGGACGGCCCTTGGTCACGGACAGCCGCCTGTCGTCTGTCGCCGACGAGGCACTGGCCGGAGTCCGGTCCGACAACCCTGGAGTCAAGCTCGAGGTCGGTCTTTACGGCACTCGGAACCAGCTCACGGTCCTGCTGGTCGGCCGAGGGCGTCTTGACATCGACGGGGAGTGGGCTGACGTCGGCGTGACGGGCGCTTCGACCCTGGGCAAGAACCAGTGCGCCAGCGTCCCAGAGATGGGCATCTTCGCGTGCCTGCGTTCGTCGCGGACCCTCGGCGTCGAGACGTTCGTGGTCGGCGGGACGATGGCTCAGGCCAGCGCAGCACTCGACGAGGCCTGGGCCGCGCAGTAGCCAGCCGGCCTCCCCAACCAACCACTCGTGATCATGCGCAGATGGCCCCTACCGGAGCGCCTCCCCGAGACCCCCCCCCGTTGATCTTGAGAGATGCACGGTCCGTACGGCGTGTCGCCATGCATCTCTCAAGATCAACCGCGAAGGAGTGACCGCGAAGGAGCCCGCGATGCGGCGACGTGGCTAGGCGGACTTCTCGCGGCGCTCGCGCTTGGGCGCCTGCTGCTCCCGCGGGACCAAGGTGGGGTTGACGTGCTCGAGCACGACCTCCCGGCTGATCACCACCCGCGCGACGTCTTCGCGCGAGGGCACTTCGTACATCACCGACAGGAGGACCTCCTCCATGATGGCGCGGAGGCCGCGCGCACCGGTGGAGCGCAGGATCGCCTGGTCGGCAACCGCCTCGAGGGCGTCATCGGTGAACTCGAGCTCGACCCCGTCGAGCTCGAACAGCCGGCTGTACTGCTTGACCAGGGCGTTCTTCGGCTCGGTGAGGATACGCACCAAGGCCTCGCGGTCGAGGGAGCGCACGCTGGTGATGACGGGGAGGCGGCCGACGAACTCGGGGATCATCCCGAACTTGAGCAGGTCCTCGGGCATCACGTCGGCGAAGGCGTCGGCGGCCAGGACCTCAGCCTTGGAGTGGATCGTCGCGGAGAACCCGATGCCCTTCGCCCCAGCGCGCTGCTCGATCAGCTTCTCGAGGCCGGCGAAGGCGCCCCCCACGATGAACAGCACATTGGTGGTGTCGATCTGGATGAACTCCTGGTGGGGGTGCTTGCGACCTCCCTGCGGGGGAACGGACGCCGTGGTGCCCTCGAGGATCTTGAGCAGCGCCTGCTGGACCCCCTCCCCGGAGACGTCACGGGTGATCGACGGGTTCTCGCTCTTGCGGGCGATCTTGTCGACCTCGTCGATGTAGATGATCCCTGTCTCGGCCTTCTTGACGTCGTAGTCAGCGGCCTGGATGAGCTTGAGCAGGATGTTCTCAACGTCCTCGCCGACGTAGCCGGCTTCGGTCAACGCGGTCGCGTCGGCGATCGCGAACGGCACGTTGAGCATCCGGGCCAGAGTCTGCGCCAGGTGGGTCTTGCCGCAGCCCGTCGGGCCGATGAGCAGGATGTTGGACTTGGCGAGCTCGACGCCCTCGGCGCGGTTGCGCTCGTTGGCGCCGGCCTGAACCCGCTTGTAGTGGTTGTAGACCGCGACCGCGAGGGACTTCTTCGCCGCATCCTGACCGATGACGTAGGAGTCGAGGAACTCGCAGATCTCGCGTGGCTTGGGCAGGTCGTCCCACTGCAGGTCGGAGGACTCCGACAGCTCTTCCTCGATGATCTCGTTGCAGAGGTCGATGCACTCGTCACAGATGTAGACGCCAGGGCCCGCGATGAGCTTCTTGACCTGCTTCTGGCTCTTCCCGCAGAAGGAGCACTTCAGCAGGTCGCCGCCGTCGCCGATGCGTGCCACCGGGTGGGTCTCCTTCTCGCCGAGGAAAGTCGTTCCGACCGTACCCCGCCGACCCCACTCAGGGCTCCCTCATTGTGCGGGCGCGTCGGGGGTTGCGCTGAGGGCGAACTCAGCTGGCAGTCGCGCTCGGACTGGCCGCCCGTCGCGTGCTCAGGACCTGGTCGATGATCCCGTAGTCCTTGGCCATCTCCGCGGTGAGGATCTTGTCGCGCTCGATGTCACGGTGGATCTCCTCGGGCGACTTGCTGGTGTGCCCCGCCAGGATCGACTCCATCTCCGCCCGCATGCGAAGGATCTCGTTGGCCTGGATCTCGATGTCGGAAGCCTGGCCACCGCCCTCGGTGTAGGGCTGGTGGATGAGGATCCGGCTGTGCGGCAGCGCGTAACGCTTGCCTGGAGTTCCCGCAGCGAGGAGTACGGCTGCCGCCGAGGCAGCCTGGCCGAGGCACACCGTCTGCACGTCCGGGCCCACGAACTGCATGGTGTCGTAGATGGCCGTCATGGCCGTGTAGGAGCCGCCCGGGGAGTTGATGTAGATCTGGATGTCGCGGTCGGGGTCCATCGACTCAAGGCACAGCAGCTGCGCCATGACGTCGTCCGCCGACGCGTCGTCGATCTGCACCCCGAGGAAGATGATGCGCTCCTCGAAGAGCTTGCCGTAGGGGTTGTACTCCCTGAAGCCCTGCGCGGTGCGCTCGATGAAGTTAGGCAGGATGTAGCGGGCCTGAGCGGCGTAGGGGGTCTGCAGGGTGCTCACGTCGGTCCTCCGGTCGATGGCGGCGTCGGGTCGCCAGGTGGCGGACATCAGGCGGTCCCCCCGTCGCCGGTCACGTCGCCCGCGCTGGCGACGACGTGGTCCACCAGGCCGTAGGTCTTGGCGTCCTCGGCCGAGAACCAGGTCTCGATGTCGGAGTCCTCACGGATCTTCTCCGCCGGCTGGCCGGTGTGGTGAGCAATGAGGTCTTCCATCTGCCGCTTGATCAGCAGGGACTGCTCAGCCTGCTTCTGGATGAACGACGCCGTACCGCCGATCCCTGAAGAAGGCTGGTGCATCATGATCCGGGTGTGGGGCAGGGCATAGCGCTTGCCCCGGGTGCCGGCGCAGAGCAGGAACTGGCCCATCGAGGCCGCCATGCCCATCGCCACGGTGGCGACGTCGTTCTTGACGAACTGCATCGTGTCGTAGATCGCCATCCCTGCGGAGACCGACCCGCCCGGCGAGTTGATGTAGAGGAAGATCTCCTTGTCCGGATCCTCGGCGGCCAGCAGGAGCAGCTGCGCGCAGATCTGGTTGGCCATCTCGTCCTCGACGACACCCTTGACGAAGATGATCCGGTCACGGAGCAATCGTTCGTAGACGGAGTCACCCAGACCGAAGCCGCTACCGCCCTGTGGTGCACGGTCCTCCACCGGCGTCGGTCGGTCGGTGCCCGGTGTGTGGAGCTGCGTCATGCGTGCCTGCCCTTCGTCTGGTCGTCTCGTCGGACCATAACGCCAGGGAACCCTCCTGCCATCCGAAGGCACGACGGTTTCGCTGAAGGGAGAAATTGCCGCTCCCGCTTGCGGAAGCGAATCGGGGTCAGGCGTCGGCGAGGGCGTCGAGGTCGACCGGCTCACCGGCGGAGTCAGTGACCGTGGCGGCTTCGAGCACCTTGGCCAGGGCCTTGGCTCGTACGACCTCCGCCATGATCGCCGGCACCTGCCCAGCCTCGACCAACGCCTGGGCGAAGGCGTCGGGCGTCATCCCGTAGCGCGGAGCCTGGCGGACGATGTATTCAGAGATCTCGCCTTCCTCCGGCTGCAGCTCCTCCTTGGCGACGATCTCGTCGAGGACGAACTGGGCGGCGAGGTTGCGCCGGGTCGACTCCACGAACTGGTCGCGGTGCTCGTCGTCGCCGTGACCATCGCCGAAGTGCGACTCGACCTCTGCGTCGACCAGAGCCTCGGGCAGAGGAACGTCGACCAGAGTCAGCAGCTTCTCCAACACCGCGTCGCGGGCCTCCACGCCTTGCTGCATGCGCTTGACCCGGCCGAGTCGCTCACGAAGGTCATCGCGCAGCTCGTCGAGGGTGTCGAACTCGCTGGCCAGCTGGGCGAAGTCGTCGTTTAGCTCCGGCAGCTCGCGTTCCTTGACCGCCTTCACGGTCACGAGCAGGTCGGCCGGAGCGTCCTCGCCGTCGTTGAGGCCTGTCTGGAAGGTGGCCTCTTCGTCGGCGCTCAGCCCGACCACGACGGCGTCAAGCCCGTCGAGCAGGGATTCGCTGCCCACCTCGTAGGACATCCCTGAGGCGGTCGCGTCCTCGATCGGCTCCCCGTCGCGCGAGGCGGCGAGGTCGATCGTCAGGAAGTCACCGGTCTGTGCGGGTCGGTCCACCGTGGTCAGGGAGCCGAAACGGGCGCGCAACGCCTCGACCTGCTCGTCGACCTCGGCGTCCTCAACTTCGACGACCGCGACCTCGACCGCCAGTCCGTCGTAGTCAGGCAGCACGATGTCGGGGCGGCAGTCCACCTCGGCGGTGAACTTCAGGTCGGTGCCGTCGGCGAACTCGGTGACGTCCACCTCGGGCTGGCCCAGCGCCCGCACCTCGTGCTCGCGCACCGCAGCGTTGTAGGCATCGGGCAGATGGGCGTTGACCGCCTCCTCGAGCACGACACCGCGGCCAAACCGCTGGTCGATCAGAGACGCGGGCACCCGACCCTTGCGGAAGCCGGGGACCTGCACCTGCGCCCCGATCCGCTTGTACGCCTCGTCGAGGCTCGGCTTGAGCTCGTCGAAGGGCACCTCGACGGTCAGGCGTACCCGGGTCGGGCTCAAGGTCTCGACATCGCTCTTCACGGTGTTCGCGTGCTCCTCGGTCTTCTCAGGGTGATCCGCTTGTGGTGCTGGGGTCGGGGCGGGGAGACTCGAACTCCCGATTTCCTGCCCCCAAAGCAGGCGCGCTAGCCACTACGCCACGCCCCGCGGGTGCGCCGCCATGGTACGGGACTGGGCCGGGTCGGCGCGAAAGCCGCCAAGGGATCGGCTCCGAGGATCGGCCGGCGCATCGTCTACGCTGAATTCGCACCTCGCGGGTGTAGCTCAATGGCAGAGCCCCAGCCTTCCAAGCTGGCCATGCCGGTTCGATCCCGGTCACCCGCTCCACCCAACACTGCAGGTCAAAGCCCTGCGACCGTCACGCGCCAGTGCCGAAGCAACCCTCGCGTGCCCCAACCGTGCCCCAACGGGGCCACGGCGCAAGTCCCGGTCGGACCGGGTCTTGGGGCCTTCCATGCACACCTCCCATTGGAGGGCTCATGGCAAGGCGAGATTTCGGCACGGTGCGGCGGCTGCCGTCCGGGCGCTGGCAGGCGAGGTACCGCGTGCCTTCCGGCGACCGCTTCACGGCTGAGCGGACGTTCGCGACCCGCGCTGAGGCGACGTCCTACCTGGCCGGGGTGCAGTCGGACCTCGACCGTGGTGCGTACGTCGATCCGACGGCCAGCAGCGAGACGTTCGGTGACTACGCGACGACCTGGCTGGCCCAGCGCGCCGACCTCCGGGAGCGGTGTCGACTGCCTGGGTGTCGGCGCGGAACTCAGGAGCGGTAGGCGTCTCGCCGGTGGTCGACGTCGAGGACGATCACGCGGCGGTTTGCCTCGTCGATGCGGTAGCGGACTCGGTACTCGCCGCGGCGGGCGCGCCACAGCCCTTCGAAGGGCGCGCGCAGCGGAACCCCGACCACACGCGGCCGTCGGCCGAGTGGTCCGCTGATGAACTCCCAGGCCGCGAAAGCCGCGGCGGAAGGAAGTGTCTCGGTGAGTGCTCGACGCGCCCCGGGTGCGAGGACGACGGCGTACGGGGGATCGGGTGGAGGCTCAGTGGTCACGGGTGCTCGTGAACCCGCCGATCGCCCATCAGCTCGGACATGTCCACCGCGGTGGTCACGTCGCCGGACGCAATGGCCGCATCAGCGGCGTGGATCCGTTCCATCGCCGCGTCGTCTCGCAGTAGCTCGATGGTGGCCTCGAGGGACTCCAGATCTTCAGCCGACAGAAGCACCACATACTCGCGTCCGTTCCGAGTGACGTGGACGCGTTCGTGCGTCCGGTCGACCTCATCGGCGATCTCGGACAGACGAGCTTTGACCTCTGACAAGGGAAGGGTGCTCATAGACCAGAATAGTAGTCTGCAGAGATTGGCGGGTGCAACGGTCCCGGGGCCGCAGCGCCAGGGCTCACTGGGCGAGCTCCATCGGCAGGGATGTTGGATGGGGTGTGTTCCCGCCCGGTCTGGTCTCGGTGACCAAGTACGCGCTACGACGACTCGCGATCCGCATCCTCGAGCTGACCGCCGAGAACGCCGAGGTCTCCAAGCGCCGGCGGCGGCTCCTGACCCAGGGCGCACCCGAGCTGATGGCGATCATCGGTGTCGGACCCGACACCGCAACCGCGTTGATGCTGGTCGCCGGCGACAACCCCGACCGGCTCAGCTCACCCGCCGCGTTCGCTGCGCTCCTGGGCGCGAGCCCGATCGAGGCGTCATCGGGCAAGACCGTGAGGATGCGCCTGAACCGCGGCGGTGACCGTCAAGGCAACTCAGCCCTCTGGCACATCGTGATCTCCCGCATGGCCAGCCACCCGCAACCAAGGCCCACGTCGAACGGCGCACCAAGGAAGGCCTGTCCAAGCCCGAGATCATCCGCTGCCTCAAGCGCTACGTCGCCCGCGAAATCTTCAACGCACTACCCCAAGAAGTCCTCGCTTGACAGCAGGAGCATCACTTCGCGCTTGGGGCCGCTCGGTCATGCTCACGGTCAAACCATTGCGCCTCGATGGCCAATCGGTGTCGAGTCAGTCCCACCTTGCGGTGTCTCGAAACGGTTAGCGTAGATCTCGTCACTTCAGGTGGCGCAGGAAGAAGCGACCCGCGTCCTCTGCGGCGTATGGCGGGATGCCGGTGTGCCCGCCCATGTTGGCTTGGAGCGTCTTCTCTTTGGAGCCGAAGGCGTCAAAGAGGTCGAGAGCCATCTGCCTGTCATTGCCGTGGTCGTCCCACTGAAGAAGGACGTGCAGCGGGATGGTGACCCGACGGGCTTCCTCGAGGATGGCGCGAGGAACGAAGCTCCCAGCGAAGAGACCGGCGGCCGCGACGCGCGGCTCGAGCAGCGCCAGCCGGACGCCGACTGCGGTGACCCCTCCGGAGATGCCCACTGAGCCGCCGAGCTCCGGCAGCGTCAGAAGGGCGTCGAGGACCGCGCGCCACTCCGGGACGGCCTGCTCGACCAGCGGCAGGACCAGCCGGTCGACGACCTCCTCGCTCGGCCGCTCGCCGTTCCCTATCGCGTGACGAAGGTCCGCACGGGCCTGGTCGACAACCGATAGCGGAGGTCGTTGCCCGCTCCCGGGCAACTCGATTGTCGCCGTGGCGAAGCCCAGCCCCGCGGAGTGTCGTGCGCGAGCTTCCAGACGCGGATACATCGTGCGCAGCCCACCCGGGTGACCCATCAATATCAAAGGCAGTAGTCGCGATCGCAGTCCGCCCACTGGTGTCCACAACAGGCCGGGGATTCCGTCGATGCTGAAATCACGCTCGACTATGCCGCCGTCGAAGAGTCGCTCGGAAGTGATGTTCATGTTCAAGCCTTTCGGAAGCGCTGGGAATGGCGCTCCCGGACGTCCTACCGTCCGACCGCAAACCCGCAGGGGAGCGCCCACGTCAGCACGTTCACGGGGACCACCTCCTCATCTCCAGATCCGGCACCCGGAACCTACCAACGACCGTGCGACACGCCTCCCTGGTTCTCGCTCTCCGAGCAGGAACCGGTCGAGATGGGCCAGTGGCGATCAATGCCCGCCGAGTGCTGCGCTCGCGGCCATCCGCTGCCCGAGTGGTCGGACGCACATCCGGCGTGATCCTTCGTTGTCCTAAGGCCCGGCCTCCTCGCCGAACAAGCCATCCACTTGCTCTGTGGGCAGGCAAGCGCGAATGCCACTAGCCGTGGTCGCCGGGGCGTAGCGCCGTTCCTCCTCCATCCACCGGACGTAGACCCTCGATCTGGGGGCGCGTCATCGCGAACACCTCGACTCGTCGGACGGCGCACCACTCGAAGTAGGTCTTCAGGTCCAGGGCATAGGCATCTCTGGTACGCCCGGAGTAGCGAGCCAGGAACCCTGCAGCTGCGAGATGGACTGTCCCGAACGGTGGCAGCGACTCGGGGATCATGACGGCATTGGACTCAGGCATGGCGACCTCCAGGAGAGCGGGACTCGTGCCCTGGAGATCGACCGACACGGGCACGGAATCACCAGCCGGCCGTGTGGCGCGAGAAATATCCGGCATTCGCGCCCGCCAGAGCGAGCCTGTGAGGGGAGTCTTCTGAGCCGGGAGGCAACCATCTGGGATCTGGCGGTGTCGTTAGGGGTAGAGGATCGATGCCGATTGGGGGTCTATGGCGCGCGAGGGCTTTGATGCGTTCGCTGTGGCGGCTTTGACGCCGTTGCATCGGGCGGCCTTCCTCATGGCCGGTAGCCATCATGAGGCTGAGGACCTGGTCCAGGATGTGTTGGCCCGGGTGTACGTGGCTTGGCCGAGGATCGAAGGGGATCCGCATGGCTACGCCTATCGGGCGTTAGCCAACGCGGAGAGCAACCGCCGTCGGTGGCGTCGCCGGCACCCGGAGGCCGAGGAGGCCACCGACGGGGCCGGGCCGGTCGACCGCGACGTGTCTCAGCAGGTGGCGGATCGGGTGTCGGTCACGGCGGCGCTTCAGATGTTGCCACCGCGGCAGCGCCTGATCGTGGTGTTGAGGTACTTCGTGGACCTGACCGAGGAACAGACCGCGTCTGCGATGGGGATCTCGGTCGGCACGGTCAAGAGCCAGCATGCTCGCGCGCTTCCCCGGCTGCGCGGCTGGCTCGGAGCCGATGGCCCCGAGCCCCCCGGTCTGGGTGTCGTTCAGCCCGCCGTCACATCTACGGATCGTTCGGATCGGAGTGCGTCATGACCATGGACCTTCGTGAGGTGCTGCACGACGCAGCATCCGAGGTAGCGGCCCCACCGGATCTGGTGGCCCGGGGCCGGGCCGCTGGGCAGCGCCGGCTACGGGCCAGGAACCGCCGTGCTGTTCTCGGTGCGGGGGTCGTAAGTGTGCTGATGGTGACCGGCGCGTTCGTCGCGGCGCAGACGCTTCACTCGCCGCCGGACGGCACGGCTGATTCGTCGGAATCGCCGCTCCCGGCATCCCCGGATCTGTCTGGGCTGGAGCCCGCTGCCTGGCGCTGGACAAACGATCAGCCACCCGACCCGACAGCCATGCAACTGAGGGTCTCGGTCACCTGGCTAGGCTGCCACGGGTTCGATGACCCGCAGCACACCGTTCCCGTTGTCCAGTACACGCCCACGCAGATCCAGTTGACCGTGTGGACCGAACCACTTCCACACGCGGCATCCATCTGCCCAGGAACCCTTGGCACGCCGATCGTCGTGCCCCTCGATGAACCCGTCGGTGAGCGCGAGGTGACGGGTGGTTCCGTCCAGCCAGCGCCGCAGAGGGACAGCCACGGGCTGCGCGGGTGGAAAGCCCCGAACGTCGAATGCCCGACGACCGAATCCCAGGTACCGGGTCGCCAAGTCGAGTGGATCACCGGCAACGTCCGCGAGTACTTGATCTGCCCGCCCGCTACCACAGGATTCACCACCAGCGAACCCGTCCGCGTGAAGCGCACCGATCCCAAGGCTTTCGACACGGTCACCGCTTCGCTTTCCAGGGCGGATGGGATCCCCGACGCGTCAACCGGCTGTCGGCCGTACCTTGACGGCCCCAGAACGATCCTGGTCGAGACAACCGACGGGACGTGGTCCGCGTACCTACCCAGAGACGAGTGCGGCCACTACTTCCCCGCGCTCAAGCGCCTTTTTGAACTCGCCCTAGCACCCGCATAAGTGGCTGGAAAGTGATGGATCTCCGCGGATAGCGGTGGATGGCCATACCGCGTTGACCTGCAACGACGTACGCTGAGGGACGAACGTGGATGGTCCTGAGGGTCCTTCCAAGCTGGCCATGCCTTTTCGATCCCGGTCACCCGCTCCCAATCGAACGTGCAGGTCAGCGGCCTGTGACGGTTTCGCGCCAGCCCCGAGGCAACCCTCGCGTGCCCTATCCGTGCCCGATCTCGGCGCGGTGCAGCTGTCACGGCTGCCACCCAGTGGCTCAAGAGCGCGGACGCTGTTACATGCGAAGGTGGCTGGCACCGTTGAGGTCGAGGATCGCTCCGCTAGCCCACTGGGCGCTCGGCGAGGCCAAGTAGACGACCGCGTCGGCGATCTCCTCGGGTGTCGCGACTCGGTTCATCGGGCTCTGTCCTCGGATGCCGTCACCCTCCGGACCCTCGAGCAGGAACGTCGCCATGTCGGTCTCGACGAAGCCTGGCGCCACTGTCGTGACCGAGACGCCGGAGCTGCCGAGCGCCTTCGCGAGCGACTGGCCGAGTGCCGAGAGACCGGCCTTGCTCGCGGCATACGCCGGGCTGTCCGGCTCTCCTCGAAACGCGCCCCGCGACCCGACGTTCACGATTCGGGCCGAACCGTCACGGGGCATGTACCGAAGGGCGCAGTAGGTCGCGTTGGCCGATCCCACGAGGTTGACGGCGAGCGTGTCGGCCCACGTCTGCTGCCACGTCTCGTAGTCGACCTCGTCGATGTTATGGAACGAGTAGATGCCCGCGTTGTTCACGAGAACGTCCAGGGCGCCGAGGCGCACCGCCGCGTCCTCGACGAATGCCTGCACTTCCGCTGCGTCGCGCAGGTCGCCCTGAACAACGACGTGCCCCTCCCCCGGCAGCTCGGCGACGAGCGCCTCGGCCGCCGCTCGGTTGCTGCTGCAGTGGACGGCCACGAGGTCGCCCTGTGCCGCGAATGCGCGACAGACCGCGGCACCGATGCCTCGCGACCCACCCGTGACAAGCACGCGACGACCTAGCTGCTGAGTCATGGGCGGAGTCTGCCGGAAGCGGCGCACTCGTGGGCCTACGACGTCCCATGGCTACTCGATTGCCGGCTATGAACCGCCGCCCATCGGCAGAGGAGTGCACATCTGCCCTTGGGGAAACAAGCGGGGACAGCCGCCTCGCCGACAGGTTCCGAGGGCGCCTATCGACAGCTCGTGGCGCTCAGACAGCCGGCCCGACTTGCGTCCTGAGCTGCCCCTCCGAACCCTCGGCTTCCTTGAGTTCGACAAAGATGACATGGGTTTCGGTATCACCGATGTTGTGGCCCGCGTGCGTCTGCGCACCGAGCCAGGCCGTCGTGCCGGCCTGGATCTCGACGTCACGTGTCTCGCCGTTCTCGGCATAGAGCCGTCGACGGAAGCTGCTCAGCGTGTACATCACGCTGTCAGGGTGCTCGTGGGGCGTGGTCTTGAGACCCGGACTGTCACGGTACTCAAGGACGCGAACGCGGTCGTTCTCGAAGACGACCTTGTAGTTGTCGGGATTCGTTTCGACCGGGTCCAGCGCCATGATGCGTCCCTCGAGTACACAGCCGAGGCGGTCCCGACGAGACACTGAAGCACACGCTCCTGCCGCGCCGATGCGGAATGCCCGACCAGCTCTCAAGGATCGATCGCTACAAGATCACGGCCGCCGGGGCGAACTCATCCTGTTCGACCGGTTGCCAAGCCTCGACCGGCCTACCCATCGTCGGTACTGCGCCGCGAACAGCCCCGCCGGGCTTACGGGGGGAACCCGACGGGGCCGTCAAGCGCGGAGACTACGCACCCTTCGCCCACCACCAACTGAAGATGATGAGGCCGTCATGGCCTTGTCTGCGAGGGCTGGCCGCTAAGGGCCAACACCGCTGTGGCACGAACAGGCTCGGCCGAAGCCAAGGCGGCACGGAGGTCGCCGACCTCGGCGTCATCGGGCCACTCGGCGTGAGGTCACTGAGGACGACGCAGCCGCCTAGGCGGACCAAGACGGCAACGAGTTCCGTCCGGTGGTGTGCTCGATGTTCACGACCCGCGCTCGAACTCTCAACGCCGCTGCATCTCCCAGGCAAGGTCAAGGGCCACATGCACGGCACGAGGTTGCGCCCGATCGAGATAGGCCTCGATCTTGTGATGGGCCTCCATGCGAGGCGGCACGCCGAAGCTGTCCGGGTACTTCTCCAGCAGTGGCTCGCGCCTGCTCAAGGGGACCCGGATCACCAACGTGTTCGGGTCATGGAGGCGCGCAACTAGGCGATCATTGACGTACCAAGCAGGACGCGACTCGGTCCCCTTGCGCTTGACCCGCGGCAGCGACTCCGCATACCGGCCAACCTCTTCCGGGGTCATCCGCGAAGCGTACGCGCGCGATCTCATCGAGCCGCTCCGTAGCGCCGGTTTCCACCCGCGAAGGAACTGCGTCCAGCGCGGATCCGCACAGGTCGTGCGCGTTGAGTACGGGCCAAGTGCCCATGTCGAGCTGTCGTGCGTGGTCGTGCCCAGATCAGAGTGGCGCAGGAGAAACGCCATAGAGAAGCCTTCGCACAGCTGCTCGGAACAAGAGGAGAACGACGACGAGGAGTGTCACCGACACAAAACCACCGAGGCTGACCGCGTCACCGAACACCAGGTCAACGAGTTCCAGCACGACGATCTTGCTTCCAGCCGCGGTGACCCAGAGCAAGAGCGCGGATACCGACTTGGCGCGCTTGGTGGTGGCATCCCGCATCCGGCCTACGATCTTGGTCTTTGCCTTGAGAACGACCTCCAAAGTGAGCTTGAGGAGTGCAGCTGTCAGTAGCGACAGCGTGAAGCTCTCGCTGATCACTGCCGGGAAGTACTCGATGAACAGGTTCAGAACGACGACGTAGACGAACAGATCGACAACGTGCTCCGGGTGTCGTCTGATCCATTGCCGAAGCGGGGGGGCGCTCACGGTGCTGCGTCGCGAGATCTTGGTCACTGGGACATCCTGCTGCACCTCGCAGTGAGTCCTTCTAGGATTCCTTCATGCGGTTTGGAGTCGCGATCGATCTGCACGCTCGATCGACGGATTCACACGAAGTCGCATGGAGAAACCTTCTGGATCAGGCCCTAGCAGCAGAACGAGCCGGCCTCGACATCGTGGTCTTGCCCGATCACCTGGCCTACCGCACCGGAGGCGAGGGCGACTACGCGGAGCCGGACCAGCCGGTCGGGGCCAGAGAGAGCTTCGTGATTGCCGCAGCCTTGGCAGCGACGACGACAACCATTGACATCGGGCACTCGATGGTCAACGCGCCCTATCGGACTCCCACCATGTTGGCGCACCTCGCAACGACTCTTTCCGACGTCGCTCGCGGTCGATACTCGCTCGGCATAGGAGTAGGCAATAGTTTTGACTACGACCAAGTCGGGGTTGCCGCCGATCAGCGGGTGGCGCGCTTCGAAGAGTGCGTCGAGATCGTCTGGGGGCTGCTGACGACTGGCAGCGTTGACTTTTCGGGAGACCACTGGTCGGCATCTCGCGCAGAACTGGTGCTTCGCCCCAGTCCCGAATCTCGCCCTGCGTTGGTCGTCGCCGCGGGCGGGCGCCGGACCATGCGCACTGCTGTGAGATTCGGTGACTCCTGGAACGGATGGTGCCGAACCGACCCCGCGAGCACCGTCCCAGCCGCACTTGTACGGCTGCTCGATGACACCTGCGAGCAACTGGACCGGGACCCGGCCGGGATCGGACGGACCTTCGACCTCGGCGTCGATCCCCTCAACCGGCGTGGCGCGCGGGCTCAGTCAACCGAGGTGCTTGCTCAGCTTGCCGATCTCGGAGCCGACGAAGTGCGCTGCTATCCAACATCTGCCGACACCCACGAGACCAGGCTGGAGTCGATCGTCGCTCTCGCTGACCTCGTCAAGCAATTCTGACCGCCGTGCAAACACGTACATGGGGCGCGTCGTGCCGATTTCCAGGCGAGGGACGCCAACAAATCGTCCTCGACGATGAGGAGCGGCGGCTCTACTAGACGGGGCTCCGGGGCTCGGGCTGACGGCAGCGGCCGACCACTATGGCGTACGGACGGTCTACGGTCTCGGTCATGACGGGTATGCGTTTCGGTATCGACATTGCCCAACAGCGGATGGAGTGGGACGACCTCCTCGGTCGAGTACGTCTCTGCGAAGACCTCGGCTTCGACGGCATGTGGGGCTTCGATCACTTCGTGCCCATGTACGGCGAAGGTCCCGGCAACTGCTTCGAGGGGATGACGACGCTCGCGGCGCTGGCATCGGCCACCTCACGGATCCGGCTCGGCCTGCTGGTCACCGGCGTCACCTACCGAAACCCGTCGGTGCTGGCCGCCCAGGCTGTGACCGTCGACCACGCCAGCCACGGCCGCCTCGAGCTGGCCATGGGAGCGGCGTGGTACGAGGCCGAACACCAGCAGTTCGGCATCGACTTCCCGCCGCTCTCAGAACGGTTCGACCGGCTGGAAGATTGCCTCGAGATCTTCACCAGGCTGTTCACCGGCGAGGTCGTCGACTACGCCGGTCGAGTCCACAGCCTGGCTGGCGCTCAACTTCGACCTACCCCGGTGCAGCGCCCGCACCCGCCACTGTGGATCGGTGGGTCCGGGCGAAAGCGCACCCTGCCCTTGGTGGCACGGTTCGCGGACGCATGGCACTGCTTCGAGTCCCCCCAGACCTTCCGTGAGCTGTCTGCCGCGCTGGACGAGCTGGCCACCGCCGCCGGCCGCGATCCGGCTTCCATCACCCGGGCCTCCTCGCTCTCCCTGTCCGAGCCATGGGACGACGTACGCGCGAAGGCGGAGGAGATGCGAGCGGCGGGCGCGGGTTACCTCGTCTGCGGATGGCCCGAAGAGGGCGCAGCAAGGGTCGAGGAGTTCGTGAACCAGGTTCTACCCGACCTCGCCGACTGACGTCTCGGACATGGGCTGAGTGGCTAGGGTCGAGGCCATGCCGAGCTATTCCGACTTTGCGCCGACGCGCAGGTTTGGGCATTCGATCGCGATCGCACCGGACGGGAGTGCGATCGCCTACGTGGCGGATGAGGGAGGCCAGCTCAACCTCGTCGTCCAGACTCTCGACGGATCGCCGCCCACGACGGTGACGAGGGGTACCGACTGGTCTGTACGGCAGGTCGGCTGGAGCCCAGACTCCAGCACCCTGTTCTACGCGGCCGACCGCGACGGGGATGAGTACTACCAGCTGTTCAGGGTGGACCGCGACGGCAGCGATCGCCTGCAGCTGACTCACTCGCCGGAGGCTCAGCACTACTTGGGCGACGCACCCGTCTCGCCCGATGGGCGCTGGCTCGCCTACGCCTCGAACGATCGCGACCCCACCGACCAGGACGTGATCCTGCGTGACCTGCAGACCGGCGAGGTGCGCCGCCTCCTCGCCTTCGGTGGGTTGCTGTTCGTGGGCTCCTGGTCACCGGACTCGTCTCGGTTGACCGTGTTCGACGCGCGCAGCAACACCGAGATTGCGCCGCTCATTGCTGGCCTCGACGGATCGGTCCAGTGGCTGCTCGAGGGTCGCCCGGGCAAGCACCAGGGCGGCAGCTGGTCCGGGGACGGCAACGCCGTCTACCTCACCACCGACCTCGACCGCGACTTCGTGGCGTTCACCCGGCTCGATCTCGCTGACGGCAGCCTGACACCGCTCGACGAACCCGACTGGGACGTCCAGGGCGCGGCGGTCGTGGACGGCGGGCGGGTGGCGATCTGGTTGGTGAACGCCGACGGGATCTCCGACGTGCGGGCCCGGGACCTGGTCGAAGACAGCGATCTGATGGTGCCGCCGATCCCGCCGGGCGCGATGTTGACGTTTTCAGTGTCCGATGATGGGAGTCGTGTCGCGGTTCTTGCGGCCACCGGCACTGTCCCGCTCAACGTCGGCCTCGTTGACCTGAACCGTGGTCGCTTCGACTGGGTCACCGACTCGGCGCCAACTGCTGCAGACACGTCGATGTTCGTTGAGCCCGAGCTGGTGCGATTCCCTACGCATGACGGCCGCGATATCGCCGCCTACCTCTACCGGCCAGCCGGTGACGGCCCTTTCGGGGTCGTGCTGTCCATTCACGGTGGCCCTGAGGCGCAGGAGCTGCCGGCGTACAACTACAACGGTCTGTACCAGTACCTGCTCTCACGCGGCGTCGGCGTTCTCGCGCCGAACGTCCGGGGGTCGACCGGGTACGGCACAGCCTTCCAGAAGCTCATCCACCACGACTGGGGTGGGGACGAGCTGAAGGATCTCGAGCAGGCGCACCACTATCTGAGTGGGCTCGACTGGGTGGATCCGTCGCGCGTCGGTGTGTTCGGTGGATCGTTCGGCGGATTTGCGACGTTGTCATGCGTAAGCCGGCTGCCTGACCTGTGGGCGGCCGCCGTATCTGTCGTTGGGCCGTCGAACCTTGTCACGTTCGTCAGCTCGGTGCCTCCGTCCTGGCGCCGCCTGATGGCCGAGTGGGTCGGCGATGCCGAGAGCGAGCAGGACTTCCTTCGCGAGCGCTCACCGATCACCTACGCCGACGACATCGTCACGCCGCTGTTCGTTATCCAGGGCGCGAACGACCAGCGGGTCGTGCAGGCCGAGAGCGACCAGATCGTCGAGCGGCTGCGCGCCCGCGGCGTCGACGTGCGCTATGACGTCTACTCCGACGAGGGACACGGATTCACCAAACGCGCCAACGAATCCAAGGCCCTCTCAGACTCGGCTGAGTTTCTCATCGACTACCTCCGAGTGTGACTTCTGTCGGCGTACGCCACCGGATGGCGAACGGCAACGGAACTACAAACCTCCGAGCGTGCTTCCGCCTTGTTTCCGGTACTTGCGTGCCTGGTCGTCTCCGAAGGTGGGGTGCTTGGCGCTAGCCCTACCGTTCCACCACGCGAGCAGGCCGATCACGAACAGGACGACCGCACCCAT
The DNA here is from genome assembly GCA_963820065.1 of uncultured Actinomycetota bacterium. GTDB lineage: Bacteria > Actinomycetota > Actinomycetes > DATJPE01 > DATJPE01 > JANPBY01. The sequence goes on along the minus strand of CAWFYM010000005.1, from coordinate 88,492 downwards.
GATCCACTGCATCAAACTGGGAGCTCCACCCATGCGCCACACTCCAAGTCCGCGTAGGTGAGCCGAGCCTACGCTCAGATCTCCGCTCGTGAGTGTGGGAAGGCCGTCTCTCGCATCAGACGGAAGCGCCCAGAGGGATTCGCGGGGACGGACGGGCGGCTGAGCCCCGGCTCGCTGGAACCCTTGCCGGGCTCCAGCCAAGGCCAATAGCCTCTCGAATCGCGCGACCGGCTCGAGAAGGTTCGCGGTCGTCAAGGTTCGCGGTCGTTGGTGCCACGTCGCCCACGGTTTGCGGCGGCTACTCCGGGAGGTCCGCATGAAGAAGGCGCCAGCCGTCCTGATCGTGTCCGGCGTGGGCTGGATCGTCTTCTACTTCGCCAGCTTCACCGCCCTGGGGAGCTCCGTGCCGACGATCGAGTCGAGCGGTCAGGAGATCGTCGTCTGGTTCACCAACAACGCGACCAAGGCCCAGGTGTATGCCTGGACGGCGACTTTTGCCGCTCTCACGCTCACCGTCTTCGGGGGCATGGTGATGGCTCTGCTGCCCAAGCCGAATCGATACATCTTCTTCGGCGGCATCCTCGGCTGGGTCATCACCGGACAGGTCCAAGCCTGGTTCTGGGCCGGCCTGGCTCTGCAGCCACAGGATCTCGACCCGGCCACTGCTCGCACCCTCTTCGACATCCCGCAGTACTGGGGACCGATCGTCAACGGGTCGACGATGACGATGGCGGCTGCGTTCGTTCCGCTCGCGTTCGGCGAGACCAGGCTCATACCTCGCTGGTTGGGGTGGCTCAGCGTGCTCTTCTTCGCTGAACAGGCGATCGAGACCGTCACTGTGTTCGGGGAGAGTGGCTTCATCGCACCGGGTGGAGCCATGAACCTCTATCTCGGTGGACTGATCGGCATGGCTTGGGTCATCGGGGTGCTGTACTGGGCGGCCAAGCAGGCGAGCTCCACGGCATCGATCGGCAGCGGCGCGGGCGTCAGACCCTGATCAGCCCCGAGAGGCACGATCGCCGCCTGCGGCCCACTACCTGCGAGAGTCGGTCGTCCAGAAGACCGTCCGACTGATCAATTTGGTGCCGTGGTCGTCGACAACGGTGATCAACGCCCATCCGTCCTGTTGGATGGTGTCGGTGTCAGGCCCGATCCTCGACCCGGACCTGCGTTCAGCTCCTCGCTGGAAGCACGCAAAACTCGTTGCCGGAAGGGTCTGCGTAGACCCGCCACGCCAGTCCGCCCCAGTCCGGGTGGAGTTCGCGGCCGCCGCGCTCGGCGATGCTTGCTGCGACGCCATCGGGGTCATCTCCAGTCTCAAGACGGAGGTCGAGATGTAGCCGGTTCTTGGTCGCCCCCTTGCGGCCCCGCTGCGGGCTCAGTTCAAGGAGGGGACCAAGCAGCGAAGGGTGCCGCAGGGACCGAGGCTCGACGCCCGCTACCTGGGTCCAGCCGCTCAGCCAGGACCAAAACTCCGCATCTCTGCCCGGATCGGCAGACTCCAGCGCAAGTGCCGCGAGGGGTCCGGTGTCGGCGTACACCGGAAGATCCTCGATGACGAAGCAGGGATTACCCTCCGGGTCGGCGAGCACGACCCTTGACAGATCGCCCCGACCGCCGTCGACGCGTCGCGCGCCCAACCCAACGAGCCGTTCGACCTCCTCGGCCGTACGTCCGCCGCCCGCAAGGTGAAGCTGCAGTCGCGGCGGCTCGCTGGGCCGCTCAGAGACTTGCTGGAAGCACAGGTCTAGCACCGGTCCGCTTTCGACCGTGAGCCGCGTCTCGAAGCCATCGGGTTCGTCGCTCAGCCGCTCACCGCTCACCACCGCTTCCCAAAACCGCCCAAGCTGTCGCGGAGCGACCGCGTCGAAGACGAGGTTTTCCAGATACATGGACCCACCGTAGATCGCTCGGGAGGAGACATCACAACGACCGGGGATGCGTCGGGCGGGGGTAGCCCATGAGAACTGCTCCAAGGCACACATGTCCCGGCATACGCGCGAATTCACTAGTTGTGCAGGACTGCGGCGCCGCCGAACCGGCCATGCGAAAGGTCTGCCAGGGCTCGTTGGGCGTCCTTCATCGGATACGCCGTGGTCGTGGCACTGATGTTGAACCGCGCAGCAAGTCGAAGGAACTCCTCGCCGTCGGCCCTGGTGTTGGCGGTGACGCTCCTGAGCTGCCGCTCATGGAAGAGCTCGCTGTCGTAGTTCAGAGCGGGAATGTCACTGAGCCAGATCCCGGCGACCGCGAGAGTGCCTCCCCAAGCCAGTGCCCGCATCGCTACGGGAACCAGCTCACCGGCGGGTGCAAACAAGATGGCGCCATTGAGGGGTTCCGGAGGCGAGCCGTCCGCAGGCCCGACCGAGTCCACACCGAGAGATCGCGCGAGCTCTCTGTTGGTGTCCCCGCGCGTGAGCACGTGGACGCGCATGCCCAGGTGAAGGGCGAGCTGCGCAGTGAGGTGCGCGCTCCCGCCGAAGCCGTACAGCCCCAGCGCACCTCCGGCCGGAACCTCGGCACGAAGGAGCGCCCGGTAGCCGATGATGCCCGCGCACAACAACGGCGCCGCCTGCTCATCGCTGAAGACGTCCGGCAGGCGATAGGCGTACGCCTCCGAGACAAGGCAGTAGTCGGCGAAGCCCCCGTCCGTGTCCCACCCCGTGAACGTCGGCGCAACGCAAAGGTTCTCGGCTCCCCGACGACAGGCGTCGCAGCTGCCGTCGGTGCTGGCGAGCCAGGGGACGCCGACTCGGTCACCGATGGCGAACCTCTCCACGGCCGGACCTGCAGCGTCCACGACTCCGACCACCTCGTGGCCCGGCGCCACCAGCGACCGACGAGGGACCAGGTCTCCCTCAGAGAGGTGCAGATCGGTGCGGCAGACACCGCAACAACTGACCCTGACCCGGATCTGACCAGGTCCGGGCTCGGGAACGTCTCGCTCGATGCGACGGAGCGGGCCTTGGTCGATCGGGGCGGGGTGGTCAACAACCCAAGTCTGCATGGGTACAGGTTCTCCTGCCTGGCATCGATCGGCGAGGCCCTTGACCACCGTGTCGCGGTGGTCGGTCCAAGGCATCGACCCCTCCTCACCGCCATGAGCGGGCGACCTCTCTGGGGATCGACCGAGCGGCCCTGGCTCCACATACCTGCTGGGGGTATAGTTGAGTAAACCCCATAGGGGTATCAGGACGCGAGGAGCCGACGCCATGGATACCGCAACCCCCGGATACAGCGACAACAAGGTCGCCCACCTCAAGCGGCTTCGCCGCATCGAGGGGCAGGTGCGCGGACTTCAAAGGATGGTCGAGGAGGACACCTACTGCATCGACGTCCTGACGCAGATCTCCGCAGCCACCAAGGCCCTCGAGTCAGTGGCTCTGCTGTTGCTCGATGAACATCTCTCGCACTGCGTCTCCGAAGCGATCGTTGTCGGCGGGGAGACCGCCGACGCCAAGATCAAAGAGGCGTCTGAGGCCATCGCGCGACTCGTCCGCTCCTGAGTCCCACGCCCGACGACGACTCAAGGAGGTCAACGATGGTCAGCGCCGTCTACCACGTTGAGGGTATGACCTGCGCGCACTGCGTCTCGGCTGTCAGCGACGAGCTCGCGGCGCTCGGGGGAGTCACATCGGTTGACGTCGACCTGGTCGTGGGCGGCATGTCGACGGTGACTGTGACCAGCGACCGACTCCTGGCCGCAGAAGAGGTCTTCGGGGCGTTGGACGAAGCCGGTGACTACCGGCTCACCGAGACGCCCTCGCCTGGGCCGCCTCAGTCGCAAGGAGTAGCGACGTGAGCACCTCGACTCAACCGACCAACGCTGACTCCCGGACTGTGGATCTATCCATCGGCGGGATGACCTGCGCTTCTTGCGCGGCCAGGGTTGAGAAGAAACTGAACCGGCTCGATGGCGTGTCGGCCACCGTCAACTACGCCACCGAACGCGCCCACGTGACCTTCCCGGCAAGCCTGCCACCAGAGCGCTTGGTCGACACCGTGGTCGCGACCGGCTATTCCGCCAGCCTGCCCGCTCCGCCGGCCACGATCGACGACTCCGACGGCGACCCGGCCGGCGGCGAGACAGCGGCGCTGAGGCAGCGGCTCCTTATCTGTGTGGTGCTGACGGTGCCGGTGGTCGTCATGTCGATGATCCCGGCGGCACAGTTCACCAACTGGCAGTGGCTCGCATTCACCCTTGCTTCGCCTGTCGTCGTGTGGGGTGCATGGCCTTTCCATCGCGCTGCGTGGACCAATGCGCGACACGGCGTGGCCACCATGGACACCCTCATCTCCATCGGTGTCCTCGCCGCCTATGCCTGGTCGGTATACGCACTGTTCTTCGGCGATGCAGGGGAGCCGGGGATGCAGATGTCTTTCTCGTTGCTGCCGAACTCCAGCACCCAAGACGAGCTCTACCTCGAGGTGGCCTCAGCGGTCACGGTCTTCATCCTCACCGGTCGCTATCTGGAATCACGAGCCAAGATCCAGTCGGGCGCGGCGCTGCGGGCCCTGCTGGAGCTCGGGGCCAAGGACGTCGCGGTTGTCCGCGACGGCCTCGAGAGCCGTATCCCGGTCGACCAGCTGAGCGTCGGAGACACGTTCATCGTCCGCCCCGGAGAGAAACTCGCGACCGACGGCGTCGTGGTTGAGGGCACCTCCGCGGTCGACATGTCCCTTCTGACTGGCGAGCCCGTCCCCGTCGAGGTCTCCCCCGGGGATGACGTCGTCGGCGCCAGCGTCAACGCCGGCGGCCGGCTCGTTGTACGGGCGACACGCGTGGGTTCGGACACCGCGCTCGCGCAGATCGGCCTTCTGGTTGAACAGGCTCAGAACGGCAAGGCCGACGTGCAGCGCCTCGCCGACCGGGTCTCAGCGGTTTTCGTGCCCGTGGTGCTCGCGCTGTCGCTCGTGACGCTGATCGGCTGGCTGGCGACGGGTCACGCTGCGACTGCAGCGTTTACCGCGGCGGTGGCCGTGCTGATCATCGCCTGCCCGTGCGCTCTCGGCCTGGCAACCCCGACCGCGCTCATGGTCGGCACTGGGCGCGGGGCGCAGCTCGGGATCCTCATCCGGGGACCGCAGGTCCTCGAGTCCACCCGACGGGTGGACACCATCGTGTTGGACAAGACCGGCACCGTCACCACCGGCCTCATGACACTGCTCGCAGTAACGCCCGCGACCGAGGGCAACGCGGCGCAGGTGCTGCGTCTCGCCGCGTCGGTCGAGGCAGCCTCTGAGCACCCGGTGGCCCGCGCCGTGACCCAGGCGGCCTCCGAAGAGTCGAGCGGTTCATCACTCCCCCGGGTCGAGGCTTTCACCAACCACGGCGGGCTTGGCGTCACCGGTGTCGTGGACGACCACGCGGTCGTCGTCGGTCGCCGCGCATGGGTGGAGGGTCAGTGCACACAACCGTCTGAGCAGGCGTTGGTCGCCGCGGCCGAGGTTGCCGAGACCGCCGGTCGCACGCCGATCTGGGTGGGCTGGGACGGCGCCGTCCGGGGTGTCCTGGTCGTCGCCGACACTCCCAAAGACACGTCCGGCGAAGCCGTGGCCCAGCTGCGGGCTCTCGGGCTCGCGCCTGTCCTGCTGACCGGGGACAACGTTCGCGCTGCCCACGCGGTCGCCAAGCAGGTGGGGATCAGCGAGGTCATCGCTGGGGTCCTCCCGGCTGGGAAGGTCGAGGTCGTCCAGGAGCTCCAGGCCAACGGACGAGTAGTGGCGATGGTCGGCGACGGCGTCAACGACGCGGCCGCGCTGGCGCAGGCCGACCTGGGGCTCGCGATGGGGACCGGCAGTGACGTCGCCATCGAAGCCTCCGATCTCACGCTCGTTCGTGGCGATCTGCGCTCCGCCGCCGACGCGATCCGGCTCTCCCGGGCGACACTGCGCACGATCAAGGGGAACCTGTTCTGGGCCTTCGCCTACAACGTCGCCGCGATCCCGCTGGCTGCCCTTGGTTTCCTCAACCCGCTGATCGCCGGGGCGGCGATGGCCTTCAGCTCGGTGTTCGTGGTGACCAACAGCCTGCGGCTGCGTCGATTTGCCCCCGGCGCCACCCCCTGAGGCAGCACGGGCCAGAGATGTACGGAAGGACGCGCAAAGGAGACCTGGTCGCGAACTCCTCGTGACCGGCTCGACCCTGGGGCCCGTGAGCCGACAGGATGGTGAGATCCGGCGCACGGCGAAGGGCGTCGTGATCGATCACCGAGGAGCACCTGTGTCAACCACCGACGTGAACCAGACCTCGTGCACCGACGAGGACCTGGTCGACATCGACGCGTATTGGCGCGCCGCCAACTATCTGTCCATCGGTCAGATCTACCTGATGGACAATCCGTTGCTCCGGGAGCCCTTGAAGGCCGAGCACGTCAAACCCCGCCTGCTCGGACACTGGGGCACCACGCCGGGACTCAACCTCCTCTACGTGCACATGAACCGTGCCATCAAGGACCGAGACCTCGACGCCATCTACGTGGCCGGCCCTGGCCACGGTGGCCCGGGGCTGGTAGCCAACGCCTACCTCGAGGGCACGTACAGCGAGGTCTATGCGTCCATCGGTCAAGACGCGGACGGCATGCGGGCGCTGTTCCGGCAGTTCTCGTTTCCCGGGGGAATTCCGAGCCATGTCGCTCCGGAGACGCCGGGATCGATCCATGAAGGCGGGGAGCTGGGATACGCCCTGGTCCACGCGTACGGTGCCGTCTTCGACAACCCCGACCTGCTGGCGCTGTGCGTGGTCGGAGACGGCGAGGCCGAGACCGGCCCCCTGGCTGCAAGCTGGCACTCGAACAAGTTCCTCAACCCCGTCACGGACGGGGCCGTGCTCCCGGTCCTGCATCTGAACGGCTACAAGATCGCCAACCCCACGGTTCTCGCGCGCATCCCGGAGGACGAGCTGCTCGAGCTGCTCCGGGGCTATGGCCATGACCCGTACGTCGTTGCCGGCGACGACCCAACCGCGGTGCACCGTCAGCTCGCGGACACGCTGGACGTGGTTCTCGACAAGATCAAGGCGATTCAGGATTCAGCGCGTGCTGGCGAGAGCCAGCATCGGGCCGCCTGGCCCATGATCGTGCTGCGCACGCCTAAGGGGTGGACAGGGCCGAAGGTCGTCGATGGGCTTCAGGTTGAGGGGACGTGGCGGTCTCACCAGGTCCCCCTGATGGAGACGCGCACCAACAGCGACCATCGTGACCTCCTCGAGCAGTGGCTGCGCAGCTATCGCCCGGAGGAGCTCTTCGACGACGAGGGTCGGCTCGTGCCTGCCTTGCAGGCGCTGGCCCCGGTCGGTAACAGGCGGATGAGCGCCAACCCACAAGCCAACGGCGGTCTGCTGCTGCGGGATCTGGCCATTCCGGACTTCCGCCACTACGGCGTTCCGGTCGAGCGACCCGCCACCGAGCTCAGCGAGGCGACCCGGGTGCTGGGGACCTTCCTGAGGGACATCACGGCGATGAACCCGACCAACTTCCGGCTCATGGGGCCAGACGAGACAGCCTCCAACCGACTCAACGCGGTGTTCGAGAAGACCGACCGAGCGTGGGAAGCACTCACCGTTCCCGGGGACGACCATCTGGCACCGGACGGGCGGGTGATGGAGGTCCTGTCGGAGCACCTGTGCCAGGGCTGGCTGGAAGGCTATCTCCTCACCGGTAGGCACGGACTCTTCAACTGCTACGAAGCGTTCATCCACATCGTCGACTCCATGTTCAACCAGCACGCCAAGTGGCTGAAGTCGACCCGGAACATCCCCTGGCGAGCCCCCATCGCCTCGTTGAACTACCTGCTCTCCTCTCACGTCTGGCGTCAGGACAACAACGGCTTCTCCCACCAGGATCCCGGGTTCATCGATCACGTCATCAACAAGAAGGCGGAGATCGTCCGGGTCTACCTCCCGCCGGACACCAATACGTTGCTGTCGGTCGCCGACCACTGCCTGCGCAGCCACAACTACGTGAACGTGATCATCGCGGGCAAGCAACCGGCGCTGACCTACCTCACGATGGATGAGGCCATCGCGCACTGCACCCGCGGGCTGGGGATGTGGCCCTGGGCCGGCAACACCGAGGGAGACCCGGATGTGGTGCTCGCCTGTTGCGGCGATATCCCTACCCTCGAAACCCTTGCAGCTGCTGACCTTCTGCGCATCCATCTTCCGGAGCTCAAGGTCCGAGTCATCAACGTCGTCGACCTCATGCGACTCCAGCCGGAGAGCGAGCACCCGCACGGCCTCGGAGACCGGGAGTACGACGCCCTGTTCACCACCGACAAGCCGGTGATCTTCGCCTTTCACGGCTACCCCACCCTGATCCATCGACTGACCTACCGGCGAAGCAACCATGGAAACCTGCACGTACGCGGCTACAAGGAGGAAGGCACCACGACCACACCCTTCGACATGGTCATGCTCAACGACCTCGACCGGTTCCACCTGGTGATGGACGTCATCGACCGGGTTCCCTCGCTCGGCTCGCGCGCCGCAACCCTGCGCCAGCAGATGTCCGATGCTCGGCTGGCGGCCCGCGCCTACACGCGAGAGCACGGTGAGGACGATCCGGCCATCTCCGGCTGGACCTGGCCCGAACACGGCTGACCGTGCGAGTCCTCGTAGCGAACGCCGGGTCCTCCAGCGTCAAGCTTCGCTTGCTGGACGAGAACGACGACGTGGAGGAGACCGCTGACCTTGTCGCGGGCCGTGAGGGCATCGATGTCCAAGGCCTGCGTTCAACGTTGCGACGTTGGTCTCCGCCAGACCTGGTGGGTCACCGGATCGTTCATGGCGGCACTCGTTTCGCCGCTGCGGTCCGCATCGATGCCGACGTACGGCGAGGTCTCGAGGACCTGATCGACCTAGCCCCCCTGCACCAGCCGAAGTCGTTGGCGGCGCTCGACGCGGTCACGGCGCTGCTGCCCCAGATCCCAGCCGTCGCCTGCTTCGACACCGCCTTTCACACCACGATCCCGGCCGCCGCGGCGACGTACGCGATCCCTCGCGAGTGGCGCGAGCGCTACGCGATCCGCCGGTACGGGTTCCATGGACTGTCCCACGCGTATGCGGTTCGCCGTGCTGCCGAAATGCTGGGCAGGAACGCAGCGGACCTGCGCATGGTGACCTGCCATCTCGGCGCAGGCGCCTCGCTGGCTGCGGTCGTCGACGGCCGCAGCGTGGACACGACGATGGGCTTCACACCTCTCGAGGGCTTGGTCATGGCCACGCGTTCCGGCAGCGTCGATCCAGGACTCCTGCTGTGGCTGGAGGAGCACGAGCACCTGGCCCCGCATGAGGTCGCCACCGCGCTCGAGGAGCGATCGGGCCTGCTCGGCCTTGCAGGCACCGACGACATGCGCGAGGTCGAGGCCGCGATCGCGACCGGCGACGCTGATGCTGAGCTCGCCCTGGACGTCTATGTCCATCGACTGGTAGCCGGCATCGCCGCGATGGCCGCGGCTGCCGGCGGGCTGGACGCGCTCGTGTTCACTGGTGGCGTCGGAGAGAACTCGGCGCTAGTCCGCCGACGAGCTACCCAAAGCTTGGAGTTTCCTCGGCGTCGCTCTCGACGAGACCGTGAACTGCCGCTGGGGCCTCGGGCGACACCATCCTCACCGCGAGCGCGAGCGCCACGTGGAGACCGTCGTCGTCCCCGCCCGCGAGGACCTGCAGATCGCCCGCGAGGCTCGGCGGCTCTTCACCAGCCCTTGATTTAGTTAGCCGTTTGTCTTACTGTTAGCCCATGCAGCAACTAATGTCCGACCCGCTCGACCTGGTCTTCAGCGCCCTCTCGGACCCGTCCAGACGTCAGATCCTGGAGATCCTGGCCAACGGCGAGGCCACGGTCGGCACCGTGGCGGCGCCACTGGAGATGGCCCTGCCGTCGGTGTCCAAGCACGTACGGATCCTCGAGCGCGCGGGCCTGATCCGGCGCGAGGTACGAGGTCGCGAGCACTGGCTGGCACCCGTACCCGAGGGCTTCGCGAGCGTCGCGGCGTGGATGGAGCACTACAGCGCGTTCTGGACCCAGAGCGTCGACCGGCTCGCGGCCCTCGTCGCGACCCTCGAACCCCACGAAGGAGAAGAATCATGACCAACACCGATCTGGTCGTCGAGGTCGACCGAATCCTCCCCGCCGCACCCGAGATCGTGTTCCGCGCCCTCACCGATCCCGAGCTCTTCGCCCAGTGGATGGGACCGGACGGAGCCACCACGACCGTCGAGGAGCTGGACGTTCGTATCGGCGGCCGGCTGAGCTTCGTGGTCGCTATGCCGGACGGTGGTCCGCAGTTCCGGCTGTACGGCTACTACGAGGACATCGAGCCCGGGAAGCGTCTGACGCACAGCTGGATGATGGAGGGCGACGACTCGGTTTCCACCGTGGTCTTCACCCTGGAGCCCGTCGGAGACCAGACCCGCCTGGAGATCCGGCACCACGGCCTCAGCCCAGAAGAGGTCGCCCAGAACGACGCCGGCTGGAACTACCAGCTCGACCGGCTCCAGACCGTGCTCGTCACCGCGACTCGCTAGGAAGCGCGGGGCAAGGAGCCCATTCAGCCTCACCCTCCAGCCGCCGTCCGATCCCGGGCGACGTCACGATCACGCACGCCCAAACCAACCCGAAGGAGCGCCCGCATGAGCAACCTCAAGGCCTTTCAAGACAGCGTCGCCTTGCTGCAAGACATCATCGACCGGGAGCCGATCCCCGCCGAGGCGCTGGCAGACCCGACCCCCTGCCGCGCCTTCGATGTCGGAGCGCTGCAACGGCACATCATCGACACGCACCTGCTGCTGATCGGGGCCGCCGGCGGCGCAGACGTCGTCGATGCCCGCGACTTTGCCGAGCACCATCGCGCCTGCGCCACGACCGCCGTGGAGCAGTGGATGCGTCGCGGTGCCGACGGGACGGTCGACCTCGGAGGCAACGACCTGCCTGCGTCCTTTGCCTTGGCGTTGCACACGCTTGAGTGCTACGTCCATGGCTGGGATCTTGCTCAAGCGCTGAAGCGACCCTTCGAGCCAGACGCCTCGATCACTGAGGCTGCGTGGGACGCCGCCCATCTGATTCTCGACTCGGGCGACGCGCGCGGTGGACCGTTCGGCGAGCCGTACGGCTCCGCGATCACGCTGCACGGAGACACCGATCGGGTCCAGGAGCTGATCGCCTTCACCGGCCGGGACCCCCGCTCCCCCATTCCCGCGGCCGCCGAGATCAGGGGCTGAACCACTGAACCACCCCAACTCCCCCGTTGCGTCCGACGAAGTGTGGCCTATAGCCCTCACTTCGTCGGACGCACGAGGCTAGCTTGAGGTGAAGGCGTCGTAGATCTCCACGCCCGACGTGCTTGAGGACAGGCCGGCGCTCGGCCCCATCCGGACGTATTCCAGCCGCAGGCTTGAGTTGGACAGACCCGAGAGAGATCCTCGCTGCACGCCGTCGATCATCAGCTGGGTGGACCCCGCGCCGGCAGCGTTCCATGCCAGCTCGATCAGGTGCGGCGCGTCGCTGACGGTCGTCCACGGAGTCCGGCCGTAGCCGCCCGAGCGAGCAGACATGACACGGAGCTGCGTCGCTCCCCTGCGACGTCAGCCGGTACTTCACTCGGAAGATACGTGAGCCCGAACCCGTCCATCCCGCGAGAACGTCGTGACCGCTGTTGCTGGTCCGTGTGCCCTGCGGGTCGAACCAGAAGCCGGCCCGGTAGGTGGTCTCGGAGCTCGGAGAGTCGTCTTGGACATAGGACTTCTTGGCCCCGGCGAGGGTCGTCCGGAGAGCGACGTTGCCGACCGGGACACCGCTAGTCGTGGTGGTGAGACGGGATCCTCCGAAGCTGCGCGACCAACGACTGGTCGAACCGGATTCGAACCCGTCGGCAAAGATCAGGTCGGAGGTCGCAACTTGGAAGCCTGCCGAGGCGAGCGGCCCCCAGTTCCCGGCGGCGTCCTTGGCACGAACGAATACCGTGTGCGCGCCGTCCGTCAGGTTCGTGGGCAGGCTGCTGGACACCGTGGTGGTCACCGATCCGGGCGAGCCTAACGTCAACGGCAGGCCCGTCCCGGACGGGCCGGACGAGTCGACGAACGCTTCCGCAGCCACGACGGCGCTGCCGCCAGTGGCGGTGTCGTCGGCGAGTGCCTGCACGACGGGAGCAGGGCTCAGATCTGTGGGATTGGGGGTCACCGCCACGTCGCTCATTACCGGACCGGTGGAGTCTGCGCGCGTTGCGATCAAGTTCCAGGAGGCGAGGGCGTCGATGCGGCCAGCCCCGTAGCTGTTGTCGTCGCCCGCAGCGCCGAGGTCCCTGGCACCCGCCAGCAGGGCTGCCTCTTGTTCGGAGGCGGTCAGCGAGTGGTCACCGGAGAGGAGCAGGGCCACGACGCCGGTGGCGTGCGGCGCGGCGAGCGAGGTGCCGCTCACCGAGGTCCATATCCCGTACCGGTCGCTGGTCCGGATGTTCTTGCCCGGAGCCGTGACGTCCGGGAACACCCGACTGCGTCCGCCACAGGAAGACGGCCCACGGCTCGAGTCGTAGAGCACGACGTCGCTGGCGTCGACCGAACCAACGCTGAGCGCTTCGGGGTAGTTGGCCGGGCTATAGCTCGTGCTCGCGCCCGGCCCGGCATTGCCCGCCGCGAAGACGGGAAGGACGTCGAGAGCACGCAAGGCGGCGAGGTCAGGCTGAAGGACGAGGTTGCACCCCGGGGTGCCGAGCGACCACGAGTTGTTGATGACGTCGGCACCGTCGTCGGTGGTCGGGTCGCCATCGGGGTCTACGGCCCACTGCAGTGCCTCGTGAATAGCGGAGACTGACCCGCTCCCAGCATCGTTGAAGACGCGGGCGGCGATCCAGGTGGCCGCCGGTGCCACGCCGATCGCCGTACCACCAGTCGAGCCGCCGACGACGACGCCGGTCGTCCAGGTGCCGTGGCCGGAGAAGTCCACGGGGCTGGTGGTGTGCTGGCCATAGGGGTCGAACCAGCTGTTGGGCCCGCCGCGATACGAAGCGGCGATGTCAGGGTGCGAGAGGTCAGCACCGCTGTCTAGCATCGCCACGACGACGCCTTGGCCATGGAGCCCCTGATCCCACAGGCTCGGTGCTCCGACCTGGATGACGTTCGGCTCAGGAGTTGACGAGGTCTGCGCGATCGGCGCCTGGATGATCGTCGCGTCCGGGGTGACGCTCAACACCTGGGGCATGGACCTCAGGACGGAGACCGCGCGATCGCTCGCGCTGACGACGAGCGAGTTCGAGATCCACAAGGACGTCACGTCCCCGACATCGCCGTTGCGCCGCAGCCGATCGAGCGCTCGACGGACCGGCCGCTGGGCGGTGTTCGCCGTGTCTTTCAGATGCTCGAGCACGCGACGGTGGGTGACCCGCTGGCTGCCCTCCCGGGAAACACTTTCGGGGTCGGCCTGGGCGCGTAGCGTCACGATCACGTCGTGCTTGACCGAGGGTTGAGCCTGGGCCGGGGCAGCGACCATAGCGGCGCTAGCCAGGCAGGCAGCGAGAAGCAGAACGGCCGGGCGACGGCCATTCATGCGGCGCGGGGCTCTCCGGGTCATCCCTGCGCGACGATGTGCTCGAGCCGGACATCCCCGAGCACGAGAGTGACGAGAGTGCCGTCGTGGATGGCGTTGTGTGCGTTAGCGAACAGGAAGTAGTACGTCGCGCCGAGCTCGAGAACGGTCGCGTGGTGGTGCGGCGGCGAGGACAAGATCAGCGTCTCGCCGGTGTCCTCGCGGACCAGGATTGGGAGCAGCGAGTCGTCGTGCAGCACGCCGTCCGCCTTCTCCGGGTCGACCACCTGATAGCGGAAGTCGATCATCCCGCCGGCGGCCGAGACCGCGATGAGCTTCACGTCGATGCCGTATCGGTCGGCCATCCCCTCAGCATCGACGAGCGTCGTCCCCGAGCGGACGTCGTCTCCGCGATCCGGCCACCAGGCACGCGCGGCCACCGTCCCGACGATGAGAGCGAGGACGACTCCGAAGACGACCATCCTCCGGCGTCGAACCGATGGCCCGGCTGAGGCAGCCTCCGGCTCGGGGTTGACGGCAGGCAGGGTGTCGGTGATCACCGGGTGCTCCTCTTCCGGCTCACCGACCGGCAGCCGTGATGGCTGCCGGCCAGTGAGCTGGCGTGGTTACGGGACATCGATGGCGTCCAGATCCTGGGAAGCCGCCGTGAAGCCGGCCGCTGTCCCGTCGAAGTAGACCGACCAGGCCCCGTTGTTGTATTCCACGACGTCTTCGTCCTGGACGGCGCCGAGACCAGACACATTGGTGTCAGGCTGGAAGGAGAGGTAGAAGTGGTTGCCGTTCACCAAGGAGAGGCCGTCGACGTTGGCGCTACCGGGGATGCCATTGGCTGTGGCATCCCAGACCCTGGCGTAAGACGCTCCGTTCCAGCTGTAGACGTCGGAGTTGTCGACTGAACCCGTGACGCCAGCGGGGCGAGCATTCCCAGTAGTCGAGAAGTACAACGTCCCGCCCGACACAGTGATCGCGTCGATGTCGGCTGCATTCGCCGTCAGCCCGTGTGCGGAACCGTCGAAGTACAGGGACCAGGTGCCGTTGCTGAAGTACACGACATCCTCATCCTGCACGGTGCCTAGGCCGGGGACTGCAGTGCTACCACTGAAGGACATGTAGTAGTGCGTGTTGTCCACGCGGTCGTAGGCATCCACGTTGGCACTGCCAGGCAGGCCAGCATTTCCCGCGCCACCAGAGGCGTTGAAGACGCGACTGTTCGTCGTGTTGTAGCGGCGGTAGATGTCCGCGTTGTCGTACGGAGCACCTGCCCCGGCTACGACTCCATTGCCAGCCGTGGAGAAGTACACGTCCAGGATCGGTCGGTCGATGACGAGGACCGTGCTGGCCGTCGCGCTCCAGTTACCCGCAGCATCGCGGGCACGGACGTTCAGCGTGTAGCTGCCGTTGGTCCAGGAGCCCGTGTCGATCGTGGCCGAGAGGCTGAACGACCCCGAGCCGGTGACAGTCATCGGGATCCCGTTGCCCAGACCGGGGTCACTGCCGCGGAACCACTCCGCCTGAGTGATCGCCGTCGCACCGTCGGTGCCCGTACCCGTCAGGGTCACGTTCGCACCGGCGAGCAGCGGGTTCGGGCTCACGGCGATCGCGCTGACAGACGGATTCACCTTGTCGATGAGCAGGATGGTTGATGCCGTCGTGCCCCAGTTGCCTGCGGCGTCCTTGCCGTGGACGTACAGAGTGTGCTCACCGTTGCTCAGCTGGGCGACTGTTGCCAACGGGATGTCGGCGTAGCCGGTCTCAGAAGTCGAGTCGTAGACCCCGTCGTCCGCGGCGAGCGGGATGCCAGACCCATCCGCCCCGACGGTGTCGATGAACGCTTCACCGGTGACGAGCTTGCTGTTCACCGCTCCCACCACGCTGAGCTCGTCGGAGACCGTAGCCCGCACCCGGACTGCCGGAGTGCTGGCGTTGACCGGCATGGTCCCGTTGTTCGGGTTCGGTGTGACGGACACATCGGTTGTCGCGGGACCAGATCGGTCGACGACGAGATTCAGCGTGACCGCCGGACCCCAGTTGCCGGAGGCGTCCCGACTGTGGACGTAGACCGTGTGTGGACCCTCGGTCAGACCCCCAAGCGGGTAGCCGATCGTCGCCGCGGTGATCGTGCCGTCCACGCTGGCAATCGGAGCTGCGACGTTCACCGTCATAGCGGTTCCCGCGCCGTCAGCCCCCACGGTGTCGATGAAGTACTCAGCGGCGTCGATGGCCGATCCGCCGGTGGCGGAATCGTCCGCTGTCGCGCTGACGGCCACGTCCCCCGTGCCGTTGGCGTGGTCCGGAGTCAGCTGCGCCGAGACGGTGTTCGGACCGATCACGTCGCCGCCGTTGACCAGGACCGAGCTGAACACGCCCCAGTTGCCGGCAGCGTCCTGACCGCGCGCGTAGAGGATGTGCTGACCTGCCGGGACGCTGAAAGTCGCGGTGACCGCTTCCGTGGGGCTGTCGAAGCCGGAGACAGCAGTCATCGCCGAACCAGACCCTGGAGCGCCGACGGTGTCGAGGAAGTACTCGGCAGCAGCAATGTTCGAGGGGCCGGTCGCACTGTCGTCAATGGTCGCCGTCAGAGCTCCGGCCCCAAATGCGACAGCGCTGGCCACCGGTCCGACGGTGTCTCCAGCCGCTCCGGTGCCCGGAATGGTGATGTAGGTGAGCATCCCGCCGTAGCCCGCCACATTGCTGTTGTGCAGGAGCAGGCTGCCGTCGTAGACCGCCAGCTTGGTCTGTGCTTCCGCGGGCGGCGGCGCGGTGACGATCGTGTCGGCGGTCTGGCCGGGGCCGAAGGTCTCCGCGACCGCGTCGCGCGAGTAGGTCAGCGGGTTGCCGTCCAGCGCGATGAGGTTCTGGCGTGCACCCAGCACGGCCATCGAGTGATACTGCTGGCCCGCATTGACGTAGCGCAGAAGGACGTCGTCGCTGGCTGCGGCTCCGATCGTGGCGGTGTCCGGGTAGGCCACCCCGTTCATCAGGAAGTAGCGCGGCGCGTACTTGCGCATGTCGAACGCCGCCGGGTCAGCCATCGTGTTGAGCGCCGGGTCGATCTCGCTCAGGACGAGCACGCTCTCTGTGTCGAACGACGTCGAAGGACCGTAGGCCTGACCCGCAGCGGGTCGGACGACGAGAGCGCCATAGAGGCCCATCGCCACCTGGTACTCAGCACCCTCGAGGAGCCCGGCTTCGTAGAGATAGGTTCCTGGGCGGTCCACCGTGAAGCTGTAGACCTTCGAGGCACCCGGCGCGACCCCAGTGCGGTCGGGGACCATGGCTTGGCCCTGGACCAGCAGGCCGGTGTCTGCGTTCAGGCTCCCGGGCAGGTCGTTGAAGAGCTCGATCTCAACCGTGTCGTTGACGTTGGCGTAGATCGTCGGACCACCAGGAGCGGTCGGCGATCCCCCACCGGTGTAGCCCCAGACCGTGACCGTCTGACCCCCCGGCAGAGTCGTTGAACCAGCCGCGGCGTGCAGCTCGATCGGCACCGTAGCTGCCTGTGCGACCCCGGTTGGCAGGAAGACGGCGACCAGCGCCGCGAACCCGCTCGCGATCAGCATGGAGATGGCTGCCCTGTTCATGGTCATCCCTCGAGTCATCGTTCGCCCACCTCTCCGGTCAGCCACAGTCGTTGGGCTCGGGGGGAACGATCTTCATGTACGTGATCGGCCCGGTCATGTTGGCGCCCCATGAGGTGATCTGATACAGGGCGTGGTTGTGCGAGATGATGTAGAACTCGCCGCACTGATTGACGGTCTGAGTGCCAGGTGGGAGGTTCTCCCGCTTCCCCAGGTAGGGGCTGCCGCTGTAGAAAACACCGATCTGCTGGTTGGCGAGGCTCGGGACCACATCCGGTACGGGGTTGCTCACCGGGTCGTAGTGTTCGGCGTCATACCACTTGAAGATGACGTCCCAGGTCTGGCTCGGACCGATGTTGATGTCGAACTTCTCGAACGACAGGTCCTGGCCCGTCGGGCCTTCCAGCGGGCGGCCATCGCGGCCGATGACGAGTCCGTTGTTGCCGTGCGGGTGGAAGGGGTAGTCCTCGGTGCCCACGTTGAGGTACCGAGCTGAAGCCGGGTACTTGTGGGTGACCGGGTCGTACGGGTGGACTTCAGCCAGGGCACCGTACGGCTGCGTGGGCAGCCATGAGGCACCGTTGTCAGCGATGCTGTCGGGGAACCCTCGTCCGTTGATCAGCCAGTAGCGCGGGTGGTAGTTGTTCATCTTGAAGGTCTTGCCGCGCTCGACCGCCTGGTGCTGGTAAGGGTCGATCTCCGACAGCAGGACCATGAACTCCTCATCCGGGTTGAACTGGCTGTCGGCACGGTCGTAGACGTAGTGCGCGGGATTAGCGTCGGCACCGCCGTTCGGCACAACGCTGGGGCGGACGATGAGAGCTCCGAAAAGCCCCATTCGCACCTGCTTCTCGGGCATGGTGCCCGACTCGTACAAGAAGGTGCCAGGGTGATCGGCGACGAAGCTGTAGGTGATCGTCCCGTCGTTTGCAGCCGCCGTGTCCGTGAGCGACGTCGTGTCACCCTCAGGCTGCGCCGGCACACCGTTGGCCAACACATTGGTCTGGCCAGGGAAGGCGATCGACGTCTCTTCTGGAAGCGTGTTGTGCAAGATGACCGTGACCGTGTCGCCTTCGTTCACGCAGAGCACCGGCCCGGGGTGCTGGAACTCGTCGAAGCCACTCGAATACCCCCACATGAAAGCTGTGTTGGCGTCCGGAAGCGTGATGTATCCCGTCTTCGTCGTGAGGTTGAAGATCGGGGCGTTGGCGACCCCACCCGAGCCCGGCGTGCACACGATCCCGACTCGCGACGGCGCAGCAGCCGTGGCCGGCGTCGTTGGTGCGAGCGTGGCCGCCCCGACGCATCCGACAGCGACCGCGGCGAGCAGCGCTGGAAGCCGAAAGGCCCGCCGACGGGTTTTCCCCTGAGCGACCGAAACTCTGGTCATGGCGTTCAGACTCCCCAGTCGTTCGGATAGCGCTGCGGGCCAACGGTGTTGTTGGATGCGGTGCCCGGATAGACGCGGACCTCGGTGGCCTGGCCTCCGAAGCCACCGTCCGCCAAGTTGTTGGAGCGGGTGTAGTTGCGGTTGTAGAGCATGTAGGTGTCATAGGCGCCCGGCCCCTGGTAGGCCGGGGCCTGGAAGACGACGTCAAAGCTCTCGCCAGGCCCGATGTTGATGGTGTTGGTCTCATACGACGTGTCGGTGCCATCCCGCCCCCGCATCGGGGTTGCGTCTCGGCCAACCACCCGCATCCGGATTCCTGCCAGTGTCATGGCCTGTTCCTTGAAGCCCAGGTTTGCGAAGCGAAGCGCCACCCGCTCACCTCCGTTGCATCTCACCAAGGAGGAGTGCGGCTGGTACTGGAGGTGGGAGTATCCGGACTCGAATTTCAGGTCACCGTCCGCGTCGGTTTGGACATCCAACGCGTGAATTGACGTCGTAGCGTTAATGGGCGCGTTGGGGGCGATCGTGTCCGGGTAGACCCGTCCGTTGAGAAGGCTGAAGTCCGCTCGGTAGTCGCTCCACTCGGGCAGCTGGATGTGCGCGTCCGCCCAGTGCGACTCCGCCCACACCTCCGAGAGGAACATGGCGAACTCGCGGTCGAAACCGGTCGAGCCGTCTCCGTCGTTGTACATGTACTTCCCGCTCGAGTACAGAGAAGTGTTTCCGTCCTGGAGCGGCCGGACGAATACCAGCCCGGTCATGCCCATGTGGACGTGCTCCACGTCTTCGACGTGGCAGTGGTACATGTACGTACCCGGGTCGCGTGGCCGGTAGACGTAGACGAACTCGCGCCCGGTCGGCACCGATACTGACCCCGATGGCTCACCGTCGTAAAACGGGATGACGTTGCGGAAGCCGTGCCAGTGCAAGGTGTGGGCGTCGAACAGATCGGGCCGCAGTTCGAGTCCGAGGTTGGTCAGCTTCATCTTGAACTCGTGCTGCGGGTTCCCGTCGTACTGGTTGACCCAGAAGAGCGGGGCCGAGTGCTGAGCCTTGTTCTTCTGCTTGCTGCGCTGAGACGCGGTCATGTTCGTCAGGTTCCGGAACCCGAAGATGTAGGTCGTGAATGGGTCAGGCGCCAGGTTGTCCGGATGGAACGGCGGGATCGCCGGTGTGTCTGGCAAGGAGATCCACCCGTCGGTCCCCCCGAAGAAGAGGTCTGCGGGGACGGAGGCATCGGCCTGGGCGACCTCCGGCAGAAGCAGCTGGCCGGCCCAGGTCACGCTGCCGGCGAGAACGGCCGCCCCACCCGTGTACTTCAGAAAGTCCCGCCGGTTGAGGTTGCTCTTCTCGACCATGCCTTCAGCTCCTTTTGACTGCTGCGGCCTACCCAGGTTGATGTGTCGCGACTCACGGGACATAGAAGCCATCCACGTCTTGTGAACCAGCAGTCAGCCCGTTGGCGGTTCCGTCGAAGAACACCGACCACGTGCCGTTGTCGAAATACACGACGTCCTCGTCCTGGACTCGTCCAACCCCAGGGATGTTGGTGTTGGAGTTGCTGAACGAGAGGTAGAAGTGGTTCTCGTCCACCCACACGAGGCCGTCTACGTCCGGGTTGTTGGGTCCGCGGAGCCAACCCCGGTTCGGAAGGTTGTATGGCGCCGCCGTCGCATCCACGACCCGTGTGTACGAGCTGTCACCGTTCCAGTGGTAAATATCAGCGTTGTCGCCCGTTCCTCCGGCACCCGGCGGAACTGCGCTGTTGTTGGTGGAGAAGTACAGCTGGTCGCCAACAACGCTGATAGCACCAAGGTCGATGCTGCTGGTGATCCCGTGCGTGCTGCCGTCGAAGAACATCGACCACGTCCCGTTGTCGTAGTAGACGACGTCTTCATCTGCGACGTTGCCCAGGCCGGGAATGGCGGTCGCGGACTTGAAGGACAGGTAGAAGTGCGCGGCGTCGACCTGAGCCACCCCATCGATGTCCGCACTGCGGGCAAGACCCAAGCTGTTGGGTCCGCGGCCATCGACCACACGGGCGAAGGCAGTGCCGTCCCATCCGTAGACATTCGCGTCGTCCCCGTTACCGACAATCCCCGGCGGCGCGAGCCCGCCCAACGTAGAGAAGAGCAAGGCGAACGCCTGCGGAGCCGGCGGCTCCGGAGGAGCAGGCGGCGAAGCCCGATCAGCGAGGGAGATGGCGTCGACGTTTCCGAAGTCGATGCCGAAGACGACCGGTCCACTGAGCCCATGGCTGGTGCCGTCAAACCACACGGACCAGGAACCGTTGTCGAAGTAGACGACGTCTTCGTTCTGGACCGGATCCGCTAGTCCGGGCACGTTGGTGTTGTTGTTGCTGAAGGACATGTAGAAGTGCGTCTCGTCGACCCAGATCAGCCCGTCCACGTTGGGGTTGTTGGAGCCGGTAGACGAGCCAGAGTTCGGGAGTCCGTAGGGCGACTCGGTTGCGTCGACGACCCGGGTGTATGAGCTGCCACCGTCCCACCGGTAGACGTCGGCATTGTCCCCGGTCCCTCCGGCTCCGGGCGGCACCCCGTTGTTGTTGGTCGAGAAGTACAGCGTGTTGCCCACGATGCTGATAGCGCCGAGATCGATGCTGCTGCTGATCCCGTTAGCACTTCCGTCGAAGAACATGGTCCAGGAGTCGGTGTCGCCGTCGTAGTAGACGACGTCTTCGTCCCTGACGGTTCCCAGCCCAGGCAGGCTGGTCCCGTAGTTGCTGAAGGACATGTAGAAGTGCGTGGCGTCGACTCTCGCGAAACCATCGACGTTGGTCAGGATCGGCAGGCCCAGGCTCGTGCCGCCGCGGGCGTTGACCTCCTGGGTGTAGGTGGATCCGTCCCACCGGTAGATGTCGGCGGCGTCAGCTGGCGAGCCGACGCCCGGGGGCACCGCGCCAAACGTCGAGAAGTAGAAGTCGGCGTCAGGAGCCGGTGGCGGAGGGGGCGGGGGCGGCGCGGAACCGAATTCGTCTGCCCCACTGTCGATCAAGCCGCCCGCGTTGGGCCGGACCTCTCCATCGATGTCGTCAGCCGGGGCATCGATGCCGGCCTTGCTTGCGGCACCTAGTTCGATAGCCGGAGATCCGGCCGCCAGGTGGTAGTTGCCCATCTGGTTGGGAGGTGCCTCCACCGTGACCAGCGTGGCGTCGACGAAGGCGGGGTTCTGCCGCCAGGTCGAGAAGCTGGCCGACACGTCGTAGGTCGACACCACACCCGGGTCTGACGAGCTGTTGCTCCCGCTCGTCGTGTACGGGTGCACGGCCGCGGCCTGCTGGATGACCGAGTTGGTCGGCGCCAGCACGCCGGTGCCGTCAGCCACACCGACGTCCCAGTGGTTGACCGGGCTCGCATCCCCAGCGACTCCGATCCCGGTGACCGAGGTTCCGGCTCGAGTGCCAGCCCGGTTGTCCCAGAAGATGTTGTTGAACAACAGGGGCTCGCTGAACGTCGGATTCCCGGGAATCGTCGCCTGCAGCTGGTCGCTGTTGGCCGAGGTGGACAAGCCGGCGGGAGCCGGCTGGCCATTGCTCGTGACCGCGGTCGCCGTGGTCAGGTTCTTCATGATCGTGTTGTTGTAGATGCGCAGGTCCGGGGTGTCGTTGATGCCGATGCCGCCCCCCTCGTGGGTCGACACGTTGTTGACGATCATGTTGTTGTAGACGTTGATCGGGGAGTTCCCGGCCATCAGGAAACGGATACCGCCCCCGTCGTCATTGCCCAGGTTCGACTGGATCTGGTTGGCGTAGATGTCGACTGGCCCGGTCCCTGGCGAGAGCGCTCCAGGTGTCGTCGGCAGCTCGCCGGCGATCATGATCCCGCCGCCCTCGTCCACCGACTGGTTGAGGTAGACCCTGTTGTGGTGAATCTTCCCGTTGGGGCTGCGCCCATAGACGCTGAGACCGCCGCCGTACTCGAGGGAGAAGTTGCCGCAGATGTCGTTGTCGGCGACCTCGTAGTTGTCCGAGCCGGCGAACAGGCCGATCCCGCCAGCCAGGTTCGTACCAGCGTTGGCGATGACCCGGTTGTTGGCGATCCGGACGTTCTCATTGTGCTGGTTGGTGTCTGGCGCGGGCAGGTCGGGCGTGCCGATCCGGATGGTCCCGTAGCCCGCCCCGTTGTTCTGCACAACGTTGTTGGTGATCTGCAGCGACCGCGCGTAGGCATTCGCGAAGATCGCCCCACCTTGGGTCTGAATCGTCGGCGGGAGCCCCGTCTGGGAGCCTGTCAGGTCGTTGACGTTCCCCGGGAAACCGTTCTCGACACCGCCGCGCAGATCGAATCCGTCAATGCTCGCCTTGTATCCACTGGTGAACTGACGAGCTCGACCTGCCTGTGTGGTCGCGTTCTGGGACGCGATCACGTAGATGCCGGCGCCGTCGTTGACGGTCTGGTTGCCATCCCACGTCATGGCACCGATCTTGTTGAACCAGGCCGTGGCCAGATCGGTGTCACCGTTGAAAGCGCTGGCATCGATGATCGATCCCTGCACGAACGTGGACCCTTGGAAGCCACCTGGACCTACGCCTTGGAGCTTGACGGGCGAGGCCATGATCAGGTTTTCGTAGTAGGCACCACGCGGGTTCAACCGCGGGTTCGAGGGAGTCGCGGCGTTCGGGTAGACGATCACGAGGTCATCGGCGCTGCTCGCGAAGGCCGCGTCGAGGGCATCCTGAACCGTGGCGTAGGTCCTCCCCGGGCCGACCAGGCGCAGCGTCGGGGTGTACGAGCCGCCCCGAACGTGGAAGGTCAAGCCGTTCACTGTCGTGTTGCCGTTGTTGCCGGTGACGGTGAGCTGGTGCGCGCCGACTGGTGTCCCCGCTGGCACGGTGACGGCGATCGTGGTGTCGTTCCAGCCGGTCGTGGGCAGCACGATGTTGTCCAGCTTGACGGTGCCGGAACCCTTCGTGGCACCAAAACCGGTGCCCTGGATCGTGAACGAGCCGCTGCCGTTGACGTAGGGATCCGAGACGGCGAACAGTTGCGGCGTACCACCTCCGAGCGGGCAGGTCACCGACGTGATCCCAGTCTGCGGGGTCTCCACCGTCACCCCGATGGGAGTCGGCGCAAGGTCGGCAAACGTGCTCAGCCCCGCCAGACCCTCAGCACCCGCCGCATGAGTCGCGTACTTCGGGTTGTAGTTGGGATTGAGGCGACCAGGGATGCCCGGGTCGTTGGCGACAACGCGATACATGTTGGCGCAGATCCCGGACGGGGTTGGGCAACTGATGAAGTTGTTCGCCGGCATCAGCACGTCGTAGATGCCGTTGAAGTCGGTCTCGGTCGTGTACTGGAGCTTGTTGTTGTAGTCGTAGAGGCCGACCGGTACGAACGGCAGGCCGACCTTCTCGCCGTACATGATCGAACGCTTGTCGTTCGAGAAGTTGATGTCGTCGATGATCACCGTGCGGAAGCGCGCGGGCACCGGGACATCGGTGAAGAAGTTGAAGATCGGTGCGACGGACTTGCCGTTGTTGAGACCGACCAGCTTGGTGTCGCAGCGTGGCCGCTGGGTTCCCTCGTACGGCGAACCGCCGATCTCCACGAAGGTGGGGTTGTCAACAGCGTCCGGGCCGTCAGGAGCGATCCCGGCGACATCAACCGTGTGCAGGGCGCCAGCACAAGCGGGCGGCGGGACCTGCGGGATGATCTGGTCACCGTTGCCGATGTTGATGTCTTCTTCGCTCGTGGCCTTGTACATGGGGTTGCCGAGAGCGTCGTTCGGTGGAACGACACGGACCAGGTATTCCCCAGCCGATAGCGGCTCCAGTGCACCGGCGTCACACTTCCCCGTGCCGTCGTTGAAGTCCCCGGGGCGACCGTCAGCCAAGAAGCATCCGTCGCCGAAGCCGTAGTTGCCGTTGACCGAGGCACCGAAGTTGGCGTCTGGTGTGCCCTGGTCGGTCGGGTAGGTGCCGAACTGGATGCCCTGCATGAAGCTCGAGATGCACTCGCCAGTGGTCTCCTGCGTCTTCACGAGCACGTCCTCGTCGGCACCGTGCGCCAGGGGGTTGCCGTTGACGTCTCGCGCAGTGCAGCCGGTCGGCCGCTCCCACGACTCGGTCGTGTAGGTGTTCAGAAGGTGACCCCGCGCGTACGAGCCGTCGGGTGCCAGCTCGTACGACTCCGACGGGTCGCAAGGAGCAGTCGTCGTGCCACAGTCGACCGGCGACCACAGCTCGACAGGCACGCCGGAGATGCCCGGCTGCCAGTCCTCTGTCGCAGCGAACTGCGGGTCGAGCTCGTTGCGCGTGGTGTCATAGCTGACGGTGCCGACGATGCCGCCGTTGCGCGGATCGATCCCGTTGGCGCCGGTGGGGTCGTACGCGTGCACGCCCCAGTCCATCGTTCCGCTCAGGCCGATGATCGGCAGAACGCTGACGTCGACGCCAGCACCCTTGATCGTGGTCGGTGTCGGCTGGTTGTCCGCCTGATACGTCACGCCCGTCGTGTAGTAGTTGTCGGCGTACGCCTCCATCACGGTCCATTCCCCGATGGGGTAGCCACTCTCGAAGTAGTAGAAGCCGTTGTCGTCCGTGACGGCCGTGTTCTGGCCACGGTCATAGAGGTTGTTCTCGCGGTGACGAATCGTGAGGGTGAAGTTCGGGACGCCCGCCTCGCCGGAATCCCGCTTGCCGTTGCGGTTGAGGTCGTTGAAGACGTAGCCGCTGTACTCGGTCCACCACCCGTTCAGCGGGAGCTGCCCCATCACGACCGTCTCGCCACCGCTGACGGTGACGTTGATCATGTTGAGGTTGTAGTCCTGCGGCTCGTCCCACCAGCTCAGGTTGTAGTTGCCGTCCGGGACGCCCGAGATGTCGAACTTCCCGTTGGCGTCGCCACGGCCGATCCAGACCGCCTCGTCGCCGGCCTGCAGGTCCTGCAGGGACAGCCACGGTCGGTCGATCGGGTGCCCGACCTTCGTGCCGGTGTTGCCACCCCAGAAGTCGAAGGAACCACCCTTGGGCGGGGTGTAGGTCTTGATGCCCACCACCGTGCCCTTGATGTGGCCCGCAGCGGAGCCGTTCAACGGCTGGCCGTTCTTCAGCGGCTTCACGAAGCCGAAGATCGCGTCAGGGGTCGGCTCGCCGCCCTGGGCGAAGATCGTGCTGTAGCCGGTGTCACCCTCCATGAGCCACACGTCGTAGTCGTGGTTGCCCTCGAGAGTCGTGGTCTGGATCCAGGTCTGGCCGTCGGGCGGAGTCGCGGAGACCGCGTAGCGGGCCGGGCCGAGGTGCGGAATCGCCAGCATGCCGGTCGAGTCGCTCACACAGTTGCCGCCGCTGCCCGGGATCGGGATCGGGAGCATGTCGCCGTCGAGGGCGGAGTCCGGAATTGTGTAGTCAGCAGTCTCGCCCTCGTACCTGGTGCAGAGCGGGTTGCCGTAGACGTCGGTCTGGATCTCGCCGAGGGTGTCGACGACGTGCCCGACGAAATTGGCCAGCGGTGCTTCCGAGTTGTCGTAGCCCATGTTGGTGGGCGCATTGTCGACGAAGACCTGGGCGCGCAGGGTGCCGTCCGGCAGCGGGTGGGGCTGCAGCTCGATCGTCAGCGGACCGGAAAGCGGCGAAGCGCATCCAGCCACGTCGGGCGTGCCCGTGTCGACGCAGAAGTGCGCGCCGTCCATCTTGAATCCGTCTGCCACGACGGAGATCAGATAGCGCCCGTCCGGGAGGTTGGCAGGAAGCTGCGCCTGGGTGCCCTGGGAGTAGATGTTGCTCCAGCCGGACGGCTCGCTGATCGACTGCCACTTACACGAAGCCGGGTACCCGGAACTGCTGGGTGAGCAACCGTCGGACGGCGAGCGCTGGTCCGTGGTGCCGGTGTCATCGATGTTGAGGATGTACTTGAACTTGCTGATGGAGTCACCCGCCGCGACGCCGGCTCCGCCAAAGGCTCGGGGCTCCGTACGCGCACTCACCGCGTTCACTGCGAGGTCGTTGGTCGGTGCCGCGAGCGCAGGCGTCGACGGCAGGGCGACAAGCATCCCGATGGTCATGACGGCGGCCGTCACCGACGCACGGAGACGTCGTCCACCCTTGGCCGACCGAACCACCCACACACGTCCGCCGAATGACGCCGTGCTCGCCGACTGTCCGCGCATGCGCTTCACCTTTCAGGGCCGCTCAAGGAGATCTCGCTGGTGGGCTGGGAGGCCCGGTGCGAGAACGTGGCACCGGCAAGCAGGCCAAGCAGCATCCCCGCGGTCAGACCCGCGACGACGAGCATCGCGACGACGCCGCGGGACTTCGCGGCTTCGTGCGTTGCTAGGGACATGTGCGCTCACCCTCATGCTGAGACCAGTGGTGCTCGTGATGACACTGGGGGCGCGCGGTCAGCGGGGCTACGAAGATGACGGGCCTGTCATGGAACTGTCGGGGAAGACGTCTGGCACACATTCGTGTCCGGTTTGTCAATCACTCGATAGCCCAGCTCGCGCTGACCATCGGCCCGATGCCGGACCAGGGTGAAACAGCGTTGGATCAAGGGTGCGGAGCTGTCGAATCGTCAGACGCCAAACCTCGGGGGAGGCCAAGAAGGCATGTCTCGGATCCTCGTGATCGACGACGAGCCGAACATCTGCCAGATGCTCGCCCGAATCCTGACTCGCGCCGGCCACCAGGTGGAAACGGTCTCGGATGGGCTGAGTGGTGTAGCGCTCGCCCGCAACCATCAGTGGGACCTGGTCATCCTCGACCTGTTGCTGCCCGACATTCCTGGCTCCGCTGTCTTGAGCGCGATCCTGGCTGGCGCTCCCGAACAACGAATCATGATCCTGTCCTGCGCGGGAGACACAGACACGCGCGTGGAGTGCCTTGAACGCGGTGCCGTCGACTTCGTCACCAAGCCGTTCTCCACGCGCGAGCTGATGGCCCGGGTTCGGTCTCGCTTGGACCTGCCGCATCTCGCCACCACCGAGGGGCTCATCGAGTCCGGCGCACTGCGCCTCGACCTCGTTCACCGAACCCTCGAGATCGACGGTGCCTCCTACCGTCTCTCCCCTCGAGAGGCCGTCCTGGTGCAACACCTCATGAGGCAGCTCGGTGCCGTGTGCACCCGGGAGGAACTGTTGCAGCAGGTGTGGGACTACGCCTTCGAGCCGGACGACGACGTCGTCGACCTCACCGTTCAAGGCCTGCGCAGCAAACTCCCGCGAGAGCTCATCAAGTCAGTCGGCACGACCGGCTACGCGCTCGAAGCGATGTAGCCATGACCGACTCTCAGCTAGGCCTCCACGTCGACCAAGCCCGGCGGGGGTGGTTCAAGCGCCACCCGCAGTTCGTGGACCTCGCCTTCGGCGCCGTGATCACTGCCCTGATCCTCGCCATGCTCATGTGGGAAGACTTCGAGACGGTGCCCTACCACCTGGCCTTCGTCGCACTGGCCGCGATGTACGGATTCCGGATCTGGTCGGTACCGGTGACCGCACTGGTCCTTGCGCTCATCACGACCTCGACCGGGCTCATCCTCATTGACCGCTACCTCCACGGCGAGGTCGAGGTCGAGGAACTCTCCGAGATCGCCCTGATGCCGATGATCCTCATCGCCATGGCGTGGCACGCGCGTCGCCGCCAGGCGATGCAACGCGAGGTTCAGGCTTACGCCGACGGAGAGCGGGCGCGCTGGGTGCGCGAGCAGGAGTTCCTGCGCGACTGCTCCCATGCCTTGCGCACGCCTCTGACCGTGGCGCGCGGGCACGTCGAACTGATCCGCGACTTCCGTGACCCCGCGGAATTCGACTCCGACATCGAGATCGTCCTCGGTGAGCTCGACCACCTCAACCGCTTGGCGAGCAGGCTGCTGGCTATCGCCGACGTCGAGCGACCTCAGGCACTGCGGCGCCAACCGATGGACGCGGCGGTGCTCATCGGGGATGCGACGGCGCGCTGGTCAGGATCGACCGATCGCCACTGGGTGTGTGACGCCGAGGGCGAGCTCTGGATCCTCGCTGACGCCGAACGACTCTCGACCGCCCTCGACGCACTGATCGAGAATGCCGTCAAGGCGACCGAGACCGGCGGGACGATCCGCATCGCCGGACGCCGTACGGGCGCGCTTGTGACCCTGGCCGTGGCCGACGATGGTCCGGGGATCGCTATCGAGGACTCCGAGGTCGTGTTCGAGCGGTTCTGGAAGCGGCCCAGCCGCCGGGGGGAACGTGGGACTGGGCTTGGTTTGGCCTACGCCAAGTCGGTGGCGCTCGCCCATGGTGGTGGCGCAACCATCGGACGTGCCCCCGAGGGTGGAGCCCTGGTGGGACTGTCGCTCAAGGCTGTCGAACCGCCGCGGGCGCAGCCCGACTCCGGTCAGGTCGTAGGAGCCGGCGCCAGCTGATTGATTCGGGCGCCCAGTCGTCGTCACAGCCGACCAACCTGAACCCCACAAACCGTGTCAGTCAGTGGACGGGGACGCTGCCCTGGCTCACCGGGTCGTCACCCTTGGGACCGTCGATCTCCGACGCACCGTCGGCATCGCCATGATCGGGGAGTCTCCCCCGACGCCTGAGTCGAAGGAACTGCACCACCCCCACGGCTGCAACCACCAAGCCGGACAAGACCGCCAGGCCGAGCCACGGATTGCGCAGGGAAGCGCCACCCGAACCAGTGCCCGGTGAGGCCACCTTCCATTCGAACGTGACCTTCGTGGGGGGTCGCCCGACCCGCTCGACCGTGACGACCACTTGCTGAGGCCCGTCACCGGCCAGCGTCGCCGAGGGCACCAGCCAGACGTCGTCACCAACCGCGGTCCCGTAGCGTTCCCGCGACGTCAACGTCCCGGCCGCTTGTGGCGTGGCGGTGATCGGCGAGCCCCCGCTGATCGATGCATGGACCGCGGTGATCGGCGCCGGGGACGGCTTGCGGGTCTCAGCGACGCCCAGGATGACGAAGTTGGAACCGGGGGTCCCGGGCGACAAGCGAACGGTGACGAACAAGTCGTCGATGGCCTGACTCAGCAACTGGCTCGACGGGCGATCAGGACCGGGCAGCCACCGCAGACCGGTCGGAGAAGCAGACGTAGCCAAGGCTGCCGCCACCAGGACGGCCCCGCCGATCAGCCAGGACTCTGCGACCAGTCGCCGCCGCGTCGACCTCGACGCTGGCCGCGGCTTCTCAGTCCGACGCTGTCTCAACCGCCAGTAGGTCAACCCCCCCGCTGCGGCGGCGACGATGACGAGCAGAAGCTTGACCACGAGCAGCCGGCCGTACGTGCTTTGCGTCAACGCATCCACTGACGGGACGGTCGCTGAGGCGAGCAGGAAACCAGTCACCACAGACAAGCCCACGGCTGGAGCAGCCACGGCTGCGAACGCTCGAAGAGCAGGACCAACCCATGGTGATGATCCGGCGCGCATGGCCGGCACCACCAAGGCGGTGAGGAGGACTGTGCCCCCGAGCCATGCGCAGGTCGCGGTGACGTGGGCGGTGGACACGAGAGCACCTGGGATGCCTCCCGCCGGGCGCAGTGCGCCGTGGCCAAGCGCGCCCAGACCCCAAGCCGCCGCCACCAGAGGCACCCACGTACCGGGCGAGACGGAGGGTCCACCCGCGGCAGTCGGACGATGCCCGAGGAGGACACCACCAACCAGCAGGCCGACCGCTGCGGCGGCCCAGGCCGAAAACACACGCGTCGACGGCAGAGCGCCAGCACTGGCGAGCAGGACCAGTCCAAGCAAACCGACGGAGAGAGATCCGAGCAGTGCGGATCGCCGAGCCCACCGTGCCAGCCGCCCAGGCACGCCCTCTGGCCATTGATCCCCAGACCGGCCTCCGAAGCGGAGCAGCAACAGGGCGCCGCCGAGCGCTCCCGCGAGGCCAGCCAGCCCGCCGAAACGCAGAAGACCGTCGGCCAGCACAGCCACGGGAGCTGCGCCCTCGCCGGAGGTTGCCCCGCCAGGCTCGACGACCACACCAACCCCGAACGGGAAGGTGCCGGCCACCACGTGGTAGTCGTCAACCGACACCGTGCTCCACCGGACGAGGTACTGATCTTCGGCTAGGTCTGGCAGCGGGATGTGCAGCTCGGTGGCGGCCGTCGCCTCCGGGTCGGGGGCTGCCTGGGCCGACGCCAGTCGATAGGTCTCCCCCGAGGAGGCGACAACGCGCACGGCCGTGTCAGAGACATCGACGGCGAGGTCGAAGGTCAACACCAGCTCGGCAGGAGCTTCGGCCATCGACTGCCCGGCTGCGGGGCTGCTCGAGACCAGTGACGCGTGAGCCTGCGCTGCGCCGGCAGACAGGGCGGTCCACCCGACCGCCAGGAGCAACGCGATCGAGACCCTGACGATCCAGCCGAGGCCGCGAGGCATACGGGTCCCCTTCCTCGGCCCGGTCAGTCCCGGAGTGTGTGGCACGGACGGAGACTCAGTCGTGAGACACGGTGTAGCCGGCGCCCCGGACCGTACAGATGAAGGAGTCGGCGACGTCACGATGGCCGTCGATGCGCTGCCTGAGCCTTCGGACGCACGCGTCGACCACATTCGTGCCCGGGTCGAAGGAGAAACCCCAGACCTCAGACATGAGCTCCTCCCGCGAGCACACGCGACCGGGCCGGGACATGAGGTACTGGAGCAGCAAGAACTCGCGACTGGACAGCTGCACGACGCGTCCCCGAACGAGAGCGGATCGACGCACCTGGTCCAGGGCGACATCGCCGACGCGCAGCTGGCTCATGCCCCGCTGCGGCCTCGATCCGCGCGCCTGGACGCGGACCCGGGCGGCCAGCTCGCGGATGGAGAACGGCTTGGGGACGAAGTCGGCGGCCCCGCCGGAGAAGCAGTCGACGCGCGTGTCCACGTCGGCGTCGACGGACAACATGATGACCCGAAGGCCGGGGCGGATGGACAGCAACAGCGGGAGCAGAGCTCGACCGTCGATCTCTGGCATGACGATGTCGACGATCGCGACATCGGGTTCGGTCTCGTGCAGAAGGCGCACCGCGGCGGTGGCGTCTGAGGTGACGGCCACCTGGTGCCCGTCGGCCTCGAGCCCCCGTCGAACGAACTTGCCGATGGCAGGGTCGTCATCAACAACGAGAAGCCGTGCCATGCCGTCCCCCTTCGGTCCCGCCAAGTCTCGGGGGCCATCGGTCCAGGACGGTATGGGTCGAACGGGTTTCACCCGATTTCCACCCGAATGCCGGGCAGTGGCTCTCAATCGCGATCAACCGTTTACGCACAGTGACTACGAAGTCGTCACGCCACGCAATGCCGCTCAGGTGAAGGTGGCTGCCACGTCCTCGAGGCTCCCCGGCACGAGGCTGAACCACGCCCAGCTGCCGCGACGCTCGCGGGCCAGCAGCCCTGCGTCGGTCAGCACCTTCAGGTGGTGGCTGACGGTGGGCTGAGAGAGGTCGACCGCAGCGGTCAGGTCGCAGACACACGCCTCCTGGCCGTCAGCTGCA
Organism: uncultured Actinomycetota bacterium; assembly: GCA_963820065.1. Taxonomy (GTDB): domain Bacteria; phylum Actinomycetota; class Actinomycetes; order DATJPE01; family DATJPE01; genus JANPBY01. Next base: position 56,562 of record CAWFYM010000005.1, on the reverse strand, counting down.
CGGATGATGCTCAGCAGCTGAAGACGTACAGGATCAGCGACGGCTTTGAGCACCGCCGACAGCTCGTCGGCCCGGACCCGGCTGAGCGGCTTGAGCAGTGCGCCTGCGCAGCACGCGACGCCCGCGCGCGAGCCCGACGCGACATCGACCTTCGCCACAAGTCCTCCCGATCAGCAGTCCAGCCAACAGCATCGACCACCATGAGTATTGACGTACATCAATATAGCGCCTAGATTCCGATATTGACGTCCATCGATCCCAGGAGTCCGCATGTCCCGTGTCCAGCTCGCCCTCAACGTGTCAGATCTCGAGGCCTCGGTGCGCTTCTATACCGACTTGTTCGGCGTCCAGCCGCACAAGCGGCGGCCCGGCTACGCGAACTTCGCCGTCGTCGATCCTCCCCTCAAGCTGGTCCTGATCGAATCCACGCCCGAGGAGCGAGGCACCGGAACGGCGGCGGCGCTCAACCATCTCGGGGTCGAGGTCGAGGACACCGCCCAGGTGATCGCGGCCGAGGCTCGCCTGGCAGGAGCCGGCCTGCAGGCTCGTGAGGAGACCAACACCACCTGCTGCTACGCCGTGCAGGACAAGATCTGGGTCAGCGACCCGGCCGGCGCCCCTTGGGAGATCTACACGATCACGAACGACGACCCCGAGGTGGAGAACGAGCAGCTCAACGAAGGCGGCTGCTGCGGATCGACGGGGAAAGCCACCCTTGAAACCGCTCCGAGCGCTGCTTCCTGCTGCTGATGGATTCACCCTTGGCGCGCCGGCTGCTGGCCGAGGCGCTTGGTGCGGGGACGCTTGTCGCCGCCGTCGTCGGTTCGGGGATCATGGCGACTGAGCTCACCGACGACGTCGCCCTGCAGCTGCTGGTCAATGCGGTCTCGACGGTCGCCGCGCTTGGCGTCCTCATCTGGGCGCTGGGCCCAATCTCTGGCGCGCACTTCAATCCAGCCGTAACCGCAGTGGCTGCAGCGACGAGGACCATGGGTGCGTACGAGGCTGGCGGTTATGTCGTGGCGCAGATCGGCGGAGCCGTACTCGGCACGGCCGTCGCCGACCTCATGTTCGGCCTTCCTGCCTGGCAGCTCTCGACGCACCAACGCGATGGTTCAGGGGTCTGGCTCGGCGAGGTCGTGGCCACGGCTGGCCTGCTCTTCATCATCTCGGCGATGAATCGGATGAACCATGGTCACCTCGGGGCCGTGCTGGTGCCGGCGTGGATCGGTGCCGCCTACTCTGTTCACCTCGTCCACCTCGTTCGCCAACCCAGCGGTCACGATCGCCCGGTCGCTCACGGATACCTTCTCGGGCATCGACCCGTCGGACGTCCCCGCATTCGTGGTCTTCCAGCTCGTCGGAGCGGCCCTCGGAGCCACCCTCGCGCTGATCCTCTACGGACGTGGCTCCGCACCCAGCCCCTCGCTCGATCTCCCCGAACCCGTCCACGAAGACGCTGACGCCGCGCGACGCTCCGACGGTTAGTCCCCTCCCTGCAACGGGCCACGGTGACGGGCTCGGTGACCGATGGGGAGGACGGCGCCCTCAACGTCCCGGCGTGACCGACTCACCCCCGACGCGGTAGCGGACGCAGGCGAAGTCGCGGTTCCGCTCGACCTCCAGCAGGCGGAGCTCGAGATTCCGCGGCAGCAGCGGGGCGCCACCCCCGAGGCACACCGGGGCGAACTGCACCCAGACCTCATCGAGCAGCCCTTCATCGGCGAACTGCCCGGCTAGATCTCCTCCACCAACAACCCAGACGTTGCGCCCGCCGGCGACCGCAACCATGTGCGCGTGGACGGTGGCCACCGACCCGTTGACGAAGCGGACATCACCGCCGAGGTCGGGCAGGTCTGAGTGGGTGAACACCCAGCAAGGAACCTGGTAGCGCCACACGGGGGCGCCGTCCTCCAGGTCGTTGGCGAGTAACCATCGATACGTGTTGGCGCCCATGGCCATCGCCCCGACGGAGGCGAAGAACCCGTCGTAGGCCATCGGTCCAACCGGGTCGATGTCTCGCGTGACCAGCCAATCCAGCGAAGTGTCAGGATCGGCGATGAACCCGTCAAGGCTGGAGCCCGTGTAGTACTGCGTGGACATGCGATCAGACTCGCACGTCAGGCCGACAGCGAGCGAGTGGGCGGCGTACGGCCGAAGGGGTCATGCGACGCCTACTGACGGCTCACGCCAGTTCCGGCGCGCAGCGTCCTCGGAATCTCGGCGACCGCATCGACGGCGGCAAGCAGCGCTTCGACATCGTCTGCGCCGGCTTCGGTCTCGACTTCCACCGAGTACGTGATGCCGGTCGAGCCCCACCGGTCGTCGAAGCCGCCGCGAGCGACGACGCGGACGCCGTCCAGCCGAAGGCCGAGTCGCTCCGCCTCCCGGTGGGTGTCGTTGAGGACGCAACCGGCCACGGCCACATGGAGGAGATGGGCTCCGGTGAACTGGGCCTCGACGGTGACACCATCCGGAGTCCATGCGTGGGCCGGGCTGAAAGCCGCGCCATCCTGAGCTCGCAGCTGGCCGGAAGCAACGACGACCTCGTAGGGCTCATTCACTGGATGGCTCCTCAGGCGGAGTGATCGTCGCCAAGATCTGGTCGAGGGCCACCTGGTCTCCTCGTGAGGCTTGGAGTGAACCGACCACCCCATCGGCGGAGGCTCGCACGACGTGCTCCATCTTCATCGCCTCGATGGAGACCACGGCCTGCCCCGAAACCACGGTGTCTCCCTCCGCCGCGTGGACTGCGGTGACCATCCCGGGCATCGGTGCCCGCAAGGGCCCGGTGGCCCGGCTCAGCGACGGTCGCGAAACCTCGTGGGCCGGCCCTTCCTTGACGGCCCACGTGTAGCCCGCACGACCCAGCCAGCGCACCGCTCCGGCTCGCGCATAGGCCCACTGTGTCGATGCGCCGTCATGGGTGACCTCAAGCAACCCGTCGTCCCGGCGCTTGGCTGTGACGCGGACCCCGTCGACGGACCCAGGACCGACGGCCTGCACGACCGACATCGCCGCATCCTCGGCGTCGCCCTTCGCGTGCACGACGACGGATGTGCCGTCGGGGGTCGACCACCGATGCTGAACAACTGAACGTCCACCCATTCTCCAGTCGGTGAGGGCCTCGAAGGGGTCATCGCTGCCGAGGTCCTGCTCGCGCTCGAGCAACGAAGCCGCGGTGGCTGCGAGGGCCACGTCGCCGGGGAACGGGTCAGCGACCAGGCGCGGAAGCACCCGCTCGATCAGACCGGTGTCGAGGTGGCCCGCGCGGACCTCGCCGTCTGCGAGGAGGCCACGAAGGAATCCGACGTTGTTGGTGACGCCGAGAAGGACGCAGTCCGCGAGGGCCTGGTCGAGCCGGTCAAGAGCCGCGGCACGATTGTCGCCCCAAGCGATCACCTTGCTCAGCATCGGGTCGTAGTCGGCACCCACCACGGTCCCGACGTCGAGTCCTGAGTCGACCCTCACGTGCTCACCGATCGGTTCCGCCAGCCGCAAGACCGTGCCCCCAGTGGGCAGGAAGGCGCGGGTCGGATCCTCGGCGTAGATCCTGGCCTCAACAGCGTGTCCCGACAGCCGGACGTCCTTCTGTTGGAGATCCAGTGGCTGGCCCGCGGCGACCCTGAGCTGCAGCTCGACGAGGTCGACGCCGGTGACCATCTCGGTGACGGGGTGCTCCACCTGGAGCCTCGTGTTCATCTCCATGAAGAAGAACTCTTCAGGCCGGTCGGCGGAGACGATGAACTCGACGGTGCCAGCACCGACATAGCCGCAAGCCTGAGCCGTCCTCACGGCCGACGCACCCATCGCGTCCCGGCGGACGCCGTCGAGCAAAGGTGACGGCGTCTCCTCGATGACCTTTTGATGGCGCCGCTGAAGGCTGCACTCGCGCTCTCCGAGGTGGATGACGTTGCCGTGCTGATCGGCCACCACCTGGACCTCGATATGGCGAGGCACGCTGACATAGCGCTCGATGAGGAGCGCGTCGTCGCCGAAGGCCGTACGCGCTTCGCGCCGGGCCGCTGCGATCGCCTCGGCGATCCCCTCGGGGGCGTCGACCCTGCGCATCCCCTTGCCACCTCCCCCGGCCGACGGCTTCAAGAGCACCGGGTAGCCGATCTGGGTGGCGGCGTGCGCAAGATCGTCGTCGCCGAGACCGACCGTGTGGCGCCCGGGAACCACCGGCACACCGGCGTCTTCAACCGTCTGCTTGGCCCGGATCTTGTCCCCCATCGCCTCGATGGCCGACGGCGGCGGTCCGATGAAGACGATCCCCGCCTCGGCGCACGCACGTGCGAACGCAGCGTTCTCAGACAGGAAGCCGTAGCCCGGGTGAACTGCTTCGGCCCCCACCGCCTTGGCCGCGCCAACCACGGAGTCGATGTCGAGGTAGCTCTGAGCGGCTGGAGGCGGTCCGATCCGGACGGCGACGTCGGCTACCCGCACGTGGCGCGCCGCTTCATCAGCATCGCTGTAGACGGCGGCCACCCGTATGCCGAGTCTGCGCAGGGTGCGGGCGACCCGGACGGCGATCTCGCCACGGTTGGCGATGAGGACCGTTCCGAACACCGGTGAGTCGTTGGGCACGCGCTACATCCGGAAGACGCCGTAGCCCAGCGGCTCCAGCGGCGCGGTGGCACACGCCGACAGCGCCAGACCTAGCACGTCGCGGGTGTCCTTGGGGTCGATGACGCCGTCATCCCACAGCCGAGCCGTTGCGTAGTAGGGGTGCCCTTGCCGCTCGTACTGCTCGCGGATTGGAGCCGCGAACTCCGCCTCCTCGGCAGCGGACCAACTCTCGCCGCGCTCCTCCAACGCATCACGCCGCACGGTCGCCAGCACCGAGGCAGCCTGGTCGCCGCCCATCACCGAGATGCGCGCGTTGGGCCACGTAAACAAGAACCGCGGTGAATATGCACGCCCGCACATCGAGTAGTTCCCGGCGCCGAAGGATCCACCGATCACCACCGTGAGCTTGGGCACCCGGGCGCACGCGACCGCAGTCACCATCTTGGCACCGTGCTTGGCGATTCCCGCCGCCTCGTAGTCGCGGCCGACCATGAAGCCGCTGATGTTCTGCAGAAACAACAACGGGATCTTTCTGCGGTCGCACAGCTGGACGAAGTGAGCACCCTTCAGCGCTGACTCTCCGAACAGCACCCCGTTGTTGGCCACGATGCCGACGGGATGGCCGTGGATATGGGCGAAGCCTGTGACCAGGGTGGGCGCGTAGAGCTGCTTGAACTCCTGGAACTCACTGCCGTCGACAATCCGGGCGATGACCTCGCGGACGTCGTACTGCTGCCTCGGATCGACCGGAACCACGCCATAGAGCTGATCAACGTCGGCGGTCGGCGCCCTGACCGGTTCGCGCTCCCACGGTGCCGTACCCGCCGCAGGGCACGTGGCCACGATCTCGCGAACGATCCGCAGGGCATCGACGTCATCGTCGGCGAGATGGTCGACGACTCCGGACGTTCGGGCATGGACGTCCCCGCCCCCGAGCTCCTCAGCGGTCACGACCTCACCTGTCGCGGCCTTCACCAGGGGTGGACCGCCCAGGAAGATCGTGCCCTGCTCCCGGACGATGACCGACTCGTCGCTCATGGCCGGGACGTACGCCCCGCCGGCCGTGCATGACCCCAGCACCGCGGCGATCTGCGGCACCCCGAGCTCGGACAACCTGGCCTGGTTGAAGAAGATCCGCCCGAAGTGATCCCGGTCAGGGAAGACCTCGTCTTGCATCGGCAGGAAGGCGCCCCCCGAGTCGACCAGATAGACGCACGGCAGCCGATTCTCCAGCGCCACCTCCTGCGCGCGGAGGTGCTTCTTGACCGTCAGCGGGTAGTAGGTCCCGCCCTTGACCGTCGCGTCGTTGGCCACCACGACGCACAGCCGCCCAGACACGCGGCCGATCCCCGTGATCAGACCGGCGCCAGGTGCCGGATCGTCGTAGACGTCCAGCGCCGCCAGCGGCGACAGCTCCAGGAACGGCGAACCAGGGTCGAGCAGCTCGTCCACGCGATCCCGCGGAAGGAGCTTGCCTCGCTCCACATGCTTGACCCGAGCCCGCTCAGGCCCTCCCTCACGCGCCAGACCAACCCTGGCCCGCAAGTCGTCGACCAGTCGCGCATGGGCCTCCACGTTCGCCGCGAAGTCACTTCCGAAGGGGTCGCACTGGGACCGCAACTCGGTGCTGTTCACTCAGCTGTTCACTCACCCTCCGGACGTCGTCGGCCGTACCCCGAAACCTAGCGGCTCCCCAGCCCACCGTCGCCGACCAGCCCCAACTCCAAGGCCATCCACGCCATCCGCGCCAACACAGCTTCGGTGGGGGCGGGGAGCCTGGCGCAGCCGTGGCGGGCCTGGCGGGAGGCCGAGCGCAGCGAGGCCGGATGGTAGGCAAGCCAGGCCTCCGCCCCCAACCCAGCCACCAGCCCAACCCACCCAACCAACCCAACGCAGCCCACCTACCTAGGCAGACCCCGTGGAAGCCGGAGGCCCGGCGCAGCCGTGGCGGGCCTGGCGGGAGGCCGAGCGCAGCGAGGCCGGATGGTAGGCAAGCCGGGCCCCCGGCTTCCACGGAGTCTGCCTAGCCCCAACCCCACGAACCCCAGAAACCCTCAATACCTCCAGAGCAACACAAGCGCCCGATCATCATCAAGCGCCCGCCGCCCCAAGACATCAACCAGTCGCCGCGCGCCACGCCGGAACCCCAAGGGCACCAGCCGCTCCGCCGCCCCGAGCAGCTTGTCGATACCCACATCGATGTCTCCGCCCGGCACTTCAACCACGCCGTCGGTATAGAGCAAGAGCGCATCGCCCGCGTTGAGCGTGCCGTGCTCGAGTAAGAACACCGCGTCCGGATCCACCCCGAGCGCCGGACCGCGCGCCGACGCAAGGAGCCACCGGCCGGACCCGGCGACGAAGTGCGCCGCCGGAGGGTGCCCGGCCGAGCCCAGCACGTACGAGCCCGTGCGAAGGTCGATCGCCAGATGGACCGCCGTCGCGAACCCGTCCTCCCATCGCTGCCGCCGCAGGTAGGCGTCCGCAGCCTCCAGGAACTCCTCGGCGGGCATGGCGCCCAAGAGGCCCCCGAGGGCCCCGGAGAGCAGCAGCGCGCGGGTGCCGGCGTCGGCGCCCTTGCCGGACACGTCGCACACGACGATCTCGAGCACGTGGTCGTCGTCAGACGACGTGACGACGAGGAAATCCCCGCTGAAGGAGGCACCACCGGCGGGCTTGAGCAGCGCCTCTCCTCCCCACCCGCTCGGCAGTTCGGGAAGCTCACCCAGCAGCCGGAGACGGTCCCGAAGGTCGACGAGCATCGACTCGCCGCGAAGGGCCTGCACACCCAGACGCGCGCGTGACCGTGCCACGGCGACCACGACGGCCGCCGTACCGCCGATCACGACCAGGCTCCCGGGACGCACCATGTCCCAGCCGACTTCGTGGATCTCGAAAGCAAGCACGCCCGCAACGACGGCGAGCAGGAGCCAAAGCCCACGCACGGACAGCAGGAATCCCCCGACCAGTACGACGAGGCTCAGCAGGGCAGGCGGCGCCCACTCCGGGTACCGAACGGTCAGTCCGCCTACAAGAAGAACGACTCCAACGAGGGCAAGCAGGACGAACCCGTCGGATCGCAGAAAACCGCGTCGGAACCGGGTGAGCATGCGACGCAGTCGGGCTCTGCCTGAGGGGGGCATCGCAGGGAACCTACCCGGGCGAAGGCACCCATCGGACAAATCGCTCGATGGTCCACCCAAAAAGCCTTACCCCTGGGCGCAGGGGCCCGGCAGGATGCCGTGCATGAATCACGTGGCGGTTGAGCCGGCTGGGCCGGACGGCTGGGAACGGGTCAGGCGCATCGACGAGCTCGCCTTCGGCTACACCTGGTCCGACGCCGGGAAGATTCACCAGGAGCTGCTCGAACTCGACCGAACGGTGATCGCCTCGGTCAACGGGGTGGACGCGGGCATCGCCTCGACCTATTCATTGCAGATGTCGGTGCCAGGGACCCCCCGGCAACCCGTGGCCGGGCTCACCTGGGTCGGCGTCCTCCCGACCCACCGCCGCCAAGGGGTCCTGACGGCGATGATGCGTCAGCACCTCGACGACCTCCAGGAGCGCGCAGCGGAGCCCATCGCGGCCCTGTACGCCTCCGAGCCGAGCATCTACGGGCGCTTCGGCTACGGACATGCTTCGAGCCGCGTCCGGGTCATCATCCCCAGGGAGTTCTCCCGGCTCGCCTTGCCCCAAGACCCGCACGAGCCGACCGTTTCGTTCGTCGATCCCGACGATGTACGGCCGCAGGTAGCAGTGGTGGCAGACCAGGTCGCAGTGGGCCGCGCCGGGATCATCGCCCGAGGTCCCCGCTGGTGGGACCGCACCTTCGACGACCACCCCGAGAATCGAAATGGCTTCTCGGAGCTGCGCGCCCTGCTCGTCGCAGACCCAGAGGGACCGCGCGGCTATGCGCTGTTCCGGACGAAGGAGTCTTGGGGGCAGGGCGGCGCCAACGGCGAGCTCGACGTGCGCGAGGTCATGGCGAGCGATCCCCTCGCCCACCGAGCCGTCTGGCGCACCCTGCTCGGCACCGACCTGATGGGGCAATTCACCTACTGGGCGCTACCCACCGACGACCCCCTGTTGCACCTGCTCACGGATCCCCGCCGGGCCCAACCGACCCTGTCGGATGCCCTCTTTGTCCGGATCGTCGATGTGGCCCGTGCGTTGACCGCCCGCACGTACGCCGTTGAGGTCGACCTCGTCATGGATCTCGAGGACGACTTCTGCGGGTGGAACACAGGTCGCTGGCGGCTCTCCGGTGGGCCTGCCGGCGCGACCTGCGCACCAACGACCGAATCGGCGGACCTCTCGCTGGACGCTCGCAGCCTGGGGGCTGTCTACCTCGGAGGCACCTCAGTTCGCGGTCTTGCCGATGCGGGCTTCGTGACCGAGCACCGCCCCGGTTCGGTGGACGGGCTGTCGCGAGCTTTCCTCGCCGCCAGGGCGCCTTGGTGCCCCCTCGTGTTCTGAGCTTGGTCAAGCCACCGCCGGCGGCCGTCTCAGCCCTGAAGAACGGCGCATTCCGCCATTCGGACAGGATTCCTCTAGCGTGGGCACCACCACGACCACCCCGACCACCCCGAACCAGCGACGCCCGGCGGGCCATCCCCGCTTCGTCGCGCTCCAAGGAGAACCCGTGCCGAGTTCGAACCTCACCCGCGACGAGGCCCGCGAGCGCGCCCGGCTGCTGTCGGTGCAGTCCTACGACATCGCTCTCGACCTGACCACCGGAGACAAGGTCTTTCGCTCCGACACGACCATCCGTTTCTCCTGCGCCGAGGACGGCGCCGACGTGCGGCTGGACCTCAAGGCGGAAACGGTCCACGACATCCTGCTCAACGGCGCCTCGCTGGATCCCTTTGAGGTCTTCCGCGAGGACGGGGTGCATCTCAAAGGCCTCGAGCTCGAGAACGAACTACGCGTCGTCGCCGACTGCCGCTACTCACGGACGGGCGAGGGGCTTCACCGCTTCACTGATCCCGCGGACGGCGAGGTCTACCTCTACTCACAGCACGAAGCCAACGATGCACACCGCACCTATGCCTGCTTCGATCAGCCGGACCTGAAGGCGACGTTCACGTTCACGGTGACCGCGCCCGAGGCCTGGCACGTCATCTCCAACGAGGTGCCGGCGGAGCCGGAGGCCGTACGGGACGGAGTCTCACGCTGGCTGTTCGCGACGACCCCCCCTATGTCCACCTATATCACTGCTGTCGTCGCGGGGTCGTTCCACCGGGTCACCGACGCCTTCGTCCGGCCTGACGGAACCCAAATCCCGCTGGGTCTCTACTGCCGAGCGTCCCTCGCGCAATACCTCGATCCAGAGGAGATCCTCGAGATCACCAAGCAAGGATTCGCGTTCTTCGAAAAGGAGTTTGGACGCCCCTACCCGTTCTCCAAGTACGACCAGCTGGGCGTCGCCGAGTTCAACGCCGGCGCCATGGAGAACGCTGGCTGCGTCACCTTCCACGAGCACTACTTCGTCTTCCGGAGCCGCGTCACGGACGCGATCAGGGACACCCGCGCCAACACGATCCTGCACGAGATGGCGCACATGTGGTTCGGCGACCTGGTCACCATGCGGTGGTGGGATGACCTGTGGCTGAACGAGTCGTTCGCCGAGTTCATGGCCTACCACGCCGCGGCAACGTCAACTCGGTTCGACGAGGCATGGACTGGGTTCGCCACCGGTCGAAAGGCTTGGGGCTACCGACAAGACCAGCTGCCATCAACGCACCCGATCGTGGCCGACGCGCCGGACATCGAGACCGTCAAGGCGAACTTCGACGGGATCACCTACGCCAAGGGCGCGTCGGTCCTGCGTCAGCTCGCCGCCTGGGTCGGGCTCGACAACTTCATGGCGGGTCTACGGGCGTACTTCGAGAAGCACGCCTGGGGCAACACCACCTTGGCCGACCTGATGGTGGAGCTCGAGGCCGAGTCCGGTCGCGATCTCAAGGCCTGGTCGAAGGAATGGCTGGAAACCGCGGGCTGCAACACCCTGCGGCCGACGTTCGACCTGGCCGAGGACGGTGGGTTCGCCAGGTTCTCGGTCCTTCAGTCCGCTGCGCCGACCCACCCGACCCTGCGAGCCCATCGGATCGGGATCGGCCTCTACGACCTGGTCGACGGTTCCCTCACACGGCGAGACCGGATCGAGATCGACATCTCCGGCGCCAGCACTGAGGTCCCGCAGCTGATCGGTGTCCAGCAGCCCGACCTTCTCCTGCTCAATGACGAGGACCTCACGTTCGCCAAGATCAGGCTGGATGACCGATCCTTGGCGACGGTCACGGCTCACCTGGCGGATCTCGACGACTCGCTGGCGCGCGCGCTGTGCTGGAGCGCGGCCTGGGACATGACGCGCGACGCGGAGATGCCCTCCCGCCAGTTCATCGAGCTGGTGGCCAACGGGGTCGCGGCGGAGTCGCACATCGTGACGCTGCAGATCGTCCTTCGGCAGGCCCACATGGCGCTCGATCTGTACGTCCGTCCGGAGCATCGCGCGGCGGCCCGCAGCGCGCTCGCGAGCACCCTGGGCTCGTTGGCGCGTAGCGCGCCCGCGGGGAGCGACGCACAACAAGTGCTCCTGCGTGCCTTCGCCGCCCTCGCGACCGACGACGACGACCTCGACTTCTTGAAGGGACTGCTGGACGGCTCGGAGGTTCTCGACGATCTCAGCGTGGACGCCGAACTGCGTTGGCACCTGTTGTGCCAGCTCGCGGCCCAGGGACGAGCCTCCGATGCCGACATCGACGCGGAGCTGGAGTCGGATCCGACTTCGGCCGGACAGCAGCATGCCGCCACGGCGCGAGCTGCTCAGCCAACAGCCGAGGCCAAGGCCGAGGCCTGGGACAAGCTGGTCGAGCACGACGAGCTCCCCAACGCGCTGCAGACCGCGACGATCGCTGGGTTCATGGATGCCGACCAGCGCGAACTGTTGCGGCCCTATGCCGAGCGCTTCTTCACGTCGATCGGTCAGGTCTGGGAGACCCGATCCTCGGAGATGGCGACCAACATCGCCATGGGCCTGTACCCGGCCCTGTTCGTCGAGTCCGAGATCGTGGACCGCACCAACGCCTACCTCGAGAACGAGAACCCTCCTGGCGTGCTCGCGCGGCTTTTGGCTGAGGGGCGGTCAGGGGTTGAGCGCGCGCTGCGCGCGCAGGCGGCGGACGTCTGATCGCTCGCATTCCAGGACGGCCCGCGCCAGGCGCGCCGGGGCGCGGGGTGTGAGGCTCGGCCTACCATCCGGCCTTGCTTCGCTGCGGCCTCCCGCCAGGCCCTCCACGGCCGAGCCTCACACCCCGCCCCCACCGCTTCCATTTCGCGGCGCCCGGCGCTCGCTTGGCTTGGGAGGGTTGTGGGTGGGGGTCGGGGCTCGGCCGTGGTGGGCCTGGCAGGCCCTCCACGGCCGAGTCCACCCCGCCCCCACCCTCAACGCCGGCGCTCGTTGCTGGGACCACATCGGGCTGGCGGAGCTCAGGGTTGGTCGAGGTGGAGGGTGCGGGGATGGCGGGCGTGCTCAGCGAGTGAGCGCAGCCCGTTGGCGATGCCGCCGGCCAGGTCGCCCATCGCGAACTGCGAGGTCATCGTGACCGCTGCCAGCGCGCAGGAGCGATCGTCGAGGGAGCGGCGGGCCTCGCTGCCCGTGACCACCTCGAGCCGATGGGCCGCCGGGTCGACGGCGACAAGGACCGATCGGGCGGCACGGGCCCCTAGGGAGGCGTGCAGGGCGACCGCCGCAGACCGAGAGTCGCCGTCGAAAGCGCCGACGAAGACTGAGTAGCTGAGGTCGCTGACCTCTTCGGCTTGTCGAACGGCGCGGTCGAGGGCCTCGGCCTGGCGCTGTGAGAACGCGTCACCAGCGGGCACTGGTGCCTCCAAGATGCGTGGGGTCGGCCGCACTCGCCGACGCCGTGGTCCCGGCGCTCGCCGGGTCGACCTCAGGTCCGTTGAACCAGGCGGGCGCAGCCCACCACGAGACGCCAGGCCTGTAGCGGGGGGCGCCGAGCATTGACGGGATCGACGCAAGCAGCCAGATGAGCCCGATGATCGCCAGCGGGATGCCGACGTAGATGAGGAAGGCGCGTCCGAGGGACAGGGTGTCGCCCAGCACCTCCCCGTCGTCGCCGCTGTCGGCGAAAGCGGGCCCGGCGACCAGAGCGAGGGCCGCGACCGGCGCCAGCAGCAAGGCCGCGACGCGCCGGGCCACGCGCCAGCGTGAGGACAGTTGAGGAGGACGGTGCCGAGTCACGGTTCGAGCCTACTGGGCGCTTCGCGTGCCCAGCACGACCGCCAGCCGATGAGCCAAGGTCGCCGAGTCGCCAGCCATCAGATCCTCAAGGAGAACGGCCCGGCCGCGGGCATCCGTCAGGGGCACCCGCCAGTTGGGGTACTCCTCGTCGGTCCCGGGCTGGTTCACCGCTCGGCGGTCACCGACGACATCGGCGAGAGAGACGCCCAGAAGTCGGGAAGGCGTACGGGACAGCTGGGCGTGCAGGGCGATCACAGCCGCCGACAGGGAGTCCTCGTCGCTGAGCACCGAGTCGAGCGTCACGGCCGGGTCGAGGACGCCGGCGGCGTGCAGGGACTCGAGGACCGCAGACCGTTCACCTTCGTCGGCGGCCCGCTCTTCCTCGATGGACCGGGTGAGCAACCCCAACCTCTCGCGGACATCGAGGTGCTCGCCTCGCAGGTAGCCGGCCGTCGGAGGAAGGTCATGGGTGGTGACGGTGGCCAGGCACGCCACGCGCCAGTGTTCGGGCGCGAGGGGCTCGTTGCTCCAGCCCTTCTCGAACCAGCTGATGGACGTCCCGAGGACGCCGCGGTCGGCCAGGTAGTCGCGGACCCAGGGTTCGACCACGCCCAGGTCCTCGCCGATGACCACCGCGCCGGCGCGTTGCGCCTCGAGCAGCAGGATCCCGATCATCGCGTCGTGGTCGTAGCGGACATAGGCCCCGGCAGAGGCCGCTTGCCCATTCGGTACCCACCAGAGGCGGAATAGCCCGATGACATGGTCGATCCGTACGCCTCCAGCGTGGCGCAGCACGCTGCGGACGAGGTCGCGAAACGGCGCGTAGCCGGCTTCCGCGAGTCGATCGGGGTGCCACGGCGGCTGAGACCAGTTCTGTCCCAGCTGATTGAACGGGTCCGGCGGGGCGCCGACGGAGCAGCCGTTGGCGAGCACGTCCCGAAGAGCCCACGCGTCGGCACCCCTCGGGTGAACCCCCACGGCGAGGTCGTGGACGACCCCGATCGGCATGCCTGCCGCTAGGGCGCGGCGCTGGGCGTCCTCCAGCTGCTCAGACATCAGCCACTGCAACCAGATGTGGAAGCCGACGCGTCCCTGGTGCTGGTCCCTGGCCCGACGGGCCCCGTCACCGTGAGCATCGGCCAGCTCGGCCGGCCACGCGTCCGACGAGGGACCGTGCTCCTCGGCCAGGGCGCACCACGTGGCGAAATCCAGGAGGCCCTGTCCCTCGCGCTCTTGGTACCTCGTCAGTGACCCGGCTCGCTCGGCCGTCAACGGCAGCGCGTGGATGAGTTCGAGGGCCGCACGCTTGGCCAGCCAGGCGCTGTCGCGGTCAAGCAGTGCGCCGTCGCGCTGCTGCGCGCGAATGGGTTGCGCCAACGCCTCCACCTGGCTGAGAGCGGTGGGTGTCAGCTCGGCGAACTCCGGGATGGCCTCGAGGTCGAGGTATTGGGGATTGGCGTAGCGCCGGGACGTGGGCAGGTAGGGCGACGCCGTCTGGGGCACGGTGGGCTCGACGGCATGCAGGGGGTTGACCAAGACGAAACCGGCGCCCAGCTCTCGCGCGCTCCAGTCCGTGAGGTCGGCCAAGTCTCCGAGGTCCCCGATCCCCCACGACCGTTCCGACCGCACTTGGTACAGCTGCACCATGAGACCCCAGACCCGGGATCCGTGAAGCGGCTCCGGGAGCCTCCGGGGGGAGACCACGAGCACCCCAGAGGCCTCGCGGTCACCGCTCCTGGCCTTGAGGGTGTGCCAACCGGGCGGCAGCGTACCCGGAAGGGCCACCGTGGCCCGCCCGACCAGCTCTGGCCCGACCTGCCGGGGCGGCACCCACACGTCACGAGGCTCGACGTCGGCCCGGCCCCCGTCCTCGAGCTCGACCCACACCTCGACCGGCGACCCGTGCGACACATGGACCGGGACGTCTCTCGGCTCCCCCTCGCGCGTCACGACCGTCGGCGGGAGCATCCGCCGCCACGGCGCGAGCTCACGAGCTTCGAGTGCTGCTCCGACCTCTTCGGGGGTGGACGCGTCGACCCCCAGCGCGGCGAGCAGCGCCCGTACGGCTCCGGCGCTGACGGTCACATGCTGTCCGCGCCAGTCCCAGTAGCCCAGCGAGATCCCATGAGCCTCGGCCAGGGCGCGGAGCAGATCGTCGGGCGGCGCGAGGTCTGTCGGCAGCCCGTCAGGGGGTGAGGTCATCCGAGAGCGCGCCTCACGCGGGAACCGGTCCAGCCTCGGCCAGGCCGTGCGCGGCGAGGTAGTCCGACCAGCTGGGATCGGCACGACCCGTGCCGAGGATCCGCCAGGCCGAGCCGCTTGGCTGGCGCGGGATGCTGCGCATGCGCCACCCCAGCTCAGCCACGGAGCGATCGGCCTTGACCCGGTTGCACCGGGAGCACGCCGCCACCACGTTGTCCCACACGTGGCGCCCGCCTCGGCTCTTGGGAACCACGTGATCGACGCTCGTGGCCGTTCCGCCGCAGTAGGCGCACCGCCCGTGGTCGCGGGCAAAGATCGCCCGGCGCGTGAGCGGCACATGCGCCCGGTGCGGCACCCGCACGTAGCGCATGAGCCGGATGACCGAGGGGACCTCGAGGACGACCTCCGCGCTACGCATGACCGCGCCGCTCGGCTCGACCGTCAGAGCCTTCTCCGCCAGAACCAGCAGCAGGGCGCGCCGATCCGACACCACGCCGAGCGGTTCGTACGTGGCGTTGAGCACCAGGGTGTGCGCCATGCGAGCGACCTCCGGCCCTTAGTCTGCGCAACGGACACGCCGACCGCCAGCA
Organism: uncultured Actinomycetota bacterium; assembly: GCA_963820065.1. GTDB lineage: Bacteria > Actinomycetota > Actinomycetes > DATJPE01 > DATJPE01 > JANPBY01. The sequence goes on along the minus strand of CAWFYM010000005.1, from coordinate 40,938 downwards.
TGAATCGCGATCCGACGCCGCCTAGGTTGGTCGGCATGGACCGCCAAACCGCCGCCTCGCCCTATCCAGCTGCCGCCCGCGGACCCGTCGTCGAGACCCTGCACGGCCACGAGGTGGCCGACCCCTATCGCTGGCTGGAGGACGCCGACGACCCAGCCACCAAGGAGTGGTCTCGCGCGCAGGACGAGTTGCTGAACCAGCACCGCGCCACCTGGGACGGCCAGAACCGGCTGCGCTCTCGGATCGGTGAACTCCTCGACGCGGGCATGGTCTCAGCGCCGGTCTGGCGCGGAGATCGTCAGTTCTTCATGCGTCGTACCGCCGACCAGGAGCACGCCGTCCTGCTCACGGTCGACCCGGACGGCACCGAACGGCTGCTCATCGACCCGATGGCGCTCGACGCCAGCGGCCTGACCACTCTCGACACCTGGCAGCCCAGCAAGGAGGGCCACCTGCTCGCCTACCAGGTGTCCGAGGGCGGCACCGAGGAGTCGGTCCTGCGAGTCATGGACGTCGTCACTACTGAAGATGTCGACGGACCGATCGACAGGGCGCGCTACTCCCCCGTGGCGTGGCTCCCGGGGGCAGAGGCCTACTACTACGTTCGCCGACTGGCGCCGGAGCTTGTGCCCGAGGGTGAGCAGCAGTTCCATCGCCGGGTGTGGCTGCACCGGCTGGGCACCGATCCAGCGCAGGACGTCCTGGTCTTTGGGGAGGGACGCCGGATCACCGACTACTACGGCGTTTCGGTCAGCCGCGACGGCCGGTGGCTGCAGGTGTCCGGTTCGGAGGGGACGGCTCCACGCAACGACCTGTTCCTGGCCGACCTCGACGCCTCGAGCTGGGAGAGCCCAGACCTTCAGCCGGTCCAGGTGGACGTGGACGCCCAGACCGGCCTCGAGGTCTGCCGCGACGGTCGGGTCCTCGTATTCACCGATCGGGGCGCACCCAAGGGGCGGTTGTGCGTCACCACTCCGGATGCGTTGGACGTGGACTCGTGGTCGGACCTGCTGCCCGAAGACCCGGTCGCCGTCCTCGACGGCTATGCCGTCCTCGACGGTGCGGCCCTGGAGTCACCGGTCCTGCTCGCCTCCTGGACCCGCCACGCCGTGTCGGAGGTCACCATCCACGACCTTGCCACCGGAGCTCGCCTGGGCGACGTCCCCTTGCCTGGGCTCGGCTCTGTCGGTGGAATCATCGAGCGACCCGAAGGTGGGCACGAGGCCTGGTTCGGATACACCGACCACACGACACCCTCGACGGTGCAGCACTACGACGCGCGTTCGGGGCAGACCAGGTTGTGGGCGAGTGCGCCGGGGACGGTCGAGGTTCCGGCGCTGACGACGCGCCAGGTGACGTACTCCTCCGCCGACGGCACTGACGTGCGCATGTTCGTGATCGCTCGCGACCTCGGCGACGCTCCGATCGAACCACGGCCCACGATCCTGTACGGCTACGGCGGATTCGGCCTCCCGCTGACGCCGGGCTTCTCCGCCACGGTTCTGGCGTGGGTCGAGGCCGGAGGCGTCTGGGCCGTGGCCAACCTTCGAGGCGGCGGCGAGGAGGGCGAGGACTGGCATCGCGCCGGGATGCTGGGGCACAAGCAGAACGTCTTCGACGATTTCCATGCCGCGGCGGAATGGTTGGTCGCTGAGGGGTGGACCACCACCGACCAGCTCGCGATCAACGGCGGGTCCAACGGCGGCCTGCTCGTCGGTGCAGCGATCACCCAACGCCCGGAGCTGTTCGCAGCCGCCGTGTGCTCCGCGCCTCTGCTCGACATGGTCCGCTATGAGCGGTTCGGCCTCGGGGCGACCTGGAACGTCGAATACGGCTCGGCCGCTGTCGAAGAAGAACTGGGCTGGCTCTACGGCTACTCGCCCTACCACCGGGTCGCCGACGGGGTCGCCTATCCAGCGACGCTTTTCACCGTCTTCGACGGTGACACGCGAGTCGACCCTCTCCACGCCCGAAAGATGTGTGCGGCCATGCAGGCTGCCACGGTCGGCGACGGCCCGATCCTGATCCGGGCCGAACCCGACGTCGGTCACGGAGCCCGCGCGGTCAGTCGCTCGATCGACCTGTCGGTTGAGGTGCTGGCCTTCTCGGCGGCGCACACTGGCCTCGACCTCGAGAGCTAGACGGGGCCGCCATGCTTACCATCGCTGCAGGGACACCGAGCCCGTCGCCGTCGGCCTCCAGCGTCGAGGCCGCCGTGCAGTCGCTCGGGAAGGTCGTGGTCTGGCCGATCCTCGTCGTCGTTGTGCTCGTGGTCGCGTTCTTCCTGCGCTGGCTCATCTTCCGCATCATCGACCGGACCGTGATGCATCTGGCCGACAACGCTTTGGCGCGCCGACTCGCCACCACCGGCAGCGCCATGGCGGACAAGGACGAGGAGGACGTGGCCGAACGGCTGCGGCTGCGGGCGCGAACCGTGGGGGGAATCCTCAAGAGCATCACGTCGCTTGTCGTCCTCGGGATCGCCGTGATCGTCGTGCTGGCGTCGATCGGAGTCGATATCGGGCCCATCATCCTGAGCGCGGGTGTCGTCGGCATCGCCGTTGGTTTCGGCGCGCAGAGCCTGGTCAAGGACTTCCTCACCGGTGTGTTCATGATCCTCGAGGACCAGTTCGCGGTGGGTGACTACGTCGACACGGGTCAGGCAACCGGGACCGTCGAGGAGGTCGGGCTGCGCCTGTCCCGGATCCGAGACGACCAGGGCGTGATCTGGTACGTCCCCCACGGGTCGGTCGAGCGGATCGGCAACCGCAGCCAGGGCCTCGGCCTGGCCGTCGTGGACATTCCCTTGGCGTACGGCGCCGACGTCGAGGCTGCCGGGGACGCCTTGCGGGCCGCTGTCGCGGATCTCATGGCAGACCCGCAGTGGAGCTCGGACCTCATCGACGAGCCACCCATGGTGATCGTCGAGTCGATGACGGCAACGGCCGTCAACATGCAGGTCCGTGTGCGCACACGCGCGCTACGCCATTGGGCCGTCGGCAGGGCACTGCGTGAACGCGTGCTCACGTCCCTCGATGCGGCCGGTATAGAGCGCCCCGCGGTCGCTGGCTCACGTGGCATCCCGCTGCTCGACCCGCAAAGCACGGATCCAACCGCAGAACTCTCCTGACCTGGGCGCTACCGTCGGCCCGATATGCCGGGCCCCATGGGAACCCGCACACTGGAGGGGTGAGCATCGCCGAGCAACCGCTGTGCCTCGTCACCGGTGCGACGGGCTACGTCGGAGGTCGTCTCGTCCCCGAGCTGTTGGCCGCCGGCTACCGAGTGCGTTGCCTCGTCCGTGGCAACGGACGGTTGCGCGACCGTCCGTGGGCCGACAGCGTCGAAGTCGCGTACGGCGACGCGGGTGACCCGGCCGCGCTGGACGACGCCATGCGCGGCGTCTCGGTCGCCTACTACCTGATCCACGCGCTCGGCGCCTCCTCGTTCGAGTCCCGAGACCGCGAGACCGCCGAGGTCTTCACCGCAGCTGCCGAGCGCGCGTCGATCGACCGTCTGATCTATCTGGGCGGGCTGACCCCGGCCGGGGAGGACCTGTCACCGCATCTTCGGTCACGCGCCGAGGTCGGTCGGATCATGCTCGACTGCCCGGTGCCGACCGCCGTCCTGCAAGCCGCCGTGATCATTGGCTCAGGGTCCGCCTCGTTCGAAATGCTCCGGTATCTGACCGAGCGACTGCCGGTGATGGTGACGCCCCGCTGGGTCGCCAACAAGATCCAGCCGATCGCGATCCGCGATGTATTGCGCTACCTCGTCGCGGCGGCCGCGCTCCCACCTCAGGTCGACCGGGCCTTCGACATCGGCGGTCCCGACGTCCTGAGCTACGCCGACATGATGCAGGCGTACGCGCGAGCCGCTGGACTCCCGCGGCGCCGCATCATCCCCGTGCCGGTGTTCTCGCCCACGCTGTCGTCCCACTGGGTGGGTGTCGTCACCCCGGTGCCCGGATCGTTGGCCAAGCCGCTGGTGGAGTCCTTGCGCCACGAGGTCGTCTGCACCGAGCACGACATCGCGGATTGGATCCCTGACCCACCCGAAGGCCTCGTGAGCCTGGACCGTGCGCTGTCGCTGGCGCTGCAACGGATCGGCGACCGCGACGTCGTCACCCGATGGTCCTCGGCGGCCCTCGCCGGTGCCCCGAGCGATCCCCTGCCCACCGATCCGGACTGGGCCGGAGGAAGCCTCTATGAGGATCGTCGCGAAGCGGTCGTCATGGCGTCCCGCGAGGACCTGTGGGCGGTGATCGAGAGCATCGGCGGCTCGAACGGCTGGTACTCGTTCCCGCTTGCCTGGCAGGTCCGCGGGCTGCTCGACCGTGCAGTCGGTGGAGTCGGCCTGCGCCGAGGCAGGCGCGACCCGGACAGGCTCTTCGTCGGGGAGTCTCTCGACTTCTGGCGGGTCGAAGAACGGATCCCCGGCCAGCTCCTGCGGCTTCGCGCCGAGATGCGGCTTCCCGGGCTGGCGTGGCTCGACCTGTTGGTCGCCGACACGGAACCGACGACCTACGCCCAGCGTGCGCTGTTTCATCCACGTGGTCTGGCCGGCCATCTGTACTGGTGGTCCGTCGCGCCCTTCCACGGCATCGTGTTCGGCTCAATGACGCGAAACATCGCGCGTGCTGCCGAGGCCCGGGCCATGAGCCGTACGCGCGGCGAGGGCACAGCGAGCGGTCAGCAGGCTGACTCGATCAGGGCTTCGGCTTCATGATGTCGACGCTCCCGACAAGGCTCGACGACGCCGGGAAGATCGAGCCGAGATCACCCGACGAGACCCGGCATCGCTTCGAAAGGATCTCCCGCAGCACGACCCGATAGTCGGTCGTCACCTTGAGGTCGCCGTCCACGAGGGCGCCCTTGGCCAGCGTCGGCCAGGCACCGCTCATCTTCACCGATCCGCCCTTGACCCCGCCGCCCGCGTACATCACGGCCGTGGCGTAGCCGTGGTCCACACCCGCGGAGTCGTTCTCCTGGGTCCGGCGGCCGAACTCGGTCAAGGTCACGACGGTGACGTCATTCATCCCCGACCCCAGGTCGGTCATGAACGCCGCAAGAGCCGTGGTGAACTCGAGCAAGTGGTCGGCATACCAGTAGTTGCCGCTCGGACCGGGCCGTAGGGGCCCCAGCCCTGCGTGCATGTCCCAGTCGCCGAAGTCGATGCAGGCGACCTGCAGCCCCACACCACCCTTGATCATGCGAGCGACGTCGCGCAGCGAGCGCGCGAAGCCGCTGCCGGTGTCGTAGACAGCGCCGTTGCCCGGGGTGTACCCCGCTGCGGTCCCGAGGTCGGCAACGGTCTGAATGGCATCCAGGGTGGTGTAGCTGGGCTGCTTTAGCGAGGTCGGCGAGGTCGAGTGCAGGGAGCGCAGTGCGGTATCCCACAGGAGCCGGTCGGGGGTGGATGAAGCGCCGGCCAATCGGAAGTTGTCGAGATCTCTCATGGCGAGCTCAGGGTTCGGGCCGAGCAGGCTCTCGGGCGGGAGCGAGCCACCGACCTGCACGGCCTGGAAGGACGTCCCGAGCCCATTCACCCCGATCACCCGGTCGAGCCAGCCGCTGCGCGTCGAGGTGCCGGGCGCAGCCCGCTCCATCTCGGCCTGGGCCTCGAAGTGCGAGCGGTCCGGCGCCCAGAGCCCGCAGGCTTGGATGACCCCGAAGGTCCCGGCGTCCCAGAACGGCTTGAGAGGGGCGAAGGACGGGTGCAGCCCGAAGTAGCCGTCGGTCGTGCCGGCCAGGCAGTCGCCACTCGTCAGCTTGAGGGTCGGTCGAAGTGCGGCGTACTGGGGGTCACCGTACGGAGCCACGGCGGTCAGGCCGTCGAATCCGCCCCGCATCGACAACACCAACAAGGTGTCGCCGGTGTAGTCGGGGGCGGCGAGGGCGACCTGCGTCGACAGCATCGGGGCGGCCATGCCAGCGGCACCGATGAGCCCGGCGTTGCGGAGCAGTGCCCGCCGCGACAGGCCAGCCCGCTGGTGGTCGGGGCATCCGCAGCGCGCGGCCTGGTCGATTCGAGGAGTCATCGGGTCACCGCAACGCGTGGTAGGGGCTGTCGAGGATGAGGGCGACGAGGCGGCCGAGCTTCCACGTCACGAACTGATCAGTCGCGAGCAGCGGGCTGGTGGCGGTCTTGCCCATGAACGTGAGAACGGCGGTGCGATGCTCCGGCCGCATCCGCTGGTGTAGGAGGCGTTGAGACAGGGCATCCACCAGCGGGCCGTACGTCGAAGGCAGTGGATTGGGTAGCAGGTGCTGGCTAGCCGGGTAGGCCGTGTTGTTGGACAGCCCCGGCCAGGTGAAGCCATTCTCGCTCCGGCTCGGCCAGTTGCCGTGGGCGTGGGAGTAGTGGTTGTTCCACCGACCGAGCATCCCGTTGGCGGACTGCCAGTCCTTGGCCGTGTCCGGGTAGCCGTTCGGAGGGCCCCAGTCGAAGGGAGCGTTCCCCAGGTCGCGGCTTTGGTAGTACACCGCCGACAAGCCTCTGGAGTAGGTCACGTTGTCGGGGGCGAAATCTGGCTTCTTGCTCGGCTTCACCCCGATCGCCCGCAAGCCGGCGATCAAGTCTTCGTAGGGGCGGCGCACCTTCAGCCCGGAGGAGTAGCGAAACTCGCGTGAGGTGAACAACACCCGCAGGACCGGCACGATCGCGGTGTCGTTGGCCTGGTAGACGTCCGCGAGGCGGGACACCAGCGACTGCGGGGGATCGTCGGAGACGAACCGTTGGCCGAGCTTGTACGCGATCCGCTCGGCGGTCTTGCGGTGCTTGGCGAGGTAGTTGACGTAGGCGGTGATGCGGTTGAGCCCTTCGCCCTGGTTATGGGACGACCAGGAATAACCCAACACCTTGCCGGCGGACGTGTCGTGAACGCTGGCGTCGAAGACGAACTGCTGCCGGGTCCAGGGTGGGTTCGCCGAGTTCTTGTAGTCGCTGGGGTTGCTGGGGTTCCAGAGCCTGAGCCCGGTGAGCAGGCGAGCCGCCGCGTAGATGTCGTTCTCGTCGTAGCCGCCGTCGACACCCACGCTGTGGAGCTCGAGCAGTTCGCGTGCGTAGTTCTCGTTCGGTGCGTACTTGGTGGAGTCGCGCTGGTTGAGGTACACGAGCATCGCGGGGTGCTTCGCCGAGGCGAGCAGCATGGTGCGGTACTTGCCAAAGGTGTTCGGCCGGATGACATCACGGTCGTAGCGGTGGCGGTTGTCCCAGACATCGCCATTGGGGCAGGTGATGTTGAGGTGGTTGGACCAGAAGTCGACCATGACCTCGAACAGCTGACGCTTGCTCCACAGCGCCCGCCCGATGGTCGAGTAGAGCAGGTCGTTCATGACCTCCCAGCCGTAGTTGTCCAGCTGGAGGTCGTCGGTGCGGTTCTGGGCATCCCACGTCTTCTTGATCGACCACGACAGGCGGGGGAAGTGCGCAAGCATCCGGTTCGCTGTCGTGTCCTTGATGGACGCCGGACGGAGCTGCTCTTCCAGCCAGGCCCGAGAACCGATCTTCTCGGCGTGCTTGACCAGCTCAGGCGTCAGCCCGTACGTGGCTCGACGCAGCAGGTGCAGGGTGCTGTCACTCCCCAGCAGGCGCGGGGCAGCGGGGGCGACACCCACCGCATGGACGCTGGCCGCACTCGGCGCCGCCGATGCGGAGGGGGCCAAAGCGGTGGACGCCGCGAGGGTGGCCGTTCCGGCCGCTGCCGCACCGAGCACGCTCCGGCGCGAGAGGTTCGCCGTCACGGCCTAGTCGTCGTCCCCCTGCGAGGGGGGTTCGATGCTCCAAGCGGGTGAGCCTGGAAGGATCGGCGTCATGAGCACGCAGGTCCCGGTCCCCGAGCCGGAAGGCGCCCACCAGCCGACGCCGTATGAGCTGATGGGAGGCGCTCCGGCGTTCGCCGAGCTCGTGCACAGGTTCTACGCGGGGGTCGCGGTCGACCCGATCTTGCGTCCGCTCTACCCGGAGGAGGACCTCGGCCCCGCCGAGGAGCGCTTCCGCATGTTCCTCGAGCAGTACTGGGGCGGTCCTCGGACCTACTCCGACCAGCGGGGCCACCCACGCCTGCGCATGCGGCATGCCCCGTTCGAGATCCGCCAGCGAGAACGCGATGCCTGGCTGGCGCGCATGCGGACAGCCCTGGACGGGGTGGAGATGGCCGAAGAACCCCGGGCGATGCTGTGGGACTACCTCGAGCATTCGGCCACGTTCATGATCAACACCCCGGAGGACGAGGACCCGCCAGCGGCTGGCAAGCCGCAAGCATGACCCCTTGGTGGCGGGAGGCGGTCGTGTACCAGATCTACGTCCGCTCCTTCGCAGACTCCGATGGCGACGGAGTCGGCGACCTCCCCGGCATCTGCTCACGCCTTTCCTACGTGGCCGACCTCGGCGTCGATGCGATCTGGCTCACCCCGTTCTATCCCTCGCCGCTGGCCGACGGCGGCTACGACGTGGCCGACTACCGCGCCGTGGACCCGGTGTTCGGGACCCTCGAGGACCTCGACGCACTATTGGTCGAGGCGCATGCGCTGGGCTTGAAGGTCATCGTCGACGTCGTGCCCAATCACTGCAGCGACCAGCACGCCTGGTTTCGTGCCGCCGTAGAAGCCGGCCCCGGGAGCCCCGAGCGGGACAGATTCCACTTTCGGCCGGTCGACCCGGCGGCTCCCGACGAGCCCCCCAACGACTGGCCCGCAGCCTTCGGCGGACGGGCCTGGGACCGAGTCGTCGAGGCCGATGGGTCGCTTGGTGAGTGGTATTTGCACCTGTTCACCCCCGAGCAGCCGGACTTCAACTGGGACAACCCCGATGTCGTGGCCGAGTTCGAGGCCGTGCTGCGTTTCTGGCTCGATCGCGGGGTCGATGGGTTCCGGGTCGATGTCGCCCACGGGTTGGTGAAGGAGTCGGGCCTGCCGGCCCTGGGCGAGGAGCTCCACCGCCGGCAGCGGGAGAACACCCTCGATCCCGACGTCGTCAGCCCGATGTGGGACCAACCGGGCGTCCACGAGATCTACCGCGGGTGGCGAAGGATCCTCAACGGTTACCCCGGCGACCGGATGATGGTCGGCGAGGTGTGGCTCGGGAACGCGGAGGCTCTGGCCCGCTACCTCCGTCACGACGAGATGCACCAGGCCTTCAACTTCCGATGGCTGTTCGCGCCGTGGGACGCGGGTGCCGTACGCCAGGTGATCGACAGCTCGCTCGCCGAGGCCGCAGCGGTTTCCGCCCCCGCCACGTGGGTGCTGTCCAACCACGACGTCTACCGGCACGCGACCCGCTACGGGGACGGCCCGCTGGGCTTGGCCCGGGCGCGGGCGATCACCATGTTGATGCACGCCCTTCCCGGCTCTGGGTACGTCTACCAGGGGGAGGAGCTCGGGCTGCCCGAGGTGCTCGACCTCCCGGAGGACGCGCTGCAGGACCCGACCTGGGAGCGTTCTGGACACACCGTGCGAGGGCGCGACGGTTGCCGCGTGCCGATCCCGTGGAGCGGACAGGCGCAGCCGTACGGCTTCGGTCCGGACGGCTCAGCCCCCTGGCTGCCGCAGCCAGATACGTGGGCCGAGTTGTCCGTCGAGGCCCAGGACGGCGTCGCTGGGTCAACGTTGAGCCTCTACCGCGATCTCCTTGCGGCGCGCCGCCGAGTTCTGATCGACGCCGGCCCTCTCACCTGGCTGGACGGACTGCCGCCCGAGGTCTTGGGCTTCAGTCGCGGCGACGTGACGTGCCTGATCAACTTCACGTCCGACCCAGTGGAGCTGCCTGAGTCGTTGGGGGGTCTTGAGGTTCTGATCTCCAGCGACCCCGCCTACTCCGGGGGGAGCATGTTCCCGGGAGCCACCGCCACCTGGCTCACCCCCACCCCACCCCCTTCGTGATCATGCGCAGATGGCCCCTCCGTGGACTGTGTCGAGGGGCCATCCGCGCATGATCACGGAGGGGGTGGGGTGGGGGTGAAGGCGCCGAGGACGTCGATGCCGCCGAGGCCTAGCGCGCCGGGCGCGCTCCCTGGGCCGCCTTCCGCCAGGAGGATGCTGCCGCCGGGGCAGCCCAGGCGCAGCCACTGACCTGCGCGCGAAGCGGTCACCACGCCGGCTCGACCCAACAGCCCGAGGCGACTGGCTGCGTGCGCGGCGCGGAGTGGGACGGGTCCGACCGACGGCGCAGACCACAGTTCCTCAGCCACGGCCTCCAACGCGGTAGGCGTGCGGCCGTCAGCCGCGAGAGCATCCACACGCCGTCGGAAGCCTTCGACGGCTACGGCGACTTGGTCGACGACCATGGCCACCGGCACCTCGGCCTCAAGAGACCATCCGTCCCGAGGCGGCAGGAGTGCGGCCCAGGGGGCGCCGACAACCGAGGCGGGCAGCGCGGCCGGTTCACCGGCGTGTCCGGCTTGTTCGAGGGCCGACACCAACCTCTGCGCGGAAACCGTCACATCGACCTCGGTCGCGCTCAGCAAGGCCACGGGCCGCAAGGCGAGCACCCCGAAGGGCGGGCCGGCCCAGACTCCGGCGACCGTCCCGCGAGCTTGGAGCCGAACAGCTGCCCGGTCGTCGAGGGCGACCACGCGACGCAGGTAGGTCTGAAGTCCGGATCGTTCGACCGGGCCGAGGTCCAGGTCGGTCATCCGGAGGCGGCTGGGGCGGCCGCTCCGGGCTGCTCGGCGTCGAGGTAGTCCTCCAGCCAGGCCTTCTCCTCCGGAGTCAGGCGCCTCGGGCGAGCCGCCGTGAAGTCGTAGGGGACCATCGTCGAGCCAGCTGTGGCGTAGAGCGTGCCATCGGCGTCGTACACCTCGTAGCCCAACGAGAACGAGGCCGCGCCGATCTTGGTCACCCACACGTCGATGGGTACGGGCTCGCCGCGGTGGAACAGCGGACGTCGGTACCGGATGTCACTGGCCGCAACGAGAATCCCCGAGGATGCCTTGTCGAGCCCCGACAGCGGCACCGACTGGAACATCTCGACGCGCGCCTCTTCGACGTAGGTGAGGAACTGCACGTTGTTGACGTGACCGTAGGCATCCATGTCTTGCCAGCGCATCGCCACCCGAGCCGTGAACCTCGCCATGGCCGATCCCTCTCTAGCGGGTGAGCTTGCGGTAGGTCGCGCGATGCGGGCGTGCGGCCTCGGGGCCGAGGCGCTCCACCTTGTTGTTCTCGTAGGACTCGAAGTTTCCCTCGAACCAGAACCATTGCGAGTCGCCCTCGTAGGCGAGGATGTGCGTCGCGACCCGGTCGAGGAACCACCGGTCGTGGCTGACGACCACTGCGCACCCCGGGAACTCGAGCAGGGCATTCTCCAACGACGACAGGGTCTCCACGTCGAGGTCGTTCGTGGGTTCGTCGAGCAGCAGCAGATTGCCTCCCTGCTTGAGGGTCAGCGCCAGGTTGAGCCGGTTGCGCTCTCCCCCGGAGAGAACTCCCGCCCGCTTCTGCTGGTCGGGACCCTTGAAGCCGAACGCGGAGACATAGGCGCGTGACGGCATCTCCACGTTGCCGACCTTGATCCAGTCGAGCCCGTCCGAGACGACCTCCCACAGCGACTTCTCCGGATCGATGCCGCCTCGGCTCTGGTCGACGTAGGCGATCTTCACCGTCTCGCCGATCTTGATCTCTCCGGAGTCGGGCTGCTCCTCGCCGATGAGCATCTTGAACAGCGTGGTCTTGCCAGCACCGTTCGGCCCGATGATGCCGACGATCCCGTTGCGCGGGAGCGTGAAGGACAGGTCGTCGATGAGCACCCGGTCGTCGAAGCCCTTAGTCAGCGCTGCAGTCTCCACGACGACGCTGCCCAGACGCGGGCCCGGCGGGATCTGGATCTCTTCGAAGTCGAGCTTGCGGAACTTGTCCGCCTCCGCCGCCATCTCCTCGTATCGCTCGAGGCGAGCCTTCGACTTGGCTTGGCGACCCTTCGCGTTGGAACGGACCCAGGCGAGCTCTTCGGTCAGGCGCCTCTGGCGCTTGGCGTCCTTCTGACCCTCGACCTTCAGACGGGAAGCCTTGGTCTCGAGATAGGTGGAGTAGTTGCCCTCGTAGGGGTAGGCGCGTCCGCGGTCGAGCTCCAGGATCCACTGCGCCACGTTGTCGAGGAAGTACCGGTCGTGGGTGACCGCGACGACGGTGCCGGGGTACTTCTCCAGGTGCTGCTCGAGCCAGAGGACGGACTCGGCGTCGAGGTGGTTGGTCGGCTCATCCAGGAGCAGCAGGTCTGGGGCCTGGAGCAGCAGCTTGCACAACGCGACCCGGCGCTTCTCTCCTCCGGAGAGGACCGTGACGTCGGCGTCCGGCGGCGGGCAGCGCAACGCGTCCATCGCCTGCTCGAGCTGGGAGTCGACGTCCCAGGCGTTCTTGTGGTCGATCTCGTCCTGCAGCTTCGACATCTCGGTGCCGAGCGCGTCGTAGTCAGCGTCCGGCTCAGCCATCTCAGCGCCGATGGCGTTGTAGCGCTCGACCAGGGCCAGGGTGTCGGCAACCCCCTCTTGGACGTTCTCCAGGACGGTCTTCTTCTCGTCGAGCTTGGGCTCCTGCTCGAGGATCCCGACCGAGTAGCCGGTGCTCAGGCGCGCCTCGCCGTTGGACGCGTGGTCGAGGCCGGCCATGATGCGCAGCACCGTGGACTTTCCGGCCCCGTTGGGACCGACGACGCCGATCTTCGCGCCCGGATAGAAGGCGAGGGTGACGTCGTCGAGGATGACCTTGTCGCCGTGCGCCTTGCGAGCCTTGGACATGACATAGATGAACTCAGCCATCCCCCAAGCCTAGGGGCGATTGACACCCCTATCGACCGCCCCTCGGCTGGGCAGCCGGCTCAAGCGGCTCGAGTGCCCTCGGGCGGGGTGCCCTCTTGCTCCTGCACCGTCCCGTCGACGAACGAGGGGTTTGGCACCGGCCCTGCTCCGCCCTCGGCTCGGGCCGGCTCTGTGGCGGCCGCCTCACCCTTCGAGCGGCGCCGGAACATCGACGTCCCTCTCGAGAGATCGTGCCCCACGGTGTGAGCTTGGAGATCCAGGGACGTGCCTGGGGCGCCGTCACCCCGGGTGAATTCCTTCACCTGGAGCCGACCATGAACCACGACGGGGTCTCCGAGGCTGAGCGAGGACGCGACGTGGTCGGCGAGGCCTCGCCAGCACGAGACTGCGAACCAGGCGGTCGGCCCGTCGGACCACTCGCCTCGGCTCTTGTTGAACCGTCGAGGCGTCGAGGCCAGCCGGAAGGACGTCACCGGGAGGCCCGTGCTGGTCAGCGACGACTTGGGTCTGCTGGCCACGTTGCCGGTCACGGTCAGGAAGATCTCATGCATGCCCACCACCTCCTGGGCCCGGAGGTCGGTCCACCGAGCGGGTCCCAGGTTGCGCACCGGGTCCGACGTTCAGGACCCCCGTCGAGGTCGGCTGTGGACCAGTCATGCCCTGTGGACGCCCGATCGGCTGCCCCTCGTGGGAAACTGACCGCGCCCCCCGTAGCTCAGCTGGATAGAGCAGTGGACTTCTAATCCGCCGGTCGCAGGTTCGACTCCTGCCGGGGGGACCGACGCGGCGAGTGGCAACCAACGGGGCGATTGCGTACCTTCGACCGCCCCGTTCGTTGCCACTCGGCGAAAAGGCCGCAAGGGCTGCCAGTTATGGGCGAGCGGGTCGGATTCCTCGGATCAGCAGATAACCGATCATCCAGAACTCACCGATCGTCGCCGGGAACGTCAACACGTCAGCGAGCCAACTCGGCGCACCGGCGACGCCGTACTCGACGAAGCTGCTCAGTACGTAGCCGACGCCTCCAGCGACGAGAATCCAGCCGAGCACCACCGGGAAACGGCTGCTCGTGATCGCCCCCCAACCCATCGGGATGAGCCAAAGGCCGAAGAAGATCGCCCCGATGCCCCAGGCGGCGGCACTGAGCGCGTACAGCAGCCCGACCGCGCCGGTCACGTCGCCGGAGGGCACCAACGAGGAGTCGCTCGCCACGACGACAGAGGTGGCCAGAAAGACCGCGCTGGACATGATCGCAACCGCGTTGACGAGCCCGAACCCCGCGATCGCGACACCGGCGACCTGGTTCACGGATCGGTAGAGCTTGTAGAACCAGATGGCTGCCAGCGCCTGGGTAAGGACGATGCCCATCTCGAGCGCAACGCCGAGCCTCGCGAGACCTTCGCTGTCCGCAATGTTGGCCACGGTAGCCGCGGGGTCAGCGTCGACCCAGACCGCCGGACGAACGAGCAAGAACCCCACGGTTCCGATGACGGCCAGCCCGAGATACCAGGCCCCCGTCGCTCTTGCCGTGCGTTCTTCGTCTCCGATGTGGTCAGTCGCTGCCGGGGTCGTGGCTTCGCTCGTTTCGCTGGACGTCTCGGTGGACATGGCGTTCGATGACTCCCTTCCAACTCCGACGGGCTACGCCGGACCGGGCGCGGACGTTGCCTAGCCTCCCCAGGGGTGCCGGCGGCGGCCGAAGGTCGGACCCGCTCCCGCCTGGGGTGAATCCGCGATAGGGGCGGGACTCGGCGAGCCGATCGCGCGACCACCGGTGCGGTGGACGACTCGACGCTAGCGCAGTCCTCTCCCCCGATGGCAACCCTCGGCGACCCGCGAACCGCTCAGCGGACCGAGCCGACGTCGGAACTCCTAGCCTCCGGCCCAGCGCACTTGCTGTGCGCATACGTGACATAGACCAGCGTCTACGAAGTCGTCTTTCAGCGTCTGCCAGCGTTGTGCTTGGGCACGTTGACCTAGACGCTGTGACAAGGCGTGACGTTCAGGCGGCCAGTCGTACCCGCGCCACCCAGGCAGATCGCGGACCGGTCAGTCGAAGGACAGCCCGTCGACGTAGGCCTGGTTGTCCTTGAGGACGTCGAGGTCGGGCAGCTGGGTCCAGGACCAGATGACGGTGACTCCTGCGCCGGGCACGTCGACCAGCGTGTAGTCCCCGTTGAGCCGGTCCCCATAGGCCGCGGACGTGCTCCCGCTGCCGACGAACGTCGGCGCGACAGCGGAGCCCGCGCCAGCCTTGACCGCCTGGAGCTGCGCGTCCGGCTTCAGCGTCGCGGAGACCCGCCAAGCCTCCCGACCGCCAACGGTCGTCCTCGTCATCGTCGCGTCGGCAAGGAATGGGCGGTCGCGCAGCCAGATGGCCATCGAGCGGGCGCTATGGCCCGCGGTCGGATCTGGCGACCAGCTCGCGTCATTCTTGACGGGCGTCGCGGCCTCGAACAGGGTGACGCCGGTGGAGTCCTGGTCGTTCCGGCGGCCTGCTGCTGAGGTTTACATCATCGTCCGGAAACGAGCGGCAGAGGTCATGTCAGGTCAGAGTCTGCGCGGATGGAAGGTTTCAGCCGTCGGTCCCAGGCTCGACCCCCGCACGGGGGACTCGTCGAAACGCGATTGGCGGCACCCGGGTGACCCGGGTGCCGCCAATCGGCCGATCTGGAGCTCTTACTGGGCAGCCGCGACGGCCGCGCCGAAGAAGTCCTTCTTCTCAGGCTTCCCCTTGACCTGGACCTGGGAGACCAAGGAGGCGTGGTGCGTGAACAGCCCAGCCGAGTCGGGGTCGTCAAAGACCGCGACGGTTCCCATGTCGGGAGCTCCGGCTCCACCTTCCTGCGGGGATCCGACGATCACGGTGGCTCGGTCGTTCGTGCCACCCTCGGCCGGTGCGTACCCAGAAGCCAGGACCAGGCCGAACCGGTCACCCGAGTTGACGTTCAGCGCCTTGAGAACCTTGGCGCTCGTGACCACCGGTGTGCCCGAGCAGTCCATCGCCAGCTGCGTGACCAGGCCTGCGTTCTTCTTCCCGCCGAAGTTCTCCTGCGGCACGCCGACCGCGACGGCGTCACCGAGGCCCACGAGGCTGCGCCCGAAGAGGTCGTTCTTCTCGTCCTTGTTCGGCACCCCTGAGGAATCCTGCTTGATGACGGCCTGCGAAGACCCGTTGATGACCGTGATCGTGCCGGCGTCCTTGAGCTTGCCGACGTTCTCCCCAGGAGACCCGACGACGAGAGTTTGGCCGGTTGCGCCGGGGCACGTCATGACCGCGAGGGCAGCGCCAAAGCGATCGCCACGCTCGAGCTTTCCGGGTGCGCCGACGCCCTGCGCGAAGAAAGTCCAGTCGCTGTTGAACCGATAGACCGCGCCAGCTGATCCGGCGCCCTGGACGCGCTGCCGGGGAACCCCGACGTACAGCGCCGAGTTAGTGCCCAGCAGCACCGAGCCGAACCGGTCTCCGGCCTTCACCGAACCGGGAACCCCGCCCGACTTCTCGGAGTAGTTCGTGATGCCCGATGAGGGCAGCGAGCCGCCGCCGCTCCCGAACGGGAACTGCGTGATGAGGCCGGCGTTGCCCACCTTGCCGACGTCTTCGCCGGGAGACGAGATCCACAGCGAACCGCCTCCATGACCGGTGACGGCCAGGGCGGCGCCGAATGCGTCGCCCCGCTCCGCCTTCCCGGGGACGCCCTTCTTGTCCTGATCGAGGATCTGGTGTCCCGCGAGGCCGGCGGGTGAGCCCCACATCACGACGACGCGGCCCTTGCCGCGGTTCTCGCCGGGCATGCCGATGACGAGGTCCTGGCAGTCGTCGCCATTGAGGTCCGCCACGAGGACCGAGCTGCCGAATCGGTCGTTGCGCTCACTGTCCTGCCCGACGGTCTCGGCCTTGATGACCCGCGAGCCGTCACGACCGTACGGCGAGAACCTGTAGCCGCCATAGGTGACGGTCACCGTCCCGGCGTTGACACCCTTCTTCGACTTGCCGACGTTCTCGCCGGGCACTCCGGCGACCAGGTCCGTGACTCCGTCCCCGTTCGCGTCGAAGATCGACGCGTCACAGGCAGCGGCCAGGGAGACCTGCGGGCTGACGACCACAGCGGTTGCGCTGGGCGCGACGGCGAGGGCCGAGACGGCGAGAAGGCCGGCGACTCCCCCTGTCACGACGATGGACGTGGGACTGGTGCGACGCATCTGCTGACCCCCGAAAGGCTTGTCACCGCCTCGCGGTGCTGCGAGCGGAAGCCAAAGGCTAACCCGAGGCGAACGGCGGCAGGCACTGGCCGAACGGCCCACCTTGAATGGCACGTTGAGAGCACTCTCAGAATCACCCTCTAGGGTGAGGGAGATGAGCGGCGCCCCCTTGGTCTGGATCGACTGCGAGATGACTGGCCTCGATCTGGAGCACGACGCGCTCGTCGAGATCGCGGTGCTCGTCACCGACGACCTGCTCAACGTCCTGGGCGACGGAGTGGATGTCGTGATCCGCCCACCCGCCGAAGCGGTGGAGCACATGCCAGACGTCGTGCGGGAGATGCACACCGCATCGGGGCTCCTCACCGAGCTGGACAGCGGCACCACCCTGGCCGACGCGGAGGCACGCGTGCTGGCCTACGTCCGTGAGCACGTACCCGACCCACGCAAGGCGCAGCTGGCCGGCAACTCCGTGGCGACCGACCGGGGATTCATCGCCAGGGACATGCCGGCGCTCGACGAGCATCTTCACTATCGGATCGTTGATGTCAGCTCGATCAAGGAGCTCGCGCGGCGGTGGTTCCCGCGTGCCTACTACA
Source organism: uncultured Actinomycetota bacterium (assembly GCA_963820065.1). Lineage (GTDB taxonomy): Bacteria > Actinomycetota > Actinomycetes > DATJPE01 > DATJPE01 > JANPBY01. The sequence goes on along the minus strand of CAWFYM010000005.1, from coordinate 23,382 downwards.
ACGCGCCGACCAAGCGAGGTGGTCACCGAGCTCTGGCTGACATCCTCGAGTCGATCGAGGAGCTGAAGTACTACCGGGACAGCGTGTTCGTCCCGCTGCCCGGCCCGGACACCAACACGGCCCGGCGGATCGCAGCGGCATACGGCAGTCCGGACCCCGCGACCGGCACGGACGCTGAATCGGCGTCCTGACCGCCCCGCTCGGTCCCGTACACTGATCGGCGGCCAGGCGCTCGCGCTCGGGTCATGGTGGGTGTAGCTCAGCTGGTAGAGCACCTGGTTGTGGTCCAGGGGGCCGCGGGTTCAAGTCCCGTCACTCACCCCACCGTTCACCGTTCCCGTTCAACACCGTTCCTCTTCGATCGGAGACACCCATGGATTCCTCGACCGACTCCGGGTTTCCAGCGGCGCCGGCCGACGAGCCCGCAGGCGACTCTGGCGACCAGGCCCAGCGTCTGCAGATGGCCGAGGAGCAAGAGGCGATCGCGGCGGCACTCGCCGGCCACCCGCGCGGCGACGACCGCATCACCGACCGCTCTGCCGAGGTCGACCTGCTCGAAGGTCAGGACCTTCCCGGTGGGTCGATCGAGGACGAGGCGAGCGATGACCCGGTGTTCGGCGGAGGCGAAGGAGCGAGCGATTCCCTCGAACACGAAGCCCGGGAGCTCGCCGACGCCGACGACAGTCCGGCCGATGACCCGAGTGCCGACACCAACTAACGGACCAACTGACTAACTGGCCTCCCCGGCAGAGCGCCCCGAACGCGTCCAGCGGCCACCCGCGCGCCCCGCTTCGATAGGTTCGCCTGGTGAGCCCCTCTCCCGCCGTCGAGGCTCGCGCCCTGACGAAGTCGTACGGGCGGGCTGCGAGCCGGGGCATCGTCGACATCGACCTGACCATCGAGCCGGGCAGTGTGGTGGGGCTCGTCGGGGCCAACGGAGCGGGCAAGACCACGCTGATGCGCACCCTCCTCGACTTCGTCCGACCGACATCAGGCTCGATCAAGGCGTTCGGTCTCGACAGCGTGACCGACTCTGTGGCCGTCAGGCGCCGCACCGCATATCTCCCCGGCGAGCTGGTCCTGCCCCGCCAGCTCACCGGCCACCAGGTCCTCGATCGCTATGCGTTCGCGCGAACGTCGAACGAGCCCGCTGAGGTGGCAGCCCTGGCCGACCGGCTCGGGCTTGACCTCACTCGCCGCGTCGGCGACCTGTCGAAGGGGAACAAGCAGAAGGTCGGCCTGATCCTGGCCTTCTCGGCGAAGGCCGACCTTCTCGTGCTGGACGAGCCGACGAGTGGGTTGGATCCGCTGCTGCAACGCGTGGTCGCGGAGTTGGTCAAAGACGCGTCCGAGGGCGGGACGACCGTCTTGCTTTCGAGCCACGTGATGAGCGAGGTCGAGCACGTGGCCCACACCGTGGCGCTGATGCGCGAAGGTCGTATCGCCGCCTTCGACCAGGTGGCCACCATTCGCGAGCAAGCCAGGCGCCGCGGTCGGTTGACCGTCGCCGGACAAGACGGCAACCAGGTTGCTGAGGCACTGCGAGCGCTGCCGGCCGTGTCCGACGTCGAGGTGGACTCCGACACTGTCACCTTCGCCTACGCCGGGGTCGTCGACCCGGTCGTGAAGGCGCTGGCCGCATTCTCCCTCGGGACGCTCGAACTGACCGAAGCCGACCTCGAGGATGCCTTCTTTGCGGGCGACAAGCCTCCGGAGAACCTTCCGGCAGAGGGCGAGACGCCGTGAAGCTGTTCGCGAGCGAACTCCGGCTTCGGTGGATGTCGCTGCTGGTTTGGACAGTTTCGGTCGCCGGCGTCGTCCTGCTCGTCGTCGGGATCTATCCGACGATCCGTGACAACCCTGACCTCGACTCCATCTACGCGGGCCTGTCGCCGAGCGCCCAAGCCCTGCTCGGCGGCTCGAACCTCACGTCGCCCGTGGGCTACCTCAACACGCAGATGTTCGCGTTCTTCATCCCTGCCGTCCTGCTGGTCTTCGGCGTGTCCCGCGGTGCCGCCTCGGTGGCCGGCGAAGAAGAGGAGCGCACGCTCGACCTTCTCCTCGCCCAACCGCTGCCCCGTGCCAGCGCCTACCTGCAGAAGACGGCCGCTGTCCTGTTCGGACTTCTCCTCCTCACCGTCGCGACCTGGTTGCCGACCATCGCCTTGAACACACCCGTGGGCTTGGACCTCCCGTTCTCCGACGTCACAGCGGTTTGCGTCCAGATGGGGCTGTTCTGTGCGGCTCTCGCCCTGGCCGCACAGGCCATCGCGGCGGTGACGGGTCGCCACGTCATCGGGGCCGCGGTCGTCGGCGGCTACGCGTTCGTCTCCTACCTGATCTACGGACTGGCCGCGTCGGTCCCCGCACTTGAGCACCTCAGGCCGTTGACCCTCTGGCGCTGGTATCTCGGCAACGACCCACTGACCAGCGGGTTCGGGGTCAGCGAAGTGGTTGTCCTGGTATCGGTGTCGGTGGTCGCTGTGCTGTTGGGCGTGCTCGGCTTCAACCGTCGAGATCTGCGGGCCTGACCTCGGCTCGGTCCGGCTGCCAGCTCAGATGAACAACAGCTGTGCCCCGTCGGTCATCTCGATGAACTGGGACGCGCTGATGATCGCGTCGACGTCCGGGCGCAGATCTGTCGCGTCGAGATGGTTCATGTCAGCCGACATGCGGCAGGCCCACAGGTGCCCGCCTGAGGCGACGATCTGATCGAGGAACTCAGGCACCTCGGGAACGCCGAGATCGGCGATCTGCTTCTTCAGCATGTGAGTCGCAGCGCTGGTCACTCCGGGGAACGGCGCGAGCGCGGCCGGCATCCGGACGTCCTTGAGGGGCAGGTGCATCGCCGAATTGCCGACCGGACTGAACTGGAGATCGTGCATGCGGGACGTCGTAATCATGTCGAAGCCCCAGAACGTGAAGAACAGGTGCGTCTCGACCCCCTCGCCCAGGGCCGCGTTGGCCAGGATGAGCCCGGGGTAGGCCATGTCCAGATTGCCCTTGGAGCAGATGATGGCGAGCTTGCGGTCGGTCTCTTCGTCGTCGAAGGATGGGACGAGGACGTCGGAGTCGGTCACGGTGGTCATCGGAGTTCCTCTTTCTCGGTGGACGCGGCTGATCGCTCGAACCCGGCGTGTCGGTCAGACACAGCCGTGCGGCTTGGGGAGCCCCGCGATGTAGGCCATCTTCTTGGCCGGCTTCTTGGGGAAGAGGGCGAACTGCTCCTTGGCCGGGATGCCGCCGACGGTCTGCACTCGCCGAGTCGTGGCGGTCTCGCCCTTCTCCACGAAGTCCGTCCGAAGGAACCGCAGCACCTCACGGTGTCGGTCAGTCAGGTCGATCCCGATGTTGGCCGCGAGCACGTTGGCCAAGTCCTCGTCCCACTCGTCGTACTCGGTGAGGAATCCCTCGGCGTCGACGTGGATCTCACGCCCGTTCATCGTGGTGGTCGGCATCTCAGTGGCTCCTTCGTGGAATCGTGAAACGTTGGATCGGTACGCCTCGATCAGCTGGCGTCAGCCTCTTGCTTTCCTGCCATGGACATGTGCGAGGGCAGCAGCGGAACCGGCCGACCATGAAGCAGGATGTTCCAGTAGAACCAACGGAACGCGAGCTTGCCGCGGTGGTTGATCCGGCTCTCCGAAAGGAGGCTGAACGGGCCAACCCCGGGCACTGGGTACTTGCCGGTGAGGGGCTCGGTGTCGTAGTTGAAGTCGATGAGCAGGCCCTTGCCATGTCCGGTCTCGATGAAGCAGTTCGTGTGCCCGTCGAACAGCTCGGTCATCGGGCGGCCCTGGACGTGGTTGACGAAATTGTCCGGGAACAAGTCCATGGCGAAGTGTGCGACCGATCCCGCCTTCGAGGTGGGGATGTCAGAGGCATCCCCGATCGCGAACACGTTGTCGTGGTCCCTGGACAGGAACGTGCCCTTGTCGACCGGCACGTAGTTGAGCTCGTCGCCCATGCCACTGCGGGCGATGAACTCCGCACCCATGTTCAGCGGAACCGTCACCAGAAGGTCGAAGGGCACCTCGCGCTCATCCATCGAGACGAGCATCGAACGTTCGGGATCGATGCGGTCCACGACGAAGTCGGCCTCGAGAGTGATCTTGCGCTCGTCGAGCATCCCGGCGAGGTACTTGGACGCCACGGGCTTGGTGAACGCTCCTTCCAGGGGAGTGACGTAGACCAGTTCGACGCGGTCGCGCATGCCACGCTCGGTGAAGTACGCCTCCGACAAGAAGGAGAATTCCAGGGGGGCAACTGGGCACTTGATCGGCATCTCGGTCACGTGGACGACCAGCCGTCCTCCTCGCCAGTCGGCCAGGGCGGCAGCTAGTCGGGTGGCGCCTTCAAGCGTGTAGAACTCATGGACCGTCTTGCCCCAGACCGCGGGATCGGTCATACCCGGGGTCTGGTCCGGCCGAGGTGAGGTGCCGGAGGCGATGATCAAGTAGTCGTAAGCGAGCTCAGTCCCGTCCTCGAGCAGCACCTTGTTGTCGTCAGGCAGGACCCGATCGATGGCGGCGTGCTTGAAGGTCACCCCCTCGGGGATGAAGTCCCGCTCTGGGCGAGCCAACTGTTCGGGCCGGTAGCCACCGAACGGGAGGAACAGGTAGCCGGGCTGGTAGTGGTGGATGTCGCTCTGGTCGACGACCGTGATCTCCCACTCCGCCACGGGCAGCCGCGACCTGAGCTTGTTGACGGCGATTGTGCCCGCAGTACCCGCACCAAGAACGAGGAGACGCTTCATGGGTCGAACGTAAGCGCGGCGGCACCCGGGCCGTCAGGGCCAGAAGGCCCTGACGCCATGCTGAACGTCCCGAACCCAGCGTTCCACGCCTTCCGGTCGCGGGATACGGCAGGCTGGCCCTCATGGGCGAGGAAGTCGGGCCACGGACCTTCACGCGCGAGGACCGGCAGCGCTATCGGGACAAGGTCCATCGCTGCCTAGACGTCTTCGCGCGGATGCTCGCCGAGTCTCGATTCGACTTCGACACCCCGATGACCGGCATGGAGGTCGAGCTCAACCTCATCGACGCTGAAGGCCAGCCCGCGTTGCTCAACACCGAGGTGCTCGCGCTCATCGACCACCCGCACTTCGTGCAGGAGCTGGGTCGCTTCAACCTCGAGATCAACGTTCCCCCGCGGAGCCTGCTCGGGGACGGCGCCGCAACGTACGAGTCCGAGGTTCGTGAGCAGCTCAACACCGCGAACGAACGGGCCCTCAAGGCGGGCGCGGGCATGGCCATGATGGGCATCCTGCCGACGCTCCACCCCGGGCTGCTGACGCATGAAGCGATCAGCACCAACCCGCGCTACGCACTGCTGGACGAGCAGATGCTGCTGGCCCGCGGCGAGGACCTGCACATCGACATCCGTGGTGGACCCGAGTCGCTGGAGACCTACGCCGACTCCATCGCCCCAGAGGCGGCGTGCACGAGCGTCCAGTTCCATCTGCAGGTCAGCCCCGACGATTTCGCTCAGAACTGGAACGCCGCCCAGGCGCTGGCCTCTGTCCAGGTGGCTCTCGGCGCGAACGCGCCGTACTTCCTAGGTCAGGAGCTCTGGCGCGAGACGCGCATCGCCGTGTTCACGCAGGCGACCGACACTCGACCCGCGGAGCTCAAGGCCCAGGGAGTTCGTCCACGGGTTTGGTTCGGCGAGCGGTGGATCACCAGTGTGTTCGACCTGTTCGAGGAGAACTCGCGCTACTTCTCGGCCCTGCTCCCGGTCATCGAGGACGAGGACCCAGTCGCCGAGCTGGAGGCCGGCAACACCCCCTCGCTGCAGGAGCTGAGGCTGCACAACGGGACGGTCTGGCGCTGGAACCGACCGGTCTACGACGTCGTCGGCGGTCTCCCTCACCTCCGGGTCGAGAACCGGGTCTTGCCGGCGGGGCCGACCGTCGTGGACATCCTGGCCAACGGCGCCTTCTACTACGGCGCGCTTCGCCAGCTAGCCGAGGCAGACCGCCCGGTGTGGTCGCAGATGTCCTTCGCGGCGGCCGAGGAGAACTTCACCGCGGCCGCCATCCGAGGGCTCGAAACGGATGTGTTCTGGCCCGGGAGCGGAGAGGTGCCCATCACCGAGCTCGTGCTGCGCCGGTTGCTCCCCCTCGCCCACGAAGGTCTCCGTTCTTGGGGCGTCAACGACGAGATCCGCGAGCGCCTGCTCGGGATCATCGAGGGGCGGTGCATCGCCGGGGTCAACGGCGCGACCTGGCAGGTCGACGCGGTTCACCGCTTCGAAGAGGGCGGGCTCGACCGCTGGGAGGCCCTGCGGCGGATGACCGTGGAGTACGTCGCCCGCATGCACACCAACGAACCCGTGCACACGTGGTCCCCCGTCTGACCAAGCAGTCCCCCGCGCCCCACCCCCCCCTTCGTGATCATGCGCAGATGGCCCTTGAGTCGAGGGGACTCAAGGGCCATCTGCGCATGATCACGAAGGGGGGGTGGGGGGTGCGGAGGATGCGGGGGCAGCCCGAAGAGACTCCAAGGCAGCGGCTGTGAGCACGCTGACGCCGTACCCGATGGCGCGCTCGTCGACGTCGAAGGTGCTGGCGTGCAGGTCGAGCCGGTCGAGGTCCGAACCGACGGGATGCACGCCCAGGCGGCCGTACGAGCCCGGCACCCGCTCCAGGTACCAGGCGAATGAGTCGCCCCCCATCGACTGCACGGTCGGGACCGCCGCCTCCGGACCGAGCGTCCGGGCGGCCACACGCGCGAGCAGATCCGTTTCCGGTCCGGTGTTCACGACCGGGGGTACGCCGCGGCGGTGACGCACCTCGAAGGTGGCAGCAACTCCCTCAAGGACGTCGGCCACGGCCGACTCGAACAAGGCCGGCGCCTCCAACCAGATCGCATGATCTGGCGTGCGAAGCGTGCCGCGGAGGAGGCCCAGTGCAGGAATGACGTTGGACGCCTCCCCCGCGTGAATGGCTCCGAAAACAGCCTGCAGCACCCCGCCCTTGCCGGTTCGACGATCAAGCGCTGGCTGGATTCCGACCACGAGCTCGGCGAGGACGCCGACCAGGTCGAGGGTGAGCGCCGGCCGCGCCGTATGACCGCCCGGTCCCCGAAGACGTACTTCCACCAGGTCTGCCGCCGAGGACACCGCACCGGTACGGCAGCCGAGCAGGCCGACGTCGAGCTTGGGATCGCAGTGCAACCCGTAGACGGATGAGACTCCTGCGAGCCAACCCTCGTTGATCACATCGACGGCGCCGCCGGGAACCGACTCCTCGCTCGGTTCGAAGATCAGCCGCACAGTGCCAGAGACGTCCGCGCGATCCCCCAGCCCCGCCAGGGCTCTGGCGACACCGATGAGCACGGTGGTGTGAACGTCGTGGCCACAAGCATGGGCAACGCCGGGCACTTGCGACCGGTAGGCCACCTGCTTGTCGTCCTGCATGGCCAGGGCATCGATGTCGGCCCGCAGTGCCACCACGGGGCCTACGGGCCCCGGTGTTGACCCGTCGGAACCCGAACGCGCCGCACCAACGGGCACATCACAGACCACGCCGGTGCCCACCGCGAGGCGGATTGGCGCCAGTCCAAGCCCCGTGAGCTGATCCATGATCAGCTCCGTGGTGGCCGTCTCGTCACCGCTCAATTCGGGGTGGGCATGCAGCCGCCGCCGAAGCGCCACCAGCAGGTCACGATCGGAGTCGACCTGTCTCTCGACGGCGGCTTCGATCATCTGGCGATCCTCGGATGTCATCGGCACGGAGCGCAGCCTACGAGCAGACATCACCCGTTCGGAGCAGTGGGTCGACCCTTCGACCTGCCGAATTACAACCATGTGACTCTCTTCCGGCAACTCCCCCGGACCGACGCGAGCACGGAGGTCATGGCCCTCCTCCGCGACCGCGTACCCCTCACGCTCCTCATGGACCTTGTCGACCCCGAAGGCCCTCGATCCCGCGACATCCTGCTCAGCGAGCTGGTGACCGATGATGTTCGGCGCGACCGGGCCTCGCTGTCTCAGCAGGCTCACGATTTCATCGCTGACCAGGACGTTTGCTAACCTCTCGACCCACGCGCCGCTAGCTCAACTGGCAGAGCAGCGGACTCTTAATCCGCGGGTTCGGGGTTCGAGTCCCTGGCGGCGCACCCGGTTGACCAGCGCAGATTCCGCGACCTCTCGGCGGGGTCCTGGCAACCCCATTCCGCGCCCTCGTCTGCGGTCCGGCAGATAGTGGACATGTGGCTGAACAAACCCAACCGTCTGTGAGTCTGACTGACGTGACCGCGCGCGGCACGTGCTTGACGGAGAGGAGCGCTTGGTGACAGATGCCTACACGACTCGGCCACTGTCGCCGGAGACATGGGACGACTTCTCCACGTTGGTGGAAGCCAACAACGGGGTGTGGGGCGGCTGCTGGTGCGTCGGTTTCCATGTCGACGGCTTCGGCACAGCCCCCACCCCCGAACGCAACCGCGCAGCGAAGCGCGCCCACGTGGACCGAGGCACGGTGCACCAGATCCTCGTCTACGACACGGACGGCAGCTGCGTGGGTTGGTGCCAGTACGGAACGCCGGCGGAGCTGCCCAACATCAAGAACGCAGCCAAGTACGCCGCTGGCGCGACAGATCTACCCACGTGGCGGATCGGCTGCATCTTCACCGGAAGCCGCCACCGCTCCCGTGGTGTCGCCCGTGCGGCTGTCGCCGGCGCCCTGGACGCGATCCGCGCTGCCGGCGGCGGGTCGGTGGAGGCGTATCCGGAGCAGACGGTCGAGCGCAAGCCGCAGCGCGGCGCCTACCTGCACACCGGCCCGGAGGAGTTGTACGAGCAGTTCGGGTTCGTGCGCGACCGCCAAATCGCCAAGTGGCGCTGGGTCATGCGGGTGGAGGTCTGACTACCGCCCCACGCATTTCTGACCGCACGCACTTGGGTCACGCGAATCACAGTAGACGCGAACCTACGCCTGGTGACGAAGGCACCGGCGCCGCTGGCACCGGCCCCGTCTACCGATCAGTCGACATCGGCGCTGACTTTGAAGGTGTTGGCATTGTGCAGCGCTAGGAACCCGGTCCCCAGCGTGCCGAAGACTGGAGCGAGCATGCCAGACAGCGGGATCTCTGTCGGATCGGTTCCCGTGACCATGACGGGTGCCCATGCGGCGGTGACTACGACGGCGCCCCACACGAGAATGACGCCCACGGAGAATCCTGGGGAGACCCACCGTCGAGAACCCATGAGGACGTAACCCGTCGCCACAAGGGCCCAGAGCCACACGGTGAGTCCCACGAGCGGGATGTGCTCGTGCTGGGAACCGGAGACGAGGTCTGGTGCCGCGAGGGCCGCCACGGTGCTCGCGATCCAGACCACCCCGACGAGGAACCCGGCAGACCGAAGCACGCTACGCATCTCGCACCTCCTGCACGGCCATTACAACAAGAGGAGTCGAGGGTTGGTCAGGGACAAAGGGCCCTACGTGGCGACGTTGGTCCCCCCGAATGTCGGCCGCTCCGCACCCGTCAAGCCGAATGGCAAGGAACGGGCGGGTCTCGCGCGCGCAACCGCCCCGTTCGTGACCACTCGTCGAGGCCGCGGGCAGCGCCTGCCCCCACGTCGGCGGGAGATGGACAGGCTCGGCCGGGCTATGAGCCGTTCATCGTGTCCTTGACGCGATCGACCATGGACACGAACGGGCCGGCCATCATCTGAGCGCTCGTCGACCCTGCAGTACTGGGATGCGGGTGGGTCGGCGCAAGGCTCTCTGCCTTCTTGAGCCGCCGACCGAGGCGGGCGCGCTCCTCAGTGTCCTTCGCGCTCAGGATGCGGGGGAACTCCTGGTTCTGCTCGTTCTGCGCGTGCTCGACGACCGCGGCCGCAAAGCTGGAGAACTTCGCCTCGAATTCTGCGCTGTCGACGTCCAGGTCCTCCAGTTCCGCCAGCTCGGCGTTGGCCTGCTTCTCCTCCTCCATGCGGGCGTCGGCGACGTCGTGGTCGATCTCCTTCGTCACCGGGCGCAAGACCAGTTCTTCAGCGGTCTCGTGGACGGCAAGCAGCCGCCTGAGGTCGTCGAACAGCTCTTGGCGGCGCTCGCCCTCGGCTGCCTTCACCGCGCCGAGCAGCACCGTGACGCGCTGGTGCTGATCTTCGAGAACGGCGACGATGTCGTCGCCCACCTGCTCGTCCATTGCAGAGTGCGCTTCAGCCGTCATGGTCTAGTACCTCCCTGAGACTTCCTAGGGGCGCGGATCACACCCTCGAGGATCTGTGGATTCACGCCGTGGGAACTCACCCGTCGTGGATCTCCGTACAAATCCCCGCCTACCCAGGCTGAAGATCACTAATCGCTCGGCCGCGGTGATGACTCCAGGACGCTTACGCGTTTGGCCTCAGCGTGCGTCCGCTTGGCCCAGGGGCGACTCCTGGCGGCCATCCCCGGCCGGCCCGTCCGTACGTCTTGCGAGGTATTCGCTCAGAGCGCTCAAGCCACGACCAGCAGGAGATGTCACCCGATGCCGCCGGAACAACGCCGCTCGGGCCGCATTGCGCCCGCACGCCCCGTGGACGCCTCCACCGGGATGCGCCGACGATCCAGCCAGGAACAGGCCGTCCACGAAGGTCTCGGCGCGTCCCAGACCGGGCGTCGGTCGCAGCACCAGCTGTTGCATCCACTGCGCCGTACCACCGTTGATCGACCCCAGCCGCAGCGAACGATCCGCGCCGCTGAGGTCGCCCGGCCCCTGCACGACCCGGGCGATGATCCGGTCGCAGAACCCCGGTGCATGCCGCTCGACCAGCTCCTGCACGCGGTCTGCCACCGCGGTGACCTCGCCCTCGTCCCACGTGCGGTGGGGCAGGTGGGTGTAGGCCCACACGGACTCGGTGCCGGCCGGCGAGCGCGACGCGTCGGACGTGGTCATCTGCCCGAGCAGGACGAACGGCTTGTCCGGAACCCGGTCGGTCGCCAGGGCATGGGTGTAGTCCGCCACCCCGTCGAGGTCGCCGCCCAGGTGCACCGTTCCGGCCCCGCGCGCCTCAGCCGCCAGCCACGGGATGGGCGCATCCAGTGCCCAGTTGACCTTCACCGTCGACGGGTCCCAGGTGAAGCGCTCGAGGTCCGCCCGCAGGCCGTCCGGGAGCTGGTCTTCGCCGAGCAAGCGGCTGTAGAGCTGCGGCGCGTCGACGTCGGCCAGGACCGTCGCAGTAGACAGCTCCTCGCCTGCGCTCGTTCGTACTCCCACGACTTTGCGGTCGCGCACGAGCACACGAGACACCGGCGTCGCCGTACGCAGGACCGCGCCCCTGGCCGTCAAGCGGTCTGTGAGGGCGGCGGTCAGCGCGCCGGCGCCACCCCGCGGCACCGGAAACCCCTGCTGCTGTCCCAGCATCGCGAGCAGCCAGCCGAAGGCCGCGCTGCCGGGGGCAGTGAGGGGGACGTCGGCATGAGCCGCATTTCCAGCTATCAAGGCGCGGGCCCCCTCCCCCGCGAACCGTTCACGGGTCCACTCGTACGCCCCCGCGGCTGCCGTGCGCGCGAGGCGCAGGGTTCCTGTGACTCCGGCCGCCAGGCCCAGCCGCAGCCCGGCTCGCACGGGAGGGAAGGGCTGCATCAACGCATCGATGAGCGGCCCGCCCACGGTGCGCCAGTCCTCCACCAGTGCCGCCCAGGCGGCACCGTCACCGCGGGCGAAGCCGTCTACCGACGCTGCCGTGACGTCCAGGTCGGTCGTCAGCCGCACCGCTCGCCCGTCCGGCAGGACATGGGCGAGCACGACAGGAGCACGGCACCAGGTCAATCCGTACGCGCCGAGGTCGAGAGAGCGCAGCGCCGGGGACACCGCCGCCAGCGGGTAGAACGCGCTGAACAGGTCGGTGACGAACCCGGGGGCCACCAGGTCGCTCTGCGAGCGCACCGCGCCACCGGGCCGCTCATCGCCTTCCAGCACCAGGACAGACCACCCGTGGTCCGCGAGGAGGTTCGCCGCGACGAGGCCGTTATGACCGGCGCCGACCACGATCGCGTCCCAGACGTTCACAGTCCCTTCCTACCCCGAACGGCTTCCCATAGACCTGCCGCTCCGACGCGGCGCGGGAAAGCCCGGCGACAACGTAAGGCGAACCAGGCAACAAAAGTCGTCGGCAGCGGCGAGGAATAGAACGGTCCCAACGGGGCAAGTGAAGCCGCATGTCAGCCCACAAGGTGGACCGCGCTCCGACGGCGGTCACGAGTGAAGTTCCATCATCCCCTGGGTTCACGGCCGATGCGTCCGTGGTCCGGATGGAGATCGCGACCTCCGTGCCACGGGTGTGGGAGGTGCTCGCAGACGGCTTCACGTACGCCGCCTGGGTCGTGGGGGCCTCGCACATGCGAGCCGTGGACCGCGGGTTTCCCTCCCCCGGGACCCGACTGCAGCATTCGCTGGGTGCCTGGCCGGTCCTCCTCCACGACAGCACCGTTGGAGCCGGTCGAGGAGAACGCTCGCTCGCCTATGGCGCACGGCCGGCCGCATCAGCGAGGCTTTGGTGCGGCTCGATCTCCTAGCCCTGCCCGGCGACCACTGCCGGGTGACCATGACCGAGGACCTCACCAGTCGCCGTACGCGATCGCTCGTGCCCGCCCCGCTCAGGCGTGGCCTCATCAGCGTGCGCAACGAAGAGACCCTCGCCCGGCTCGCCGCGCTGTGCGAGCGACGCTCGGTTGACCGAAGCGACCTCCGGCCAGGTCACCGACGATGAATGACCCGTGCTTGAGGGCTGGATCTGACAGCAGGACAGACGTACCTCCGGCACCCGACCGATGGGAGACCCGATGAGCAAGGAACAGCAAGGAAGCAAGGCAGCCAAGATCCTCTACCGACCCTGGGGGCTGCTCGCAGGTGCTGTGGCCGGGCTCATCGCCAGCCAACTGTTCCAGCGCGTGTGGAAAACGGTTGATCCCGACAGCTCTGACGAGGCCCCAACTCCCTTGCAGTCGGAGTACCGCATGCGAAAGATCCTGGTGGCCGCGATGCTGCAGGGGGCGATCTTCTCTCTCGTGCGGGCTCTCGTCGACCGCAGCGGGGCGCGGCTGTTCCAGCGATGGACCGGAGAGTGGCCCGGCGACTGACTCGTTCTCACGCAGTCGAGAACCGGAGGTCCTTTCTCTGGTTCCGGTTTGTCGGGTCGCAGGCCCGGCAACGCCATCGAGAGAGACAACTACCGCACGAGATGCCCGGAGGGGCTCCTGCGACGGCACGGGTGCGTCGCAGTCGCAGGACACCGACGAGAAGGAGCCATCCGACGCCAAGGAGGGACGGCATGTCTGTACCACTTTCAGGATCTACCGCTGGCTGATCCCGACCGAGAATGGGACTGTTCAGAGTCCGAGAGCCGCCTGCGCACGTGGGCCGGAGCCAAGGGGCCAAACGCGAAGTACCGCGATGCCCATGTCTGCTTCCATCTTGAGCGGCTGGCTGTCGCGAAACACGCGCGATGATCGGTCCGAGACGCGGTGGCGCGAGTCGGCCAGGGCCGGACGGACATGGACGACAAACCTCCACCGGACGACGACCAGATCGATTCGCCCCTCGCGCGTGTCGGGCCTGTGCGATCACGGCACGCCTACATTTCGGGGGCGATCAGCTGATGGTGGGTCGGTGAAGCTTTCTGGTGCGAACCGACGCGCTCCGCTTCCCGGCGCAGCCGTCCGGACACGCAGAGGGCCTGTTAGCGGTTGGCCGGGGATGGGCGGACGACGGCCACGGGGCAGTGCGCGTGGTGGAGCACCGCGTGGCTGACCGAACCGAGGAGGAGCGATCCGAACCCGCCTCGGCCTCGTGAACCCATCACAAGGAGGCAGGCGCCCGGCGATGCATCCAAGAGAACCCGCGCGGCGTTTCCCATGTCGGTCCGAGCCCTGACGTCGATGTCGGGGTACGGCTCCCGCCAGCCTGCTAGGGATTCGCCCAGTGAAGCCTGCGCCGCCTCCTGCCCGGCGGTCAGCACGCCTTCAGGGATGGAGCCCACCCGACCCGGCACGTCGAGGTAGGTCATGTCCCACGCCATCACTGCAGTGAGCCCCACCCCACGCCACGCCGCCTGTTCGAAGGCGAAGGCGACGGCGGCCTCGGACGCCGGCGAGCCGTCCACACCAACGACCACGCGACCCGCCTCCGCCCCCGCTGTTGCGGCGTCGTCCGGCGGTCGCACCACCACGACGGGACACACCGAATGCGTCGCGAGCTGAATACCCGTCGAGCCGAGCAGCAGCCCGGTGAAACCACCAAGCCCGCGAGAACCAACGACCAGCATGTGCGCGCGCTCAGCAGCGTCGAGCAGTGCTCCGACGGGCGGACCTTGCGCCAAGGTCCCCGACACCGCGACGGCCTCTCCCTGACTCCTGGCGCGGTCGGTCGCCTCTGCGAGCACCTGCTCGCCAGCCGCCTTCAACTCCGCATCCGTAGGAAAGTCATACCCAGGCGAGAATTGCGACAGGGACAACGAGCTCGTCCAGGCATAGACGACCTCGACGCTCAACCCGCTTGTCCGCGCTGCTTCAAGCGCGAAATCAAGGGCAGCGCTAGAACCGGGTGACGCGTCATACCCCACGACGATCGGTAGGCGCTGCATGGCTACTCCGCTCGTTTGCGGGCTTGAATGTCTTTGAGCCTACTGTCATTCCGGGGCGAGCTCCGACCCCTGCCTTTGCTCGACCTGGCTCGCGAATGAGCTGTCGCCCGCGTGGCTCTACTCCCGGAACGTAGAGTCTGAAGGCCAGCCGCCGGAGGGCGGTTCGAATTCAGGGTCGAGGCCCGCGGGTCGGAGAGTGAGATGACAGGTCCGTTGCCGAACGGAGCCGTCACTCATCACGGTTTGGCCGGGCATGAGGTCGTGCTCCTCCTCGAGACGGATAGGCAGCGCGGACTGACCGCGGCTGAGGCATCAAGGCGTCTGCACCAGTTTGGGCCGAATGAGTTGCCGCAGACCCAGACGGCGGGTCCACTCCGACGGTTCCTTCGACAGTTCCAGCATCCGTTGATCTACGTGCTCATAGCTGCCGGAACGATCACGCTGGCGTTGGGTGCGGTCGTCGACTCCGTCGTCATCTTCGGCGTGGTTTTGATCAACTCGGTGATCGGTTTTCTCCAGGAGTCCAAGGCCGAAGGCGCGCTCGACGCGCTACGCGCGACGGTGCGTACCGAGGCGCGGGTCGTCCGCGATGGCCAGGCTCGGACAGCCATGTCGGAGGAGTTGGTACCCGGCGACCTGGTCATCGTCGAGGCCGGGGACAAGGTGCCTGCCGATCTGCGACTGCTGGACCATGCCGAACTGCAGGTTGATGAGTCAGCGCTGACCGGGGAGTCCGTCCCGGTGGTGAAGGACGAAGTAGTTCTTCCTCCGGACACGGCAGTCGCGGACCGCCGCAACATGCTGTACTCCGCCACGCTGGTGACCCACGGCACCGGCTCGGCGATCGTCGTCGCGACAGGCGCACAGACTGAGCTGGGCGAAATTCACCGCCTGGTCGGCGACGCCGACACACTGGACACCCCGCTCACCCGCAAGCTCGCGTGGTTCAGCAAGGTCCTCACGGTGGTCATCCTCGCTTTGGCGGCCTTGACCTTCCTGATCGGCCTATGGCGAGGCGAGAACGCCACCGAGATGTTCACCGCTGCCGTGGCCTTGGCGGTGGGGGCCATCCCGGAGGGATTGCCCGCCGCTGTCACCGTCACCTTGGCCATCGGTATGAGCCGTATGGCTCGCCAGCGGGCCGTGATACGGCGCCTACCGGCCGTGGAAACCCTCGGCAGCACCACCGTCATCTGCACCGACAAGACCGGCACGCTCACCGAGAACGAGATGACCGTTCGACAAGTGTGGTCTGACGGCGGCGCCCTTCACCTGAGTGGGTCCGGCTATTCCACCAACGGCCAACTCGTCGACGACACCGGCACTCCGGTCGACACCGCCACCAACGAAGCGCTGCGCTGGACCCTGCTCGCGGGGGCGTTGTGCAACGACGCACAGCTGTCCGAGCGGGACGGCGGATGGCAGATGGTCGGCGACCCGACCGAAGGTGCGCTGTTGATTGCGGCGGCCAAGTCGGGCCTGAACGTGGACCTGGAGCGCCGCGGCTTGCCACGGATCGCGACCGTCCCCTTCAGCTCCGACCGGCAGTACATGGCGAGTCTGCACCGAGCTGCGGCAAATGACCCCTGCTTCGTTCTGGCGAAGGGCGCCACGGAACGCATCGTGGCCCTCTGCGGCGCCCAGATGGACGCGACCGGCGCAGAGCGGCCGCTCGACCGCGACGATGTTCTTGCCACGGCCGAGAGCATGGCCGAGGGCGGGCTCCGCGTCCTCGCCACCGCCCGAGGACGGCTGCAAGACGTCCGGGAGTTCGATGAGGACATGCTGCTCGGGTGCCTCGTCCTGACCGGCCTTCAAGGGATGCACGACCCACCCCGTGCCGCCGCCACCGCCGCCATAGCCGCATGCCATACGGCCGGCATCGACGTAAAGATGATCACCGGCGACCATGCCGGGACCGCCCGAGCGATCGCTGAGCAGGTCGGCGTGATCGACGTCGACCATGGAGGCCCGGTCCTGCTGGGGACGGACCTCAACGAGCTCGAAGGAGCCGCATACGCAGCCGCCGTCGAGAGTGCGAGGGTGTTCGCCCGGGTCAGCCCGGCGCAGAAGCTGCGCCTGGTCGAGGCCCTTCAGGAGCGCGGCCACGTCGTCGCGATGACCGGCGATGGTGTCAATGACGCCCCCGCTTTGCGCCAGGCTGACATCGGAGTAGCCATGGGCCACGCCGGGACGGAGGTGGCCAAGGAAGCGGCCGACATGATCCTCACCGATGACGACTTCGCCACCATCGAAGGCGCCGTCGAGGAAGGCCGCGGGGTCTTTGACAACCTGACCAAGTTCATCGTCTGGACGCTGCCGACGAACATGGCCGAGGGGCTGGTCATCCTGGTCGCGATCCTGCTCGGGGCGGCGCTCCCCATATCCCCGGTGCAGATCCTGTGGATCAACATGACCACCGCTGTCGCACTAGGCCTCATGCTCGCCTTCGAACCGAAGGAACCGGGCATCATGACCCGACCACCCCGTGATCCGCGACGGCCGTTGCTCACGGGCGCCCTCGTTGTTCGGATCCTGCTGGTCTCGGCACTACTGGTCGGTGGGTCCTGGTGGCTGTTCGAATGGGAGAGCGCCAACGGCGCCTCGCTGGCAGAAGCCCGTACCGTGGCCGTCAACGTTTTCGTCGTCGTCGAGGCGTTCTACTTGTTCAGCTGCCGCTCGCTCACGCACGCCGCCTGGAGCATCGGGTTGTTCAGCAACCGCTGGGTGCTCGTGGGAGTCGCGTGTCAAGCTATCGGACAGCTTGCGATTACTTACCTGCCCGCGATGAACGAGCTCTTCGGCACGGCGCCGATCCCTGGCGCGGCCTGGCTGCGGATCCTTGCGGTTGCCCTCCTGGCATCGCTCGTCGTCGGCTTCGACAAACGACTTCGACGAACAGTGATGTGACCGAGGACCAATCCGTTCTGCCCGGCGGCGCACCACACCGATTCCAGGGCGTCACCAGAGGCCGTACACCGGCCCGACGAGGAAGTACGCCGTGAGGCCGATCGTGTTGCTGAAGCCGTGGGCGAGGACGGCGGCCCACAGCGTGCGATAGCGATAGCGGAGCACACTGAAGAACAGCGCGTCGACGAAGGTGAGCCCGACACCGACGGCTCCCTGCTCAGTGTGGATGAGTCCGAACAGCGCCGAGGACGCGACCACCGCGACGACCAGGCCGGCCGTCCCTGGGGGCATCACCTCACGCATCCGCGTCTGAAGGTAGCCGCGAAAGGCGAGCTCCTCACCGACGGCGGCGAGAGTCCAGGACAAGACGATCAGAATCAGTGTCGTCGCCAGGTCACCCTTGAGATCTGCGAAATCGCTCACATCCTGGCGCTGCCCGGTCAGCCGCTCCAGGAGCGGCATGGTTACGGCCAGCGTGAGCAGGGTCCAGCCGACGGTGAGCGCGAAGACAACCAGCGCCATCCGCCCGGCCCGGGCCACCCGGGCAAGGCCCAGCGAGGACAGGCGCTGCCGGCGAAGCACCAGCGAAACAGTCATCAGCAGCAACAGCACGAGACTCGGAATCAAGCGATCGAGAACGACCGAGGCGACGACGGCGATGACGGCGACGGAGACCTCCAGCGCATCCAGCAGCCGCGTGGTCAGCCGGTGCGTTCGGAGGGCCTCACCGCCCGAGGCGGTGATCGGCCCCGTCGACCGATCAGTCGCCATCGGCGCGCACCTGGAAGGTCCTACGCTCGTACAAGGCTAGGAGGTCGGTTCGCAGCGTTGCGAAGACCGACGCGAGCACGGTGCACGCGACCCAGACGACACCGACGAGGAAGCCGACAGAACTCAGCACGTCGCGCATCACGCACCTCCTGCACGGCCATCACAACAGAGGAGTCGACAGCGGAGCAGGGGCCAAGGGCCCCCGTCGCCCGGCGTTGGTCCCTCGACCCAGACCACCGGCCTCGGGATCAGTGGTAGCCACGATCCGTCCGCGCGCAGCCCCGCGAGGCTAACTCGCGCTCCGTTCGTCGGGCTCATCAAACCTTCACTGCCCGCACCTGCCGATCGGTCCAGCGCGGGGGCCTACCATCGGCGACTGGACCTCGTCTCTCGTCGCCGGGCTCGCCGCCATTGGGCGCAGACTGGTGCTGCCTCAGGGGGCGACCTGACCTTGGCCGGTGGCCCAGACGCGCACCGTGGGATCAGGCGACTCGACCTCTCAAGCCATCTCCTCGAGCCTTTCCTCGAGGATGATCCGCCCCGCTGCCTCGATCAGCGCGAGGTGGGAGAACGCCTGCGGGAAGTTCCCGAGGTGCCGAGCGCTCTGGGCGTCGAACTCCTCGGCGTACAGCCCCAGCGGTGACGCGATCCGCAGCAGACGCTCCATGTCGTCGCGGGCGCGCCCCTTCTCTCCGATGATCGACAGCGCAGAGACCAGCCAGAAGGAGCAGATGAGGAAAGAGCCCTCTTCGCCGGTGAGTCCGTCGTCGGTCTCGCCGGTTCGATACCGCAGCACGAAGCCGTTCTCGGTCAGCTCGTCGGCGATCGCGAAGACGGTGGCGCGCAGTCGGTCGTCGCTGCCGGGCAAGAAGCCGGTGAGTGCGGCCAGCAAGGTCGAGGCGTCCAGCGCTTCGGTGGCGTAGTGCTGCCGGAGGACTCCGCGCTCGGAGACTCCGTGGGCGAGGATGTCGGCCTTGATCTCCTCGGCGGTGGCACGCCAGGCCGCTTCCTGGTCTGACTCTCCCGCGATCGCGGCCAGCTGGGCCGCTCGGTCGAGGGCGACCCAGCACATCAGCTTCGAGGACACGTAGTGCTGCGGCTCACCCCGTGCCTCCCAGATGCCTTGGTCGGGTTCCCGCCAAACGTCGGTGGCGCGTTGCGCCTGCGTCTCGATGATGGGCCACAGCCGGGCCGGCATCCGCTGGCTGCGACGCGAGTGGAGCAGGATCGAGTCGAGTACGGCTCCGTACACGTCGTTCTGCCGCTGGTCGAACGCACCGTTGCCGACCCGCACCGGTCGGGATCCCTGATAGCCGGACAGGTCGTCCCGGGTCGACTCTGTGAGGTCTCTCCTCCCGTCGATCCCGTACATGATCTGGAAGGAGCCGTCCTCGTTCGGCTCGACGTCGGCGATGAACTGCATGAACTCGTCGGCTTCCCAGTCAAGGTTCAGCCAGTGCAACGCCTGCAGGGTGAAGGTGGCGTCTCGCATCCAGGTGTAGCGGTAGTCCCAGTTGCGCTCGCCGCCGAGCGTCTCCGGCAAGGAGGTGGTCAGAGCCGCGACGGTGGCTCCGGTGGGCATGTAGGTAAGTCCCTTGATCGCCAGGGCTGATCGCTGGATGGGGTCACGGAACCGGTGATCGGGCATCCGCGCCCGGCCCAGCCAGGCCCGCCAAAATCGGGTGGTCGCCTCGATCGTGGCCTCGGCCTCGTCGACGTCCTGCGGGGTGGCGAGCCCACTGGCCCAGGACAACACGCAATAGGCCCGCTCCCCCGCTCGAAGAATGTGCCGGGCCTTGACTCGACCACCCTCGATGCCGAGCGCCATGTCAGAGCGGAGACGGATGGTCTGGCCGGCGCCGCTGGCGTCAGCGACGTGCCGGTCGCCGTCGACCAAGGACCAGGTAGCCGTCGTCCGTCCGTAGTCGAACAACGGCTCGCAGACGAGGTCGATCTCGACCTGTCCCTCGATGCACTCCACTGTTCTCACCAGCATGTGGTCGGCATCGTCGTCGGCGGGCGGGCGGGTGTGAGGAGTGACCGAGTCCTCCTCCTCCCGCGGTCCCATGGTCAGGGCATCGCGGACCACCACCCAGCCCTGCTGGTGCGTCCAGGTTGTCACCAGCACGTTCGTGCCCGGCTCGTACGCACGGGCAGACGGATGATCCACTCCGAACGGGGCGAACCGGAAGTACCCGGCCTGCCGGTCGAGCAGGCTGCCGAAGACGCTGGGGGCGTCGAAACGCGGCACGCACAACCAGTCGATCGACCCGTCCGGGGCGACGAGGGCACCCGTGTGGCAGTCCGAGAGGAACGCGTAGTCGGCGATCGGCGCGAACGGCGAGGAGGTGCTCATGCCCGCACCCACCCGTCACGCCCGTCGGCTGTGGCGGTGGTGATCAGATCGGACATGCCAGTCTCCTCTTCTCGCACGGTCAATGGTCGAGCGCGGCCCACCACACGGGATCAGGGATGAACGGCGCCGCGGGACGTCCGGTGGCATCGGTGGCGCACCGGTAAACCAACCCGGCGGCTGGTTCGGCTCGGCGCTGCTCGTCGGTGTAGTTCTCGGTTGCTGTGGTGACAAACAACTGGTCGAGTCCCGGGCCGGCGAGCGCGCAGCAGGTGCTCTGCTGCGCGGGGACGGGGAACTCCTGTCTCAACGTGCCGTCCGGTGCGTAGCGCCGGACCCGTCCCCCGCCGTAGATGGCTACCCACAGGTCGCCTGCGGCGTCCACGGTCATGCCGTCGGGTGCGCCGACGCCCTCGGGCACGGTGAGCAAGACCTTCTGATCGCTGAGGGAACCGCGCTGGCCGTTGAACGCGAACGCATAGACGACCCGTGGGCCACTGTCCACGAGATACATCGTGTCCCCGTCGGGGCTCCACGCGATGCCGTTGGGGATCGTCATGTCCCCCAGCACCTGCTCGACCCGCCCGTCGGTGTCGAGCCGGTAGAGCGCGCCGCCGCCCTCGTGGTGGTCGTCGGCCAAGGCCCCGCCCCAGAACCGACCCTGAGGGTCGCTGGCACCATCGTTCATCCGCGTCGCGGGCGGTGACACCTCGGCAGCGATCATTCGATGCCGGCCGTCGGGCGCCAGGTGGACGAAGCCCCGCCCGGCGCCGAGCAGCCACCCGTCGTCACCCTGGACCGGGGCGATCATGCCGACCGGCCAGGGCAAGTCGTAGACGCGAACGGCCAGCAGGGCACCATCCCCGGTGATCCGGTCGCGGAAGACCCGCCCGGCCAGGATGTCCACCCGCAACAACTCATCCCGACGGGCGTCCCATCGCACCCCCTCACCGAGCTGGGTCTGCTCGGTCGTGCAGGCGACGGCCCCTCCGTCCCGCTCGGGCTCCCCGGCCACGGTCAGGCTCCGAAGTCCAGGACGACCTTGATGTCGTCGGGCCCGCGCTGCAGGGCGTCGGCGACATCCTTCGGTGGGACCCGTCGGGTGATCAGCCGGGCCAGCCAGTCCCGGTCTGCCGCG
Source organism: uncultured Actinomycetota bacterium (assembly GCA_963820065.1). Taxonomy (GTDB): domain Bacteria; phylum Actinomycetota; class Actinomycetes; order DATJPE01; family DATJPE01; genus JANPBY01. The sequence continues at coordinate 1,633 of CAWFYM010000005.1, read as the reverse complement.
GCGAGGGCCTCCGCGGCCCGATAGAAGTGCCGGCGGTTGGCGTTGACCGAGCCGAGGACCACGTTGTTCTGCAGGACCAGCTCCTTGCCGAGGTCGGCGGGAGACAGACCGCTGCTTGGGCCACCGCTGCCCACTCCAGTCAGGCATACCACCCCGCCCGGACCCACCTGACGGATCGAGTCGATGATCACGGAGCCCACCCCGGTGCACTCGATGATCACATCGGGCTTGAAGCCCAGGTCGGAGATGGGCCCGGAGTGGTAGGTGGCGCCGAGATCGCGAACCAGCTGCGGCTTCGCCCCCTCGGTGACCCGATCCAAGACGTGCACCTCGCCGCCGTGCTGGACGCCGATCAGGGCGGCGAGCATGCCGATCGGGCCGGCACCGGTAATCAGCACCGTGCGCGGTTCCCAGAACGCTCGGGCTCGCATCGCCCCGACCAGCTCCCAGGCTTTGGTCACCACGGTGGTCGGTTCCAGCAGCACGCCGAGCAGACCAAGCGAGGGGTCGAGCTTGGTGAAGTACCCGGGTTCGATCCTCCAGCGCTCGGACATGAACCCGTCGATCTCCTTGATGCCGCGCTCGGTGTACTGCCCGTTGGTGCACATGTCCCACTCACCCACGGCGCAGTTCGCGCAGGGAACCGGGTCGGGACGCCGAACGATCCCAACCACTAAGTCACCGGCCTGCACGCTGCGATCCGGCCCCGGGTCTACGACTCGACCCAGTGACTCGTGACCCAGGATCAGCCGGTCCCGCCCGGGGGGAGCCCAGCCGTAGGCGCCGGAGGCGATCTCAACATCGGTGCCGCAGATGCCCACCGCGACCGCCTCGACCAGGACCGACCCGGTGCTCTGGTCCGGTTCGGGGACCTCCTCGAAGCGGACGGAGTCAGAGACCCCCGGCTGAACCGTGACTGCCTTCATGTCTTCTCCTCAACGGAAACTGGTCGAATCAGGGCCGGGTCACGCCCTACCGCATGCTGAAACACAGGCTGGTGGTGGTCACCCTCGCCGTGGTCCTGGACTCGATCATGACGGCTAAACCAGGGCTCGATGAGTGTGGGGGTCTCCCCGAATGCTTGTCTTGACTCATTCCAGAATGTGGGAAAGACTCCGAACGTGCCGACAACGGTCGAGGCCGAACAGTTGCTGCGCGACGTCGAGTTGCGCGTGACGAGGCCCCGCGTCGCCGTGCTGACGGCCGTCTACGACCACCCGCACGCCGACACAGACTCCATCATCGGCGTCGTCCGCGAGGAGATCGGCGACGTCTCCACCCAAGCCGTCTACGACGTCCTTCGTGCGTTGACCGACGCGGGCCTGGTCCGTCGCATCAAGCCGTCCGGCTCGGTGGCTCGCTACGAGTCACGCGTGGCCGACAACCATCACCACGTCGTCTGCCGATCGTGTGGCGCGATCGCCGATGTCGACTGCGCCGTCGGTGACACGCCCTGCTTGACCGCTTCCCACGACCACGGCTACTCGATCGACGAGGCCGAGGTCGTCTATTGGGGCCAGTGTCCCGCCTGCTCCACCCCTGAGAGTTCCGAAACGCACGCCCGCTGATATCCGGTCCCGGAAGGATTCCCGTGTCTGACAGTCATGATGCAGTCGTTGGAGAGATGAACGAC
>CAWFYM010000004.1:0-10246 GCA_963820065.1 uncultured Actinomycetota bacterium | reverse complement strand
CCGGGATCGCGTATGCCGCGGGCGAGGCGGCGACCTCGAGGCGGTCCGGATGAGGGCAGAATCGCGGCAGCCCACCCGAGCCGCAGGGCCAACGCACGGTGCAACAGCAGCCGCGGTCGTCCGCTTTCCGCTTGGGGTCGCCCCGGACCGGCGCCATCTCGTCGACGAGGACGGTGTGCCGTTTCTGCTCCAGGGCGATTTGCCTTGGTCGATCCTCGTCTCGGCGACCGACGACGACGCCCGCCGGTACCTGGACACGCGCGCGACGCAGGGCTTCAACGCCCTCGTCGTCAACCTTGTCGAGCACGTGTTCGCTCCTGACCCGCCACGCAACCTCCATGGTGAATTGCCGTTCGAGGATGCCGGCGACCTGACGAGGCCCAATGAGGCCTACTTCCGGCGTGCCGACCGGTTGCTCGCGATGGCCGCCGAGCGAGGCATGCTCGTCCTCCTCAACCCGCTCTACCTCGGCTACCGAGCGCCGGCGTATCCGGGCTTCGGGGGACGGCCCGAGGGCTGGTATGACGAGGCGCTCGGGGCCGGACCCGACGGCTGCCAGGCATTCGGCCGCTACCTCGGCGAGCGATACCGCATGGCCGGGAACCTCTTGTGGGTGATGTCGGGCGACCGGTGCCCGGGTGAGGCGCTCCCGCACGTCCGAGCCCTGGTGCGGGGGATTCGCGAGACCGACGACCCGCGACGGTTGTTCACGGCGCACGTCCATCCCGGCTGCCGTCCCCTCGAGTCATATCCCGATGACCCGTGGCTCACGGTCAACCAGGTCTACTCGTACGACATCGTCCATCGCGCCTGCCGTGACGCGTACCAGTGGGAGCCAGCCCACCCATTCTTCCTGTTCGAATTGACCTACGAGGGCGAGCACAACGCCAGCGAGCTCCAGGTCCGGCGCCAGGCGTGGTGGCCGATGCTCATGGGTGCGTTCGGGCAGTGCCTCGGGAACTCCCCCGTCTGGCGATTCGGGCCCGGCTGGGAGATGGCGCTTGATTCGTCCGGCGCGCGGGCGATGATCCGCTGGCGAGCGATCCTCGGGTCGATCCCGTGGTGGACGCTGGTGCCGGACCTCAGTCACCATCTGATCGTCGGCGGCGAAGGCGAGCACAACGGCCTCGACCTCGCGGCCGCTGCGATGGCCCCGGACGGCAAGCTCGCGCTCGTCTACCTCCCGGTTGCCCGGGAGATCACGCTCGATCTCGCGGTCCTGTCGGGCCGCCTCGTCGGCCGCTGGCTCGACCCGATCGACGATCGGGCATCGGACGAGGTCGCGTTTACGGCGGCAGGGACATGGGCCTTCCGCCCGCCGTGGGGGCACGACGCTGTGCTCATGCTGCGAGCCGTGGACTGAGCCGCCATGCAACCGGGGAGGGGGTCACAAGCCGCGCTCGAGGGCGGGGGTGCGGGGGTCCCCGATCAGACCCGATAGGAGGAACGAAATGCCTACCCTGTGGACGGGCGCGCTGTCTCGCACGGAGCTGATGCGAAGGGTCGGACGGCTCGAGCAGGTCGGGGGTGTCCGCCTGGTCGAGCTCGGCGACGGAGACGGGCGCGGCGTGCGCGTCCTGGAGTTCCGGACGGGCGCTGGCTTCACGTTCGACGTTCTCGTCGATCGCACGTTCGACGTCTGGCGCTGCGAGCTCAACGGGATACCGCTCGCGTGGACGTCGCCCGTCGGCGTCCGCGGTCCCTGGTACTACGAGCCCGCCGGTCTCGGTTGGTCGCGGACCTTTGCAGGCGGCCTGGTTGTCACCTGTGGGCTCGACCACGCCCAGGGCCCGGGCGAGGACACGGCCGAGCAATACAACCAGCCCCACTTCCTCGCGACCCAGGCATTCGGGATCCATGGACGTGTGGGCGGCCTGCCCGCCAGGCTCGTGGGGTACGGCGAGCGCTGGGACGGCGACGAGTGCGTCCTGTGGGCCGAGGGAGAGGTACTCCAGGGGGCCGTGTTCGAGGAGCATCTGCTCCTTCGCCGCCGGATCGAGGCGTCGTTGGGCGGGGCATCGCTCCGGATCCTCGACACCGTCGAGAACGTGGGGCATGCGCCGACCCCGCACATGTTCATCTATCACTGCAACATCGGCTGGCCGATCGTCGACGAGGGAGCCGAGATCGTGGTGCCGGCCCGCTCATGGTCGTCGACGTACCCGGCCGCGGTACCCGAATATCGGCAGCTGACCGCTCCGCAACCCGGGTTCACGGAGGCGTGCTACGAGCATGAGATGGCGGCAGACGCTGACGGCTGGGTGGAGTGCGCGGTCGTCAATCCGGCACTCGAGCTCGGCGTGGTCCAGCGGTACCGGCTCTCGCAGATGCCGCGCCACCAGGCATGGCGGATGATGGGCGAGGACACCTATGCGGTCGCGCTCGAGCCGCAGACGAATTGCGATGCCGGCAAGTGGGACGCGCGGGAGCGCGGGGAGCTCATCGTCCTCGAGCCCGGAGCCAGCAGGTCCTATGAGTTGGTCATGGCACCTATCCAGGGTGCAGATCAGATCGCATCGTTGCGAGCGCGCGCGACACGAGCTGCGGGCGAGTAGCCCGCAGGCTCACCCGCGCGCCGGCAGGTCGACGGGCAGGGCCGACGGGCAGGGCCGATCTGAGCAGGTGCGGATCATCGCCCACCGGCCCGGGGTTCGTCGGCGCTCGAGCATACCCTCGAGGCGTACTCGCTCGCCTTGCGGTCGCCCGGCCCGAGCGCGTGCCTGCACAAGCGTGGGTAGTGGCGCGCCCGACGGGCCCTCAGCGGCGCGGATGCCATCAACACTCGGATCCCGATCCGAGGCGCGGATGAACTGGGCGCCGGCGAGAATGCCTGATCCAGAGCTAGGGGACCGAGATTTCGTCGACAAACGATCAGTGTCGTTCGGATCCCGCGCTCCTCGCGTTCGTTACCGTCGGACCGCCAGGCCTCGTGGTCGTCCGCACAACCCTCCGCTTTGCGGTGCCGGCGGCGATCGCCGTGACGGCCGTCGGGGTTGCCAGTCTAAGCTAAGTCGAGCCCGGAGCCCGATCCGGCGACGGCCATGGACTACATCTGCGCGTGGCCCGAGGAGACGCATGATGACTGCTCCCGCGTGCGACGCTACTTCCGGAGCCACGAGGATCGATGACTGACCGCGAGCTGGCCCGGCGCCCGCCATCGCCGATGGTGGATCAGGGTCCGTCACATCAGTACCTCTCGTAGGTAGGCCTCGAAGATTGCCAGGGCCGCAGTTCGCTTCATGAGGCGCGACGGCATCGCTCGGATGGCGGCCTCCAACGTCGCACCGGTGCGCAGCACGTCGTCGACAAGCAGGACGCGGTCGACGTCGGCGGCCACGGCGGCGTGGTGCCATGCGAGCGTGCTGGCCTCCTCGGCCGGGTTCCGCGGCGTCCCCGACTTCCCCTCAGGTGCGTCGCGCAATCGAACAAGCACGCCCGGAGCCGGAACGATCTCCGGCATGCGGGCTGCAAGGGCCCTGATCAAGTCCTCGCATGCGCGATTGTTTGAGCCAGCCCGATGTCCGGGCACCGCAACAGCGAGCGTTCGCCCGCCGAGCAAGCGAGCACGGTTCTCTTCAATCACAGAGGTGGCCAACTGCAGGGCAATCGCCGCAGCCGCTGTGTCGCCTCGCCGGAAGGCGCGCGCGAGATCATGCTCAGGTGAGGCCACGTCCCGGAGGAAAGACAGGCAGGACACAACTTGGAGGGCAGGGCCACGCTTGCCTGGCTTGCCGTTAGTTCCCCATCGGCGCCTCATCCGACGTAGGCGATTGTTTGCGGGCCCTCCGGAAGAATGGCTGCGCGGGCCCCGGGACCGGCCGCCAATAGCGCCTCTTCGAGCGCGGCGCCAACATCGTCGATCGGCTCCAGCCAGGCCTTGCGCAGGTCGGTGGCCGAGATGCCCGGCGTGTAGGCGAGCACGCGGGCACGGGCCTGGATGGAGGCCTGGACCTGGACTTGCCATTGATCGCGCTCGTTGATCTCTCCCCGGGCAAGTCGATCGAGGAACTCTCTTGGGCTCGAGGACGTCCCGAGAAGATCCGCGTATCGGCCGTGGGACGGAAGGCCGTCCACACATTCAGCCGCCAGGATGATGGTGCCTCCGTCGCGCACAATTCCGGCCGCGGCCCGCAAGCCCTTGACGCATTGATATAGGTTCTGGTCGAGCGGGTAGCCGCTATTCGTCGTTACCACCACGTCGAACGGCCGCGGCACGCGGACCATCGCCGTTGCGCGCACGTGCGCGCACGCGGCTCGATGCTCGGTGTCGAGGTCGCCGGAAAAGACCCCAGCGATCCGCTGGGCGTCGTCGAGGACCACATCGAGCGCGTAAGTGACGCCGGCACGGGAGGCGATCGCGCGGATCGGGTCGTGGACGGGGTTGCCGTCGAGCATTCCCCAAGTGGCGCGAGCGTCAGCGATCCTCGCGGTCGAGTGCAGCTCCTTGATCGTCTCTAGCGCCGCCAAGCCCGGGCCGACCATCTTCGGCCCTCCGGAGAAGCCGGCGAAGAAGTGTGGCTCGACGAAACCAAGCGTCATGCGAGCGTCCGCCTCGAGAAACCGCCTATCTACCCAAGCCGGCACGTCGGAGCCAGGAACGAACCCGAGTCGCCCGTGAGCGTCCCTGTCGTCGGCGATGTGCTGTTCAACCTCCGCCTGGTTCAGCACCTCCTCTCCGAACATCACCTCGAGCTCGGCGGGAGTACATGGTCGGTGGCTGCCCGTTGCCACGAGAATCTTGATGCGCCGGCCGGGCAACTCTTCGATGAGAACTGGCAGGACGGTTCGTGCGGGGAAGGGGCGGGTCACGTCGCAGACGCTCACGGCCACCGATGCGCCGACCGGAACGAGCGACGGAAGTGGTGCGTACGACCCGTGCGTGGGCCGGCGAAAGGCGGTGCGAACGGCGTCCGCAGGATCGCGAAGCGCGGCGCGGGGCGCGGGCGTGATGACCTCCGCGCGGTCGGGGATCGCGATCTCGAGCCCCGTCCGTCCGAAGGCAAGTCGGACGCTTGGTTCTGTCGAGGTCATGGTCGCTTTGGGATTCGGAGTGCCGCCAGGCTGAGACCCGCGAGCGTCGGGTGGCGAACGATCTGGCACCTCTTTCGTGTCTCACGGAGGTGATGCCATTGGACAGGGTTGGGGACGGATGCCTTGGATGGGAGGGAGCGCGCCGCTTGTGGCCGCAGAAAGCCATCGAGTCCTGCCAAGCAGAACTCGCGCAACACCGTCCGGAACCGCGCATGGGGTCTGAGAGCTCCAAGTTGCCCGCTCTTCACAATCCGAGCTCCGTGGCTGGCGACCGTCCCTGCGGGTGATCGGTGCGGTCCGCGCCGATCCTGTATACGCGTGTGCCTCGCATGATGCGCCGTACGTCACTGCGCCGCTCGAGCAATTGCCAGACGTCCTTGGCGGGTCGAGGCGGTGGAAGCGGTGTAACGCGGGTCCGCGTGGTGGCCGAACCTCGAGACGACGGCCACACCGCGGATCCCAGACTCGTCGATTGACAGCCAGTCCATCGACGAAAGGACCACCACGATGGCCGACAGGCAGAGCATGCCTGCCCCCGAACTCGTCGCCAAGAGCCTGCTCGACGAACATGGCGATGTCCTCCGCGAGGCCTGCGCCGTGGACGGAACGGGTGAGCGGATCAACGGTGATCGTATCGGCATGAGATCTTGGAGAGCCGGATGTGGCAACCCGCACGTCCGGTTCGGAGGGCGGGCTGGGGAGATTGGAGGGCCGAGAGGTCGGCACCGCGCCTCGGTCCGACCCTACGACCTCAAGGTGCGCGAGACGGGGCGCGTGGTGTCGATGGCGGCCCTGGTCGCGGTCGGCGTCGCGACCACCGGCGAGCTGCGCGTCCTGGGCCTCGAGCGCGGTCTTGTCTACCGCCGTCACGCCGCAAGTACCATTTCGCTCTGCCGATGTTCCGCGCCAACCTCCAGCGTCGGGTGGATCTCGCCCATCGATCGCAGGCCGGTTCCCGCGGAACTCGATGATCACGCAATGCAAGATGGAGGCGAAACCATGGATCTCAGCGTCGCAAACGCGATGATCGAGCACTCGTTGGTCAAGGCCTCCGAGCTCGCGAGCCCGCCCCTTGCGGTCGTGGTGCTGGACGCGAGCGGCCACCTCGTCGCGGCTCAGCGCCAGGACGGAGCCAGCATGTTCCGGTTCGATGTCGCGCTCGGAAAGGCCTGGACCGCGGTCGCCATGGGGTCTTCCAGCCGAGCCGTCGCGAACAGGGCATCCACCAACCCCAACTTTTTCGTCGCGCTGGCGGCGACTGCGGGTGGGCGATTCCTGCCGCAGCCCGGCGCGGTGTTGATCCGAGACGACGGCGGCGCGATGCTCGGGGCCATCGGAGCGAGTGGCGCGTCGGCTGACGTCGATGAAGCCAGTTGCGCCGATGGAGTCCGGATGGTAGGGCTGACCCCGGATCTGGACGCATGACGGGCGAGGCCGCGCGCCCGCGCGTGGCTGGCACCAGGTTCAAGGAGAACGACATGCCGCCAGTGTTGTCCACCGACCTCGCGATTCGCCCACGGCCAGTCGTCAAGCCGAATGGGAGGCGCCGCGGACGCCCGGCGGTCCCGATCGCCCGGCAGGCGCCATCGATGCGGGCGCACCATGGCTAGGAACCTCGAGGTGCGCGCCGGCCTCCTCGACGCATACGCCGACGTGCTGACGCCCGCCGCCATGGCCGCCATGTCGGTGCTGGCGCCGCTCGATCACGAGCGCCGGGAGCTCATGGCCGAGCGCCTCCGACGCCGTCGGGCGCGCGCGCAGGGCCGGCTCCCGATCGCGTTCCCGAGCCCGGACTCGTCGATCCCCGGGACCGATTTGCTGGTGCGCGACGCGCGAGCAGGCCAATTCACCGGCGGCGACATCCCGGCCGACCTGCGGCGGCAATGGATCCAGGGCACGGGACCTGCGACGAGGCCGAGGGCCTCGCTCGAGGCAGGGTTGCGCAACGTGGCGTACGCGCTGCTGTCGGGTGCCGACGGCTGGATGTTCGATGGTGAGGACGCGCTCGGCCAGACCGAAGCGATGGCGCTCGACAACCAGCGCAACCTGCGCGTCGCGTTCGCGATGGACCCGGTGTTCCTGCGCGTCGCCGAGCAGGTCTCGGGCGAGATGAACCGCTGGGCGCAGGGCTTCTTCGGACGGCGGATCGTCGACGACTGGCAGCGGCAGCTGGCGTTCACGACCCGGATCTTCCGGGCCCGCGGCCTGCATCTCGACGACCGGCACGTGCGCTGGGTCGATGGGACCGGGTTCTCGGCATCGATCGTGGACCTGGTGCTGTACGCGGTCGCCAATCACCGGGTGCTGGAAGCCGACGGCCGGTCGATCGTCCTGTACCTACCCAAGATCCAGACCGGGGCCGAGGCGGCCCTGTGGGCACGCATGCTCGACGCACTCGAGGGTCACGTCGGCCTGGCAGCGGGCACGATCAGGGCCTACGTCCTCGTCGAGCAGCTCGAGGCCGCCTTCCAGCTGATGGAGATCCGGGCAGCGCTCGGGACCCACTTCGTGGGCTTCAACACGGGCCGCTGGGACTACATCAACAGCGTTGCCGACGCGCTCAGCTGGGATCCCGAGTTCACCAACCCCAACATCGACGCGATCGGGATGACCTACGCGTACATGCGGGCGTACGAGGACCGCGTCTGCCGGGCGGTCAACACCCCGGACCGCAACGGTCGCTTCGCCCTGTGGCAGGGCGGCATGGAGGCGCAGATCCCGGTCGGCTCCGAGGCGGGCGTCGCGACCGCGATGCGCCGCGCCGTGGCCGGGGCGGAGCGCGAGCAGCGGGAAGGCGCCAGCGGCAAATGGGTGGCGCACTGGAAGATGGTCCACATCGTGCGGCCGGTCTGGGAGCAGGCCGGAGAGGACAACCAGCTGGGCCGCGCGTTCCCGGCCCTCACGTACGCGGACGATGACGCGGCCTTGCTGACGAGCCTCGAGTCGGCTCCGCGAACGGTCCGCGGCGCCCGGGATCTTCTGAGCGTCGCCCTCCAGTACGGCAATGCGTTCCTGCGTGGGTACCAGGCCGCCGCGCTCAAGCCGGCGGACTTCTTCGGTGACGATGACGTGCTGTATCTCATGGAGGACATGGCGACCGGGGAGATCCGGTTGTCGATCCTGTGGGAGTGGCTGCACAAGGGGGCGGCGTTCACCGAGGGCGATGCCGAGACGGGCGTGCGGGCCGGCGATCCCTTCACCGGCGAGCTGTTCGAACGCCTGCTCACGGAGGAGCACGCGAAGCTCCTGGCCGCCGACAACCGCGACGTCCACGACGATTCCAAGGCCACGACCCTGCCGGTGGCACGCGCGATCGCGGAGGCGTACGTGCCCGCCCAGGTGAAGCCACCGTGGTACGTCGATCTCCTGAACCTCAATCTGGGCAACCATGACCTCGAGGTCGCGCGCGGTCGCGTGGCGCGGTTCATCGCGACGCTTGCGAGCGACGGCGTGCGAACCACCGCGAACCTCGACTTCGACGGACAGGAAGACACTGAGCGCTGATCTGCGGGACACCCTGGGGCCAGGCCGTCATCCGACTGCGGGCGCCGGACGAGTACGGGTGCTCGCGAAGGGCGGGCCGCCGCGCCCGGGCTGCGGACCGGAGTGGCGTTCATGCCCTCGCGAGGGCGCGGCGTGGGGTGCCGAACGTCTGACGAAGGTCGATGACACGGATCGGCAGTGCCCATAAGGCCGGGACACTAAGGTCGGTTGTAAAGGTTGGTCTCCACTTGAGCCTCCGACCTCGCCGTCCCAGACGCGACGCGCGGATCCGAGAGTCGACTCGCCCGGGCGGACCGCAGGCACCGGAACGCCGATGGCACACGGTCGAACGGGGGATCAAGCGACCAGCAGGAGCGTCCTCCCGCGGCGTGTGCGCATCTGGCGTACACACTCGCCGTACACAGTCGCCATTGACCTCGAGCGAAGGCGAGATCACGCTGAGCACGGTGCACGTCGGCTCTGGAAGGCGCCCATGCGGCGCTCGGCAGACGCCTCAGCTTCCGCACCGCGATCAAGGATCTCCATGTGACAGATCTCGATTCGACCATTCGAACCGAACAGCTCGCCAACCCGTTCCGTCCGGGCAACGGCGTTGCCCCGCCGTACCTCGCCGGTCGCGACGTCCTCCTCGGCGAGTTCGAGCGCTATCTCGGCGAGACCCATCCGCCGCACGCGAACTGGACGCTGACCGGCATCCGGGGAACCGGCAAGACGGTGCTGCTGGGTGAGTTCGCGACGCGCGGGGAACGGGCCGGCTGGCTGTGCCTCGGGCGCGAGCTCAGCGATCGCCACCGCGACGACGCACGCCTCGCTGACGCGATCGCCGACGACTGCGCCGCCCTGGTCCGGCGCTGCAGCGCGCTCGCGGGGCTGGGCGACGCGATCGAGCGGGCGTGGCAGTACGTGCGTCCCCGCCGCCTCTCGGTCGGTGAGCTGGGCTACGAGCCCGCCTACGAGGCCGAGTCGCGCGACGCGGCCGAGACGATCCGGGCGGCGCTCGCAGCGCTCGACGGTGCGCTCGCGCAGACGGACGTGCCGGGCGTGCTGTTCCTGTACGACGAAGCCCACCTGCTCGGCGACGACCGACGGCAGGAGCGATACCCGCTCTCGTCGCTGCTGGCCGGGTTCGGACAGGCGCAGCGGACGTCGAGCCGGGTGCGCCTGGTCCTGTGCGGTCTGCCGACCCTGAGCCTCAACCTCAAGCGGGCGCGGACGTACGCCGAGCGGATGTTCCGCCACGTGGTCATCGGCCATCTCGAACGCGGCGATGCGTGGGACGCCCTCGGGATCCCGCTCTCGGGCAGCGGTCGCAACTTCGAGCTCCCACTCGTCGGCGAGATCGTGGAGCGGACGGGCGGCTATCCGTACTTCCTGCAGTTCTTCGGCGGCTTTCTGTGCAGCCGGGTCGGCCGGGCCGACGTCACGCTCACGGACTACCAGGCGCTCGAGTCGAGCCTGCTCCACGAGCTCGACCTCGCGTTCTTCGAGGACCGCTACCTCGTCGCCGGCGTGGCCGGCCGGCGGGTGCTCGATGCCATGGCCCGCGCCGGGGGGCGCCTCTCGGCGCTGAGCCTGCGCCGCTCCCTGGCCGACCTCGCGAACGTCGACGTCGTCGTGCGGCGGCTCGTCGACCGCGGCCTCGTCTACCGGCCGACGCGCGGCACGTATGACTTCGCCCTGCCCCTGTTCGGCTCGTACCTGCGCCGGCGGG